>NZ_CP119133.2:1273750-2547500 GCF_001636945.3 Streptomyces sp. FXJ1.172 | reverse complement strand
CGAACAGCACCGACAGCCCGGTCTCGGACCAGATACGGGTCAGCTCGTCGTGCAGCACGTCCCGGGTGATGGCGTCCAGGGCCGCGAACGGCTCGTCCATCAGCAGCAGGTTGCTCTCCTGCGCGAGCGCGCGGGCCATCGCCACGCGCTGGCGCATACCGCCGGACAGCTCGTGCACGCGCTTGCCGTACGCGCCCTGCAGCCGGACGAGCTCGAGCAGCTCCTCGGCCTTGCCGCGCCGCTCGGACTTGGCAACCCCCCTGAGTTTCAGGGCGAGTTCGATGTTCTTGCCCGCGGTCAGCCACGGGAACAGGGCGTGCTCCTGGAACATCAGCGCCGGACGGCCGTCCGTGGTGATGGACCCGGCGGTCGGCCCATCGAGGCCGGCCACCAGGTTCAGCAGGGTGGACTTGCCGCAGCCCGAGGCCCCCAGGAGGGTGACGAACTCGCCGGGCGCGACATCGAGGCTGATGTCGTCCAGGACGAGCTGCTGCCCGCCCGGTCCCGGATAGGACTTCGAGACGTGTTCGAGGCGTGCGGCGTACTCGACCGACGGGGCGGCCTCGGCAAGGGTCGTGGCCATGGTCGTCACCTCCTGGGAAGTCATCGGGAAGGGGCGTCAGCTGGTGCCGAGACCGGCGGCGTCGACCGGGCTCGCACCCTCGGCCTTGAGGACCTTGTCGAGGATCGTCAGGTCGTAGATCCCCTTCAGGTCCGGCTTCGCCAGCAGGCCGGCCTTGACCGCGTGCTGCGCCTCGGTGTTCAAGGTGGCGGCCAGCGGGTCGTCGGTGAACTGGATGGACTTCCACGCCGGGTCCAGGACCTTCGCGGGCAGCGCCTTGCCGGAGTCGTCGGCCAGCTGCTTGTTCGCCGCGGCCTTCGCCTGGCCGGGGTTGGCGTTGATCCACTTGTTGGTCTCGACGGAGGCCTTCAGCACGGCCTCGACGGCCTTCGGGTGCTCCTTGAGGAAGGCCTGGCGCACGATGATGTTCGTGATGACGAACTTCTTGTCCGGCCACAGGGAGGACTCGTCGAGCAGTACCTTGCCGCCCTCGGCGACCAGCTTGGACGCGGTCGGCTCCGGCACCCAGGCGCCGTCGACGGAGCCCGCCTTGAAGGCGTCCGGGGTCACCTTGTTGTCGCTGCGGACGACCGTGACATCGCCCTTGCCGCTCTGCGGGTCGATCTTCCAGCCCTGCTCGGCCGCCCAGTTGAGGAACGCCACGTCCTGGGTGTTGCCCAGCTGCGGGGTGGCGATCTTCTTGCCCTTGACGTCCTTGAGGGACGTGATCTTCTTCGCGTTCACGACCAGCTTCACCCCGCCGGACGCCGAACCACCGATGATCCTCAGGCTCTTGCCGTTCGACTTGGTGTAGCCGTTGATCGCGGGGGAGGGCCCGATCCAGCCGATGTCGATGGAGCCGGAGTTCAGGGCCTCGATCTCGGAGGGACCGGCGTTGAAGGTCGCGTAGTCCGCCTTGGTGGCGCCCAGCTCCTTCTGGAAGATGCCCCGCTGACGGCCGACCAGCGCGGTGGCGTGCGTCAGGTTGCCGAAGTAACCGATCTTCACGGTGTCGAGGCCGTCGATCTTCTTGGCCCCGGAGGCGATCTTGGCGGTGTCGTCGTTCTTGGCGTGGGAACCGTAACCGCAGGCGGCGAGAGTGAGCAGCGGGAGCGCGGCGAGCGCGGCTACCCCGCGACGCACAAGCTTGGAGCGGATGGCAGGCACGGGAGGTCTTCCTCTCGTTGGCCCGGCGGTCACGGTCTTTCAGGTCGTGGCCGGGAGGTCGGCAGGTCTTCGTCTACTGCGGTGGGGGGTGAGGGCGCGCAAGCGGTGCGCGTACGTCAGCACACACATCGGGCCACTCCGCCCTGCCCGCTGCCGAGGGCGCCGCTGCCGATGCGGCCGCCCTCCTTCGCGAACGTCGAATAGACATCGGTCGGGTTCATGCTCAGAAGTCCCAGCCGTCGTCGTCGGCCGCGTCCTTGACCGGCTCGGGGGCGGCGAACGACTCGCCGACCATGCCCGCGGTGAGCGTGGTGCCGTCGGCGGGGTCGATCAGGATGAACGAGCCGGTGCGCCGCGAGTCGGCGTAGGAGTCGACCGGCAGCGGCTCGGCGGTACGGATCTTCACCCGGCCGATGTCGTTGGCGACGAGCTGCCCTGGGTGCGGGTGCAGGGACAGGTCGGCCAGCGTGAGCCGGGACGGGATGTCCTTCACGATCGCCTTGACCGTGCGGGTGCCGTGCTTGAGCAGCACGCGGTGCCCGACGGTCAGCGGGGCGTCGGCCACGTGGCACACGGTCGCCTCCACGTCCTGGGTGGTGGCCGGCGCGTCCTTCGTCGGCACGATCAGATCGCCGCGCGAGACGTCGACGTCGTCCTCGAGCAGGATCGTCACCGACTGCGTCGTCCATGCCACGTCGACCGGCTCGCCCAGCAGGTCGATGCCGGAGATCTTCGTGGTCCGGCCCGACGGCAGGATCGTGACCGGCTCACCGACGCGGAAGGTGCCGGCCGCGATCTGGCCCGCGTAGCCCCGGTAGTCGGGGTGCTCGGCGGTCTGCGGCCGGATCACGTACTGCACGGGCAGCCGGGCGTGGCAGTGCGTCAGGTCGTGGCTGACCGGCACCGTCTCCAGGTGCTCCAGGACGGTCGGGCCGCCGTACCAGTCCATGTTCGCGGACGGCTCCACCACGTTGTCACCGGCGAGCGCCGAGATCGGGATCGCGGTGACCTCGGGGACGCCCAGCTCGGTCGCGTACGCCGTGAACTCCTCGGCGATCGCGGCGAAGGCCCGCTCCTCGTAGGCGACGAGGTCCATCTTGTTGACCGCGAGGACCACGTGCGGGACACGCAGCAGCGCGGCGATGGCCGCGTGCCGGCGGGTCTGCTCGACCACGCCGTTGCGGGCGTCGACCAGGATCACGGTCAGCTCGGCCGTGGAGGCGCCCGTGACCATGTTGCGGGTGTACTGCACATGGCCCGGCGTGTCGGCCAGGATGAACCGGCGCCGGGGCGTGGCGAAGTAGCGGTAGGCCACGTCGATGGTGATGCCCTGCTCCCGCTCGGCGCGCAGGCCGTCGGTGAGCAGCGCGAGGTCGGGTGCCTCCTGCCCGCGGCTCGCCGAGGCGCGCTCCACGGCCTCCAGTTGGTCGGCCAGGACCGACTTGGAGTCGTGCAGCAGCCGCCCGACGAGCGTGGACTTGCCGTCGTCGACGGAGCCGGCGGTGGCGAACCGCAGCAGCGTGGTGGCCGAGAGCGCCTCGGTCGTGGTCGTGCTCATGGCTAGAAGTACCCCTCGCGCTTGCGGTCTTCCATCGCGGCCTCGGACAGCTTGTCGTCGGCACGGCTCGCGCCCCGCTCGGTGAGCCGGGAGGCGGCGATCTCGGCGATCACGGCGTCCAGCGTGGTGGCCTCGGAGTCCACCGCGCCCGTGCAGGACATGTCACCGACCGTGCGGTAGCGCACGAGCCGCTTCTCCACGCTCTCGCCGTCCTTGGGGCCGCCCCACTCGCCGGCGGTCAGCCACATGCCGCCGCGGGCGAACACCTCACGCTCGTGCGCGAAGTAGATCTGCGGCAGCTCGATGTCCTCGCGGGCGATGTACTGCCACACGTCCAGCTCGGTCCAGTTCGACAGCGGGAAGACACGGACGTGCTCGCCCGGGGCGTGCCGGCCGTTGTACAGGTTCCACAGCTCGGGGCGCTGGCGGCGCGGGTCCCACTGGGAGAACTCGTCGCGCAGCGAGAACACCCGCTCCTTGGCGCGGGCCTTCTCCTCGTCACGGCGGCCGCCGCCGAAGACGGCGTCGAACCTCTCGCTCTGGATCTTCTCCGTCAGCGGCAGCGTCTGCAGCGGGTTGCGGGTGCCGTCGGGACGTTCCCTGAGCACACCCCGGTCGATGTAGTCCTGGACGGAGGCCACATGCAGGCGCAGCCCATGGGCGGCCACCACACGGTCCCGGTAGTCAAGGACTTCGGGGAAGTTGTGTCCCGTGTCCACATGCAGCAGCGAGAAGGGGACCGCGGACGGCGCGAACGCCTTCAGCGCCAGGTGCAGCATGACGATGGAGTCCTTGCCCCCGGAGAACAGGATCACCGGGTTCTCGAACTCGCCCGCCACCTCACGGAAGATGTGCACGGCCTCGGACTCCAGCGCGTCCAGGTGCGACAGGGCGTACGGGCTGTCCGTACCCTCGCCGCCGGTCGCGGACTCGGCGACGGTGGTCATGCCAGTCCCCTCTCGCTCAGCAGGGCGTACACGGACGCCGCGGACTCCTGCACGGTCTGGTTGTGGGACTCGATGCGCAGGTCCGGGGTCCGGGGCTCCTCGTACGGGTCGTCGACCCCGGTGAGTCCGGTCAGCTCGCCCGCGGCCTGCTTGGCGTACAGCCCCTTCACATCGCGGACGCTGCACACCTCGACGGGCGTCGCCACGTGGATCTCCAGGTACGGCGTGGCGTTCTGCGCGTGCCGCTCGCGCACCGCGCTGCGGCTGTCCGCGTACGGCGCGATCACCGGCACCAGCGCCTTGACGCCGTTGCGGGCGAGCAGTTCGGCGACGAAGCCGATGCGCTGCACGTTGGTGTGCCGGTCCTCGCGGCTGAAGCCGAGACCCGCCGAGATGAACTCGCGGATCTCGTCACCGTCGAGCACCTCGACGCGGTGGCCCTCGCCGCGCAGCCGGCCGGCCAGCTCGTACGCGATGGTGGTCTTGCCGGCGCTCGGCAGACCCGTGAGCCAGACGGTGGCTCCGCTCGTCACGTGGTTCTCCTGGGTCGCATTGGTCGCTTCCGTCACAGCAGCAGCCGTAGCCGCGGCCGCCGTGTGAGCGGCTGTGTTCGTCGTCATCCGTGCAGCCCGCACTCGGTCTTGGCGCGGCCCGCCCAGCGGCCGGCCCGCGCGTCCTCGCCCTCGAGGACCCGGCGGGTGCACGGGGCACAGCCGATGGAGGCGTAGCCGTCCATCAGCAACGGGTTGGTGAGGACGCCGTGTTCGGCGACGTAGGCGTCCACGTCGTCCTGCGTCCAGCGGGCGATCGGGGAGATCTTGACCTTCTGCCGCTTCTCGTCCCAGCCGACGACCGGGGTGTTCGCCCGGGTCGGGGACTCGTCGCGGCGCAGCCCGGTCGCCCAGGCCTGATAGCCCTTCAGGCCCTCTTCGAGCGGCTTGACCTTGCGCAGGGCGCAGCACAGGTCGGGGTCGCGGTCGTGCAGCCGGGGGCCGTACTCCGCGTCCTGTTCGGCGACCGTCTGCTTCGGCGTGAGGGTGATGACGTTGACGTCCATCACCGCCTCGACGGCGTCCCGGGTGCCGATGGTCTCCGGGAAGTGGTAGCCGGTGTCGAGGAAGACGACGTCCACGGCGGCCCCGCCCTCGCGCACGCGCGAGGCGAGATGGGCGACCACGGCGTCCTCCATGGAGGAGGTGACGCAGAACTTCGTGCCGAAGGTGTCCACCGCCCACTTCAGGATCTCCAGGGCGGAGGCGTCCTCCAGCTCACGGCCCGCCTGCTCGGCGAGCGCCTTCAGCTCCTCGGCCGTACGCTGTTCCTGAGCCGTCGTCATATCCGCTCATCCCCTCCGTTGTCGGCTCGCTGCAGCCCCCGGGCGAGCAGCCCGAGGAACTTCAGCTGGAATGCGCGGTTGCACGCCCCGCATTCCCAGGCGCCGTGACCCTGCTCGCCCGGACGCAGGTCCTCCTCACCGCAGTAGGGGCAGTAGAAGGGCGCGGCACGCTCGCTCACGACAGAGCCTCCTCAGAGGCCCGGGAAGCCCAGGCGGCGAACCGCTCGCCGTCCTCGCGCTCCGCCTGGAAGCGCTTGAGGACCCGCTCGATGTAGTCGGGCAGCTCCTGCGAGGTGACCTTCAGACCGCGCACCTTGCGGCCGAAGCCGGCCTCGAGGCCGAGGGCGCCGCCGAGGTGCACCTGGTAGCCCTCGACCTGCTCGCCCTGGTCGTCGAGGACCAGTTGGCCCTTCAGGCCGATGTCGGCGACCTGGATACGGGCACAGGCGTTCGGGCAGCCGTTGAGGTTGATGGTGATCGGCTCGTCGAAGTCCGGCAGCCGGCGCTCGAGTTCGTCGATCAGCTGGGAGCCGCGCTGCTTGGTCTCGACGATGGCGAGCTTGCAGAACTCGATGCCGGTGCAGGCCATGGTGCCGCGCCGGAAGGTGGACGGCCGCGCGGTCAGGTCCAGCGCCTCCAGGCCCTCGACCAGCGAGTCGACCTTGTCCTGCGCGACGTCGAGGACGATCATCTTCTGCTCGACGGTGGTGCGCACCCGGCCGGAACCGTGCGCCTCGGCGAGGTCGGCGATCTTCGTGAGCGTGGCGCCGTCGACCCGGCCGACCCGCGGGGCGAAGCCGACGTAGAACCGGCCGTCCTTCTGCCGGTGCACACCGATGTGGTCGCGCCACTGCTGCACGGGCTGCTCGGGAGCGGGCCCGTCGGCCAGCTCGCGCTTCAGGTACTCGTCCTGGAGCACCTGACGGAACTTCTCCGCGCCCCAGTCGGCGACGAGGAACTTCAGCCGGGCGCGGTTGCGCAGCCGGCGGTAGCCGTAGTCACGGAAGATCGAGATGACGCCCTCGTAGACGTCCGGCACCTCGTCGACGGGCACCCAGGCGCCGAGCCGCACCCCCAGCTTGGGGTTGGTGGACAGGCCGCCGCCGACCCACACGTCGAAGCCCGGGCCGTGCTCGGGGTGCCGCACCCCGACGAACGCCACGTCGTTGATCTCGTGCACCACGTCCAGCAGCGGCGAACCCGAGATGGCCGTCTTGAACTTGCGGGGGAGGTTCGAGTACGCCTTGTTGTTCAGGACCCGGCGCTTTATCTCCTCCAGCGCCGGCGTGCCGTCGATGATCTCGTCCTCGGCGATGCCCGCCACCGGGGAGCCGATCATCACACGCGGGGTGTCACCGCAGGCGGTGACGGTGGACAGGCCCACGGCCTCCAGCCGTTCCCAGATCTCGGGCACGTTCTCGATCTGGATCCAGTGGTACTGGACGTTCTGCCGGTCGGTGATGTCCGCGGTGCCGCGCGCGAACTCCTGCGAGATCTCGCCGATCACCCGCAGCTGCCGCGTGGTGAGCGCACCGCCGTCGATGCGCACGCGCAGCATGAAGTACGAGTCGTCCAGCTCCTCCGGTTCCAGGACCGCGGTCTTGCCGCCGTCGATCCCGGGCTTGCGCTGGGTGTACAGACCCCACCAGCGCATGCGTCCGCGCAGGTCGCTGGGGTCGATCGAGTCGAAACCGCGCTTGGAGTAGATCGTCTCAATGCGTGTCCGCACATTGAGACCGTCGTCGTCCTTCTTGACCTGCTCGTTGCCGTTGAGCGGGGTGAAGTGCCCCGCGGCCCACTGACCTTCACCACGGTGACGACTCACCTTGCGGCGGGGCGCGGATGCGGCGGGGTTCTGTGGGGTGGCGGCCATGGTTCTACGTCCTTCGGGACAGGCGGAATGCTGCTCTGACCTGCGCATACGAGCGCACGCGGGCATGGTTGCGCATCATTGCGCGGCAGAAATCAGGTGCGGGGAGTGCGGCGGTGCTGGTGGGCTCAGCTCGCCGGACAGATGGCGCTGGACATGCGGCCGAGATCGACGTGCCGCCGACTCACCAAGGCAATTCCAGTTCCAGACATGGCGGAAGCGTGTCACGGCGTTCTGGACACAGTCCAGCTTTATCCAGCATTCGGACATCCTGGTCTCGAAATGTGAAACAAGGGTGTCGTCGCTCACATGCGCTGTCCGAAGGCTTGTCCCGCCAGGTCGGGCGGGGTATCAGGCGGGGTACGCCCCGGGCCACGGACCGGGCGCCGCCGTGTCCGGCTCCAGCTCCACCTTGGTGTCGAACAGCCGGAAACCCCGCCGCTGGTAGTTGTCCATGGCGAACTCGCCGTCCTTGCTGCACGTGTGCAGCCACACGCGCTTCGTCGGGGCCCGTCCCGGCCACCGCTCGGCCAGGTCCCAGGCGCGGGCCGCGCCGTACGAGAGCAGATGCCCGCCGATGCGCCGGCCGCGGAAGGCGGGGACCAGACCGAAGTAGACGATCTCCACGGCGCCCTCGTCCTGCGCCTCCAGCTCCGCATAGCCGGCCGGGGTGCCCTGGTCGTAGGCCACCCAGGTCTCCACACCGGGCCGCTCCAGGTGCTCCTGCCACCGGGCGTACGTCCAGCCCAGCCGGTCGGTCCAGTGGATGTCGCCGCCGACCGAGGCGTAGAGGAAACGGCTGAACTCGGGGGAGGGGACCTCGGCGCGCACGATCCGTACGTCGCCCTCGGGCGCGGCGGCGGGCAGGAGGTCGGCCGGGGACGTCTGCTCCAGGGACCAGGTGGTGACAGGGACGCTGCTCATGCGGGCCAGAGAACCATCCCGGCGCGAATCTGTCGATCGCCCGGACCACCCCGGGCCCGGTCCGGGGAACGGTCCGGTCCGGGGCGGCGGCTGGTCCAGGAAGCGGTCCGGCAGGCGGCGGTTCGGTCCAGCGAGCGGTCCGGGTGGCGGCGGTTCGGTCCAGTGAGTGGTCCGGGTGGCGGCTCGGCTCGGAAAGTGGTCCGGCTACGGCTTGGCTCGGTGGCGGGCTCGGTCCGGCGAGCGGAGCGGTCCGGCTCCGGTGGCGGGGCTCAGTTCAGCGAGTGGTCGAGTTCGGTCAGCGGCAGCGCGAACAGCATGCGGTCCGACAGCGACCACACCTCGCCGGTCTGCCGCCAGTACGACAGCGAGCCCGCCGCCTCGGCCCAGCAGCGGTGCGAGGTGTCCGCCCCGCAATGGGCCGCCTTCGCCCCGGTGCCGTCCTGCCGCCACAGACTGCCGTGCCCGTCCCGCGAGCCGGGCAGATGTCCCACATACCAGGACGGATGGTCCGCACCGGCCTCCCGGTACGACAGCACGCCCCGGATCCCGGTGGCCCGGGTCCGGTACTCCTCCACCGCACTCACCTGTCCTGCGGCGTCCGTGGCGAGCAGCCCGCCGCGCCCGGGGGCGGTGCTGAACGCGTACCGCCACAACCGGGCCTTCAGGTCGCCGCCGGGCGCGGTCCACTCGGCGGCCACCAGGCTGCCCGGCGTGCTGCTGCGGTCCAGGGCGAGCGCGCCGGGGCAGGGCGCCGCGGAGGGGGCGCAGCGGCCGGCGGTGAAGCGGTACGAGCCGACCGCGGGCATCACGTACTGATAGCCGTCCGCGGACCATCCGCCGGACACCCTGCCGATCGCGGGCCCGTCGACCGTGGTGCGCTGGATGCGGTGCAGGTCGTAGACGTAGAGCGCGTCGGCGCTGCCCTCCCTGGCGGTGACCAGCAGCTTGTCCTGGTACCAGACCATCCCCGAAACCCCGGAGACCAGGCCCCGGTAGTCGCGGCCGCCGTCGCCCGGCACCACCAGCAGCACCCAGCGGTAGGCGAGGTGGGCGAGGTCGTCGGCGTTCACGAACGCGACCCGGGCGAGACCGCGCTCGGCAACTCGGCCGGCGGTGGTGCTGTGGGTCCAGCCGGCGAGCAGCACCCGGTGCGTGCCCAAGGCGCCGTCGTCGGCGGCGTCCCCGGAGCCGGTGACCGAGGCGGGCCGCCAGGCGGTGGCGGTGGTGTCCGCCGGGTCCCAGCAGTAGGCGCGGGTGGCGGCCGGGTCGACGGGCAGGGATGCGTGGTCGGCGGAGGAGCAGTCGTCGCCCGCGCGCATCGCGTGGTCGGCGCTCGCCAGTACGTCGTCCACGCCGACCGTGCCGCCCATCGCCGCGGACAGCCGGTCGAGCGTGCGGGTGGGGACCAGCTGCTCCTGGAGCCGCAGCCGGCCGGTGTCCGCCGGGGAGGAGAGGGGCTTGAGCGCGCCGGGGCTGTCGGTGACGTCCGCCTGCGAGACGCTGATCAGGGTGGCGGTCGCGGTGAGGGCCAGTGCGGTCCCGGCCAGGACCGCGCGTAGTGCGGCGCCCCGTCTGCGCCGCCGGTGTCTGCCGCGATGCTTCATCTCGTCCCCTCTTCCAGGGCTCCGTCGCCTCCGGACGGCCCAGCGGGCCGAGGCGGGCCAACTGCGCCTGATGATCCGGATGTTGACCCGTGGCACGGCTGGGGAGGCCCTCAGGGGATGCTACGGCAGTAACGGCCCGCGCAGGGCGAAGACCCCGCAAATACGCGGAAGACACCGTCAGGCCGTGCCGCTCCCGTCGCCGTGCGAAACCGTCCGACGGCGCGCGATCGCCGGTGCCGTCGAGGAAATCAGCAGGTCACGGGGGTCGTCGGGGAGCAGCACCTCGATCTCCACATCGTCGCAGAAACGATACGGCCGGTGTTGCAGAAGCTCCCCGAGATACCGTCGGATCCGCGACATCTCGGCCCGAACCGTCACCGTGCGTGAGGGATCCCCGAACAGATCCCCGGCGAGCGCTGCCGCACCCCGGCCCGAACGGTGCTCGGCGAGCAGGAAGATCAACTCCGCGTGGCGGGGACTGAGTTCACGCGTCCAGGAACCCGCCGAACCGGTCACCGTCAGGGTGCTGCGGGCCGCCCTGGCCAGGTCCAGCACGACCCGGGCGGCCCCGCCCGGCACTTCCTCCGTCGCCCGCAGCAACCAGCCCCCGGCCAGCGGCTCCACCGCGCACGACCCCAGCGACGGCAGCCATCTCAGGCCCGGCGAGAGCGACTTGGGCAACGCGACCCGCCGTACGTACGGCATCCCGGACACGGCCGCCGACCAGCCGTCCCGGTCCACCGCCAGTGCCCGCCCCTCCAGCCGGGCCAGCACCGGCGCCGCCACCGACCGCAGCCGCTCGAGCGAGTCCACATGCAACTCCCTCAGACGCGCCTCGGCGAGCTTGGCCACCGCGTCCACCCAGGCCAGGGTCGCCGGATGCATCGTCTCCAGCGGGCCGCTGACGTCCACGACACCGATCAGCCGGCCGTCCCTGGGATCGGTGATCGGGGCGCCCGTACAGGTCCACGAGGCGTGCGAGCGGACGAAGTGCTCGGCGGCGAAGACCTGTACGGGCCGGCGTACGACCGCCGGGGTCCCCACCCCGTTGGTACCGACGACTTCTTCCCGCCAGTCCGCGCCGAGTTCGAACCCCAGACCGTCGGCCTTGCGCAGCACCGGCGCGGCACCCTCCCGCCACAGCACGCGGCCGTCGGCGTCCGCGACGACCATGATGTGCTGGGCCACGTCCGCGACCGAAAGCAGACCCTCGCGCAGCACGGGCAGGACATGGCGCAGCGGTGACTCCTCACGCCGGCGCCGCACCTCGTCCGACGGGAGCAGACCCGACCTGAAGTCGTGATCGGGATCCACGCCGCTGCGCAGCATGCGCCCCCAGGACTGCTCGATCACCGGCCGCGGCGCGATCCGCGCACGCTGACCGGCGAGCGTGGCCGCGCGCACCTCGCTCAGCACCCGTGCCGCCTGCGCCGCGTCCACGGCGGCCAGGCGCGCCACGTTCATCGGCGGGTTCGCCACTGGGGTCCTCCCGGAAAAGGGCTTCGAACATACTTGTCAAGCCGCACCGGCGGCGGTTTCCGGCCCGGCTGTGCCTCACATACTGCCGCTCCGGACCGGGCGGAGGTACACACTCCGCACACGTGAGGCCAAACAAGTTGCAACCCCCTGCAACCCTGGTGAACTTATCGGGACTGGCCGAGACTTGACCCCCCGGGGTGGTGCCGTGTCGGCGCAGCACCACCCCGTCCCTTCCGGGGGCCCGGCCGATCCGCACAGCCCCGCGCCCCCGAGCCGGCGGGGCCGCCCCCCTGTCTCAGAGCACAGGGCGCGCGCGTTCCACCACCGCTTCCAGGTCCAGGCCCGTCGGCAGGGTGCCGTAGGACGCGCCGTGATCCCCGCCCAGGCGGGAGGCGCAGAACGCGTCCGCGACCTGCGGCGGGGCGTGCCGGACCAGCAGGGCGCCCTGGAGGACCAGCGCGAGCCGCTCCACCAGGCGGCGGGCGCGGCCCTCGATGCCGTCAAGGTCGGCCAGCTCGGTGAACAGGTCCTTCACCGCCCGGTCCAGGCGGTGGTCGGCACCGTGCGCCTGCCCGATCTCGGTCAGGCAGGCGTCCAGCGCTCCGGGCCCGCGCTGCAACGCCCGGAGCACGTCCAGCGCCTGGACGTTCCCGGCGCCCTCCCACACGGAGTTCAGCGGCGACTCCCGTACCAGCCGGGGCAGCCCGGACTCCTCGACGTAGCCGTTGCCGCCGAGGCACTCCGCGGCCTCCACCACAACGGGCGCACAGCGCTTGGTGATCCAGTACTTCGCGGCCGGCACCGCGAGCCGCAGGAAGGCGCGTTCCCGCTCGCCGCCGTCGTCGTAGGCGGCCGCCAGCCGCAGCGCGAGCGCCGTCGCGGCCTCGGACTCCAGCGCGAGATCGGCGAGGACGTTGCGCATCAGCGGCTTGTCGATCAGTCTTCCGCCGAACGCCTCCCGGTAGGCGCAATGGTGCACGGCCTGCGCCACCGCCTGCCGCATCAGGCCCGCCGAGCCGAGCGCGCAGTCCAGCCGCGTCGCGGTGACCATCTCGATGATGGTCCGCACCCCGCGCCCCTCCTCGCCCACCCGGCGCGCCCAGGTCCGGTCGAACTCGACCTCGGCCGAGGCGTTGGACCGGTTGCCCAGCTTGTCCTTCAGCCGCTGGAGCAGGAACACGTTGCGAGAGCCGTCCGCGAGGACACGCGGGACGAGGAAGCAGGTGAGGCCGCCGGGCGCCTGGGCGAGCACCAGGAAGCCGTCGGACATCGGCGCCGAGCAGAACCACTTGTGCCCGGTCAGCGTGTACGTGCCGGCCTCGGCGAGCGGCCGGGCCTCGGTCCTGTTCGCCCGTACGTCGCTGCCGCCCTGCTTCTCCGTCATGGCCATGCCGAAGAGGGCGCCGGGCTTCTGTCCGGCGGGCCGCAGCGCGCGGTCGTAGATCGTCGACGTCAGCCGCGGCTCCCACTGCGCCGCCAGCTCCGGGTCGGCCCGCAGCGCGGGCACGGCCGCGTGCGTCATCGACAGCGGACAGCAGTTGCCCGCCTCGGCCTGCGTCCAGATCAGGAACCCGGCCGCCCGGCGCACATGCCCGCAGGGCCGCGCCCAGGCCGCGGTCAGCCCCGCCCCGACCCCCTTGCCCAGCAGCCGGTGCCAGGCCGGGTCGAAGTCGACCTCGTCGATCCGGTGACCATAACGGTCGTGGGTGCGCAACCGCGGCGGGTTCTCGTTCGCCCGCGCCCCCCACTCCTGCACCTGCGCTGAGCCGGCCGAGCGGCCCAGCGCGGACAGCTCCGCGCGCACCTCGTCCAGCACACCCGGAACGGTGTACCGCTCGACGGCGTCCACGAGCGCCCGGTCGGCGGTGAAGAGGTCGTAGCCGACCAGCGGGGGCGGCTGGTTCGTCACGGTGTGGGTGGAGCTGCCTGCCATGATTGCGAACCTACCCGGGACGGAGGTGGTGATGGCCTCCAGCGTGGCACAGCGGCGCGGGACGGGGCACCGGACCCGCTCACCCGCCCCGGAAGGTGAGGACGGTGCGGTGCTGCGGATACCGTTGGGTCGTGCAGCCAGCAAGTGAACCCCCCGCGCGGCCCGCCGGTCGCCTCCACCGGGCCAGAGCCCTCTACCGGAACGTCTCCAAGCGCAGGACGGCCTGGCTGCTGCTCAAGGACACCGTCAACTCCTGCATGGAGTACCGCATCCTGGGCCTGGCGGCCGAGGCGGCGTTCTTCACGCTGCTGTCCGTGCCACCACTGCTGCTCTGCCTCATCGGGCTGCTCGCGTACGTCGACACCTGGACCGGTGCCCACACCATCAGCAGCCTCGAGACCAACATCCTCGACGCCTCCCGGACGGTCCTGTCCGACAAGGGTGTGAACGAGATCACCGAGCCGATCCTGCACGACGTGATGAAGGGCCGGCCCGACGTCATCTCGATCGGCTTCGTCTTCGCCCTGTGGTCCGGCTCCCGCGCGGTGAACGTCTTCATCGACACCATCACCGTCATGTACGGCCTCGACGGCGTCCGCGGCATCGTCAAGACGCGGATGATGTCGTTCCTGCTGTTCATCGTGGCGCTGCTGATCGGTTCGGTGGCGCTGCCGCTGATGGTGGCGGGCCCGGACGCGGTGGTGCGGGTGGTGCCCTGGTCGGCGACGCTGGTCCAGGTCCTGTACTGGCCGGTCGTCATCGTCCTGTCCATCGCCTTCCTGACGACCCTGTACCACGTGTCCGTGCCGGTCCGCTCCCCGTGGATCGAGGACGTCCCCGGCGCCCTCGTCGCCCTCGCCATGTGGGTCCTCGGCAGCTTCCTGCTCCGCATCTACCTCGTGCACACCATCGAGGGCGCCACGATCTACGGCTCCCTCGCCGCGTCCGTCGCCGTCCTGCTGTGGATCGGTGTGTCCGCCTTCGCCGTCCTCGTCGGCGCGGCAGTGAACGCGGCCATCGACCGGGTCTGGCCGGCCGCCGCCACGGCCGCGGCCCGCGAGGCGAACGAGCGGATGCGCGAGGCACAGGTCGCCGAGTACGTCGCCCGGACGGCTGCGGCCCGCGAAGCAGACCCCGACGACCTGGACATGCCCTCCGAGTTCCCCGAGCGCTGGTCCCGCTTCCTGCCCCCGGAAGACGTCACGGCCCGCCTGCGCACCCACGCGAAGAACCCGCACCACCACCCCGCACACCATGCCGACGCAGACACCCACGAGGACCACGGGAGCACACCACCGCAGGCTCAGTGAGCGGCGGAGCGGCACGGTTCTGCGTACTGGCGACTGCCGACTGCCGACTGCCGACTGCCGACTGCCGACTGCCGACCGGCGGCTGCCGACCGGCGACCCGTGATTGGCGGAGGACGACTGTCGACGGACGACGGACGACGGACGACTGTCGACGATCACGGACGATGGGCGACTGGCGACTGGCGACTGGCGACGGTCGACCGGCGACCGGCTGTTCTGCGGTCCGGTGGCCGGTGGTGTTGCGGATCGGTGACCGGTGGTCCGTCGGCCCTGTGGACTGGTGACAGCCCTGTTGACCGGGGCCCTCCAGGCCGGCTCTCACACCGGCGCCCGCCTCGACTCGGACGCCCGCCTCGGGTACCCGCCCGGCCGCTACCGCCGAGACGGACCGGTGTCGTGCGGGCCGGCTGTCAGCGCCGAGGTGACCCGGCATTGTCCAGCCGACTGCGGTTCCCGGCCGGACCCGCATCTCCGGACCGACCGCCGTCGACCGGTCGTACGCGGTGCACCACGGCGCGACGTACGCTGGCCCCCGTGTACACGCAACGGGCGTCCCGGCTGGCCGGCGCTGTCGTGTGGACGAAGACCCCGACCGGGGCCGGGCGCCGGGGTGTCCTCCCGGACGGCTGCATGGACCTGTTGTGGAGCGAGGGCCGGCTGCTGGTCGCGGGCCCCGACACCCGCCCCTATTACCCCGAGGGCGCGGACCGCACCTGGGCGGGCATCCGCTTCTTCCCCGGCACCGCGCCCGCCCTGCTCGGCGTACCGGCGTACGAACTGCGCGACCAGCGTGCGGAGTTGGCCGACCTGTGGCCCGCCGCCCGGGTCCGCCGGCTGTGCGACCGTCTGGAGGCGGCACCCGACCCGGCGACGGCGCTGGAGGACATCGCCCTGGACACGGCCGCGGGAGCGACGGCCCCCGATCCGCTGCTGCGCCGGCTGGTGGAGCGTCTGGACGAGGGCTGCTCGGTGTCCGCGACGGCTGTCGAACTCGGTGTCGCCGCACGCACGTTGCACCGCCGGTGCCTGGGCGCGTTCGGCTACGGCCCCAAGACCCTGGCCCGGATCCTGCGCCTGCAGCGCGCGCTGGCGCTGGCCCGCTCCGGGTTGCCGTACGCCGAGACGGCGGCCCGCGCGGGCTACGCGGACCAGCCTCATCTCGCCCGCGAGGTGCGGGAGTTGGCGGGAGCGCCGCTCGGGGAGCTACTCGGCGGCGGGTAGCGGGGCGAACAGGTCGACGCCGTTGCCGTCGGGGTCGTGGACGGTGGCGTACCGCTGCCCCCAGAAGGCGTCCCACGGCTTCAGCTCCCCGTGGTATCCGGCGGCCACGAGACCGTCGTACAGGGCGTCGACCTCGGCGGGGGAGCCGCACCGGAAGGCGAGCCCGACGCGTCCGCCGCCCTCGGGGGGCCGCCAGCCGGGGTGGAAGGAGCGGACGGTCTCCTCGGTGTCCAGGGCGAGCACCAGTCCGCCGGGCAGTTCGGCCTCGACATGAGGCTGTTCCTCGGCGCCGGGCGAGAAGGCCAGCCCGAGACGGCGGTAGAAGGCGAGTGAGGCGGCCAGGTCGGAGGCCACCACGCCGATCACGGCGAATCGTGCAGTCATGAGGTCACGGTAGGAGGGGGGTGGAGGGCAGGTCTTGAAGGAATCGGCCACACCGGCGGCGACCTCGAGGCTCCCGGAGCCCCGAGCCCCGAGCCCCGAGCCCCGAGCCCCGAGCCCCGAGCCCCGAGCCCCGAGCCCCGAGCCCCGAGCCCCGGGGCCCTGAGCCCCGGGCTCCGAGCCTGCGCGCGGTCGCCGACTGCCTGCCGCGCGCGGTCGTCGGCTGCCTGCCCCTGCTCCAGCCGATCGCGCTGACGCCGCCCCGCTCCCTTTTCCCTGGTCCCCGGGCCGCTGTTTCTCAGCCGAAGGTGACCGGGCCGTTCGGGGTGTCCAGGGTGAAGGAGAGCGCGGCCGGGCCCGCGGCGAGGGTCAGGCCCGTGCCCAGGGCCGCGAGCGGCCCGCGCACTTCCTCCGGGTCGGGCACCGTGGCCGTCACCTCCAGCAGCGGGGTGAGGGGCAGGCCCGAGGCGGCCGGGTGGCGCGAGTCGCCCCAGTCGATCAGGAACGGCACCAGACCGGAGGGGTGCGCGCAGTCGCCGTCGGTCAGCCGCCAGCGCAGCACGGTCCCGTCGGGGGTGCGGCGGCTCATCGGGCGGACGGGCCCGGGGTCGTAGCCCCGCGCGCGGGCCGCCGTGACCGCCGTGTCCAGGTCGGGCGGGCTGATCGCCCAGGTCAGGGTGCGTGGCCCGGTCAGCAGGTCGACGCCGAACGGCCGGGGCCCGGCCGGCTCCGGCTGCTCCGGGTCGGGCCCGAGGATCTCCAGGTAGCTCCGGCCGCCCAGCCCCACCAGGTGGTTGCGGGTGCCGAGCCCCAGGTGGACACCGCCGGGCGCGGGGGTCACTCCGGTGCGCCGGGTGAAGTCGGCGACGGTCGCGGCCAGATCGGGCGTGGCGAGGACGAGATGGTCCAGGAGCGCGGGAACGGCGTTCATGCCCGGCGAGGCTACGGTCACCGGCCCGGCGCTTCAAGCGGGTTGAGCCGGAGGCGAGCGACTCAGGAACGTTTCTGCGGTGAACCGGTTCCTCCATTGGGGCGAGTAAAGCTCGCGTACATGAATGGTCATGTGAATTTCTAGAGACGCTCTTGTTTTGGTAAAGAGCGTCAGGCGCGGTAGCCCATTTGCTCCGTGTCACCCACCCACAGGAGGAGCCGGACGTTGACTTACGGTAAACAGCTGCGCGAGCGCATCGCCGGGCCCGGGACCACGCCGCTGATCGGTGTGTACGACATGTACTCGGCGTCGATCGCGGCCAAGCACTACGACGGCATGTTCGTCTCGGGCTTCGGATTCGCGGCGTCGTACTACGGGCTGCCGGACATCGGCTTCATCGCCTGGCCCGACATGGTGGCCTTCGTCCAGCGGCTGCGGGGCGCGTTCCCGCACCATCATCTGCTGGTCGACGTCGACGACGGGTACGTCGACCCCGAGGTCGCCTGTCATGTCGTCGAGGGGCTGGAGCGCATCGGTGCCTCCGGTGTGATCCTGGAGGACCAGAAACGGCCCCGTCGCTACCGCCACCAGCCTGCTGGAAGCGCAACATCGCCCGCGAGCGGCTCACCCCCGAGGGCGTGGGCGTGTGAGCGGTACCGCATCCCGGCTCGGGCGGGCGGCGGTCCTCGCCGCGGCGCTGCTCGGCGCCGGCGCGGTACCCGCGGCCGCGAACGACAGCCTGATCACCGTGATCGACAACTCCCACGCCGACTCCTGGCTCGAGGTCGACCGCACGGCCAATGTCCAGACCGGCAGGGGTACGGCCGGCAGCGACCACGACGGCAGCGCCGTGGACGCGATCGAGGCCCTCGTCGGCGCAGCCCACGGCCACAGGGAGGTCTGGGACGGCTGAGCGACCGGGGGAGGCGGCCGGTTACCTGACCGGATCCGGTCACTGCAGTGCGACCGTGCGGCGACGACGGACGGGCACCTCGTGCGGCGACGACGGACGGGCACCTCGTGCGGCGACGACGGACGGGCACCTCGTGCGGCAGGTGCCCGGCCGGCGCCGTGGCACGGCCCGGATCGGGCCGAAGCCCGTTCCTCAGTCCTCGTCGGGGTCGGGGCGGCCGTTCTCGTCGAGTTCGACGTCCTCCTTCGGGTCGTGGTCGTCGCCGGGCGTGGCCACGGCGGTGCGGTGCTGACCGGGGGCAAGGGTGCGGCAGGCGGCATGGGCCGTGCCGTAGGCGGTGACCAGAGCGACTGCGGCCACGGCCAGGGCCGCTGCGGTGCGCGTGGTGATGATCATGCCCGGGCAAACGATCTTGAGTGTGGCGCGGTCACCGCACTGCCTCCGAACGGGCGTTCCGGGTCACGCAGTTGGCCGCTCCACGGGGGGCGCGGCGGTGCTCCCGCGGGGGACCAGCCGGGTCGACAGCTCGGTGCGGGTGCCCTCCGGGCGCTCGCCGTGCATCATCCGCGCCAGCAGCCGCAGCGCGGTCGCCGCCGTCTCCCCGAGCGGCTGGCGCACGGTGGTCAGACCCGGCGTCACCCACTGGGCCTCGGGCAGGTCGTCGAAGCCCACGACGCTGATGTCGTCCGGCACCCTCACGCCCCTCTCCGCGAGCGCCGCGTACACCCCGAGGGCCATCCGGTCCGAACACACGAACACCGCGGTCGGCGGTTCGGGCAGGTCCAGCAGCTCGTGCGTGCGCAGGCGGGCGAGGGCCTCGTCGAACCCTGCGTGCCGTACGTACTCGGCGCGGTACCGCACCCTGGCCGAGGCGAGTGCGGACCGGTGGCCGGCCACCCGGGCGCCGCCGGCCATCGCGCGCCGGCGCCCGGCGATCACCGCGATCCGCCGGTGGCCGAGCCCGAGCAGGTGCTCGGTCGCGCTCACGCCGCCCTGCCAGTTGGCCGCCCCGACCGACACCACACCGGCCGGCGGCTCGTGCGCGGGATCGATCAGTACGTAGGGGATGCGATGGTGGTCCAGCCATGCGTACTGGGACGGGGACAGCTCCGCCAGGTTGAACAGCACTCCCGAGGAGCCGCGCGCCGTCACCAGGTGCGCGCCTTGCCGACGCAGCCTGCCGAAGGACCGGCAGACCGCTGGGCAAAGACCGACGGCGTCGGAAGGCGGAAGAAACCGGTTACGTAATAGCGCGGAACTATCCGCGCGGAGCGGGCGGCCGCACCGAACTGCGTACGACGACATGGGTGCCCAGCACCACGTGCTCACCGTCGGCGCTCCTGCGGCGACCCGCACCGCCCTCGCGCCGGTCGGCCACCGCACGCAGCGCCACCCGGCCCATCTCCTCGTACGGCACGTGCACCGTGGTCAGCTGGGGCGTCAGCCGGGAGGCGAGCGGGATGTCGTCGTAGCCCACGATCGAGACGTCCTCCGGCACGCGCAGCCCGGCCGCGCGCAGCGCCTGCATGGCGCCCGCGGCCACCACGTCGGTCCCGGCGAGCACCGCGGTGAACCCCGGCGTCTCGCGCAGGGCCGCCTCGACCGCGTCGTAGCCGTGCGTGTCGTCGTACGGGCCGTGTCGGACCGCACACTCCTCGAACGGCACGCCGTACGCCTCGAAGGCACGCCGCGCACCCCTCAACCTGCCCTGCGCGGCGGTGAGTTCGGCCGGACCGGGCAGCACGAGGACGCGCCGGTGGCCGGCCGACAGCAGGTGGCTGGCCATGGCGTAGGCGCCGCCCTCGTTGTCGTAGTCGACCGTGGTGGCCGGCACCTCGCCCTCCAGGGCCGGCCTGCCCACGAGGACGAGATGGGAACCGGCCGCGTCCAGGGAGCGGGCGAAGCGGGCCATGCGCAGCTGGTACTCGTCGTAGTCGTACGCGCCGCCCAGCAGCACCACGGCGGCCACGCCCTGCTGCCGCATGAGGTTGACCAGCGCCAGCTCCCGCTCGGGGTCGTCGCCGGTCGTGCCGACCAGCGACAGCCAGCCGCGCAGCGTGGCCGCGCCCTCGACACCCTTGGCCACGTGGGCGAACGCGGCGCCGGTGATGTTGTTGATGAGGATCGCCACCGTCGGTGTGCCGCCGCCGGCCAGCGAGCGGGCGTGGGCGTTGGTGACGTAGTCCAGGTCCCGGACGACCTTCATCACCCGCCGGCGCAGCTCGTCCGACACCGGGTAGTTGCCCGACAGCACCCGCGAGACGCTCGCCACGGAGACACCGGCGCGCTCCGCCACGTCGCGGATGGTCGCCCGGCCGGCACCACTGGGCGCGTTGCGCTGACTCACCGTGGGACTCCTTCGACGTCGTGGCGCCTCTCCCGCCCGCCCGGGGCCCGCCCGCGCCGGTGCGGAAGCCGTATCCCACCGCTGCTTTGGTCCGGTGGCCCTGTGGACGGCGCTCCCGCCACGCCCATCAGGCGACCCGGGGCAGGTCCGCGTGCCGCACCTCGTGCAGCAGCGGCAGGCCCGCGGCCAGCCGCTCCAGCTCCTCCACCACGATCGTGCCCAGCCTCTCCAGCTCATTGCCGAGCGAGCCCGCGATGTGCGGGGTGAGAAAGACGTTGGGCAGCCGGTACAGCGGGGAGCCGGCGGGCAGCGGCTCGGGCTCGGTGACGTCCAGGACCGCGCGCAGGCGCCCGGAGACCAGCTCCTCGGCCAGCGCCTCGTGGTCGACCAGCGCCCCGCGCGCGGTGTTGATCAGCACACCGCCGTCCCGCAGGAGGGCGAGCCGGTCGCGGTCGAGCATGTGGTGGGTCTCGGGGATGTCGGGGGCGTGCAGGGTGACGATGTCGCTGCGCCGCAACAGGTCGTCCAGCGAAAGCAGTTCGGCCCCGAGGGCGGCTGCGTCGGCGGGGCCGACGTAGGGGTCGTGCAGCAGGACCGTGAGATCGAACGGCCGCAGCAGCTCCATCAGCCGGCGCCCCACGCGGGAGGCGCCGATCACCCCGACGCGGCGCCCGAGGTTGCCGGTGGCCGCCGTCTCGGCGGGGCCCGGGTGGGTATGGGTGCGGCGGTAGCGCTCGCGGTGGCCGAAGGCGTCCTTGCCGGCGAGCAGGATCATCGCGAGCGTGTACTCCGCCACCGGCACGGCGTTGCCGGTGACCGCGCTGGAGACGGTGATGCCGTGTTTCCACAGGGCCTCGCCGACCAGGGAGCGGACCGACCCCGCGGCGTGCAGGACGGCACGCAGCCCGGGGGCCGCGGCCAGCACGCCGGCGTCCAGGCGCGGGCAGCCCCAGCCGGTGATCAGCACCTCGGCCCGGGCCAGGGCGCCGGCCACCGCCGGATCGGCGAAGTCCCGTACGACGAGCGCCGCGTCGATGCCGGCCGTGCGTTCCAGCCGGGTCATGAGCGGCGGGGGGAAGAGCAGCGGGAGGTGTACCGGATCCATCGCGAACACGGTCCGCGGCGGCTGGGCGCTGGGGGGCATGGCTCTCCTGACGAACGTGACGAGCGTGACGAACGAAAGTAGAAACGTTTTCAGAAAGCGCCTTCTACCGTATGACTGCCGGGAACGCACGGTCAATCGCCAAGGCGGGGGGCCGGATCCTGCCGGACCCAGGGCCGGTCCGTGCTGGTCGCAGAGGACCGCACCCGCTGCGTACGGGGGGCCGTCCCGCACGGCGCGGGGGACCGGCTGGTGTCCGCCGCACCGCGCAGGCTCCCGGACCGGCTCGATCCCCTGGTCACGACCGGTGCCGACCTCGGCCGTACGGAACACCTGGCCCCGGCAACCGGTTGCCGGGACCAGCCGCAGCGTACGGTCCGCGTGGCCACCGGCCCGGCACCCACACGGTTTTCGAAAGTTCGTCGCGCCTCTTGACGCGCCGTGCCCGCAGGAAGAAGCTCCCTGCACCACTCGTAGAAACCGATTGCCGAAATCTCGCACATCAAGGAGCGGCACCCCGCAGCCCCAGGCGTGGGTACGTCATCTCACCGAAGGGAGTGGGTAGTTCATGTACACCCAGGCCGGGCCTCGCATGAGCCACCGATTCCCGCCCCCTCGACGGGCGGTGCCGCGGCCGGAGGGGCGGCCCCGAGCGGCCGCACTGTGCAGGCTTCCACCGGCCTCGGCGACGAGACCGTCGGTTGTGCAGGCGTCCGTCGGTGTCAGCGGGGACGAGACCATCGGCTGTGCAGGCGTCCGTCGGTGTCAGCGGCGGCGAGACCGTCGGCTGTGCAGGCGTCCACCGGCGTCGGCGGCGATGAGACCGCCACCTTGACGGGGTCGAGCCCGACGGCATCTCCCCGGATCCCCGGACCCGGCCGAACAGACCACGAGGAACGGCTGGAGACCACCCGCGCCCGACCCGGCGTCTGCCGCCGAACCACGTGTCCGGCGGCAGACGCAACGGTCGAGCCACCACGTTCGACGGCAGACGCAACGGTCGAGCTACACGTTCGCCGGCAGTCGCAATGGTCGAGCACCACGTTCGCCAGCAGCCACAACGGCCGGACCCCCGCTTTCGACGGCAGCCACAACGGCGTGCCCAACCCGCCGCGACGAGCTTGACCGCGGCTGTCGGCCTGTCCAGCACCGGCCCCAAGCGACCGGCCCGCACCGGCCCCAAGCGACCGGCCCGCACCGGCCCCAAGCGACCGGCCCGCACCGCTCTTTCACCCTCACAAGGAGCCCCGCATGAACCCGTCCCCCTCCCGCCGCACCGCCCTGCAGGCGGCCGGCGCCACCGTGCTCGCCGCCGGCCTGTCAGGCCTCGCGGCCCGCACGGCCCGGGCGGACAGCGCCGGCACCACACCCCGACTGGTCACCCACCCACGCCCGTCCACCCTCCCCACCAACACCAGCTTCACGGTCAAGGTGCGCACCGCACCGGACGGTGACTGGCAGACCCTCGACATCTGGCGACCCCAGTTCGAGGAGATCAACCCCACCACCGGCTCCGGCAAGGTCTACAACTCCTCAATGGTCTACTTCGACTTCCGCGGCACCGTCGAGATCGAGGTGACCTACCTCAAGGGCGGCACCACCAAGGCCCGGATCAGACCCGACGCCCTCGGGATCAAACCCGGCCTCCGCGGCGACACCCTGCGCTTCACCCTCGACGAGCCCCATGACCTCCTCATCCAGATCAACGACGAGATCTTCGACTGCCTGCACCTCATCACCAACCACATCGACCCCCACCCGCCCGCAGCCGACGACCCCGACGTCCTCTACTTCGGGCCCGGCGTGCACACCCTGCCCGGCAACGTCCTCACCGTCCCCAGCGGCAAGACCGTCCACCTGGCAGGCGGTGCCGTCCTGACCGCCCAGGTCCACTTCAAGGACGTGGAAAACGCCGCCCTCACCGGCCGCGGAGTCCTCTGCGCCAGCCCGTACCACGCGATCCTCAGCGGAGGCAGCAAGAACATCCGCATCGAGGACGTCATCGTCCTCAACCCCAAGGGCGGCTACGTCACCACCCTCGGCGAGCGGCACGCTCGGCGTGGTCGCCGAACAGACACCCGGCAGCACCGCCCACCAGGACGGGACCTTCGTGATGCGGGGCGCCGGGACCGACCTGAACGTCAACAACCAGGGCATGACCGGCCAGTTCGTACGACAGCCCGTCACCGGTGACTGCGAGATCACCGCCCGGCTGGTCACCCGCGGCGGGGCGAGCGGCGACCGGGCCGGGCTGCTCATGACCAAGTCCCTGTCACCGTTCGACCAGGCTGCCGGGGCCATCGTCACCGGCGGCACCAGCGCCCAGCTCATGCTGCGCACGACCGTCGCCGGGAAGTCCGCCTTCACGGGCGCGGCGGTCACCGCCCCCTGCCTGCTACGGCTCCAACGCACCGGCACCAGCTTCACCGCGCACGCCTCCACCGACGGCGGCGCCACCTGGATCCCCCTCGCCGCGGGCGACATCCCCGGCTTCGGTGACGCCCCCTACCACGCGGGCCTCGTGGTCTGCTCCCGGGACGCCCTGGCCCACAGCACCACCGAGTTCGACGAGGTGAGCATCACCCCCATGTAGACACCCCAGGATCGGAGATGCACCGGATGAGCCGCACATCCCCCCACACCCGTCTCCCGGACACCGAGGTCAGCCGCCGCGGTCTGCTCAAGACCGCAGGCGGCCTCACCGCCGCCTTCGCCCTCGGCGCCACCACCTCCGCCACCACCGCGGACGCCGCCCCGGCCACCTTCACCCACCCCGGCATGCTCCACAACGCCGGCGACATCAACCGCGCCAAAGTCAGGGTCGCCGCCGGCACCGACCCCTGGCTGTCCGGCTGGAACAGGCTGACCGCCAACCCCCACTCCGCATCCACCTGGACACCCAACCCGCAGGCCACCGTCATCCGCGGCGGCACCGGCGAGAACTACGGCATCCTGTACAACGACATCGCCGCCGCCTACCAGAACGCCCTGCGCTGGAACATCGCCGGCACCGAGGCCAACGCCGAGTGCGCCGCGAGAATCCTCAACGCCTGGTCGTCCACCCTCACCACGGTCACCGGCAACGCCGACCGCTTCCTCGCCGCCGGCATCTACGGTTGGGAATTCGCCAACGCGGCGGAACTCATGCGCGACCACGACGGGTTCGACCTCGCCGCGTTCCAGCAGATGATGACCGACGTCTTCTACCCGCTCAACAACAGCTTCCTGACCCACCACAACGACGCCTGCATCACCAACTACTGGGCGAACTGGGACCTGTGCAACATGGCCTCGATCATGGCCACCGGCATCCTCACCGACGACCCCGCCACGTACGACCAGGCCGTCACCTACTTCAAGACCGGCGCCGGAAACGGCTCCATCGGCCACGCCGTGCCGTACCTGTACACCGACTCCGACGGCTACGCCCTCGGCCAATGGCAGGAGTCCGGCCGCGACCAGGGCCACACCGTCATGGGCATGGGCCAGATGGGCGCCGTCTGCGAGATGGCCTGGAACCAGGGCGACGACCTCTACTCCTACGACGACCGCCGCTTCATGAAAGCCGCCCAGTACGTCGCCAAGTACAACACCGGCCAGGACGTCCCCTACACCACCTACACCTGGGGCAGCGGCCAGAACTGCGCCCAGCAGTCACAGACCGTCATCGCCGCCGGCTCCCGCGGCCAGATCCGCCCCGTCTGGGCGATGCTCCACTTCCACTACAACCGCCGCCTGTACCTCGACGACAAGTACATCTCCGCCATGTACTACAACCTCGTCGCCCCCGAAGGCGGCGGCGGGGACTACGGCTCCACCAGCGGCGGCTACGACCAGCTCGGCTTCGGCACCCTGATGTACGCCAAGTGACCACCCGGTCATCCACCGTACCGGCGTAGCCCGAACGGCCCTCCCGCGCGCCCCTGCACCGGAATACCGCACGCACCTGTGGTGCTCTGATGGTGCACGGTGCACGGTGCACGAGCGCGCGGCGAAGGACTGGTGGGCGATGACGGCGGACCAGGCGAACCCCGAGGCCGGTACCGAGGCCGCACCCGTGGTCAGAACACCGTACGGGACCGTACGCGGCCGGTACGAGCACGGCATCGCGGTGTTCCGGGGCATCCCCTACGCGGCACCGCCCTTCGGCCCCCACCGGTTCCGCCCGCCCCGGCCGCCCGAACCCTGGGAGGGGGTGCGCGACGCCGGCACCTTCGGACCCACCGCGCCGAAGCCCCCGTACTCCGAGGCCTTCGCCCAGTACCTCTCCGACCCGGACATCCCCGGCGACGACTGCCTCAACCTCAACATATGGACCCCCGAGCCCGGCCCCGGCGCCCGACTCCCCGTCCTGGTCTGGCTCCACGGCGGCGCCCTGACCAGAGGATCCTCCGCCATACCCGTCTACGACGGCACCGGCTTCGCCCGCGACGGCGTCATCTGCGTCTCCGTCAACTACCGCCTCGGCGTCGAGGGCTACGGACTGTTCCCCGACGCACCCCCCAACCCCGGCCTGCGCGACCAACTCGCCGCCCTGCACTGGGTGCACGACGCGATCGGCGCCTTCGGCGGCGACCCCGACCGCATCACACTGTGCGGCCAGTCGGCCGGCGCCATCAGCGCCGGCGCCCTGCTCGCCGCACCCGCGACCCGGGGACTGATCCGGCGCGCGGTGCTGCAGAGCGGATCACCGGAGACCTCCGACCGCGACAAGGTACGGCGGATGGTGCGCCGCATGGCCATGCGGCTGAAGATCCCCGCCACCGCCGAAGCCTTCGCCGCCGTCGACCGCAACCTGCTGCTGCGCACCCAGGCCGAGGCCGGCCGGCTCAGCAGCCCGGTCCTGGGCGGCTCCGCGTTCGGCATCGTCGTGGACGGCGACCTCGTACCCCGCGACCCGCTCAAAGCCCTGATCGACGGCGACACGGCCCAGGGTGTCGACCTCCTCATGGGCTGGACCCGCGACGAATACCGGCTCTGGCTCGTGCCCGGCGGGCTCATGGAACACGTCGACCGCCTCGGCCCCGTCGCCCTCGCCGGCGCCATGGCCCGCTGCCACACCGGACACGAGGTGCCCCGCGGCTACCGCGCCCTGCACCCCGACGCCGGCACCGCCGAGACCGTCGGCCAGATGGTCACCGACCACCTGCTGCGCGTCCCGCTGCACCGCCTCGCCGACGCCCGCCCCGACACCTCCCACCTCTACGAATTCGCCTGGCCCTCCCGCCTGCCCGGCCTCGGCGCCTGCCACGCCCTGGAGCTGGGCTTCGTCTTCGACACCGGTGCCGCCCCCGAATCGAAGAAACTGGCGGGCGAGGGCGCCCCGCACGAACTGTGCGAGGCGATGCACACCGCCTGGGTACGCTTCGCGACGACCGGCGACCCTGGCTGGCAGACCTGGGACACGTCCCACCCGGTCCGGATCTTCGGCGACGGTGAACCGCATACCGCATACGGCCCCCGGGATGCGGAAATCGCCCTCTGGTCGACCGCCCCCACCGCGCAACCGGCCCCCACCCCGGAAATCCGGGCCCCCGGAGCCGAGTGGGCGGCGGCGATACGACGCCTGCGACGGTCGGTGGGGACGCGGCGGCATTGACCGCCTACGACCGCCAGTCGCCAGTCGACCTCCACGGCCGACCGTCCGCGGCCGTCGGTCGACAACTGGACCGTCTACGGTCGGCAGTCGCCGGCCGACTGTCTACGGTCCCCGCCCCTTCGCACCGTCCGGGAGCTGCGGCAACAGGGCAGCAACCGGTTCCCGTGCGGGAGGCTAGTGCCCCGGCAGGCAACGTTTGCCCGTCAAGGAGCGGCGTCCGGTGCGTGCTCTCGGTGTGCCGGCCGGATGCCCTCGTACTGGACGTACTTGGGCTTCCGGGCGGTGCGGCGAGTGGGGGCACCTCCCGGCCGAAGGCTGGGGGAGCGTGCCGGGCGTCGCGACGGGGCGAACGTTGCCTGTTGGGGCACTGGCGTCCGTCAGGGGACGCGGGCCAGTGCCGGTGCGGGGTCGCCGGGCGGCCCCGGCCGCGCACGGGTTCAGGCCGTGTCCAGCGCCTGCCTGATCGACGCGATCGCCTCCGGCCCCACCCGGCAGCACCCCCCGATGAGCCGAGCACCCGCGTCCCGCCACGTCTTCACCTGCCCGGCGCCGAATCTCCTCCGTCCCGTCCAGGCCCGTGCACGGGCGTCCCAGGCCTCCCCGCTGTTGGGATACACCACGACCGGCTTGCCGGTGACCCGCGCCGCGATCTCCACCGCGGGCTCCACGTCCTGTGGTGCGCAGCAGTTCACGCCCACCGCGATCACCTCGTCCACGCCGGCGGCCAGGGCGAACGCCTCCTCCAGGGGCTGACCGGCACGGGTGTGCATACCGTCGACCGTGTACGACAGCCACGCCGGCACTCCCAGCCCGCGCACCGCCGTCAGCAGCGCGGCGCCCTCGTCGGCGTCCGGCACCGTCTCCAGCGCGAGGACGTCGGGGCCGGCCGCGGCCAGCACCTCCATGCGCGGCCGGTGGAAGCGCTCCAGCTCGTCCACACTCAGCCCGTACCGCCCCCGGTACTCGGAGCCGTCCGCGAGCATCGCCCCGTACGGCCCGACCGAGGCCGCCACCCACAGCGGCCGCTCGACGCCCGCATCCCCGGCCCGCCGGGCGGCCCTGCGCGCGAGATCCACGCTCAGTGCCAGCAGCCGCGCCGCCTCGTCGTGAGAGACGCCGCGCCGGGCGAACCCCTCGAAGGTGGCCTGGTAGCTGGCGGTGATGGCGACATCCGCGCCCGCCAGGAAGTAGGCCAGGTGCGCCTCGGTGATCGCTTCCGGCCGCTCGGCGAGCAGCCGCGCCGACCACAGCTCGTCACTCAGGTCGTGTCCGGCCGACTCCAGCTGGTTGGACATGCCGCCGTCGAGCACGACGGTCCCGGCGGCGAGGGCATCGGCGAGGCGGGGAGAGGTGTTGCTGCTGGTCATGTCACGACGCTAGTCGACGCGGCTGCCGCATGGCCCGCCACCTCCACGACCGGCCCACCGGCCCACCTGCACCACCGGCTCACCGATGAAAGGGCTTTCCCCTCCTCGTGTCGGAAACCCGACGGCACCCCGGACTTCGGTGTGCCCGTCGCCGACACCGTGAAGGAGAGTGCGTGAGATGACACGCGTGTACGCCGCCCTGCTCGCCCTGTGCTGCGCGCTGGCCGCGGCCCTGACGGCGGCCGGCCCCGCGAGGCGGCACCGCAGACGATCACCAACGGCACGCAGTTCACGGACACTTCGGGCGACCCCGTGCACGCGCACGGCGGCGGGGCCATCAAGGCCGGCTCCGCCTACTACTGGTTCGGCGAGGACAGGAACAGCGACAACACCTTCCGGTACGTCGACGCCTACCGCTCCACCGACCCCAAGAACTGGGAGTTCCGCGCCCACGTCCTCACCCAGTCCTCCGCCGCCGAACTGTCCACCGCCTACATCGAGCGCCCGAAGGTCGTCTACAACGCAGCCACCGGCAAGTTCGTGATGTGGATGCACAAGGAGAACGGCATCGACTACACCCAGGCCCGCGTCGCCGTCGCCGTCTCCTCCACGATCGACGGCGCCTACACCTACCGGGGCAGCTTCCAGCCGCTCGGCCAGTACCAGTCCCGCGACATGACCACGTACGTCGACACCGACGGCACCGCCTACCTGGTCTCGTCCGCCAACGACAACTACGACCTGAACATCTACCGGCTCACCGCCGACTACACCGGCATCGACAGCCTCGTCGCCGACCCCTGGCCCGGCGGCCACCGCGAGGCCCCCGCCCTGTTCAAGCGGAACGGCGTCTACTTCAGGCTGACGTCCGGCGCCACGGGCCGGAGCCCCAACCAGCAGCAGTACGCCACCGCCACCTCCGTCGCCGGCCCCTGGACCCCCTGGACCGACACCGGCGACTTCACCGCCTACGGCTCGCAGACCGCGTACGTCCTTCCCGTGCAAGGCCGTTCGGGTACCTCGTACCTCTACATGGGCGACCGCTGGGGCAACTGCTGTGGTCGCTCGTCGCCTCGGGCTCGTACGTGAACATCAAGGCCCGCGCGAGCGGCGAGTGCCTGGACGTCTCAGGCGCCTCCACCGCCAACTCCGCCGCCTTCATCACCTACACCTGCAACGGCGGCTCCAACCAGCAGTGGACTCGGGGGACTTGAGCGGAACTCAGGCCAGCAGGTCGATCGCGTCGATCGCCGTTCCTGCGCTGAGAAAGCCGGTCGTACCCGAACCGCTCACGATGTCGATCTTCAGCACGTTGTACTGGCTGGTGTCCGTGAGCCACGCACTGGCCGGGACACTGTAGGTGAACGTGTTGTTGTTGCCCCGGTAGGAGCCCACCGTCAGGGACCGGGTGCTCGGCTGGGTGGGCGCGGAGGGGACCGGCGACGTCCAGCCGTTGACCGTGACCTGCGGCCGGCCGTTGGCGTAGGCGGTCGTCACGCCGATCCTCAGGGTGTGCGCGGCGGCGGCCTGCGCGGCGGTGAGCTTGAAGTACACGAGCAGGCCGGAGTTGACGTCCTTCCATAGGTAGCAGGGGAAGGCGGACGTCTCGCTGCCGCTGCCGATCACCACGTTCCCGGTCCAGGCGGAGGCCCGTACGTCCGAGGGGTGCGCGTACGTCATCAGGTCCGCGTTCTTCAACCCGCCCGGCGTGCCGTCCCAGTCACCGATCCGCCAGATGGCGCTCGCGTTCGACGGATCGTTGGACGACGCGACGGTGATCGTGTTGAGGGTGGTCGTCGCGCCCGCGGATACGGTCACCTGTGTACTGTATACAGCCAACTCGCCTTTGTAGACGGTCAGCGTGTATACACCCGGCAGGATCCTGGACACCGAGAAGTAGCCGTCCGCCGACCGCGCCGTACCCCAGTACTGCGCGGACGAGTTGGCGAGCCCGACCGTGTACGTGTACGCGGTGTCCCGTCCGCTGATGCCGACGCCGGCGACCCGGCCCCGGCCGCTGTCGGCGACGTACCCGGAGATGCCGAGCGAGTCGGCCCACGCCGTGGTCAGCGTGCCGTGATACAGCGACGGCGACGGTGCCCCGCCGTCGGTGAAGGCGATGACATACGGGCCCTGCAGGCCGAAGCGCTCGGGCTCCGTCTGGTTCTCGCCGTAGTGGAGGATCTCGTACAGTCCGCCGCCGTCGGCGCTCTGGTGGCGCAGCAGCGAGCGGTAGAAGGGACCGCCGGAGGCCTTCTCGTGGTTGCTGCGGACGATCCACAGGCCGACGCCGCCGGTGGTCCAGCCGACATAGTCGTAGTCGATGACCCGTAGCTTCGAGTAGTGCTTGGAGCGGGTCTGGCCGTCGGACTTGGCGAAGACGTCCGAGGCCTCGACGGTGCTGGTGGTGTACGTGTAGGAGTCCGGTTCGTCGTTGAGGAACAGGCCCGCCTTCACCCGCACGATGTACCGGGTGGCGGTGACCGAGGGGTCGGCCTTGTCGGTCCACAGGTAGATGTTGTTCTCGCCGCTGCGGGCGGCGTAGTAGTGCTTCAGCGTGCCGTGGCTGACGGAGATCAGGATGGTGGAGCCGGACTGGGCGATGGTCACGGCGGAGGTGCCGAGGCCGGACTCGACCTGGGAGTTCTTGCCGCCGTAGCCCTGGTACTCGGTCCCCTTGTACACCAGCGACGTCAGGTCGCCGTTGGCCTTGCTGACCTTGAAGACGAGGTGCGCGCCGGTGTCGACCACGTAGTGGGAACCGTCGTCGCTCCAGCCGAAGCCCGCCGCCGACGCGACGCCGGCGAGCGGACCGGCGAGGGCGGCCGTGCCGGCGGCGGCCGCGGCGGTGACGACGAAGGCGCGGCGGGTGACCGCGCCGCTGTTCCGGGTTCCGGACATGGGGGTGCCTCCTTCGGGAGGTCCGGGGAGTGCGGGTGTGAGGCAGAGTGACAGTTGAATCGATTTCGCGAAAGAGCTTTCACCGCTTGGCAGTTGGTGATCGTATGAATTCATCCGGAGAGCTAGAAAGCGCTTGCATCAAGCGGTACGGTCCACCGGCCGGACCTTGTCCAGCGCCTGAGGAGTCACGAGTGAGACGGATCAACGCCGTGCGCGGCGCCGCGCTGACCGCGGCCACGGTCACCCTGTGCGCGACCCTGGCGGCGACCCCCGCCCAGGCCCGCCCCGGGCCGCGCCCGCCCGGCCTCGAGAACTGCACCCCGGCCGCCTGCCACTTCGACGTCCCGCCGGGCACGTACGACGTGACGGTCCGGCTCGGCGGCCGGGCGGCCTCCAGCACCGCCATCACCGGTGAGACCCGCCGCTCCCTGCTCCCGGAGACCACCGTCCCGGCCGGCGCACACGTCACCCGCAGCTTCACCGTGAACGTCCGCACCCCCGAGGGCGAGCCGACCGGCCCCGACGGCACCCCCGGCCTGGACCTGGCCCTCGGCGGCCCTGCCCCCGCCCTCGCCGGCATCCAGGTCACCCCGGCTCACCGCGCCCGCCAGATCATCCTGATCGGCGACTCCACCGTCTGCGACCAGCCCGCCGCCCCCTACTCCGGCTGGGGCCAGCAGCTCCCGCAGTACCTGCGCAAGGGCCTGTCCGTCGCCAATTACGCCGACTCCGGCGAGAGCACCGTCACCTACCTCGCCGATCCTCGGCTCTGGGGCACCGTCCAGCCGCTGATCCGCCCCGGCGACCTCGTCCTCGTCCAGCTCGCCCACAACGACAAGACCACGGACGAGGCCACCTACCGGACCAACCTCGAGACCCTCGTCGCGGGCATCCGGGCCAAGGGCGGCGAGCCGGTGCTCGTCACCCCGATCGTCCGCCGCTGGTTCAGCGCCGACGGCACCCTGAACAACACCACCGCCCTGCTGGTCAACGGCCTCGGCGTAGACCTCCCGGCCGTCATCCGGTCCGTCGCCGGCGCCGAGCACGTCCCCCTGATCGACCTCACGGCGAACACCAAGGCGCTGGTGGAGTCCCTCGGCGTGGAGGGCTCCAAGGCGATCTACCTCTACACCGAGGAGCACGACAACACCCACACCTCCGTCCATGGCGCCACCGTCTACGCGGGCCTCGTCCGTGACGCGCTCGTCGCGATGCGTCTGGTGCCCGAGGGCCTGGTGCGCGTGGGATGAACTCCTGGGGCGCCCCGACCGGAACCGGGGCACCCCAGGTCCCGCCAGGAAGGAACGCCACCGCCGTGATCCGACTGCCCGCCGACGACCGCGACGTCAGTCCCCGCACCGGTTACACCCGTGCGCACTGGGAGGCCGCAGCCGACGCCCTGCTGGCCGCCGTCGCCCCCTACGCCACCCCCGACCGCGCCCTCTACCACCTCCCCGGCAACCACGTCAGCCACGCCGGCCGCCTCTCCGACGGCCTGGAGGGGTACGCCCGGACGCTGCTGCTGGCCGCCTTCCGCCGCGACGAGACCGCGCTCGGCCGCTACGCCGAGGGCCTTGCGACCGGGCCCGGCGGCATCTGGCCGCGGATCGAGGACCGCAGCCAGCCGCTCGTCGAGGCCGCCTCCATCGCGCTCGCCCTGCGGCTGACCCGCCCGCTGCTGTGGGACCGGCTGGACGACCCGGTGCGGCAGCGCACCGCCGAGTGGCTGGCCGACGCACTCACCGCCGCACCCTGGCCGTGCAACTGGGAGTTGTTCCCTGTCACCGTCGGCGGCTTCCTCCAGGAGATCGGCCACCGCCCGCAGGCCGCCCGCAAGGCGATCGACCGCGGCCTGGAGCGGATCGAGGGCTGGTACCTCGGCGACGGCTGGTACACCGACGGCGACGGCCGGAAGTTCGACTACTACAACGGCTGGGCGATGCACCTGTATACAGTCGTCCACGCATGGTTGGCGGACGACAATGAACTGCTTTCTGTATACGGTCGACGGTTGTCCGTCCACCTCGCCGACTACGCCCGCCTGTTCGGCGGTGACGGCGCCCCCCTCCACCAGGGCCGCTCCCTGACCTACCGCTTCGCCACGACCGCCCCGCTCTGGCTCGGCGCGCTGACCGGCCACACCCCGCTGCCCTCCGGCGAGACCCGGCGCCTGGCCTCCGGCGCGCTGCGCTACTTCCTCGACGGCGGCGCGGTCGACGAGCGCGGGCTGCTCCCGCTGGGCTGGCTTGGCCCCGACGAGTCGCTCGTGCAGAGCTACTCCGGCCCGGCCTCCCCTTACTGGGCCAGCAAAGGCTTTCTCGGTCTGCTCCTGCCACCCGAGCACGAGGTGTGGACGGCGACCGAGGAACCGGGACCGGCCGACCGCGCCGACGAGGTCACACCCGTAGCCGCCCCCAACTGGCTGATCCAGAGCACTCGTTCGGACGGCCTGGTCCGGCTGCACAACCACGGCAGCGAGGACGTCCGCTACGACCCCTACTACACCCGGCTCGCCTACTCGACCGCGACCACGCCCGAGCGGACCGCCCCCGACAACAGCGTGATCGTCGGCGGCACCCCGGACCGGACGCGGATCGAGCCGCTCGGTACCGGCGACGGCTGGATCGCCTCGCGGCACACCGTGCGCGACGGGATCACCGTCACCAGCCTCGTGCTCGCCGAGGGCGCGGCCGAGGTGCGGGCCCACCTCGTCGCCGGGGCCGAGCCCGGGACGCCGGTGCGGATCACCGGCTGGCCGGCACCGAACGGGCTGCGCGCCGAACTCCTCCCGGTCTGCGGCCTGTCGGCGGACCTGACCGGCCACACCGGCCCGGGCGAGGTCACACTGTTCGTGGCGCTCGCCCGGCTGACCGGTGAGGCGGCCCCCCGGCCCCTCACGGACCTGGTGTCCGTCCGAGCGGGGGAGGACGATGAGGGGCAGGCGGGGCATAAGGGGCATGAGAGATGTGAGGGATGCAAGGGGTGCAAGAGGTGTAAGGGGTATGCGGTGAGCGTTCGCTGGGCGTCCGGCGCGGAGGGCGTCTTCGCGTTCACGGCTTCAGCCGGGCGATCCGCAGGCTCGTCGTGGTCGGTGACGCCCCGGTGAGCGGAGTGGCGAGGACGGGGTGACGGGCGCGTAGGCCCAGCTGAGCGTGCCGTCCTTGAGAACGGCGATGTCACCGGTGATCCGCGCGCTCACCACCGTGCCGGCGCCGGCGAACTTCCCGTTCCGGTCCACGAGCCGCAGGTGTGTGCCCGTGAAGGTGCCGGTGCAGGTGCCGGCGGAGCACTTGGCGTTCTTCAGCGACTCCCAGGACAGCAGCAGCTTGTCCTTGCCGTACGGGGCGAGGTGCACATCGACGTGCTCGGTGCCCTTGTCGGCGGACAGGTACACCGTCTTGCCGGGGCCGGAGTTGCGGTTCTTCAGAAAGGCGATCGCGACCTGGTGGGTGGCGGTCTTCGGGGTGACGCTCCAGCCGCGTCCGCTAATCGGCCGGATTCTTCCTCGCGGAGGCGGCACGCCGGGAGGAGAAAGCGGTTGCGTAACGGCCGTCGGCGGACTTCACCAGATCGCCGGTGCGGCCGGGGAACGTACCACCGCAGTACCCCGCCCAGCACTGCTCGCGCTGCACCATCGGCGCCACGTCCGGGGCGCCGATGCCGGTCGAGACGAACAGGCACGAGCGCCAGTCGTCGAAGCACAGGGACGTGAAAGCGCCGGAGGACTCCGCGTGCAGGGCGATGCCCTCGTTGTGACTGCAGCCCCAGCTCCAGCCGCCGCTGAGCTTGGCACCCTTGGCGCTGAGGTACGACAGCTTGTCGCCGAAGTGCCCGTCGGCGAAACCGCCCGCGTCGTGCACCACGAAGTAGGCGCCGTACTTCGTGCCGTTCCAGGTCAGCTGCCCGTCCAGCACCGGTGAGGTGTCGTGCGAGGCGGTGCCGGTCAGCTTCGTGGTCCAGGTCCGTCTGCCGCCGGCGTAGCGGACGATCGCGGCGGCCGTCTCCTTCCACTTGTTGGTGTCGGCGAACCGGGTGAGCAGCGCGAACCCGTCGTCGTGGGCGACCAGCCCGTCGACCTCCCGGGCCCCCGCGACGACCGTGTCCGCACCGGCGCGCTTCCCCGCGGCCGTCAGTGGGTGACGTGCACGCCGTCCGTCGCGGGCCAGGCGACCCGGAGTGTGCCGTCGGGGGCGACCGCGGTGGCGGTGCGGTTCCACTCGCGGGCGTTGTTGTAACCGGCGGACAGACAGGGGTACTTGGCCGACAGGGAGACGGCCGTGCTGGTGACGGTCAACTGCGGTGCGGCGGGTGTGGCCGCCCCGGCCGTGGCGTGCCACGTGCCCGCCAGCAGCCCGGCGGCGGCGAGCGCACCGATCACGGGCTTGCGGGCCGCGCGCACGCGGCGGTGACCTGTGGTGCGTCGTGCTTGAGTCATGCCCTGGGTCGCCGCCGGGGACGGAAAGGTTGCCGAAACCGTTTCCGGAGCGCCGGCGCACCGGTGTGCCCCGCTGTGCGGTGCCCGGGTGCCCCGGTGCGCTTGCGGGACGGGAGGCGTGCGGTCGTCCATCGTTCGGTGGGCGCCGAACCGTCCGGCGCCTAGCGTTGCCGTATGACCGCAGAGCACGATGTGACCGCGTTCGCCGCCCTGCACCACCGCCGCGGACAGCCGTTGCTGCTCCCCAACGCCTGGGACCACGCCTCGGCCGCCGCGCTCGCCGCCCGGGGGTTCGCGGCGATCGCCACGACCAGCCTGGCCGTCGCGGCGGCGGCCGGCCTGCCCGACGGCCGGGGCGCAACCCGCGAGCAGACCCTGAGCCTCGCCCTGACCCTCGGTTCGGAGCCGTTTCTGCTCTCCGTCGACGCGGAGGACGGCTTCGCCGACGATCCGGACGAAGTCGCCGAACTGGCCCGCCAGTTGTGGTCCGTCGGGGTCGTCGGCATCAACCTGGAGGACGGGCTCGGACCGGCCGCCCGGCACGCCGCGAAGATCGCCGCGGTGAAGGCCGCCGTACCCGGCCTGTTCGTCAACGCCCGTACGGACACCCACTGGTTGGGCGACGGCGTCGAGGCGGACACCCTGCGCCGCCTCGACGCCTACCAACAGGCAGGTGCCGACGGGGTGTTCGTGCCCGGACTCACCGACCCGGAACGGATCGGTGCTCTCGTCCGGCACACCGACGCCCCGCTCAACATCCTCTACTCGCCCACCGGTCCCACGGTCTCCCAGCTCGCGGGCCTCGGTGTCGCCCGCGTCAGCCTCGGCTCCCTGCTCTACCGGCGGGCACTGGGCGCGGCGCTGGACGCGGTGGAAGACATCGCGGCCGGGCGGGTGCCGGGCGGTACCACGCCGTCCTACGCCGAGGTGTGCGCGCCGGACAGGAACGTCTCGGTGAGCAGCCCGGCGAAGTCCCCGGGATGATCCAGGGTGCCGAGGTGCCCGCCCGGGAACTCCGCGAAGGAGCCGTCCAGGCGGTCAGCGAGGAACTCGGCGGTGCGGTACAGGAGTTGGCCGCGCGAGTCGGCCCCGGCGCCGAGGGTGACACGGGGGCCGGCAGGGGGAGCGGAGAGGGCGGACGGGGCGGACAGGACGGAAGGGGCGGACGGGGCGTACGCGGTGAAGGGCTGCAGGACGTGGGCGAGGAAGACGCCCATCGGGGTCGCCGACTCGCCCTCGGCGGGCGGCCGCCCGGCCCCGGCGAACTGCCCGAGCAGTTCGGCCCGCCGTTCCGCCCCGTCCGGCAGCACCGTCACACACGGCGGCTCGTGCGCGACCACGCCCGCCAGCCGCCGCGGGTGCCGGGCGAGCAGGTCGAGGACGGCGATGCCGCCGGAGCTGGTCCCGAAGACGTACGCCCGCTCGCCCGGCGGCAGCACCGCCTCCAGCAGCCGGTGCGCCCCGTCGCTCCAGTCCGCCGGACGCTGGTCCGCAACCGGCAGGCCGAGCCGGCCGTGGGCGAGCCCCAACGGGTCGTACGTCACCACGGTGAAGCGTCGCGCCAGCCGTTCGGTCAGCGGCTCCAGCCCCATCGGGTGTCCGGCCCCGCCCGGCACGATCAGCAGTACGGGACCGCTGCCGGTCACGTCGTGGTGCGGCGTTTCAGTCATCGTCGTTCGTCTCCCGGGGCCAGTGGGTCAGGGCGAGGTGCAGGGCTTCGACGGCCTTGTCCCAGGAGGCCCGCACGTCGCGGTCCGCGCCGAAGCCGCCCGTGGACTCCAGGGCGCAGTAGCCGTGGAAGGTACTGCGCAGCAGGCGTACGGCGTCCGTCAGATCGGGTTCGCCGAGGCCGTAGGCGCGCAGCATCCCGTAGGTGATCTCGGCCGTACGGCGCATGGCGGGGGAGCCGGCGATCAGGGACTGGTCGATACGGATCTGGGTGGCCGCGTACCGGCCCGGATGCTCCAGGGCGTACGCGCGGTACGCCCCGGCGAAGGCGGCCAGCGCGTCCTTGCCGGCCCGCCCGGCCACGGCCGTGGCGATCCGGTCGATCAGCTCGCCGCCCGCGTGCAGCGCGAGCCGGGTGCGCAGGTCGTCCAGGCCTTTGACGTGCGAGTACAGGCTCGCGTCCTTCACGCCGAAGCGGCGGGCCAGCGCGGACAGGGTGACGTTCTCGAACCCCGCCTCGTCGGCGAGGCCGGCCGCCGCCGCGATCAACCGGTCGACGGTGATTCCCGCACGGGCCATCCGACACCTCCTCCTTGGACCCCCAGGCTGGATCCTAGAGCATTTAGGTTAGAGGACGCGCCGACGGCAGGACACAGAGGAAGTCCGCCCTGTACACCGAACTCCACTGCGAGGCCGCACCCTCCACGAACGAGCCGAGGAAGCCGATGGAAGCGCACGAGCGTGGCGGCGGCCAGGCTCGGCAGCCGGCTGTTCACCCGGCCGATCAGCACCGTGACCACCGGCCGCCGAACTGTCCCGTCGCGGTCATCCGCTCACTTCTCCCATGGAGTGAGCGACCCCCGCCGCGTCGGCCGCGGCGGGGGTCGGGATCATGCCGGTGCGTCACCGCGTGCGTGGATCCTGGGCGGTGGTGAACACGAAGGAGAACTCCGCCGGCTGGGCGCGCAGGTGATACTGGGGCAGCGGGCCCGGGCCGCAGGACTGGGAGCCGATGCCGTGCTGGCCGTGGTCGAGGTTGACCCAGACCGTGTCACCGGGTGTGAGGTCCGTGCGGTGGGTGGCGGCGTCCAGCTGCTCGGTGGTCCAGCGGCGGGCGGTGAGCAAGAACGCCGGGTCGCCCTCGATGCGCAGACCGCCCAGCTCCGCCCAGCGGACGTCGATGCGGGCGCCGTTCTCCTGCGGACGGAGGTACGGCGTCTGCAGATCGTCTACAGTCGACCGCCAACTGCCGACCGTCGACGCCATCCTGGTGTCCGCATACGCCTCACCGGGCCCGCCGCCGAACCAGCGCACCTCGTCGGCCGCGGACAGCCCGAAGCGGATGCCGAGCCGCGGCAGCGGGACCGTCCAGTCGCCCTCCGGGATGGTCCATACGGTCAACCGCAGACTGTCTCCGTTGGACGTCCAGCGGTATACCGTCGACAGTCCCACCTCCCGTGCCGCCGGTGCCACCCGGGTGCGGACCGTCAGCGCGTTCTCGCCGGTCTCCACCGCGTCCAGCCGGTGCCGCATCCGGTGCAGGCCAAGCGTGCGCCACACCAGGCCGTAGCGCTCATCGCTCTGCCAGGCCGCGCCGTCGTCGTTGTCGGTGGTGGCCCGCCACACGTCCAGCCGCAGACCGCAGACGGGCACCTCGCCGATGGCCGTCAGGCTGCCGGTGCGGCCGTCGAAGGTGCCGGGGCCGAGGGTGATCACCCCGTCGCGGGCCGCCGGTCGGGCGGTCGGCGCGACCGTGGGCACCCGGCGCGGTGACGCCGGGATCTGGCCCCAGGCGACCACGTGGTCCTCCGGTGCCCACGGGGTGTCGGCCGCGAGCACCGCCCGGACCGTCCAGTGGGCCTCGCCTGCGGGTGCCGTGGCCGGCGGCGCGGGCAGTTTGACGTCGGCCGACTCGCCGGGCGCCAGCGCGGGCACGGTCAGGGTGCCGGACTCCACCGGCTCACCCTCGACCTCGTACGACCATGTGAACGCCAGCGCCGACAGGCCGGCGAAGTCCTGCTTGTTGGTGACGCGGACCGTGCCGTCGCCGGGGTCGCCGGTGATGCCGACCGGTTCGATCACCTTCTTGTACTCGACCAGCCCGGGGGAAGGCTGCCGGTCCGGGAAGAGCAGGCCGTCGCAGACGAAGTTGCCGTCGTGCAGTTCCTCGCCGAAGTCGCCGCCGTAGGCGTAACCCAGCTGCGGATGCGCGATGCCGTGGTCGATCCACTCCCAGACGAAGCCGCCCTGGAGCCGGTCGTAGGACTCGAACAGCCGCTGGTAGTCGGCGAGTCCGCCGGGGCCGTTGCCCATGGCGTGGGCGTACTCGCACAGGATGAAGGGGAGCCCGCGCCGCTTGTGGGTACCGCCGTCCAGGCCCTGGCCGATCCGCTCGACCTCGGCGTGGGAGGCGTACATCCGGGAATACATGTCCGTGTCACGGCAGCCGGGGTCGCCCTCGTAGTGCAGCAGCCGGGAGGAGTCCCGGCCCTTGATCCACTCGGCCGTCGCGGTCAGGCCCCGGCCGGTGCCGGCCTCGTTGCCGAGAGACCAGATGACGACGCTGGGGTGGTTCTTGTCCCGCTCGACCATGCGGGACGCCCGGTCCAGCAGGGCCGGGGTCCAGCGGTCGTCGTCGACGGGGTTGTCCCGCCAGCCCTGTTCGGTGAAGCCGTGCGTCTCCAGATCGCACTCGTCGATCACCCACAGGCCGTACTCGTCGCACAGGTCGAGGAAGGCCGGGTGCGGCGGGTAGTGGGAGGTGCGGACGGCGTTGATGTTGTGCCGCTTCATCAGCAGCACGTCCTCGCGCATGGTCTCCAGGCCGAGGGCACGGCCCCGCTCCGGGTGCCACTCGTGCCGGTTGACCCCCTTGAAGAGCACCCGTCGGCCGTTGACCTTGATCAGGCCGTCCGACAGCTCGACCGTACGGAACCCGATGCGCAGCGGCACCCGTTCGCCCTCGGTGGCCAGCTCGCCGTCGTAGAGCCGGGGCGTCTCCGACGACCACGGTTCGACCGGCACGGTCACGCTCTCGCCGGTCGCGATGTCGATGCCCAGCTCGGCCACGGTGACCCGGCCGTCCACGTCGGAGTCGATCCGCAGGGTGCCGGCGTGCGCGCGGTGGTCGTAGGAGGCGTGGACGAAGAAGTCGAGGGCGGCGCCCGCCGGGCGGTGCAGCAGGGTGACGTCACGGAAGATGCCCGGCAGCCACCACTGGTCCTGGTCCTCCAGATACGAGCCGGCCGACCACTGGTGGACGCGGACCGCCAGTACATTGTCTGCAGTCTTCAGCAGATGGCCGACCGCGAACTCGTGCGGCAGCCGCGAGCCCTTGAACTCACCGAGGTCCGTGCCGTTCAGCCACACCCGCGCACAGGACTCCACCCCGTCGAAGCGCAGCACCGCGCCGCCCTCGGCGAGGTCCGGCCAGTCGGCCGGCAGGTCGAAGACCCGCAGATGGTCGCCGGTCGGATTCTCGGTCGGCACGCGCGGCGGGTCGACGGGGAACGGGTAGAGGTGGTTGGTGTAGATGGGCGAACCGTGCCCCTGCAGGACCCAGTGGCCGGGGACCGAGACCTGCGCCCACTCGGCGGCGTCGTACCCCTCCTCGGCGAAGGAGTCGTCCTCGGCGTCGGCCGTCGGCGACAGCCTGAATCGCCAGCTGCCGTTCAGGGAAAGGGACTTGGCGTCAAGAGAGGTGTACCGGGCGCGCGGCGGGAGCGCGCCGGAACCCGGGGAGACGTCCTCGACGTAGGCGGTGTCGGTGTGGGTGCTCAAAGACATCGGTCTCCTAGGTCAGCCCTTGATACCGGTCTGTGCGATCCCCTGCACCAGCCAGCGCTGGAGGAAGAGGAACACGCACAGCAGGGGCAGGATGGAAATGGCGGTCGCCATGAAGATCTGGTGGAAGACGACGGTCTGGTTGGTGATGTAGGAGGAGAGCGCGACCTGGACGGTCCACGCGTTCGGATCCTGGCCGATGACCAGCGGCCACAGGAAGGCGTTCCAGCCGTTGATGAAGGTGATCGTGGCGATCGCCGCGAAGAAGTTCAGCGAGTTGGGGACGACGACCCGCCAGTAGGCACCCCAGTGGCCGAGCCCGTCCACGCGTGCCGCCTCCTCCAGCTCCTTGGGGAACCCGAGGAAGTACTGCCGGAACAGGAAGCAGGTGAAACCGCTGAACAGCCCCGGAATGATCAGCCCGCGGTAGGTGTCCACCCAGCCGAGGGAGGACACCAGGACGAAGCTGGGCACGAAGGTCACCGAGGTCGGGACCATCAGGGTGCCGAGGACGACGTAGAAGATCTTGTTGGCGTGCCGGTAGGGGATGCGGGCCAGGGCGTAGCCCGCGAGCGAGCACACCAGCAGGATGCCGGCGGTCATGGAGACGGCGACGACCGCGGAGTTCAGCAGTGACCGGGCGAACGGCACCGTCTGGTCGTCGAACAGCTCACTGATGTTGCCCCACTGCAGGTGCGTGGGGAAGAACTCCCAGTGATCTCCGGTGATCTGGGCATCGGTGGAGAAGGCGTTGCGGAGCAGTACGTAGAACGGGATCAGGAAGAGGACGACGGCGACACCGGTGGCGATCCACAGGCCGGTGCTCCGCATGACTCCTCCGCCGCGCCTGCCGCGGCGTGCGCCCGCCGACGGCGCGGTTTTCCGGATGCCGGGCGTGGTGGTGGTCACTTGGATTCGTCCCCCCTTCCGAAGCCCATGATCCTGCCCTGGAACAGGGTCACGACGATGATCAGCGCGGTCAGGATGACGGCGCCCGCGCTGCCGGCCCCGTAGTCCTGTTCCGTGCCCAGGGCGGTGTAGTACAGCTCGACCAGTGGTGGGCGGCCCCAGGTCGTCTTGTCGAGCAGGTTGTAGAACTCGTCGAAGGCCTGGTAGGCGGCTATGAGCAGCAGCAGGACCACCGCGGTCGACGTGGCGCGCAGCTGCGGCAGCGTGATGTGCCGGAAGGTCTGCCAGCCGGGCCTTGCGCCGTCGATGGCGGCGGCCTCGTACAGCTCGCCCGGGATGTTCTGCAGCGCGGCCAGGAACAGGATCATGTAGAAGCCGGACTGCAGCCACAGCCGCGCGGTGACGATGACCAGCCAGTACCAGGGCGGATCGGGGCTCGCCAGCCAGGCGATGTTGTCGATCCCGAACCAGCCGAGGACCGTGTTCGCGAGGCCGAAGCGTACGCCGCTGAAGAGGGACATCTTCCAGATCAGCGACGCGGCGACGTAACTGCACGCGGTCGGCAGGAAGAACACCGACCGGAAGAACGCCCGCATGAACCTGAGCCGGTTCACCAGCAGAGCGAGGCCCAGCGACATCGCCCAGGTCGTCGGCACGATGAACGCGGCGAAGACGGTGAAGGTGCCGAGCGAGTGGACGAACTTGGGGTCCGTCAGCATGTACGTGTAGTTGTCGAAGCCGATGAACTTCGACGGCGTGACCGTGAAGCGGGCGTCGAAGAAGCTGAGGTAGACGCTCCAGCCGATCGGCACGTAGACGAAGATGACCAGCCCGGCGAGGAAGGGGCTGATGAAGAGCCAGAAGTTGAAGGTGCGGCTGCCCCGCAGCCCCCGCCGTGTCCGGGCCGGGCGGGACTTGACCGGGGCGGGGCTCGTGAGGGCGGGCTTCGTGGTGGTCGACATGTCGTGGTCCGTCCGCCGGCCTATCCGAAGAGCTTCTTCAGCTCGCGCTCCACGGCCTTGTCGCACTTGTCGAGCGCGGCCTCCGGATCCCCGTCCTTGCGGACACAGTCGGCCATGACGTCCCAGGACGCGCTGATCATGGCCTGGGTCCAGCCGATGTTGTCGAAGTGCCCGTACTCGTTGAAGAGCTTGACGCCCTGGGCCCCGAGGCCGGACTTGAGCTTGGTGGCCTGCGCGGCGATCGAGGTGCGCGGCGGGATGTGGAAGCCGTACGAAGTCGCCCAGTCCTCCTGGTACTTCTTCTGCTCGATCCACAGCCACTTCACGTATTCCTTGGCCGCCTCGACGTTGTCGCCCTTGGCGTTGACGAACACCGACCAGCCGCCGTTGTAGACCGAGGGCTTGCCGGAGTCGACGGTCTTCGGGAACGGGAAGACGCCGAGGTCGTCACCGAGCGCCTGCTGGAACTGCGGCATGGCCCACATACCGCAGAACTGGATGGCGCACAGGCCCTGGCTGAGCGAGGACGGGTCCCAGTAGTCGGTCGGGGCGCCGAGGAGCATGTGGCCGCTGGCGAAGAGCCGGCGCATCTTCTTCAGGCCCTCGATGACGCCGGGCGTGTGGTAGGCGATGCGGTTGTTGTCGTCGAGGGTGTCGGCACCCGCCGACCAGATCAGCGGGTTGACGACCGCGTGCAGGTCGTTGCCGAGGAACACGCCCTTGGTCGTGCCGGTGGTCAGCTTGGCGGCGGCCTCGATCAGCTCGTCCAGGGTCTCGGGGACCTTGACGCCGGCCTTCTCGAAGAGGGAGGGCCGGTAGAAGAAGAACTGGGGGTCGTCGAGCGTGCGGACGCCGTAGACCTTGCCGTCGACCGTGTGCGACTTGATGTCGGCCGGGTTGAAGTCGTTCTTGACCGGATCGACGATGTCGCTCAGGTCCGCCACCTGGCCGCTCTTGACCAGCTGGATCTGCGGGTGGAACTCGAACAGGTCGGGCGCGTTCTTGGTGAGCAGTGTGGCGAAGAGCTTGCTCTCGTAGTCGGCGCTGGTGATCCACTCCGTGTTCACACGGGCGTTCTTGTACGCGGCGGCGTACCGCTTGACCGCCTGCTCCGTGCCTGCCTCGCCGTAGGCGTGGAACATCTGGCTGAGCTGCTTGCCCGACCCGCTGCCCGAGCCGCGGCCGTTGTTGCTGCCGCAGGCGGCGAGCGGGGCGGCGACGGCCAGACCGGCGGCGGCCCGGAGTATCGAACGGCGGTCCCAGTTGCTGTTGCTCTGTGCCGACATGCTGACGTCCTTGTCTGTCGAGTGCGGCGTGCGGCTCTGCGCCCAGCGGCCGGACGGCCGAATGGCCTGATGGCCTGATGGCCTGATGGGCTGGATGGCTGGAACGAGGGTGCGGAGCGGGACGTTAACCTTCGGCTAAGGCTTCGGCAAGGGGTTGGACGAAGTAGGTTCGAAGCGTTGTATGTCGTTCGGGATCACGAACGGAGCGCAGGGGCAAGGGAGATGAGAGCCGCCGGGTCAGGAGTGTGGCCGGCGGCCCTCGGATCAGGGGGAGCGGGGGATCACCGGGGCAGGGCTACTGCCTGGGTACGTCGCGCTGGCCGACCGGCACCGGCATGCCCTCCTGGCCGCAGCAGGAACGTCCGGCCGCCCTTGTCCCGGCTCCAGCCGTAGGAGCCGTCGGCCTTCAGGAAGTCCTCGGTGGCGCGGGCCGGGGTGGTGAGGAGGGCCGCGCCCACGGCCGGCGCGGCCGAGGCCGCGAGCAGCAGGGACCTCTTGCGGGGGTCAGACACGTGCATCCCTTCCGTCGTCATGAAGGCGGTGCGGTACGGCCCCTTGCGAGGGTGGTGCGCTTGACGGTGTCTTTGGCGGTGCCCTGCCTCTGCCCGACGGACTGCAGCGCTCCCTCCAGCGCGAACGTGGCCGCGCCGAGGGACACCGGGTCGGTGGGAATCGGGGAGAGGACGATCTCGGTGGCGGCCAGCGGCCGGCGCAGCGTGTGCCGGGCCACGGCCTGGCGGACCTCGTCGAGCAGCGGCTCGCCCAGCCGGGCGGCGACCCAGCTGCTGAGCACGACCACTTCGGGGTTGAGCAGGTTGATCAGATCGGAGATGCCGGCGCCGAGGTAACGGGCGGTGTCCCGGACGACCTTGAGTGCCACCGGATCGCCCGCGGCGACCGCACCGGCCAGCGCGTCGATGGTGGCCGTCTGGTCCTCGGGGTGCAACAGCGCCGAGCGCGGGCTGAGTTCACGCAGGTTCTGCATGATGCCGGGGGCGCCGACGTACGTCTCGACACAGCCGTGGTTGCCGCAGTGGCACAGCCGCCCGTCCAGCACGAGCGTGGTGTGGCCCCACTCGCCGGCGCTGTTGCTCACGCCCCGGTGCAGTGCGCCGCCCAGGGCCAGACCGGCGCCGACCCCCGTGCCCAGATTGACCACCACCGTGTCCCCGCGGCCCCGCGCGGCCCCGAACCACAGCTCCGCCACCGCGCAGGCGCGCAGCGGGTTGTCCAAGTACAGCGGGTACGCGATGTGTTCGGCGAGCAGGTCGAGGAACGGCACGTCGTGCCAGTCCCAGTTGGGCGCGTACTCGGCGACGCCGCTGTCCCGGTCCACCTGGCCCGGCACGCTCACCCCGACGCCGAGCACCCGGGCCGCCTCGATCCCGGCCTGCGCCACCACCGAGCCGACGGCGGCGGCGACCTGGCCGACCACCTGCTCCGGGCGGCTCTCGCCGGGCCGCATGTCCTCGTCGGCGCGGGCCAGGACGTTCAGCGCCAGGTCGAACAGCTCGACATGGACGTACGTCTCCGCGATGTCCACACCGATCAGCGCGCCGTCCGGCGCGTTGACGGCGACCAGGCCCCGGGGCCGGCCCCCGGCCGAGTCCTCGAACCCGACCTCGGTGATCATGCGCAGGTCCAGCAGCTCGCCGACCAGGGTGGCGACCGTGGCAAGACTCAGGCCGGTGGCGGCCGCCAGCTCCTGCCGGGAGGTGGGGGACTCGGCGATGATCTGGCGCAACACCTCGTAGCGGTTCGCGGTGCGGATGTCACGTGATGTGCGCTTCACGCGGCTCTCCCCTCCCATGCCGTCCCATCCCGTCCGGACCGGAGCGGCATCGGCACCGGCGCGGCCGTCAGGCTATGGGCTGCGAGGGGGGTTCGACAAGGGGTTAGGAAAGGGGCTGTAGAAAGTCCCTCAGCCGTCAGCCGTCAGCCGTCAGTGGTGAGCCCGTCGGTGTCGGGGAGGCCGAGGAGGCCGCGCAGGAAGGCGTTGGTGAACGTGCCGGAAGGATCCAGGGAGCGGACCAGGTCCCGGAAGCCGGCGAACCGCGCATACCGCCCGCGGAGTACGGCCGAGGGGATCTCGAATACCTTCCCCCAGTGCGGACGCGGGTCGAACGGGGTCAGCACCTCCTCCAGCCGGCGCACCACCGGCAGTACCGCCGCCTCGTCCCGCACCCAGGTGAAGTGCAGCGCGACCGAGTCCCGCCCGTGGGCCGGGCTGAGCCACTGGGTGTCGGCGGCGATCGTACGCACTTCGCAGGTCTGCAGTACACCGGCGACTGCCGACCGGATACCGTCGATTGCATACAGTGCATCGACGGCAGTCGACCGCGGCAGCAGATACTCCGACTGGATCTCCTCCCCGCTGCTCGGCGTGAACTCCGCCCGGAAGTGCGGCAGCCGCTCGTGCCACGGCCCGGGCGCGCCCAGCTGCTCGGTGCAGTTGTGCGCGGGCATGCCCGGCACAGGGTGCAGCGGGCCCGCCGCGGGCGCGGCCCATGGGAAGTCCACCGCCGACCGGTCCGTGCGCCGCTTGACCCACACCTGCCTGAAGCCCGGCTCCCGCCAGTCCGTGAACAGGCTCACGCTGTACCCCGCGGCCGCCACGGCATCGAAGTCCAGCCCCTCCAGCGGGAGTTCGGTGTAGACGCGCTGCTCCACCTCGTAGGCCGGCTCCAGGTCGAGCGTGAGCGCGGTGACGACGCCGAGTGCGCCTAGGGAGGTCACGGCACCGTCGAAGCGCGGGTCGTCCCGGCCCATCACCTGAGCCGTGCCGTCCGCGACGACCAGCTCCACCTCCCGGACCGCCGACGCCAGCGGGCCGTTGTCCACGCCCGAGCCATGGGTGCCGGTCGCCACCGAACCGGCCACCGAGATGTGCGGCAGGGACGCCATGTTGGGCAGGGCCAGGCCGTGCGCGTGCACCGTGCGGGCCAGTTCGGCGTAGCGGACCCCGCCCGACACCCGGACCGTGCGCGCGGCCGTGTCGACCTCGGTCACCGGCGGCAGTCCGGCGGTGGACAGCAGCACGCCGTCCGGCCCCGGGTCGGCGATCCGGTTGAAGGAGTGCCCGCTGCCCAGCACCCGCACCCGCGAACTGCCCGCCACCAGCGCCGCAAGCTCGTCCAGCGAGCGCGGACGGTGGAACTCCCGCGCGCGGTAGGTGATGGTGCGCGCCCAGTTCGTGACCGCTCCGGCGGTGCCGGCCGTGCCTGTCATCGGTGCGTTCCTCCCGGAGAGTGCGTGTGCGCCGGCTCCGACCCTCTCATCCACCGAGGGCCGAGCGAGAGACCCTCTACGGATTTCGTTGCAACAGACGGCATGGATTGATGTATGCAAAATTCTGCTGGCCGTATACATGCGATATCGGTACCTTCAGGCGTATGCATCAGGAACCGCTTCCCGGCCGGCTGCCCGTCACCGACCGCACCCGGCACCGCCGGCTGCGCGAACAGGGCAGCCTCGAACGGCCGGAGCTGGAGGCGATCCTCGACGCCTCCTTCGTCTGTCATCTCGGCGTGGTGGTCGACGGGCGGCCGGTCGTCGTGCCCACCGTGTACGGGCGCGACGCACACGTGCTGTATCTGCACGGCTCCGTGGCCAGCCGCAGCCTGGCCGGCGACACCCCGGTGTGCGTGACGGTCACGCACGTGGACGGGCTGGTGCTCGCCCGGTCCGTCTTCGAGCACGGCGTCAACTACCGCAGCGCCATGATCCACGGCACCGCCCGCAAGGTGACCGGCCCCGACGAGAAGCTCGAGGGCCTGCGCCGGCTCACCGAGCACGCGACGCCGGGGCAGTGGTCGTACGCCCGCCGCCCCAGCCGTAAGGAACTGGCCGCCACCACCCTGCTCGCGCTGTCCCTCGAGGAAGCCTCCGTCAAGATCCGCACCGGCGCCCCGGAGGACGGCGAGGGACCCGACGCGGCGCTCGGCCTGTGGGCCGGGGTCCTGCCGCTGACCGCGCTCTGGGGCACCCCGGAGCCCGACCCGGCCCTGGCGCCCGGCATCCCCGTACCGGACCACATCGCGCGTCGTGCGGGGACCCGGCACGGCTGAGCGCCGGGCGGGGGCATACGGTGAGAGCCGTATGCCTGAGCCGGGAGGAGACAGACGGATGGGCAGTCGTACAGCGCTGGTCGAGGATCTGATGGAGCGCTTCCCGCATGTGCCGCGGGAAGCCGTCTTCAAGGAGGACCTGCTCCGCGGCGGTGTCGCCTTCGACCCGTCCGCCCTCAGCGACAACGAGGGCGGCGAGGTCAAGCCGAAGTCGTACTTCATCTTCTCCTTCGACCACGGCACCCTGCCCGAGCTGGGCGAGGCGGCCCTCAGGCGCCCGCCGGAGGAGATCATCCTCACGGGCGGCCCCTACGGCCTGCGCCGCACGGTCGTCTCCGTACGGGTGAACCCCGCCTCGCCGTACCGGGTCGCCGCCGACGACGAGGGGATGCTCGGCCTCTACCTCGACGGCAGGCGCATCGCGGACGTCGGCGTGCCGCCGATGCCGGAGTACTACCGGCACACCCTGTCCAACGGGAAGTCCGTGATGGAGGTGGCCCCGACCATCCAGTGGGGCTACCTGATCTATCTCACCGTCTTCCGGGTCTGCCAGTACTTCGGCGCCAAGGAGGAGTGCCAGTACTGCGACATCAACCACAACTGGCGCCAGCACAAGGCGGCCGGGCGGCCGTACACCGGTGTGAAGGACGTCGAGGAGGTGCTGGAGGCCCTCGAGATCATCGACCGGTACGACACCCAGAAGGCCTCCACCGCGTACACGCTCACCGGCGGAGCCATCACCTCCAGGCTGCAGGGCCGTGACGAGGCCGACTTCTACGGCCACTACGCCAAGGCCATCGAGGAGCGCTTCCCGGGCCGCTGGATCGGCAAGGTGGTGGCCCAGGCGCTGCCGAAGGCGGACGTGCAGCGGTTCAAGGACTACGGCGTGCAGATCTACCACCCCAACTTCGAGGTGTGGGACCGCCGGCTGTTCGAGCTGTACTGCCCCGGCAAGGAGCGCTACGTCGGCCGCGACGAGTGGCACAGGCGGATCCTGGACTCCGCCGAGGTGTTCGGCGCGCGCAACGTGATCCCGAACTTCGTGGCGGGCGTGGAGATGGCCGAGCCGTTCGGCTTCACGACGGTCGACGAGGCGATCGACTCGACCACCGAGGGGCTGCGCTTCTTCATGTCGCACGGCATCACGCCCCGGTTCACCACCTGGTGCCCGGAGCCCACCACCCCGCTCGGCAAGGCCAACCCGCACGGTGCGCCGCTCGAGTACCACATCCGGCTGCTGCAGGCCTACCGTCAGACGATGGAGGACTTCGGACTCTCCTCGCCGCCCGGCTACGGCCCGCCCGGACCCGGCCGCGCGGTCTTCTCGGTCAGCTCCTTCATGGACAGCCTGCCCGCGGACGAGTCCGCCGGCGAACCGGGGCGGACGGCACCGGCCGAGGTGTGATCCCGCGCACCGGCCGGCGCGGCGGTGAGTCAAACGGCCCCCGCGCCCGTACTGGACAGCGGAGTTGGGGGTTCGTCGCGACACGCATCCGTCCCGCCACCATCCGTCACCGGATGTGAACAGGCCGCTTGTCAGTTGTGTCGGGGTCGTGAAAGGCTCGGTGTCCTGCCGCGAGGTTCCCTGCAACTTCCCTTCCCCTATGGTGAGTTGCCCTCGCTCGTGGATGCAGGAGTCCCATGCCCGACCTGCCGACCCCCAAGGACGCCACCGAGGCCGCGCTGTTCTCGGAGGGCTGGGACGCGGTGCTCAGCTACGCGGACCTGTGCACCTCCGGGTCCCTGACGGCTCATCAGCTGGCGACTGAGGCGTTCGCGCTCGGCGTGCGCGAGGTCCGTGCCGCCGAGCGCACCCATGTGCGCGGCGCCGGCCGCCGTACCCCACGGCTGCCGACGATCCCGGCACTGCTCACCGCCGTACGCGACACGGCAGCCGGCTGGGAGGCCGGCGGCACGGGGCACAGGCTCGACCCCGACCTCAGGCTGTGGCTCAACTCCGGCAAGGCGGTGCGCTTCTCGGGTCCGCCGCTGGAGCGCCCCATCGCGCTGCGCGGCCTGCGGGACATGCAGGAGGCGGACGCCTCGCTGCTGTGGCTGGCCGAGGTGGAGGCGCTGCCCCTGCCCACCGTCGCCCGCCGGCTCGGCCTGGACCCGGCCACCGTCGGCGCCGAACTCGACCAGGTCCGCACCCTGTTCCGCGACCGCTGCCACCGCGCCCACTTGGACACCCCGATGGACACGCGGTGCCGCTCCTACGCCCGGCTGCTGGACGCGGTCACCCGCTCACCGGCCGCTGACACTCCCGAGGACCTCTCCCGGCACCTCGCCACCTGCGTCAGGTGCGCCGAGGCCGCCGCCTGTCTGCGCCTGCACGGCGGCTCAGTGCCCGCCGCGCTCGCCGGCGGGGTGATCGGCTGGGGCGGCCTCGCCTACCTGGAGCGCCGCCGGCGCGCCGCCGAGGTCCGGCTCGGCGCGGGCCGCCCGGCGGCGCCGAACCGGCGGGCGGCGACACCGAGGAGGGCGGCGGCCGCAGCCGGGTGCTGCGCGGCGGCCTGCTCGCCGCCGCCGTACTGCTGTCGGCGCTGGCACTCGGCGTGTCGATGATGCCGTTCGGCGGCTCCGGCGACGACACGGCCTCCGGCCGCGACGACCGCCAGCCGGTCGCCGACCCCAGCGTCTCCCGCCCGGCGGGCCGCGGCGCCGGCCGCCCCGCCTCGCCGTCGGCCCCCACCGCCACCGCCCCGTCCGTGACCCCCTCCGCGACCGGTACGACGGCGGACCCCGGCGCCGCCAAGTCCGATCCCGAGCCGCAGGGCAGCACCTCCGCCACCCCGGGGCAGCCCGGCGACGCCGGCGCCTCCGCCGCCGGCTGCCGGGCCGCCTACGACCTCGTCAACCAGTGGCCCGAGGGCTTCCAGGCAACCGTCACCGTCACCACCGACCGGCCCCTGACCGACTGGCGGGTGTCCTGGACGTTCCGCGACGGACAGCAGGTCGGCCAGATGTGGGACGCCACCGTCCACCAGGACGGTCCCCGCGTCACCGCCTTGGCCGCCGACTACAACAAGACCGTCGCCGCACACGGCACCCTGACCTTCGGCTTCATCGCCACCTGGCAGGACCGGAACCGGGCGCCCCACGCCTTCGCGCTCAACGGGTCGCCCTGCGCGGCCGGTTGAGAATCGCCGGCATTCGTTGGCACCTTGCCGATTCCGTACGGGGCGGGGGTGACCGGCACCCGCCTGGTGCCGATCTGCACGGTGGTGTTTCGCACTTCCCGGGCCGAGTAAATCGGTGGCACCCGGGTGCGTGCCGTTCTACAGTCAGGACTGCTTCGAACGGCGGCCGTTGACCGCCGCTGTCGGCCGAGTGAGGAACGGGAGGTGTGACCGATGGCTGTCTCTGTGGTGGGTGCTGCGCGCATCCGGACGTTCATCCAGTTCACCTCCGTGGCTTCCGGCTGACCTTTCCTTTTCCGCGCCGACGTGCGTGTGCCGGGGCCGCCCTTGTGAAGGGTTCCCCTTGAATCTCTCTTCTGCTTCGGCTTCTTCCGCGTCGTCGCACCCTCTGGCCCGCTACGGCTGGGACGAGGGCTGGGAAGCCGAGTTCGCTCCCCATGCCGGGCAGGGCCTCCTGCCCGGCCGTGTCGTACGGGTCGACCGCGGCCAGTGCGACGTCGTCACCCCCGCCGGCACCGTCCGTGCCGACACGGAGTTCGTCGTGCCCCGTGACCCGATGAAGGTCGTGTGCACGGGGGACTGGGTCGCCGTCGACCCCGAAGGCTGCGACCCGCGGTACGTGCGGACGCTGCTGCCCCGCCGTACCGCCTTCGTACGCTCCACCTCCTCCAAACGGTCCGACGGACAGATCCTCGCCGCCAACGTCGACCACGCCGTCATCGCCGTGTCCCTCGCCGTCGAACTCGACCTCGGGCGCGTCGAGCGCTTCCTCGCCCTCGCCTGGGAGTCCGGTGCCCAGCCCGTGGTCGTCCTCACCAAGGCCGACCTGGTGCCGGACCCGGTCACCCTCGCCCACCTCGTCCACGACGTCGAGACGAGCGCGCCCGGGGTGCCCGTGCTCGGCGTCAGCGCCCTGCACGGCGACGGGCTCGACGCCCTCCTCGCGCTCGTCGGCTCCGGCACGTCCGTGCTGCTCGGCCAGTCCGGCGCGGGCAAGTCCACGCTGGCCAACACCCTCGTCGGCGCGGACGTCATGGACGTACGCGCCGCGCGGGACATCGACGGCAAGGGGCGGCACACCACGACCACCCGCAATCTGCTCGCCCTGCCCCGCGGCGGCGTCCTCATCGACACACCCGGGCTGCGCGGTGTCGGGCTGTACGACGCCGGGAGCGGGGTCGGCCAGGTGTTCTCCGAGATCGAGGAACTGGCCGGGCGGTGCCGCTTCCACGACTGCTCCCACCAGATCGAGCCGGACTGCGCCGTCCGCCTGGCCGTCGAGAGCGGGGAACTGCCCGCGCGACGGCTGGAGAGCTACCGCAAGCTCATCCGGGAGAACCAGTGGATCGTCGCGAAGACCGATGCGCGGGTCCGCGCGGAGCTTCGGCGGGACTGGAAGCGGAAAGGCGCCGCCGGGAGGGCCGCGATGGAGATCAAGCGGGGGCGCTTCGAGCAGGGCCGGCAGTGCCACTGAGCAGCACCGCTGAGCAGCGTCGCGTCCGATTTCCGCTAGCCCCTCGTCCCGCGGCGCCCCACACTGGAACACGTGATGGACGAGGACACCAGGTACGAGGCGGTGCGCAGCCGGGACGGGCGGTTCGACGGGGCGTTCTTCTTCGCCGTCGAGACCACCGGGATCTACTGCCGGCCCAGCTGCCCGGCGGTGACGCCCAAGCGGCACAACGTGCGGTTCTTCGCGACCGCCGCCGCCGCGCAGGGCTGCGGGTTCCGGGCCTGCCGGCGGTGCCGGCCCGACGCCGTGCCGGGGTCGGCGCAGTGGAATGCGCGGGCGGACGTCGTCGGGCGGGCCATGCGGCTGATCGCGGACGGCGTCGTGGACCGGGAGGGCGTGGCCGGGCTCGCCTCCCGGCTCGGCTACAGCGCCCGGCAGGTGCAGCGGCAGCTCACCACCGAACTCGGCGCCGGGCCCGTGGCGCTCGCCCGGGCCCAGCGGGCGCACACCGCGCGCGTGCTGCTGCAGACCACCGACCTGCCCATCACCGAGATCGCCTTCGCCTCCGGGTTCGCCAGTGTGCGGCAGTTCAACGACACCGTCCGCGAGGTGTACGCCTCGACACCGACCGAGGTGCGCGCCGCCGCCCCCCGCGGCCGGGCCGGCCGGCGGGCCGCCCCGGGCGCCGGGATCCCGCTGCGGCTCGCCCACCGGGGCCCGTACCAGGCCGGCGCCGTCTTCGACCAGCTGGCGGCGGAGGCGGTGCCCGGCGTCGAGGAGGTGTCCGGCCCGCCGGACGGCCGTACCTACCGGCGCACCCTCCGGCTGCCGTACGGCACGGGGATCGCCGCCGTCGAGGAGCGCACCCGGGCGCCGAAGAGCGGCAGCGGCACCCGTCCGGGCGGCTGGCTCGACGCGCGGCTGCGCCTCACCGACCCCAGGGACCTGACCACCGCGGTGCAGCGGCTGCGGCGGCTGTTCGACCTCGACGCCGACCCGTACGCCGTCGACGAACGGCTCGGCACCGACCCGCGGCTCGCCCCGCTGGTCGCCGCCCGGCCCGGGCTGCGCACGCCCGGCGCCGTGGACCCGCTGGAGGCCGCCGTACGCGCGCTCGTGGGCAGCGCGGCAGCCGAGCCGCTGGTCCGCCGGTACGGCAAGGCGCTCGACGCGCCCTGCGGCGGGCTCACCCACCTCTTCCCAGAGCCCGCCGTGCTCGCCGAGGCCGAACCCGGCGGCCCGCTGGGCGCGCTCGCCGCGGCCCTCGCCGACGGCACCCTGCGGCTGGACGCGGGTGCCGACCGGGACGACGCCGAGGCGGCCCTGCGCGCCCTGCCCGGCATGGACCCGGCCACCGTCGCCGCCGTACGCGCCCGCGCGCTCGGCGATCCGGACGTCGCCCCGCCCGGCACCGAGGTGCCGTCCGCCTGGCGGCCCTGGCGGTCGTACGCCGTCCAGCATCTGCGCGTGGCGGGGGAGCAGGTATGACGGCGGCGGACGTGTACTGGACGCGGCTGGAGTCCCCGGTCGGAGCGCTGCTGCTCACCGCCGACGCGGACGGGGCGCTCACCTCGCTGTCCGTACCCGGGCAGAAGGGCGGTCGCAGGGCCGAGGAGGGGTGGCGGTGCGACGCCGGGCCGTTCCGCGTCGCCGGGGAACAGCTCGCCGCCTACTTCGCCGGTGAACTCACCGTGTTCCGGCTGCCGTTGGCCGCGCACGGCACGGACTTCCGGCAGCTGGTGTGGGCCGCGCTGGACGAGGTGCCGTACGGCACCACTGTCACCTACGGTGCGATCGCCGCGCGCATCGGCGCGTCCCGCGCGGCCGTTCGGGCCGTCGGCGGGGCCATCGGCGCCAACCCCCTGCTGATCGTGCGCCCCTGCCACCGGGTGATCGGCGCGGACGGTTCGATGACCGGGTACGCGGGCGGAGTCGAGCGCAAGATCCGGCTGCTGACCCTGGAGGGAGCGCTCGACGGCATCGAGGCCGGGGCGGAGCGGGAGGGGGAGCGGAAGGCGGAGGGGGAGCGGGAGCCGGAGAGGGAGGGCCGGGCGGTGCCGGGTTGCTGATGCCGGATCCGGGTTCCCCCGATGCCTCGGGCCGATTCTCCTGATGCCGGATGCGTGACCACCGGCCGGCGCCTGTGCGGCCCGCCCCGCGCCACGCTCCCGCAGCGGTTACGCCGAGCGGGTGGACCAGCGTCCACGGTGCCGGGGTGCGGGCCGGCCGTGTGGGACCGTCACCTGCGACGAGCCACGGGGAAGGGCGGGCGCGGACATGGCCAAGGTCGGACGGATCCTCGCGGTGCTGTTGCTGGCGATGCTGCCCGGCCCGACGACCCGGGCCCTCGCCCTCCCGGAGCCGGCTCCGACGGCCACGGCAGCGACGCCGGTGACGACGGCGACGCCGGTGACGCCGGCGGCGGTGTCCTGGGCCGGCAGCTGGGAGACCGCGCCGTCCGGCACCACCGCCGCACGCCCCGGTGCCGCCATCCGCAACGTCGTCCACCTCAGCATCGGCGGCACCGCCGTACGCGTACGGCTGAGCAACCGGTTCGGCACCGGGCCCCTGCACCTCGGCGAGGTCACCGTCGCGCTGCGCCGGGCCGGCCCGGCGGCCCAGCCCGGCACCCTGCGCACCGCCACCTTCCAGGGCGCCGTCTCCGTCACCGTCCCGCCGGGCCAGGACCTGTTCACCGACCCCGTGCCGCTGACCGTGCCCGCCGGCACGGACCTCCTCGTCACCGTGTACACCCCGGACGACAGCGGCCCGGCGACCTCCCACGAGACCGCGCTGCAGACCAGCTACCTGGCCCCGGCCGGCGCGGGCCGGGCCACTGACGGGGACGGCGGCGCCTACACGACCGTCGTCGGCCGCTGGTACTACGTCACCGGCGTCGACGTCCTCGGCGACGGCGCCGGCAGCGTCGTCGCGTTCGGCGACTCGCTCACCGACGGCAACGGTTCCACCCCCGACGCCAACCACCGCTGGCCCGACCGGCTCGCCGCGTATCTGCGCACCGACCGGTTCGGCGTGCTCAACGCCGGGATCTCCGGAAACCGCCTCCTGCACGACGGCACCGGACCGAACGCCCTCGCCCGCCTCGACCCCGACGCCCTGGACCGCGCGGGCGTACGGATCCTGGTGGTCCTGGAGGGCATCAACGACATCAAGGGCAGCCCCGTGGCCGACGACGTCAGCGCGTACGCCGACGCCTACCGCACGCTCGTCAGCCGCGCCCACGCCCGCGGCGTCCGGGTTGTCGGCGTCACCCTCACCCCGTTCCGCGGCTTCGCCGCCTACACCGACGCCCGTGAGGCGGTACGACAGCAGGTGAACGCCTTCATCCGTACCGCGGGCGTCTTCGACGCGGTCGCCGACGCAGACACCGCCGTACGCGATCCGGCCGACCCCGCCCGCATCCTGCCGGCCTACGACCCCGGCGACCATCTGCACTTCGACGACGACGGCATGACGGCCGTGGCTGACACCGTCCTCCATGCCCTGCCCCACTGACCGGCCGGCGCCTGCCCCGCCGGCCTCCGCTGGACGTCGGCCGCTCAGGCGGTCGGCCGACGCTCTCCGCGCCGCTCAGCCCCACAGCACCGCCCCCAGCCACGCCCCCGCGATCAGCAGGCAGGCGAACAGCTCCGCCAGGACGCTGGAGCCGCCCGAACGCATCGCCGTACGCAGGCCGGCCATCGCCTCGCCGTGGCGGCCCAGACGCAGCCGCTCGTACAGGTAGATCCCGCCCATGAAGCCCGGCAGCGCGCCCAGCACCGGCAGCAGCACGAAACCGAGGAGGGCCCCGGCGCCCGCGTACGCCGCCATCCGGGGCGTGGCGCCGCTCTGCCGCAGCCGGCGCGGCGGCAGCGCCCAGCGCCCCGCCAACGACAGCAGCAGCACCCCGGTGGCGCCCACCAGCACACCCCAGGCCACCGGCTGCGGATCCGTCAGCGCCCACCACAGCACCGCGGCCCACACCAGCCACGACCCGGGCACCCCGGGCACCAGCACCCCGCACAGGCCCAGCACGATGACCACGCCGACCAGCAGGAGTTCCGACACTCCCATCTGCCCAGAGTGCCGGAGAAGCATCCGTACGGCAGGCCGGTGACCGGCCCGGCCGCGGCCTACGACCGGGTCACCCAGCCCCGCTCGTACGCGTGCCAGCCCAGCTGCAGCCGGGTCGTGACGCCGGCCAGCTCCATCAGCCGCCGCACCCGGCGCTGCACGGTGCGCAGGCCCAGGTCGAGCTGCTTGGCCACGCTCGCGTCGGTCAGCCCGGCCAGCAGCAGCGACAGCACCTCTAGATCGGTGCCGTCCGGACCGGCGGGCTGCTCCTCGGGCACCCCCGACGCGCCGAGTCGCAGCGGCAGCGCCTCCCGCCACAGCGACTCGAACAGCCCGCACAACAACTCCAGCAGTCCGCTGGCGTGCACCACCAGCGCGGCCGGTTCCGCCGCCGTCGAGGTCAGCGGCACCATCGCCAGCGAGCGGTCGGCCACCACCAGCTTCGTCGGCACCCGGTCCACCACCCGCACCCGTTCGTCCCGGCCCAGCGCGGCCGCCAGCTCGGTCAGACCGTGCGGCAGGTCCAGCACCGCGCGCTCCACGACCACCCGGTAGGCGACCCCGCGCGCGGCCGCCTGCTCCTCGGCCTCGTTCTCCATGCCGGACACGACCACAGGGCGGTCGGTCACCAGCGCGCACACCTCCGTCGCCGCGCCCAGCTGGAGCTGGAGGAAGCGCTGGGCGACCGCCGAGGCACCGGTCACCACCTCCACCAGGTCGTGCACCGCCGGCTCGGCCGCCGCCGCCCGGTACTCCTCGGCCAGCATCGCCGCCGCCGGCTCCGCCTTCTCCAGCTCGTGCCGCTGCTGGGTGAGCAGTGCGCCCAGCGCCACCCCCGGCGGCGCCGCCACCCAGCGGCCCGGCCGGGCCGGGGACTGCGCGGCGAGCCCCTGCCGCTCCAGCCCGCGCAGCGCCCGCTCGGTGTCCGGCTCGGCCAGGGCCAGGCGGCGCGCCAGGTCGGGAACATCGGCCGCACCGACCGACACCAGCGCCCGGTACGCCGCCTCGTGCGTGTCGTCCAGCCCTATCGCCGCCAGCATCGCCTCTGCGCCCTCCCGCACGGCCGGACCCGGAATCCGGGCCCGGGAACAAGCCGTCGCGACGGGCCCGGCCTGGCGGAAACCGGCCACGGCACAAACCCGCCGCGGAACATCATCGCCGTACCGCAGGTGCCGCTGCCAAGGTGGCGGTACCGGGGACGTGCGGTCGCGGTCGCGATTCACAGCCTCGTCTCAGGAAACCAAGCCACAATCCGGCTATCCGACCGGTGCCCGTTCACGGCCCGGTCGCGCGGAGCGTGGTCCGGGCCCGTGCGCGTGCGAGATGCGCGAAGGGGATTCGGGGCCGGGCCACCGCGGACGTCGCCGGGCGGTCCTCCCGTGGGGGGTGGGGCCGCCCGGCGGCCACCGGCCGTTGCTCGTACGGCTGTTCACCGCCTCACCCGATGCGCCGTTCGGCACGGCTGTACGTGCCGGATTTTCCCGATGCCCCGTTTTCATCCGGCCCCTGCGGTGGACAATCGGGGGCATGAACCAGCAGGGGGGAAGGCCCGCCGGTCACGAGGACGACTGGTGGGGGCAGCTCTACGACGACTCCACGGACGACACGGGGCCCACGGCCGCCCCCGATTCCCTGGACGACCGCTTCGCCTCGGCGAAGACCACGGTCACGGGCCGCCCGGTCCCACCACCGCGACGCGACCCGGACCACCCGGACCCGGACCCGGCCGGCCACCGTGACGCGGGAAGGGGCGGCGGCGCCACGGGCCGGGATGCCGACGAGCGGGGGAGAACGGCCCCGTGGGAGTCCGGGGCGGCAGCCGCGTCGCCGCCCCGGCGCACGCCCGATCCTCCCTCCGCGCCCGCCCCGGCGCCCCGGCGCACGCCCGAGCCTCCTCCCGCCCCGCCGCCCCCGGCTCCCCTTACGCTCCGCCTGGCGCCGATGCCCCCGGAACCGCCCCCGGCGCAGCCCGAGTTCCCGCCCACCGCCGGCCCCGTGGAACCGGCCCCAGCGCAGCCCGAGTTCCCGCCCACCGCCGGTCCCGTGGAACCGGTCCCGGTCACCCCTGAGGCGTCCCCGCCCGCCGCCGGTCCCGCGGAGCCGCCGCTCCCGGTCTCGCCCCCGCCCCCACCCCCCTCCGCCGTCGACTACGTGGGTTCCGGGCCCCCCACCTACGACGCCGAGCCCACCGCGTTGCCCTTGGCCGAGCCGGAGGGGCTCGGGGAGCTTGTCGCGGACACCGTGCTGGACGGGGCGCGGTACGGGGCGTGCACGTTGCGGGCCGTGTCGCTGCGCGGGGACTCCGCGCGGTACCGGGGCGAGCCGCGCCGGGACGCCTTGCTCACCGCCCGGTTCGGGACGGGGGAGCAGGCGCTGGTGCTCGTCGCGGTGGCGACCGGTGCGCGGGCCACGCCGGGTGCGCACCTGGCGGCGGCCGAGGCGTGCCGGTGGATCGGGCAGGCCGTGGGCCGCAGCCATCTCCGGCTCGTGGCGGACATCCGGGCCGCCCGGCGCGGCGAGCTGAAGTCGGGGCTGCACCGGCTGACCGACCGCAGCCTCGGCAGACTGCGGGCGAGCGCCGCCGAACAGGGCGCCGACCCGCAGGAGTACACGGCGAGCCTGCGCTGCCTGCTGCTGCCCGCCGACCCTGACTGCCGTACGCGCGTGTTCTTCGGCGTCGGCGACGGCGGCCTGTTCCGGCTGCGCGACGGCTCCTGGCAGGACATGGAGCCGGACGTCACGCCGGACGACGCCACCGGCGATGCCGTCCCCGGTTCCGGTTCCGGCTCGCGGCCCGCGACGCGCCGTGCCGACACCTGCGAGGGCGACCGGCTCACCATGGACCTCGGCATACCCACCCCGCCGAGCCCCTTCGAGCCCGCCCCTTCGCCGCCCCGGGAGCCGTTCCGGTTCCGCGCCCCGCTCGCCCGTCCGGGTGACGCCCTGGTGATGTGCAGCGCGGGCCTGGCCGATCCGCTGCGCGGCGAGCCCGCCCTGTGCGCCTACCTCGCCCGCCGCTGGTCCGGCCGCAGGCCGCCGGGCCTCGCCGCGTTCCTCGCCGACGCCCAGGTACGGGTGAAGGGTTACGCCGACGACCGTACGGCCGCGGCCGTGTGGGAGGCGTAACCGCCGCCCCTGTGGATTGATGGGACCAAGGACCACGGAGGTCATCGGGACAGTCGGGACCATCGAAGGGGCGGACGAGAGAATATGGCCAAACAGAATGTTGCCGAGCAGTTCGTCGACATCCTCGTCCGCGCCGGCGTGCGCCGCCTGTACGGGGTGGTCGGCGACAGCCTCAACCCCGTCGTGGACGCCGTCCGCCGCAACTCCGCCATCGACTGGATCCATGTCCGCCACGAGGAGAGCGCCGCCTTCGCGGCCGGCGCCGAGGCGCAGATCACCGGGAAGCTGGCCGCCTGCGCCGGCTCCTGCGGCCCGGGCAATCTCCACCTGATCAACGGCCTGTACGACGCGCACCGCTCGATGGCCCCGGTGCTCGCGCTCGCCTCCCACATCCCCTCCAGCGAGATCGGCCTCGGCTACTTCCAGGAGACCCACCCCGACCGGCTCTTCCAGGAGTGCAGCCACTACAGCGAACTGATCTCCAACCGGAACCAGATGCCCCGGCTGCTGCAGACCGCCATCCAGCACGCGGTCGGGCAGAGCGGTGTCAGCGTCGTCTCGCTGCCCGGTGACATCGCCGCCGAACCGGCCCCCGAGAAGGCCGCGCAGAGCGCCCTCGTCACCTCCCGGCCCACCGTCCGCCCCGGCGACGCCGAGATCGACGCACTCGTGGAGATGATCGACGCGGCCGGGAAGGTCACCCTGTTCTGCGGCAGCGGCACGGCCGGCGCGCACGCCGAGGTCATGGAGTTCGCGGGGAGGATCAAGTCGCCGGTGGGACACGCCCTGCGCGGCAAGGAGTGGATCCAGTACGACAACCCGTACGACGTCGGCATGAGCGGGCTGCTCGGCTACGGCGCCGCCTATGAGGCCACCCACGAGTGCGATCTGCTGATCCTGCTCGGCACCGACTTCCCGTACAGCGCCTTCCTGCCCGACGACGTGACCATCGCGCAGATCGACGTACGGCCCGAAGTGCTCGGCCGCCGCTCCCGGCTCGACCTCGCGGTCTGGGGCGACGTACGCGAGACGCTGCGCTGTCTGATCCCGCGGGTCGGGGAGAAGACCGACCGGCGGTTTCTCGACCGGATGCTGAAGAAGCACGCCGACGCGCTCGAGGGCGTGGTCAAGGCCTACACCCGCAAGGTCGACAAGCACATCCCGATCCACCCCGAGTACGTGGCCGCCGTGCTCGACGAAGTCGCCGAGGACGACGCGGTGTTCACGGTCGACACCGGGATGTGCAACGTCTGGGCGGCGCGCTACATCTCGCCCAACGGGCGGCGGCGGATCATCGGTTCGTTCTCGCACGGGTCGATGGCCAACGCACTGCCCATGGCGATCGGTGCCCAGTTCACCGACCGGCGCCGGCAGGTGGTGTCCATGTCGGGCGACGGCGGCTTCTCGATGCTGATGGGCGACTTCCTGACCCTTGTCCAGTACGACCTTCCGGTCAAGGTGGTGCTGTTCAACAACTCCTCCCTCGGCATGGTCGAGCTGGAGATGCTGGTCGCCGGACTGCCCTCGTACGGCACGGCCAACACCAACCCCGACTTCGCCGCCGTGGCGCGGGCCTGCGGCGCCCACGGGGTGCGGGTGGACAAGCCCAAGCAGCTCGCCGGTGCCCTCAAGGACGCCTTCAGGCACAAGGGACCGGCGCTCGTGGACGTCGTCACCGACCCCAACGCGCTGTCCATCCCGCCGAAGATCAGCGCCGAGATGGTCACCGGGTTCGCGCTGTCCGCCTCCAAGATCGTGCTGGACGGCGGCGTCGGCCGGATGGTCCAGATGGCCCGCTCCAACCTGCGCAACATGCCCCGCCCGTAGCGGGAACAGCGGACCGGAGGGGCGGATTTCGGCCAGTTTCACGGCGCGTGACGGTGTTCCCACGGCCGGTGCCGGGCGCATCCGTCGCGCCGCCCCGGGGCATCCGTGGCGCCCAGCGCCGTCCGGGGAGCCTGCCGGGCGGGTGCGGCCCGCCCCGGCGGGCGGCCCGCCCGCCGTGGGGCCGTGGCCGAACAGCGGTGCTCGGCCGGGGGCCAGGACTGCCCTGGATCCTGCTGGGCAAGCATCCCCCGTGAACGTGTTCGACCAGGAGGGGCAGGGTCAGACATCGTGCGGGCGGGGGTCATGAAGAGGCAGGCACGAGGGGGCGGTCCCATGGTCGTCGGGACCGTCACGGACACCACGGGGGAAGAGGCCGGCACCACCACGCAGCACGCGCACCGGCTCCGGCGCAGGCTGGGGCGGGCGGACTTGAAGGCGGTGCCCGAGGCCCGCCGGGAGCTGCGCGAACTGCTGCGGCACTGGGGCAAACCGGGCCGCTCGGAGATCGCCGAACTGCTCACCAGCGAGCTGGTCACCAACGCGCTCGTCCACACCGACGACGACGCGGTCCTCACGGCCGTCGTACAGCCGGGCGGACTGCGCGTGGAGGTACGGGACTTCCTGGCCCGCAGACCCGAGCTGAGAGGCCGGGACACGGACGACGACACCCATGGGCGGGGCCTGGTGCTGGTGCAGTCCCTCGCGGATTCCTGGGGCGTGCGGCCGCACGGCGTGGGCAAGGCGGTGTGGTTCGAACTGGGCGCCGAGGCGGCGTGAGGCGGCGCCACGGCAGCGGCGCGGCGGCGGTGTGACGGCGGGGCGGCATGCGACGGGCCGGGGGGCGTGACCCGCGCGGTCACGCCCCCCGGCCCGTCGTGCACGGCACAGGCCCTCGGGCCGCCGCGGCCCTAACCGAACTGCTGCTCAAGGTCCTTCAGCTTGCGCTCCAGGGAGTCCAGGCGCGGCAGGGCCATGGTGTCGTCCTCGGCCGTGAGGTCGACGGTCACCGGCTCAGCGGCGCTGCGGACCGGCTGCAGGGAGGGACGGGCGCGTACGGGCAGCTGTTCCGCGCCGGATATGGCAGGCTCCGCGGTCGCCTGGGCGGGGCCTCGCTCCACCGCCTGCACCTCGACCTCGACCTGCCGGCCGCCGCCGCGCCCGGCGAAGCCGCGGTGGCCCCGGCTGATGGCCTTCAGCTGGGCACGCTCGATGCGCTGCTGATCGCGCCGGCGCCGGCGGGTCTCCTCCTTCTGCCGCCTGTCCTCGCGGACCTCCTCGACCGCCTCGTCCAGGCTGCGCACGTTCTCCAGGAGCATCAGCGACCAGGCCCGGTAGGTCTCGCGGGGAGCACGCAACCAGCGCACGATACGGATCTGCGGCAGCGGACGCGGCACCAGGCCCTGCTCGCGCAGCGCGGCCCGGCGGGTCTGCTTCAGGGCGCGGTCGAACAGGACGGCCGCCGACAGCGACATGCCGGAGAAGAACTGGGGAGCGCCCGCGTGGCCGGCGCCCCGGGGTGCGTGCACCCAGTTGAACCAGGCCGCCGCCGCGGCGAACATCCACACGAGGATCCGGGAGCCGAGCGCCGCGTCACCGTGGCTGGCCTCGCGCACCGCGAGGACGGAACAGAACATCGCCGCGCCGTCCAGGCCGAACGGCACCAGGTACTGCCAGCCGCCGGTCAGCCCCAGGTTCTGTTCGCCGAAGCCGACGAGGCCGTGGAAGGAAAGGGCGGCGGCGACCGCCGCACAGCAGAACAGGAGCACGTAGGAGGCCGTGCCGTATATGGCCTCCTTGCGCCGCCGGCGCTCCTCGCTGCGCTCCCAGGAGTCGTCCGCGCTCGCGTTCTCCCCGGAGGAGCGCTTGCCGCGCGCGAGCACCGCCACCGCCGCCAGCATGCCCAGGAGCAGCACGGCGCCCGGAAGCAGCCAGTTCAGCGATATCAGCTTCATCAGGGGTCCCTTGCATTGGGATAGGGCGTAACGCCCGCCATAGTGGCCCACTCCCGACGGCCCTCAGAGGGTTTCGGGGCAAGAGGCCGCCAAGAAGGTGCAAGGGGATGCCCAGGACGGCGTTCTGCTCGAACTGCCGCATGAGGGGCGGGAGTTGAGTTCGAATAAGACTACCCGCACGGATGGTTCCCCGGAAAGTTCCCGTGACGCGTGAGGAAGCTGTGAATTGCCTGTCCGGGGGTCGGCCCGCGCGGGGAGGCCGGCGGAGATGATCTTAGCGGACATGATCGACCGATGAAGGTAAGGCTGACTTCACTTCTCTCTGGGTAGAGGTGACCCGGAATGTGAACTGTCACGCTGTGCGCCTAAGGTGCTTGACGGACAAGTAACAACCCGTCGTTAAATGACCCAAGTGCCGACAAGCCGCCAGGAGGACCCGTGAAGCAGAGCGCGCAGGGCGCCGCCCGGGTGCCCGCGCAGGTGCGCGCCATGGCCGTACCGGAGGGCCGCCCGCGGCAGCGGGAGGACGCCCTGCCCGGTGCGCGGGGCGAGCACACGCACGCGGAGCGGCCGATTCCCGGGCCGCGGGCCGTGGTGCAGCGCTCCTCGGTGCGCGGGCAGATCCTGGACGCGCTGCGCACGGCGCTGGTGTCCGGCGAGCTGAAGCCGGGCGAGGTCTACTCGGCGCCGGTGCTCGGCGAACGCTTCGGGGTCTCGGCGACGCCCGTGCGCGAGGCCATGCAGCAGCTCGCCCTGGAGGGCGCCGTCGAGGTCGTGCCCAACCGCGGCTTCAGGGTCGTCGAGCGGGGCGCGCGGGAGCTGGCCGAGCTGGCGGAGGTGCGGGCGCTCATCGAGGTGCCGGTGATGCTGCGGCTGGCCCGTACGGTCCCCGCCGAGCGGTGGGCCGAGCTGCGTCCGCTGGCGGAGGAGACGGTCCGCGTGGCCGCGTCCGGCTGCCCGGCCGCGTACGCCGACTGCGACCGGGCCTTCCACCGTGCGCTGCTGTCCCTCGCGGGCAACGAGCAGCTCGTGCGGACCGTCGAGGACCTGCACCGCCGTGCCCAGTGGCCGCTGGCCGGCGGCCCGGTCCGGCACGCCCGCGCCGGCCTGGTCGCGGACGCGGCGGAACACACGGCCCTGCTGGAGGCACTGATCACGCGGGATCTGGAAGTGGTGCGGGAGCTGGTGGGAGAGCACTTCAACGGCGCGGGCTGAGCCGCTTCGGGGCCCGCCGCAGGGCCCCCGGCCGTCCCCCGGGGTGCCGGTCCGTCGTGGCCGGCCGCTCCCCGGGTTCCCGGCTCCGCCCGGAGTCGGGAACCCGGGGACTCCATCGCGGCAGGGGGCCGCGCATCGGCACGGCCCGCGTGCCTCCCGCGGGGAGCCTCAGGACTCCGGGGGCCTGGGACTCCGGGCCTCGGGACTCCGGGGCGCCTCAGGAGCCGCCGGCCGAGCCGCCCGCCGACTTCGAGAAGCTGTCGTGCCACGCCGCCTTCGCGCCCGAGTCACCGATGCGGTACACGTCCACCACCGCGCCCACCGCCACGGCCAGCGACAGCGCGGCCACCACGATCCGTACCGGAACGGCGGACCAGCGCAGGACGCCGGAGCGGCCGGCCTCGGCCGGAGCCCGGCGCGCGGCCCACCACACCACCGCCGCCAGCACGAACAGGCCCAGCGCCCAGGGGAGCAGCCCGTCGCCCAGCTCGGTGTGGCGGCGCACCAGGGGGTCGTCGTCCACGTGCCGCTCGAGCCACTCCCCGGCATGGGTGGTCAGCGGCACGCTGAGCAGTGCCACGAAGGCGACCGAGGGCAGCAGCACGCCGAGCCGGCGGGCGACGCGCGGCCACAGGGCGCCCGCGGTCAGGGCGAGGGCGGTCATCGGGATCAGCACGACGACGACATGGACCAGCAGGACATGGGCGGGCAGCCCGTTGACGAGGTTCATCGCAAGGACGCGCTCCTGTGAGGGGGCAGGGGCGCGTCACACTGGCACAGCAACCTCTCAGGCGCCTCTGAGCACACTCAGGCGGTCGCCGCCCCCGGCGCCGGCGGGGCCAGCCGGCGCGCCAGCCAGGTCGGTACCCCGCCGAGCAGCCGGAACAGCCGCCGTGCCTCCTCCAGCAGCCGGGACGCCTCCGGCTCCGACTCCGTCTCGGCCAGCGAGGCCAGGGCGGGCGCCGTACCCACCAGGTAGCCCAGCTCCTCGAGGATCCGCAGCGATTCGGCGAACCCGTGCCGGGCCTCGGCCAACTCGCCGTCGCGCAGCGCGAGTCCGGCGAGGTGGCGCCAGGTGAAGGACAGCAGCAGCGGGTCGGCGTGGGCCGTGGCGCCCGCGTGCGCCCGGCGGTAGGCCGCGCGGGCCGCCTGCGGGGAACGGGTCAGGTTCTCGGCGAGCAGGCCCCGGCGGAAGTCCAGCAGGGCCCGGCCCCGCGCCCCCGGAGGGATCAGCGCCGCCGCCCGGCCGAGCGCGGCCCGCGCCTCGTCCGCCCGGTCCCGTACGCCGTGCAGCGTGGCCGCGTAGGCGAGCTGGCCGCGCTCGCAGGCGGCGGCGCCCCGTTCCTCGTCGCCGTGCGCGAGCGCCTCCGCCGTGCGCAGGGCGTCCTCGGCCTCCGCCCAGCCCCGCTCCGTGTACAGGCACCGTTCGACCAGCAGCGCGGCCCGTTGCACCGCCGCGGCGGGGGTGTCCCGCGGCAGCAGGGCGGCCGCGTCCGCCCAGCAGGCCCGCGAGCGCAATCGCCACACCGCGGTCTGGAGCGGATCGTCACCTGCGGTCGTTCCGTTGCCAGACATGGCGGAGTGCGCCACTTGCCCTCCCCGAGCACGCCATCGAGCTGTTGAGTGGTGGCGGCATTCCAGCACCGATCGCCGGGCCGGGCCAAGGGGGTGGGTGAAAGATTTCACAAAGTAGTGGGGTGCGGGCGTGACCGGTTCGGCCCCCGCGCGCCCCCGCCGGCCTCAGCTCATCCGCAGCGCCAGGAAGAAGTCCAGCTTGTCCTCCAGGCGCGAAAGGTCACGTCCCGTCAACTGCTCGATCCGGCCGACCCGGTAGCGCAGTGTGTTGACGTGCAGGTGGAGCCGGGTGGCGCAGCGGGTCCAGGAGCCGTCGCAGTCGAGGAACGCCTCCAGGGTCGGGATCAGCTCGGCCCGGTGGCGGCGGTCGTAGTCCGTCAGCGGGTCCAGCAGGCGGGCCGTGAAGGCGCGGCGGACGTCGTCGGGGACGAAGGGCAGCAGCAGGACGTGGCTGGCCAGTTCCTGATGGCCGGCCGCGCAGACCCGGCCGGGGCGGGCCGCGGCCACCCGGCGGGCGTGCCGGGCCTCTTCCAGCGCGCCGCGCAGCCCCTCCGCCGAGTGCACGGCCGCGCTCACGCCGAGCGTGACCCTTCCGTCGTCGTCCAGGCCCGCCGAGAGCGGCTCGCGCACCGACCGCAGCAGGGCGTCGGCGAGCAGACCGGTCTCCGAGCCGTCGTGCTCGGAGGAGACGGCGGGCAGCGGGACCAGGGCGATCGCCTCGTCACCGGTGTGCGCGACGGCGATCCGGTCGGACGGCTCGGGGCCGGTCGCCTGCGGGTCGACCAGCACTTCCTCCAGCAGCGACTGGGCGACCGGGCCGCCCTCGACCTGCTCGCCGTCCCACTCCACGCGGGCCACCACGACCTGCCAGTGCGGGGCCGCGCCGAGCCCGGGCAGCAGCACCGGGGCGGCCACCCTGAGGCGGGCCGCGATCTCGGCGGGCGCGGCACCCGTCTGGACCAGCTCCAGCACCTCCTGGGCGAGCCGGCGCCGCACCGTGCGGGCCGCGTCCCGGCGGTCCCGCTCGACGGCGATCAGCTGGGTGACGCCCTGGAGCAGGTCCATGCGCTCCTCGGGCCAGTCGCCCGCGTCCGCCTCGACGGCCAGCAGCCAGTCCGACAGGACCGTCTCGCGCACGTCGCGGGCGGCCTGCGGGGAGCGGCCGACGGAGCGCACCGGGAACAGCGAGTACGTCGCACCGCCCAGCAGGACGCGGTGCGGGCCGCGCCGGCCGGTGCGGGTGGCCGCCAGGTGCTCGGCGGCCAGCTTCGCGCAGGTCTCGGCGGGCAGGTCCGCTCCCGCCACCTTGGAGCCGGCGATCATCCGTCCCGTGGGGGAGAGCACCCAGGCGCGCAGGTCCAGGTCGGTGCCGAGCAGGTCCAGGACCACGTCCGGACCGCCGCCCGCCGGGCCCGAGGTCATCATCCGCCGGTGCCGGTCCACCACGGCGGCCAGGTCCCCGGCGCGCTCGCTGGAGACCTGCCGTACGACGTGCTCGGTGATCGTCGCGAACGCCACCGACTCGTGCACCGCGAACAGCGGCAGCCGGTGCCGGGCGCAGGCCAGCACCAGGTCGTCCGGCACATCGCCCAGCTCCGCCTCGCCGGCCGCGAGGGCCGCCACCCCGGCCTGCACCAGGATGCGCACGAACGACTCGGAGTCGTCGGCGTCCCGGCGCCAGGCGAGGCCCGTCAGCACCAGCTCGCCGCCGGAGAGGTAGCGGCTCGGGTCGCGCAGGTCGGTCGTCATGACCCCGCGCACCGAGCGGTCCAGCTCGTCCTCGCCGCCGAGCAGCCGCAGCCCCAGCACATCGGTGTCCAGAAGTGCGCGCAGCCGCATCTCGTCGCCGCCGTTCTTTGTCTCGAAACCTACGATGGATCTTGGAGGGTGACGTGGGAAGGGCCCGGCACGCGGCCGCACAGGGCGCACTCCGGGGTCTCCTTGCTGTTTCCTGCGTTTCCCCAGGAAATCGGAGAGGTTACCGATGACCCCCGTTCATACGAATCTACAAGATGCCCAGCGTGGCCAGCCAACTCCTTCATGGTTTCGGTGACTGACCGCACCGGAGTACGGGGCGGTGTACTGAGTCCACTGCGCGTTAACAGGACATGAACGAGCCGGGCCCGCCGCACACGGATTGGCTCAAACTGAACGACCCACGAGACGAAGAAGAGAGCCGGTCATGGACTTCCTTCGCCCCGCCAGCTGGGAGGAGGCGCTCGCCGCGAAGGCCGAGCACCCCACCGCTGTGCCGATTGCGGGTGGCACCGATGTGATGGTCGAGATCAACTTCGACCACCGCCGGCCCGAGTACCTGCTCGACCTCAACCGCATCGGCGACCTCTACGAGTGGGAGGTCGGCGAGGAGAGCGTGCGGCTGGGTGCCTCCGTCCCGTACACCAGGATCATGGAGAACCTCCGCGGCGAGCTGCCGGGCCTCGCGCTCGCCTCGCACACGGTCGCCTCCCCGCAGATCCGCAACCGCGGCGGCGTCGGCGGCAACCTCGGCACGGCCTCGCCCGCCGGTGACGCCCACCCGGCCCTCCTCGCCGCCGGCGCCGAGGTCGAGGCTCAGTCCGCGGCCCGCGGTACCCGCCTGATCCCGATCGACGAGTTCTACACCGGCGTCAAGCGCAACGCGCTCCAGCCCGACGAGCTGATCCGCGCCGTGCACGTGAAGAAGGCGGACGGCCCGCAGCAGTACTCGAAGGTCGGCACCCGCAACGCCATGGTCATCGCGGTGTGCGCCTTCGGTCTCGCCCTGCACCCCGCGACCCGCACCGTCCGGACCGGCATCGGCTCCGCCGCCCCGACCCCGGTGCGCGCCAAGGCGGCCGAGGAGTTCTTGAACGCGGCGCTCGAAGAGGGCGGCTTCTGGGACAACGGAAAGATCATCACCCCGTCGGTCGCCAAGCAGTTCGCCGATCTGTGCTCGGCCGGCTGCAACCCGATCGACGACGTCCGGGGCACCGCGAGCTACCGCCGCCACGCGGTCGGCGTGATGGCCCGCCGGACGCTGACCTGGACCTGGGAGTCGTACCGCGGCGCCCGCCGCGCATCTGAGGGAGCTGCGTAATGCGCGTCAACTTCACCGTCAACGGACGTCCGCAGGAGGCCGACGACGTCTGGGAGGGCGAGTCCCTGCTGTACGTCCTGCGTGAGCGCCTCGGCCTGCCCGGCTCCAAGAACGCCTGCGAGCAGGGCGAGTGCGGCTCCTGCACGGTCCGCCTGGACGGCGTGCCGGTGTGTTCGTGCCTGGTCGCGGCCGGCCAGGCAGAGGGCCGCGACGTCGTGACCGTCGAGGGCCTCGCGGACTATGCCAAGGAGCGGTCCTGCGGTACGGGTGCCTGCGGCACGACGCTGCAGGACGCCCAGCAGTGGCGGGCCAAGGGCACCGACTCGCAGACCGGCGAGGGCACCGGACTGAGCCCGATCCAGCAGGCGTTCATCGACGCCGGCGCCGTCCAGTGCGGCTTTTGCACCCCGGGTCTGCTCGTCGCCTCCGACGAACTCCTGGAGCGCAACCCCAACCCGTCCGACGCGGACATCCGTGAGGCGCTGTCGGGCAACCTGTGCCGCTGCACGGGCTACGAGAAGATCATGGACGCGGTCCGCCTCGCGGCCGCCCGCCAGTCCGAGGGGGTCTGACAGACATGCCGACCAACGGCGCTCCTACGAAGATCACGCAGGGCTCGCAGACCAAGGGCGGCATCGGGGAGTCCACGCTCCGCCCGGACGGCACCCTCAAGGTCACCGGCGAGTTCGCGTACTCGTCCGACATGTGGCACGAGGACATGCTCTGGGGCCAGATCCTGCGCTCCACCGTCGCGCACGCCGAGATCGTGTCGATCGACGTCTCCGAGGCGCTCGCCATGGCGGGTGTGTACGCGGTGCTGACGTACGACGACCTGCCCACCGAGGTGAAGAACTACGGCCTGGAGATCCAGGACACCCCGGTCCTCGCGCACGGCAAGGTACGCCACCACGGCGAGCCGGTCGCGATCGTCGCCGCCGACCACCCGGAGACGGCCCGCCGCGCCGCCGCCAAGATCAAGGTCGACTACAAGGAACTGCCCGTCATCACCGACGAGGCCTCCGCCACCGCGCCGGACGCGATCCTGGTCCACGAGGGCCGCGACGACCACCACGCGGGCCACGTCCCGCACCCCAACATCGTGCACCGCCAGCCGATCGTCCGCGGCAATGTGGAGGAGGCCCGCAAGCGGGCCGACGTCATCGTCAAGGGCGAGTACACCTTCGGCATGCAGGACCAGGCCTTCCTCGGCCCCGAGTCCGGCCTCGCCGTCCCCGAGGAGGACGGCGGCGTCCACCTCTACATCGCCACCCAGTGGCTCCACTCCGACCTGCGCCAGATCGCGCCCGTCCTCGGCCTGCCCGAGGACAAGGTGCGCATGACGCTGGCCGGCGTCGGCGGCGCGTTCGGCGGCCGCGAGGACCTGTCGATGCAGATCCACGCCTGCCTGCTGGCGCTGCGCACCGGCAAGCCCGTCAAGATCGTCTACAACCGGTTCGAGTCCTTCTTCGGACACGTCCACCGGCACCCGGCGAAGCTGTACTACGAGCACGGCGCCACCAAGGACGGCAAGCTCACGCACATGAAGTGCAAGATCGTCCTGGACGGCGGCGCCTACGCCTCCGCCTCCCCGGCGGTCGTCGGCAACGCCTCCTCCCTCTCCGTCGGCCCGTACGTGATCGACGACGTCGACATCGAGGCGATCGCCCTCTACACCAACAACCCGCCCTGCGGCGCCATGCGCGGCTTCGGCGCGGTCCAGGCCTGCTTCGCCTACGAGGCGCAGATGGACAAGCTGGCCAAGGAGCTGGGCATGGACCCGGTGGAGTTCCGCCGGCTCAACGCCATGGAGCAGGGGACCATCATGCCGACCGGGCAGCCGGTCGACTCCCCGGCCCCGGTCGCCGAACTGCTGCGCCGCATCAAGGCGATGCCGCTGCCGCCCGAGCGCCAGTGGGAGTCCAGCGAGGGCGCCGACGTACGGCAGCTGCCCGGCGGTCTGTCCAACACCACGCACGGCGAGGGCGTCGTCCGCGGCGTCGGCTACGCGGTCGGCATCAAGAACGTCGGCTTCTCCGAGGGCTTCGACGACTACTCCACCGCCAAGGTCCGCATGGAGGTCATCGGCGGCGAGCCGGTCGCGACCGTGCACACCGCGATGGCGGAGGTCGGACAGGGCGGTGTCACCGTCCACGCGCAGATCGCCCGCACCGAGCTCGGCGTCACCCAGGTGACCATCCACCCGGCCGACACCCAGGTCGGCTCGGCGGGTTCGACCTCGGCCTCCCGGCAGACGTACGTCACCGGCGGCGCCGTGAAGCACACCTGCGAGCTGGTCCGCGAGAAGGTCCTGGAGATCGGCCGCCGCAAGTTCGGCAGCTACCACCCGGCCTGGGCGACGGCCGAACTCCTGCTGGAGGGCGGCAAGGTCGTCACCGACGGCGGCGAGGTCCTCGGCGACCTGGCCGACGTCCTCGAGGGCGAGAGCGTCGAGATCGAGGCGGAGTGGCGGCACCGGCCGACCGAGGCCTTCGACCTGCGCACCGGCCAGGGCAACGGTCACGTCCAGTACTCCTTCGCCGCGCACCGGGCGGTCGTCGAGGTCGACACCGAACTCGGCCTGGTCAAGGTCATCGAGCTGGCCTGCGCCCAGGACGTCGGCAAGGCGCTCAACCCGCTCTCCGTCATCGGCCAGATCCAGGGCGGCACGACCCAGGGCCTGGGCGTCGCGGTGATGGAGGAGATCATCGTCGACCCGAAGACCGCCAAGGTCAGGAACCCCTCCTTCACGGACTACCTGATCCCCACGATCCTCGACACGCCGACCATCCCGGTCGACGTGCTCGAACTCGCCGACGAGCACGCCCCGTACGGGCTGCGCGGCATCGGCGAGGCCCCGACCCTGTCGTCCACCCCGGCCGTCCTCGCGGCGATCCGGAACGCGACCGGGCTGGAGCTGAGCCGCACTCCGGTACGGCCCGAGCACCTCACGGGGACCGCGTAACCAGCCCACAGCTCTCCGGGCGGCGCAGGGAACGTCACACACTCCGCCGCGCCGCCCGGAGGAACCCCTTTGAGTTCCGCTCCGCTCGCGGTCCTTGAAGTACCAGGAAATTCGTTCGTCTCGGGCCGTCCCCCGGGTCGTCCATTCCCAAATCCCGTACCTGTCAGGGCAGTTGTACGGGTGCCCCTGTGAACCTTGGGAGTTGGCACCATGACCCAGCAGTCAGTGGAGCCCAGGACCGCATCCGAGGACGCCGGCGATGGCAGCCGCGTCCCGGCAGGACGGTCCTGGCTCGACCGGTACTTCCACATATCCAGAAGAGGATCATCGGTCGCGCGTGAGGTGCGCGGCGGCATCACCACCTTCATGGCGATGGCCTACATCCTCCTGCTCAACCCGCTCATCCTGTCCGGCAAGGACGTCCACGGCGACACGCTCGCCCAGAAGGCGCTGATCACCGCGACCGCGCTCGCCGCCGCGTTCACCACGCTGCTGATGGGCTTCGTCGGCAAGGTGCCCCTCGCGCTCGCCGCCGGCCTGTCCGTCTCCGGCGTGCTGTCCTCGCAGGTCGCCCCCAACATGACCTGGCCGCAGGCCATGGGCATGTGCGTGATGTACGGCGTGGTCATCATGCTGCTGGTCGTCACCGGCCTGCGCGAGATGATCATGAATGCGATCCCGCTCGCGCTCAAGCACGGCATCACCATGGGCATCGGCCTGTTCATCGCCCTCATCGGTCTGTACAAGTCCGGCTTCGTGCACCAGGGCAAGGAGACCCCGCTCAGCCTCGGCCCGGCGGGCCAGCTCACCGGCTGGCCGGTGCTGCTCTTCGCCGGCACCCTGCTCCTGATCTTCATGCTCCAGGCCCGCAACGTCCCCGGTGCCATCCTGATCGGCATCGTCTCCGGCACGATCGCCGCCTCGGTCCTCAACGCCGCCGGCGTCATCGACCCCAGGCAGTGGGCCAACGGCGCTCCCGAACTGCACGGCAGCGCCGTGTCGATGCCCGACTTCTCGCTGCTCGGGCACGTGGAGTTCGGCGGCTGGGGCAAGGTCGGCGCGATGACGGTCGCCATGATCGTCTTCACCCTCGTGCTGGCCGGCTTCTTCGACGCGATGGCCACCATCATCGGCGTCGGCACCGAGGCCGAGCTGGCCGACGACAAGGGCCGGATGCCCGGCCTGTCCAAGGCGCTGTTCATCGACGGCATGGGCGGTGCGGTCGGCGGGGTGGCGGGCGGCTCCGGCCAGACCGTGTTCATCGAGTCCGCGACCGGCGTCGGCGAAGGCGCCCGCACCGGCCTCGCCTCCGTCGTCACCGGCCTGTTCTTCGCGGCCTGCCTGTTCTTCACCCCGGTCACCGCGATCGTGCCGCAGGAGGTCGCGTCCGCCGCCCTGGTCGTCATCGGCGCCATGATGCTGATGAACGCCCGGCACGTGGACTGGGCCGACCGCGCCACCGCGATCCCGGTCTTCCTGACCGTCGTCCTGATGCCGTTCACGTACACCATCACCACCGGTGTCGCCGCGGGCGTCATCTCCTACACGGCCATCAAGACCGCCCAGGGCAAGGCCCGTGAGATCGGCGCCTTCATGTGGGGCCTCACGGTGGTCTTCCTGGTCTACTTCGCGCTTCATCCCATCGAGGCCTGGCTCGGCGTGCACTAGCGCCGGCGGCCCGTTTCACGCAACCCGTTAGGAGACCGACAGATGCTGGACATCGCCGAGGAGCTGAACCGGTGGGTCGAGCAGGGCCGTGACTTCGCCGTCGCCACCGTGGTGGCCGTCGGCGGCAGCGCCCCGCGCCAGCCCGGCGCCGCCCTCGCGGTGGACTCGGGCGGCACCGCGATCGGCTCGGTCTCCGGCGGGTGCGTGGAGGGCGCCGTGTACGAGCTGTGCCGGCAGGCGCTCGAGGACGGGGAAACCGTCCTCGAACGCTTCGGCTACAGCGACGAGGACGCCTTCGCCGTCGGCCTGACCTGCGGCGGCATCATCGACATCCTCGTCACACCGGTCCGGGCGGACGGTCCCGCCCGGGCGGTGGTCGCGGCCGCGCTGGCCGCCGCCGCCCGTGGGGAGGCGGCGGCGGTCGCGCGGATCGTGGACGGCCCGGCCGAGCTGCGGGGCCGGGCCCTCCTGGTGCGTCCGGACGGCTCCTGTGACGGCGGCTACGGCGCCCATCCCGAACTGGACCGCACCGTCGCCGCCGAGGCCGGCGCCTTCCTGGACGCGGGCCGCACCGGCACCCTGGAGATCGGCGAGCAGGGCTCGCGCTGCGGCGCCCCGCTCACGGTCCTGGTCGAGTCCTCCGTCCCCGCCCCCCGGATGATCGTCTTCGGCGCGATCGACTTCGCCTCCGCACTGGTCCGGGTCGGCAAGTTCCTCGGCTACCACGTCACCGTGTGCGACGCCCGCCCGGTGTTCGCGACGAGGACCCGCTTCCCCGAGGCCGACGAGATCGTCGTCGAGTGGCCGCACAAGTATCTCGAGCGCACGCAGGTCGACGCCCGCACGGCCTTGTGCGTCCTCACCCACGACGCCAAGTTCGACATACCGCTGCTGCAGCTCGCCCTGCGGCTGCCGGTCGCCTACGTCGGCGCGATGGGCTCGCGCCGCACCCACCTCGACCGCAACCAGCGGCTGCGCGACGTCGGCGTCACCGAGCTGGAACTGGCCCGCCTGCGCTCGCCGATCGGCCTCGACCTCGGCGCCCGTACGCCCGAGGAGACGGCCCTGTCCATCGGCGCGGAGATCGTCGCCGGCCGGCGCGGCGGCAGCGGGGTCCCGCTGACCGGCGCGCACACCCCCATCCACCACGACACGGCGTCCCGGCCGGCCGCGCGGATCGGGTCGGTGGCCTGAGGCCGCGGGGGAACGGTCGCGGAAAACGGTTTGCGGGGCGGCGGCCGCCCTCGCTTCCATGAACCCATGGTGTCCGCCGACCGGCTGGCCGCCTTCGCGGCCCTGTCCCTCCTGCTCATCGTGGTGCCCGGCCCCAGCGTGCTGTTCGTGGTCGGGCGCGCCCTGGCCCACGGCCGCCGGGCCGCGCTGACCACCGTCGCCGGCAACACGCTCGGCGCGTACGTGCTCGTCGGCGCCGTCGCGCTCGGCATCGGCCCGGTCGTGGAGCGGTCGCTGCTCGTCTTCACCGCGCTGAAGCTCGCGGGCGCCGCCTGCCTCGTGTACCTCGGCGTACGGGCCTGGCGGCAACGCGGCTCGCTGCGGGCCGCGTTCGCGCAGGCGAGCGGCCCCGGGCACGGCTTCGTCCGCACCTTCTGGGAAGGCTTCGCGGTCGGCGTGGCCAACCCCAAGACGATGGTGTTCTTCGCCGCCGCACTGCCCCAGTTCGTGGATCCCGGCCAGGGGCACGTCCCTGGGCAGATGCTGCTGCTCGGGCTGGTCTTCAACGCCATCGCGCTGGCCTCCGACAGCGTCTGGGGGCTGGCCGCCTCCGCCGCGCGCAACTGGTTCGCCCGCTCGCCCCGGCGGCTGGCCGCCGTCGGCGGGACCGGCGGGCTGACCATGATCGGGCTGGGGGTCACCGTCGCGGTGACGGGCCGCAGGGACTGAGCGCGGGCAGGAGCGGCCGGCCGCGACGGGGCGGGCGACGACCGGCGGCCGGCCAATCACGCCCGATGGTCGGCCGTCACGCCCGGCGGCCGGCCCTCACGCCTTCCGGAGCAGCCGGTTCACCGCTCGCCCGAACATCACGCGTGCCGTGCGTTCCAGGACGCCGTCGAAGACACGCGGCAGCGCACGCACGCGCACCTCCTCCCGCCACACCACCCGGCTACGGCCCCCGGGCCCCGGGCCGACCTCGATCTCCGCCCAGCCCAGGACCACCCGGCCGCGTTTGTCCAGGCGGCACAGGCCGGGCTCGTCGCCGGTGGGCGGGCGCCAGACCGTCACCTCCATGATGTCGTCGACGGCCAGCGGGCCGATGCCGGAGCGGGCCACGAAGCGCGTGCCCACCAGGGTCGGCGGGGGCGTGAGCACCCTGATCCGGGTCAGCGGGACGGCGTCGGCGTGGCGGGGCCACTCGGTGAGCCGGCGCCACGCCTCGTCGAGCGGGAGCGGCGCCGTGCGGGTGAAGGAGAAGACGGGCACGGCATGATCGTAGGCAATGCCCGCCCGTCTTCCGGCAGTTCGGTCCCCGGCCGACGCGGCCGAGCCGTCAGGGCCGGTACACCCTGCCCGGCTCCGCCTTGCCCGGAGCGAGCAGCTGGGGCACCGTCACGAAGACGTAGCCGCGCGCCTTCAGGGCGTCGATGATGCCGGGGACGGCGGGCACCGTGCCGGAGTAGATGTCGTGCAGCAGGATGATCCCGTCCCGGGACGACTGACCGAGGACGCGTTTCTCGATGAGCGCCGAGTCGTCGGTCGTGTAGTCCTTGGCGGTCACGCTCCACAGCACCTCCGCCAGGCCCTCCTCCTTGGCGATCTTGTGCACGGCGGAGTCGGTACGGCCCTGCGGCGGGCGCATCAGGGTCGGCCTGCGTCCGGTGAGCCGCTCGATCGCGTCGTCGGGGCGCTTCAGCTCGTCGCGCATCCGGGCGTCCGGGATCTTCGTGAGGATCCTGTGGTCCCAGGTGTGGCTCGCGACCTCGTGTCCCTCGGCCGCCATCCGCTTGACCAGCTGCGGGTACTTCTCGATGTGGTTCTTGCCGAGCAGGAAGAAGGTGGCCGGGACCTTCTTCTCCTTCAGGATGTCGAGCAGCCGCGCCGAGTTCTCGCTTGGCCCCGCGTCGAAGGTGAGCGCGATGCACTTCGCCTCGCGGCAGTCGGCGGTCCCGAACTTCGCCGGTGCGCCCTTCGCCGCCGAGGCCCGTGCGCTGCTCGGCGCGGTCGTGTCGGCCTGCGCGCAGCCGGACAGCGTGAGCGCGAGGCAGGCGGCGGCCGCGGCGAGGGCGGCAGGACGCAACCTGCCGGAGGTCTCGCGCATCTTCCCGGGCGCACGCCGGGTCGTCGGGATCTTGTCGGTCCGAAGAGGCATGCAGGGACTATACACGCAGTGTATAGATCTGGTGTGTGAATGCTCTTGTCTTCGCAAAGGCCCGGTCAGGCGCACCATGGAAGGGGGATCCGCCGAGGAGGACCAGTCATGCGCTTCCGGGACCGCGCCGAAGCCGGACGGGAACTGGCCGGACTGCTGGCCGGCCTGTGCGAACGGGAAGGCCTCTCCGACCCCCTCGTGCTCGCCCTGCCCCGCGGCGGCATCGCCGTCGCCGAGCCGGTCGCCCGCGCCCTCGGCGCCCCGCTGGACGTGCTCGTCGTCCGCAAGATCGGCGCCCCCCACCACGAGGAGTTCGCCGTCGGCGCGCTCGCCGCGGACGATCCGCCCCTCTTCCACACCGACACCCTCGGCATGCTCGGCCTGACCGAGGAGTCCATGGCCCCGGTGGTCGAACGCGAGCGGCGCGAACTGCACCGCCGCGAGCAGCACTACCGCGGCGACCGCCCGCGCCCCGACCCGGCCGGCCGCACGGTGATCGTGATCGACGACGGACTGGCCACCGGCGCCACCGCCCGCGCGGCCCTGCGCCACGTCCGCCGCCGCGCCCCCGCGCACCTCGTCCTCGCCGTCCCCGTCGGCGCCCCCGACTCGCTGGACTCGATCGCCGGCGAGGCCGACACGGTCGTCTGCCCGCACCGCCCGGCCGGCTTCGCCGCCGTGGGCCAGTGGTACGAGGACTTCGAGCAGCTCACCGACGCGCAGGTGGTCGCCGCCCTGAACGCGCAGCACTGAACTCCCGCCGAGGGCAAGGACACAGGCGCGGGCGGGGGAGCAGCGCTCTCGTGGGCGGCGGCCCGGCACACCGGTCCCGCCCCCGCCGGTGCGCGGGCACAGCACGGGCCCCTCGCTGGTGCTGCGACCGGAAAGGTTCACCGGCTCGCGACGCCCGGCACGGCACCTCGCCGCGTTGCCGCATCACCCGAGTACATCCAGTACACGGGCGATGCTCCGCCTTGCGATGCACCGCACCGGACGCCGCGAGCTTTCCGGCAAACCTTTCCGGCCACAGCGCTAGCCCCGGCCCCCGCGCCTCGGCAACGCTCCCGTGCACACCAGTAGTACCGGACCGGTACTGGGAGTAACCTCGGGACCATGACGCGCACGGGGGAGCGAGCCGTCACATCGCGGTTGCGGACGCCGTCCTGGATCGCACGCATCGAGGCGCCGGACGGGCGGGTCCTCGGTGCGGGGGTGCTGCTCGCCCCCGACCGGGTGCTCACCGCCGCCCATGTCGCCGTTCCCGGCCGCCGCTACGCCGTACGCCTCGTCGCGGTCCCCGGGCTCGACGCCGTACCCGCCACCGTCCACGAGGACGAGCACGTGCCGCTGCGCGAGGACGCCTTCGGCGACCGCAGCGGCGACCTCGCCCTGCTGCGCCTCGCCCGGCCCCTGCCCGCCGAGCACACCACCCGGCTCTACCGGCTCGCCGCACCGCACGGACCGGTGAGCATGTACGGCTTCCCGGACGGCGACGACGGCGGCCGATGGCACGGAGCCACCCTGGTCGCCGCCCGCGGCCGGGACAGCCAGGTGCAGCTGCGCCCGCTGACCCCGGGCGAACTGGCCGCGCCCGGCTTCAGCGGCGGGGGAGTGGTCGACCACGCCACCGACCAGGTCATCGGGATCGTCCTCAGCGTCGACGAGGGGCCGGGCTCCGCCTTCAGCTACATGAGCCCCACCGAGACCATCCTCAGCCATCTGCCGCAGGCCGCCGCCTGGACCGACGGCGCCGAGGCGGTCGACCCCCGGCTGCGCACCGGCGCACGGGGCGGCGCCGGCGTGCTCGACGTGCCCTTCGCCACCGAACTCGCCTCCTGGTTCCGGGGCGAGGGCTGGCCGGTCCTCGTCACCGTCGTCCCCGCCCGCAGCGACCGCGCCTGGACCCTGAACCGGGCCGTCACACTCGCCGACCGGGAGCTGCGCACCGACCGGAACACCAGTGTCTTCAGCCACGACCCGCCCGAGACCGTGCCCCCGGCCGGCGCGCACGATCTCGCGCTGGACGTCAAGGGGCTCACCGCCGCCGAGGTGATGGACCGCGTCGCCGCCCGCCTGGGTATCCGCGACGACCCCCGGCCCGAACGGCTCGGCGCGCTGCGCGTCCCGCTCGCCGCGGTCCTGGTCGGCGTCGACCAGGCCGCCGAACCCGGCGCCCTGCTCGGCCTGCTGGACCGGCTCGCCCGGCAGGGGCCCGGCTGCTGCTGGTCTTCCGCCGCCGAGGGGAGCGGGCCGACCAGGCCGCCGAGGCGCTCGTGGACCGGCCGCTGCACGACCGCTGGGTCCGGCTGCACGGCGAACTCGACCGGATCGCGGACGAGTTGGGCCCGGCCCTCGAGCGGCTCCGGGACCGGGTGCTGCCCGGCCCCGGTGCCCGGCAACTGGTCGACCAGGCCGACGGCGGCGTACGGCGCACCCGGATGCTGCGCGCCTGGGTCGCCCACACCCCGGAACGCGAGAGCGAACCCGGCCGCGCCGACCTGCTGTTCACCTTCGAGGAGGCGGCCGAGCGCCGCCGCACGCGCCTGGAGCGGGCCATCGGCCACCTCGACACCCGGCTGCACCGCCGCGAGGAACTCCTCGGCCGGGTGAGCGCCGAATGGCCCCTGTGCCGCCGGCGAGCGGCCGCCGCGTCGGGCGCACCCGGCGAAACCTCCTCGTCCGGCACGCCCGCTGCCGTGCCGGGCGACCCGGTCCTGGAGGCGTACCGGCTCTACGAAGACGCCCTCTCGCTGCTGCGGCACACCCCGTGCGACATCGAGCGCGCCGAGACGGCGGTCGAACGCTTCGTCACCTTCTGCTCGACACCGGCGTCGACGTCGGCACCGACGCCCGGCGACCCGACGGGCACGACGGGAGCCGCGGGCGCGACGGGAGGACCGGGTATGCCGACGGGCCCCCCGCGAGCCGGGGATCAGGGAGAGGGACAGGAAGGGAATCCGCCCCCGGACAGCCCGAGTCCGAGTCCGGGCCTGAGCCCGAGTCCGAGTCCGGGCCTGAGGCCGGGCCCGGCCCCGGGCGGTCCGGCGACGCCCGACAACTCGGCCCGGGCGCCGGGGAATTCGGCCCCGGCCGCGGACCACCAGGCCACCGCCCCCCGTCACCAGGCCGCCGCCCGCAGTCACCCGGCGGCCTCCCGGCAGGCAGTGACGCCGCGCCGCATGCCCCGTTCCGGAGAGGAGAGCGCGTCGTGACCTCGTGCGCCCGGCCCGGCTGTGCGGGTCGCATCATGGGTACCGGTTACTGCGACACCTGCGGCCACCGGCACATCGAGCCGCGTGCCGAGCCGCCTGCCGAGCCGCCCGCGCGGCCGTACCCGGCGCCGCGTGCCGAGCCCCCGGCCGTCGCGGAAGGCGCCGAGGAGAGCCCCGGTCCGCCCGCCGTGCACGCCGTCGCCGGGGTCGGGGAACTCGACCAGCACGGGCTCGTCGTACTCCCCGAGGTGCCCGTCCCCGACGGCGTGCTCGTGGCCGACCCCAGCCCGCCCACGGGGGGCCGCCGCTGCGGGGCGGACGGCTGCACCATGACCGTCGGCATCGGCTACGGCGGCCAGAGCGCCCGCGCCACCGGCCGCTGCCCCCGCTGCGGCACGCCGTACTCCTTCCTGCCCCAGCTGGACAAGGGCGACATGGTCGCCGGCCACTACCGCGTCCTCGGCTGTCTCGCCCGCGGCGGCCTCGGCTGGATCCACCTCGCCGAGGACACCCGCGCCGACGGCTACCGGGTCGTCCTCAAGGGCCAGATCAACGTCCACGACGCGCTCGCCCGCCTGGGCGCCGTCGAGGAACGCCGCTCCCTGACCGACCTGCACCACCCCGACATCGTCCGCATCATCACCTACGCCGACCACCAGGCCCCCGGCCGCCCGCCGGCCGGCTACCTGGTCATGGACTACATCGGCGGCCGATCCCTGCAACAGCTCTTCGACGCCGACGACGCCGAGCGGATCTTCCACGGCCGCCCCCGCCTCGACCACGTCCTCACCTACGGCTGCAAGATCCTCGGCGCCCTGCAGTACATGCACGAACGCGGCCTGCTCTACTGCGACATGAAGCCCGCCAACGTCATCCACTTCGGCCGGGCGGTCAAGGTCATCGACCTCGGCGCGGTCCGCGCGATCGGCGACCGCACCTCCGCCTACGTCTACACGGGCGGCTTCGCCCCGCCCAAGGAGGAGATCGACCGGCGCGGCTGGCACGTCGACAGCGACCTCTACACCGTCGGCATGACCCTCCAGGCGCTGGCCCGCGCCATCGAACCGGCCCGCGGTCTCGCCCCCGACTCCTTCCGCCGGATCGTCGACCGCGCCACCCACGCCGAGCCCGCCGCCCGGTTCCGCTCGGCGGCCGAGATGTCCCGTCAACTCTGGGAAGTGCTGCGGGAGTTCCGCTCGCTGCAGTTCGGCGAACAGCTGCCGGAGAGTTCCACCCGGTTCCGCGCCACCGTCGCCAGCCTCGACGCCGGACTCGGCGCGATCCCGGCCCTGGACCACTGGACCGCACGCCCCGGCGAGCGGCCCGAGGGGCTGGACGTCTCCCCGCCGCACGCCGCGGAGGTCGCCGGCGCCCTCCCGGAGCCGGTTCCCGACCCCGACGACGGCGCCGCCCTACTGCTGGACACCTTCTCTCCCGACGCCCCCGACCAGGTCGCCCTGCAGTGGCCCCGGGAGTCCCGCCTCGGCACCCCCGAGACCGCGCTGTGGCTGTGCCGCGCCTACCTCAGGCGCGGCGAGCAGCAGCAGGCCGAGAGCTGGCTCGCCGAGGCCGAGACCCAGCTCGGCGAACGAGCCGCCGCCCATGACTGGCGCATCGCCTGGCACCGCGGCGTGCTGCACCTGAGCAAGGGCGAAGTCCCCGAGGCCGGCGCCCACTTCGACGCCGTCCACCGGGCCCTGCCCGGCGAGTACGTCCCCAAGCTGGCCCTCGGCTACTGCGCGGAACACGCCGCCGGGCGGACCGGAGGGGACGGCGCCGACGCCGAACGGGCAGCCGCACCCGTGCCCGCGCCCGCATCCGTAGCCATACCCGGGCCCGGAGCCGGCCGTGGTGCCCGGCAGGCCCGCGCGCAGCGCATCGCCCGGGCCATGCGCTGCTACGAGGCCGTGTGGAAACGGGACTTCGCGCACACCGCCGCCGCGTTCGGACTGGCCCGGTGCCATCTGGCCGGCGACGACCGGGATGCAGCCGTCCGCGTGCTCGACGACGTGCCCGCCACCTCCCGTCACCACGACGCCGCCCGCATCGCGGCCGTACGCGTCCGCGCCGGCATCCTGCACGGCCGCCCGCCCTCGCCGGCCGACCTCGAGGACGCCGCCCGGCGGCTGCCCGAGCTGCGCCTGGACGGCGGCGCCGCCGACGGCGAGTCCCGGGCCCGGCTCGCCGCCGAGGTCCGCGAGAACGCCCTGTACGGCCCGCCCGAGCCGGGCCGGGGAGCGCGGTTCCCGGCCGGGGACCTGCTCGGCCCCGGCGACGAGGACAGCCTGCGGGGCCTGCTGGAGCACTCCTTCCGGCAACTGGCCGCACAGGCCCGCACCGCCGGGGAACACGGCCGGCTGCTCGACCTGGCTCACGGGGTCCGGCCGATGACCACCTTCTGACCGGCGCCACCGGCCTGCGTACCGACCCCGATACCGACCTTCGTACAGATCTCCGAGAAGCACCCGCGACGACCTGGGGGACGACAACGATGACCGCGCCCGGACAGATCGAGGTCACGCTCGCGGTCGGCCAGCAGAAGGAACTGCCCGCCGCACCGCCCGGGGCCGCGGGGCCCGCGGGCCGGGAGATGCACGCCATCCTGGAGATCGGCGTGCGCAGCCACGGCGGCCCGGGGCTCGCCGCCGCCCCCGGTCACGGGGCGGGGCCCGCGCTCGCCGAGGTGCTGATCGTCGACACCTCGCGCTCCATGCTCCACCCCGCCGCCAAACTGCACGCCGCGAAGGACGCCACCGTCGCCGCGGTCCGGCTGCTGCCCGAGGGCACCGCCTTCGCCGTGCTCTCCGGGCGGTTCGACGCCACTGTGGTCCACCCCGGCCCCGGCCGCTCGCCGCTGGCCGTCGCCGGGCCCGCCGAACGGGACGCCGCCGAGCGGGCCGTACGGATCCTGGACGCGGACGGCGGCACCGCCATCGGCACCTGGCTCGACCTCGCCCGGCGGCTGCTCAAGCAGCAGCCGGCCCCCGTCAAGCACGTCCTGCTGCTCACCGACGGACGCAATGAGCACGACCACCGGGCCGCCATGAGCCTGGAGAACGCGCTGGACGCCTGCGAGGGCCGGTTCGTCTGCGACGCCTGGGGCATCGGCGACGACTGGGACGCCGAACTCCTGCTCGGTATCACCCGGCGGCTGCACGGCCGCGCCGGGGCGGTCCGTGACGAGTCCGAACTGACCGCCGCCTACGAGGAGTTGGTGCAGGGACTGCTCGGCACGGCCGTTCCCGAGCTGCGCATCAGGCTCACCCCCACCCCCGGGACGGTGATCCGCCGGGTCACCCAGGTGGTGCCGAACGAGCAGGAACTGCCCGCCGTCCCGGCCGGCCACGGCGGGCGCGGCACCGAGTACGTCACCCGCGCCTGGGGCGACGAGGTACGGCATTTCCAGGCCGTCCTGAGCGCCGACCCGACCGGCCGCGAGACCGGCGAGGACCTCCAGCTCGCCGCCGTGGAGGTCGTCGTACCCGACTTCGGGCGCCCGGTACGGCTGCCCGCGCCGCGCCCCGTCCTGGTGCGCTGGACCGACAACCCGCTCGACGCCTCCCGGCAGCATCCCGGCATCCGCCGGCACGAGCTGTACCAGCAGGCGAGCGCCGCCGTCGCCGAGGCCTACCGGGCGTGGCTGCGCGGCACCGACGGCCGGGCGGCGGCGGACCGCGCGCTGACACGGGCGCTGGTCCTGGCCGGCGAGCTGGGTGACCCCCAACTCCTGGGCGCGCTGCGGCGAATCGAAGACAGCGGGGACAGGGGCGACAGCGGGGACGGCGGGGACAGCGGTGACAGCGGGGCCGGTGCGGGCACGGGCCGGGTCCGCGCGGGGCTGAAGGACGTCGACTGGCAGCACCTGATCCTCTCCAGCGCCATGACGACGCCGTCCGAGTCGCCCGCCTGCGGCCTGCCGCCCGCGACGCCGCCCGGCCCCGGTGCGGCGGCGGAGGGCGGCGCCGATCCCGGCGGCCTCATCGAGTGCCCGGACTGCAAGTGGCTCGGCCCGGCCGACTCCGCCTACTGCGGAGGCGACTGCGGCCGCCCCCTGAGGGGATCCCCCGCATGACCCCCGCCACCCCGACCCCCGACACCCCGAGGCAGCCGGGCGCTGCCGACCGTCAAGGGCCCGCTCGCCCGCTCGGCCCCCGCCGCCGCCTCGTTCTCCTGACCCGCCTCCTCCTGTGGCTCGGCCCGCGCCCGCCCGCCGACGGCGGCAGCACGACCGCCCGTGATCTCGCCGTCCGGCACCGCCTGTTGCTCGCCCTGTCGGCATTGCTGACGCTGTCGCTGTTCCTGTCCTACGAAGGGGTGCACGGCGACGCCGACCCGCTGCGCACCTCCAGCGCCCCGGCCGTGCTGTCGCTCGACACCGCGCTGTACGCGCTCGGCCAGGCCCAGCAGGACGCCGGCGCGGCGACGCCGACCAGCGACTTCCAGAAGCAGATCTCGGTCGCCGCGCAGAGCCTGGCGGCCGCCGCCGGGGACGGCGTCGGCGGCCCGGCGGGCCGGCAGGCGCTGCAGACGGTCGCCGGACTGATCACGGTGTACGCCGTCAAGGTCCAGCAGGCCCAACTGCAGTCGGCGGACAGCGTGTTGCGCGAGGCCTACCTCAGCTACGCCACCAGCGTGCTGACCGATCCGGGCTCCGGGATCCAGGCCCGGCTGACCGCCCTGCGGGCGCAGCAGCGCGACGCGGTGCGGCGCCAGACCTCGTTCGGGCCGCTGCTGTGGTGCGGCTGGACCGTGACCCTGCTGCTCGCCGCCGCCCTCGCCGCGGCCCTGCTGGAGGCCCAGCTCTTCCTGCGCCGCCGCCTGCGCCGCCGGTACAACCGCGGGATCCTCGCGGCGGGCACCCTGCTCGTGGCCGGGACCGGCACCGCGCTGCTGTTCACCGTGTGGACGCACCGGGGCATGGCGCACACCCGCGCGCTGCTCGACCGCCCGCTGACCGGGCAGCTCATCACCGACGCGGGGCGGCACACCGCCTCGTACCTGGCACAGACCGGCTTCCGCGCGTCCGCCGCGGGATGGATCCTGATCGGAGGCATCGTGCTCATGGCCCTCGCCGAGACGGGACTGCGGCGGCACATCGACGACTACCGGTTCAGGCCCCGGTGAGCGCCCCGCACACCGGCCCCGCGCCGGCCGCCGCCCCGCACCGCCGCCCCCGCCCCCGTACGGTCGCCGTGCTGGCGGGCTGTCTGATCCTGCTCGCGGCCGCCCTCGTGGCCGGCGTACGCGCCCTCGGACAGGAGCCGACCGTCACCCTGCTGGCCAACTGGACCGGCACCGACGAGCGCGACTTCCGCGACACGGTCCTGAAGCCGTTCGAGCGCGCGCACCACATCCACGTCGACTACCAGGGCAGCTCCGCCGAGAGCCAGGTGCTCGGCGCCGACGTCGAGGCCGGGACACCGCCCGACGTGGTGGTGCTGACCGGGCCCGGCGAACTCGCCGCCTACGCCCGGCAGGGCCGGCTGAAACCGCTGGAGGACCTCGTGCCCCGGGGCGGCTTCGGCGCGTCCTGGACCACCGCGCTGGACGGGCACGTGTACTGGTTCCCGCTCAAGGCCGACCTGAAGAGCATCGTCTGGTACCCGGCCGGCACCGGCGGGCGGGCGCTGGCCGGGGCCGCGCGCGAGCCCGGCCAGTGGTGCGTCGGCATGGGGTCCGGGGCGACCAGCGGCTGGCCCGGCACCGACTGGATCGAGGACATCCTGCTGCAGCAGTCCGGCCCGGACGCCTACCAGCGGTGGGCGCGCGGCACCCTGCCCTGGCGGTCGGCGCAGGTGAAGGGGGCCTGGACGACCTGGGGCCGCATGCTGGGCGCCGGAGGCGACCCGGACCTGGTGCGGCGGGCGCTGAAGACGCCGTACCAGAACGCCTCCGTGCCGGTCACCCGCACCCCGCGGGGCTGCACGCTGGAGCACCAGGGGTCGTTCATCCGCACCGCCGACGCCTGGAAGCGCGCTGACGGCCGCTACGAACCCTCGGCCCGGCTGATCCCCGGCGCGAGGACCACCGGCGCCTGGGAGGTCTCCGGCGACCTGGTCGCCCTGCTGCACGCCACCGGCGAGGCCAGGACCCTGATCCGGTACCTCGCCTCGGCCGACGTCCAACGGGCCTGGAACGCCCGGGAGTCCGGCTTCTCCGTCAGCCCCGCCGCCCAGTCCGCCCCCGCCGGCGCGGGCGCCGCCTGGCACCGCAGCCTCGCCGCGACCCTCCTGGACGACCGGGCGGTGCACTGCTTCGACGCCTCCGACGCGATGCCGCCCTCGGTGCGCGACGCCTTCGCCGAGGCGACGATCGAGTTCCTCGCCCACCCCGGCCACCTGGACGCCCTGCTGAAGAACCTGGACTTGCTGCGCCTGGCTCCCGGCCTGACCTGGCTGCAGTCGGTGTGCGACCGCCTGCCGGGCACGGGCTGACCCGGCCCGGCTCCCGCCGGGCCGCCGCGGAAAGCGGACAGCCCGTGTCCGCCGTCCCAGCTAGTGCTGTGGCTGGAAAGGTTTGCCGGAAAGCTCGCGGCGTCCGGTGCGGTGCATCGCAAGGCGGAGCATCGCCCGTGTACTGGATGTACTCGGGTGATGCGACAACGCGGCGAGGTGCCGTGCCGGGCGTCGCGAGCCGGTGAACCTTTCCGGTCGCAGCACTAGCGTGCGGGCATGACGAAGAGCAGCACCGCCCCCGTCCTCGGCACCCGCGCGCTGAACCGCGCGACCCTCGCCCGGCAGCTGCTGCTGCGCCGCTCCGGGCGGTCCGTCCTGGACGCCCTGCGCCATCTGGCCGGGCTCCAGGCGCAGAACGTCAACCCGCCCTACTACGCGCTCGCCGCCCGCCTCGAGGGCTTCGCGCCCGAGCTGCTGGCCGGGCCCATGGCCGAGCGCGAGGCCGTGCGGATCGTCACCCTGCGCTCCACCCTGCACACCCACACCGCCGAGGACTGCCTCGGCCTGCGGCCGCTGGCCCAGCCGGCCCGGGACCGGGAGCTGGCCGCCTTCCGCGCGGGCCTCGCGGGCGTCGACCTGGACCGGCTGGCCTGCCTCGCCCGCGCGCTGGTCGAGGCCGAGCCGCGCACCATGGCGCAGCTGCGGCAGGCGCTGGGCGCCGAGTGGCCCGGCGCCGACCCGCGGGCCCTCGCCGTGGCTGCCCGCTGCACACTGCCCCTGGTCCAGGTCACCCCGCGCGGCCTGTGGGGCCGCAGCGGCCGGGTCGCCCTCACCACGGCCGAGCACTGGCTGGGCCGCCCCGCCGGGGAGCCCATGGGGCCGGCCGACGTGGTCCCGCGCTATCTGGCCGCCTTCGGCCCGGCCTCGGTGAAGGACATGCAGGCCTGGGCCGGACTCACCCGGCTGCGGGACGCCTTCGAGCGGCTGCGCCCGGACCTGCTCACCTTCCGGGACCCGAACGGAGTCGAACTGTTCGACCTGCCCGACGCTCCCCGCCCCGACCCGGACACCCCGGCCCCGCCCCGCTTCCTGCCCGAGTACGACAACCTGCTGCTCTCCCACGCCGACCGCAGCCGTGTCGTGCCGCCCGAGCACCGGGGCCGCAACGGGCAGGGCAACCAGGCCCTGCGTACCTTCCTGGTCGACGGCTTCCTCGCCGGGCTGTGGAAGGCCGACGGCGGCACCCTCGTGATCGAGCCCTTCGGGCCCTTGACGAAGGCCCAGCGGGACGAGGTGGCCGAGGAGGGCGCCCGGACGCTGGCCGTGCTGCACCCGGGGACGCCGTACGACATCCGGTTCGGCGGCGTCGTACGGCGCTGAGCGGCCCCCCGGCCGCTCAGCACCGTGATGGAGAGGGGGACGTTGCGGGCCGCTCGTGGTGGCTCGCAACGTCCCCCTGGCATCTACCTGAGGGACTCTCAGGTGTTCTTCTTCCGGGACTCGGGACTACGACTTGACCTGTGTGGTCACCAGGTCCGAGAAGTGGGTCAGCCGGGTGTAGACACCCGGGTAACCCGCCTCCGCGCACCCCTCGCCCCAGGAAGTGATCCCTGCCAGGACGCCCCCGATGAGCAGGGGACCGCCGCTGTCGCCCTGGCAGGTGTCCACGCCACCGGAGGTGTATCCGGCGCAAACCATGTCGGACTGGACGAAGTCCGAACCGTAGGAGCTCTTGCAGCTGGAGTCGGCCACGACGGGGACGGTCGCGGTCCGCAGCTGGTTGGAGGAGCTGCCGTTCTCCGAGGTGGTGCCCCAGCCGAGGATCCGGGCCGTGGCGCCGGCCGCGTACACCCCGGTGTCCGACGAGGAGACGTACTTCGCCGTGGTGTACGGCATCGGCGTCGACAGGGTCAGCACGGACACGTCGTTGCCACTGGTGGCATCCGTGTACGACGGGTTGATCCAGATCTTGCTGACGTTGCTGACCGTGCCGTCGGTGCCGTTCAGATAGGTCCGGCCGCCGACCACGCGGACACTGCCGGTCGACTCGCCGGCCATGCAGTGCGCGGCCGTCACGACCTTGTTGGCAGCCACCAGGGTGCCGCCGCAGAACTGGTTGCCGGAGGCGTCGGTGATCTGCATGACGAACGGGTACGCCGTGGTCGTGGTGGTCGTACCGCCGACGATGGGCTGCGGAGCCGCGTTCGCCGTGGGGGAGGCGATGAGCGCGGTCGCCGCGGCGGCGGCCGTGGCCACCAGGATCGCGGCGGTCTGTCTGGCACGTGTGAGGCCGAACATGAGTCTCCTCAGTGGGGGTTGTACCGGTGGGGGGTCGCACGGGCGGGTGGTGTGCACGGGGCGGGGGTCCCACCACTTAGGCGCAGGCCGAGAGCGGGGAAGGGACCGAACCCCGTGTGCCCGGGCGAGCGGCACGTCCTTTACGCTAGGACCCGGAACCGTCGGCTCCCAATGAGGGAACCCCCTAGCGGGTGTTGTGAGGGAAAACCCTCGGTCCGGTTCAGTTAACCGGTGGCACCGTCACTTCGCGCGGTGGGCCGCCGCCAATCGGACGATGTCGACCCGCGACCGGATCCCCAGTTTGCGGTAGACCCGGGTCAGGGTCGCCTCCACCGTCTTGACGCTGATGAACAGCCGGGCGGCGATCTCCCGGTTGGTGGCGCCCTCCATGACCAGCGCGGCGACCTGGCGCTCCATCGCGGCCAGCACGCCGAGTGCGTCCAGGGCGTCCGCCGCGGCCGGCGCCGGTTCCGGCTCGGGGGCGGTGAGGGCCTCGTCCACCTGGCGCAGCCAGGGCAGCGCCCGGCAGCGGCGGAACATCCGGGTGGCCTCGTCGAAGGCCGCCGTCTGCCGCCGGGCCCCGGCCCCCTCCGCGCCTGCCGCGGGGCGCCGCGGCCGCAGCCGGGCGAGCGCGAACGCGGCCCGCGCCTCCTCCAGCCCGTAGCCGAGCTTGCCGAGCCGGTCCTGAGCGGACGTCAGCTGGCCCACGGCGGCCTCCAGCTCGCCCTGGGCGGCCCGCACCAGCGCCTCGGAGCGGTCCAGGACGGCGAGGACGCTCTCCCGGCCGAGCCTGAGGGCGTGCTCACGGCTGGCGTCGATGACGTCCTGCGCCTCCGCCGGTTCACCGATCCGCACCAGCGCCTCGGCCAGGTCGCCCTGCCAGCGGCCGCGCGCCGGGTCGGTGATGCCGAGCCCCAGCTCCAGCCGGCGCACCCGGCGCAGCGAGCGCACCGTGCCCGCCGGATCCCCGGCCACCAGCTGGGCGTACCCGAGCGCGCCCAGGGCCCGGGAGAGATACATCTGGTCGCCGTCCTCCTCGGCGTGCTGCACCGCCTCCCGGGCGAGCGCCAGGGCCCGGTCGACGTCGCCGGCGGAGGCTTCCGCGAGCGAGGTGAGCATCGCCGAGGCGGTCTCGCCGATCCCGGAGTCCCGGGCCAGGCGCAGGCTGTCGCGGGCCAGCTCCAGCGCGCGCCCGCAGTGCCCGGCGCGCAGCTCGGTCTCGGCGAGGCCGCGCAGGAAGTGCACCTCGCTCTCCACCGAGCCGCGCCGGCGCACCTCGCGCAGCAGCGCGGTCACCGTCGCCCGGGCCTCGGCCAGCTGGTCGCCCATGACCAGCCAGCGGAACCGGGCGCTGAGCGCCCCGTTGTGGTGCCAGGCCACCCGGGGGTCCTGGGGCTCCTTCAGGGCGCGCTTGATGGTGCGGGGCGCCTCCGGGTGGCCCATCAGGGTCTCGGTCTGCGCCTGGAAGGCGAGGGAGAGCAGCTCGGTGCGTCTCTCCCCGCCGCGCGCGGCCAGCTCGGCGGCGTGCGCGGCGGCCTCGCGGGCCTCGGTGAAGTCGCCCTCCACGATCAGGGCCCGCCAGGCCAGCTGGTAGTGCACCAGGGCCAGCAGCCGGGGGTCGTCGCCGGCGTCGGCGAGGGCCTGCGGGAAGATAGCGTCCACCTCGGACATGGTGTGCCCGGCGCTGTCGATGACGATCATCCAGGCCCGCACCCGGTCGGCGGGCACGGCCGCCCGGGCGAGCACCTCGCGGGCGATGTCGCGGGCCAGGTCCAGCTCGCCCGCGGTGATCGCGTCCTCGGCGGCCTGCAGCCGGCGCTCCTCCTGGCTCGGCACACCGTCGGCGGGAGTGTGCCGGGTGGCGAGCAGGCCCAGCTGGGCCGCGACGGAGGGGGCGCCCCGGTCCCGGGCGAGGGCGGCGGCCCCGGCGAGCCGGGCCGCCACCTCCGGGTCGGTGCCCACGGTGGCCAGCGCCAGGTGCCGGGCCCGCTCGATCGGGTCGGAGGCGGCGGTGGACAGGGCCGCGTGCGCGGCGCGCCGCTCGGGCGCGGGCGCCTCGGCGTACAGCGCGGCGGAGATCAGCGGGTGCGCGAACCGTACGGCGGGGGCGTCGGGCTCGGTGGCCAGCAGCCCCAGTTCGGCGGCCTGGGCGCACTCGGCCTCGGCATTGGTCCGGCCGGCCGCGTGCAGCAGCGCCGGGGTGGGGCGGGCGCCGGCGCTGGCCACCAGCAGGGTGCGGCGGGCCTCGACGGAGAGCATGTCCAGGCGGCTGAGGACGAGCGCGCGCAGCGAGGTCGGCACCGGCAGCGGCTCGCCCGGCCGGGGCGGGGTGGGGCTGTCGGCGAGGGCCCGGCCCAGTTCCAGGGCGAACAGCGGATTGCCGCCGGAGGTGCGGTGGATCTCGCGGACCGTGGAGCGGGGCAGCCCGGCGTGACCGCGGTGGTCGAGCAGCTGGGCGACCTGGGTGCGGGTCAGCGCGCCGAGCCGGATCGCGAGGGTGCCCGGCGGGCAGGCGCGCAGGTGCCGGTCGTACTCCTGGCTCTCCTGGCCCTCGGTGCGCACCGCGCACAGCAGCTGCACCGGGGTGCCCTCCAGGCGCCGGGCGGCGAAGCCGAGCAGTTCGGCGCTGGCCGGGTCCAGCCACTGCAGATCGTCGGCGACGACGAGGACGCCGCCCCGGGCGGCCAGCGCGCGCAGCGCGGAGAGCACGGCGAGGCGCAGGGCGAGGCCGTCGCGCTGGAGGCTGGACTCGCCGCGGCCGGTGAGCGCCGACTCCAGGGCGGTGCGCTGGGCGGCGGGCAGCCGGGCGGAGACGTCGTCGAGGACCAGCCCGAAGAGGTCGGCGAGGGCCAGGAAGGGAAGGTGGGATTCGGACTCGGTGGCCGAGCAGCGCAACACGGTGCGCGCGCCGGCGCCGTATTCCTCGGCCAATGCCCGCAGGACGGTCGATTTCCCAATTCCGGCGGGACCGTGGAGCAGCACACTGCCGCCCGAGGCGAGCTGGTCACGAGCGCCGGAGAACAGCTCCTCGCGGCCGATGAGCAGGTCGGGACGGCACCTGGCAGGCTCCTGGAAGTCCCGTCGCACGGTCACCGCTCCCCTCGTGTGTCGTGTTCGAGCCAAATTCTAGGCAACGATCCCTGAAATTCAGACGGATGCCGTGGTGAGGGAAATAACAGGAGTGCAGCCCTGGGGAAAATCAGGGGCTTCCCGCTTGGATCGGCAGGTTCGTTTACTGCTGTCGTGTCCGGCCCGTGAGGGACTACGGCAGCAGCCCGCCCCTGCGGGCCGCCGTCACCGCCTCCCCTCGTGTGTGGGCGCCCAGCTTGCGCATCGCGGAGCGCAGATAGCCCTTGACCGTCTCCGGGCGCAGACCGAGGCGCTCGGCCACCGCCGCGTTGGTGGCCCCCGCCGCCACCCAGGACAGCACGTCCAGTTCGCGCGGCGCCAGAGCCGTGCCCTGGGCCGGGCGCGGCGCGGTCAACAGCCCGCACGCGGCCAGCAGTTCCGCCCGCAGCTGCGGGTCCGTGATCCGGGGCGCCAGCGCCCGCAGCGCGGCGTGCGCCTCGCGCACCTGCTCCCAGGCGGCCGCCCGGGAGCCGTCGGCCGGCTCCGGCCGGGCCGCCGCCAGCAGCCCCCGCGCCTCGTCCCGCACCACCAGCGACTGCTCCACGTCCCGCGCGACGGCCATGGCCGCGCCCAGCGTGCGGTCGCCGAGCGGCTGGGCCGAGCGCAGCGCGCCGTAGAGCACCCCGCGCACCCGGCGCCGGACCACCACCGGCACCGCGAGCACCGAGCGGATGCCCTCGGCGGCCACCTGGACGTCGTACTCGTGGCTGATCTGCCGGGAGCTGGAGTAGTCCGTCACCGCGCACGGCCGGGCCAGCGCCACCGCCTTGCCGCCGAGCCCGTTGCCGGAGGTCACCGCGAGCGCGCGCAGCGACGCCGTGTGCGTGCCGCTCAGCTCGCTGATGCGGATCCGCGGCCGGCCCGACTCGAGCAGCCCGCCGAACGCGACCGGCAGGCCCGTCGCCCGCCGCAGCCGGGCCAGCGCACCACCGATCTCCACTGTCCCCGCCGCCTCTGCCGTCACCTGGTCCGCCCTTCCGGCCGTCCACACCCCCGTTCGGGGGTAGTGAGACCTGCATCACGGATTAGACGATGCCAGAGAGCCGCCCGGCAATGGTCCGGAACAGCAAGGAGTATGCGATGAGCACGGCGACCGAGGAGTTCCGCAACGCCCGGGACTTCCTGCTGCAACACCGCGAGGACTACGCCGGCGCCTGCGGGGGCTTCGCCTGGCCGCGGCCCGCGCACTTCAACTGGGCGCTGGACTGGTTCGACGCGATCGCCGCCGGCAACGACCGCACCGCGCTGCACATCGTCGAGGAGGACGGCGGCGAGACGCGGCTGTCCTTCGCCGAGATGTCCGAGCGGTCGAACCGGGTCGCGAACCACCTGCGGGCCCGGGGCGTCGGAGCCGAGGACCGGATCCTGGTCATGCTCGGCAACCAGGCCGAGTTGTGGGAGACCGCGCTGGCCGCGATGAAGCTGCGCGCGGTCGTCGTCCCCGCCACCCCGCTGCTCGGCCCGGCCGACCTGCGCGACCGGGTGGACCGCGGCCGCATCCGGCACGTGATCGCGCGGGCCGCGGACACCGGCAAGTTCGCCGGGGTTCCGGGCGGTTACACCCGCATCGCCGTGGGCGGCGCGGCGCAGGGCTGGGAGGCCTACGAGGACGCGTACGGCGCGCCCGCCGCGTTCGTGCCCGACGGCCCGACCCTGGCCGACGACCCGCTGATGCTGTACTTCACCTCCGGCACCACCGCCCGCCCCAAACTGGTCGAGCACACCCACACCTCGTACCCGATCGGGCATCTGGCGACCATGTACTGGATCGGCCTGAAACCCGGCGACGTGCATCTGAACATCTCCTCGCCCGGCTGGGCCAAGCACGCCTGGTCCAACCTGTTCGCGCCGTGGAACGCCGAGGCGACCGTCTTCCTGTACAACTACACGCGCTTCGACGCGTCCCGGCTGATGGCCGAGATGGACCGGGCCGGCGTGAGCACCTTCTGCGCCCCGCCGACCGTGTGGCGCATGCTCATCCAGGCCGACCTCGGCCGGCTCGCCACCCCGCCCCGCGAGGCGGTCGCCGCCGGTGAACCGCTGAACCCCGAGGTGATCGAGCAGGTCCGGCGGGCCTGGGGCGTCACCGTCCGGGACGGGTTCGGACAGACCGAGACCGCCGTGCAGGTCTCCAACAGCCCCGGCCAGGTGCTCAAGACCGGTTCCATGGGCCGGCCCAGCCCCGGCTACCGCGTCGAACTCCTCGACCCGGTCTCCGGCGCGCCCGGCGCCGCCGAGGGCGAGATCGCCCTGGACCTGTCCGAACGTCCGGTCGGCCTGATGACCGGCTACCACGGCGACCCGGACCGCACCGCCGAGGCGATGGCCGGCGGCTACTACCGCACCGGGGACATCGCCTCCCGGGACGCGGACGGATATCTGACCTACGTCGGCCGCGCGGACGACGTCTTCAAGGCCTCCGACTACAAGATCAGCCCGTTCGAGCTGGAGAGCGCGCTGCTGGAGCACGAGGCGGTGGCCGAGGCGGCCGTGGTGCCCGCACCGGACGAGCTGCGCCTCGCGGTGCCCAAGGCGTACGTCGTCCTCGCCGAGGGCCACGAGCCCGGCCCGGACACCGCGAAGGTCATCTTCGAGCACTCCCGTCAGGTGCTCGCCCCCTACAAGCGCATCCGCCGGCTGGAGTTCGGCGCCCTGCCCAAGACCGTCTCCGGCAAGATCCGCCGCATCGAGCTGCGCGAGGCCACGGCCCAGGGCTCCGCGAACGAGTACCGCGAGGAGGACTTCCGGTGAGCGCTCCGCTGTCGTACACGCACGGGACCAGTCCGACCGTACTGCTCGGCGACACCATCGGCGCCAGTCTGGACCGGGCCGTGGCGGCCTGGCCCGACCGCGAGGCGCTGGTCGACGTGCCGTCGGGACGGCGCTGGACGTACGCCGAGTTCGGCGCTGCCGTCGAGGAGCTGGCGCAGGCACTGGCCGCCGCCGGGGTCGCCAAGGGCGACCGGGTGGGCATCTGGGCGGTCAACTGCCCGGAGTGGGTGCTGGTGCAGTACGCCACCGCCCGCATCGGCGCGATCATGGTGAACATCAACCCGGCCTACCGCACCCACGAGGCCGAGTACGTCCTGCGCCAGGCGGGCATCCGCCTGCTGTTCGCCTCCCTCAGCCACAAGACCAGCGACTACCGGGCGATGATCGGCCAAGTGCGCGGCCGCTGCCCCGAGTTGCGCGAGGTCGTGTACGTGGGCGACCCGAGCTGGGAGGCGTTCCTCGCGCGGGGCACCGGTGACGCCCGGTACGAGGAACTGTCCTGCGACGACCCCATCAACATCCAGTACACCTCGGGCACGACCGGCTTCCCGAAGGGCGCCACCCTCTCCCACCACAACATCCTCAACAACGGCTATTTCGTAGGGGAGTTGCTCTCCTACACGGAGCAGGACCGGATCTGCGTCCCGGTGCCCTTCTACCACTGCTTCGGCATGGTGATGGGCAACCTCGCGGCCACCTCGCACGGCGCCTGCCTGGTCGTCCCGGCGCCTTCCTTCGACCCGGCGGCCACCCTGGAGGCGGTGCAGCGGGAGCGCTGCACGTCCCTGTACGGCGTGCCGACGATGTTCATCGCGGAGCTGAACCTCCCCGACTTCGCGTCGTACGACCTCTCCACCCTGCGCACCGGCATCATGGCGGGCTCGCCCTGCCCGGTGGAGGTGATGAAGCGGGTCGTCGCCGAGATGCACATGGCGGAGGTCTCCATCTGCTACGGCATGACCGAGACCTCCCCCGTCTCGCTGCAGACCCGCATCGACGACGACCTGGAACACCGCACCGCCACCGTCGGCCGGGTCCTGCCCCACCTCGAGGTCAAGGTCGTCGATCCGGCCACGGGCGTCACCCGGCCCCGGGGCACGGCAGGCGAGCTGTGCACCCGCGGCTACAGCGTGATGCTCGGCTACTGGAACGAGCCGGAGAAGAGCGCCGAGGCTATCGACGCGGGCCGCTGGATGCACACCGGGGACCTGGCGGTGATGCGCGAGGACGGATACGTCGAGATCGTCGGCCGCATCAAGGACATGATCATCCGGGGCGGCGAGAACATCTACCCGCGCGAGATCGAGGAGTTCCTCCACGCCCACCCGAAGATCAAGGACGTCCAGGTCGTCGGGGTGCCGCACGAGAAGTACGGCGAGGAGGTCCTGGCCTGCGTGATCCCGCAGGACGCGGCCGACCCGCCCACTCTGCACGAGGTGCGCGCCTTCTGCGAGGGCCGGCTCGCGCACTACAAGATCCCGGGCAGTGTGCGGATTCTGGATGCCTTTCCGATGACGGTGAGCGGAAAGGTGCGCAAGATCGAACTGAGGGAGGCGTACGCCAATTCGTGACCTGGACCTGTCCCGCGCGACGTGTGCGTGCACGATGCACTGGGCACACCTGAAAGCCTGAAAGAGCTTCGTGCGTGGGACTGGGGAGAACGGTATGAGCCTGCCGCTGCACCTGTCGTTAAAGCTCGGCGCCCATCTGATCAAGCAGAAGATCCGGCGGGTGGAGAAGTTCCCGCTGCTGGTGGAGGTGGAGACCCTCTTCGCCTGCAACCTCGCCTGCGCCGGCTGCGGGAAGATCCAGCATCCGCACGACGTGCTCAAGCAGCGGATGCCCGTGCAGCAGGCGGTCGGAGCCGTCGAGGAGTGCGGTGCGCCGATGGTGGCGTTGTCCGGTGGCGAGCCGCTGATGCACCCTCAGATCCACGAGATCGTCAGGCAGTTGGTCAAGCGCAGGAAATTCGTGGTGCTGTGCACCAACGCGCTGCTGCTGCCCAGGCACATCGACAAGTTCAGGCCGGACAAGAACTTCGCCTGGATGGTGCACATCGACGGGATGCGGGAGCAGCACGACGCGGCCGTCAGCAAGGAGGGTGTGTTCGACAAGGCCGTCGAGGCCATCAGACTCGCCAAGTCCAAGGGCTTCCAGGTGTATACGAACAGCACGTTCTTCAACACCGATTCGCCCCAGACGGTGATCGACGTCCTCACGTTCCTCAACGACGAGGTCGGCGTCGACCGCATGGAGATCTCCCCGGGATACGCCTATGAGAAGGCTCCCGACCAGGACCGCTTCCTGGGGGTGGAGCAGACCCGCGAGTTGTTCCGCAAGGCGTTCGCCGACGGCCGCCGCAAGAAGTGGCGCTTCAACCACTCCACGTTGTTCCTCGATTTCCTCGAGGGCAAGGTGGAGTTCGAGTGCACGCCGTGGGGCATCCCGTCGTATTCCCTCAAGGGCTGGCAGCTGCCCTGCTATCTGATGGCCGACGGCCATGTCGCCACCTACCGTGAACTGCTGCAGAACACGCAGTGGGAGAAGTACGGCCGCGGCAAGGACCCGCGGTGCGACAACTGCATGGCGCACTGCGGCTACGAGCCCAGCGCGGTGCTCGCGACCATGGGCTCGCTGCGCGAGAGCCTGCGCGCGATCACGGTGAAGTAGCCCGCGAGGCAGCCCGCGGCCGCCCGGCCGAGGGGGGCGGAACGCGCCGTGGTCCGGTTCCGGCCGGGCCACGGCACGTCGGGCCGGTCACCGCCGTCCGTCACCACTCCACGGGGAGCGCGACCGGACCTTCCGTGATGAGGTTCTGGTGGGCCCGTATCTCCTGCGGCGGGACCGCGAGCCGCAGCCTCGGGAAACGGTCGAGGAGCGATCCGACGGCGATCTGCATCTCCACGCGCGCCAGTGGAGCGCCGATGCAGAAATAGCGCCCGTGTCCCAGCGTGAGGTGCGCATTGGGCCGGCGGTCGATGCGGAACTCGTCGGGATCGCCGAACTGCTCCGGATCCCGGTTCGCCGCGAAGTGCGGCACGATCACGGTCGCGCCCTTGGGGATCACGGTGCCGCCGAGGGGCACGTCCTCCAGGGTCTGGCGCGGGATGCCGTACCCGGAGTCCAGCGGGGCGTAGCGCAGCATCTCCTCGACCGCGCTGTGCAGCAGCGAGCGGTCCGCCCGCAGCGCCGCCAGCTGCCCGGGATTGCGGAACAGGGCGAACATGCCCTTGCCGAGGGCGTTGCCGGTGGTCTCGTAACCGGCGATGAACAGCCCGTGCGCCGTCACCAGCAGTTCCGCCTCGGTGAGCCGTCCGGCGTCGGAGTCGTGCAGATGGACGAGCTGGGTGAGCAGGTCGTCGCCGTCCTCGTGGCGCTTGCGCTCGACCAGCTCCTTGAAGAAGCCCTCCATGTCGGCGTTGAGCTGCGCGATGTCCTCGGAGGAGCGGCCGGTCAGCGCCACGGAGTCGCGGGCCCACTTGCGAAAGCGGTCCTGGTCGGTGTTGGGCACCCCGAGCAGCTCGCAGATGACCTCCATGGGCAGCGGGAAGTGGTACGCGTCCACCAGGTCGGCGGGCGGTCCCTGCTCCTCCATGGCGTCGAGGAGTCCGTCGACGATCTCCTGCATCCGGGGGCGCAGCGTCTCGACGTAGCGCGGGGTGAACGCCTTGCTGACGATCTTCCGCCAGCGCTCGTGGTCCGAGAGCTGGGCGGGGCGGGCGTTCATGGTGTCGTCGAAGCCGCCGTCCTCGGTGAGCCGCGCCGCGTCCTCGCCGATCCGGATGAAACGTTTGTCCGCGAAGGCCGTGCGGGCGTGGTCGTAGCGCGTGATCAGCCAGGCGAGGTCACCGCTCGGCAGCCGGACCTGGGTGACGGGATCCGCACGCCGTAACTGCGCGTACGGGCAGGGCGGCTGCAGCATGTCGTCGTGCGGGAAGGGGAACGAAGGGAGGTCCAATTCAGTCCGGGTCGTTTCCGTCGTCATGATCACCTTTCGAGGCGCATGGTCTCGGTGATGCGAACTGACAGAATCACAACCGAACTAGACCGAAAATGCGCCGACTTGACCTCCTCTAAATAAAGTTGCGGCGCCTTGTGGCATGTGCTCAGGGCTCGGCGGCGCCGAGTTCACCCGCCGGTGTGTTGACCGGGTGCGGAGTGCCCGTGAGGTCGAGGACGAACAGGGGCACGCGCAGGGCGTCGGCCCGGCTGCGGGCGTCGTCGGTGTAGCCGGCGAGGGAGAAGTAGACACAGCCCGCGGACTCCGTCATCGCGGTCAGCCACAGGCACTCCACGTCCCGCGGCGCGGCCGGGCGCACGGCCGGGTCCACCTGCGCCAGCAGTCCCCGGGCGGCCAGCCCGATCCCCCGCGGCTGGCGCTGGTCGGCACGGCGGATGTCCCGGTACCCGAGCCAGCGCAGATACAGCGCGGCGTTGGTGACGGCGTCCCGGGCGGTGTGGATGGGCCGGGGCCGGAAGGCGGGGCGCGGGGCATCCGCCCCGGAACCGGTGGCGGGCCCGGACCGTGGAGCCGGCCGCGGGCGTGCCGCCGGGGCCGCCCGCGGCCCAGGCGCGGGGGGCCGCGGCGGGGCCGGTCCGGTCACCGGGATGCGCAGGACCGTGCCGCACGGGCAGCCGAGTTCCGGCTGCGGCCACTGGCTCAGGCGGCCGCAGGCCGGGCAGGGCAGCGTGAGCCACTCGTCGTCCCAGGCTCGGTGTGCCGCGACGACCGGTTCGGCGGCCGGATCCAGCCGCGGGGCGGTGGGGGCCCCGCATGCGCAAGGGTAGGACGGCGCGGTGTAGAGGTGTTCGCGCCGGCAGGCCGGACAGCGCACCTGGACGCTCTCGGGCATGGCCCCACCCACTCCAGCGGTGTCACGTCGGGACGGACGCCCTCATCGTCCTCCTGCCGCACTCCCTTTGTCCCCCACTTGGCCTCTCTTGACGGCGTCCGCACGTCCCCCTACATTGTTTCCAGATAGCAGAAGTTAATTTCCGCAATACGGAAGTAGCGCGGAAGTAGTCACTCTGGAGACTGTGCTCACCGCGGGGCGCGACGGGAGTACGCATCCGAGAAGCCGAGGCAGGAGTACTCGATGGCTCGTATGACCGCTGCCCGCGCGGCAGTTGAGATCCTCAAGCGCGAGGGCGTCACCGACGCCTTCGGTGTGCCGGGCGCGGCGATCAACCCCTTCTACAAGGCGCTCAAGGAGGGTGGCGGCATCAACCACACCCTCGCCCGCCATGTCGAGGGCGCCTCCCACATGGCCGAGGGCTACACCCGTACCAAGCCGGGCAACATCGGCGTCTGCATCGGCACCTCCGGCCCGGCGGGCACCGACATGATCACCGGCCTGTACTCGGCCATCGGCGACTCCGTCCCGATCCTGTGCATCACGGGCCAGGCGCCCACCCACGTGATCCACAAGGAGGACTTCCAGGCCGTCGACATCGCCTCGATCGCGAAGCCGGTCACGAAGATGGCGGTCACCGTCCTGGAGGCCGCGCAGGTCCCCGGCGTCTTCCAGCAGGCCTTCCACCTGATGCGCTCCGGCCGTCCCGGCCCGGTCCTGATCGACCTGCCCATCGACGTCCAGCTGACCGAGATCGAGTTCGACCCGGAGACGTACGAGCCGCTGCCGGTCTACAAGCCGGCCGCCACCCGCGCCCAGATCGAGAAGGCGATCTCCTTCCTGCTCGACTCCGAGCGCCCGGTCATCGTCGCCGGCGGCGGCATCATCGGCGCCGACGCCGCCGGCCTGCTGGTGGAGTTCGCCGAGCTGACGCAGACCCCGGTCATCCCGACCCTGATGGGCTGGGGCGCCCTGCCCGACGACCACGAGCTGAACGCCGGCATGGTCGGCGTCCAGACCTCGCACCGCTACGGCAACGCGAACTTCCTGGAGTCGGACTTCGTCCTCGGCATCGGCAACCGCTGGGCCAACCGCCACACCGGCTACAAGCTCGACGTCTACCGCGGCGAGCGCAAGTTCGTCCACGTCGACATCGAGCCCACCCAGATCGGCAAGATCTTCCCGCCGGACTACGGTGTCGTCTCCGACGCCAAGGCCGCCCTCGAGCTGTTCATCGAGGTGGCGAAGGAGCTGAAGGCCGCGGGCAAGCTGCCCGACCGCGCCGGCTGGGTCGCCTCGACGCAGGAGCGGAAGGCGACCCTTCTGCGCCGTACGCACTTCGACAACGTGCCGATGAAGCCGCAGCGCGTGTACGAGGAGATGAACAAGGCCTTCGGCCCGGACACCCGGTACGTCACCACGATCGGCCTCTCCCAGATCGCCGGCGCGCAGATGCTGCACGTCTACAAGCCCCGCCACTGGATCAACTGCGGCCAGGCCGGCCCGCTCGGCTGGACCATCCCGGCCGCGATCGGCGTCGCCAAGGCGGACCCGGACGCCCCGGTCGTCGCGCTGTCCGGCGACTACGACTTCCAGTTCCTGATCGAGGAGCTGGCGGTCGCCGCCCAGCACCGGATCCCCTACGTCCACGTGCTGGTGAACAACGCCTACCTGGGCCTGATCCGCCAGGCGCAGATCGGCCTGGACATCAACTTCCAGGTCAACCTGGAGTTCGAGAACATCAACACTCCGGAGATCGGCGTCTACGGCGTGGACCACGTCAAGGTCGCCGAGGGCCTGGGCTGCAAGGCGATCCGGGTCACCGAGCCGGAGCAGCTGGGCGCGGCCTTCGAGCAGGCGAAGAAACTGGCCGCGGAGCACCGGGTGCCGGTCGTCGTCGAGGCGATCCTGGAGCGGATCACCAACATCTCGATGAGCCGCACCATGGACATCAGCGACATCTCCGAGTTCGAGGACCTGGCCACCGAGCCGGGCCACGCGCCGACGTCGGTCAAGCCGCTGAAGGTCTGACAGCCGCGGCACCACGAGCAGGGGCGGCCCGTCCGGAAGGACGGGCCGCCCTTCGGCGTCCGGGCGTGCGTGACCCGCGTACGGCCGCTGCGCGCTCCCGTACGGTCGTCCCCGGGGCCGCGCCCTACACCTCGTGCTCGGACAGCCCCGGCCAGTCCTCCGGGCCGCCGCCCTGCCACTCGATCAGATCGCTCTCCTCCACCTCGATGCGGTCGAGGTCGGCGAGCCGCAGGATCTCCACGACGTCGTCCAGGTGGGAGGCGATCCCCAGCATCACGTCGCCCTCGGTGACCCGCCGGGAGCCGTCCAGGGCCGGGGCGTGGACCACGATGTGCGGGTACTGCGTCGGATTGCCCATGCCCTCAGCCTCCTGCGGATGCGCCCGCCGCGCACGCCGGACCGACGACGCCCGGCAGCCACCCCGCACGCGCACGGCAGCGCCCCCTGGACCAGGTGGATCCAGGGGGCGCTGCTCAGGTGGTCTGACAGCCGTCCGACGGCGCGAGGCTGGGCGCGACAGGTCGTTCGCGCCGCCGGACGGGGCTGGTGGAGACCCCCGTGAGCGGGGGTCCGGGTGGGGACCGCGGCGGGTGCGACGGAAGCCGGTTCCCCTTCCCTCTGGTCGAGAAGGGGACGCGGATCCTTCACCACCGCACTGGCTCACACGCCGCCGCGGTCCTCGCCCTGCCCGGGCCCTCCGCCCGCCGGCCACCCCTCATCCGGGCCGCCGGGCGTCCTGCGCGGGCCGCGTGCGGAATTCCTGACCTCACGTCAGATTCCGTACGCCGTCCAGGTGTTGCCGGTCGCTCAGTCCTCGCGCAGGGCGCGGACCGCCTCCTCCACGCGCTTGCCGTACTCCGGGTCGGCGGCGTGGAAGTGGGCCAGGTTCTTCTCGATCACGTCGTCGCGGGAGACCTGCGAGAGGCCGCCGGCGATGTTCGCGACGAGGCGGGACTTCTCCTCCGGGGACATCAGGCGGTACAGCTCGCCCGCCTGGAAGAAGTCGTCGTCCTTGGTGTGCAGGGGCGCCTCGTGGGTGCCGGTGTGGCCGAAGACCGCCAGCGGGGCCGACAGCGGGCGGCCGGTCTGCGCCGGGCCGTCGTAGGAATTCGGCTCGTAGTTCTTGGCGTCGCGGCCCTGGCCGTTGACCGCCATGAGGCCGTCGCGGCCGTAGTTCTGCGCGGTGGTCGCCTTCGGGGCGTTCACGGCGAGCTGGGTGTGGTTGACGCCCAGGCGGTAGCGGTGCGCGTCCGCGTAGGCGAACAGGCGGCCCTGGAGCATCTTGTCGGGGGAGGGGCCGATGCCCGGAACGAAGTTGTTCGGGGAGAACGCGGCCTGCTCGACCTCGGCGAAGACGTTGTCCGGGTTGCGGTCGAGGACCAGACGGCCCACGCGCTGGAGCGGGTGGTCCTTGTGCGGCCACACCTTGGTCAGGTCGAACGGGTTGAAGCGGTAGTCCGCCGCCTCGGCCGCCGGCATGATCTGCACGTACAGGGTCCAGGACGGGTGCACCCCGCGCTCGATCGCCTGGAGCAGGTCCGTCTGGTGCGAGTTGGGGTCCTTGCCCGCCAGCTCCGCGGCCTGCTCGCTGCTCAGGGACCGGATGCCCTGGTTGGTCTTGAAGTGGTACTTGACGAAGAAGGCCTCGCCCTCGGCGTTCGTCCACTGGTAGGTGTGCGAGCCGTAGCCGTTCATGTGGCGGTACGACGCCGGGATGCCGCGGTCGCCCATCAGCCAGGTCACCTGGTGCGTGGCCTCGGGGGCGTGTGCCCAGAAGTCCCAGACGTTGTCCGCCTCCTGACGGCCCGTGAACGGGTCGCGCTTTTGCGAGTGGATGAAGTCGGGGAACTTGATCGGGTCCTTGATGAAGAACACCGGGGTGTTGTTGCCGACGAGGTCGTAGTTGCCCTCCTCGGTGTAGAACTTCACGGCGAAGCCGCGCGGGTCGCGGACGGCGTCGGCGCCGCCGAGCGAGTCGGCGACGGTCGAGAAGCGCAGGAACACCTCGGTGCGCTTGCCGATCTCGCTGAGGAAGCCGGCGTGGGTGTAGCCGGTGACGTCGTCCGTCACCTCGAAGTGGCCGTACGCGCCGGAGCCACGGGCGTGCACCACACGCTCCGGGATGCGCTCGCGGTTGAAGCGCGCGAGCTTCTCCAGGAGGTGCTGGTCCTGGAGCAGGAGCGGGCCGCCGACGCCGGCGGAGGCGGAGTTCTGGTTGTCGGCGACAGGGGCGCCGGACTCTGTCGTGAGCACGCGCTTCGACATCGTGGACCTTCCGTACGAGGGGCAGCGGAAAGCTGTTTCCGCTTTGTGGAGCCTAAGTTCGGGCCCTTCAGGCGTCAACAGTTTGTTGAAGCTCCGGGCCGGGGGATGTGTTCCGGGCCGCGGCGGCGCCTGGGCGCGACAGGACAGGTGTCAGCGCCGCCGCGGCCCGGAAGTCTCGGGAGTGTCAGACCTGGGCGCCGGACAGGCGCTCCACGGCCCGCAGCAGGGCGGAGTGGTCCAGGCCGCCGTCACCCTGGGCGCGCAGCGAGGCGACCAGCTGGGCGACCACGGCGCCGACCGGCAGCGCGGCGCCGACGTTGCGGGCCGCGTCGGTCACGATGCCCATGTCCTTGTGGTGCAGGTCGATGCGGAAGCCCGGCTTGAAGTCGCGGTTCAGGAAGTTGTCCTTCTTGCGGGTCAGCACGGTCGAGCCCGCCAGACCGCCGTTCAGGACGTCCAGCGCGGCCGCGAGGTCCACGCCCGACTTCTCCAGGAAGACCACGGCCTCGGCGCAGGCCTGGATGTTCACGGCGACGATCAGCTGGTTGGCGGCCTTCACGGTCTGGCCGGAGCCGTGCGGGCCGCACAGCACGATGGTCTTGCCCAGCGCGTCGAAGATCGGCCTGGCGATGTCGAAGTCGGCCTGCTCGCCGCCGACCATGATCGACAGTACGGCCTCGACGGCGCCGGCCTCACCGCCGGACACCGGGGCGTCGAGGACCCGGATGCCCTTGTCCTTCGCGGCCGCGGCCAGGTCGACCGAGGTCTGCGGGGTGATCGAGGACATGTCGATCAGCAGGGCGCCCTGCCTGGCGTTCTCCAGGATGCCGTCGGGTCCGTAGGCGATGGCCTCGACCTGCGGGGACGCGGGCACCATGGTGATGATCACGTCGGCGTCGCGCACGGCCTCGGCGATCGAGGAGGCGGCGGTGCCGCCGGCGGCGGTCAGGCGGTCCAGCTTGTCCTGCTCCAGGGTGAAGCCGGTGACCCGGTAACCCGCCTTGATCAGGTTCTCGGACATGGGGGAGCCCATGATGCCGAGGCCGATCCACGCGATCTTGGGAAGGTTGCTGCTCATGGTTGGGGTGCCTCTCTCAACTGCTGTGCAAAGTCGGGGGGTTCAGCGCGCCGCACGCGCTTCGCGCGGGAGCCAGCCGAAGGTCTCGGCGCTCGGGCGGTCGCCGGCCTTGTACTCCAGGCCCACCCAGCCGTCGTAACCGGCCTTCCTCAGCTGGTCGAGCAGCTCCTCCAGGGGGAGCGAGCCGGTGCCGGGGGCGCCGCGGCCGGGGTTGTCGGCGATCTGCACGTGGCCGGTCTTGGCCGCGTAACCCTCGATCACCGACGGGAGGTCCTCGCCGTTCATGGACAGGTGGTACAGGTCCATCAGGAACTTCGCGTTCCCGAGGCCCGTCGCCTCGTTGACCTTGTCCACGATCTCGATCGCCTTGGGCGCGCTCACGATCGGGCACTTCGGCGACTCGGGCCGGTTGAGGGCCTCGATCAGGACGGTCCCGCCGACCTGGCCGACGGCGCGGGCCGCGAGGACCAGGTTCTCCAGGGCGAGCGCGTCCTGCTCGGCCGGGTCCACGCCCTCGACGCGGTTGCCGTACAGGGCGTTGAACGTCGTGCAGCCGAGGGACTGGGCGAAGGTGATGGCCACCTCGATGTTGGCGCGGAACCTCTCCGACTCCTCGCCCGGCACCGACAGGGCGCCGCGGTCCGGGCCCGGCAGCTGTCCGGCGTAGAAGTTCAGCCCCGTGAGCTGCACGCCCGCGTCCTCGACCGCCTTCTTCAGGCCGTCGAGCTCGGACTGCTCGGGGGTGGGGGAGTCGACCCAGGGCCACCACAGCTCGACCGCCGTGAAGCCCGCCGCGGCGGCGGCCGCGGGACGCTCCAGGAGCGGGAGTTCCGTGAAGAGGATCGACAGGTTGACGTTGAAGCGCTGGTCTGCGAATCCCATCGGGGGCCGCGCTCCCTTCCGTGCTTGAGATTCCGTATAGCGGAAGTTCGTTTCTGCGTAATGGAAGATTGCCGTTGTGTGTCGGGGCTTGTCAAGAGGGGTCGGTCACCGTCCGCCCGAAAAGCGCCCTCTGGCGTCGGGTTGTGCGCGTGCGAAGGTGCGCCCGGGCGATCACAGCTGCTTTGCCTGGCGGCGGGCGCGCCCGCCGTCCCGCGGCCGCGGCGGTCTCCTGCGGGGCGTAAGCGAGGAGCCGGTCTGACGGCTGGTCGCGGCGACGGCGGCGGCGCCCCCGGCCTGGGCGCGCGGCATGCCGGACACCGCCGTGCAGGTGATCGGCGCGTCGACGAAGCCGGATCCGGGGCCGGACAGCGTGTACGTGCGGTGCGGCAGGCGAAGAGGAAGCCACCGGGCGCGGCGGAGGCGAGGGCCGCTGTGGCGGTGGCTGCGCTGAAGGGTGCGCTGCGGAAGGGCCGCGGTTCGACCAGCGGTTCGGCGCGCCGGTTCTCCTGCGGCACGAAGGCGGCGAGGGCGCACGCCGCGGCGATCGGGCAGGCCACGGTCGGCGGCGCGGCCGGCCCGGTCGGGTGCCTCGATGACGGCGTACGTCAGTGTGCCGAGCGGGGTGGTCAGCAGGAGTTGCCCCACCGGGTCCGCCCGTCGGGTGCGCGGCGCATGGGACTCTGGCACGTGCAGCGCGGCAAGGGCATCCGGGGCGGGACCGCCGGCCTCAGCATGGCGGCCGGGCCGGTCCTCGGCGGCGTACTGGTGGAATCGGCCGGGCGGCGACCGGGGTTCTGGCTGGACGTACCGGTCGGGCCGGCCGCGCTCGCAGAGCATGCTGCCGCCCGCCGCCTGCACCACGCGGGAGGCCACCAGCCGCGGGTCCTGCTGCGTCGAGGGCAGCGCGACGTCGAGGACAGTGACGGCGAGGCTGACCGGCAGCACGCTTGGGCGGCAGACGGCCGGGCCGGTCCTCGGTGGCGTACTGGGTTGTCAGCCGTTGGGCCGGTCGACGGCCTGCGAGGCGGCGAAGTCCCATACGACGGGGAGGAGTTGCTCAGGGGTCTCGATCTGGGGCATGTGACCGGTGCGGCGCAGGAGTTCGAACCGGGCACCGGGAACGGCGGCGGCGTACGCGCGTCCGTACGCGGTGTCGACGACCCGGTCGCTCTCGCCCCACGCGACGAGGACCTGGTGCGTGACCTTGGCCAGGCGCTCGCGCAGGGTGGGGTCGGACATCGTGTCCGGGCCCGCATAGACCTGCAGCGCGGCCCGGTCGGCGGCCGCGACCGCACGCTGCGCCTCGGAGAAGGTGCTCGGGTCCACAGCGAACTTCGCGGGGTCGTGGAAGGCCAGGGCGGACAGTTCGGCAGGTGTCAGGGTGGCGGGGTCGGCGACCGGGTGGCCGGGGACGTGGATGCCCACGGCGTTGACGAGGACGACGCCGCTGACCCGCTCGCTGTGGAGCAGGGCGATCTCGGCGGCGATCCAGCCGCCTATGGAGTTGCCGACGACGGTGACGCCGTCCAGGCCGAGTTCGTCCAGCAGCCGTACGTAGACCTCGGCGAGGGCGCGGACGCCGGTCAGCCGGTCGGGCCGGGCGGTGCCGCCGAAACCGGGGTGGACGGGAGTGATGACCCGGGCCGGCCGGCTCCCGGCGAGGAGCCCGGCGAAGCCGGCGACGGTCTGCGGGCCGCCGCCGCCGTGCAGGAGCAGGAAGGGACGGCCCTCACCCCGCTCGTCGACGGTGAGGTCGAGACCGGCGTCGCCGCGGTCGCGGGTGGGGGTGAGGGTGACGGTGCGTGTGCTGCTGGTCATGGCAGGCTCCGGATCGGTTGCTGGTGTGTGTGGTCGGCGGCCCGGGCCGTCACGCGTGGTCGGTGGCGGGAACGGTGGCGTAGCGGCTCATCGCCTGGACGGTCGCCTCGGGGGTCAGCTCCTGGCCGCCGGCGATCATGTCCCGCAGATCGCGGAAGTACTGCACGTACAGGTCGGGCGTGAAGGTGTTGAGCATGACCGCGGGCTCGTCGCCGTGGTTGGCGAAGGTGTGCGGTGCGCCGGGCGGGATCATCGCGAGCGTGCCGGCCGGCGCGACGTGCGTCGTCTCGCCGACGGTGAAGTGCACGGTGCCGGAGACGACGTAGAAGCCCTCGTCGTGCTGTGCGTGGCGGTGTTGCGGCGGCCCTTCGCTGTGCGGGGCGAGGGTGATCTCGCCGATCCCGATCCGGTGACCGGTGGTGCTGCCGTCTTCCAGGATGCGGATCTGTGCCGGTCCCAGGCGGATCGTCTCGCCGTCGTCCGGGCCGACCACGGAAGCCTGTGTCATCGCAGTCTCCTTCGTGAGAGCCAACTCTCAGGAACGAGACTAGAGGGGTCGGCCCACTTCGTGCAAGTGGACCCTCATGACGAGAGTCCACACTGATAAAGTGGCCGTGAACGGGACGGGCAGGGAAGGGGACGCACCGATGACGACGCCGATCGACACCGGCCGCAGCAACCAGAAGAGGCGCACGCGTGCCGCGATCGTCGAGGCCGCGAGCAACCTCATCGAGGCGGGCGGCGAGGTGAGCATGCCCGCGGTCGCGCGAGCGGCCATGGTCTCCGAGCCCACCGCCTACCGGTACTTCCCCGACCTCCCGTCGCTGATCAGTGAGGCCCTGGCCGGCGCCTGGCCGCCCCCCGCCGAGGCTCTCGCCCCGGTCGCGGACTCCACCGATCCCGCCGAACGAGTCGCCTTCGCCTGCGAGTTCCTGCTGCGCGGCATACTCCGGCGCCAGGGGGCGGTGCGCGCCATGATCGCGGCCACCATCGCCCGCCCCGGGGCGGCGGCCGAGCGGCCCGGTGTCCGGTTCGGGCTGATCGACCACGCGCTCGCCCCCCTCGGGGAAACGCTGGCGGCGACGGATCCGGAAGCCTTCGCCCAGCTGAAGCGGGACCTCGCCGTGGTCGTCAGCGCCGAAGCCCTCTTCACCCTCACCGACTTGTGCGGCCTCGCCCCCGACGCCGCCGTCGCGAGCGCGGTACGGACGGCGGCCACGCTGACCGAGGCCGCGGTGCGCGCGGCCCCGCAGGGGTGAGGACGTGCCGGTGCGGGCCGCCGCACAGGGAGTGCTCCGGCGGGATTCCGGTCCGCGCGCAGGGTGCCTGGGCGCTCCGGTCGGCTAGGGTCGCCTCGTGGCGGACGAAAAGGCTCCGTCGCGTGAAATCGATTGGCCTGCGGTAGATCGCGAGTGCGGCGCAGTCGGTCGCTGTGTCCTCAGTGTGCCCCGATGCGCCCCTCGGCGGGTGGTCGGGGTGAAAGTGCAGGTCAGAAGGGTGTTTGGGGGTACTGTGCGGTTGAGAGTGGAGTTCACGACCGAACCCTTCGATCTGGACGAGGCGCCCGCGCACGCCCTGGCGGCGCGCGAGGTCATCGAGACGGCCGAGCTGGACGCCGTGGACGTCGGCCCGTTCGGCAATACGGCCGAGGGCGGTGCGGACCGGGTCCTCACGGCCGTGGACGCGCTGCTGCGCCGGAGCCTGAAGGCCGGTGCCACCCGGATCTCGCTCCAGGTCAACGTGATCGACGACGGTTTCGGGCAGGGGGGCAGATGAGCGGGGAAGAGCCCTTCATCGCGGCCGTGAAGCCGCTGGTCGACGCGATGGGTGCGGAGATGGTCCCGCCCGACGAGGCCGGCCCCGAGGACGTCGTGCTCGCCTGGGAGGGCGTCGACGTCGTCGCCGTACGCCTGCCCCAGCTCGCCGACTCCCTCGACCACATCCTGGCGGCCATGGAGCGCCGGCAGGGGCGGCCGCTGGCCGATCTGGACCGCAAGGCCAAGCAGGAGCTGGTGCGGACCCTGGAGGCGCGCGGCGCGTTCGCCGTCCGGCACGGAGTGGAGACGGTGGCCGGTGCGCTCGGCGTCAGCCGCTTCACGGTCTACAACTACCTGAACCGGGAGAAGGGTATGTGATCGGCCAAGGGGCGGGCCGGCCGGACCGCCCCCGGAGCACCCTGCTTGTTACGCGGATTTTTCAACAAAGTGTTGACGTGGCGTTTCCGGGGGCGTTAGCTGTCGGCAGCCCGTTCAGCACGAAGGCCGTTTTTGGCCACGGAGGCTCCCGTGACGACGACTTCCACGCCCCCGGGCCTGGCCCGGTTCAATCACCTGGAGGAGCGCGAGGCCCTCGCCGCCCTCCACGAGGCGTGTGCCTCCACCGAGTGGGCCCGGCGCCTCACCGCCGCCCGTCCGTACGCCGCCGCGGAGGACCTCTACGCCGCCAGTGACGCCGCCATGGCCGAGCTGACGGCAGGGGATCTCGAGGAGGCGATGGCCGGACACCCGCCGATCGGGCGGCCCAGGCCCGGCGACCCCACCTCCGCGCGGGAGCAGGCCGGCATGGCCGGGGCCGCCGAGGAACTCAAGGCCGAGATGCTCGAACTCAACCTGGCCTACCAGGAGAAGTTCGGCCATGTCTTCCTCATCTGCGCCACCGGCCGCACCGGCGAGCAGATGCGCGACGCGGTCAGGGAGCGGATCGGGAACGCGCCGGAGCAGGAGCGGGAGATCGTCCGCACCGAGCTGGGCAAGATCAACCGTATCCGCCTGGCCCGACTCGTCGAAGAGGACGCCTGACACCATGAGCACCAGCACCACCGCCTCCGTGTCCACGCACATCCTGGACACCTCGATCGGCCGCCCCGCCGGGGGCGTCGCCGTCCAGCTCTCCGCCCGGTCCGGGCGTGACGCACGATGGCACACGCTCGGCGGCTCCGCGACCGACGCGGACGGGCGGTGCAAGGACCTGCCGGCCCTGCCGGAGGCAACCACACACGTACGGCTCGACTTCGCGGTCGAGCAGTACTTCTTGCAGTCCGAGAACAAGCAAGCCGATGCGCAGCAGGACGCCCCCGCGAATCGGGACAGCGGGCGCGGGGTGTTCTTCCCGGAGGTGGCGATCACGTTCGCCGTCGTACCGGGCGAGCACTACCACGTACCGCTGCTGCTCAACCCGTTCGGCTACTCCGTTTACCGAGGGAGCTAGCTAATGCCCACCATCCTGGGACAGAACCAGTACGGCAAGGCCGAGAACCGAGTCGTCAAGATCACGCGGGACGGCGCCACCCATCACATCAAGGACCTCAACGTCTCCGTCGCGCTGAGCGGCGACATGGACGAGGTCCACTACTCCGGCTCCAACGCCAACGTGCTGCCGACCGACACCACCAAGAACACGGTGTTCGCGAAGGCCAAGGAACACGGCATCGAGTCCGCCGAGCAGTTCGGCATCCACCTCGCCCGCCACTTCGTCACCTCGCAGCCGGCGATCCACCGCGCCCGGATCCGCATCGAGGAGTACGCCTGGGAGCGGATCGAGACCTCCGACGCCAACTCCAAGTTCATCGGCGCGGACGAGGTCAAGCACTCCTTCGTCCGCAAGGGCCAGGAGACGCGCGTCGCGCAGATCACCTACGACGGTGAGCAGTGGGAGGTCGTCTCCGGCCTGAAGGACCTCACGGTGATGAACTCGACCAACTCCGAGTTCTGGGGCTACGTCAAGGACAAGTACACGACCCTGCAGGAGGCGTACGACCGCATCCTGGCGACCTCGGTCTCCGGCCGCTGGCGGTTCAACTGGACCGACGACGAGCAGAAGATGCCCAACTGGGAGAAGTCCTACGAGCAGGTCAAGAAGCACATGCTCCAGGCCTTCGCCGAGACCTACTCCCTGTCCCTGCAGCAGACGCTGTACCAGATGGGTGCGCGCATCATCAACAACCGCGGCGAGATCGACGAGGTCCGCTTCTCGCTGCCGAACAAGCACCACTTCCTGGTCGACCTCGAGCCGTTCGGGCTCAAGAACGACAACGAGGTCTACTTCGCCGCCGACCGGCCCTACGGCCTGATCGAGGCGACCGTCCTCAGGGACGGCTGCGAGCCGAAGATCCCGGTCGACCTGACCAACCTCTGACGCGCACGCGTGTCCCCGCAGCCGCCCACCGGGCCGGGGACACACCACGGCTTCCCGGTGCCGGGCACAGGCCGTGCCCGGCACCGGGACCGGCGCGGGCGCGTTCGCCGCTGTCCTGCTCAACCTGTTCTTCCACCACCTCGGCACCCGGAGTGGCAGCCCCGCCCCGGCACTCAAATCCTCCTAGGGTCCTGCCGTGCCCTCCCCGCGGACACCGCCTCCCCGGCCCCCTGTTCACGGGTCCGCCACTGAAAGACAAGGAAGCACCATGGCACCATCGGCAGACCAGCGCACCGTCATCGAGAACTGTGCGATCGCGACCGTGGACGCGGGTGACACCGAGTACGCCTCGGGGTACCTGGTCCTCGCCGGCAACCGCATCGAGTCGGTCGGCGCGGGCCGGGCCCCCGAGGACCTGGAGAACGTCGTGCGCCGGATCGACGCGAGCGGCCACCTGGCCACGCCCGGTCTGGTCAACACCCACCACCACTTCTACCAGTGGATCACCCGGGGCCTGGCCACCGACCACAACCTGTTCAACTGGCTCGTCGCCCTCTACCCCACCTGGGCGCGCATCGACGAGCAGATGACGTACGCGGCCGCGCAGGGCTCCCTCGCCATGATGGCCCGCGGCGGCGTCACCACCGCCATGGACCACCACTACGTCTTCCCGCACGGCTCCGGCGACCTGTCCGGGTCGATCATCCGGGCCGCCGCCGAGATGGGCGTCCGCTTCACGCTGGCCCGCGGCTCGATGGACCGCAGCGAGAAGGACGGCGGCCTGCCGCCGGACTTCGCCGTCGAGACGCTGGAAGGTGCGCTCGCGGCGACCGAGGAGACGGTCCGGCAGCACCACGACGCCTCCTTCGACGCCATGACCCAGGTGGCCGTGGCCCCCTGCTCGCCGTTCTCCGTGTCCACGGAACTCCTGCGCCAGGGTGCCGAGCTGGCCCGCCGTCTCGGTGTCCGGCTGCACACCCACGGCTCGGAGACCGTGGAGGAGGAGAAGTTCTGCCACGAACTGTTCGGCATGGGCCCGACCGACTACTTCGAGTCCACCGGCTGGCTCGGCGAGGACGTGTGGATGGCGCACTGCGTCCACATGAACGACTCCGACATCGCCGCCTTCGCCCGTACGAAGACCGGCGTCGCGCACTGCCCGTCCTCCAACGCCCGGCTCGCCGCGGGCATCGCGCGCGTCCCGGACATGCTGGCGGCCGGCGTCCCGGTCGGCCTGGGCGTCGACGGCACGGCGTCCAACGAGTCCGGCGAACTCCACACCGAACTGCGCAACGCCCTGCTGATCAACCGCCTCGGCACCCACCGCGAGGCCGCGCTGAACGCCCGCCAGGCGCTGCGCCTCGGCACCCACGGCGGCGCCCAGGTCCTCGGCCGCGCCGGCCAGATCGGCTCGCTGGAGCCGGGCAAGCTGGCCGACGTGGTGCTGTGGAAGATGGACACCCTCGCCCACGCCTCCATCGCCGACCCGGTCACCGCGCTGGTCTTCGGCGCGGCGGCCCCCGTCTCGGCCTCCTTCGTCAACGGCCGGCAGATCGTGGAGAACGACCGCCTGCTCACCGTCGACGAGGACGCCATCGCCCGCTCCACCCGCGAAGAGGCCCAGCGCCTCGCCCGGATCGCCGCCCAGGCCTGATCCACCACAGCCGTCCGGGCGGCCGGCCGTGCCGACGGCCGGTCCACCGGACACCTTCGGCGAAGCCGCGCGCAGCGAACAGCCGAAGCCCCGCCGACCGCCCTGCACAGGCGGCCCCCGGCACACCCGGCGCCCGCCCCGTACGGGCGTTCGCCCAAAGACTCGGCAGGCCGGAACATGCGGCCGGCCTGCCGGAACAATCCGGCCGGGAGGGACGGCTCCCGGCCGGGAACCGTGGACCCGAGCGGGGTCCACGGAAGCCGTTCCGGGGCGCGTGCGCACGCACCCGCCCCGGAACGGTCACCGCTTTGCGCTCACCCCTCACCGCCCGAGCGCTTCCGTCCCGGTCCCGCACGACCACACGCACCACCTCCATGAAACCCGCGCCGAAGACGACGTGTTACCCGACCGGAGGAGCCGCCGTGGCCGCCCACCCTGTTGACGAGAAACTCCCCGCCCTCAAAATGGCGACCAGCGGCCTGCAGCACGTGGCCGCCATGTACGCGGGAGTCGTCGCACCACCCCTGATCGTCGGCGCGGCCGTTGGCCTCTCCGGCACCGACCTCACCTTCCTCACCGGAGCCTGTCTGTTCACGGCCGGCCTCGCCACCTTCCTCCAGACCCTCGGCTTCTGGAAGATCGGCGCCCGGCTGCCCTTCGTCAACGGCGTCACCTTTGCCGGTGTCGCCCCCATGACGGCCATCGTCGCCTCCGCCAAGGACAAGTCCGACGCCCTGCCGATGATCTTCGGCGCGGTGATCGTCGCCGGTCTGCTCGGCTTCCTCGCCGCCCCCTTCTTCAGCAGGGCCGTCCGCTTCTTCCCGCCCGTCGTCACCGGGTCGGTCATCACCCTGATCGGCGTCTCCCTGCTGCCCGTCGCCTTCGAGTGGGCCCAGGGCCCCGACGCCCGAGCGAGCGACTACGGCTCGACGACCAACCTCGCCCTGGCCGGCCTCACCCTGCTGATCGTCCTGGCGCTGCGCCGCTTCACCCGCGGGTTCGTCAAGCAGATCGCGGTCCTGCTCGGCCTGGTCGCGGGCACCCTCATAGCGATCCCCTTCGGCGCCACGGACTTCACCCCCGTCACCAAGGCGGCCGTGGTCGGCTTCCCGGCCCCCTTCCACTTCGGCGCCCCGACCTTCCACCTCGCGGCGATCCTGTCGATGTGTGTGGTGATGGTCGTCTCCATGACCGAGTCCACCGCCGACATGCTCGCCCTCGGCGAGATCGTCGAACGCCCCTCGGACGAGCGGACCATCGCGGCCGGACTGCGCGCCGACACCCTCGGCTCCGCCCTCAGCCCGCTGTTCAACGGCTTCATGTGCAGCGCCTTCGCGCAGAACATCGGCCTCGTGGCCATGACGAGGATCCGCAGCCGCTTCGTCGTCGCCGTGGGCGGCGGCTTCCTGGTCCTGATGGGCCTGTGTCCGGCTGCGGCCTCCCTCATCGCGGTCGTCCCCCGCCCGGTCCTCGGCGGCGCCGGCGTCGTCCTGTTCGGCTCGGTCGCCGCCAGCGGCATCCAGACCCTCGTGCGGGCCGGCCTGGAGAAGGACAACAACGTCCTGATCGTCGCCGTCTCCCTCGCCGTCGGCATCATCCCGATCACCGCGCCGGACTTCTACCACGCCTTCCCCCAGACCGCGAAGATCGTCCTCGGCTCGGGCATCTCCACCGGCTGCGTCACCGCCGTCCTGCTCAACCTGGTCTTCAACCACCTCGGCCGCGACCGCGACGCCGAGGACGTCACCCACCCGATGGAGGCAGGCCAGGAACTCACGCCCTCACCCTGAACACCCGCCCGGGGCAGGGCAGATACCGTGCCCCGGGCCGCCGCGTGCGGCAGGCTGAGAGGCATGAACGAGTCCGGCCGGGTCGAGGCCTTCAGCGACGGCGTGTTCGCCATCGCCATCACCCTGCTCATCCTGGACATCAAGGTGCCGAAGGCGGGTGAGAACGGCGGCCTGTGGCAGGCGATCGGCGCGCAATGGCCGTCCTACGCCGCCTATGTGGTGAGCTTCCTGGTCATCGGGATCATGTGGGTCAACCACCACCAGCTGTTCAGCTACGTCGCCCGGGTCGACCGGCCGCTGATGTTCCTGAACCTGCTGGTCCTGATGGTCGTGGCCGCCGTACCCTGGCCGACGGCCATGCTCGCCGAGTACCTGCGCGAGGGCACCGCCTCGCACGCGGCGGCCGCCGTCTACAGCCTCGTCATGGTCGCCATGGCGCTCACCTTCCAGGCCCTGTGGTGGCATCTCACCCGTACCGGCCACCTCTTCGACGCGCGCGTGGACACGGCGGCGGCCAGGGCGACCCGCGCCCGCTTCGCGCTGGGCTCCCTCGGCTACCCGCTGACCGTGGCCCTCGCCTTCGTCTCCGCACCCCTCACCCTGGCGGCCCACGGTCTGCTCGCCCTCTACTACGGCTTCAACCAGGTCCCGGTGCCGCTGCGCCGTGACCGTGCCACGCCGTGAGCCGGTCCGCTCAGCGGCGCGGCAGCTGCTGACAGGGTGTCAGGGCGGGCAGCCGGCCGGTGACGTACGAGCGTGGCGGGACGCCCATCAGGGCACGGAAGTCGGACGTCATGTGCGACTGGTCGAAGTAGCCGGTGGCGGCGGCGAGCTGGGACCAGGGGGCGTGCCCGGCCCGGGTGACGACCGTGCGGACACGGTCGATGCGGGCGTAGTGCTTGGGCGAGACCCCGACGCCCTCGGTGAACAGATTGCGCAACTGCCGTTCGCTGACGGCCAGTTCGCGAGCCACCTCGCGCACCTGCGCGGGGCTGTGGTCCGGCCGGACCGACAGCGCGTCGACGCCCGCGCGCAGCAGTGCCGTACGGGCCGGGTCCACGGCGGCCGACAGCAGACCGGGGAGCGTCCCGGCGAGGTACGGCACCGCCTCCTCGGGGTCCAGCCGGCGCAACCGGGCCGCGAGGAGGCGGGGCAGCGCGCCCGGCAGCTCCTCCAACGCCACGAGCCGTCCGACCAGTTCGGCGGCCGGCACCCCGAGCAGGGGGCGGGTCATTCCCGGGGCGAGGTGCAGCTCGACACAGCGGAGGTGGGCCTTGCCCGCGTGGTACGAGGCCCGCACCCGCGGCCCGGAGGCGAGCACATCGCGCCGCCCGTCCGCCCCCACCCGCAGCACCACCTTGGTGACCGCGGCGGGCAGCCGCACGAAGGGCTCCTCGGCGGGCTCGGCGAGGGACACGGACAGCGTGCGCACCCCGGCGATCCAGGGGCGCAGCACCTCGGGCGTGGTCAGGGCCTGCTCGGCGACGGTGTTCGGCATCACTCCACGGTAAGCCGCCGGCACCGTCGGCGGGCGGGCGAACCGTGCCGGAATTTCCAAGAGACCCCGGCCGCCTCGCGCCCATCGTGGACCGCATGATTCTGGTGACGGGTGCCACGGGCACCACCGGCAGCGAAGTGGTACGACAGCTCGCGGCGCGCGGCGAGAAGGTCCGCGCCCTGACCCGCGACCCGGCCAGGGCCCAGGTGCCCGCCGGGGTGGAGACGGTCCGCGGGGACTACGCCGATCCCGGCTCCCTGGCGGCCGCGATGGCGGGCGTGACGGCCGCGTACCTGGTGTGCCCGCCCGGTCCCGGCGCCGCCCACGACACGGCGCTGGTCGCGGCGGCCCAGGCGGCGGGCGTACGGCGGCTGGTGAAGCTGTCGGCCATCGGCAGCGACGATCCCGCGACGGGTCCGACCGTCGCCTGGCACGGGGAGGGGGAGCGGCTGGTCCGGCACAGCGGTGCCGAGTGGACGGTCCTGCGGCCGTCGTCGTTCGCCTCGAACACGCTTGCCTGGGCGCAGGCGGTGCGCCGGGGCGAGCCGGTGCCGAACATGACCGCCGACGGGGCGTCGGGCGTGATCGACCCGCGCGACATCGCCGAAGTGGCGGTGCGGGCCCTGCTCGGAGCCGGGCACGCGGGGCGGACGTACACGCTGACCGGGCCGGCGGCGATCAGCACCCCCGACCAGGTCGCCGTCCTCGCCGAGGTGCTCGGCCGCCCGCTCACCGTCCGGAACCTGACGCAGGAGGAGACCCGCGACTTCCTCCGCAGCGCCTACGGCATCGGCGAGGCCGGGGTGGAGGGCGTCCTGACCGGGATCGCCTACCTCCGCGACGGCCGCAACACGACGGTCACCGAGGACGTGCGGGAGGCGCTGGGCCGGCCCGCCCGCTCGTACCGTCAGTGGGCCGAGGACCACAAGGAGGCCTTCGGCGCCGGCTGAACGGGCCTGAACAAGGGGGAAGCCGGCGTGCTCCGCACCGCGCGGCCCGGTGAACCGCCCGCCGTCTGCGTGGTGTTGAGCAGCCCCGACGCCGGCCGACGCGTGGCCGCACGGCGGGTGCCTACAGGCCGAACAGGTCCGGATCGGCGCCCAGTTCCTTGAACGTCGCACCCGGGTCGGCGACCAGTCTGCGCTCCCCGAGATCCAGCAGGCCGCCGACCGCGGTGATCTCGGCCGCCACCGTGCCGTCCGCCCTGCGCACTTCCTGGACGATCCGGAAGGTCTTGCCCTCTCCCCACTCGAACGCGCAGGTCACATCGACCTCGTCGCCGGCCAGCAGCTCCCGCCGGTAGCGGATGGTCGTCTCCAGCGCCACCGGCCCCACGCCCCGCGCCACCAGCTCGGCCTGGCTGATCCCGGCGGCCTTCAGCAGCGACCAGCGGGCATGCTCCGCGTAGTTGAGGTACACCGCCTGGTTGAGATGGCCCTGCACATCGGTCTCGTAGCCGCGGACGGTCACGCGCACGGAAAACGGCTCGCTCACGGTCTCCCCTTGTTCGTGTACTGCTTCTACGACGTGTCCGGGTACGCCGTCCACGACTTCTGCGGCTCGTGCCGCTTCTCGTGTACGACGCACTCACCCTCCGATCCTGGCACGCCGCTCACACCCGGCGTGGCGAGGCCAGCAGATACCGCGTCCTCGTGCGCGGCTCGGTGTACTCGCCCGCCTGCCAGCCCGCCCGCTCCAGCGTGGCCGCGCAGGCCGCCAGGGCCCGGGCGTCCGGCGCGTACACGGCCACCGCCTCAGGCTGCGGGGTCGCCCGCACCCGGTAGCCGCCCGTGTCCCCGCCCGCGGGACGGTGCCCGGCCGCCTCCAGGGCGAGCGCCGCGGCCCGTACCAGATGCGCCCGCTCCCAGCCGCACGGCCGGTCCACGGCGCTGTCCGGGTTGGTCATCCGGCGCAGCTCCAGCAGCCCCTGCCAGGCACTGTGCACCTCCCGCCGCCGGGCCGGGCCGGCCACGAGCGGCTCCGCCTCGCCGCCGGCCCGCGCCGCGAACACCCCCGCGCCGGGCGCCCGTTCCGGGGCCGCCTGCGCCTGCGCCTGAGGCTCCGGCGCCGGCTCCCGTACCCGGTGCCCGGCCGGGGTCAGGAAGTGGTCGTGCGGCGGCCGCGGATGCCGGAACGCCAGCCCCTGCTTCACCAGCGCCGCGAGCTGCGCCGGCGTGGCGCTGAGCCGCCCGGTGACCGGATCGGCCCCCTCGATCACCCGCCGCTGCGCGGCACTGGGCGGTCGCGTCACAGCCGTACTCCCTCCGTACTCCCCCCGCACCGCTTCCGCACTCCTTCGGTGCTGTTCGCAGCGTACGGCGACGGTCCGACAACGGGTTCCGGGCAGCCGGGGGAGGTACGGCCCGCTAGTGCCCCGGCAGGCAACGTTCGCCCCGTCGCGACGCCCGGCACGCCCTCTCGCCGCACCGCCCGGAAGCCCAAGTACGTCCAGTACGAGGGCATCCGGCCGGCACGCCGAGAGCACGCACCGGACGCCGCTCCTTGACGGGCAAACGTTGCCTGCCGGGGCACTAGTCCTGCCGCGGCCGGATGTTCCACCCCGCCACCACCGGCCGCGCGTGCTCCGTGCCGAGGCGGCACAGGGCGCCCGTCGCCAGCTGGAAGAGGGCGCCCTGCTGGGGCGGCAGACCCAGGCGGCGGGCGGTGAGGACGCGCAGGAAGTGGCCGTGGGCGATCAGGACGACCGCGCCCTCGGTGTCGCCGAGGGCGGCGTCGGCCTTGGCCAGCATCCGGTCGGCGCGCTCGCCGACCTGCTCCGGGGTCTCGCCCGGGTGTTCCGGCGGCCCCGGCGCGACCCCGTCCGTGAACAGGAACCAGCCGGGCCGGCTCCGCTGGATCTCCTCGGTGGTCACGCCCTCGTAGCCGCCGTAGTCCCACTCGCACAGGTCGGAGTCGACGCGGGCGCCGTGGATCCCGATGAGTTCGGCGGTCTCCCGGGCCCGCTGGAGCGGGCTGACGAAGGCCGCCCCGATCCGGTGCGAGCGCAGCAGCGGCACCAGCCGGCGTGCCTCCTGCCGGCCGTGCTCGGTCAGGGGTACGTCGGTCCAGCCGGTGTGCCGTCCGGAGCGCGACCACTCGGTCTCACCGTGCCGGACGAGGTACAGGTCACCCACGTCCCCACCGTGGCACACGGGGCCCGCCGCCCGCAGGACGGACTGGGCCGGACGGCCTTCCCCCCGGATCGCCCGCGCGGTCGGGTCCGGCGCGCCGGTGCCGGGCCGGGACAGGGGGCCGTCGCCTCGCTCAGGTACCCGGCAGGACCAGCGTGTTCTCGGTGCCGAGGGCCTTGGCGCCGGTCTCGGCGTACAGCGAGGTCTCACCGTCGGACCAGCGCACGACCAGATCGTTGCCGGTGTGGTCGGCGGTGAAGTCGCCGGCGCTCATGACCTGGGCGTGCTGCCAGGTGCCGTTCGGGCCGACCAGCCGGGAGCGGGTGCCGAGCCCGGCGGCCGAGATGCCGGAGTAGCTGTCGAGCGAGCCGTCGGACCAGCGCACGAGCAGGTCCGCGCCGCCCGCGCCCTGGAAGGCGCCGCCGCTCAGCAGCGCGGCCTTGGTCCAGGTGCCGTTCGCCCCGACGAGGCGCTTGCCGGTGCCGAAGGAGCCGGAGCGGATCCCGGTGTACAGGACCAGGCTGCCGTCGGACCGGCACGCCAGCAGGTCGGTGGCGCCCTTGGCACCGTGGAACTGCCCGGCGGTGAGCTGTACGACGTTCTTCCAGTCGGAGTTGGGCTTGGCCATCTGCACCTCGCGGCCCACCCCGGTGGCGCCGACGGCCGGGTACAGGGTGACCTCGCCGTCGGACCAGCGCACCAGCAGGCCCGGCTGGGTGCCGCCGAAGGTCCCGCCGGTGATGCTCCGGGCGTGCTGCCAGGTGGAGTTGGCCGCCAGCAGCCGCTGCTCGGCCCCGAACCCGCCCTGGCCGTCCCCGGGATACAGCGTGACCCCGCCGTCGGACCAGACGACGAGCAGATCGCCGAGGTGGTCGCCGGTGTAGTCGGCCGAGGCCATCAGCGTGGCGTTCTTCCAGCGGGCCGCGCCACCGGGCAACTGCAGGCCCTGGTACACCGGCAGGCCGGCGGGCGGGTCCTGGCCGGCCACCGCGTCGGCGAGGAGGTTCGCGGCGTCGGCGCCGAACGCCGGTGCGTAGCTGAGGTAGTCGACGTTCGCGTCGTTGCCGCCGCCGTTGTAGCCGCCGAGGTTGCCTATGACATGGCCGGTGAGGGCGCCGTCCTGGTAGTCGGTGATCCAGGGGCTGCCGGACGTGCCGCCGAAGTAGCCGCCGCAGGTCATGGACATCTGCCGGTAGCCGGGGAGCTGGGCCGTCGGCACGGTGCACTTGACGGCCTGTCCCGTGCTGTTGTGCTGGTAGGAGGGGTAACCGACGACGGTGACGTTCTGCTGCGTGTAGCCGCCGGGGCGGGTGAAGGTCAGTCCGCCGCCCACCGCGTCCTGAAGGCTCTGGCCCTTCTGGTTGGCCGAGACCCGGGCGAACGCGGTGTCCAGGTCGGAGGAGGGACCCTTGGTGGTCGACGAGCCCTTGTCGGGCGTGTAGCGGGGGTCGGTGTAGACGTGCTGGACGTGGAAGATGCCGTACGGCTGCTGGTCGGGGCCCGCGCCCTGCACGAACTGAGGGACGAAGACGTAGTCGCCCTTCATGTTCAGCGCGCAGTGCGCCGCAGTGAGGACGACGCTGCGTACGGAGGTGTCGATGACGCTGCCGGTGCAGTGCCAGGTGGTGCCGCCCGGCCCGTCGGACCCGAAGAACGTCCCGACCAGCGGCGTCCCCTTGAACAGGGTGCCCTGCGGCCGTCCGGCCGCCGCGACCCCCGGCCCCGTCGTGCCGGGTGCCCTGCGCTCCCCGTCCAGCGGCCCCGCGGCCGCCATGCGCTCGGCGGTCCAGAACCGGGCGGCCTGCCGGGCCTCCTGGCCGGCGGAAGGCCCCGGCGAGACGGCCGCCTGGGCCTGTGCGGCCGGGATCCCACCGCCGAGGGCGGCGCCGCACACCGCGGCGACGGTCACCTGGCGTATGCGTGCCGAGGACGGTTTTCTGTACGAGAACAACGCTGCTCCCCCTGGTCTGCCGGAACCGGACCAGGGGGAGCTGTGGTGCGGCGCTGGTCGAGCGCGCACCCAGAGCCTGCGGTGCCGCCCCGCGCGGAGGTCCCCCCGGTCATGCGGGGTGATCTTCGCACAAGCACGCGAACGAGTGAAACGGGCTATTGCCGGTACCCGCCCAGGAACCGCCCGATCCGCCCGATCGCCGCCTCCAGGTCCTCCGCGTGCGGCAGGGTGAGGATGCGGAAGTGGTCGGGGGAGGGCCAGTTGAAGCCCGTGCCCTGGACCACCTGGATCTTCTCGCGCAGCAGCAGGTCGAGGACGAACCTCTCGTCGTCGTGGATCGGGTGCACCTTGGGGTCGATGCGCGGGAACGCGTACAGCGCGCCCTTGGGTTTCACGCACGTGACGCCCGGGATCTCGTTCAGCTTCTCCCAGGCCGTGTTGCGCTGCTCGTACAACCGGCCGCCGGGCAGGGTCAGTTCGCGGATGGACTGGCGGCCGCCGAGCGCGGCCTGGATGGCGTACTGCGCGGGTGCGTTGGCGCACAGCCGCATGGACGCCAGCATCGTCAGGCCCTCCAGGTAGTCCTTCGCGTGCTGCCGCGGGCCGGTCACGACCAGCCAGCCGGAGCGGAAGCCCGCCACCCGGTAGGTCTTCGACAGACCGCAGAAGGTGAGGACCACCAGGTCGGGGGCGAGGGAGGCGGCCGAGTGGTGCACGGCGTCGTCGTACAGGATCTGGTCGTAGATCTCGTCGGCGAACACCATCAGGCCGTGCCGGCGGGCGAGGTCGAGGATGCCCTCGACCACCTCCTTCGGATACACCGCGCCCGTGGGGTTGTTGGGGTTGATGATGACCACGGCCTTCGTGCGGTCCGTGATCTTCGAGGCCATGTCGGCCAGGTCCGGGTTCCAGTCGGCCTGTTCGTCGCACAGGTAGTGCACCGCCTTGCCGCCGGCCAGGGTCGTCACGGCCGTCCACAGCGGGAAGTCCGGGGCGGGGATGAGGACTTCGTCGCCGTCCTCGACCAGCGCGGTCACGGCCATGGAGACCAGTTCCGAGACGCCGTTGCCGAGGAAGACGTCGTCCACGCCGACGTCGAGGCCCAGGTTCTGGTAGCGCTGGGCGACCGCGCGGCGGGCGGAGAGGATGCCGCGCGAGTCGGTGTATCCGTGCGCCTGCGGCAGCATCCGGATCATGTCCTGGAGGATCTCCTCCGGCGCCTCGAAGCCGAAGGCCGCGGGGTTGCCGGTGTTCAGGCGCAGCACGCTGTGCCCCGCCTCCTCCAGGGCGTTGGCGTGCTCGATCACCGGGCCGCGGATCTCGTAACAGACCTCGCTGAGCTTGTTCGACTGCCGGAACTCCATGCGCCCCTCCGGAAACTTGTGTTGCTTGGTTTTACCAAGTAGGCGCTTGGAAAGTCCAACAACTTGTCTAGACTGCGTCGCATGTCACCTCGCCGAAGCTACGACCAGTACTGTTCCGCAGCCCGCGCCCTCGACCTCGTCGGCGACCGCTGGACCCTGCTGATCGTCCGGGAGCTGCTGGCCGGCCCCCGCCGCTACACGGACCTGCACGCGGACCTGCCCGGCGTGAGCACGGACGTACTCGCCTCACGGCTGAAGGACATGGAGCAGGCCGGCCTCGCCACCCGCCGCCGGCTGTCCCCGCCCGGCGCGGCCTTCGTGTACGAACTCACCGGACGCGGACGGGAGTTGCTGCCCGTCCTCCAGGCCCTGAGTGCGTGGGGCGCACCCGAGCTGGGTGAACGCCGTCCGACGGACGCGGTGCGCGCCCACTGGTTCGCCCTGCCGCTGCTGCGGTCCCTGCGGGAGGCGGGGGCGGGGGAGGCTCTGGTCGAAGTCCGCCTGGAGGAGGGCGAGTTCCATCTGCGGGTCGGTGCGCAGCAGGGGCCGGTGCACGGCGAGGGACCCGCGCCCGGCGAGGCCGACGCGCGCCTCGTGATGGACGCCGGGACCTGCGAGGCCCTGGCCCGCGGGGAGGTGAGCCTGGCGGACGCCGTGCGGGCCGGGCGGGTGACGGTGACAGGGGAGGGCACGCTCGCGAAGGCGCTGCAGGAGGCGTGAGAAGGCGAAGGCCCGCCGGGGCGGCGGGCCTTCAAGGACAACTGCGGGGCCGGACGGCTCAGACGCCCGGCGGCACCCGGGACGGCCGCCCCGACCCCCGCGTCAGCGCGTACCCGCCGATGCCGGCGAGGGCCGCGAGCACACCGCCGATCGCGGTCCACACCCAGCGGTCGGACCACCAGCCGGAGGACCAGCCGTCGTCGGACCCGAAGCTGGACAGCACCGCCTTCTTCGCGCCGCCCTCGCCCTCGTCGTTCCCCCCGGCCTTGACGGCGATCCCGGGGACGAGCGGCTTGGCCAGCGAGCCGTCCACGGCCGCCGCGCCGCCGATGTCCTTGGAGTCGGCGCGCACTTCGGCGCTCACCGGCAGGCCGAGGTCGGAGGCGCCCAGGTCGACCACCGTCAGGCGGATGTAGTAGGTGCCGGGCAGCGGATCGTCGGCCCACGGCTCCGACCAGCCGCGCACCGTGCGCAGCACACAGGCCAGCTCGACCTGCGAGGCGTCCGGCGCCGCCGTGCGGGTGTTGGCGCCGTACTGGCAGGCCTGCCGGCGCCGCAGCCCGTCGTACACATCGAGCTGCCAGGTCTGCGACCCGTGCGTCTGCGGGAGCTTCACGCTCGCCTTGACGGTCGGCCGCTCACCGATGTCGGCCGGGAAGGACCAGTACAGGTAGTCACCGGTCGAGCCGGAGGCGGTGGCCGCCTGGCCCTGCTTGATCTCCGCCGCGGTACGGAAGGAGGTGCCCGCCTGGGCGGGAGCCGAGCCGTCGGACGACGCACTCCCGGAGGGACTGGGCGTGGGGCCCGGGGCGGAGGAGTCCGCGAGGGCCGGTCCGGCGGCCAGGCCCAGGGCCAGCAGTGCGGCGCTCAGCGCACGTGTGACACGCATCAGTTCGTCCTCCAGACCGCGACCCGCCACCGTGACAGCCAGCCCCACAGCAGACCGGCCAGGAACCCGGTCAGCACGAGCGCGCCCAGCAGCCACCAGCCGCGCCCGAGGCCGAAGGCGGCCACGTCGTGGTGCCCGGACGGCCCGTCCACGACGTCGACCGTCAGCTCGAGCGGCAGGCCGGGCGTGCTCTTGACACCGGCGGCGGCCGAGAAGGAGTGGCTGACCTGGAGACAGACGGTCTCCGCGGGCGCGTTGTCGTCGTCGCTCTTCGGTCTCGGGTAGCGCAGCCCGGTGGAGACGGCATCCGTACGGCCGGTGCCGGCGGCCTCGCCGCGCACGATCTCGCGGCCGTGGACGGTCACCGCCCGCAGCAGCACCCCGTAGTCGGGGTTCACGGCGCGGTCGTCGGCCACGCTCACCGAGGCGCGCAGCTCCTTGCCGGGACCGACGTCGACCTTGTACCAGCGCTGCTGCCCGAACGCGGCACGGTCCGTGTACAGCCCGGACTTGAGCAGCGGCGCGCTCTCGCACCGGTCGGCGCCCTCGGCGGCCACCGGTGTCACCACCGGGTCGGCGGCCCGGTGGACCAACTGCCCGACGCGGCTGGTCAGTTCCTGCTTGTGCCGTACGTCGGTGTAGGTGCCGCCGGTCGCGTCGGCGATGCAGCTGAGCTGGTCGCGGGTCTTGGCGTCCGGCACCAGGCCCAGGGTGTCGATGGTCATTCCGACGCCCTTGGCGGCTATCTCGCGCGCCACCTCGCAGGGGTCGAGCGGCGGGCAGGTGTCCTCGCCGTCGGTGATCAGGACGATACGGCGCGTTCCGGTGCCGCCGCTGAGGTCGTCCGCCGCCTTCAGCAGCGCGGGCCCGATCGGCGTCCAGCCGGTCGGCTGGAGCGTGGCCACCGCGGTCTTCGCGTCGGTCCGGTTCAGCGTCCCGACCGGGTAGAGCTGCGCGGTGTCCTTGCAGCCCTCCTTGCGGTCGTTGCCGGGGTAGTTGGCGCCCAGCGTACGGATGCCGAGCTGGACGTCCTGCGGGGTGGCGTCGAGGACCTCGTCGAAGGCCTGCTTGGCCGCGGCCATCCGGGAGCCGCCGTCGATGTCCCGCGTGCGCATGGAACCGCTGACGTCCAGCACGAGTTCGACCTTGGGCGCGGCCGCCTGTGTCCCGTCGGCGGCAGCCCCGCCGGGGAACGCGATCCCGGCCGCCAGGGCGGCGAGCAGAGCACAGACGCCCGCCGCCAGCCGTTGTCTTCTGATCATCGCCGGATCCTATTGATCAGAGCCGCCGGGCTCCAAAACGAGCGGGTTCGGCAGCGCCGTCCACTGGTCGCCGGGGGTCCGCGGGGACAGCCGCATCAGGGTCAACGCCTTGGCCGGCAGCGGAGCTCGGGTCAGTGCGAGCAGGTCGGGGGTGCGCGGGAGATGGGGTACGGCGGCGCTCAGGGCCGCCGCGAGCAGGGCCGCGGAGCCTGCCGTGGCGGCCAGCGCGCCCGCCACCAGGGAGCCGAACAGCTTGCGGCGCAGGGCGGTTTCGTCGTCGGTGACCAGACGGCCGGTGAGCGGCGGCGGGGTGAGGCCGTTGCGGGTCAGGCGGGCGGGGCTGATGCGGATGTCGGCCAGGTCGCGGTAGACCAGGCGCCGGGGCCGGCCGTCGGCCGAGAGGATCACCAGCAGGTTCTGGCCGTGCGCCTCCAGGGCCACGCCGAGGTCGAGCAGGCCGAGGCCCACCGTGAGCGTCAGGCGGGCGAACTCGGCCAGCCAGCCGGGGGATTCGGGCAGGCCGGTACCGGGCAGCGCGGCCACCGGCAGGACCCGCTCGTCCGGGCCCGCGTACACCTCGGGCGGCTCCCGCAGCAGCGCCGCCAGGCCGGGCGAGTCCGCCGTGACCGCGCCCAGCGTCCGGGTGATGTGGAGCAGGCCGCCGGTGCGCGCCGCCAGGTGTCCGGCGAGGTCGCCGAGCGGTGCGGCGGAGCGGATCGAGTACGCCGAGATGTCCCGCACCGAGGAGGTCAGCCGGGCGCTCAGCGCGGTCTTCACATGCGGTCCGCCGTCCAGCGCGAGGGTGCGCAGGGAGAGCAGGGGACGAGCCGGCCGCCAGGGGGCATGCGGGCGGGTGAGGACGTGCGCGCTCTGCCAGGGGTGCACGGGAATCAGCAGCCGCCCGCCGTCCCGGAGTTCGTCCGGCCACTCGCCGCTCACGAGGCACTCCCGCGCGGGCACCGGCACCGTCCCCAGCTCCACCACCGGCCGGTGCTCCGGGCCGTACGCCAGCTGCTCCGCCACCGAGAACCCGGGCCGCGAACGGCAGCCCGGGTGGTACGGATGCCCGTCGGTCACCCGCTGCTCCCACTCCCACTCCTGCCCCCGGCCGTCGGCCGGGGACACCTCAACCGGCCACTCCTTCGGGTGATCCGCGTCGGCCCGCGACAGCGCCAACGAGGCGGTGCTGTGCGCGAGTTCGGCCACGAAGGCATCGGCGTGCGGCACCCCGAGCGCGGACATCAGGACGGCCGGATCGGCATGGCGGTCCCGGCCGAGGCGGACGGAGGTGACGTAGGCGCTCGTGGCGTACGGGTCCGCGTGCGGGCCGTGCAGCGTGCGGCCGTCGGCGAGCCTGAGGGCCAGGCTGTGCGCCCCGCGCACCCGGCCGGTGATCCACGGCAGCGGCTCATGGGCCAGCGCCCGCCACAGCCGGGTCAGCACGGCGGCGCGGGCACCGGGCAGCTCCTGCGCGTACCGGGACAGCAGGGCGGGCCGGACGGCGGCCAGCTCCCGTGCGATCTCGGCCTCGGCGGCGGGGGGACGGTGCACGGTCGGCTCCTCGGGTACGCGGGGGCACGGGGCCCGGACTCGGGGCACGATTGTGCGTGACGGCAGCCATACTGATCGCGACCGGCTCCCCGAGGCGCCGCCCACGAGACCGGCGGCGCACCCCTGCCGGGGCACTAGGCCGGAGACGGGGCGGGCGTACCGCGACGCCGGGGGCGGCCCCGCCGGACAATGGACGGCGTGCCCGGCCCCCTGGACGAAGAACGAATGGATCGCGTGGACCTCACACCCCTCACCGCAGCCGTCGGCCGCCGCGCCGACGCCTACGCGGCCGCGCCCCTGCTCAACTGCCTGCTGCGCGAGGTCGCCGAGCCGCTCCCGGCGCCGGACCCCGGTGCGTGGCGGGTGCACCGGCTGCCGAGCGGACGGCTGCTGCGGGTGCGCGCCGGGCGGCACCCCGCCGCCCCCCAGGTGCGCACGGCCGGCACCTGGCAGGCGGTCGGCCACCCGGAACTGGTCAAACTGGTCGCCGAGGAACTGCGCCGGCACACCGGGCTGCCGGGCGGCGACCTGCCCGCCGAGATGCTCGACAGCCGGGACGCGGTCGCCGCGCTGCTCGCCGCCCGCGCCCGTACGGCCCCGCCCGCCGACCCCTATCTGCGCTCCGAGCAGTCCCTGATCACCGGTCACCCCTACCACCCGGCCCCCAAGGCGCGCGGCGGCGGCCCGGTCGCGTCCTGGCTGCCGTACGCCCCCGAGGCGCACGCCCGGTTCCCGCTGGTGCTGCTCGGCGTCCGCGAGGACCAGGTCGCCGAGGAGGGCGACACCCGCGCCCTGGACACCCTCGGCACCGCCCCGCCCGGTTACCGGCTGCTGCCCGCCCACCCCTGGCAGCTCGACCTCCTCGGCCGCGGCCTCGCCCCGGCCTTCGCCGACGGCCGGCTGATCCGGATCGGCAGCACCGCCTTCGACGTCTGGCCGACGGCGGCGATCCGCACCGTCCACGCACCCCGGCGCGATTTGTTCCTGAAGTTCTCGCTGGACGTCCGCATCACCAACGACATCCGCCGCCTGTGGCGCCACGACCTGAGCCGGCTGCGCCGTACCGACACGGCCGTGCGGCACGCCTTCGCGGCCATGGGCCCGCCCGCGGCCTGGCTGAGCGACCGCGGGTACCGCACCGCCGCCTTCGCCTTCGAGGAACTGGCGGTGCTCGTCCGTGACGGCCTCGGCGGCCACCTCCTGCCCGGCGCCACCCCGCTGCTCGCGGCCGGGCTGGCGGAGGGCTTCGACGGCAGCCCCCTGGCCGCCGCGGCCGACCCGGCGGCCTGGTGGGAGGCGTACCTGCGCCAGGTCGTGCCGCCCGCCCTCACCGCGTTCGACGACCACGGCGTCGTCCTCGAGGCCCACCTGCAGAACACCCTCGTCGCCGTGGACGCGGCCGGCACCCCCGTGCAGGCGCTGTTCCGGGACGCCGAGGGCGTCAAACTGCTGCCGGACGTCACCCGGGCCGCGGGCTGGGAACGGCTCGTGTACTGCCTGGTGGTGAACCACCTCGGCGAGATCGCCGCGGCCCTCGCCGAGCACCACCCGGGCCTCGACCCCTGGCCCGCCGTCCGCCGCGCGCTCGCCCGGCACGACCTGCCGGAGATCCCCGCCCTGCTCGCCTCGCCCACGCTGCCCGGCAAGACCAACCTGCTGCTGCGCTGGACCGGCGCGGACGGCGCGGACGCCCGCTATCAGCCTCTGCCGAGCCCGCTGGCCGGCGGCTGACGCTATGCTGTGCGCATGCATCTTTCGTCGTGTCTGAGCTGGTGGCGCTCCGGGTAGGAGCGGCCACCTCGCAGGCATGACCGGGCCGTTCGGATGGACGGCCCTTTCGTGTCCCCTGGACCAGGGCTCGTGCCGTTTGAGTCGGCGAGAGACGAACCCACCAGGAGACGCCGTGAACACCACGCCCCGGGCCGCGGACACCGACGCCGCCGCCCCCTTCGCCGACGCGTTCGAGCCCACCGCCGCGCAGGCCCGCAGCGCGGTACTGGAAGAGCTGATCCGCAAGGACCCCGGACGATTCCGCATGCTGACGGGCGACCGGCCCACCGGCCGGCTGCACCTCGGGCACTACTTCGGCACGCTGCACAACCGCGTACGGCTCCAGGACCTCGGCGTGGAGACGTACGTCATCATCGCGGACTACCAGGTCCTGACCGACCGTGACGTGGCGGACAACCTGACCGGGCACGTCGAGGACCTCGTCCTGGACTACCTCGCCGCCGGCGTGGACCCGGCCCGCAGCACGATCTTCACGCACAGCGCGGTCCCCGCCCTCAACCAGCTGATGCTGCCCTTCCTCAGCCTCGTCTCCGTCGCCGAACTGAGCCGCAACCCCACGGTCAAGGACGAGATCGCCCACGCGCGCCGGTCCGCCGTCAGCGGCCTGATGTTCACCTACCCCGTCCACCAGGCGGCCGACATCCTCTTCTGCAAGGGCAACCTGGTCCCGGTCGGCCAGGACCAGCTCCCGCACCTCGAGGTCACCCGTACCATCGCCCGCCGCTTCAACGACCGCTACGGCAACGGCGCCACCGTGTTCCCCGAGCCCGACGCCCTGCTCTCCAGGGCCCCTTCGCTGCTCGGCACGGACGGCACCAAGATGAGCAAGAGCCGCCGCAACGCCATTACCCTGGCCGCCGGCGCCGACGAGACCGCGCGCCTGCTCAAGGGGGCCAGGACGGACTCCGAGCGGCACATCACCTACGACCCCCGCACCCGCCCCGAGGTGTCCTCCCTCCTCCTGCTGGCCGCCCTGTGCCAGAACCGGACCCCCGAGGAGGTGGCCGACGAGATCGGCTCCGCGGGCGCCGCCGCGCTGAAGAAGACCGTGACCGAGGCGGTCAACGAGTACCTGGCCCCGATCCGGGCACGCCGCATCGAGTACGCCGAGGACCGGGCCTTCCTGCGCCGGACCCTGCGCGAGGGCAACGAGCGCGCCAGGGCCGTGGCCGACACCACGCTCGCCGAGGTGCGTGCCGCCATGAACAGCCACTACTGATGGTCCCGAGGAGGCCGGCACCACGCATCCCGGCCCGGCGAGCGCTTACGCTGGCCGGTGTGCTGCGCGACGTGACTGCTGTTCGATACGTGACCCCGCTGAGGTCCGGCGGCTCCGTGCCCGCAGTCGTCGAGGCCGACGACCTCGGCACGTACGTCGTCAAGTTCACCGGCTCGGCGCAGGGGCACAAGGCGCTGGTCGCCGAGGTGATCGTCGGCGAACTCGCCCGCGCGCTGGGCCTGCGCTTCCCGGAGCTGGTGCTCGTCCACTTCGACCCGGAGATCGCCGCGGACGAGCCCCACCAGGAGGTCCGGGAGCTGCACGGCGCCAGCGCGGGCGTGAACCTCGGCATGGACCACCTGCCGGGCGCCGCCGACTTCACCCCCGAGATCGCGAAGGTCTTCCCGGTGGACCCGCTGGAGGCTGGCCGGATCGTCTGGCTGGACGCGCTGACCGTCAACGTGGACCGCACGGTCCACAGCTCCAACCTCATGGTCTGGCCCACGCTCGGCACCGCACCGCCGCGCCTGTGGCTCATCGACCACGGCGCCGCCCTCGTCTTCCACCACCGCTGGGACACCACGGCCCCGGGCAAGAAGTACGACTTCCGGCACCACGCCCTCGGCCACTACGGCCCCGACGTCCGCGCGGCCGACGCCGAGCTGGCCCCGAAGGTGACCGGGGAACTGCTGCGGAGCATCGTCGCCGAGGTCCCCGACGCCTGGCTGGCCGAGGACGCGGGCTTCGCGACCCCCGACGACGTCCGCGCCGCCTACGTCGACTACCTCCTGGCCCGGGTGCGCCGGTCGCCGGAGTGGCTGCCCACCGACTTCCCGAGCCGCGAGCAGCTCGCCGCCGAGGAGGCGGCCCGCGCCGCGAAGACCCAGGCGGGCCGCCCCGACTGGCTCAAACGCGTCCCCGACCTGCACGGCAAACCGGCCGCCCAGCAGGACTGGTCGGCCCACCTGGGCTGACGCAGTGGTCCTCGGCCGGGAAAGCGGCCGGGCGGCCCCGGGAGGAGCCCGGAGCCGCCCGTGTCCGACCAGGCTCAGCCCTTGAGCTGCTCGTACGCCGGCAGGGTGAGGAAGTCGGCGTAGTCGTCGTCCAGGGAGACCGTCAGCAGCAGGTCGTGCGCCTCCTGCCAGTGGCCGGCCGCGAAGGCCTCCTCGCCGATCTCCTGGCGGATGGCGGACAGTTCCTCGGCGGCGACCTTGCGGGCCAGCTCAGGGGTGGCCGTGTCGCCGTTCTCGAACTCGACGCCCGCGTTGATCCACTGCCAGATCTGCGAGCGGGAGATCTCGGCGGTGGCCGCGTCCTCCATCAGGTTGAAGATGGCGACCGCGCCGAGCCCGCGCAGCCAGGCCTCGATGTAACGGATGCCGACCTGGACGGCGTTGACCAGACCCGCGTACGTGGGCTTCGCGTCCAGCGAGTCGATCGCGATCAGGTCGGCCGCCTCGACGTGGACGTCCTCGCGCAGCCGGTCCTTCTGGTTCGGCCGGTCGCCGAGCACCTTGTCGAAGGACTCCATGGCGATCGGGACGAGGTCGGGGTGGGCGACCCATGAGCCGTCGAACCCGTCGCCGGCCTCACGGTCCTTGTCGGCACGGACCTTCTCGAAGGCGGTCTTGTTGACCTCGGCGTCGCGACGGGACGGGATGAACGCGGCCATGCCGCCGATCGCGTGCGCGCCGCGCTTGTGGCAGGTGCGGACGAGGAGTTCGGTGTAGGCCCGCATGAACGGGGCGGTCATCGTCACCGCGTTGCGGTCGGGCAGGACGAACCTGGCTCCGCCGTCCCGGAAGTTCTTGACGATGGAGAACAGGTAGTCCCAGCGCCCGGCGTTCAACCCGGAGGCGTGGTCGCGCAGTTCGTAGAGGATCTCCTCCATCTCGTACGCGGCCGTGATGGTCTCGATCAGGACGGTCGCGCGGATGGTGCCCTGCGGGATGCCGACGTAGTCCTGCGCGAAGACGAACACGTCGTTCCAGAGGCGGGCCTCGAGGTGCGACTCGGTCTTCGGCAGGTAGAAGTACGGGCCCTTGCCGAGGTCCAGCAGCCGCTGGGCGTTGTGGAAGAAGTACAGGCCGAAGTCGACGAGGGCGCCCGGGACGGCGCGGCTGTCGGCGTCGGCCAGGTGACGCTCGTTCAGGTGCCAGCCGCGCGGGCGCATGACGACCGTCGCCAGCTCCTCGTTCGGGCGCAGGGCGTACGACTTGCCGGACCCCGGGTCGGTGAAGTCGATGCTGCGGGTGTAGGCGTCGATCAGGTTGACCTGGCCGAGGATCACGTTCTCCCAGGTGGGCGCGGAGGCGTCCTCGAAGTCGGCGAGCCAGACCTTCGCGCCCGAGTTCAGGGCGTTGATGGTCATCTTGCGGTCGGTCGGGCCGGTGATCTCGACGCGCCGGTCGTTCAGCGCGGCCGGGGCCGGGGCGACCTTCCAGGAGTCGTCCGCGCGGATCGCGGCCGTCTCGGGCAGGAAGTCGAGCGTGGAGGTGCGGGCGATCTCGGCGCGGCGCTCGGCCCGGCGGGCGAGGAGTTCGTCACGGCGCGGGGTGAACCGCCGGTGCAGCTCCGCCACGAAGGCGAGCGCCGCGTCCGTGAGGACCTCTTCCTGCCGGGGCAGGGGCTCGGCGTCGACGATGGCCAGCGGGGACGGCGCTGGTGCGGACATGAGCTGTCACTTCCTTCAGCGGTGGCACCGGGTGCCTAGTGGCACGAACAGGGCGAACAGCGCCGACTGTGCGGGCGGGCGCTTCTGAACAGTGGATAGTAGTTTCCTCATTGTGGAACTTCAATGGTTTGTTGATGTCGAGATTCTCTGAGTCGAGGCAAGGTGGCGCTCAGTGCCACCGCCTTCACTCAAGGTGGCGCAGGTCGGCCTCGGTGTCGATGTCGTACGGCTCGGCCACGTCCGCGCACTCCACGAGCCGGATCCCGCTCTCGTGCCCCTTCAGGTAGGCGCGTGCCCCGCGGTCCCCGGTGGCGGTCGCCGCGATGTCCGCCCAGTGGGCCGCGCCGAAGAGCACGGGATGCCCGCGCGTGCCGTCGTAGGCGGCCGAGACCAGCGATTTCTCGTCCTCGTACGCGCCGAGCACCCGCGCCACCGCCGCCGGCCCGATGCCCGGCTGGTCGACCAGGCTCACCAGGGCCGCGCGCACCCCCGTGCCCTCGAGCGAGGCCAGCCCGGCCCGCAGCGAGGAGCCCATGCCCTCGGCCCAGCCGGGGTTGTCCACGAGCACGCAGCCGGGCAGTTCGGCCCGCGCCCGGACCTCCTCGGCCTGCGCCCCCAGCACGACATGGATCCGGACGCACCCGGCCGCCCGCAGCACCCCGGCCGCGTGCTCCACCAAGGGCCGCCCCCGGTGCTCCAGCAAAGCCTTGGGGCGCCCGCCGAGCCGTCGTCCCCCTCCGGCGGCGAGCAGCAGCCCGGCGACCTCCGTGTGCTCCTCGTGATGCATGTCCGTCATGTGTCCTGCATACCTGACGCGGACGGCAACGGCGCGTTCCCCGGGGCGTTCCCTTGGGCTGAATTTCGGTCCACGCTGTGGCGCTCCCGGACGCGGTGGCGTTTACTGACCCGCGCACGACGGCGTGTGAGGGGGAGGGCTGTGTTGCGGAGCTTGGGGCAGACACCGGTGATCGGCAGCGACGAGGACCCGAGGGTGGCGGAACTGCGGACCGCCGTGTCCCGGCTGCGCCGCGAACTCGCCACGCTTCCGTCCGAGTTCCCCGATCGCGCCATAGCCGAGGACGAACTGGCGGCCCTGGCGGCGATGGCCACCGGCGGCCACCCGGAGATCCCCCGCCTGCGCAGCTCCCTGTTACTGATCGCAGGCGCGATCGGATCGGTGAGCGCCCTGGCGCGGGGCCTCAAGGACGTGCGCGCGGCAGTGGATCTCTTCGGGGAATCACCGCGGCCGTGAAAGGGGGGTCCGGGCCGTCCTGCCCGGCGGCACCCGGCCAGGCGCCCGGCTAGGCGCCCGAACTCGCCAAAGCCTGGGACAGCTCGAGGGCGATCTCCTGCAGTACCGGCACGATCTTGTCGGTCGCCGCCTCCGTCACCCGCCCGGCGGGCCCGGAGATCGAGATCGCCGCGGCCGTCGGAGACTCCGGCACGGACACCGCAAGGCACCGCACCCCGATCTCCTGCTCGTTGTCGTCGACCGCGTACCCCAGTCGCCGTACGTCGTCGAGCGCGGCCAGGAAGCCCTCGGGCGTGGTGATCGTCTTCTCGGTGGCGGCCGGCATCCCGGTGCGCGAGAGCAGCGCCCGCACCTCCTCGTCGGGAACGCCCGCCAGCAGCGCCTTGCCGACCCCGGTCGAGTGCGGCAGCACCCGCCGGCCCACTTCCGTGAACATCCGCATCGAGTGCTTCGACGGCACCTGTGCCACGTACACGATCTCGTCGCCGTCCAGCAGTGCCATGTTCGCCGTCTCGCCGGTCTCCTCGACCAGCCTGGCCAGATACGGCCGTGCCCAGGTGCCCAGCAGCCGGGACGCCGACTCGCCGAGCCGGATCAGCCGGGGGCCGAGCGCATAGCGCCGGTTCGGCTGCTGGCGGACGTAACCGCAGGCGACCAGGGTGCGCATCAGCCGGTGGATGGTCGGCAGCGGCAGCCCGCTGGTCGCGGACAGCTCGCTCAGGCCCACCTCGCCGCCCGCGTCCGCCATCCGCTCGAGCAGGTCGAAGGCGCGCTCGAGGGACTGGACACCGCCGCCGGCGGCGGACTTGGCGGAGTCGGTGGTGCTGGCGCTGGACGTCGGCACGGCGCGTTCCTTTCGGGGCTGGCAGGAGGGCAGAAGCCTACCCGGCAGTCGGTTGACTCCCCGCTTGTACGTAGCTACGTTCTGCTTGCTGGAATTCTAATTCCGCTTTGTGGAAACGTCCAGAGTGGATGCGGGTCGCCTGCTGCCCAGAAGTGTGCCCCTTGACGGCGGGGGAGCGGGAGTGAAGACTCCTTCAACAGAACGTTGAATTCCGTTACGTGGGTGTAAATCCCGTTTTCCTGGGCGTAAAACGGCGGTACAGAGAGGGGTTCGGGTGTCCGACGCTGAACTGGTCCTGCGCTCGAGGCGCGTCATCACTCCGGAAGGGACACGGGCCGCCTCGGTCGCCGTGTCCGCCGGGAGGATCACCGCCGTCCTGCCGTACGATGCCGAGGTCCCGGCCGGCGCCCGGCTGGAGGACGTCGGCGACCACGCCCTGCTGCCCGGCCTGGTCGACACCCACGTGCACGTCAACGACCCCGGCCGCACCGAGTGGGAGGGCTTTTGGACCGCCACCCGCGCGGCGGCGGCCGGCGGCATCACCACGCTGGTCGACATGCCGCTCAACTCCCTCCCGCCGACCACGACCGTGGCGAACCTGCGGGTCAAGCAGCAGGTCGCCGCCGACAAGGCGCACATCGACGTCGGCTTCTGGGGCGGCGCCCTGCCGGACAACGTCAAGGACCTGCGCCCGCTGCACGACGCCGGCGTCTTCGGCTTCAAGGCGTTCCTGTCCCCGTCCGGCGTGGAGGAGTTCCCGCACCTCGACCAGGACCGGCTCGCCCGGTCCATGGCGGAGATCGCCGGCTTCGACGGCCTGCTGATCGTGCACGCCGAGGACCCGCACCACCTCGCCGCCGCCCCGCAGCACGGCGGCCCCAGGTACGCCGACTTCCTCGCCTCCCGCCCGCGCGACGCCGAGGACACCGCCATCGCCGCCCTGATCACGCAGGCCAAGCGGCTGGGCGGGCGCGTGCACATCCTGCACCTGTCCTCCAGTGACGCGCTGCCGCTGATCCGCGCCGCCCGCGCGGACGGCGTCAAGATCACCGTGGAGACCTGTCCGCACTACCTCACCCTCACCGCCGAGGAAGTCCCGGACGGCGCCAGCGAGTTCAAGTGCTGCCCGCCCATCCGCGAGGCCGCCAACCAGGACCTGCTCTGGCAGGCGCTGGCCGACGGCACCGTCGACTGCGTCGTCACCGACCACTCGCCCTCCACCGCCGACCTGAAGACCGACGACTTCGCCACCGCCTGGGGCGGCATCTCCGGCCTGCAGCTCAGCCTGTCCGCCGTATGGACCGAGGCCCGCAAGCGCGGCCACGGTCTGGAGGACGTCGTGCGCTGGATGTCCACGAAGACCGCCGCCCTGGTCGGCCTCGACGCGCGCAAGGGCGCCATCGCCCCCGGCCGTGACGCCGACTTCGCCGTCCTCGCCCCGGACGAGACCTTCACCGTCGACCCGGCCGCCCTCCAGCACCGCAACCGGGTCACCGCGTACGCCGGCAAGACCCTGTACGGCGTCGTGAAGTCCACCTGGCTGCGCGGCGAACGCATCGTCGCGGAAGGCGAGTTCACCGAGCCGAAGGGCACGCTGCTCGCCCGCCCCCAGTAAGCCCCCCGCACCCGCACCCGGCCGACTCCAGAAAGGACCCCCTGATCACCGTGACGGCGACACCAGGCTTCACCGGCGACGCGAACCCCTACAAAGGCGGCGACCCGTACGCGGACTACCGCACCGCCGACTTTCCCTTCACCCAGTACGCCAACCTCGCCGACCGGCAGCTCGGCGCCGGTGTCGTCGCCGCCAACGACGAGTTCTTCGCCCAGCGCGAGAACCTCCTGGTGCCCGAGCGCGCCGAGTTCGACCCCGAGCACTTCGGGCACAAGGGCAAGATCATGGACGGCTGGGAGACCCGCCGCCGGCGCGGCGCCTCGGCCGAACACCCCTGGCCGGCCGCCGAGGACCACGACTGGGCGCTGGTCCGCCTCGGCGCGCCCGGCGTGATCCGCGGCATCGTCGTCGACACCGCCCACTTCCGCGGCAACTACCCGCAGGCCGTCTCCATCGAGGCCGCCTCGGTAACGGGCTCGCCCGCGCCGGAGGAACTGCTCGCCGGCGACGTGAAGTGGACGACCCTCGTCCCGCGCACCCCGGTCGGCGGCCACGCGGCGAACGGCTTCTGCGTATCGGTCGAGCAGCGCTTCACGCACCTGCGCGTCAACCAGCACCCCGACGGCGGAATCGCCCGCCTGCGCGTGTACGGCGACGTCGTCCCGGACCCCGAGTGGCTCGCGGCCCTCGGCACCTTCGACGTGGTCGCCCTGGAGAACGGCGGCCGGGTCGAGGACGCCTCCGACCTCTTCTACTCCCCGGCCACCAACACCGTCCAGCCGGGCCGCTCCCGCAAGATGGACGACGGCTGGGAGACCCGCCGCCGCCGTGACCAGGGCAACGACTGGATCCGCTACCGGCTGGCCGCCCAGGCGCAGATCCGCGCGATCGAGATCGACACGGCCTACCTGAAGGGCAACAGCGCGGGCTGGGCCTCGGTCTCGGTCAAGGACGGCGAGGACGGCGAGTGGACCGAGATCCTGCCGCGCACCCGCCTCCAGCCCGACACCAACCACCGGTTCGTGCTCCCGGAGCCCGCCGTCGGCACGCACGCGCGCGTGGACATCTTCCCCGACGGCGGCATCTCCCGCCTCAGGCTGTTCGGCTCCCTGACCGGGCAGGGCGCGGCAGGCCTCGCCGCCCGCCACCAGGAACTGGGCGGCTGACCCACCCCCGCACGCGCGCGGGGCGCCCCGGCCTGGACAGCACCGGGCGCCCCGCGTGTCACCCGTGCGGACCCGGTTCGCGGCCGCCAGGAACTCAACGCTGGCTCTCCCGCGTTCTTCCCGCGTGACCCTTCAGCAAGAGATCGTCGGCAACGCCATGCAGATGGCGGTCGTCAGCCTGCAGCCCGGCCAGACCGTGTACTGCGAGGCCGGGAAGTTCCTGTTCAAGACGACGAACGTGACCATGGAGACGCGGCTGTCCGGCCCGTCCGCGAACGGCGGCGGCCAGCAGGCGCAGGGCGGCCCGGGCGGCGGCATGGGCGGCCTGCTGCGCCAGGCCATGGGCACCGCCGTGCAGGTCGGCCAGCGCATGCTCGCGGGCGAGTCGCTGGCGTTCCAGTACTTCACCTGCCAGGGCGGTGCGGGCACGGTCGGCTTCGCGGGCGTGCTCCCGGGCGAGATGCGCGCGCTGGAACTCGACGGCAGGCGCGCGTGGTTCGCCGAGAAGGACGCCTTCGTGGCCGCCGAGTCCACCGTCGACTTCGGCATCGCCTTCGCCGGCGGCCGCACCGGCATGAGCGGCGGCGAGGGCTTCATCCTGGAGAAGTTCACCGGGCACGGCACGGTGATCATCGCCGGCGCGGGCAACTTCATCGACCTCAACCCGGCCGACTTCGGCGGCCGTATCGAGGTGGACACCGGCTGTGTGGTCGCCTTCGAGGAGGGCATCGAGTACGGCGTCCAGCGCATCGGTGGCCTCAACCGCCAGGGGATCATGAACGCCGTCTTCGGCGGCGAGGGCCTGTCCCTGGCCACCCTGGAGGGCAACGGCCGGGTGATCCTGCAGTCCCTCACCATCGAGAGCCTCGCCAACGCCCTGAAGAAGGCCCAGGGCGGCGACAAGCAGGGCCCGACCGGCGGCCTGTTCTCGACCCACGCCGGCTGAACCGATGAGTTGCGGGTGTGTGCGGGGTCTGAGCTGATGACAGCAGATCCCGCACCCGGAAGAAGGCACCCGCCATGGGCAAGCTCGTCTCCACCGTCTTCGTCACTCTCGACGGCGTGTACCAGGCACCAGGCGGCCCCAAGGAGGACACCAGGGGCGGCTTCACCCACGGCGGCTGGAGCTTCCGCTACGGCGACGAGGGCTTCGGCGCGTTCGTGACCGAGGTCTTCGACCGCGCCGGCGCCTTCCTGCTCGGCCGCCGTACGTACGACATCTTCGCCGCGCACTGGCCGAGGGTGACCGACCCGGCCGACCCCATCGCCTCCCGGCTCAACGCCCTGCCGAAGTACGTCGTCTCCGCCACTCTCCAGGCGCCCGGGTGGTCCGGCACGACGGTGATCGGCGGCGACCTCGCCAAGGAGGTCCAGGCCCTCAAGGAGCGCACGGACGGCGAACTCCAGGTGCACGGCAGCGGCGCCCTGGTCCGCTCCCTGATCGACCTGCGCCTCCTCGACACCCTGCACCTGTTGACCTTCCCGGTCGTCCTCGGCACCGGCCACCGCCTGTTCACCGAGGGCACGCTCCCCACCCGCTTCCGGCACACCGGCGGCCGGATCACCGGCGCGGGCGTCAGCCTGCAGACCTACGACCTCGCGGGCGACCCGGAGTACGGGTCGTACGAACTCCCCGAGGACGTCTGAGGCGCACGCAAAACCCTGGCCGAAGATCGTCTTCGCCGGTACGGTGAGCGCGCCCCGTGCGAGCCGCCGATGTCTCCGCACTCCTTCCGGAGACCGGGAGAGCCGCTCGTATGTCCTCGCTCGCCGTACCGGGCGCCGCCGCCCTGCCCCGCCGCGCCTGGCACACCGACCTGCCCGTCCTGCTCGTCGCGGTGTGCTGGGGCGCCAGCTACCTCGCCGCCAAGGACATCACCACCGCCCCTACGGTGCTCGCCGTCCTGGTGCTGCGGTTCGCGCTCGCCGTGCCCGTCCTGGCGGTCGCCGGACGCCGCGCGCTGCGCTCGCTCACCGGCGCCCAGTGGCGCGGCGCGGCCCTGCTCGGGCTGATCCTCAGCGGGATCTTCCTGCTGGAGACCTACGGCGTGGTCCACACCTGCGCGACCGACGCCGGCCTGATCATCAGCCTCACCATGATCTTCACGCCGCTCGCCGAGGCCGCCGTCACCCGCACCCGGCCCACCCCGGCCTTCCTCGGCGCGGCCCTGCTGTCGGTGCTCGGCGTCGTCCTGCTCACCCAGGGCGGCGGCTTCACCCGGCCCTCGGCCGGCGACCTGCTGATGCTGCTCGCCGCGCTCGCCCGCACCGCGCACGTCCTCGCCATGTCCCGGATCAGGGCCGTCCAGGGTGCCGCCGCGCTGCCGCTCACCACGGTCCAACTCGGCGCGTGCGTCGCCGTCTTCGCCCTGCTGTCCGCCCTCCCGGGCACCCCGGCGCCCTGGACGGTCGCGGCCGGCCTCGGCGTGCGGGACTGGGCCGGGCTGCTCTTCCTGGCCGTGCTGTGCACGGTGTTCGCGTTCTTCGTGCAGATGTGGGCGGTGCGCCGCACGTCCCCGTCCCGCGTCGGTCTGCTGCTCGGCACCGAACCGCTGTGGGCCGCCGCGGCCGGCATGGCACTGGGCGGGGAACGGCTCGGCGCACCCGGTCTCGCGGGTGGCGTCCTGGTGCTTGCGGGGACCGCGTGGGGGCGCAGGACGGCAGGTTAACTTCCTGAAAACTCATCGGACTTGAAGGGAAAATCTTCAACGTTGTCGTTGACATGCCAACGTCTACGCGCGTCATCATGGGGGACATGAGATTCCCCCCACGCGCAACTCGTATCAGCGCCGCAGCCGCGCTCCTGTCCGCCCTCGTCGTCGGCGGCACCGTGTCCGCCACCACGGCGAACGCCGCCGCCGACTCGGCCGGCAGCATCTGCTACAGCGCCCTGCCGTCGCAGGCCCACGACACGCTGGACCTGATCGCCAAGGGCGGCCCGTACCCGTACTCGCAGGACGGCACCGTCTTCTCCAACCGTGAAGGCGTCCTGCCCAGCGAGCCCAGCGGGTACTACCACGAGTACACGGTGATCACCCCGGGCTCCTCCACGCGCGGCGCCCGGCGCATCGTCACCGGAGAGGCGTCCCAGGAGGACTACTACACCTCCGACCACTACGCCACGTTCAACCTGGTCGACTTCGGCTGCTGAGCCGGAGACCAGGACCCGAGGGAACAGCGCGACAGGTGTGACACGCGGCCCCTCGCCCCGCGGCCGGCCCCCCACCCAGGGCCGCAGGGCGAGCGGCGTCCGGGCCGGCACCGGCCCGGACACCGGCGCTCGCCGCACGACAGCCGCCGCGGGCCGGCGGGCCCGCGGCGCACGGGAATCCGGCGCCCCGGCCGCGTACGAACGGGCGGCCCGGCGAGGTGCCGCCACGCACGAAGGACGTCCGAAGGGCGTACGAGAGCCGACGGCCCGGGACTTCGGCCCACGGGCCGCGAATCCGGTGGCCGATCGCGCGTGAAGGACCGTCACGGCAGCGGACGCTGCGTAGATTTGACGACCGTGAGTGAAGACCGACCCCAGCCGGCCCCCGCCCCCGGGGACGGGCTGCGCCGCTGGATGCTCCCCTCGGCCGTGGTCAGGGAACTGGACCCGGACGCGGCCCCCGAGGGCCGCCCTGCGCGGCGGACGGCCCGGGACTGGGCCGTGGACATCTGCTGTTTCCTGCTGGTCGTCCTGCTGTACCTGGTGACCGCCGTGCCCCTGGTTCAGCACCCGGACGTGCCCGAGGGCCTCATCGTCGCGGACGTGCTGCTGGGCGCCCTGTCCTGCCTCGCCGTCTGGCTGCGCCGCCGCCGGCCGGTCGGCCTGGCCGTCGCGCTGCTCGCGGTCGGCCTCGTCTCCTCGACCTCCGGCTGGGCCTTCCTGGCGGCCGTGTTCACCGTCGCCGTGCACCGGCCGTTCCGGTACGTGGCCTGGATCGCGGGCACCAGCCTCGCCCTCGCACCCCTGTACTACTGGCTGCGCCCCGACAAGGGCCTGCCGTACTCGGCCTCCCTCGTCTTCGCGCTGCTGCTCACCGTCTGCGTCGTCGGCTGGGGCATGTTCGTCCGCTCCAAGCGGCTGCTGATGCTGAGCCTGAGGGACCGGGCCCACCGGGCGGAGACCGAGGCACGGCTGCGCGCCGAGCAGGCGCAGCGCCTCGCGCGCGAGGACATCGCCCGCGAGATGCACGACGTGCTCGCCCACCGGCTCACCCTGCTCAGCGTGCACGCCGGAGCCCTGGAGTTCCGGCCCGACGCGCCCCGGCAGGAGGTCGTGCGGGCCGCCAGTGTCATCCGCGAGAGCGCCCACGAGGCCCTGCAGGACCTCAGGGAGATCATCGGTGTGCTGCGCACCGGCGGCCCCGACGACGCGGCCGGCGGCCGCCCGCAGCCGACGCTCGCCGCGCTCGAACCGCTCGTCGCCGAGTGCCGCGAGGCCGGTATGAAGATCACGCTCGACCACCGCGTCGCCGACCCCGCGGCCGTGCCCGCCTCCGTCGGCCGCACCGTCTACCGCATCGCCCAGGAGGCCCTGACCAACGCCCGCAAGCACGCCCCCGGCGCCGAGGTCACCCTCCGCCTCGCCGGCACCCGCGGCGACGGCCTCACGGTCACCGTGACCAACCCGCCCCCGCAGGCCGACGCCCCGCCCGTGCCCGGCTCCGGCCAGGGCCTGATCGGACTGACGGAACGCGCGACACTGGCCGGCGGGCGGCTGGAGCACGGCGCCACCGCGGACGGCGGGTTCGAGATCCGGGCCTGGCTGCCGTGGGGCTGAGCGGCACGCCCGGCGGCCATCACCACGTGGAGTCCGCTCGCACCCGCCGTCACCCATGAGCTGATGCGGCACGCCGCCCGCACCGACGCCGGCTCCCGGCAGGCACGCGCGCGTGAACGCCTAGCCGCGCCGGCGACCCCGGGCGGGAGGCCGCCGTCGCCGCCCGCCGGGGCCTGGCCGGCGCCCAGATGGCCCTGCTCGCCCGCCGCGCGGGACTTTTCGGCGGGGACGGGCACCAAGCCCGTGCGCCGAGCGTTGTCCCAGTGCCGGGAGATCCCCGGGCAGGCCTCGGGGGAGTCCGGAAAAGGGGAGCGATGGACAGGCAGAGCGTGGTCGAACTGGGCGAGTCCGAGGAGGCTTTGCACACGGATCCGCATGCGGTGTACGCCCGGCTGCGCGAGCAGGGTCCCGTGCACCGCGTCCGGCTGCCGGGCTGGGACGACACGGCCTGGCTGGTCGTCGGGTACGAGGAGGCGCGGGCGGCGCTCGCCGACCCCCGGCTGGCCAAGGACACCAGCAAGATCGGCGTGACCGTCATGGACCAGGAGATGATCGGCAAGCATCTGCTGGCCACCGATCCGCCCCAGCACACCCGCCTGCGCGGCCTCGTCACGCGCGCGTTCACGATGCGCCGGGTGGAGCAACTGCGCCCGCGGATCCAGCAGATCACCGACGAACTGCTGGACGAGATGCTCCCCGCGGGCCACGGCGACCTCATCGGCTCCCTCGCCTACCCGCTGCCCATCACCGTCATCTGCGAACTGCTCGGCGTTCCGGACATGGACCGCGCCGAGTTCCGCAAGACGTCCACCGAGGTGGTCGCCGCGGCGGACCAGCAGACGGAGCGCGACGCGGTCGTCCGCCTGGGTGAGTACCTGACCGGGCTGATCGAGGACAAGCGCCGCTCGGGCGCGAGCGACGACCTGCTCAGCGACCTGATCCGCACCACCGCCGAGGACGGCGACCGGCTGTCCGCGCAGGAGCTGCGCGGCATGGCCTTCCTGCTGCTGATCGCCGGCCACGAGACCACCGTCAACCTGATCGGCAACGGCGTCCACGCCCTGCTGACCCACCCCGCCCAACTCGCCGCCCTGCGGGCCGACATGAGCCTCCTGGACGGCGCCGTCGAGGAGATGCTGCGCTACGAGGGCCCGGTGCACAGCGCCACGTACCGGTTCGCCGCCGAGCCCCTGGAGATCGCCGGCAGCGCGATCGGGCAGGGCGAGCACGTGGTGGTGAGCCTCACCGCCGCCGAGCGCGACGGCGGCCGCTTCGGCGACCCCGACCGGTTCGACATCCGCCGCGACACCCGCGGCCACCTCGCCTTCGGCCACGGCATCCACTACTGCCTCGGCGCACCGCTGGCCCGCCTGGAGGGCCGCATCGCCATCGGCACCCTCCTGCGGCGCGCCCCAGGCCTCGCGCTCGACGGCACGCCCGGCGAGTGGCTGCCGGGCCTGCTGATGAGAGGGATGCGCAGCCTTCCGGTGCGCTGGTGAACGGCCCCTGACACCGCTCGCGCGCCCCCTGCCACCACCCGCGCACGGCCGCCGGCCCCAGCCGTACGGCGCACCGCGCGCTGCTCCCGGCCCCGGCCCTGGCCCCGGCCTCAGCCGTACGACGGCTGCACCCGGTCCGGGATCTCCGTGAGGGACACCGGGCGCCGTTCCCGCCGGGAGGTCTCGCAGGCCTCGGCGATCCGCAGCGCCTGCAGGGCCTCGCGGCCGTCGCACGGGTTGGGCCGCTCGCCGCGCACCACCTCGACGAAGGCGTTCAGCTCGGCCTCGTAGGCGGGCCCGAACCGCTCCAGAAAGCCCGTCCACGGCTTGTCCGCGGGCGGCGGCCCGGTCGGCTCGGTCGACGCGAGCGGCGTACGGTCGTCCAGGCCGACCACCGCCGTGTCCCGCTCCCCGGCCAGCTCCATGCGGACGTCGTAACCGGCGCCGTTCAGGCGGGTCGCGGTCGCCGTGGCCAGTGTGCCGCCGGCCAGGGTGAGCAGGGCCGCGCCGGTGCCGACGTCACCGGACTCACGGAACATCGCGGGCCCGGCGTCCGAGCCGGTGGCGTACACGTCCGTCACCTCACGCCCCGTCACCCAGCGCAGCACGTCGAAGTCGTGGATCAGCGTGTCCCGGAACAGCCCGCCGGACAGCGGCAGCCGGTCCGCCGGGGGAGGGGACTGGTCGCAGGTCATCGCGCGTACGGTGTGCAGCCGCCCGAGCCGTCCCGAACGCACCGCCTCCCGGGCGCCGGCGTACCCCGCGTCGAAGCGCCGCTGGAACCCCATCTGCAGGGTCGTTCCGGCCGACTCCACCTCGGTGAGGGCCTGCAGGGTGCCGGGCAGGTCGAGCGCGATCGGTTTCTCGCAGAAGACCGGCAGGCCGGAGCGGGCCGCCCGGCCGATCAGTTCGGCGTGCGCCGCTGTCGCGGTGGTGATCACCACCGCGTCCACGCCCCAGGTGAAGATCTCGTCCACCCCCGGCGCCGCGGTCTCGCCCAGCCGGTGCGCCAGTTCCTGCGCCCGCACCGGATCCGCGTCCGTGAGGATCAGCGAACCGACCTCGCGGTGGCGGCTGAGCGTCCTGGCGTGAAGGGTGCCGATGCGGCCCGTACCGATGACCCCGATGCGCATGGAAACAAAGTGAGGGCCGACCCCGGACGCTGTCAATGCAAATGTCCGGACAATCGGACTACACAACTTCCCGTCAACCCGTCACGCGGCTACGCTCGAGCCCGTGCCGAAACCAGATGTGGACCCCACCATCGCGCTCGACCTCCGCGTGGACCGTAGTTCGCCGGTGCCCTTGTACTTCCAGCTCTCCCAGCAGCTGGAGGCCGCGATCGAGCACGGCAGCCTCACCCCGGGCAGCCTGCTGGGCAACGAGATCGAGCTGGCCGCGCGGCTCGGCCTGTCCCGGCCGACTGTGCGCCAGGCCATCCAGTCCCTGGTCGACAAGGGACTCCTCGTGCGCCGCAGAGGTGTCGGCACGCAGGTCGTGCACAGCCAGGTCAAGCGCCCGCTGGAGCTGAGCAGCCTCTACGACGACCTGGAGGCGGCCGGTCAGCGGCCCGCGACCAAGGTCCTGGTCAACACCGTCCTGCCGGCCTCGGCCGCGGTCGCCGCCGCGCTCGGCGTCGCCGAGGGCGGCGAGGTGCACCGCATCGAGCGGCTGCGCCTCGCGCACGGCGAGCCGATGGCGTACCTGGTCAACCACCTCCCGACCGGCCTGCTCGACCTGGACACCGCCCAGCTGGAGGCCACCGGCCTGTACCGCCTGATGCGCGCCGCCGGGATCACCCTGCACAGCGCGCGGCAGTCCATCGGTGCCCGCGGCGCCACGGCCGCCGAGGCCGAGCGGCTCGCCGAGACCGAGGGCGCCCCGCTGCTCACGATGCAGCGCACCACGTTCGACGACACCGGCCGCGCGGTCGAGTTCGGCGACCACACCTACCGCCCGAGCCGTTACTCGTTCGAGTTCCAGCTGCTCGTACGGCCGTGACCCGCACCGCCGGATTCATCGCAATGTCCGGACAATAGGACGGTCGCGGCACCCCCTGTCATGTCACGAGTGTTCATGGTGTTCGATACTGGAGTATTTGGGGCCGCTGAAAACTGATCAACGGCCCCTTCCGTACGTACGAACACGGCAAGAAGGGCACGGCCTCGTGGCACGGTTTCGGACCTGGGCAGTCATCGCGCTGGCAGGGGCACTTTCGCTGTCCCTGGGGGCGTGCAGCAGCACCGGCGGCAAACGGGCCGAGGACGCCCGCGACGCCGCCGCGGCCCAGGGCAGGGCGGCGGTGAACACCCCCCGCTGGACCTTCGCGATGATCACCCACTCGGGGGACGGCGACACCTTCTGGGACATCGTGCAGAACGGCGCCAGGCAGGCCGCCGTCAAGGACAACATCAACTTCCTGTACTCGCACGACGCCCAGGCCCAGCAGCAGGCGCAGCTGGTCGACGCCGCCGTGGACAAGAAGGTGGACGGCATCATCGTCACCCTCGCCAAGCCGGACGCCATGAAGGCCGCCGTGGCCCGCGCCGAGAAGGCCGGCATCCCGGTGATCACGGTGAACTCCGGCTCCGAGGAGTCCAAGGCCTTCGGGGCCCTCGCCCACATCGGTCAGGACGAGACCATCGCCGGCGAGGCCGTCGGCGACGAGCTGGACAAGCGCGGGAAGAAGAAGGCCCTGTGCGTGCTGCACGAGCAGGGCAACGTGGGCCACGAGCAGCGCTGTGACGGCGTCGCCAGGACCTTCCACGGCACGCTGCAGAAGCTCTACGTCAACGGCACCGACATGCCCGACGTGCAGTCCGCGATCGAGGCCAAGCTCCAGGCCGACAGGTCCATCGACTCCGTCGTCACCCTCGGCGCCCCCTACGCCGACACGGCCGTGAAGGCGAAGGGTGACGCGGGCAGCAAGGCCGAGATCGACACCTTCGACCTCAACGCCCAGGTCGCCGCCGAGCTGAAGAACGGCACCCTCGGCTTCGCCGTGGACCAGCAGCCCTACCTCCAGGGCTACGAGGCGGTCGACCTGCTGTGGGCCTACAAGTACAACGGCGACGTCCTCGGCGGCGGCAAGCCCGTGCTGACCGGCCCGCAGATCGTCACCAAGGACCAGGCCGCCGCGCTGGCCGGGTACACCGAGCGGGGCACCCGATGAGCGCGACCGTGCACAAGACGGCCGGCGAACCCCCGAAGACGGCTGACGAAAGGATTCTGCAGACCTCTCCGCTGAAGAAGCTGCTCTCCCGCCCGGAGCTGGGCTCGGTCGTCGGCGCGCTCGCCGTCTTCGTCTTCTTCGCCGTCGCCGCCGGCGGTTTCCTCAACGCCTCCAGCCTCAGCACCGTCCTGTACGCCTCCTCGGCCATCGGCATCATGGCCGTACCGGTGGCGCTGCTGATGATCGGCGGCGAGTTCGACCTGTCGGCCGGTGTCCTCGTGACGTCCTCGGCGCTGATCTCCTCGATGTTCAGCTACCAGATGACGGCGAACACCTGGGTCGGCGTGGGTGTCTCCCTCCTGGTCACCCTTGCCGTCGGCGCCTTCAACGGCTTCATGCTGACGCGCACCAGGCTGCCCAGCTTCATCGTCACGCTGGGCACCTTCCTGATGCTGACCGGCCTGAACCTCGGCTTCACCAAGCTGATCGACGGCACGGTGTCGACGAAGACCATCGGGGACATGGAGGGCTTCCCCTCCGCCCACGCCGTCTTCGCCTCGGCCCTCACCGTCGGCGGCGTCGACTTCAAGATCACGATCCTGTGGTGGCTGGGCCTGGTCGCCCTCGCCTCATGGATCCTGCTGCGCACCCGCGCCGGCAACTGGATCTTCGCCGTCGGCGGCAACCAGGACGCGGCCCGCGCGGTCGGCGTCCCGGTCGCGAAGACCAAGATCGGCCTCTACATGGGCGTGGCGTTCGGCGCCTGGGTCTCGGGCCAGCACCTGCTGTTCTCCTTCGACGCCGTCCAGTCCGGGGAGGGCGTCGGCAACGAGCTGATCTACATCATCGCGGCCGTCATCGGCGGCTGCCTGATCACCGGCGGCTACGGCAGCGCCATCGGCTCGGCGGTGGGTGCCCTGCTGTTCGGCATGACCAGCAAGGGCATCGTCTTCGCCGAGTGGAACCCGGACTGGTTCAAGTTCTTCCTCGGAGCGATGCTGCTCCTCGCGACCCTGCTCAACCACTGGGTCCGCAAGCGCGCGGAGGCGACGACATGACCGAGACCACCGAGACCACCGAGCGCACGGCGCTGGTCGAGCTGGCCGGCGTGGCCAAGCAGTACGGCAACGTCCGCGCCCTCGAGGGCGTCTCGCTCCAGGTCCACGCCGGCGAGATCACCTGCGTCCTCGGCGACAACGGCGCCGGCAAGTCGACCCTGATCAAGATGATCGCCGGCCTGCACCGCCACGACGGCGGCACCCTGCGCATCGAGGGCGAGGAGACCCGGCTCGCCTCCCCGCGCGAGGCCCTGGACCGGGGCATCGCCACGGTCTACCAGGACCTCGCCGTCGTCCCGCTGATGCCGGTCTGGCGCAACTTCTTCCTGGGCTCCGAGCCACGCAAGGGCACCGGCCCCTTCAAGCGCCTGGACATCGACCTCATGCGCCGCACCACCCGCGAGGCCCTGCTGCGCATGGGCATCGACCTCAGGGACGTCGACCAGCCCATCGGCACCCTCTCCGGCGGCGAACGCCAGTGCGTGGCCATCGCGCGCGCGGTCCACTTCGGCGCGAAGGTCCTGGTCCTGGACGAGCCGACGGCGGCACTGGGAGTGAAGCAGTCCGGTGTGGTCCTGAAATATGTGGCGGCAGCACGGGACGAGGGCCTGGGCGTCGTCTTGATCACCCACAACCCGCACCACGCCTATCTGGTGGGTGATCGTTTCGTTCTGCTGAGGCGCGGCACGATGGTGGGCAATCACACACGGGACGAGATAACCCTGGACGAATTGACCCGGCAGATGGCCGGCGGCTCCGACCTGGAGGCCCTGCGCCACGAACTGCAGCGGACCTGAAGGGGCGCGGAGCCGGGCCGATGTGCGGTTGTGCCGCGGGGCGCGACGAGCCACGACGCATCCGCGGCCGGCGACGCTCGCGCACCCGCCTCCTGCGCCCCGTACGGCACCCACACCTGCGGTGAGGCAGAATCGACGAACGATGAGCACCTACCGCGACCTCACCGCCCCCATCGGCTCCCGCCGGGCCCCCGTGCTCCGGACGGTCGGCACCAGGGAACGCCGCTCCCACCTGACCGCACCCCGTGTGCCCACGGTCGGTATCGACATCGGCGGCACCAAGGTCATGGCGGGCGTCGTGGACGCCGACGGCAACATCCTGGAGAAGCTCCGCACGGAGACCCCGGACAAGTCCAAGAGCCCCAAGGTCGTCGAGGACACCATCGTCGAGCTGGTCCTGGACCTCTCCGACCGGCACGACGTGCACGCGGTCGGCATCGGCGCCGCCGGCTGGGTCGACGCCGACCGCAACCGCGTCCTGTTCGCCCCCCACCTGTCCTGGCGCAACGAACCGCTGCGCGACCGCCTCAGCGGCCGGCTCTCGGTGCCGGTCCTCGTCGACAACGACGCCAACACCGCCGCCTGGGCGGAGTGGCGCTTCGGCGCCGGCCGCGGCGAGGACCACCTGGTCATGATCACGCTCGGCACCGGCATCGGCGGCGCCATCCTGGAGGACGGCCAGGTCAAGCGCGGCAAGTTCGGCGTCGCCGGTGAGTTCGGCCACATGCAGGTCGTCCCCGGCGGCCACCGCTGCCCGTGCGGCAACCGCGGCTGCTGGGAGCAGTACAGCTCCGGCAACGCCCTGGTCCGCGAGGCCAGGGAACTGGCCGCCGCCGACTCCCCGGTGGCCTACGGGATCATCGAGCACGTCAAGGGGAACATCGGCGACATCACCGGTCCGGTGATCACCGAGCTGGCCCGCGAGGGCGACGCCATGTGCGTCGAGCTGCTCCAGGACATCGGCCAGTGGCTCGGCGTCGGCATCGCCAACCTCGCCGCCGCCCTCGACCCGTCCTGCTTCGTCATCGGCGGCGGCGTCTCGGCCGCGGACGACCTGCTCATCGGCCCGGCCCGGGACGCCTTCAAGCGCCACCTCACCGGCCGCGGCTACCGCCCCGAGGCCCGTATCACCCGCGCCCAGCTCGGCCCCGAGGCCGGCATGGTCGGCGCCGCCGATCTGGCCCGGCTGGTGGCCCGCCGGTTCCGCCGCGCCAAGCGCCGCCGGGTGGAGCGCTACGAGCGCTACGAGCGTTACGCCCAGGCCCGACGCGACCGGGACACCGCATGACCGCGGCGCTGCCCCGCCAGGCCGCCCCGCCGGACGAGCCGCGCCGCCCGGCGGAGAACCCGCGGCACAAGGCGAAGCGCCGCGCGCTCACCCTGCTGATCATCGGCCTGCTGATCGGCGTCCCGGCCGGCTACCTGGTGATCTCCGCCAACCAGAGCCGCAACAGCGGCAAGGACAAGGAGGCGAAGTACGCGGCGACCGGCCTCACCCCGGTCTGGCCGTCGAAGGTGCAGCGCCGCCTCTACCAGGTGGCCCCTCCGCACCCCGCCGACTCCGTCGCCTCCTACGAGACGAACAACTGGAAGACCAGCCGCCTCTACGTGCAGTTCCGCACCAACGCCGCGGGCCTGGACGCCTTCCTGGAGTCCATGGGCGCACGCCAGGAGGAGCTGAAGAAGGGCGACGTCACCATCGGCGCCCGCGACCAGAAGGTCAGCGGCTGGCACTTCACCGGCACCGGCCCCTGGTGGGGACTCACACACCCGCAGAAGAACCCGGCGCCCACCCAGGACGTGGTCGTGAACATGTCCGACCCGAGCAGTCCGATGGTGTACGTCGTCTCGCGCACCGTGCCGTGACGCCGGGCCCCGGCCGGTGTCCGGGGCCGGTTGTCAGACCCCGCCCGTAGAGTCGAAGACGTCCGATCCGGCACACGGGCGGGAGGTGGCAGGACGTATGAGCACAGGCACGGCCGAGGCGGCCGGGCGCACGGACGGCCCCGGGCCGCCCGGGGACCGGGTCCCGGTGCGCCTCGCGTCGGTGTATCTGCCCGCGCCCCTGCCGCGCGAGGGCCGCATCGCCTTCTGGGACCCCGACGGCGGCCTGCCGCCCGGCCCCGGCGGCACCGAGGAGCTGACCGTCGTACGACGCCACGGCGCGGGCGTCCGCCGCCGGCAGGTCCCCGCGCTGACCCTGCCGCTCGCCGAGGCCCTGCCGCTGCTGGTCCGGGCCCGCCGGGATCCGGCCGCCCACCCGGCGACGGCCTGCTGGGGCGCCGCCGCCCTGCACGCGCTCCGGCTCGTCGCCCGCGGCCGGCTGCTGCCGGGCCTCACCCCGAGCGGGCACGACGCCTGGCGGGCGGGCCCGCTCGAGCCCGACGACATCGCCCACCTGCGCGCGGTGGCCGCGGCCCTGCCGCCGGAGGGCCACGCCGTGCCGCTCCCGGACCCCGGCCCGCTCCGGCTGCCCGAGCCGGAGGCCCTGGTCCGCTCGTTCCTCGACGCGATCGCCGACACGCTGCCGCGCACCCCGGCCGCCCCGCACACCGCCGGCCGCCCCTTCGCCGCCCTCGAACCCGTGGCCCTGCCCCAGGCGCACGCGTGGGCGGCCGAGGTCGCCGCCGGCATGGACGCGGGCGTACGGATCTCACTGCGCCTTGACCTGTCGGCGTACGACGTCTTCGACAACGGCGCGAGCGGCGGCGCGCGTGCCGCCGGAGCGGCGATCGTGCAGGTGCACAGCCTCGCCGACCCCACCCTGGTGGCCGACGCCGCGGCCCTGTGGGCGGGGGAGGCCGACGCGGCGTTCGGCCCCCGCGCGCGCGTGGACGCCGCCCTCGCCGTCCGGCGCGCGGCCCGCGTGTGGCCGCCCCTGGAGCGGCTCGCCGAGCAGGACGTGCCCGACGTGCTCGCCCTGTCCGAGGAGGAGCTGGGCGAGCTGCTCGGCGTCGCGGCCTCCCGGCTGGCCGCCGCCGGGGTCGCCGTGCACTGGCCGCGGGACCTCGCCCGCGACCTGACGGCCGCCGCCGTGGTCCGCCCGGCCCCCGGCTCGGCCACCGACGGCACCGGCTTCTTCGAGAGCGAGGACCTGCTCCAGTTCCGCTGGCAGCTGGCGCTCGGCGGCGACCCGCTCAGCGAGTCCGAGATGGACGCCCTCGCCGAGGCCCACCGCCCGGTCGTACGGCTCCGGGACCGCTGGGTCCTCGTCGATCCGGCGCTGGTCCGCAAGGCCCGCACACGCGAACTGGGCCTGCTCGACCCGGTCGACGCCCTGTCGGCGGCGCTCACCGGCACCGTCGATGTCGACGGCGAGAGCGTCGAGGCCGTTCCCGTCGGCGCCCTGGCCGCCCTGCGCGACCGCCTCACGGCCGGCCTGCGCCCCGCGGACCCGCCCGCGGGCCTCGCCGCCACCCTGCGCGACTACCAGCTGCGCGGTCTCGCCTGGCTCGACCTCATGACCTCCCTCGGCCTCGGCGGCTGCCTCGCCGACGACATGGGCCTCGGCAAGACCGTCACCCTCATCGCCCTGCACCTGAAACGGGCGCGCCCCGAGCCGACCCTCGTCGTCTGCCCGGCCTCCCTGCTCGGCAACTGGCAGCGGGAGATCACCCGGTTCGCACCCGGCGTGCCGGTGCGCCGCTTCCACGGCCAGGACCGCACCCTGGACGGCCCGCCGGGCGGCTTCGTCCTCACCACGTACGGCACGATGCGCTCGGCGGCCGCACAACTCGCCGGCCGCCCCTGGGGCATGATCGTCGCCGACGAGGCCCAGCACGTGAAGAACCCCTACTCGGCCACGGCCAAGGCGCTGCGCACCATCCCCGCCCCCGCGCGCGTGGCGCTCACCGGCACCCCGGTGGAGAACAACCTCTCCGAACTGTGGGCCCTGCTCGACTGGACCACCCCCGGCCTCCTCGGCCCCCTGAAGTCCTTCCGCGCCCGGCACGCGCGCGCGGTCGAGAACGGCGTGGCCGATGACAACGGGGCGGCGGTCGACCGCCTCGCCCGGCTGGTCCGCCCCTTCCTGCTGCGCCGCAAGAAGTCCGACCCGGGCATCGTCCCCGAGCTGCCCCCGAAGACCGAGACGGACCACCCGGTGCCCCTCACCCGCGAACAGGCCGCGCTGTACGAGGCGGTGGTGCGCGAGTCGATGCTCGCCATCGAGACCGCCGAGGGCATCGCCCGCCGGGGCCTGGTCCTGAAGCTCCTCGGCGCCCTGAAGCAGATCTGCGACCACCCCGCGCTGTACCTGAAGGAGGACGCGCGCCCCGACCGCCTGGCGGCCCGTTCCGGCAAACTCGCCCTGCTGGACGAGCTGTTGGACACCCTGCTCGCCGAGGACGGCTCGGCGCTCGTGTTCACCCAGTACGTCGGCATGGCCCGCCTCGTCACCGCGCATCTGTCCGCCCGCGCGGTCCCGGTGGACCTTCTGCACGGCGGCACCCCGGTGCCGGAGCGGGAGCGGATGGTCGACCGCTTCCAGAACGGCGAGACCCCGGTCCTGGTGCTGTCCCTGAAGGCGGCGGGCACCGGCCTGAACCTCACGCGCGCGGGCCATGTCATCCACTTCGACCGCTGGTGGAACCCGGCCGTCGAGGAGCAGGCCACCGACCGCGCCTACCGCATCGGCCAGACCCAGCCCGTCCAGGTCCACCGCCTGGTCACCGAGGGCACGGTGGAGGACCGCATCGCCGAGATGCTCGCCGCCAAGCGCGCCCTCGCCGACGCCGTCCTCGGCTCCGGCGAGGCGGCCCTGACCGAACTGACCGACCGTGAGCTGTCCGACCTCGTCTCCCTCCGGAGGACCCCATGAGCCTCCCCCCGGAGGACCCCGCACCCACCACCACGCCCCGCCCGGCCGACGCGGCCCGCCGGGCTCTGAGGGCGGCGCGGGAACGGGCTGGAGCCGAGCGTGAACCGGCACCGGGCAAGGAGGAGACGGCACCGGGCGACGCGGCCCGGCGGGCGCTGAGGGCGGCACGGGAACAGACGCGGGCCGAGCCCGGGGCGGCACCGGACAGGACGGAGTCCCCGGCACCCGGCGGCGTACCGGGGACGACTGAGACGACGGACACGACCGCCCCGGCCGATGCCGACGCCCCGGCCGGGGCCGAGAGCCCTGTGACCCGGTCCCGGCCCCTCGCCCCGCCCGGCGGGCGCCCGGCCGACGTCGCCCGGGAAGCGTTGCGAGCGGCCCGGCGGGAGGCACTGCGGGCCGAGGACGAGGCGGAGCAGGCCACCGTGCGCGGCACGCGGGCGGCGGATCCCCGCACCCGGCGCGGACCCCGTGCGACCGGCGGCCCCGCCACGACGCCGCCCACCGCGCCCGCCCCCGGGCCGGACTCCCGCGCCGCCCGCGCCAAGGCCGTCCACGACATGCGGCACTACCTGGCCAACGCCTTCCGGATGCCGGCCTGGTCCGACACCCCGGAGGAGTTCCGGCCCACGAACACCGGCGCCCACTCCGGCGACCGCACGCCCCCGGACCAGTCGCCTGCGGTTTCCGTCGCCCCCACCGTCGACGATCACCGGGACCAGTCGCCTTCGGCGAACGCCGTCTCCGCCGCTGACGCTCAGCCGGGCGGGTCGCCTGCTGCCTGTGCCGTCCCCACCGGCCAGGTCCACGCGGACCAGTCGTCTTCGGCTGCCGTCGCCCCCAGCGTTGACGATCACCGGGACCAGTGGCCGTCGGCCTTCGCCGGCTCCGCCGCTGACGCTCAGCCGGGCCAGTCGCCTGCGGTTTCCGTCGTACCCACCGTTGACGATCACCGGGACGAGCTGCCTCCGGTCTCTGTCGCCTCCACCGGCCCCGATCAGCCGGCCCCCTCGCCCCCGCGCCTGCCCCTCACCATGGCCACCCCGCACCGTGATTCCGAACTGCGGCGTACCTTCCCGGAGTTCGCGCCGCGTGCGGCCACCGGCGAGGGGGCGTCGTTCGCCGGGACGTGGTGGGGCAACGCCTGGACGGATGCGTTGGAGCAGGGTGCGCTGGATCCCAAGCGGCTGGCGCGGGGGCGTGGTTACGCCGACCAGGGACATGTCGACGCGATCACCGTCACGCCGGGGCTCGTGCTGGCGTACGTGCGCGGGAGCCGGCCGCGGCCGTACCGCGTGCAGGTGCGGGTCCGCACGCTGGACGATGCCGACTGGGAGCGCTTCCTGGACGCGGCCGCCGACCGGCCGGGGCACATCGCCGCACTGCTCGACAGGGAGCTGCCCCAGTCCCTCGCCGACTGCGGCATCCCCCTGCTGCCCGGCCCCGGCGACCTCGCCCCGCGCTGCAGCTGCCCCGACTCCGGCCACCCCTGCAAGCACGCGGCCGCGCTGTGCTACCAGACGGCCCGGCTGCTCGACGCCGACCCGTTCGTGCTGCTCCTGCTGCGTGGCCGGGGCGAGAAGGACCTGATCGACGCGCTCTCCCGGCGCAGCGCCGCCCGCGAGGCCCGCGCCGCCCAGGACCGGCGGCTCGGCACCCTGCCCGGCGTACGCGCCACCGAGGCCCTCGCTCCCCGTCAACTGCCGCCCCTACCCCCGCCGTTGCCGGTCCCTCCGCATCACGGGCAGCCGCCAGTGTATCCGGCCGCACCCGGCGGTCCGGACCCCTTCGCGCTGGACCAGCTCGCGATCGATGCCGCCGCCCGGGCACACGCACTGCTCGGCACCGGACGCGACCCGCTCGGCGGGCTCACCCTGTGGCAGGACGCGGTGCGCCTCGCGGCCGCCCGCCCCGGCTCCGGCCTCACCGCGACCACCCGCGCCCTCTACGCTACGCTCGCCGCAGCCGTCGGCCGCACCCCGGCCGATCTCGCGCGAGCCGTCGCCGCCTGGCGCCAGGGCGGGGCCGCCGGGCTGGCCGTCCTGGAGGAGCCGTGGGACCCGCCGGCCGGGCGCTTCGACCGGGCCCGCCCGTTGCTGCTCGCCGCCGACCTGCCCGCCTTCCGCCCCTGGCGCAACCGCCTCACCCACCCGCGCGGCCACGTCCAGCTCCGGCTGGGCCGCGACGGGCTGTGGTACGTGTACGAGTCGGATCCGGGCCAGGACGACTGGTGGCCCCGGGGCACACCCGACCTGGACCCGGTGGGCGCGCTGACCGGCCTCGGCACGCCGGAGGGTCAGTAGGCCGACGCCGTGCGAAGGCCGCGCATGAACGGTGAGGATCCGGTGTGCCGGGACGGGGCCGTGGGCCGGCCATGCCCTGACGGCGAAGCCAGGTGATCGGACCTATGTGATAGAGGCTGCCCCGGTCAGGATCTACACTCAGTTGGTAGCCGCAAGCAACGGAACGTGAGTGATGATCGGCACGGTCCGTCGGAGAGGGCTCGTACATGAGCCTCGGAGCCGGGCAGTGCCCGGGGGGCGAGGCGAGGCAAGGAGATTCGCACGCATGACCATGTCCGCGTCCCCGGCCCGCGGGGGAACCGCAGAGATATCCACGACACCACCACCGCCGGCCGGCAGACTGACCCACCGCCAGATCATGACGATCCTCAGCGGCCTGATGCTGGGGATGTTCCTCGCGGCGCTCGACCAGACCATCGTCAGCACCTCGATCCGCACGATCGCCGACGATCTGCACGGTCTGAGCGCGCAGGCCTGGGTCACCACCGCGTACCTGATCACGTCCACCATCAGCACGCCGCTGTACGGCAAGCTGTCCGACATCTACGGCCGCAAGCCCTTCTTCCTCGCGGCCATCTCGATCTTCATCGCGGGCTCGGCGGCCTGTTCGTTCGCCACCTCGATGACGGAGCTGGCCGCCTTCCGGGCCTTCCAGGGCATCGGCGCGGGCGGGCTGATGGCACTGGCGCTGGCGATCATCGGTGACATCGTGCCGCCCCGCGAGCGGGCCCGGTACCAGGGCTACATGCTCGCGATGTTCGGCTCCTCCAGCGTGCTCGGCCCGCTCATCGGCGGTTTCCTGGCGGGCCGCGCCAGCATCCTGGCCATCACCGGCTGGCGCTGGGTGTTCCTGGTCAACGTCCCGGTCGGCATCATCGCCCTCTTCGTCGTCGCCAAGGTGCTGAACCTTCCGCACACCCGCAGCGAGCACCGCATCGACTGGTGGGGCGCCCTCACCATCGCCATCGGCGTGGTGCCGCTGCTGCTCGTGGCCGAGCAGGGCCAGGACTGGGGCTGGACCTCCACCAAGGCCGCCGTCTGCTACGGCGTCGGCGCGGTCGGCCTGATCGTGTGGGTACTGGTCGAGCGGGCCATGGGCGAGGAGGCCCTGATCCCGATGCGGCTGTTCCGCAGCGCGGTGTTCAGCAAGATGAGCCTGCTCTCCGTGATCATCGGCATGGGCATGTTCGGCGGAATGATGATGGTTCCGCTGTACCTGCAGATCGTGAAGGGCGTCAGCCCCACCAAGTCCGGCCTGCTGATGCTGCCGCTGATGGTCGGCATGATCGCCGGCACCATCGTCGTCGGACGCATCATCCAGCAGACCGGCAAGTACAAGATCTTCCCGGTCATCGGCACCGTGCTGATCATCGCCGCCATGCTGCTGTTCCACTACCGGGTGCAGTGGGACACTGCGCTGCCGGAGACCATGGCCTACATGGCGCTGTTCGGCATCGGCCTCAGCGGCTGCATGCAGATCCTGACCCTGGCCGTGCAGAACGCCGTCGAGCCCAAGGACATGGGCGTGGCGACCGCGTCGGCCACCTTCTTCCGGCAGATGGGCGGTACCGCCGGTACGGCGGTCTTCCTCTCGGTGCTGTTCAGCACCGTCGGCGACAAGATCAGCTCCGCCTTCCGCTCCGCCGCCCACACGCCCGCGTTCCAGGCCGCGCTCCACGACCCGGCCGTGCGGGCCAACCCGGCGAACGCGCCCGTGCTCGCGATGTTCAAGCACCCCGGGGCGGGCGGCGGCAGCGGCTCCGGCGTGCTCGACGACTCCTCGTTCATCCAGCGGCTCGACCCGCGCCTGGCCCAGCCGTTCAAGGCCGGCTTCACCGACTCGATGCAGCTCGTCTTCCTCCTCGCGGCGGCCGTGATGGTCCTGGGCTTCCTGGTCGCGGTGTGGACCAAGGAGGTGCCGCTGCGCAAGGTCTCCGGACTGGAGGCGCAGGCCGCGCAGGACAACGGCGGCCCGGCCGAGGAACAGGCCGCACCCGCACCCGCGGTCGCCGAGCCGGCCGCCGCCGGCCGTGCTGTCACCGAGCCCTCCGCGGGCGCGGCCCGGTCCACCGCCGAGCCGGTCGCCGACCGGTTCGAACCGGTGCGCGGCGCGGCGCCGTACGGCGTGCGCGGCCGGGTGCTGGACGGGACGGGCGCGCCCGTGCCGCAGGCCGTCATCACGCTGATCGACATCAACGGACGGCAGCTCGGCCGCGCCGTCAGCGGCGCGGACGGGAGCTACGCGGTGGACGTCACCGGCCCCGGCACCTACGTGCTGATCGGTGCCGCCGGTGCCCGTCAGCCGCAGGCCGTCACGGTGGTCGTCGGCGAGGAGCCGGTCGAGTGCGATCTCGCGCTCAGCGGCACCGTCGCCCTCACCGGCTCCGTCCGGGACGCCGCCGACGGACAGCCGGTGCCGGGCGCGCTGCTGGTCGCCACCGATGTGCGCGGCGAGGTCGTGTCCTCCGGGACCTCGGCCGACGACGGCGCCTTCACGCTCACCGATCTGGTCCCCGGCGGCTACACGCTCGTGGTGAACGCGGCCGGACACCGCCCGGCCGCCCTCCCCGTCGACGTCACCCCGGGAGCCACCGACCCCTACGAGATCCGCCTCGAACCCGGCGCCCGGCTCCACGGCGTGGTCAACGGCGCCGCCGGCAGCCCGCTCGAGGACGCCAAGGTCACCCTGCTGGACTCGGCCGGGAACGTGGTCGGCACCACGATCACCGGCTCCGACGGCGTGTACGGGTTCACCGACCTCGACGGCGGTGAGTACACCGTCATCGCCAGCGGCTACGCGCCGGTCGCCGCGTCGCTGCGCCTGGACGGCAGCGGTGTCACGGGCTTCGACGTCGAGCTGTCCCACCAGGACGGCACCCGCTAGCACCACGCCACCCACCCCCGCGGGAGGCCCCGGCCGGGCCTCCCGCGGTCGTTTCCGGGCCGGGGCAGGCACCGCACGCCGCCCACGAGGTGAGCGCGTGGCCCCCGGACCGCCGTATGACCCCGTCGCCGGGCCGGCCGCGGGATGTGGGAGCGTGGAAGGGTGAGCACGACGACGACCAAACATCTCGAACACAGCTTTGACGGGCCGGAAGGCGCCCCGGTCCTGGTCCTTGGACCCTCCCTCGGAACGACACGCCACATGTGGGACCGCCAGGTCCCGGAGCTGGCCAAGCAGTGGCGGGTCTTCCGGTTCGACCTGCCCGGACACGGCGGTGCCCCCGCTCACCCGGCCGGTTCCGTCGCCGAGCTGACGGCGCGGCTGCTGGCCACGCTGGACTCGCTCGGTGTGCAGCGGTTCGGCTACGCGGGCTGTGCGCTGGGCGGCGCGGTCGGGATCGAGCTGGCGCTGCGCCACCCCGAGCGGCTCGCCTCGCTGGCGCTGGTCGCCGCCTCGCCCCGGTTCGGGACCGCCGACGAGTTCCGCCAGCGCGGGGTGATCGTGCGCACGAACGGGCTCGAACCGATCGCCCGGACCTCGCCGGAGCGCTGGTTCACCGGCTCCTTCGCCGCCGCCCAGCCCGCGATCACCGAATGGGCGGTGCAGATGGTCCGCACCACCGACCCCGGCTGCTACATCGCCGCCTGCGAGGCGCTCGCCGCCTTCGACGTACGCGCCGAGCTGGGCCGGGTCGGCGCGCCGACGCTCGTGCTGGTCGGCTCCGACGACCAGGTCACCGGCCCCGCCGAGGCCCGCACCCTGGTCGCCGGCATACCGGACGCCCGGCTCGCCGTCGTCCCCGGCGCCTCCCACCTGGTCCCGGTGGAGCAGCCCGGCGCCGTCTGCGACCTGCTGGCGCACCACTTCGCCACCGCCTGGCAGCAGCCCTACGACACCGGCCAGACGGCCCTGCCGAGCCTGCCCGCCCTCCCGGTCCCGGCCGCGCCGCCGCAGCCCGTGCCGGTCGCCGAGATCGCCCCTGCCGCCGTACCGGCCGAGGCCCGCGTGCCGTCCGACCGGTACGAGAGGGGGCTGAAGCTCCGCCGCGAGGTGCTCGGCGACGCGCACGTGGACCGGGCCCTGGCCGCGGCCGACGGTTTCTCCGGTGACTTCCAGGACCTGCTCACCCGCTGCACCTGGGGCGAGATCTGGGACCGGCCCGGCCTGGACCGCCGTACCCGCAGCTGCATCACGCTGACCGCGCTGGTCGCGGGCGGCCACCTCGAGGACCTGGCCTCCCACACCCGGGCCGCCCTGCGCAACGGCCTCACCCCCGACGAGATCAAGGAGGTCCTGCTCCAGACGGCCGTGTACTGCGGGATGCCGGCCGCGAGCAGGGCCTTCCGGGTGGCCCAGGAGGTCGTCCAGGAAGAGACCACGCCCGCCGGGTGAAACACCGGCCGCCCGGCGCGGCAGGATGGCCGGCATGAAGCTCACGAAGAAGTCCCATGCCTGTGTCCGCCTGGAGAAGGACGGACAGACCCTCGTCATCGACCCCGGCGGCTTCAGCGAGGAGGACGCCGCGCTCGGCGCCGACGCCATCCTGGTCACGCACGAGCACCCGGACCACTTCGACGAGTTCCGGCTCCGGGCCGCGATGGAGAACAACCCCGCGGCCCGGATCTGGACGCTGAAATCCGTCGCCGAACGGATCACCGCGGCCTTCCCGGGCCGGGTGCACACCGTCGGCCACGGCGACACCTTCACCGCGGCCGGCTTCGACGTGCAGGTCCACGGCGAACTGCACGCCGTGATCCACCCGGACATCCCGCGCATCACCAACGTCGGCTATCTGCTCGACGCCGGCAGGGTCTTCCACCCGGGCGACGCCCTCACCGTCCCCGGCCACCCGGTGGAGACCCTGATGCTCCCGGTGATGGCCCCCTGGAACAAGATCTCCGAGGTCATCGACTACGTCCGCGAGGTGCGGCCACAGCGCGCCTACGACGTCCACGACGCCCTGCTCACCGACCTCGCCCGCCCCATCTACGACCGCCAGATCGGCGCCCTGTGCGGCACCGACCACCGGCGGCTGGCCCCGGGAGCCTTCGCCGAGGTGTGAGCCGGGCCGGTTGTCACACCCTCCGGGTAGGTTGTGAGGCATGCGTATCGCCACCTGGAACGTGAACTCGATCACCGCCCGCCTCCCGCGGCTGCTGGCCTGGCTGGAGAGCAGCGGCACCGACGTGCTGTGCCTGCAGGAGGCCAAGGTCGCCGAGGAGCAGTTCCCGTTCGACCAGCTGCGCGAGCTGGGCTACGAGTCGGCGGTCCACGCCACCGGCCGGTGGAACGGCGTGGCGGTGCTCTCCCGCGTCGGTGTCGAGGACGTGGTCAAGGGCCTGCCGGGCGACCCGGGCTACGACGGTGCGCAGGAACCCCGCGCCATCTCGGCGACGTGCGGCCCGGTCCGCGTCTGGTCGGTGTACGTGCCGAACGGCCGCGAGGTGGAGCACCCCCACTACGCCTACAAGCTCCAGTGGTTCGAGGCCCTGAAGGCGGCCGTCGCCGGTGACGCGGGCGGCAGCCGCCCGTTCGCCGTCCTGGGCGACTACAACGTGGCACCGACGGACGACGACGTCTACGACCCGGCCGTCTTCGAGGGCTCCACCCACGTCACCCCCGCCGAGCGCGCCGCCCTCACCTCCCTGCGCGAGGCCGGCCTGAACGACGTGGTGCCGCGCCCGCTGAAGTACGACCGCCCCTACACCTACTGGGACTACCGCCAGCTCTGCTTCCCGAAGAACCGCGGCATGCGCATCGACCTGGTGTACGGCAACGCCCCGTTCGCGGGGGCCGTCAAGGACGCCTACGTCGACCGCGAGGAGCGCAAGGGCAAGGGCGCCTCCGATCACGCGCCCGTGGTGGTCGACCTCGACGTGTGATGCCACGCTGGGTCCATGAACCTTCCGTTCCTGGGCCACCGGCACAAGAAGAACGGCGACGCGGCACTGCCTTCCGACCCCGAGGGCGTCGCCGCCCTGCTGTCCGAGTGCGAGCTGCTGCGCTCACAGGCGGACCGCGCGGGCATCCGCCTGGACGACACCCCGGCCTCCCTCCAGGCCCTGGACCAGCTCGTCCCGCGCTGGCGCGACGACGCCGAGACCGTGACCCGGCTCGGCCATGACGCCGGGCTCTATCTGGGCACGGTCGTGGTGCGCACCGTGCCCGGTGCCGCCTGGCGGATCCGCTGCGACGCCGAACCCGTCGTACTGCTGGCCTCGGGGCGGGAGATCGAGGTCGCGGACGCCGGGCAGGGGTGGGCCGCGAGCGGTGTTCCCGAACTGTCCCAGCTGTACGCGGAGATCGCCGAGGCCTGAGCCGCCCCGGGCGCCCGCAGCACCAAGTGCGGTAAATACGGCTAATGCCCGAAAAGTGCGTGTCGTCCCCCGGCCCCACCGGTGTCTGGATAGTTTGCGGCAACCACGACACAGCTGAGAGTGGGTAGGGCTGGGTATGGCCGTCGATCCGTTGATCGAACTGCTGGGCGTCAACAAGTACTACGGGGACCTCCATGTCCTCAGGGACATCGACCTCACCGTCGGCAAGGGGGAGGTGGTCGTGGTCATCGGCCCGTCGGGGTCGGGGAAGTCGACGCTGTGCAGGACGATCAACCGGCTGGAGACCATCCAGTCCGGCACCATCACGCTCGACGGGCAGCCGCTGCCCCAGGAGGGCAAGGCCCTCGCCCGGCTGCGCGCCGAGGTCGGCATGGTCTTCCAGTCCTTCAACCTCTTCGCCCACAAGACGGTCCTGCAGAACGTCTCCCTCGCGCAGGTCAAGGTCCGCCGGCGCACGAAGGACGAGGCCGACCGCCGCTCCCGTGAACTCCTGCAGCGGGTCGGCCTGCTCGCGCAGGCCGGCAAGTACCCCGCGCAGCTCTCCGGCGGCCAGCAGCAGCGCGTGGCCATCGCCCGCGCCCTCGCCATGCAGCCCAAGGCGATGCTCTTCGACGAGCCCACCTCCGCCCTCGACCCGGAGATGATCAACGAGGTGCTGGAGGTCATGCGGCAACTCGCCCGCGACGGCATGACCATGGTCGTCGTCACCCACGAGATGGGCTTCGCCCGCGCTTCCGCGAACCGGGTCGTGTTCATGGCCGACGGCCGCGTCGTCGAGGACCGCGCCCCGGAGGAGTTCTTCACCGACCCGCGCAGCGAGCGCGCCAAGGACTTCCTCTCCAAGATCCTCAAGCACTGAGCGGGGGAAGACGAACCGTGATCCGTACCACCCGTGCGCCCCGCGCCCGGTGCGCCGCCCTGTGTGCCGCGCTGGCGCTGCTCGCCGCCGCCTGCGGCAAGGAGGGCAGCCCGCCCGGCAAGGGCCCGGCCGCCGACCGGCTCCCGCACTACGAGACCGCACGCGGCTTCAGCCTGCCCGCCTCCTCGACCTGGACCCGGGCGAGGAGGCGCGGCTACCTCACCGTGGGCGCCAAGGAGGACCAGCCCTACCTCGGCGAGAAGGACCCGGCGACCGGCACCTACTCCGGGTTCGACATCGAGATCGCCAGGATGATGTCCGCCTCCCTCGGCTTCCCGCCGGGCACCATCCGCTTCCGCACGATCGCCTCCGCCAACCGCGAGACCGCCCTGCAGAACGGCCAGATCGACTACTACGTGGGCACCTACACCATCAACGCCAACCGCAAGAAGCTCGTCGGCTTCGCCGGGCCGTACTTCATGGCCGGGCAGTCCCTGCTGGTCCGCAAGGACGAGAACGGCATCCACGGCCCCCGGGACCTCGACGGCAGACGCGTGTGCTCGGCGGCCGGCTCCACGCCGTACCAGCGCATCCGGGCCGACTACCCGAAGGCGGTCCTGGTCGGCTACGACACCTACTCGGTCTGCGTCGACAACCTGCTCACCTACCAGGTCGACGCGGTCACCACCGACGACGCCATCCTCATCGGCTACGCGGCCAAGGCCCCCCACGAGCTGAAGGTCGTCGGCGAGCCGTTCTCGAAGGAGCCGTACGGCATCGGCGTCCCGCGCAGCGACAACGCCCTGCGCTTCGCCCTCAACGACGCACTGGAGGCCCGCCAGAGGAACGGCGACTGGAAGAAGGCCTACGAGGCCACGCTCGGCCTGTCCGGCGTGCCCGCACCCAGCCCGCCCGCGATCGACCGCTACCCGGCGACCTGAGCGAGGACGGCATGAACGTACTGACGAGCAACATCTCCGCCTACGCCCGGGGTTTCCTCGGCACCCTCGAACTCACCGTCTTCGCCGGGCTGCTGGCGCTGGCGCTGGGCTTCGTGATGGCGTCCTTCCGGGTCGCCCCCGTCGCCTCCTTGCGTGTCTTCGGCACGGTGTGGGTCACCGTGCTGCGCAACACCCCGCTCACCCTGCTGTTCTTCGCGGTGGTGCTCGGGCTGCCCCGGTTCGGACTCGTGCTGCCCTTCCAGCTGTTCGCGGTCCTCGCCCTCGGCTGCTACACCTCGGCGTTCATCTGCGAGGTGCTGCGCTCGGGCATCAACACCGTCCCCCGCGGGCAGGGCGAGGCGGCCCGCAGCCTCGGCATGACCTTCGGCCAGACACTGAACCTGATCGTGCTGCCGCAGGCGTTCCGGTCGGTGATCGGGCCGGTCGGCTCCACCCTCATCGCGCTCGCGAAGAACTCCGCGATCGCGGGCGCGTTCAGCGTCACCGAACTGCTCGGCACCTACAAGACCCTGAGCGAGCTGGGCTACAACATCGTCTGGACCTTCGTCTGGATCGCCGTCGGCTACCTGATCGTCACGCTCGCCATCAGCGCGCTGTTCCATGCGCTGGAGCGCACCTGGGGAGTCGCCCGATGACCGACGCCACCGCCCTCTACGACCTCCCCGGCCCGCGCACCCGGCAGCGGCACCGTCTCTACGCCGTGGTGTCCACCGCGGTCATCCTCGGCCTGATCGCCTGGATCCTGTATCTGCTGTTCGACACCGGCCAGTTCACCTACACCAAGTGGATGCCCTTCGAGTACAAGGGCATCCAGGAACTGCTGCTGCGCGGCCTCGGCAACACCCTGAAGGCCTTCGCGGCCGCGGCCGCGCTCTCCCTCGTCCTCGGCGGGGTGCTGGCCACCGGGCGGCTCTCCGACCACCGGCCGGTGCGCTGGTCGGCCACGGTGGCCGTGGAGTTCTTCCGCGCCATGCCCGTCCTGGTGATGATCTTCTTCATCTTCGTGGCGCTCAAGGTGCAGCCGCTGCCCGCCCTCGTCACCGGACTCGCCCTCTACAACGGCTCGGTGCTCGCCGAGGTCTTCCGCTCCGGGGTGAACGCCGTCGAACGCGGCCAGCACGAGGCCGCGTTCGCGCTCGGCATGCGCAAGACCCAGGTCATGGCGCACGTCCTCGTCCCGCAGGCCGTACGCGCCATGCTGCCCGCCGTCATCAGCCAGTTGGTGGTCGCCCTGAAGGACACCTCACTCGGCTTTCTCATCACCTACGAGGAGTTCCTCCATGCCGGGAAACTGATCGCCTCCAACCTCGACTACGATTTGCCGTTCATCCCTGTGGTGATGGTGATCTCGCCGATCTACATCGGGATGTGCATGCTGCTCTCGTGGTGCGCCGTCCGGGTGTCCCGCCGGGAGCAGCGCAGCCCCAAGACCGAGGCCGTGACGGTTGCCACGCCGGGTCCTGGGGCGCTGCTGCCAGGTGGGGAGCCCCCCATGGCCCCGAAACCCTAGGGGGGCGGCAGTTCACACGGGCCAGGCTCGTCCGGCGGCAGCCGGAGATCACTGCTCGCCGAGCGGGACGGACACGTACGACGGGTCGTCCGGGGGCGAGGAGAAGGTCAGCTGCGCGCCGGACGGGTTGTGCTCGATGTACAGCGGGTCGACGGTGTCGACGACCAGCGCGAGGTGGTGTCCGGCGGGAACGTCGTAGGCCGTGGAGAAGAGGTCCAGGTCCACGTCGAACGGTGAGCCGGGCGTTCGCCCGTGCCAGGTGTACGGCGCGTGGGTGACCAGCTTGCCGAGGCCGAGCGGCCCCACGTCGTACAGGTAGGCGACGAGGGTGCCGCTCTCGGCGGTCGGGGTCAGCGTGGTGTGCAGGCGGGCCGTGCCGCGCACCCGCTGCGGGCCGGCGTACGTCTGCGACCGCCACACCGCCGCCCAGCGGCGCGGCAGCAGCGGCATCGACGCCACCGGCGGCAGCTCGGCCACCTGGTCGAGGATGCTGGAGAGGAACACGATCCCGCCGTCCGCGCCGGAATCGACGTTCGCGTGGATCGTGGTGGAGCCCGCGAGCGCGATCTTCGTGCGGGTCGCGCCGACCGACTTCCAGTCCGGGTAGCCCTCGTACCCCCCCGCGCCACGGGACTTCAGCTGGACCGGCTGTTCATGGTCGATGCCGTTGCCGACGCCCTTGAGATAGTGGTCGAACCAGCGCGCGGTGTCCGTCCAGACGTCGTTGGGCAGCCCGAACAGGCCGGTCAGCTCGGCGGTCGCGTGGTCGCCGGGGCGCAGCTCCAGCCGCTTGGGCACCTTCAGCTTCTCGTAGAAGGCGGCGTACTCGTTCGGGTTGAAGACGGTGTCGCCCCAGGCGTTGGCGAGCAGGACCGCGGCGCCGTTCCTGTTCAGCTGGTCGACATACGTCGCGGGGGAGCGCTTGCGGCCCCAGGCGATCATCTCCTGCTCCTTCGACAGGTTCGAGGAGTACAGGTTGTCGAACATCTCGCGCAGTTCGGGGCTCTCGCGGCCGGTGAGGGTGGCCGAGCCGTCGAGCACGGCGAGCGCCTGGACGTGCTGGGTGCGGCCCGAGTAGATGGAGTCGACCAGGTCCGCCCAGCCGCTCAGCGCCGCCACCGCCTTGACCCGCTTGTCGTGGGCGGCGGCGAGCAGGCTGATCCCGGCGCCGTACGACACCCCCGCCATGCCCACGTGCGCCGGGTCGGCCGGGGTGTGCGCGAGACCCCAGTCGATGACCTTGGAGGCGTCCGCCACGTCCGGCGGACCGGCCACTTCTATCTGCCCGCCGGACTGCCAGAAACCGCGCACGTTGTAGCTGAGCACCACATAGCCGGCGTCGGCCAGCTTCTGCGCCTGCGCCAGATACTCCACCTGGGGCAGGGACCAGCTCGTGGGCAGCACGATGAGCGGGTAGCGGTGCGAGCCGTCCGCGTGCGCGGGCGTGACGACGTTGGCCTTCAGCACGGTGCCGCCGTCGCCGGTGATGTCCACGAAGCGCGGCGCCGGGGACGCGGCCTGGGCGGCCGGGGCCAGACCGACGACCCCGCCGGTGATCAGCGCCGCCGAGACGGCGGAGGCGGCGGTGCTGCGCCAGGCGGTGCGGCCTTGTCCCATGGGTCACTCCTTCACTCGTCAACAGTGCAAAGTGACCCGACGGTAACCTCGGCCCCTTACCGCAAGTAACCCGTCGGTAAGTTACGTGCCGGTAAAGATTGTTGAACCGCTAAGCGGCCCTGCCGGCGGCCGTTTCCGGAAGCGGTGTCCGCGCCGCCCGTGTCACGTCCGCCACCAGCTCGACCACGTCCGGGCCGTACGCGTGCGAGTTGAGCACCTTCAGCAGCAGCACGAACGAACCGGTGCCGTACTTGCGGTGCAGCCGCTCGTGGTGGCGGGCGAGATAGCGCGTGGCGGCCTGGTTGGTGATGGCGCTCTGGCCGCAGAACAGGAACACCGGCCGGGCCTGGCCGCCCGCGGTGACCCGGGCGAGCAGCACGTGCTCGGCGGTGCCCCGCGCCATCCGGTAGTGCTCGCCGCCGATGCGGAAGGCGCCCCGCTCGGGCCCGGGCTCCGCGTCGGTGTCGATGGCGAGGCCGGGCAGCATCGCGGTCATGTGGGCGGCCATCCGCCGGTTGGAGGACGGCCCGCCCACGCAGAACTCGGTCCGCTCGCCGAAGCCCTGCTGGACCGCGTCCTGGGTGACCACCTGGGCGTTCGCCCCGCAGTCCTTGATGAGCGCGGCCAGCTCCAGCAGCGCGAACACGTCGAAGCGGTGCACCGCCGGTTCACCGGCCGCCGGGTCGCGGTTGACGACGAGCAGCGACTCCGCGTTCTGCGGCAGCCCGAAGAACGCCTGCTTGCGCCGCAGCTTGCGCCGCCACAGGTACGTCCGGGCGAGCCAGCCCAGCGAGGCCGAGATGCCGGTCGCCACCAGGCCCAGGATGATGTTGCGCAGGTCGTCGTCCATGGCCGCGCATGGTAGCGGCCCCAAGCGACCAGTTGCGTACCGGTGTTCGATGCGTTGTGCCCGTCGCCGGGGGCCGAGGCCCACTGTCGGGGGTCCGACAATATGGCTACGCTGCGCTGACCGGTCCCGACGGGAGGTTCGGATGGGTCGTCCTGACAGACGGAAGCTGGCGATCGCGGCGGTCTCGGCCGCACTGGTGTCGATGGGCGCGGCGGCGCCTCCCGCCGCGACGAGCGGCACACCCGCCAAGGTCCCGGTGGCCGTCGGTTACGGCGGCGCCGTCGCGAGTGTCGACGCGGACGCCACCGCCGCCGGCATCGAGGTCCTCAGACACGGCGGCAACGCGGTCGACGCGGCCGTCGCCACCGCCGCGGCGCTCGGAGTCACCGAGCCCTACTCCTCCGGCATCGGCGGAGGCGGCTACTTCGTCTACTACGACGCCAAGTCCCGTACGGTGCACACCATCGACGGGCGCGAGACCGCACCGCTGAGCGCCGACAAGAACCTCTTCGTGGAGAACGGCAAGCCGCTCTCCTTCACCGACGCCGTCACCAGTGGCCTGAGCGTCGGCACCCCGGGCACGCCCGCCACGTGGCAGACCGCGCTGGACGCATGGGGCAGCCAGAAGCTCGGCACGGTCCTGAAACCCGCCGAGCGCATCGCCCGGGACGGCTTCACCGTCGACGACACCTTCCGCTCGCAGACGGCGGCCAACGAGACCCGGTTCCGCTACTTCCCGGCCACCGCCAAGCTGTTCCTGCCGAACGGGCAGCTCCCGGTCGTCGGCTCCACCCTCAAGAACCCCGACCTCGCCCGGACCTACGAGGAACTGGCCCGCGAGGGCGTCGGCGCCGTCTACCACGGCGACCTCGGCCAGGACATCGTGGACACGGTGAACAAGCCGCCGGTGGACCCCGGTTCGGGCTACCACGCCCGTCCGGGCCGGCTGTCCGCGAAGGACCTCGCCGTCTACGGGGCCAAGCTGCAAAGGCCCACCGAAACCTCGTACCGGGGCCTGAAGGTGTACTCCATCGCACCCTCCTCCTCCGGCGGCACCACGGTCGGCGAGGCGCTCAACATCCTCGAGCGGACCGACCTGTCGAAGGCGAGCGAGGTGCAGTACCTGCACCACTTCATCGAGGCCAGCCGCATCGCCTTCGCCGACCGGGGACGCTGGGTCGGCGACCCCGCCTTCGAGGACGTACCGACCAGGCAGCTGCTGTCACAGCGGTACGCCGACTCGCGTGCCTGCCTGATCAAGGACGACGCCGTCCTCACCAGCCCGCTCGCCCCCGGCGACCCGCGCCACCCGGCGCCCTGCGCCAAGGGCGCCGCGGCGGCGCCGACGACGTACGAGGGCCAGAACACCACGCATCTGACCGTCGCCGACAGGTGGGGCGACATCGTCTCCTACACGCTCACCATCGAGCAGACCGGCGGCAGCGCCATCACCGTGCCCGGCCGGGGCTTCCTGCTCAACAACGAGCTGACCGACTTCTCCTTCACCCCGGCCAGCCCGGCCGTGCACGACCCGAACCTGCCGGGCCCGGGCAAACGGCCGCGCTCCTCCATCTCGCCGACGATCGTGCTGGACCGGCAGGGCCGGCCGGTGGTGGCACTCGGTTCGCCCGGCGGAGCCACCATCGTCACGACCGTGCTGCAGACCCTGACCGAGTTCCTCGACCGGCACCTCCCCCTGGTCGACGCCATCGCCGCACCCCGCGCCAGCCAGCGCAACGCGGCCCGGACCGAACTCGAACCCGCCCTTTACAACGGTGACTTGAGGAAACAGCTGGAGGCCATCGGCCACTCGTTCTCCCTCAACCCCGAGATCGGGGCGGCCACCGGCATCCAGCGCCTGCCGGGCGGCAAGTGGCTGGCCGCCGCCGAGAAGGTGCGCCGCGGCGGCGGCTCGGCGATGGTGGTGGACCCGGCGGCGCCGTGACGGACGCCCGCCCGCCCCGCGGCGCCGGCACCCCGCCGGGGACCGGCGCCGTATCCGCTCACGGCTCCGGCGCGGGCGGCTGGGAGCGGCCCGCGCGGAAGTCCAGGCGGCCGTCCTCGACGTCCACCGTCACCCGGGCGCCCTCGGAGACCGCGCCGCTCAGCAGCAGCCGGGACAGCTGGTTGTCCACCTCCCGCTGGATGGTGCGGCGCAGCGGGCGGGCGCCGTACTCGGGCTGGTAGCCGCGCTCGGCGAGCCAGTCGACGGCCGCGTCCGTGAAGTGGACCGTGACGCCCTGCGCGTCCATCAGCCGCCGGGTGCTCTCCAGCAACAGGTCGGTGATCTGCCGCAGTTGCTCGCCGGTCAGCTGCCGGAAGACCACGATCTCGTCGATGCGGTTGAGGAACTCCGGCCGGAAGTGCTCGCGCAGCGGCCTGAGGATCTGCTCGCGCCGCGCCTCCTCGTCCGCCGCCGCGCCGCCCGGCCCGAACCCGATCCCCCCGCCGCGCCGGGTGATCGCCTCCGAACCGAGGTTGCTGGTCATCACGATGACCGTGTTGGTGAAGTCCACCGTCCGGCCCTGGGAGTCGGTCAGCCGGCCGTCGTCGAGGACCTGCAGCAGGATGTTGAAGACGTCCGGGTGGGCCTTTTCCACCTCGTCCAGCAGGAGCAGCGAGTACGGGTGCCGGCGGACCACCTCGGTGAGCTGCCCGGCCTCCTCGTGGCCGACGTACCCGGGCGGGGCGCCGACCAGCCGGGAGACCGTGTGCCGCTCCTGGTACTCGCTCATGTCGAGGCGGACCATGCGCTCCTCGCTGCCGAACAGCGCCTCGGCGAGCGCGCGGGCCAGCTCGGTCTTGCCGACGCCGGTCGGGCCGAGGAACAGGAAGCTGCCGATCGGCCGGCGGGGGCTCGCGAGGCCCGCGCGGGAGCGCATGACGGCCTCGGAGACCACGGCGACGGCCTCCTCCTGGCCGACCACCCGCTCGTGCAGATGGCCCTCGAGGTTCAGGAGCCGTTCCTTCTCCTCCTGGGTGAGGCTGCTGACCGGAATGCCGGTCTGCCGGGACACCACCTCGGCGACGGCCTCCGCCGTCACCTCCAGGTCCAGCCCCTCGTCGGCCTTCTCGTCGCCGCTCGCCTCGGAGATCCGCCGTTTCAGCTCCGCGATCCGGTCGCGCAGCTGCTTGGCCTCGTCGTAGTCCTCGCCGGCGACCGCCTGGTCCTTGTCCCGTACCAGCTGCTCGACCTCGTGCTCCATCGTGCGCACGTCGGTGCCCTTGGTCCGGGCGCCCAGCCGTACCCGCGCGCCCGCCTGGTCGATCAGGTCGATGGCCTTGTCCGGCAGCCGCCGGTCGGTGAGGTAGCGGTCCGACAGCTGGACGGCGGCGACCAGCGCCTCGTCGGTGTAGCGGACCTGGTGGTGGGCCTCGTACCGGTCCCGCAGGCCGCGCAGGATCTCGATGGTGTCCGCGACCGTCGGCTCGGGCACCAGGATCGGCTGGAACCGGCGGGCGAGCGCCGCGTCCTTCTCGATCCGGCGGAACTCCTCCAGGGTGGTTGCGCCGACGACGTGCAGCTCGCCCCGGGCGAGCGCCGGCTTGAGGATGTTGCCGGCGTCCATCGCGCCGCCCTCGCCCCCGGAGCCCGCGCCGACGACGGTGTGCAGCTCGTCGATGAACACGATCAGCCGGTCGGAGTGCGCGCGGATCTCCTCCACGATGTTGTTGAGCCGCTCCTCGAAGTCGCCCCGGTAGCGGGTGCCGGCGACGACTCCGGTGAGGTCCAGCGCGACGACTCTGCGCCCGGCCAGCCCGTCCGGTACGTCCCCGTCGGTGATCCGCTCCGCGAGACCCTCCACGATGGCGGTCTTGCCGACCCCGGCGTCCCCGATCAGGACGGGGTTGTTCTTGCCGCGCCGGGAGAGCACCTCGATGGTCTGCTCGATCTCGGTGTCCCGGCCGATGACCGGGTCGATCCGGCCCTGCCGGGCCATTTCGGTCAGGTCACGGCCGTACTTGTCCAGGGTGGGGGTGCCGGTGGCCCGCTGCCGCTCCGGGTAGACCTGGGTGGCCTCCTGGGCCTCGGGCGCCGGCGCGCCGGTGGGGAACCGGGCCGCGTTCAGGATGTGCCCGGCCGCCGAGTCCGGGTTCGCCGCCAGCGCGTTCAGCACGTGCTCCGGGCCGATGTACCCGGCGCCGCTGGCCCGCGCCATGTCGTGCGCGTCCAGCAGGGCCCGTTTGACGGCCGGGGTGAGGGACAGCGAGGTCGGCGGTGGTACCTCGCCCGGCGGGTGCTGGACCGGGCCCGACCGGTCGTCGATCTCCGTCGCGAGCGAGTCCGGGTCCGCGCCCGCCCGGGTCAGCAGGCTCCGGGTGGGCTCCGCCGCCACGGCCGCGCGCAGCAGGTGCTGGGTGTCCAGGTTCCTGCTGCCGTGCTCGGCGGCGTACAGGGCGGCCCCTCGGACCAGCTCCCGGGCCGGCTGGCTGAGCAGGCGACCGATGTCGATGTGACGGGGCGCCTGCGCTCCGCCGGGGACGCCGCCGAAGAAGCGGGCCAGGAATTCACCGAAGGGGTCAGGAGGGTAGCCGTTGGTCATGGCATGAGTTCCTTCGCTGACGACATGCGGAGCGACCGGGTAACCCGGGGAGGGTTGCTCATGCCCACGATGTCACGATCCGTGGGGGCAGGCATGTTCGCCTGCGGCGCCCCTCAGGGTGTTTCCCTCGCCGTGAGGACGCGCGGACCGCTCTGCGTGATCGCCACCGTGTGTTCGGCGTGGGCCGCGCGGGAGCCGTCGGACGTGCGCAGGGTCCAGCCGTCGCCCGCCGTGTAGTACGCGTCCTTGCCGCCGGCGATCAGCATGGGCTCGATGGCGAGGACCATGCCGGGGCGCAGGGCGAGGCCGCGGCCGGGACGGCCCTCGTTCGGGACGCCGGGGTCCTCGTGCATCCTGCGGCCGATGCCGTGGCCGCCGAAGCCCTGCGGGATGCCGTAGCCGGCGCCGCGGCAGACCTCGCCGACGGCGTGGGCGATGTCGCCCACGCGGTTGCCGGCGACGGCCGCCGCGATGCCGGCCGCCAGGGCGCGCTCTGCCGTGTCGATCAGGCGCAGGTCCGCCGGGCGCGCGCGGCCGGCCGTGAAGCTGATCGCGGAGTCGCCGGCCCAGCCGTCCAGGACGGCGCCGCAGTCGACGGAGACCAGGTCGCCGTCGCGCAGGCGGTAGCGGCCCGGGATGCCGTGCACGATCGCGTCGTTCACGGAGGTGCAGATCACCGCCGGGAAGGGGGTCGGGGCGAAGGAGGGCCGGTACCCGAGGAACGGCGAGGTCGCACCGGCCTTGCGCAGCACCTCCCGGGCCACCTCGTCCAGCTCCAGCAGCGAGACGCCGACGCCCGCGGCCTGCCGTACGGCCGTCAGGGCCTGCCCGACGACCCGGCCCGCCGCGTGCATCGCGTCGATCGACGTGTCCGTCTTCAGTTCCACCATGCCAATTACTATACCGGTATTTAAATGGGGTTCACCGCGAGGGCCGGTATTAGAATGGGCCGCATGGTGCGCACCCCCCTCACCCCCGAAGAGCGCGAACGCGGCGAGCGGCTCGGCCGGTTGCTGCGCGAGGCGCGTGGCGGCCGGAGCATGACCGAGGTCGCCGCGGCGGCGGGCGTCTCGGCCGAGACCCTCCGCAAGATCGAGACGGGGCGGGCGCCGACGCCGGCGTTCTTCACCGTGGCCGCGCTGGCCGTGGTCCTCGGACTGTCGATGGACGAGCTGGCCGCCTTGTCCTCGCTGGTCGCCGCGTGAGGTGAGCGCTCCGCACGCTGCCGGAAAACCGTGCGTAGCGGAGCCGTAACACGACTGGTGTTGCCTGGCGGGCGAAGTGCTGGCGGTCGGGCGGGAGCTGGGCGATGGCGGAGGATCAACTCCCCGGTCGGGTGCGGGAGTTCGCGGGCCTTCTGGACGGCCTGCTGGCGCGCCTGGACCAGGGGGAGGGCTGGAGCGGCGTCTTCTGGCAGCGCGACCCCGAGGGCATGCGGGCCTGCCTGGAGGGGCTCGAGGTGCCGCCGTGGGACGTGGTGGAGGCGCTGCTGGAGGATCTCGCGGTGGTGTACGGAGCGGCCGCCGCGGCCGCCGAGCGGGAACGGGCCGGGATCCTGTACCGGGCCGCCCTTGCCGAGTACGACGCCCGGCCCGGCGCGCGCGAGGCCCTCGCCGACCGCCTCGACGTCATGCTCCGCGAGATGCGGTACGCCGCCGAGCGCCAGGCCGAACTGACCCGCCTGCTGTCCGCCCCGCCCACCGCCGAAGCCTCCGGCTCCCTCCGCCTCGACCTCGCCTGGGCCCGCGACGACCACCTCCGCGCGACCGCCCGCTGCGCCGAACTCCGCAGCCGGCTGGCGGAGTTGGACCGCAGGGCGACCGGCGGCCGGACGGGGGAGGTGCAGGCGCCGGCGGCTGTGGCGGCGGGGCCGGTGCGGGTTCCTTCGCGTGGTGGGGCCGGTTCGCAGTGGGGCGTCGGGGGCGAGGGCGTCGGGCCGGTTCAAGAGTCCGGGCGCGCTGATTCCGGCCCTGTGCGGGTGTCTTCGCGTGGTGAGGCCGGTTCGCAGGGGGGTGTTCCTGCCGGAGGCCCCGGCTCGGCAGTGGATGCCGTCGCCGTCGCGGATCCCGCCGTGCCCCCTGCTCGCGCCGCGCAGGCTCATCAAGTTCCCGGCCGGACCGCCCCCGTCGCGCCCGCCGCCCGGCCGCACCAGGTCCCCGCCTCCGCCGCGCCCCCCGGCCCGGCCCCTCGGTCCCCCCAACTCCTCCGCCCCGCAGGCCCCCTCCCTGCCCAGGCCGCGGACCCCGCCGCGCCCCCTGCTCGTACCCCCCGGCCTTCCCCGGCCCCCGACCCCCGTGCGGGCCTCGGTGTGCCCGCACGTGCGCGAATCCGGCCCGGACCGGATGCCGTGGTCCCGGAGGAGGACGGCCCGGCGGCCGTGCCCCCGGGCCGGTCCGCTCCGCAGCCGCCCCCCGTGCCGGCCGCCCCCGCCAAGCCGCGCAAGCGGCGGCGCGGCAGTGCCCGGTTCGCCGGGATGGGGGAGGACGTGGCCGCACCCGTCGCCGTGCCGCAGGTGGGCGGGCCGGTGGGGTCCGGGCCGCGGGGTGCCGGGTCGGGGCCGCCGCGCGGGGCCCGGTTCGCCGGGGGAGCGGAGCCGGCCGTCGAGGCGGAGCCGGCGAACGCCGAGGAGGCGGATGCCGGGGCCGGCGCGGCGGTCGCCGGTGTCGCCGGGCGGCTGGCGCGGCTGCGGGCCGAGGGGCGCAGCGGGGAGGCGCATGTACTGCTGGCCGAGGTCGCGCAGTGGCCGCCCGGCCGCTTCCCGCCGCTCGCCGACGCGCTGCACCGCGCCGGGCTCGGCGCCGACTGGGCGACCCTGCTGTGGGAGGCCGCCTCGCTGCCCGCCGAGCGGCTGGCCGCTGTCGCCGGGGTGCTCACCGCCGCAGGCCGGGACGCCGACGGGCGGCAATTGCTGCGGCAGGGCGTGGCCCGGCCGGCCGAGCAGCTCGGGGCCGCCGTGCTCCGGCTGGCGGACGAGGGGCGCGGCCGGGAGGTGCGGGCGCTGCTCGACGCCTGTGTGCGCGTACGGACGCCGGAGGAGGCCGCCCGCACCGTCGGGCCCGAACCGGGCCGGCTCGTGCCGCTGCTGCTGGAGGCGGCCCGCGGCGTCGGTGCCGAGCGGTACTGGGATCTTGTGCACGCCCTGCGGGTCGCGGGGCACGCTGCGTGACGGCCGCGCGGTCCTCTCGTCCCGGTGTGCCCCGCTTCCACCCGCCGTCCGGTTCGTCCGCTCACCCACCGGAGTGCGAAACGTGATCGACTCCGCGGGTTGACGACGATGGTCTTGGCAAGGGCCTCCAGGAGGCTTACTTTCGTCCCTCTAGGCCTGCTCTACGGGCGTAGAGGCTCTGGCGTCCCGTCGAAGGAGCAGCTCATGGCCAACGTCGTACGCGCCGCACTGGTCCAGGCGACCTGGACCGGCGACACGGAGTCCATGGTGGCGAAGCACGAGGAGCACGCCCGTGCGGCGGCCCGGCAGGGTGCCGGGGTCATCGGGTTCCAGGAAGTCTTCAACGCGCCCTATTTCTGCCAGGTCCAGGAGCCCGAGCACTACCGCTGGGCCGAACCCGTGCCCGACGGGCCGACCGTGCGCCGTATGCGGGACCTCGCGCGGGAGACCGGCATGGTGATCGTCGTCCCCGTCTTCGAGGTCGAGCAGTCCGGCTTCTACTACAACACCGCCGCCGTGATCGACGCCGACGGGACGTACCTCGGCAAGTACCGCAAGCACCACATCCCGCAGGTCAAGGGCTTCTGGGAGAAGTACTACTTCAAACCCGGGAATCTCGGGTGGCCCGTCTTCGACACCGCCGTCGGGCGCATCGGCGTCTACATCTGCTACGACCGGCACTTCCCGGAGGGCTGGCGGCAACTGGGTCTCAACGGAGCCCAGTTGGTCTACAACCCCTCGGCCACCCACCGCGGGCTGTCGGCGTACCTGTGGCAGCTCGAACAGCCCGCCGCGGCCGTCGCCAACGAGTACTTCGTCGCCGCCATCAACCGGGTCGGACAGGAGGAGTACGGGGACAACGACTTCTACGGGACCAGTTACTTCGTCGATCCGCGCGGGCAGTTCGTGGGCGAGGCCGCGAGCGACAAGTCCGAGGAACTCCTCGTCCGCGACCTCGACTTCGGCCTGATCGACGAAGTGCGGCAGCAGTGGGCCTTCTACCGCGACCGCCGCCCCGACGCCTACGAAGGACTGGTCCAGCCGTGAACGACCTCTACTCCCGTCACCGCCAGGTCCTGCCCGACTGGCTGGCCCTCTACTACGACGAGCCGATCGAGATCACCCACGGCGAGGGCCGGCACGTCTGGGACTCCGCCGGCAACAAGTACCTGGACTTCTTCGGCGGCATCCTCACCACGATGACCGCGCACGCGCTGCCCGAGGTCACCAAGGCGGTCACCGAGCAGGCCGGGCGGATCATCCACTCCTCCACGCTCTACCTCAACCGGCCGATGGTCGAACTCGCCGAGCGCATCGCCCAGGTGAGCGGCATCCCGGACGCCCGGGTCTTCTTCACCACCTCCGGCACCGAGGCCAACGACACCGCCCTGCTGCTCGCCACCGCCCACCGGCGCAGCAACACCGTCCTGGCGATGCGCAACAGCTACCACGGGCGCTCCTTCAGCACGGTCGGCATCACCGGCAACCGCGGCTGGTCCCCGACCTCCCTGTCCCCGCTGCAGACCCTCTACGTGCACGGCGGGGTGCGCACCCGGGGGCCGTTCGCCGAGCTGGACGACCGCGCGTTCACCGACGCCTGCGTGGCCGACCTGCGGGACATCCTCGGGCACACCCGGCCGCCCGCCGCGCTGATCGCCGAGCCCATCCAGGGCGTCGGCGGCTTCACCTCCCCGCCCGACGGCCTCTACGCCGCCTTCCGCGAGGTCCTGCAGGAGCACGGCATCCTGTGGATCGCCGACGAGGTGCAGACCGGCTGGGGCCGCACCGGCGAGCACTTCTGGGGCTGGCAGGCGCATGGCCGCAGCGGCCCGCCGGACATCGTCACCTTCGCCAAGGGCATCGGCAACGGCATGTCCGTCGGCGGGGTGATCGCCCGCGCGGAGATCATGAACTGCCTGGACGCCAACAGCATTTCGACGTTCGGCGGCACCCAGATCACCATGGCCGCGGGGCTCGCCAACCTCACCTACCTCCTCGAGCACGACCTGCAGGGCAACGCCCGCCGGGTCGGCGGACTGCTCATCGAGCGGCTTCGGGCCGTCGCCGCCCAGCTGCCCGGCGTGCGCGAGGTGCGCGGACGCGGGCTGATGATCGGCGTCGAACTGGTCAGGCCCGGGACGGACGAGGCCGATCCGCGGGCGGCCTCCGCCGTCCTGGAGGCGGCCCGCGAGGGCGGCCTGCTCATCGGCAAGGGCGGCGGCCACGACACCAGCGCCCTGCGGATCGCCCCGCCGCTGTCCCTGACCGTCGCAGAGGCAGAGGAGGGCGCGGCGATCCTGGAGAGGGCGCTGAGGAGTACGTTCTAGCACTGGGGGACACGGCCATGACCACCACCGCGCAGACCGGGTACGCCTGGGAACCCGCCCTCTCCGTGCGCCAGGTGCTGAGCCTGGAACGGGTGCTCGCCGGGGAGCCCGAGGTGGTGGCCGGGGCCGGACAGCTGGACCGGCCGGTGCGGTGGGTGCACGTCGCCGAGGCCGCCGACGTCGGGGTGATGCTCAGCGGCGGCGAGATGGTGCTCACCACGGGTGTGCTGCTCGCCGGTGACGAGGCCGGACAGGCCGAGTACGTCCGCTCGCTGCACCGGGCCGAGGCCGCCGCCGTGGTGCTCGGCCTCGGGCGGGCCTTTCCCGCGCCGCCCGAGGTGATGCGCCGGGCCGCCGAGCGGTGCGGCCTGCCCATGGTGGTCCTGCACCGGCCCTTCCCGTTCGCCGAGCTGACCGAGGAGGTCCAGTCCCGGCTGGTGCGGCGCAAGTTCGCCGCCGTCAGCCTCTCGGAGTCCGTCCGCACGGCGCTCACCGCGCTGATCACCGCCGGCGCGCCGCTCGGCCGGCTGCTCGACGAGATCGCCCGGCACAGCGGCTGCCCGGTCGTCGTCACCAACCTCGCCCATCGCGTCCTCGCCACCGCGGGCGAGCGGTCCGCCGTGGACGACGTACTGCGCGACTGGGAGCGCATCGCCCGGCAGGCCGGCGCCGCCGCCGCGGACGGCTGGATCGGTGCCGAGCTGGGCGGACGCGGGGAGCGCTGGGGCCGGGTGCTGCTGTGCGGCTACCGGGGCGAGACGGCCACCGGACGGCTGCTCGCCGACCGGGCCGCCGAGGCGCTGGTCCTGCACCGCATGCTCGGCGACGGCTCCGTACAGACCTGGGAGGAGCAGTCCGCGCAGAGCCTGCTGACCGACCTGCTGTCCGGGGTCGTACCGGCCCGGCAGCTGCTGGCGAGGGCCCGCGCGGCCGGGCTGCCGGTCAACCGGCGCACCTTCGTGCCGCTCGTCGTCCTCGGCCGCAGCCCCGGGCAACTCGACCGGGTGCTGCGCCTGCTGGGGCTGCCGGGGCTCGTCGCCGAACTGGCGGGCGGCGCGGCGGCCGTGCTGCTCAGCCTCGCCCGGGACCAGGACGCGGAGGCCCTCACCGGCCACTTCGCGGCCCGCCTCGGCGCCGGGCCGCGCGCCGTGGTCGCCGCCGCCGGTCCCCGTACCGCCTGGGACGACGTGCCCGCCGCCCTGCGCGAGGCCCGGCATGTCGCCGACGCCGTCACCGGCTCCCGCGCCGCCCTCGACCTCCCGGCCGTCGTCCGGCTGAAGGACGTGCACCTGCGCGGTCTGGTCCGGCTGCTGCGCGACGACCCGCACGTCCAGTCCTTCGCCGAGCGGGAGCTGGACGGGCTGCTGTGCGCCGCGGAACCGGAGCTGCTGAACGTGCTGCGGACCTACCTCGCCACCGGCCGCAACAAGTCCCGCACCGCCCAGCTCCACCATGTCTCCCGGCCCGCCCTCTACCGCCGTCTGGAGGCCATACAGGCCCGCCTCGGCGTCGACCTGGACGACTTCGAACAGGCGGCCTCCGTCCACATCGCGCTGCTCGCGCACGATGCGCAACACCGGTGAAACACGCTACGACCTGGGAAAACGGCGGTGAAACATGCGACAGGCGACACGTGACACGGTGGCACGCGTGACGCCCCCAGACGTGACACGCTGCCCATCGAACGGCCTGCCCCGGCTTTCTAGGCTCACCGCACACCGAGCTGAACCGGAGGTCCCGATGAGCCGAGTGATCCGTGCCGCCCTGTTCCAGACCGCGTGGACCGGCGACAAGGAATCCATGATCCAGGTCCACGAGCAGGCGGCCCGCGACGCGGCCGCGCAGGGCGCCCAGGTCATCTGCTTCCAGGAGCTGTTCTACGGCCCCTACTTCTGCCAGGTCCAGGACAAGGCCTTCTACGAGTACGCCGAGCGGATCCCCGAGGGCCCGACCGTGGGCCGCTTCCAGTCCCTAGCCCGCGAGCTGGGCATCGTCCTGGTCCTGCCCATGTACGAGGAGGAACAGCCCGGCGTGCTCTACAACACGGCCGCCGTGATCGACGCGGACGGCTCCTACCTCGGCAAGTACCGCAAGACCCACATCCCCCAGGTCCAGGGATTCTGGGAGAAGTTCTACTTCCGCCCCGGCAACAGCGGCTGGCCCGTCTTCGACACGGCCGTCGGCAGGATCGGCGTCTACATCTGCTACGACCGCCACTTCCCCGAGGGCTGGCGGGCGCTCGGCCTCGCCGGGGCAGAGATCGTCTTCAACCCCTCGGCCACCTCGCGCGGCCTGTCCCGCTACCTCTGGCAGCTGGAGCAGCCGGCGGCGGCCGTCGCCAACGAGTACTTCATCGGCGCGATCAACCGGGTCGGCGTGGAGGACCTCGGCGACAACGACTTCTACGGCACCACCTACTTCGTGGACCCCGAGGCCCAGTTCGTCGGCGAGGTCGCCAGCGACAAGGAGACCGAACTCGTCGTCCGCGACCTGGATCTGGCGAAGCTCCGCGAGGTCCGGGACCGCTGGCAGTTCTACCGGGACCGGGCGCCGGGGGCGTACACGCCGCTGACCGCACCCTGACCGCAACCGAGTTGACCGAGGGAGCAGCATGACCGGCCGTACAGTCATCCGCGGAGGACTCGTCATCACCGCCTCCGACGAGATCCACGCCGACGTCCTGATCGAGGACGGCCGCATCGCCGCCCTCGCCGCCTCCGGCACGCCCGCCGCCGGGGCGTTCACCGCCGAGAAGGTCATCGACGCCACCGGGAAGTACGTGATCCCGGGCGGCGTCGACGCGCACACCCACATGGAGCTGCCGTTCGGCGGCACCTTCGCCTCCGACACCTTCGAGACCGGCACCCGGGCCGCCGCCTGGGGCGGTACGACGACGATCGTGGACTTCGCGGTGCAGAGCGTCGGCCGCACCCTGCGCGAAGGCCTGGACACCTGGCACGCCAAGGCCGAGGGCAACTGCGCGATCGACTACGCCTTCCACATGATCGTCTCCGACGTCCACGACGGGACGCTGAAGGAGATGGACCTGCTGGTGGAGGAGGGGGTGACCTCCTTCAAGCAGTTCATGGCGTACCCGGGCGTCTTCTACTCCGACGACGGGCAGATCCTGCGCGCCATGCAGCGCTCCGCCGGCAACGGCGGGCTGATCATGATGCACGCCGAGAACGGCATCGCCATCGACGTCCTGGTCCAGCAGGCCCTCGCCCGCGGCGAGACCGACCCCCGGTATCACGGGGAAGTCCGCAAGGCCCTGCTCGAAGCCGAGGCCACCCACCGGGCCATCCGGCTCGCCCAGGTGGCCGGCGCCCCCCTGTACGTCGTGCACGTCTCGGCGATGGAGGCGGTGGCCGAGCTGGCCCGGGCCCGGGACGAGGGGCTCCCCGTCTTCGGCGAGACCTGCCCGCAGTACCTGTTCCTGTCCACCGACAACCTCGCCGAGCCCGGCTTCGAGGGCGCCAAGTACGTGTGCAGCACGCCGCTCAGGCCGAAGGAGCACCAGGCGGCGCTGTGGCGGGGGCTGCGGACCAACGATCTCCAGGTGGTCTCCACCGACCACTGCCCCTTCTGCTTCGTGGGCCAGAAGGAGCTGGGCCGCGGCGACTTCTCCAAGATCCCCAACGGCCTGCCCGGCGTCGAGAACCGTATGGACCTGCTCCACCAGGCCGTCCTCGACGGGCACATCTCGCGGCGCCGCTGGATCGAGATCGCCTGCGCCACCCCGGCCCGGATGTTCGGCATGTACCCGAAGAAGGGCACCATCGCCCCGGGCGCCGACGCCGACGTCGTCATCTACGACCCGCACGCCGAACAGGTCATGTCGGCCCGCACCCACCACATGAACGTCGACTACTCGGCCTACGAGGGCAGGCGGACCACCGGCCGGGTCGAGACCGTGCTCTCGCGCGGCGTGCCCGTCATCACCGAGCGGGAGTACACCGGACACGCCGGCCACGGCGTCTACACCCCGCGCTCCATCTGTCAGTACCTCAACTAGGAGTGGCGCCCATGGACTTCGGACTGGTGCTGCAGACCGATCCCCCCGCCTCCCGTGTCGTCAGCCTGATGAAACGGGCCGAGCGCAACGGCTTCAGGTACGGCTGGACCTTCGACTCCGCCGTGCTGTGGCAGGAGCCGTTCGTGATCTACAGCCAGATCCTGGCGAACACCCAGAAGCTGACGGTCGGCCCGATGGTCACCAACCCGGGCACCCGCACCTGGGAGGTCACCGCCTCCACCTTCGCCACCCTCAACGACATGTTCGGCAACCGCACCGTGTGCGGCATCGGCCGCGGCGACTCCGCGATGCGGGTCGCCGGCCGCAAACCCAACACCCTGGCCCGGATCAGCGAGGCGATGAAGGTCATCCGCTCCCTCGCCCGGGGCGAGGAGGCCGACCTCGGCGGCACGAAGATCCGCTTCCCGTGGATCAAGGAGGGCGCCGAACTCCCGGTGTGGATGGCCGCGTACGGCCCCAAGGCGCTGAAGATGACCGGCGAGGAGGCCGACGGGTTCATCCTGCAGCTGTCCGACCTGTATCTGACCGAGTACATGGTGAAGGCCGTCAAGGACGCCGCCGTCGCCGCCGGACGCGACCCGTCCGAGGTGACGATCTGCGTGGCCGCCCCCGCCTACGTCACCGCCGACGACTCGCCCGCCTCGCTCGCCCACGCCCGCGAGCAGTGCCGCTGGTTCGGCGGCATGGTCGGCAACCACGTCGCCGACCTCGTGGCCCGGTACGGCGAACACTCCGCACAGGTCCCCGACGCACTCACCGACTACATCAGGGCACGGCAGGGCTACGACTACGCCCACCACGGACGCGCCGACAACCCCGACACCGCCTTCGTGCCCGACGAGATCGTGGACCGCTTCTGCGTCATCGGCCCCGCCGAGAAGCACATCGAGAAACTGAAGGCACTGCGCGCGCTGGGCGTGGACCAGTTCGCGGTGTACGACATGCACGACGCCCAGGAAGCCACCATCGACGCCTACGGCTCCCGGGTGATCCCCGCGGTCAATTCCTGACCGGCACACCCCCGTTGGTCTCCCCTCCCCGCCGCCCGGGGAGGGGGCACAGGGCGCCCGCCCGCGCACCCCCCATCGCGCCGCCCGCACGGCATTCCCCGACCCGTCTCACCTCTCCGGGACCGCCCATGACCGACACCGCCCCCGCGGCCATACCCCCGTCCGGCCAGGTCACCCTCGCCGACGGACGCGTGGAACTCGCCCCCGGCACCCCGCCGCCCGCCGGCCCCTACGCCAACGCCGACCTGCTCCCGGTCCCCGCGGCCGGGCGCACCTGGACGACCTACAACTTCTCGGCCCTGTGGGTCGGCATGGCCCACAACACCGCCTCCTGGACGCTCGCCTCCGGCCTGATCGCCGTCGGCATGGACTGGAAGCAGGCGGTGTTCACCATCGCCCTCGCCAACCTGGTCGTCCTCGTCCCGATGCTGCTCACCGGGCACGCGGGCCCCAAGTACGGCATCCCCTTCCCGGTCTTCGCCCGCGCCTCCTTCGGGGTGCGCGGTGCCAACCTGCCCGCCGTCGTACGGGCGTTGGTGGCCTGCGGCTGGTTCGGCATCCAGACCTGGATCGGCGGCGAGGCCATCTACTTCCTCGCCGGCAAGCTGATCGGCGACAGCTGGTCGAACGCCGCGAGCGTCGGCGGCCACGCCTGGACCATGTGGCTGTCCTTCGCCGTCTTCTGGCTCCTGCAGGTCGCCATCATCGTGCGGGGCATGGACACCATCCGCCGCTTCGAGAACTGGGCGGCGCCCTTCGTGATCGTCGGCGCGCTGGTGATGCTGGGGTGGATGAGCAGCAAGGCCGGCGGCGTCGGCCCGCTCTTCGACCAGCCCTCCAGGCTCGGCTGGGGCGGCGGCTTCTGGAAGCTGTTCTGGCCCTCCCTGATGGGCATGATCGGCTTCTGGTCCACGCTGTCGCTGAACATCCCCGACTTCACCCGCTACGGCAGGAGCCAGAAGGCCCAGACCTGGGGCCAGGCGCTCGGCCTGCCCACCACGATGACCCTCTTCGCGTTCCTGTCCGTGCTCGTCACCTCCGGCTCGCAGGCGGTGTACGGCAAGCCGGTCTGGGACCCGGTGCAGCTCGCCGCCAAGACGGACAACGTGGCCGGCCTGCTCTACGCCCTGGTCACCGTGCTGGTCGCGACCCTGTCGGTGAACATCGCGGCCAACCTGGTCTCCCCGGCCTTCGACTTCTCCAACATGGCGCCCCGGAAGGTCAGTTTCCGCACCGGCGCCCTGATCACCGCCGTCCTCGCCGTACTGATCCTGCCCTGGAAGCTGTACTCCGACCCGCAGGGCTACATCTTCACCTGGCTCGGCCTGGTCGGCGGTCTGCTCGGCACGGTCGCGGGCATCCTCGTCGCCGACTACTGGCTGGTGCGCCGCACCCGCCTGGACCTCGCCGACCTCTACCGCGCGGGCGGCCGCTACTGGTACGCGGGCGGCTGGAACTGGCGGGCGGTCCTCGCCTTCCTCGCGGGCGGTGTCCTCGCGGTCGGCGGCGCCAGCTTCAGGCCCCTGATCGACGGCCGCCCCATCCCGGCCCTCGCCTCCCTCGCCGACTACGGCTGGGCGGTGGGCCTCGGCACCTCCCTGGTGCTGTACCTGGCCCTGACGGCGGCCTCGGGGCGGGGGCGGCGAACCGGCTGAACGGGATCGACTCCGGCCGTGGCGGGCGGGCTTCGGCCCGCCCGTGCCGCGCGCAGTCCGGGCGCGAACCGGCCGGGAGCCGGGCGTCGTCCGGCAGGATCCCGCGAAGTGCGCCGCAACCCGGCTGCCGGGCCGGGGGGACGGGCACCATGGCAGCGGAGGGGATGCCGCATGACGGAAGCCGGGACACCGCCCGCGGCCGGCCGTGCCGCGGCCGCGCTCGCGCGCACGGACGGGTTCTGCGTACCGCTGGACCCGGGAGAGTACGAGGGGACACGGGGGCCGGCGCTCGACGCCCTCACCGAGGAACTGGCGCTGCTCCACGGTGAGTCGGCGTCGGCGCACGACGGTGGTGCCACGGCCGCCGCGGTCGCCGCGCGGCTCGGCCGGTGCCACGCCGTACGGTTCGTCCTGGACGGCGACGCGGCCGACCGCGAGCGGGCGCTGCCCCTGCTCACCGAAGCGCGTACGTCGGCCTTGCTCGGCGAGGCGGACCGGGAGGCGGCGCGCCGGGACCTGCTGGCGCTGCTCGCGTCACGGCTGGTGCGGCTGGGCGGCGAGTCCCCGGCCGCGCCGTCCGGCGAGTCGATCGTCGACCGGGTCGTGGCCCTGTCCCGGCTCGGCACCCCCCTGGCCCAGGGGGGTCCGGGCATCCTGGAGGACACCGCGCTGCTCATGCGGCTGCTGCTGGAAGGCGACGACCCGCGGATCACGCCCCAGCACCGCGACACCTTCCGCGTGTTCGGCGAGATGACCGACGCCCTGCAGACCGGCGACACCGCCACGCTCTTCCGCGGGGGCCGGCGGATCGCCGCTACGGCGGACGCGGCGCTGCCGCAGCCGCTGGCCGCCCTGGCGCCGGTGCTGGTCGGCCCGATGGAGCAGATCCTCGGCGCGCTCCCGCAGCAGCCGGAGGGGACGAGCGACGCGCCGGCCGGCGAGCCGGACACCGGCGCCGGGGAACGGGACCTGCTGACCCAGCTGCTCGCCCTCGGCGAGGTGATGGCACCCGGGAGCATCGAAGAGCAGGACGTGTCCCGGATCCTCGCCGAACTGTCGGGGACGCGGCGCGCCGGCGCGGGGGCGGACGGCCGCACGTCCCTGTCGTCCAGGATGATCGCCGCCCTCTTCCATGTCGCCCTCGCCGCCCGCACCGGCGACATGGAAGGGTTCCGGGAGGCGCTGCGGCTCATGCACGAGGCGTCGGCCGCCGGGGAACTCGACAGCCGCGTGCACAGCGAGTGGCTCCGCACCGTCGTGCCGGGGCTGCTCGTCGGCGCCTCCCTGACCGGCGGCAGCCTCCAGGACGAGGACATGGCCCGGGCCCTGCTGGAGGCCCGGCAGTGGGACGACGCCCCCTCGAACGGCCCGGCCGCCACCCTGCGCCTGGGCGGCGAGTGCATCCGGCTCCAGGAACGGCTGACGTCCGCGCTGGACCGGGGCGACGCCGGGGCGGTCGAGGACGTCATCGACGCCGTGTGCGAACTGGAACTGGACGACACCTACGCCGGCGCCGAGGCATGGACCGGCACGCTGACCGGGTTCCTCCTCGGCAGCGCCTACCTGGGCCGCGTCGTGCTCGCCGCGTCGGCCGAGGAGCGCACCGCGGACCTGCGGGCGGCCGCGCACCACCTGCAGCGGGCCGTGCAGACCTCGGTGGACATGCCCGCGCTGCGGAACCTCCTCGACATCGCCTGGGGCCCGCTGATCGCCCTGACGGCGATCGCCGAGTCGGACCCGAGCCGTATCGCCGAGGGGGTACGGCGCGCCCGGGCCGCGCTGGACGTCCCCGGATTCGCCTCCGACTTCCGGCCGAGAGCGCGCGCCGGCATCGCACTCGCCCTGGACACCCTGCACCGGCTCACCGGGGACGCCGGGGCCCTGGACGAGGCGATCGCCGAACAGGAGCGGGCGCTGGCGGAACTGCCCGACGGCGGGCCGGGCCGCGCCCGCCTCACCTGGGACCTCGCCGAACTGCGCGCCGAGCGCGCCGCCCTGAAGGCGGACCCGCCCGGTGCCGAGGAGGACCTGCTGGCCGCCGTGGGACTCGCCCGCGCCTCACTGCGGCACTGTGCCGACGACGTCCTGCTCCAGCAGGGCACCGGCCGCGGCCTGCGCATCGCCCGCGCGGCGGCCGACCGGGGCCGCCGCGCGGCCTTCTGGGCCCTGCGCGCCGGGCACGCCGAGGAGGCGCTCGCGTGCCTGGAGGCGGGCCGCTCCCTGGTGCTGGGCGCGGCGGCCGTCTCGGCGGGCGTCGCCGACCGGCTGGCCGCCCTCGGCGAGAGCGCCCTGGCCGAGCGCTGGCGCGCCGCCGCCGACCCCGTCTGGGAGCAGGGCGACGACCGCTCCCTGCGGGAGATGTCCGCCGGGGCGGGCCCGGGCGGCATCGGTGACCTGCGTGACCGCTCCCCGCTGAAGGTGCTGGCCGCGGCGGGCGGGGGCGCCCCGGGCCTGCCCGGTGACGTGCGGCGCCGCTCGCTGGAGGTGCTGCGGGAGCGCGGCGCGGCCGGCGTACAGCCGGGGCCCGCCTCCCTGCGGGACCTGCGCGCGGGTCTGCGGGCGTCGTCGGCGGACGCGCTGCTGTATCTCGTCCCCGGCGTCGAGGATCCGGACGGTGCCGTGCTGCTCGTCACCCGTGACGGCCCGGTCGAGGAGCTGCCCCTGCCCTCGCTCGCCCCCGCCGGACGCGGGCCCGTCGCGGAGTACCTGGCGGCCGGGGCGCGCCGCCAGAGCCTGGATGCCGGCGGCGCCGCCGGCGAGAGCGACAGGAGCCGCGCCGAACAGCGCCGGCTGCGCGCCCTGGACCGGTTGTGCACGTGGGCCGGCGAGGTGCTCGGCCCCGCACTGGACCGCCTCGGCGGGTGGGACCGCGCCCGCGCCGAGGTGCCGGGCACCCCGGCCGGAGCCGGCGCCGGCGGTGCCGTACGCCTGGTCGTCGTGCCCTGCGGTGAACTGGGCGTCGTCCCCTGGCCGGCGGCCGTGCTGCGGCCGCCCGCCGGTCACGGCGCGGCGCGGCCCGTCAGGGCCTGCGAGGCCGCCGTCCTCACCCACGCCGCCTCCGGCCGGGAGTTCCTGCGCGCCGTGGCCCGCCGGCGCATGGCACCCGCCGAACGGCCCGCCCTGGTGTTCCACGGGGCGGACGACCTGGAGTGGGCCGAGGAGGAGATCGAGACCCTGGCCGGCGTGTTCTATCCGGGGGCGGTGGTCCACCACCCCGACGACGACCCCGCCACCCCTCAGGCGGTCCTGGCCCTGCTCGGCGGCCGGGCCGCCGCCCCCGCCTCCCTGGTGCACCTGGCCTGTCACGGTCTCGCCGGCCCCGACCCCACCCGCTCGGCCCTCAGGCTGGCCGCGCCCGCCGGGGCCGCGGAGGCGTCCGGCGGCGGGGAACTCACCCTGAGCACCCTGCTGGAGGCACCCGGCGAGGGCGACGCCTTCCGCTCGGCCGGGCCGCTGGTCGTGTGCGGCGGCTGCGAGACGGACCTCACCACCCGCGACCACGACGAGGCCCTGACCGTCACCTCGGTCCTGGTGCACCGGCTGGCCGCCGACGCCATCGGCTCCCGGTGGAAGGTCGACGACAGGGCGTCCGAGCTGCTCATGCTCGTGCTGCACGACGCGCTCGCCCGGGGCCTCGCCCCGCCGGACGCGCTGCGCGCCGCCCAGCGCTGGATGCTCACCGCACCCGACGAGCGCCCGCCCGTCCCGGCGCTGAAGGGCATCGCGGCCGCCTGGCGGCTCACCGAGGACTTCCGCGAACGGCCCGACACCTGGGCCGCGTTCGTCCACCACGGCAACCCGGCACCGGCGACGGCACCGGCACCGGCGGTGGCACACGCCCGGCCGCAGGAAGGAGAGCGCGCATGACGTCCCAGGACCTGCTGCGGCTGCTGGAGCGGCACTGGACCACCGTCATCACCGCGCTGGACGACGAGGCCCTAGGCCAACTGTCCGGGATCCTGCGGGAGATGCGCGAGGAGACAGCCGCCGGCAACCCGTCGGCCGTCGCCCGTACGGTGCGCCGCCTCAAGCGCACCCTGTCCGCGCTGCCGCCCGGCCACCCCGTCTGCCAGGCACTCGGCGGCCACCGCTATGCGGCCGGCACCCCAAAACTGCCCTCCCTCACCACCATCGACGCGGTGATCGACGTCCTCGGCACCCCGCCGCCCGACCCCGCCGAACTGCTGCGCGCGGCCCGCCGCCGGCTGCTCGCCGCACCCGCGCTGAGCGAGGCCGAACGCGCCGCGCTGCCCGGCGGCCAGGGCGCGTCCGGGAGCCCGGAGCCGTACGGGGGTCCGGGCGCACCCGGCGGTCTGATCCGGCTGCGCGACCCGGACCGGGGCATCCGCTACCCGCGCTTCCAGTTCCGGCCCGGCACGGCCGAACCGCTGCCGGTCGTACGGCGGATCAACGCGCTGCTGTGCGCGGACCGCGACCCCTGGGGAGCCGCCGACTGGTGGCTGGGCGGCAACAGCTGGCTGGGCGGCATCCCCGCGGACCTGCTCGGCGTCCTGCCGGACGACGTGCTGGAGCGCGCCGCCGCCGAACCGGCCGGAGCGCTCTGATGGCACGTCAGATTCCGCTCGAGGGCGTGCCCATGACGCCGGTGTGCCACATCCTGCCGGCGGGCACCGTGCTGTGGCGGTGCCACGAGGCGCGGTACGCGGCCGGTGAGTTCAACCCGAACGTCGCGCACGAGTTCTTCAAGGGCAGCCGCTTCGACCCCACCGGGCAGGACCCCTACCCCTACCTCTACGCGGCCCTCGACCCGGTCACCGCCCTGTCCGAAGTGCTGCTCAGGTCGGTCGAGTTCGGCGACGCCGGTGTGCGTCTGATCCCCTGGGCGCAGGCGTCCCGGTACGTCCTGTCCGCGCTGCGCACCACGGCGGACCTCTCCTTGGTGGACCTCACGACCGCCGAGGCACTGGCCGCCGTCTGGCAGGACGACTGGCTGATCGACACCGAGGAGTACGCCGGCACCCGGTACTGGGTGCGGGTGATCCGTGAACGCTGCCCGAAGGTGCAGGGCCTGTGGTGGACCTCCAAGCGCTGCCGGCCGCGCCGGGCGCTCCAGCTGTTCCAGGACCGCTGCCCCGAGGCGCCCCTGGACCCGCGCCCGCAGGCCTGCCTGCGGCTGGCCTCGGCCGACGACGTCCGGGCGGTCAACCGGCTGCTGGCGCCGCTGCACGCGCTCGTCTCCCTCCCCGAGGAGTGAGGGACGCGGACACAGCGGCCGCCCCGGCCCCCTGACGAGGGCCGGGGCGGCCGGCTGTGCGTCCTCAGCGCTCGCGCACGGCGGCCGGCAGCAGCGGCCAGTTCTGGGACAGCCGCATCGCCGACTCGGTGACGGCGGGGTCCTTCGCCGCCGACATCACCCCGTCGAGGTACTCGTGGGCGGCGGCCTCGTACAGCTTGCGGGCCGTGGCGATGCGCTCGCCCGCGGCGTCCCTGCGGTCCTGCCGGCGGGATTCGGCCGTCTCCTGGGCGGCTCTGGCCTGTTCGGTGGCGACGATGCTCTGCTCGCGCCGCCGCTGCAGCCCCGTGCGCCGTTCCACCGCCGTGCGGAAGGCGTCCAGGAACGGGTGCTCCCGGAACAGGCCGAGCAGGAAGCCGACGCCGCCCGAGAGCAGCAGCAGCGCGCAGAACAGCCAGGTCACCGTCTGGGCCGACAGATGCAGCCGGTCCACCAGGGTCGTGGTGTCGGCCGAGGAGCCGCCGAGCCCGCGGAAGCCCGAGGTGTCGCCCCCGGTGGGGGCCGCGGTGTCGTGCTGCATCACGAACTTGGCGCGCAGCGTGCCGAGCAGCCAGGTCAGAGCGCCCCACACGCCGAGCAACGACAGGGCCGGGAGCCAGCCGCTGCGCGGCGACCCGGTCGCCGAGCGCCACCGCAGCATGAGCCCCGCCAGGTGCGGCAGGGTCAGCATGACGACCGCGGACGAGATCGCGAGCGTACCGGAGAGCAGATCCCCGCCGGTGCTGCCGATCCCGTGGAAGGGCTGGTACGCGACCCAGTAGACCGGCACCTCCACGGCCATGATGACGGCGAGCAGGACCACGGTCAGCCACCGGGGCAGACCGGGGCGGGTCTGCAGGCCCTCCCAGCCCTCGCCGGAGGCGGCGCTCGCGGTGTCCCGCCGGGCGGCGCGGATCTCCTCGCGCAGCGCGGCGGCCGAGGCGCCGTTCACGCCGGTGCCCGCCGTGGCCACCGACTGCCAGTCGTCGCCCGGGTCCGCGCCCTGATCGGTGCCACCGTCCGGGGAGCCGGACTCCGCCGGGTCGGGCGCGGGGTTGCCGGGCGGGCCGTCCGGGTCCGGGAAACGGGCGCGCAGCCAGCGGTCCTCCACCCGTTCGCGCAGCCGGTCGCGGAAGCGGAGCCAGCGCGAGGAGCGGATCGCGAGCAGGTCGAGCTGGCGCCGGGTGGTGTCGATGTCCCGTTCGGCCTCCCGCAGCCGCTCCTCCAGCAGCCGGGTCTCGGTCTCGCCCGCGGTCACGTCGGAGGCCGCCCGGGCGTCCTCGAGCCGTGCCTCCTCCTCCCGCAGGCTCAGGTCCTCCCCGATCCGGTGCACGACGGCGTCCCGCAGGGAGGCCAGCTCCGCGAAGTAGGGCACCCGGTCGCCGCTGCCCAGCACCCACGGGTCCAGCGTCCCGTTCTCGCCGGCCTGGCTGCCTCTCCTGCGGGCCTCGGCGAGCAGGCCGCGTTCGGACCTGTCCTCGATGACCAGGGGCCGACGGCCGGCGGGCGCGCCGGCGGTAGTACCGGGCCGGGGCCGGCCGGTCTGCTCCGGGGTCCGCCCGGGAAGCGGCACATAGCGCGCGAGCCGCCTGCGGCGCGGCTGCGGCGCCTCAGCGCTTGTAGTGGTTGTCGACATGTGCCCCGGCCCTCCCCTCGAGCGCCTGCACCCAGAAGGACTCGAAGTTCGCGGCCTCGCTGGGATCGGCTCCGTACTGCATGCCGAGCCCGACGGGGAAGACGTCCATCCCCTTGATGCCGGGCAGGCCCCGCTTCTGCACGAGCGAATCGATGACCTTGGCCCGGGCGGCCTCGGTGGTGATGTCCTGGCGGGACAGCGCGAACTCCGGGTCGGCCTGGTCGAAGTCGCTCACGACGAGCAGTCTGGGCGCCTTGCCGGTGTGCGGAACGGTCTCCGCGATGCGGGCCAGCCCGCCCCACACGTCCGAACCGTTCTGCGTGCGCGCGCACTTCAGCTCCGCGAGCGCCGCGACGGCGGCGCTCCTGAGGGCATTCGCCCGCTGGACCTTCTGGTCGGTGTTCGCGTCGTGCGGCGGGTCGAGATCCACCTGCTCCTGCCGGCAGGAGGAGCTGCGCGACGAACGGGTGATGGGTGCGAAGTCCACCGTTTTGCACTTCTGGTCGGTGAGGAACTCCACGAGGGAGTCCTTGAGTTTGGCCTCCGAGTTGAATCCCTGCCTGGTCGCGGCGGCCGACCCCGAACCGTCGACGACCACCCCGCAGGGTGTGGTGAGGGCCGCCTCCTGCTTGGTGCAGGACACGAGGGCGGACAGCGCGCACACCAGCGGGACGACGAGGGCGATACGGCGGGCGGCGCGGACGGGGGACCGGCGGGCGGTTCGGGCCGAGTGATGCACGATGATGCTCCCTGGCCTTCCTGGCGGACGGGCGGCGAACGGGCGGCGCACGGGGGTCATGTCCGGCCGAGGCCGGACGTGGCGTCGCCGCCGCGCGCCGGCCCCGGACCGCCCCGCGCGGCCTGGTGATCGAGGATGTGCAGTGCCTGCGCGACGGCCGACGGATCGGCGTCGTGCCCGGCCCGCTCCGGGGCGTACCAGCGGTCGCTGAGCAGGCCGTCGTCGAGCCGGGCCCAGGTCCGGTCCAGGGTGATCTCCCCGGGCAGCCAGCCCGTCGGCCGCGCACCGCTGACATGGCCGTCGCGCCGGGTGCGGGCCCAGGCGGCGTCCCAGTAGCAGGCGATCAACTGGTTGGCCTCGTCAGCGAGTTGCTGGGCCTGCTGCCGGTACACGGAGGCGGCCGAGCGCCACTCGCCGACCATCCGCCCGAACCGGGCGAGCGCGGCCGGCGCCGGCTGCCGGCGCACCGTGTACTGGGTCACCACCCGCACCGACTCGGCCTGGATCCGGGTCTGCAGCCCGTGATGGGCCGCGAGGGTACGGGTGCGCAGCCCGGCGGCGCTGCGCCGCACCTGCGCGTGCAGACCCAGCACATAGGGCGGCAGGCCGTCACCGTCGGGTGTGCGGCCCGCCGCCGACTCCCGCAGGAATTCCCGGAGACCGCCCGCGTCCCGGCGGCCGTGGAACCGGGCGCGCGCCGATGACATGCGCCCGGCTTTCAGCCGACGGACCCGGACATTTATTCGAACCTCTTTGATCATTTCGAAAGTTCCCCCATTCGTCGCGGGCGGTCCGGGTGGGAAGGCGCCGCGATGGGGAGAGAGTAGCGGAGTGAATCCCCTTGCGGGACTGGTGATTTGAGGGGGAGCAGATCATTCTTTGTGGTGTTCCGGAAAACAACCGGATCCCGCCCTGCGGGCAACCGGGCAGTGGCATTTGGGCAATTGCGCGCTTTCCTCGGCGCGCTGGATACTCCAAGCCGGTGCGAGGAGGAGATGCCGTGGAATTGCGCCTCGAGGGGACGCACTACCCGCTTCGAACGCTGGGCCCGGGCAAACGGCTCGGCATCTGGTTCCAGGGCTGTTCGCTGGCCTGCCCCGGCTGTATGTCCCGGCACACCTGGGACCCCGGGGCGGGGACGACGGCCACGGTCCGCGAGGTGCTCGCGCTGTGGCGGCGCGCCCTCGCCGACGGCGCGGACGGCCTGACCGTCAGCGGCGGCGAACCCCTCCAGCAGACGGCGGCGCTGCGGCGGCTCCTGGCCGCGGCGGCCCGCCTGCGGGACGCGACCCGGCGCCGCGTGGGGAGCGCCGGGTCCCGCCCCGCCGACCTGCTGGTGTACACGGGATACGAGCCCGGGGAGCTGACGCCCGCGCGGCGGGCGGCCCTCGCCGGCGCGGACGCCGTGATCACCGGCCGGTTCCGGGTCGCGGAGCCCACCCGGCTGGCCTGGCGGGGGTCGGCCAACCAGCGGATCGTCCCGCTGACCCCGCTCGGCGCCCTGCGGTACGCCCCGCACCTGGACGGGGAGCAGACCGGAGGGCGTCTGCAGACCGCCTGCGGCGAGGACGGCGGGCTACGGCTCTACGGCGTCCCGCTGCGCGGGGAACTCGCCGAACTGGAACGGCAGTTGAAGCAGAGCGGGGTGGCGCTCACGGAGCGGAGCTGGCGGCCTTGAGCAGCCGGGCGTGGCGCTCCTGCGGCGTGACCAGCAGCACCGACCAGGACGGGTCCCGGCGCAGTTCCTCGCGGACCGCGTCGAGCAGCCGGCGGGCCACCGTCTCCACGGGCAGGCCGCCCCGGCCGGAGCCCAGCAGCGGGAAGCAGATCGAGGACATCGGCAAGGAGAGGGACTCGCTCTCGTGGCGGGCGAGCGCGAAGCACCGGTGCACCGCCTCGCCGAGCACGGAGGGGGACACATGGTAGCGGTCGCCGTCCGCGACCGGGGTGGCGATCGCCGGGTGGTGGATGCGCCGTACCCCCTGGGCGGCCAGGGCGCCGGACGGTGTGGCGACGACCGTGCCCGGCCGCACGGCCATGCCCTTCATGCCGTTCCTGCGCAGCCACACGTCCAGTTCCCGGGACAGGACGTCGTCCACGATCTCGCCCGCGGCGTCCCGCAGGGCGGCGGCCCGCCGCAGGGCGCCGGAGACCGTGGGGCGGAAGGTCTTGGACATCTCCAGATACGTGTTCTCCGAGGAGACCAGGATGTCCACGCCCCGCACCTCCTCGATCGGGCAGGTCCACACCGTGACGCGGCCCGGCGGGAGCGCCGCCCGGGCGGCCGGGCGCGGCGGGCGCCGGGGCGCGAGCCCGGAGCCGGACCCGGCCGCGTGCACGTGCGCCGCCGGAGCAGCCGTACCGGCCAACTCGGCCACGGAGTCCGGGGGTTGCCCGGTATCCGCGTGCCGGGCAACCGCCAGGACCGCAGCCGCGAGTTCGGCGATCACGACATGCTCCTGGCTCTTGCGGAAGCGCTCGGTGGTCACGCCGTAGACCCCGGCCGCGGCCTTGCGCCGGTCGGTGCCGGGAACCCCGCGCCGCGCGGCGAAGAGCCCGAAGGAGTGGGCGGCGGCGCGGGCCAGCGGATCGCAGGAGTCGTCGTCGCGCACCGGGCGCCCGCCGGCCAGCCGCCGCACCGCCGAGCCCAGCAGCTCCTCGATGCCGCTCAGCTCGTCCTCCGGCCCGGTGCACAGGCCGGCCGCGACGCCGGCCTCGCGCAGCGCGTCCCTGGTGCAGTGGCGCAGCCCGGGCAGCCCGCGGGGCCGCAGTTCCCTGAGTTCGGCGACGAGGCTCTCGTGCGAGGGCAGGGGGTGCATGACAGGCATCGTAGCCCCGGCCGGGGCAGGGCCGAAGGCTGCGCGGACTCCCCTTCACCGCACGGGAATCGGGCTGCGCTCGTCGTCCCGCGGCCCCTGCGCCGGGCCGGTTCGCCGTGCGGGGCGGCCCCCCGGGGCACCCGGCGCGCTTCCCGGAGGGCCGGACGATGACGACCACACCGCCCACCCGCTTCGTCGACCCCGCCGACGGGGGCTTCGGCAACGCCCGTGTCATCGAGACACGTCCGGTCCGCGCCGAGGTGCCCCCCGACCTCGCGGACCGCTTCCCGCTCGTCGCCGTGCTCGGCGAGGCGCGGCAGCCCGCCGAGGCCGTCGTCCTGCGCGTCCGCGATCTGACGGCCCGTCATGGACCGGCGGAGATACCGCTGGTCCTCAAGTGGTACCACCGGCTGCACCGCCCGGACCCGGACGTGGAACGGGTGCTCGTGGAACTTGCCGAGCAGTCCGCTCCCCACCTGGAGCGGCTCCTGGAGACCGGCACCGCGCACGGACACCCCTGGCACCTGTACCGCTCGCACGGCGAGCAGACCCTGCAGGCCTTCCACGAGGACCACCGCGGCGGCCTCGCGCCCGAGGCCGTCCGGGCCGTGGTGAGCCAGCTCTGTGACGCCGTCACCGAGCTGCACGAACGGGGCGTCGTCCACCGGGACATCACCCCCGACAACATCGTGGTGCAGGGCCGCCGCGGCGAGCGGGCCGACCTCGTCCTCGTCGACTTCGGCGCGGCCTGCCACCGGCCCGGCGAGGCGCTGGAGCCGCGGGCCGACTGGCGCGGCAAGCCCCTCTACCTCGCGCCGGAGGCCGGACCGCTGCGCCAGGCCGTGTCCGAGGCGGGCGACTGGTGGTCGCTCGGCATGGTCGTCGCCGAACTGGCCCTCGGCACCCACCCCATCGGCTTCAGCCGGGACGAGGAAGTGCTCGCGGAGATCGCCACGCACGATCCCGACGTCGGCGGCATCGCGCACCGCAGGACCCGTCTGCTCTGCGAGGGCCTGCTCACCCGGGCCCCGGAGCACCGCTGGGGGGCCGAGCAGGTGCGCCGGTGGCTGGACGGACAGGATCCCGATGTCGCCCCGCGCACCGACGGGCGGATCTTCCCCAAGGACCCCGGGCGGCCCGCGATCCGGCCGTTGCCGTTCATGGGCCAGGAGTTCACCGGCACCGAACGGCTCGCCCTCCACCTGGACCAGAACCCCTCGTCGGCGGCGCGCATGCTGGCCGACGACGACGACCGGGCCCGGCTCGTCGAATGGCTGGGCCAGTTCGGGACCGCCGCCGGCCGCAGCCCCGAAGAGCTGCGCCGGCTCGTCGCCCTGCGCACCGAACTGGCGCACGAGCCGTCCGCCGGGGGCCTCGTACGGCTCCTGAACTGGCTCGGTCCCGGTCTGGACGCCTCCTGGCACGGAGCCCCCCTGGACACGGTGAACATGCGCCGTATGTGCCAGGCGGCCGCGGACGCGGACGCCGAAGCCGTCGCGCTCGTGGGGCAGTTGGCCGCCCATCCGGAGATCCTGACCGGGCTCGCGCAGCGGCCGGGCGGCCGGGGACTGGACGAGACCGACCGCGCCTGGCGCGTGCTGCGCGCGCGGTGGGAGCCCACCGTCCGGGAGCTGGGGCGGGGCCGCCGGGACCGGGCGGCCCTGAGGCACTCGCCGGCCGTGGACGCCTGGCTGCTGCAGCTGGCCCGCGAACCCGAACGCACCCGCAGCCGGCTCGTCGACCTGCTGCTGCGGGTGCGCGCCGAATTCCCGGCACGGGTGCCGTGGTTCGACGCGCTGCTCGCCGCCCGGGACGACGACGTGCGCCTGGTCGCCGCCCACCTGCTCGCCGGCAGGGCCGGCGAGGAGGCGCAGGCGCTCAGCGACCGGCGGGCCCGCGAGGAGTACGTGCGGTTGCTGGCGGACGACCAGGACGCCATCCTCGCCGTACTGCGCCGGCTGGACCGCCTGCCGACACTGGGCTGGGCGCTGCTCGGCGCCACCGTCGTCACGGCTCCCTGGAGCTTCGTCATCGGCCTCGCGGACGTGCTGGGCCGCGCCTCGCAGGCAGCGGTCGTCACGGCCTGGCTTCAGGCGCTGCCCGCCGCCGCGTTCGTCTTCGTGGTGGAGCTGTGGACCGCCGTGTACATCGGCCCGCCCTTCTACCACCCCGACCGGTCGCTGGCGGGCCTGCTGATCCGCAGCGCCGAGCGCCCCGGCCGGCTCGCCCGCACCCGGGCCGGGCGCTGGGCGGGGGCGGCGCTGCTCGTCCTCGCCGTCTTCACCGGGTTCTACGCGATCGCGTTCGCGCCGTGGCTGTGGCCGCTCGCCTCGGCCGTCGCACTCGCCGCGTGGAGCGTGCGCCGCGGCTGGGCGTGGCGGCGCCTGCGACGGGCCGGACGGGACCGGCGGGCGGCGGCCCGGCGGATGGCGGCCCGGGGGCCCGGGACGAGGACCGACACGACAGGAGAACGGGCATGAGTTCGGCATTCGGCATCCCCACGATCCAGATGATCGCACCCGCCGTGCAGTTCCCGCCGCCACCGCCGCCGCTCGACCCGCAGGCCCTGCCGCACACCGGCATGCTGCACCTGCACGACACAGCCGGCCACGCCTCCGCGCACCTCGCCGACGCGGCCGGCCACGCCGTCCACCAGGCCGCGGACGCGGCCCTGCAGGCGCTCGGCTCGCTCAGCGGCGTCCTGCTCGTCGGGCGGGCCGCGCTGATCGGCACCCGGCTCCTGGCCGCGGCGGCGGTGCGGGCCGCGGAGGAACAGCGCTGCCTGCAGCTCCAGCAGCAGCTGGCGGCCACGGCCGCGGAGCAGTGGGAGGCCGCCGCCTTCGCCGCGGCCCGGATCAACGCCCGCCGCCAGGCCCTGCTCGCCCGGGCGGCCCGGGCCACGGCCCGCGGCGGCCCGCCCGGCCCCCCGCCGCACCCCGACCTGCCGCCGCCGCTCGCACCCGTCGGGGAACAGCTGGGCGCACTGCGCCGGCAACTGGCCCGCGCCGAGGAGGCCCTGGGCCGCGCGGAGGAACAGCAGGCAGCATGGGAGCAGCAGCGGCTCACCGCTCTGCTGCGGCCGCACGAGGAGCGGGACGACGACTGGCAGCGCGCCCTGCGCGAGAGCCGCAAGCGCGCGCTCGAGCGGTTCTCCGCGGAGCGCACCGCCGGCGCCGAGGCACAGCCGGCGTCCTCCAGGCCCGCCGGCCCGGGCGCCGCCGCGCCCCGCGACCCCGAGGAGGTCCGCCGCTGCGGCGCCGACATCCTCGGCGGCCTGGACCCGTACGCCGCACCCGAGACCGCCGAACTCGCCGCCCAGGCCGTCCGCAAGGCCGTGGACCGCGCCGCGGCCGACCCGCGCCGGGCCCGCATCCACCTCACCGAGGCACGCAAGTTCGTCCGGGACGCCAACCAGGAGGCGCGCGAGACGCGCGAGGCCCAGGAACGCGCCGCGCTGCACTACGACTTCCTCGCCTACGAGACCCCCGAGGGCGCCGAGGACCTTCCTGCGGCACCGGAGGCGCTGGCACTCCTGCGGCGCACCCTGGACGACGGCCGCCCGCTCACCCGTGCCGAACTCGACCTGGTCGAAACACATGTGACGGCGCGTCATCAAGCGCTTGAGGCGATCTACGTCCGGCAGCAATGCACCGAGGCCGTCGCGATGCTGGCCGAACGGTACGGCGGCCGGGCCGGGGCAGGGCGCCCCGAAGGACAGGAGATCCGCCTCGACCTCACGCCCGAGGGCTGGGAGAAGTCCGGCCACTGGCTCAGGTCGACCCTGGTCGAGGGCCGGCTGCGCGTGGCGACCATGTACCGGGGCGCACCGGGGCAGCGCACACCCGAGCAGCGCGCCCTGGACGACAAGCGCTGCGCCGAGGCCCGGGAACTGTTCCCGCAGATCGAGGAGATCACCGGGGCGCTCGGGCTGGACCTGGGCATCCGGATCGAACAGACCGAAGGGGCGCTGCCGGGGGTGCTGGGGGAGGACGCCGTGCTGCTCGACGACGTGCTCGAGGAGGCCGGCCGGGCGGCCGAGCCGCGCCGGGACGTACCCCGGCACGCCCCCCGGCACCGGACGGCGGGCGGCGGCGGACACCGCTGAGTCCGCGGCACGCCGAGCACGACCGGCGCCGGTGAGTACGGCCGGCGCCGGGCACGACGTACGCCGGTGAGGACACCGGCGTACCCATGGCCGGCGCGCGGCCCCGGGCGGCGCGCAGGGGGGAGGAACGATGGACCTGTCCAAGGAGGACCGGCTCCCGCCCTTCGTGGAGGAGCTGGTCGGAACGCTCGGTGTGCACGCGCAGTACGTCCTGCACGGCAACATCCGTGACCTGCACCTGGTGCGCCGGCGCGGCCGGGACCGCTTCCACCCGCTGCTCGACGTGCTGTGGAACCTGCTCAGGGAGAAGGGCTACGAGGCGCTGGTGCTGTGCGACCAGGTGAGCGGCTTCCGGGTCGCGCCGGTCGGCGAGGGCACGGTCCAGGCGGCCGTTGCGGAACTGCTCCAGGAGACCTGCGAGTTCCCCGGCCAGGGGCCGGCCGGGCGCCAGGCGGTGCTGGAGCAGTTGCGCAACATCGTGGACGGCTGGGCGCGGCAGCGCGAGGAGACGGTGCGCGACGGCCGCCGGCAACGGCCGCTCAGGGTCGCCCTCGTGATCGACCACGCCTCCCGGCTCCTCGTCGATCCGTCCCGGCTGACCAACGAGGAACGGGACTTCTTCCTCGCCTGCCTCAAACTCGCCCACGAGGCGAAGCCGTTGGGCCCCCGGCCCACCGCCGCCGCCCCCATGCCGCAGGGCCCGGGCCTGTTCAACCCGGTGATCTGGCTCGCCGAGGGGGAACGGGACGTACCCGGGTGGCTGATCGCCGGCAGCGAGCGGATCCGCGCGGTCGCCGTGCCGGAACCGGACGCGGACGAACGCTCCACCATGGCCCGCCTCCTGCACGAGCGCTACGAGCGGTACGCGGGACACGGCACCCGCGACGGCTCCGCCGCGCCCGCCGGCACGGACGGCGAGGCGACGGCACGCGCGGTCGGCGCCTTTGCCCGGGCGGCCTCCGGGCTGAGCCTGCGGGCCATGGAGGAGAGCGTGAAACTCGCCCGCGCCCGCGGCCTGCCGTTCGCCGCCGTGCCGGACGCCGTGCGGATCTACCGGCTCGGCGTGGAGAAGAACCCGTGGAGCCGCGACGAGATCCGCCGGCGCATCCTGCGCGGCGAGGACCCGGCCGACGAGCGCTCCATCCCCAGCCGGGTGCGGGGGCAGGAGGCGGCCGTGGCGATGACCCTGGACATCCTCAAGCGTGCCGCCCTCGGGCTGTCCGGGGCGCAGGCGACCAACCCCGGACACCGGCCGCGCGGCGTGCTGTTCTTCGCCGGCCCGACCGGCACCGGCAAGACGGAGCTGGCCAAGGCCGTGGCCTCCGTGCTGTTCGACAGCGACCAGGCCTATCTCCGCTTCGACATGAGCGAGTTCTCGGCCGCGCACTCCGCCGACCGGCTCGTCGGCGCGCCGCCCGGCTACGTCGGCTACGAGGCCGGCGGCGAACTGACCTCCGCCGTACGGGAGAACCCCTTCCGGGTCATCCTCTTCGACGAGATCGAGAAGGCCGACAAGGGCATCCTCGACAAGTTCCTGCAGGTGCTGGAGGACGGCAGGCTCACCGACGGGCAGGGCGTGACGACCTACTTCAGCGAGTGCGTGCTCATCTTCACCTCCAACCTCGGCGTGCAGCGCACCGACCCGGACACCGGGGAGCGCGAGTGGATCGTCGAACCAGGCACGCCGTACCGGGAGTTGGAGGCCACGGTCAAGGACAACATCAAGAAGCACTTCGAGCAGGTCATCGGCCGGCCGGAGCTGATGAACCGGATCGGCGGCAACGTCGTCGTCTTCGACTTCATCTCCGAGGACGTCGCCGAGCAGATCTTCGCGGACCAGGTCGAGAACATCCAGCGTCAGCTGACCCAGGGCCACCAACTCGACCTGCGGATCGAGGACGGGGCCCGGCGTGCCCTGCTGGACCACTGCACCCGCGACAAGTGGAACGGCGGCCGTGGCATCGGCATGGTCCTCGAGACCCATCTGATCAACCCCCTGGCCCGGGAGCTGTTCGCCGCGTCCGACCTGGGACCGGGCACCACGGTGGTGGTGACGGACGTACGGGAGTCCGACAGCGGGCGGGTGGACACGACGGTGGTCCTGAAGAAGGGAGACGCCATTGGCGGAGGTGCACGACTGGGATGACGACGAGGAGGACGCGTGGGAGGAGACCGGGGAGGACGCGTGGCAGGAGACCGAGCAGGACGCGTGGGAGGACACCGAGGGGGACGCGTGGCAGGAGACCGAGGGGGACGGTGAGGGACTGGGGGACGACGGGCGCGAGGGTCACACGCCGGGTGCCGACGAGAGGCCCGACTGGGAGACGGTCGACGGCACCGCGATCCGCACGGCTCCGCGCCGCCCGCGCCGGCAGCCCGTCGGCCGTCGCTGCCCGGCGTGCTCCGTGGTGGTCCCCGCGGGTATGCCCGTGTGCCCCGCGTGTCTGTCGCCGGCCGGTGCGGGCCCGCGGCCGCAGCGGCCGGCGGGCGGGGCGCTGCGGCTGGTGTTCCGGGCCGGCGGCCGGCACCTCGACGTGCCGTGCGGTACGCAACTGCGGCTCGGGCGCAGCGGCACCTGGGCCCCCGAGGCGTCGGCGCTGCTGGCCGGCGAGGAGACGGTCTCCGCCCGGCACGCGACCGTGGAACACCGGCAGGACGGCTCGGCCTGGGTGAGGGAGGTCGCGCAGGGCGCCACCAACGGCACCCGCGTCAACGGCCGGGTCCTGGGACCCGACGGCTCGGCCCGCCTGCGCGACGGCGACCGGGTCGAACTCGGCCCCCGGGTCAGCTTCGTGGTCCTCGGCGTCGAGGAGGGCCCCGCCGTGCCGCCGTACTGAACGGGAACGTGCGGCGCGCTCAGCCCTGCCCGCCGCCGAGGGCGCCGACCGCGGCCCGCGCCGCCTTGATCGCCCCCGTGTTGATCGTGTCCGTGTCCGGGGCCTTCTTCGTGTCGAAGTCGCTGCCGTTGTAGGTGACGACGACCAGGGCGTTGGAGACCCGGACCAGCACCACGCCCTCGCGGGTCTGCTGCTTGTCCTGCGTGGTGAGGTTCACCACCGAGTAGGCGCTGTCCCCGAGCCCCGGCACCGTCCCGCCGCCGCTCTTCTGGGTGACCCGCTGCTGGTACTCCTGCTGCGCCTCCTGCTCCGACTGGCTGATCTCGAACGACACGTCCAGCCAGCGGTAGGAGTAGCCCTTCAGGGCGTTCCAGGAGCAGGTGCGGCGCAGCTGGGTGTCCGTCGACGGGATCTCCTTGCCCGCCGTCTGCGCCCCGGGCACCAGGGCCGTGACGGTGGCCGCGGGCACGCTCGTACAGGGCGTGGGCGCGCTGGAGTACGACTTCGCCGCGGCGGTGGACGACGGGCCGGAGGACGACTGGGCGGGAGAGTCCTGGGACGTGTGGTGCCCGGCGGCGGCGGGCGGCGCGGCGGGCCCGGACGTCAGCGCCCAGCCGGCACAGGCGAGGACCGCGACCGGTGTCAGACGTGCGGTGAGGGCGAGCGGCAGAGGAAGGGAACGCACGGCGCACTTCTCGTGGGGGAGGGGGTGCGGAAAGGGGGTCCGCATGGTGGACGGGGACGTCAGTGTCACACGACTGTCTGTGGGGCGGAAGTGGAAACTCGCTGTGTGCCGGGGCGGTTACGGCAGCGGGTTCACGACGTACCGCTCTGCCCGTTATGCACCTCCGGCCGACGGCGGGCACCGACCGGCGGCCGGGGTCATGTTCCGGTGGCGTGCGCCTCGAGCCAGCGGCGGGCGCCGACCTCGCTGGGGTACTCGCGGACGGTGGTGTAGGCGACCAGCCAGCCGACGGCCCACGCGGCGAACGCCGGCATCACAGGGGCAGCCAGGATCACGAGTGCGCGGCCCACCGCGATCAGGCCCGGAACGCGCCTGTTGTGGTCGCGCTTGGCCTGGAGCGTCTGTCCGGGAGAGGGGGGATCCAGCAGCGCCGCACGGTGGCTGCGGCGCTGCGAGACCCAGCCCCACACCAGGGCCACGGCGGACGCCACGACCTGCACGCCGTCCCACGGGATACGCATGGAGGACGGCAGCACTTCGAGGAACCCTGAGTACAGCCCGAACGCGAAGAGGCAGAACATGGCCAGCACGAGGACCATGCTGAAGGCCGTGCCGCTGCGGCGCAGCCAGTACGCCGTGCCGCGTTTGTACCAGGTCCTGCCCAGCTTCGGCAGGGAGGGGATGGGGACCGAGAACCCGGGGGCCGGGGCCTCAGAGGAAGCTTGTGACGCCATGCCAGACATCCTTCGCCAGTCGTTTGCCGTCGTGATAAACCCCCGTGGCGACATGCCCGGCGCCCACGGCCACCCCGCCGACCACACCGTGATCGTGGATGTCCTCGCTCCAGTGCTCGTGCAGGGAGTGGTCGATGACGCTGGTCGAGATCAGCGCCGCTCCCACACCCACCACCGCCACCGCGGCGGCGGGTGCCGTGGCCGGCATGACCGCGCTCGCGATGACCGCGCCCGCGACCAGGCCACCGACGTTGGCTCCCTCGTCGGTGGCGACGGAGTGCTGCCAGGACCAGCCCTTGTCGTGGTCGCCCTTCGCCTCGATCAGACCACACGCGCCGGCCGCGGCGACGTCCAGTACGGGCAGCTCCTTGAGGACGTCCGGCACCGCCTCCAGCCCCTTGCCCAGACGCAGCGCGTCCGCGGCGTCGGCCAGCTTGACGTTCAAGGCCCGGTCGTACGGCAGTTTGGTGCTGCCGTTGTCGGCGCGCGCGATGTCCCCTTCCAGCGAGTCGACCTTGGTGAGCGCGTCCCGGTAGGCGCTCTTGGCGGGCAGGTCGTCGGGCATCTTGCGGCCCTGCTGCTGGAACGTCTTGCGTTCGGTGCGCAGCTGCTTCTTGGCGGCCTGCGCATCGGCCTTGGCCGCGTCGAGTTCCTCGCGTGCCTTGATGCCCCCCGCCCGGGCGTCCTCGGCGTCATAGGCGTACAGGCCGCGCAACGCGTCGTACAGGGTGACCTTGTCCCCCGCGGACACCGAGTCGTCCTTCTTCGTCGCGTTGTCGTGCAGCGCCAGCAGCTGCTTCGCCGCCACCAGCCGCGCATGCTGCGCCGTGTGCAGGATCTCGTCGCGTGCCTTGACGTACTCGTCCCTCGCGGAGACCGTCTTCTGGTCGTCTTTGCTCGACGGGGGCGCCGGCACGCCCTTGCCGTCCGTCACCACCCCGTTGCCGGCCGCGGTGTGATGCGCGTTCTTGAGGGCCGCATCGCACGTGGACAGCGCGTTGGCGAGCGTCTCGAGGATGGTGCCCGCCGCGTGCACCAGCTCGGCGAGGGCGCCGGCGGCCACCGCGTCCTCGTCCCACCGGGCGCGGAAGGTCGAGGACGCGTCGCCCTTCCAGCTCGCGTCGTCCACCAGCTTGTCCACGGCGTGACTGAGCGGCTTGACGACGCCGTCCAGCTTGTCCTTGGCGTTCTTGTACGTCTCGGCCATCGTGCGGAGCCCGCCGATGTCACCGCCGACCCAGTTGTCGCTCATCAGTCCTCGTCCGGCATCAGGTCCTCGAACACGCCGTGAACGTCCACGTCGTGCCGGTGGAAGGAGTCACGCGCGTACGCGACCTTGTCGCCATGGGCGTCCATCCGGTCCGCAAGAAGTACGTGCAGGCCGATGATGAGATGGGAGACTTCCTTGATCGCCGAGTCGAGCCCCGGATCGCCGCCGCTCACCACGGGCGGTGCCACGTCACCGTGCAGCTTGCGGAAGTCGCCGGCCTCGTCGTGGAAGGTCTTCGCCAGCGTGGACAGATCGTCGTAGATGACTTTGAAGTCCGCGCTCACCGCCGCACCTCCTGCGCGAAGGCGGCCAGGTCCTCCGGCTGCCAGGTGGGCTCTGCGGGTGTCGCGCGCGGGTCCAGCACGACGGTGACCCCCTGCTCGCGCACGCCCTCGGCCAGCGGGCCCAGCGAGGTGGCCACCCACGGCTGTGCCTCGCCGAGCGCGTCGACCAGCTTCTCCAGCGCGGTGAAGGCGAAGGCCACGTGGCCGTGGGAGGGATGGCCGAAGAGTTCGAGGACGACGAAGGCCGAACGCACGGGACGGCCGTCCGCGCCGGTGCCGGCGACCGACCTCGGATGCGCCGGTACGAACACCGGTGTGTGGTAGGCGGGTACGCCCGGTTTGGGGCCGGGCCGTCCGTCCGTGGCCGGCCGGGGCGGCGGAGCTGTGTCCACGAGGTCCAGCAGCGCCGAACGGCGCGGCTGCGGAGCCTGCTGTGAAGTCCCGTGTCCCGGCGGATCAGGTTCCAGGAATTCGTGCAGCCGCGACCGTATCGGCGCCCCCACCGCCTTCACCTCTTCCCCGTGGTTTCGCGTGGCCGTTGGGCCCGACCACGTTAGCCAGCGGTCAACGGCGCAAATCCGGCTATGTCGGGGAGCCGGGGCGCGCGTACACGGAACCCATACGACCGTTTGGTCCGGGGTAGAGCAGTCCTTGACCCGTTGCTGAACCGGGGCCTGCGCCCTGCCGCCCGCACGGCACCGAGATCAGCGGCTCGGCCGGCCGCCGTGTTCCCCGGACGGCGATCACGCTCCTACGATCACCCGGGACAGGCAGCCGAGCCGAGGAGTCGCCCCGTGTTCACCACCCGGCCCACCCTGCAAGGCACCTTCGGCATGGTGTCCTCCACCCACTGGCTGGCCTCCCAGTCGGCGATGGCGGTCCTGGAGGACGGCGGCAACGCCTTCGACGCCGCCGTGGCCGGGGCGTTCGTGCTGCACGTGGTGGAACCGCACCTGAACGGACCGGCCGGCGAGGTGCCGATCCTGCTCGCTCCGGCGGACGGCCCCGTGCGCGTGCTGTGCGGACAGGGCGTGGCCCCGGCCGGCGCCACCGTCGCGCACTACCGGGGGCTGGGCCTCGACCTCGTCCCCGGCACCGGGCCGCTCGCGGCCGCCGTGCCCGGCGCCTTCGACGCCTGGCTGCTGCTCCTGCGCGACCACGGCACGAAATCCCTCGACGACGTCCTGAAGTACGCCGTCGGATACGCCGAGCACGGGCACGCGCCCGTGGAGAAGCTCGGCGCGACCGTGGAGAGCGTACGGGAGCTGTTCGAGACGCAGTGGACGTCGTCGGCCGAGGTGTATCTGCCCGGCGGCCGGGCGCCCCGGCCCGGCGAGCGCTTTCGCAACCCCGCCCTCGCCGCCACCTGGAAGCGGCTGCTGGCCGAGACCGCGGGCAGCGGCGACCGGGAGGCGCGGATCGACGCCGCGCGCGCGGTGTGGCGCTGCGGCTTCATCGCCGAGGCCCTGCTGCGCCAGTCCCGGCGGCCCACCCTGGACACCAGCGGCGTACGGCACACCGGCACGCTGACCGAGGCCGACCTCGCCGGCTGGTCGGCGGGGTACGAGACGCCGGTGACCCACGACTGGAACGGCTGGACCGTGTGCAAGGCCGGTCCGTGGAGCCAGGGCCCGGCCCTGCTCCAGCAGCTCGCCCTGCTCCCGGCCGAGCTGCCCCCGTACGGCTCCGCCGACTACGTCCACCTGCTGATCGAGAACTGCAAGCTCGCCATGGCCGACCGCGAGGCCTGGTACGGCGACGCCGCCGACGTGCCGCTCGCCGAGCTGCTGTCGGACGAGTACAACACCGGCCGGCGCGGCCTGGTCGGCGTCAAGGCCTGCCACGAACTGCGGCCCGGCAGCCCCGGCGGACGCACCCCGCGACTGCCCGCGCAGGCGCACGCGCGCGTGGTGTCCGGCGGGCGCGGATTCGACCCGATGGGCGCGGGCGAGCCGACCGTCGCCGAGTTCCCCGGCGAGCCGCACGTCGCCGCCGACGGCACCACCCGCGGCGACACCTGCCACCTGGACGTCGTCGACCGCTGGGGCAACATGATCGCTGCCACGCCCAGCGGCGGCTGGCTGCAGTCGAACCCGGTCGTGCCCGAGCTGGGCTTCCCCCTCGGCACGCGCCTGCAGATGACCTGGCTGGAGGAGGGGCTGCCGAACTCCCTCACCCCGGGCCGCCGCCCGCGCACCACCCTCACCCCGTCCCTCGCGCTGCGCGAGGGGGCGCCCGTCCTGGCCTTCGGCACGCCCGGCGGCGACCAGCAGGACCAGTGGCAGCTGCACTTCTTCCTCGCCGCCGCCCTGCGCGCCCCCGTCCGCGGCGGCCTCGACCTCCAGGGCGCGATCGACGCCCCGAACTGGCACAACGACAGTTCCCCCAGCTCCTTCCATCCCCGCGGCAGGCGCCCCGGCAGCGTGACCGTGGAGTCCCGCATGGACGCCGGGGTCGTCGGGGAACTGCGCCGGCGCGGCCACGACGTCACCGTCGGCCCCGCCTGGTCCGAAGGCCGGCTGTGCGTGGTGGGGCGGGATCCGGAGACCGGCGTGCTGTCGGCGGCGGCGAACCCGCGCGGGATGCAGGGCTACGCGGTCGGCCGCTGACGGCCCGGCCCGGCCCGGCCCGGACCGGGCGAGGGCTGTGGGCGGTCCCTGCTCTTCATCCCGTTTCCACCCGCTGTGCACCGGGCGGGCGGGGATTGTCAGTGGGCCGTGTTCTCATGGAGCCATGTTCGAAGAGATGACGGAAACCATCGACGAGTTTCTCGCCCGCTGCTCGGCCGACGTGGAGGAAGCGCTGCGCAGCGCCGCCGCGGCCGAGATCCTGCCCCGCTTCCGCTGCCTCGCCGAGGACGACGTGGACCACAAGAGCGGCCCGCACGACCTGGTGACGGACGCCGACCGGCTCGCCGAGAAGCGGCTCACCGAGGCGCTCGCGGCCATGCTGCCCGGCTCGGTCGTGGTCGGCGAGGAGGCCGTGCACGCCGACCCGGCGACCTACCGGGCGCTCCAGGGCGACGCACCGGTCTGGATCATCGACCCGGTCGACGGCACCCGCCAGTTCGTGCACGGCGACGACGGCTTCTGCACCCTGGTCGCGCTCGCCCACCGCGGCGTCGTCCTCGCCTCGTGGACCTATGCCGCGGCACGCGGCCGGATGGCCACCGCGGTCCGCGGCCGGGGCGCCTTCCTCGACGGCGAGCGGCTGTTCGCGGGCCCGCCCGCACCCGGCCGGGACCTCGTCGTCGCCACCTCCCACCCGGACTACACCACCGACGGGGAGAAGCGCTCGCTGCGCGCCCTGTGGACCGACGGGATCGCACCCCGCCCGTGCGGTTCGGCGGGTCTGGAGTATCTCGCCATAGCCAGGGGCGAGTTGGACGCGGTCGCGTTCTCCTGGGAGGCCGCCTGGGACCACGCGGCCGGGCTGCTCCTGGTCGAGGAGGCGGGCGGCACCCACCTCACCCGTACCGGCGAGCCGTTCCGCGTCACCGGCGGCAACGCCCTGCCGTTCACCGCGGCCCGCGACGCCACGACCGCGGCCCGGGTGGCCGAACTGCTGCGCACGGCGCCCTGAGTCCCGCGGGGCACGCCCCGTCGCACGGACCTGTCGGCCGGCCCCGCCCGCCCGGCCGGCCCGCCCCCTCGCCCACCCGGCCCGGGGCGGTGTCGGTCGCCCGGCATATCCTGATCCCGAGTGGCCATCGGCTGACGAAGGGGTCCCAAGGTGCCGTCGATGCTCGATGCCGTCGTGGTGGGTGCGGGGCCGAACGGGCTGACCGCTGCCGTGGAGCTGGCCCGGCGCGGTTTCTCCGTCGCGCTGTTCGAGGCGAAGTCCACCGTCGGCGGCGGTGCCCGCACCGAGGAGCTGACCCTCCCCGGCTTCCGGCACGACCCGTGCTCGGCCGCCCACCCCCTGGGTGTCAACTCCCCGGCGTTCCGCGCCCTGCCCCTCGAGACGTACGGCCTGCAGTGGCTGAACTCCGAGCTGCCGATGGCGCACCCCTTCCCCGACGGCAGCGCGGCCGTGCTGGCCCGGTCGGTGGCGGAGACGGCCGCGTCCTTCGGGCCGCGCGACGCGGGCGCGTACCGCAGGCTGGTCGAGCCGTTCGTCGCCCGCTGGGACACTCTCGTACGGGACTTCATGTCCCTGCCGCTGACCGCGCTGCCGCGCGACCCCGTCACCCTGGCCCGCTTCGGCCTGGCCGGGCTGCCCCCGTCCACGTGGCTGATGCGCCGCTTCAAGGACGAGCGGGCCAAGGCCCTGTTCGCGGGCCTGGTCGCGCATGTGATGTCACCGCTCGACGGCCTGGCCACCGGCGCCATCGGCCTGGTCTTCGCGCTGGCCGCGCACGCCCGCGGCTGGCCGGTGCCGCGCGGCGGCTCGCAGGCGATCTCCGACGCCCTCGCCGCGTACCTCACCGACCTCGGCGGCGCGGTGCACACCGACTACGAGGTCAAGCGCCTCGACGACCTGCCGCCCGCGCGCGCGTACGTCTTCGACACCTCGCCCACCGCGCTCGCCCGCATCGCCGGCTTCGGCGACCACTACGCTCACTACCGCTACGGCCCCGGCGTCTTCAAGATCGACTACGCGCTGGACGGCCCCGTGCCCTGGACCGCGCCCGAGGCCCGCCTCGCCACCACCGTCCAGGTCGGCGCGAGCCAGGCCGAGATCGGCTCCGCCCTGCGCGCCGCCTCCCGCGAGAACCGCGCCCCCGACCGGCCGTTCATGATCACCGTGCAGCCGAGCATCGTCGACCCCACCCGCGCCCCCGAGGGCAAGCAGGTCTTCTGGGCGTACGGCCATGTGCCCCATGGCTGGTCCGGCGACCTCACCGACGCACTCGAACGCCAACTGGAGCGGTTCGCCCCGGGATTCCGCGACCGCGTGCTCGCCCGGGCCACCGCCGGCCCCGCCGAGATGGCCGCCCACAACGCCAACTACGTCGGCGGCGACATCGCCTGCGGCGCGGCCTCCGGGCTCCAGCTGCTGCTGCGCCCCAGACTGTCCCTGTACCCCTACCACACGCCCCATCCGGCCGTCTTCATCTGCTCCTCGGCCACCCCGCCGGGACCCGGTGTGCACGGCATGTCGGGGCACAACGCGGCCAAGGCCGTATGGCGCAGACTGAGGCAGACATGACCACCATCACCCTCGCCCAGGGCGACATCACCCGGCAGAGCGCCGACGCGATCGTGAACGCCGCCAACTCCTCACTGCTCGGCGGCGGCGGTGTGGACGGGGCGATCCACCGCCGTGGCGGCCCCGCCATCCTCGAGGAGTGCCGTGCCCTGCGCGCCTCCCGGTACGGCAAGGGGCTGCCCACCGGCCAGGCGGTCGCCACGACGGCGGGCGAGCTGGACGCCCGCTGGGTGATCCACACGGTCGGCCCGGTGTACAGCAGCAGCGAGGACCGCTCCGGCCTGCTCGCCTCCTGCTACCGCGAGGCCCTGAAGGCAGCCGACGGACTCGGCGCCCGCACGGTCGCGTTCCCGGCGATCTCCACCGGCGTCTACCGATGGCCGATGGACGACGCGGCACGCATCGCCGTGCGGACGGTACGCGGCACGCCGACCGCCGTCGAGGAGGTGCGGTTCGTCCTCTTCGACGAGCGGGCGTACGAGGCGTTCGCCGCGCAGCTTCGCTGACGGGGCGGGCCCGCGGCGCGCTCCGCGCGACGCGCGGACAACGGGCGTGGCGGCACAGGACGGTGCGGGGCCGCGGTGGCCCCCGGTGGGCCCGTAGCGGGTGGGGGCGGACCGCAACTGGCCGCAGCCGCCGATGCGATGGGCCGGAGGCGACCGCCGCCCACGCGGTCACCGGGTCGCCGAGCCGTCCGGCAGCCGGTGCGGGACCGGATCAACTGGGTGCCGGTGCCCCGGCGTTGCGGGGCCTGAGGGTGAGGACGCGCTCCGCGTGGTGTTCCTCGTGCAGGTCGATGCGGCGCGCGGCCAGCAGGTGGCGCAGGCTGATGACACCCTCGAGGCGGACCTCCGGCTCGCGGGTCACCACCAGCAGCCTCGTGACCTCGTGCTCGGCCATGCGGTTGGCGAGCGTGCGCAGGGTCTCGTCGGGGTACGCGACGACCGCAGGCCGGGCCAGTTCGCCGAGCGGCGTGGTGTCGGCCGGGTCCGCGTGGACCAGCGTGCCGTGCGTGACGACGCCGGCCGGCTCCCCGACCGCCCCGGCCGCCCCGGCCGACCGACCGCCCCGACCGCCCCGCCGACCGACCGCCCCGGCCGCCTCGGCCGACCGGCCGCCCCGGCCGACCGACCGCCCCGGCCGCCCCGTGCCGACCGACCGCCCCGGCCGACCGCCCCGCCCCGGCCGATCGCCCCGGCCGCCCCCCGGCTGGGGCCGCGGCCGACCTCGACCCCGCCCTCGCCCAGGCCGACGAGGCGGGCCGCCTGGCCGGCGTGGTGGACGACCCCCTGAACCCGGCACCGCAGCGACCCCGGCCGCCCCTGGCCGATCCGGCCCGACCGACCGGACCGACCGCCCCGACCGACCGCCCCAGCCGGCCGACCGCCCCGGCAGCCGGGGGCCCGGGTGCGGTTCCGTGTGCACGCGGGTGCGCGGCTGGAGCGCGCCCCCACACCCCTGCCTGCCTCCCCACACCCCTGCCTGCCCCCGGCCCCGGGCCCCGGCCGCCCCCGTGGCATCATCGGCCGAGGTCAGGACCGTCGCCGTACGAGGAGTTCGATGAAGCCCGTTCTCGCTGCCGCTCCGGTGGCCGGTGCCGCTCTGCTGGACGACTTCTCGCTGGAGATGACCGGCAAGGACGTGTCACGGCTGGAAGAGGCCCAAGGCAGCATCCCGCCCGGCACCCGCATCAACATCACCTTCCTCGCCGGCGAGGACCTCGGCATGCGGCTGGCTGCCGCCCGCGCGGTCAAGCGGCTCGGCTTCGTCCCGGTGCCGCACATCTCCGCGCGCCGCCTGCCGTCCCGCGCCGCCCTGGAGGAGTTCCTGTCCGCGCTGGCCGCGGACGGCACCGCCGGGAACGTCTTCGTCGTCGGCGGCGACCCCGCCCGCCCCGAGGGCCCGTACGAGGACTCCCTCGCCGTGCTGCGCACCGGACTGCTCCAGCACCACGGCGTCCACCACGTCGGCATCAGCGGCTACCCGGAGGGCCACCCCGCGATAGCCGACGCCACCTTGTGGTCCGCGCTCACGGACAAGGCGGCGGCCATCGGCGCCGAATGCCTCGGCGGCGACGTCATCACCCAGTTCGGCTTCGACGCCGGCCCGGTCCTCACCTGGCTGGAGGCCGCCCGCGCCCGCGGCATGCACCTGCCCGTCCGTATCGGCGTGCCCGGCCCGGCGGGCGTACGCCGGCTGCTCGGCTACGCCACCCGCTTCGGCGTCGCGACCAGCGCCTCCGTCGCCCGCAAGTACGGCTTCTCGCTGACCAACCTCATGGGCACGACCGGCCCCGACCGCTTCCTTGACACCCTCGCCCGCCGCTACGACCCCGAGCGGCACGGCACGGTCAAGGTGCACTTCTACACCTTCGGCGGACTGCGGCACACCGCCGAGTGGATCGCCGCCTTCCGGCAGCAGGCCGGCGAACGCGCACCCGCGGTCTGAGCACGGCCGCGCCGCACGAGGAGGGCGACCCGGCACCGGCGGCGGACCAGGCCCGCGAACGCTGGTGTCGGATTTCCGCCAGCGGCGGCCGGTGTCCGTGGCCGATCCTTGAGGCATGCAGACAGCGACGCACCTCGACCGGGAGCACTGCGTACGCGCCGTGCAGTCCAAGGACGCGCGGTTCGACGGGTGGTTCTTCACGGCCGTCCTGACCACCCGGATCTACTGCCGGCCCAGCTGTCCCGTCGTCCCGCCCAAGCCGGAGAACATGACGTTCCACCCGAGCGCCGCCGCGTGCCAGCAGGCCGGGTTCCGGGCCTGCAAACGCTGCCGCCCGGACACCAGCCCCGGCTCCCCGGAGTGGAACCAGCGCGCCGACCTGGTGGCCCGGGCCATGCGGCTGATCGCCGACGGCGTCGTCGACCGCGAGGGCGTGCCCGGACTCGCCGCCCGGCTCGGCTACAGCACCCGCCAGGTCGAGCGGCAGCTCCTCGCCGAACTGGGCGCGGGCCCCCTCGCGCTCGCCCGCGCCCAGCGCGCCCAGACCGCGCGGCTGCTCATCGAGACCAGCTCGCTGCCCATGGCGGAGATCGCCTTCGCGGCCGGATTCTCCTCCATCCGCACCTTCAACGACACCGTCCGCGAGGTCTTCGCCCTCACCCCGAGCGAGCTGCGCGCCCACGCGCCGAGGACCGGGACCGGCGCGCCGGGCGTGCTCAGCCTGCGGCTGCCGTTCCGCGCCCCGCTCAACCCCGGCAACCTCTTCGGTCACCTCGCCGCCACCGCCGTACCCGGCGTCGAGGAATGGCGCGAGGGCGCCTACCGGCGCACGCTGCGGCTGCCGTACGGCCACGGGATCGTCTCCCTCGCCCCGCGCCCGGACCACATCGCCTGCCGGCTCACCCTCAGCGACCTGCGCGATCTGACCGTCGCGATCAGCCGCTGCCGGCGCATGCTCGACCTGGACGCCGACCCGGTCGCCGTCGACGACCAGCTGCGCACCGACCCGTTCCTCGCGCCCCTGGTCGACAAGGCGCCGGGCCGCCGGGTGCCGCGCACGGTCGACGAGGCCGAGTTCGCCGTGCGCGCCGTCCTCGGACAGCAGGTCTCCACGGCCGCCGCCCGCACCCACGCGGCCCGTCTGGTCACCGCGCACGGCAAACCGCTGGACGACCCCGAGGGCGGCCTCACCCACCTCTTCCCGTCTCCCGAGGCACTCGCCGCCGTCGACCCCGAAACGCTGGCCATGCCCCGCACCCGGCGCACCACCTTCACCACACTCGTGCGTCAGCTCGCCGACGGGACCCTGCACCTGGGTGTCGAGTCCGACTGGCCCGAGGCCCGCGCCCGGCTCCTCGCCCTGCCCGGCTTCGGCCCCTGGACGGCCGACGTCATCGCCATGCGCGCCCTCGGCGACCCCGACGCCTTCCTCCCCACCGACCTCGGCATCCGGCGCGCCGCCAAGGAGCTGGGCCTGCCGTCCACCCCGGCCGCGCTCACCGCCCGCGCCGAGGCCTGGCGGCCCTGGCGGGCGTACGCGGTGCAGTACCTGTGGGCGTCCGACAGCCACCCGATCAACTTCCTGCCCGTATAAGCCGGTTCGAGGAGCCGGTCACACCCATACGAGGACTCGGCTCGTACGAGGACTCGGTTCGTACAAGGACGTTGGACGCACATGAAGCAGCACACCGTCATCCCCAGCCCCTACGGCCCCCTCACCCTCGTCGCCGACGACGGCGTGCTGTGCGGGCTCTACATGCAGGAGCAGCGCCACCGCCCGCCGGAGGAGTCCTTCGGCGGCCTCGACGACACCCCCTTCACCGAGGCCGAGGAGCAGCTGTCGGCCTACTTCGCGGGCGAGTTGACCGAGTTCACCCTCGAACTGCGCCTGCAGGGAACACCGTTCCAGCGCAGCGTCTGGGACCAGCTCACCCGCATCCCGTACGGCGAGACCCGCTCCTACGGCGAACTCGCCGACGCCCTCGGCAATCCCAGGGCCTCCCGCGCGGTCGGCCTCGCCAACGGCAGGAACCCGATCGGCATCATCGTGCCCTGCCACCGGGTCATCGGCGCGGGCGGCGACCTCACCGGCTACGGCGGCGGCCTGGACCGCAAACGCCGGCTCCTGGACTTCGAACGCGCCACGGCCCTTTGCTGAACGACGACGGGCCGGGCGCCGCGGCCGCGGACCGCCCCTGCCGTACTCGTACGTTCACCCGAGGCGGCGGAGCACCTCGGGCAGGGCGGTGCCGATGGGTTCCCGCACGACTTCCTCGGCGAGATCGTCGTACGGTGTGGGCTGCGCGTTGACGATGGTCAGGCGTGCGCCGTGGTCGACGGCGAGGCCCGCGAGGCCGGCGGCGGGGTGCACGTGCAGCGTGTGGTTCTTGCGGCGCATCTGCCATGACCGCCGGCGGATCTGCGGATCGCTCATGTAGTACTCGTATGTGACGAGCTTCTCCGCCTCCGGGTCCTGCCGCCACAGCCCGCTCGGACCGCGGTAGTCGGGAATCCCTGAATCGGTGGAGATGCCTGCGCCGCTGAGTATGGCTACGAGAGGGCTGCTCATGCGCCGAGAGTAGGACGCCTGCCCGGCCGCGTCCCGTGGATATCCGTGAGCCGGCCCCGTCGTCGGGGCCGGTCAGGCGACCCGGTGGCCGTTCTCCAGTTCCGCCGTGCCGGAGCCGTCCGCGAGGGCTTCCAGCGCGGTCAGGACACGGCGGCCGAGTGCGCCGGGGAGGTGGGCGGCGATCTCCTCGCGGGGGACCAGGCGCCAGGACAGCAGCTCCTCCTCCTGCAGCCGGACGGCCTTCAGGTCCGACTCCGTGAGGACACCGCCGTCGTACAGGTACGCCACCAGCGGGGGCCGGCCCTCGCCGCGCACCCAGTCCACGGCCAGCAGCCGGCCAAGAGGGCGGTCGAGGCCGATCTCCTCGAGCGTCTCGCGGCGCGCGCCCCCGCGCGGGCTCTCGCCGTCGTCGGACTCGATGGTGCCGCCCGGAAGCGCCCAGCCCTCGCGGTAGTTCGGCTCGACGAGCAGCACCCGCCCCTCGGCATCCCGGAAGAGCGCGGCGGCACCGGCGAGGACGCGCGGCAGGCTCGCGATGTACGCGGCGAAGTCAGGAGTCTTCGGAGTCGTGGTCATTGGGGAAGCCTAGCGAGCCGCCGCACGGCTACGGGCCGGCTGCCGCCAGGCGCAGGGTGCGTTCCGCCAGCGCACTGATCCGTACGCCGTCGAAGCCGGACACCGCGCTCCGTACCGTGTCCTGCAATGGCTCCGTCCACCGGGCGGGAATCGCGGCCGCGCCGGTGCGGACCCCGGCCACCGAGCCGGCGGTCGCCGCGTTGGAGTCGGTGTCCAGGCCGCCGCGCACGGCAAGGGCGAGGGTGCGGGTGAAGTCGTCGTCGCCGTACAGCAGCGCGGCGGTCAGCACGGCGGCGTTCGGGACGGTGTGGATCCAGCCGAGCCCGGCGGTCTCCCCGGCCACCGTGGCCAGGGTCTCCGCCCAGGGCAGGGCGGAGTCGTGCAGGGCCGTGACCCGCCGTACGGTACGGGCGAGCCGGCTGCTCGCCGGGATCACGCCGAGCCCGCTCTCCAGCGCGTCCCGCACGGTCGGCGCGGTGAACGCCGCCGCGATCAGCGCCGCCGCCCACATGGCGCCGTACACGCCGTTGCCGGTGTGCGACAGCACCGCGTCCCGCCGGGCCAGACCGGCGGCGCGGACCGGGTCGCCCGGGCAGGTCCAGCCGTGGATGTCGGCGCGGATCAGCGCCCCGATCCACTCCTGGTGGGGGTTGTGGTACGTCGCCGTCAGCGGCGGCCTGAGCCCGTCGACGAGATTGCGGTACGCCGCTCGTTCCGCGGTGAAGGTCTGCAGGTACGGCAGCCGGAGCAGCCACAGGTCGCCGACCTGCTCGGTGGTGAAGCCGAAGCCGTGGGTCTCCAGCAGGTCCAGGCCGAGGATCGCGTAGTCCACGTCGTCGTCCCGGCAGCTGCCCCGGATCCGGCCGCGCACGCAATCGCGCCACTCCGGGCGCAGCACCGCCCGGTCGGCCGGGTCGGCGGGCTCGGGCAGATAGTCCGTGAGCGGCAGGGCGCCGGCCCTGTGCAGATAGCGGTCGATACGCTCGCGGGTCCACACCTCGCCCTGCTCGACCGGCTTGCCGAGCATGTTGCCCGCGATCCGGCCGAGCCAGCCGCCGTGGATGCGGTCGGCGAGGTCCGCCCCGGTGCCGCGGGCGGCGCCGGCGGGCGGGACGGCCGTGGTGGACTGAGGGGTCATGGTAGGGATCTACCCGTTTTCCCCAGGCCGCTCCCAGCCGTTTCCCAGCCTTCGGTCGGGGCATGACGGCGGGGGTCCGCCGAGGTTAAGGTCGCAGCGGCGCGACTGGCCCTGACGTGCGCGGGGCCCGGAGAGCAAGGGGAAAGCAAAGTGGCTCACGCTGCAGGGGACGAGACCCGTCGGGTGCTCGTCGCCGCGGACAAGTTCAAGGGCTCGCTGACGGCCGTGCAGGTCGCCGAGCGGGTGACGGCCGGGCTGCGCCGGGTCGTCCCGGACCTCGAGGTCGAGGCGCTGCCCGTGGCCGACGGCGGCGACGGGACCGTGGACGCGGCGGTCGCGGCCGGTTTCGAGCGGCGCGAGGTGCGGGTCGCCGGGCCGCTGGGCCAGGAGGTGACGGCCGCGTATGCGCTGCGCGGCGGCACCGCGGTCGTCGAGATGGCGGAGGCGAGCGGCCTGCAGCGGCTCCCGGCCGGTGTCCTCGCACCCCTGACCGCCTCGACGTACGGCTCCGGGGAGCTGCTGCGGGCTGCGCTGGACGCGGGCGCGCGGACGATCGTGTTCGGCGTCGGCGGCAGTGCCACGACGGACGGCGGCGCGGGGATGCTGTCGGCGCTGGGCGCCCGGTTCCTGGACGAGGGCGGCGAGCCGGTGCCGCCGGGCGGCGGGGGCCTCGCCGGCCTGGCGCGCGCCGACCTGTCGGGCCTGGACCCGCGCCTGTCCTCGGTCGAGCTGGTGCTCGCGAGCGATGTCGACAATCCGCTGACCGGCCCCAAGGGCGCACCGGCGGTGTACGGCCCGCAGAAGGGCGCCGCGCCGGCCGACGTGGACACCCTGGACACGGCGCTCGCGCACTACGCGAAGGTGCTGGAGGCGGCCGTGGGCCCGCGCGCCGCCGAGTACGCGGCGGCGCCGGGTGCGGGTGCCGCGGGCGGCATCGGGTACGGCGCCCTGCTGCTGGGGGCGCGCTTCCGTCCCGGCATCGAGGTCATGCTGGATGTGCTGGGCTTCGCTCCCGCGCTGGAGCGGGCCTCGCTGGTGATCACCGGTGAGGGGTCGCTGGACGAGCAGACGCTGCACGGGAAGGCGCCGGCGGGGGTCGCCGCGGCCTCGCGTGCCGCGGGCAAGGCCGTGGTGGCGGTGTGCGGGCGGCTGGCCCTGCCGGAGGAGGCGCTGCGGCGGGCCGGGATCGGGCGGGCCTACCCGCTCACCTCTCTCGAGCCGGACGTCGCCAAGTGCATCGCGGACGCGGGACCGATCCTCGAGCGGGTCGCGGTGCGGATCGCCGAGGACCACCTGGGCTGAGGCCCCCGGGGGCGGCGCCCCCGGACCGGCCAGGCAGGCGAAGGGCCCCGGACCAGCCAACGGTCCGGGGCCCTTCGTACACGCGCCGCGGGACATACGCGCCGCAGGCGTACGCTCCGCTACGGCAACTGCGCCGCCCGCGCCTCACGCCGGTTGCCGCGGAAGTTGTTCACCCGGCGAGCCGTGGCGAACAGCGGGATCACCGCGCCCATGACCAGCTGCAGCGCACAGCCCGTCTGGAGCAGCAGCTGCCCGCCGGGCGCGTCGAAGGCCCAGGCGGCCAGCAGACCCATGGACAGCACGATCCAGGACAGCATGGCCCCGGCGAGGCGGCCCCGCGGCTTCGGGTACTCCACGCGGCTCACCATCAGCCAGGCCGTGCCCACGATGGCCAGGAGCGTCGCCACGAAGGGCAGCTCCAGCAGGACGATGGAGACCACCGTCAGCGCTCCGAACGGGCTGGGCATGCCCTGGAACATGCCGTCCTTCATGGTCACGCAGGAGAAGCGCGCGAGGCGCAGGACGACCGCCAGGAGCACCACGATCGCCCCGAGCGCCGCCATTCTCTGGTGCGCGTCGTCCGCGACCATGCCGTAGACGAGGACGAAGTACGCGGGCGCCAGCCCGAAGCTGATCAGGTCGGACAGGTTGTCCAGCTCCGCGCCCATGGGGGACGAGCGCAGCTTGCGGGCCACCAGTCCGTCGAACAGGTCGAAGACCGCCGCGCAGAGCATCAGGATGACGGCCGTGGCGGCGCTGTGCCGCGCCATGCCCGTGGACTCGTCGTTGCCGGTCAGATGCGGGATCAGAATGCCGGTGGTGGTGAAGTACACCGCCATGAAGCCGCACGTGGCATTGCCGAGTGTGAGGGTGTCCGCTATCGACAGGCGCAGAGAAAGAGGCATCTCCTCCTCTTCGTCCACGTCGTCGGCCTCGGGCACCCAGCCCGCCTGGGTCTCCGGATCAATCACGGTCAATGCGAGTCACCCCAGCCACGGTCTTCTGTCCGACCTCGACCGCGACCTCCACACCCTCGGGCAGGTAGAGGTCGACACGCGAGCCGAAGCGGATCAGACCGATTCGGTCGCCCTGCTCGACCTTCGTGCCCTGCGGGAGGTAGGGCACGATGCGGCGGGCCACCGCGCCGGCGATCTGGATCATCTCGATGTCGCCGAGTTCGGTGTCGAAATGCCAGACTACGCGCTCGTTGTTCTCGCTCTCCTTGTTGAACGCCGGAACAAAGCCGCCGGGGATGTGTTCGACCGACGTCACCGTGCCGGACAGGGGCGCGCGGTTGACGTGGACGTTCAGCGGGCTCATGAAGATCGCGACGCGGGTGCGCCCGTCCTTCCACGGCATGATGCTCTGCACCACACCGTCGGCGGGCGAGATGACCCGGCCCGGGGCGATCTCACGCTCGGGGTCGCGGAAGAACCACAGCATGCCCGCCGCGAGCGCGGTGGCGGGCACGGCGACGGCCTTGGCGACACCCGAGCGGCGGGCGCGGGCCAGGCTCAGGGCTGCGGTGGCGACGGTCGGGAGGAGCCACGGCGATGCTCCGCGCGCGAGGCGTACGCCGGCCAGGCTGTCTCGGGGTGCAGAGGTTTGGCTGTGGGGCATGGATGACCTTCGTAGCGGATGATGCCGCGCTGGAACGGGGGACGGCGGCTTTCCGGGGATCGTACCGGTCGCGGGCTGCAACTGGGCAAGCCAGGCAGCCGAGTCGGCGGCCGAAGAGCGGCTGAACAATGTCTACGGGGTGTGATCTTCTTCTCGAAGAAAACACCCCGCATGCGGACATTCAGCCCTGGAACCGGTACTCTTCGAGCAGCCTGCGGCCGATGATCATTTTCTGGATCTCGGCGGTACCTTCACCGATGAGCAGCATCGGCGCCTCGCGGTAGAGCCGCTCGATCTCGTACTCCTTGGAGAAACCATAGCCGCCGTGGATGCGGAAGGCGTCCTCCACGACCTCCTTGCAGTACTCGGAGGCCAGGTACTTCGCCATGCCCGCCTCGAGGTCGTTGCGCTCGCCGGAGTCCTTCTTGCGCGCGGCGTTGACCATGAGCGCGTGGGCGGCCTCGACCTTGGTGGCCATTTCGGCCAGTTTGAACTGGATCGCCTGGTGCTGGGCGATCGGCTTGCCGAAGGTGTGCCGCTGCTGGGCGTAGCTCACCCCCAGCTCGAAGGCACGCTGGGCGACACCGCAGCCACGCGCCGCCACATTGACCCGGCCGACCTCGACGCCGTCCATCATCTGGTAAAAACCGCGGCCGGTGACGCCGCCGAGGACCCGGTCGGCCGGCACCCGCAGGCCGTCCATGATCAGCTCGGTGGTGTCGACGCCCTTGTAGCCCATCTTCTCGATCTTGCCGGGGATGGTGAGGCCCGGGCGGACCTCGCCGAAGCCCGGCTCCTTCTCGATCAGGAAGGTCGTCATCGACTTGTGCGGGGCCGTGCCCTCGGGGTGGCCTTCGTCACTGCGGACGAGAACGGCCACCAGGGACGAGGTGCCGCCGTTCGTCAGCCACATCTTCTGACCGTTCAGGACGTACTCGTCGCCGTCCTTGACCGCCTTCGACGTGATCGCCGACACATCGGAACCCAGGCCCGGCTCCGACATCGAGAAGGCACCCCGGATGTCGCCGGCCGCCATGCGGGGCAGGAAGTGGTCCTTCTGCTCCTGCGTGCCGTGCTGCTTGAGCATGTACGCGACGATGAAGTGGGTGTTGATGATGCCGGAGACCGACATCCAGCCGCGGGCGATCTCCTCGACGCACAGGGCGTAGGTGAGCAGGGACTCGCCCAGACCCCCGTACTCCTCGGGGATCATCAGACCGAACAGGCCGAGTTCCTTCAGGCCGTCGACAATCTGCTGCGGGTACTCGTCGCGGTGCTCCAGCTCGGTCGCGACAGGGATGATCTCCTTGTCGACGAAGTCCCGGACGGTGGAGAGGATCTCCTGCTGGACGTCGGTCAGACCGGCGGTCTGGGCGAGACGGGCCATGGCTTACTTCTCCTGCTGCTTCAGCTCGGGGCGGCCGGGCTGCTCGCCGCCGCGCTCCTTGATGTACGTCTCGGTGGGCACCATGACCTTGCGGCGGAAGACGCACACCAGGGTGCCGTCCTGCTTGTAGCCCTTGGTCTCCACGTACACGATCCCGCGGTCGTTCTTCGACTTCGACGGCCACTTGTCGAGCACGGTCGTCTCGCCGTAGACGGTGTCGCCGTGGAAGGTCGGCGCCACGTGCTTGAGCGACTCGATCTCCAGGTTGGCGATCGCCTTGCCGGAGATGTCCGGCACGCTCATGCCGAGCAGCAGGGAGTAGATGTAGTTCCCGACGACGACGTTCTTGCCGAAGTCCGTCGTCTTCTCCGCATAGTTGGTGTCCATGTGGAGCGGGTGGTGGTTCATGGTGAGGAGACAGAACAGGTGGTCGTCGTACTCCGTGACCGTCTTGCCCGGCCAGTGCTTGTACGTCGCCCCGACCTCGAACTCCTCGTACGTGCGTCCGAACTGCATCGTGCTCAGGGCTCCTTAGCTGGCGGGAATCTCGAACTTCGACGTGCGCTGCATGCCGGCGGCCCGGCCCTTGCCCGAGATGACCAGGGCCATCTTGCGGCTGGCCTCGTCGATCATCTCGTCGCCGAGCATCGCGGAGCCCTTCTTGCCGCCCGCCTCGGACGTGTAGTAGTCGTACGCGTCCAGGATCAGCTCGGCGTGGTCGTAGTCCTCCTGCGAGGGCGAGAAGATCTCGTTGGACGCCTCGACCTGGCCCGGGTGCAGCACCCACTTGCCGTCGAAGCCGAGCGCGGCGGCGCGCTGCGCGACCGCGCGGTAGCCCTCCACGTTGCGGATCTGCAGGTAGGGGCCGTCGATCGCCTGGAGGTTGTTGGCACGGGCGGCCATCAGGATCTTCATCAGGATGTAGTGGTAGGCGTCCGCCGGGTAGCCGGGCGGCTGCTCGCCCACGACGAGCGACTTCATGTTGATGGACGCCATGAAGTCGGCCGGGCCGAAGATGATCGTCTCCACGCGCGGGGAGGCCTGCGCGATCGCGTTGACGTTGTTCAGCCCCTGCGCGTTCTCGATCTGCGCCTCGATGCCGATCTTGCCGACCTCGAAGCCCATGGTCTTCTCGATCTGCGTCAGCAGCAGGTCCAGGGCGACGACCTGCTCGGCCGTCTGCACCTTCGGCAGCATGATGCAGTCGAGGTTCTGGCCCGCGCCCTCGACCACGGTCACGACGTCCCGGTACGTCCACTCGGTCGTCCAGTCGTTGACGCGCACCACCCGCGTCTTGCCGGTCCAGTCGCCCTCGTTGAGGAACTTGACGATGGTGTGCCGGGCCTCGGGCTTGGCGAGCGGCGCGCACGCGTCCTCCAGGTCCAGGAAGACCTGGTCGGCGGGGAGGCCCTGCGCCTTCTCCAGGAAGCGCGGGTTGCTGCCCGGCACGGCCAGGCAGGAGCGCCGCGGGCGAAGGCGGTTGACGGTCGTCATGCGGGGACCTCCAGGGGGTCGAGCTTGTTCGCTGTCCGGATCTCGTCGACGATGCGGCCGATGATTCCGGTGATGTCGAAGTCCTTCGGGGTGAACACCGCGGCCACTCCGGCAGCCCTGAGCTGGTCGGCGTCACCATTCGGGATGATGCCACCAGCGATCACGGGTATATCTGTGGCACCGGCCACACGCAGCCGGTCCAGCACGTCCGGCACCAGCTGGGCGTGCGAGCCGGACAGGATCGACAGGCCCACCGCGTGCACGTCCTCGGCCAGGGCCGCGTCCACGATCTGCTCGGGGGTCAGCCGGATGCCCTGGTAGACCACCTCGAAGCCGGCGTCACGGGCGCGCACGGCGATCTGCTCGGCACCGTTGGAGTGCCCGTCCAGGCCCGGCTTGCCGACCAGGAAGCGCAGCTTGCCGGTGCCCAGCTCGCGGGCGGTGGCGTCCACCTTGGCCCGCACCCCGGCGAGCGCGGAGCCCGGCTCGGCGGCGACGGCCACCGGCGCGGAGGAGACCCCGGTGGGCGCCCGGAACTCGCCGAACACCTCGCGCAGCGCGCCCGCCCACTCGCCGGTGGTGACCCCGGCGCGGGCGCACTCCAGCGTGGCCTCCATCAGGTTCTCCGTGCCCTTGGCGGCCTCCTTCAGCCGCTCCAGCGCCTTGCACGGGCGCGGGTGGTTGAAGGGCGGCTGGTAGCGCGAGTCGCGCCAGTTCTGCAGCGAGGCGATCACCCGGGCCTCGACGGCCGGGTCGACCGTCTGGATCGCGGTGTCCAGGTCGGCGGTCAGCGGGTTCGGCTCGGTGCCCTCGAAGGCGTTGACACCGACGATCTTCTCCTCACCGGACTCGATCCGGGCCCGCCGCTCGGCGTGCGAGGAGACCAGCTGCGACTTCAGGTAGCCGGACTCGACGGCGGCCATCGCGCCGCCCATCTCCTGGATCCGGTCGATCTCCGCGAGGGCGTCGGCGACCAGCTGGTCCACCTTCGCCTCGATCACCTTCGAGCCCTCGAAGATGTCCTCGTACTCGAGCAGGTCGCTCTCGTAGGCGAGGACCTGCTGGATGCGCAGGCTCCACTGCTGGTCCCAGGGGCGGGGCAGGCCGAGCGCCTCGTTCCAGGCCGGCAGCTGCACGGCACGCGCGCGTGCGTCCTTCGACAGCGTCACGGCGAGCATCTCCAGCACGATCCGCTGGACGTTGTTCTCCGGCTGCGCCTCGGTCAGGCCGAGCGAGTTGACCTGGACGCCGTAGCGGAAGCGGCGCTGCTTGGCGTCCTCGATGCCGTACCGGTCGCGGGTGACCCGGTCCCAGATGCGGCCGAACGCCCGCATCTTGCACATCTCCTCGACGAAGCGGACGCCCGCGTTGACGAAGAAGGAGATGCGCGCGACCACGTCACCCATCCGCTCCTCGGGCACCTGGCCCGAGTCGCGCACGGCGTCGAGTACGGCGATCGCGGTGGACATCGCGTACGCGATCTCCTGCACCGGTGTGGCCCCGGCCTCCTGCAGGTGGTAGCTGCAGATGTTGATCGGGTTCCACTTCGGCAGGTGGGAGACCGTGTACGCGATCATGTCCGTCGTCAGGCGGAGCGAGGGTCCTGGCGGGAACACATGGGTGCCCCGGGACAGGTACTCCTTGACGATGTCGTTCTGGGTCGTGCCCTGGAGCCTGGTGATGTCCGCGCCCTGCTCCTCGGCGACGACCTGGTAGAGCGCCAGCAGCCACATGGCGGTGGCGTTGATCGTCATCGAGGTGTTCATCTGCTCCAGGGGGATGTCCTGGAACAGGCGGCGCATGTCACCGAGGTGCGCGACGGGCACGCCGACCCGGCCGACCTCGCCGCGGGCGAGGATGTGGTCGGAGTCGTAGCCGGTCTGCGTCGGCAGGTCGAACGCCACCGACAGGCCGGTCTGGCCCTTGGCGAGGTTGCGCCGGTACAGCTCGTTGGACGCCTCGGCCGTGGAGTGGCCGGCGTACGTGCGCATGAGCCACGGCCGGTCCTTCTCCCGCCGTGCCTCGGCGGGCTGACGCTCAGTCATCTGTGACCTCGGGTGTGCTCAGACGTTGCGGAAGCGGTTGATGGCGTCGATGTGCCGGGCGCGCATCTCCGCGTCGCGCACGCCGAGGCCCTCCTCGGGCGCGAGGCACAGCACGCCGACCTTGCCCTGGTGCAGGTTGCGGTGCACGTCGTAGGCGGCCTGGCCGGTCTCCTCCAGGGAGTAGACCTTCGACAGGGTCGGGTGGATCTTGCCCTTCGCGATGAGCCGGTTGGCCTCCCAGGCCTCGCGGTAGTTGGCGAAGTGCGAGCCGATGATCCGCTTCAGGGACATCCACAGGTACCGGTTGTCGTACTCGTGCATGTAGCCCGAGGTGGAGGCGCAGGTGGTGATGGTGCCGCCCTTGCGGGTGACGTAGACGCTCGCGCCGAAGGTCTCGCGGCCGGGGTGCTCGAAGACGATGTCGATGTCCTCGCCGCCGGTGAGTTCGCGGATGCGCTTGCCGAAGCGCTTCCACTCCTTCGGGTCCTGGGTGTTCTCGTCCTTCCAGAACTTGTACCCCTCGGCGTTGCGGTCGATGATCGACTCCGCGCCCATCGACCGGCAGATGTCCGCCTTCTGCTCGCTGGAGACGACGCAGATCGGGTTGGCGCCGCCGGCGAGGGCGAACTGGGTGGCGTACGAGCCGAGACCGCCGCTCGCGCCCCAGATCAGGACGTTGTCACCCTGCTTCATCTGGGCGCCGTTGCGGGAGACCAGCTGGCGGTAGGCGGTGGAGTTGACCAGGCCCGGCGCGGCGGCCTCCTCCCACGACAGGTGGGCGGGCTTCGGCATCAGCTGGTTGGACTTGACGAGCGCGATCTCGGCGAGGCCGCCGAAGTTGGTCTCGAAGCCCCAGATCCGCTGCTCGGGGTCGAGCATGGTGTCGTTGTGGCCGTCGGAGGACTCCAGCTCGACGGACAGGCAGTGGGCGACGACCTCGTCGCCGGGCTTCCAGGCGTTGACGCCCGGGCCGGTGCGCAGGACGACGCCCGCGAGGTCGGAGCCGATGATGTGGTACGGCAGGTCGTGGCGGCGGGTCAGCTCCGAGACCTTGCCGTAGCGCTCCAGGAATCCGAACGTCGGCAGCGGCTCGAAGATCGAGGTCCACACCGAGTTGTAGTTGACCGAGGAGGCCATGACGGCCACCAGGGCCTCGCCCGGGCCGAGTTCGGGCACGGGCACCTCGTCGAGGTGGGTCGACTTGCGCGGGTCCTTGTCGCGGGACTCGAGGCCCGCGAACATCTCCGTCTCGTCCTTGTGCACGGTGATCGCGCGGTACGACTCGGGGAGCGGCAGGGCGGCGAAGTCGGCGGGCTTGGCGTCCTGCGACTGGATCGCGTCCAGGATGTCCTTCACGGTCACGGTGTTGCCTCCGGCGGTGGACGCCCCCTGAGGGAGGGGGCGCTGAGGGTTCGTCGGTGCTGCTGGGAGTGCTGCTGAGGGTTTTTTGAGGGTGCCGTCGGTTCGGCTGGGTGGTGCTTCGGCAGCGCTTTGTGGCGCGGGAGGTTGCCTGTGACGCAGGCGTCCGGGCGCGGGTCGGCCATGGGCCTTGCGGGGACAGCCGGCGAACGAATGGTCTCTGCTCGCCGGCCGCCCGGACACCATCAACGTATGACACCGCGTGTCAGGCCGCAAGGCACTGAGTGCCAGATCAAGCCCTCAGGTGAAATCTTTACGTAACAAATGAGCGATGATCGATCGAACAGGCCTTGAAATCCGCTCGAAAAGGGGTCCTGGCATGGCAAAACGGCCACCCCGAAGGGTGGCCGTCATCACAGCGGGAAAGCAGCCTCAGCGCTCCTTGAGCGCCTCCTCGATGGTCCGCATGACCTCGTCCAGCGGGGCGTCGGTGCGGGCGACCGTGACGAGCACCTCGCCGTGCGCGGAGACCGTCGCCGGGGCGGTGCCGGCGGCCGGGCGCGGGGCCGGGCCGCGGCCGGCCCCGATCCCCGTGCCGAAGGTCTTGCGCACGATCGCGAAGGCGTGGTCGAGCTGTGCCTCGACGTCCCCCTGGCCGCCCGCCCGCAGCCAGCGCCGCAGCACGTGATTGTGGGCGGTGACGACGGCGGAGGCGGCCACCTCGGCCAGCAGCGGGTCGTCGTTGGCGTCGTCGGCGTGCGCGTGCTCGTCGAAGTGGCCGAGGAGATAGCGGGTGAACAGGCGCTCGTAGCGGGCCACCGAGGCGATCTCGGCCTCGCGCAGGGTGGGCACCTCACGGGTGAGCTTGTAGCGGGCGACCGAGATCTCGGGCCGGGCCGCGTACATCCTCATGACTTCCTTGATGCCGCGGCACACGGTGTCGAGCGGGTGCTCGTGCGCGGGGGCGGCGTTGAGCACCGCCTCCGCGCGCACCAGGGTGTCGTCGTGGTCCGGGAAGATCGCCTCTTCCTTGGAGCGGAAGTGGCGGAAGAAGGTGCGGCGCGCGACCCCGGCGGCGGCCGCGATCTCGTCGACGGTGGTCGCCTCGTACCCCTTGGTCGCGAACAGCTCCATGGCTGCGGCCGCCAGTTCCCGGCGCATCTTGAGCCGCTGGGCGGCGGCGCGACTGCCTGCGGCACTTTCCGGCGCGTCGGGCGTAGCTGGTGTACGTGAGGACTTGGCGGGCTGGGACATGACCCGAACGTACTGCATGTGCGCAGCTCGATGCGCAGGTGTGGGGGTTTCCCCGCCCCACAGGGGCGGGGGACCGCCTGCCCGGGCGGGCGGGGTGTGCGCGACGGGATCGAGCAGTCCGCCCCAGTCCGGCTCCGCCTGCGACCAGTCGCCGACGCCGTCAGCGGCGGGCATACTCGCGAAAGCCGCGGCCGGTCTTGCGGCCGAGGCAGCCCGCCGCCACCAGGTGTTCCAGCAGCGGGGACGGGGCGAGGCCCGGGTCGCGGAACTCGCGGTGCAGGACCTTCTCGATGGCCAGCGAGACGTCCAGGCCGACCACGTCCAGCAGCTCGAAGGGGCCCATCGGGTAGCCGCCGCCGAGCTTCATCGCCGCGTCGATGTCGTCCAGGGACGCGTAGTGTTCCTCGACCATCTTGATGGCGTTGTTCAGGTACGGGAACAGCAGCGCGTTCACGATGAAGCCGGCCCGGTCGCCGCAGTCCACCGCGTGCTTCCTGATCTTCGCGCAGACCTCGCGGACGGTCGCGTGGACGTCGTCGCCGGTCAGCACCGTGCGCACCACCTCGACCAGCTTCATCGCGGGCGCCGGGTTGAAGAAGTGCATGCCGATGACGTCCTGCGGGCGCGAGGTGGCGCGGGCGCAGGCGATGACGGGCAGCGAGGAGGTGGTGGTGGCGAGCACCGCGCCGGGCTTGCAGACCTTGTCCAGCGTCTGGAACAGCTGCTGCTTGATCTCCAGGTCCTCGGCGATCGCCTCGACGGCCAGGTCGACGTCGGCGAAGGCGTCGTAGGACCCGGCCGGGGTGATCAGGTCCAGGATCTGCGCGGCGGCCTCGGCGGTCAGCCGGCCCTTGTCGACGGAGCGCGCGAGAGACTTGCCGATCCGGGCCTTGGCGGCCTGCGCCTTCTCCTCGCTGCGGGCGGCCAGCACGACCTCGTAGCCGGCCTTGGCGAACACCTCGGCGATGCCGGAGGCCATGGTGCCCGAGCCGGCGACGCCGACGCTGCGGACGCCGCGGGCGCCGGCCCCGGTGGGTCCCTCGGCCGGGGTCAGCGCGTCCGGCACGACCGTGGCGCTGCCGGGCGCCTCGTAACTGTAGAAGCCACGCCCGGACTTGCGGCCGGTCAGGCCCGCCTCGCTGAGCTGACCCAGGATCGGGGCGGGCGCGTGCAGGCGGTCACGGGACTCGGCGTACATGGCCTCGAGGACCGTGCGCGCGGTGTCGATGCCGATCAGGTCCAGCAGGGCGAGGGGGCCCATCGGCAGGCCGCAGCCGAGCCGCATCGCCGCGTCGATGTCCTCGCGGGAGGCGTAGCGGGCCTCGTACATCGCGGCGGCCTGGTTGAGGTAGCCGAACAGCAGGCCGTCGGCGACGAAACCGGGGCGGTCGCCGACCGCGACCGGCTCCTTGCCCAGCTCCAGCGCCAGGTCGGTGACGGCGGCGACGGCCTGCGGCGCGGTCAGCACCGAGGAGACGACCTCGACCAGCTTCATCGCGGGCGCCGGGTTGAAGAAGTGCAGGCCCAGCACGCGCTCGGGGCGGGCGGAGTCGGCGGCGAGCCGGGTCACCGACAGGGCGTTGGTGCCGGTGGCGAGGATCGTCTCCGGGCGGACGATGCCGTCCAGCTCGCGGATGATCCGGTGCTTGATCTCGTACGACTCCGGGGCCACCTCGATGACGAGGTCGGCGTCGGCCGCCGCCGTGAGGTCGGTGCCGGTGCGGACCCGGGCCAGGGCGTCCGTGCGCTCGGCGGCGGTGAGCCGGCCGCGCTCAACGGCGCGGGCGGTGGAGGCCTCCACCGCGGCGACGCACCGGGCGGCCTGGGCCTCGCTGACGTCGATGCCGATCACCTCGCGGCCGGCCTTCACGAGGACTTCGGTGATACCGGTGCCCATGGTGCCGAGGCCGACGACGGCGATCGTCTTGAACGGGGACAGCGGGCTGCCGGACAGGGGGGACAGGGGAGTGGCCATCGCGGGACTCCAGGAATGAGGGTGACGACGAGGAACGCATCCGGGTGCGCCGAGGGGCGCACCGCGGAGCGGAAAGGAGTGCGGGTGTTGCCGGGCTGCAAGCGCACACGCCCGGTGCTGCCGGTGCCCCGGGCGCGCACACGCCCGGACGAACGGCGGGAGATCCGACCGGCCCTGTCCCGGAGCCGGGTCGTACAGCGGTACAGGACGTACCGAACTGACGGCTGCTCGCGACGGCTGCGTCACCAAACCGTCGCCAGCGAGAATACGAGTGGGTAACTCGCTCGTCTGAGCTTAACCGGCCAGTAACGAGCGCGCCAGAGCTGCGCTCGAATTTGACTGTGTGAGGTGGCTCCCTCCGCCCCCGCCACCCGCCTACGCTGGACTTCGTGGACGAAGAGTTGCGATCGCTCACGGAGCGCTTACGGCAGGAATCGCACGGCTCGGCGGCGTTCGACCGGCTGCTGGAGTCCGAGGACCACGACGAACTCGCGGAGGTGCTCACCGCGCCGGGACAGCCCCTGTGGGCGAGGGAACTGGCCGCGTTCCGGCTCGGACGCGCGGGCGACCGGCGGGCCTTCGAGTCCCTGGTGCTGCTCCTCAACCACCGCGACCCCCCGCGCTGCGCCTCCGCCGCACACGCCCTGGCCCGGCTCGGCGACCCGCGTACGGCACGCGCGGCCGCCGCCCTCGCCACCAACGAACTGCGCGTCGCCTACGCCCTGCACCCGGTACGGCTGCTGGCCGATCTGCGGGCCCCCGAGTCCGTGCCCGCGCTCATCACCACCCTGGAGCGCCGGCTGCGCCCGCACGACCCCTACCGCCGGGTCGCCCTCGCCTGTGTGGAGGGCCTCGGCAGCCTCGGGGACCCCCGCGCCCGCCGCGTCCTGAACGAGGCCCTGGCCCATCCGGCCCTCGCGCAGGCCGCGGTGCACGCGCTGGCGCACATCCCCCAGCAGAAGGAGGCGAGGTGACGCCGCGTCAGCGGGTGGCCGTCACCCGGGGGCCACCGCGAGCGCCTCGATCTCCATGAGGAACTCCGGCGCCACCAGCCCGGCCACCCGGACCGCGGAGGACGCCGGCAGCCGGTCGTCGGGTATGTGGGCGGCGCGGGCCGCGCGGACCGCCGGCAGGTGGGCCGTGTCCGTCATGAAGTACGTCAGCTTCACGACGTGCTCGAATCCGGCGCCGGCGGCGGCCAGGCACCGCTTCAGATTCTCGAACACCTGGCGGGCCTGTGCCGCGGGATCGCCCGCGCCGACCAGCTTGCCGTCCTCGTCCAGCGGCAACTGGCCGGAGACGGCGACGAGACGGCCGCTCGCCGCGACCACGTGGCTGTACTGGGCCGCGGGCGCGACACCGTCGGGGGCGGGGATCCGGATCAGTTCACTCATGCGTCCCATGGTGGACCGCGGCACTGACAACGCCCCCACAGGGCAGCGCCCCGGCCAGGGCGCGGCAAGGTCGCGGGGCTGCGCCGGTGTGCGGCAGCGCCGGGCCGGCGCGTCTACGGGCGGAAACCGAGCAACTCGTGCAGCGTCGAACCCGGCGTCGAAACCGGTGCGGCCTTGGCGGCCAGCGGCTTCGGATCGGGCGACTTCGCGCACACCGCGTCGGCCGCCCCGGCGGAGCCGCGCGGCACCCGGCCGTCCTTCAGATAGGCCGTCAGATACCGGTCCAGGCAGGCGTTGCCGCTCAGCGTGATCCCGTGGTTGCCGCCGCCGTTCTCGACCACCAGGCTGGAGCGGGCGAGCAGCCGGTGCACCGCGAGGCCGCCGGGGTAGGGGGTGGCGGCGTCGTCGGTCGCCTGGAACAGCAGCACCGGCGGCAGCCCGGTGTTGGCGATGTCCGCCGGCCGGCGCCGCGCGGCCGGCCAGAAGGCGCACGGCGCGTTGTACCATGCGTTGTTCCAGGCCATGAAGGGGGCCTTGCCGTACACGGTCCAGGTGTCGGTGCGCCATCGGCTCCAGCCGCCGGGCCAGGAGGTGTCCCGGCACTGCACCGCCGTGTAGACGCTGTAGCCGTTGTCGCCCGAGTGGTTCACCGCGCCGAGGTCCTTCCACACCTCCACCAGCGGCTTGGTGTTCCTGTCGTGCACGTACGCCGCGAACGCCTCGGCGAGGTAGGGCCAGTAGCCGTTGTAGTAGCCGCCGGGGATGAAGGTGTCCTCCAGTTCGGCGGCGCCCACCTTGCCGCCGGCCGGCCTCGCCGCCAGTGCCGCCCGCATCGCGTACCAGCCGTCCTCGATCCGCTCCGGGTCCCTGCCGAGGTGGTAGGCGGAGTCGTGGCGGGCGATCCAGGCCATCAGGGCGCGGTGGCGGTCGTTGAAGGCGTAGTCCTGGCCGAGGTTGTCCGCGTACCAGACACCGGCCGGGTCGACGACCGAGTCCAGCACCAGGCGGCGGATCCGCTGGGGATACAGCTTGGCGTAGACCGCGCCGAGGTAGGTGCCGTAGGAGTAGCCGAAGTAGTTGATCCGCCCGGCGCCGAGGGCCGCGCGGATGACGTCCATGTCGCGCACGGTGCTGACGGTGTCGATGTACGGCAGCAGGCCGGCGTGGCGGCGGCCGCAGGCGTGGGCGAAGGACTTCGCGCGCGCGAGGTTCGTCCGCTCCAGCGCCGGTGAGGTGGGCACGGTGTCCGGGCGCACCGCCTTGAAGTGGCCGGGCACGCAGTCCAGGGCCGGGGCGGACCTGCCGACCCCGCGCGGATCGAAGCCGATCACGTCGTACTGGGCGGCGACGCTCCTGGGCAGCGCGGAGGCGACGAATCCGGCGAGCCTGAGGCCGCTGCCGCCGGGGCCGCCGGGGTTGACCAGGAGCGGGCCCTGGAAGGTCTTCGCCGTGTGCGGGATGCGGGACAGGGCGAGCGTGATCGTCCCTTCCCGCGGCCGCGCGTGGTCCAGCGGGACCTGCAGGGACGCGCACTGCAGGGCCGGGTAGTCGCCGGTGCCGCACTTCTTCCAGGCGAGCCGGGGGGCCGGGGCGGCCGGGGCCGCGTGCGCGGGTACGGCGGTGACCGAGCCCGCCACCATGGCGGTGGCAGCGCACAGCACGGCTGCGCGAGTTCTCATGGGTCCTCCCGGGACGGCGGGGTCGGCGGACCGCGGTGATCACGGCCCTCGCCGCATCGTCCCGGCGCCGGGGCCCGAAACCAACGCTCCAAGGCCGTACTTGACCCGATTGCGCCGCGCGAAGCCCTCGAACGCCCGCACCGGAGGCGGTCGCACGAGGGCGGGCACGGCTCTCACATGAGGGTGAGCTGGGTCGGCTCGGCCACCGCGGCCGGCTCGGCCGGCTCGGCCGGGCGGATCCGGCGGGCCAGACCGGCGCGCGCCGGCCCGATGCCGTACTCCCGTGCCAGTTCGTGCACCTGACGGGTGATCCGGCGCTGGTACCAGGTGGGTGCGTAGGCGCCCGCCGCGTACAGCCGCTCGTAGCGCCGCACCAGGTGCGGATGGTGCCGGCCGAGCCAGGCCATGAACCACTCACGGGCGCCGGGGCGCAGATGCAGTGTCAGCGGGGTCACCGAGGTGGCCCCGGCCGCGGCGATCGCCCGTACCGTGGCCCGCAGTTGGTCCGGGTGGTCGCTCAGGAACGGGACGACCGGTGCCATCAGCACCCCGCAGCCGATGCCGTGCTCGCCGAGGGTGCGTACGACGTCGAGCCGGCGCTCGGGCGCGGGGGTGCCCGGTTCCACCGTGCGCCACAGCTCGGGGTCGAGGAAGCCGACGGAGACCGAGATGCCCACGTCCGTCACCTCGGCCGCCCGCACCAGCAGGTCCAGGTCGCGCAGGATCAGCGTGCCCTTGGTCAGGACCGAGAACGGGTTCGCGTGCTCGGTGAGGGCACCGATGATGCCCGGCATCAGGCGGTAGCGGCCCTCGGCGCGCTGGTAGCAGTCGACGTTCGTGCCCATCGCCACGTGATCGCCCTGCCAGCGGCGGGAGGCGAGCTGGCGGCGCAGCACCTCGGGCGCGTTCACCTTGACCACGATCTGGGTGTCGAAACCGAGGCCCGTGTCGAGGTCCAGATAGCTGTGCGTCTTCCTGGCGAAACAGTAGACGCACGCGTGCGTGCAGCCGCGGTAGGGGTTGACGGTCCACTCGAACGGCATGCGCGAGGCGCCCGGCACCCGGTTCAGCACCGAGCGCGCGCGGACCTCGTGGAAGGTGATCCCGCGGAACTCGGGCGTGTCGAAGGTGCGCGTGGTCACGGCGTCCGCGCCGAACAGCGCGGCCTCGGCGGCCCGGCCGTGCTCGGCGCGCTCCCCGGACTCGCCGGACGCCCCGGATTCCCCGGACGTGCCGGACGCCCCGGACTCGACGGTGAGGTTCTCCCAGCGCATGACGCCTCCTCGCTAGCACTGCCGCACAGAATAGAACATCTGTTCCCATGATCGTGCGGCCCCTGGTGAGAGACCCCGATGGCGACCCCCGATTTGAGGGGCCGGGCACCGGGGTGGTTGGCTTGCCCCAACCCCGAGAAACGCAGGTCCTGGAGGAACGCAATGGCGCAGGTCGAGGCCACTACGGAGCGGGTCGTCGCGGCGGACGCGGAGAAGGTGTTCGACGCCCTCGCCGACTACCGCGGCACACGGCAGAAGCTGCTGCCCGAGCACTTCAGCGAGTACGAGGTCCGCGAGGGCGGCGACGGCGAGGGCACCCTCGTCCACTGGAAGCTCCAGGCCACCAGCAAGCGGGTGCGCGACTGCCTGCTGGAGGTCGGCGAGCCCACCGACGGCGAGCTGGTCGAGAAGGACCGCAACTCCTCCATGGTCACCACCTGGCGCGTCACGCCCGCCGGCGAGGGCCGCTCCCGCGTCACCGTCACCACCACCTGGCAGGGCGCCGGCGGTATCGGCGGCTTCTTCGAGAAGACCTTCGCCCCCAAGGGCCTCGGCCGGATCTACGACGCCCTGCTCGCCAACCTCGCCACCGAGGTCGAGAAGTAGCCCCAAGCCCCCAGCGGTGAAGGGGCGTTGCGCCCCTTCACCGGTTCGAGTGGATCTCCCTCCGCCCAGGAACCAGGCCGTAACCCGCCGCAGTTGTTCCCAGTTGCCGCCGTACGCGGGACATGTGACAGATGTGACGAGGGGAGCGGTACGTGGGCGGGACGACTCTGGTGAAGCACGAGCCGGTCGTGGCACCGCGGACGGGGGAGGAGACCTCCGCCGCCCCGCCACCGCCCGCACCGGCACCCCGGCCCGGCGCACACCGCGTGCGGCTGGTGTTCTTCGGGCTGATGCTCGCCCTGCTCCTCGCGGCGCTCGACCAGATGATCGTCGCCACCGCACTGCCCAAGATCGTCGGCGAGCTGCACGGCCTGGACCGGATGAGCTGGGCGATCACCGCCTATCTGCTCACCTCCACCATCGGCCTGCCGCTGTACGGCAAGCTCGGCGACCTCGTCGGCCGCAAGGGCGTCTTCCAGTTCGCCATCGCCGTCTTCGTCCTCGGCTCCGCGCTCGCCGGCCGGGCCCAGTCCATGGACCAGCTGATCGCCTTCCGCGCGGTCCAGGGCATCGGCGCGGGCGGCCTCATGATCGGCGTGCAGGCGATCATCGCCGACATCGTGCCGCCCCGCGAACGCGGCCGCTACATGGGCCTGATCGGCGCCGCCTTCGGTCTCGCCTCCGTCGCCGGCCCGCTGCTCGGCGGCTACTTCACCGACCACCTCTCCTGGCGCTGGTGCTTCTACGTCAACGTCCCCTTCGGCCTGGTCACCCTCGCCGTCGTCACCGTCGTGCTGAGGCTGCCCGGACCGGCCCGCCGCGGCAGGTTCGACGTCCTCGGCGCCCTGCTGCTCGCCGCCGCCTCCACCTGCCTGGTCCTGCTGACCAGCTGGGGCGGCCACGAGTACGCCTGGGGCTCACGGCAGATCACCGGCCTCGGCGCGGGCGCCCTCGCAGCCACCGCCTTGTTCCTCGTCGCCGAGCGCTTCGCCGCCGAACCCCTCATCCCGCTCAGGCTGTTCCGCGACGGCGTCTTCAACGTCTCCGCCCTGGTGGGCCTCGTGATCGGCGTCGCCCTGTTCGGCGCCGCCAGCTACCTGCCGACCTTCCTGCAGATGGTCGACGGCGCCAGCGCCACCGAGTCCGGGCTGCTGATGCTGCCCATGATGGCCGGGATCGTCGGCGCCTCGGTCGTCGGCGGGCAGCTCATCAGCCGCACCGGCCGCTACAAGATCTTCCCCGTGCTCGGCGGCGCCCTCTCCGCCGTAGGCATGTGGCTGCTCTCCCGCCTCCAGGCCGACACCCCCCGGCTGCACTACAGCATCTGGATGGCCGTCCTCGGCGCCGGCATCGGCCTGGTGATGCCCGTCCTCGTCCTCGCCGTGCAGAACTCCGTACGCCCCGCCGACCTCGGCACCGCCACCAGCGCCAACAACTACTTCCGGCAGATCGGCGGCAGCGTCGGCGCCGCGGTCTTCGGCACCCTCTTCGCCCGCCGGCTCACCTCCGCGCTGCGCGGGGAACTGCCCCCGCGCGCCGGCGCGGCGCTGCCCGACGCCGATTCCATCACCCCGCAGCTCGTCCACGCGCTGCCCCCGGCCCTGCGCGACGGCTACGTCCGCGCCTACGCCGACGCCATGCCGCGGATCTTCCTCTACCTGGTCCCGGTGCTCGTCGCCGGCCTGCTCATCGCCTTCTTCCTCAAGGAGAAACCCCTGGTGTCCCACCCCAGCGCCGAGACCGAGACCGAGCCAGCGACCGAACCGGAGACCGAGCCCAGGACCGTGAACTCCAACGCCCCCATCCCGCAGGCCCGTTCGCCCTACGCCGCCGGAATCCCCGTGTGCGGCACGGTGCAGCACCCCGACGGCACCGTGGTGCCCCGCGCCGCCCTCACCCTCATCGACGTCACGGGACAGCAGATCGGGCGGGGCGCGAGCGGCGAGGACGGCCGCTACGCGCTCTCCACGCCCGGCTCCGGCTCGTACGTCCTGATCGCCGCCGCGGGCGGCCACCAGCCGCAGGCCGTCTCCGTCACCGTCGGCGAACGGCCCGTCGAACTCGACGTCGTCCTCGGCGGCGCCGGGCGCCTCGCCGGCAGCGTCCTGACCGCCGACGGCAGCCCCGTGCGCGACGCCACCGTCACCCTCACCAATGTGCACGGCGAGGTCGTCGCCGCCACCCGCAGCGGCCGCGAGGGCGGCTACGTCATCACCGAACTGGTCGCCGGCGAGTACACCCTGGCCGCCAGCGCCCCCGCCTTCCGCCCGGCCGCTCTCCCGGTCACCGTGCAGGCCGCCCGGGAGACCCGGCAGGACGTCGAACTCGCGGGCGGCGCCGTGCTGCGGGGCACCGTGCGGGCGAGCGGCGGACGGCCCGTGGAGGACGCGCGCGTCACCCTCCTCGACGCCGCCGGCAACGTCGTCGACACCCTCACCACCGGAGCGGACGGAGCGTTCCGGTTCGTCGACCTCTCCTCCGGCGAGTACACCGTCATCGCCGCCGGCTACCCGCCGGTCGCCACCGTCCTCCAGGTCGCGGGCGGCGGCCGCACCGAACGGGACCTGCAACTGGGCCACGAGGACTGAGCGGAGCCCGGACAGGGGGCGCACGCGGGGCGCTGAGCTGCGCACCGGTGCGATCCGGTGAAACCAATTCCAGGATTGCCACACATCGCGACCGGCCGCCGCCGTACGGTAGTGGCAGGCTTCACAGATCGTTTGCGGACAGCCGTGGGGAGAAAGGGCCGGGGCCATGGAATTCGGCGACGACCGTGGCAGCGAGCGGGACACGCCTTCCGGCCGCGACGCAGAAGGCACCGCCGCGGGCCGGATTCCGCTGGCCGTGGTCGTCGTCGACCGCGACGGCCGGGTGTCCCACTGGAGCAGCGGCGCCCGGCGCCTGTTCGGCGTCGGACGCGAGGACGCCGTAGGACGGCCCGCGGCCGATCTGCTGCCGGTCTCCGGCGCCCTGTCCGAGGAGGCGCACGGCGAGGCGATGCCGGACGCCTACGACGGACTCGGCCCCGGCCTGGAGACCTCGCTCGGCGGCCACACCTCCTACGCCACGGCCGGCCGCGCCCGCATCTTCCCCCACCACCCGGCACCGGATCCGCAGGGCGGGCGGCTCGACGTGCTGTGGTGGGCCTACCCGCTGGTCGGCCCCGGCCCGTCCCGGCTGCTCGTGCTCGCCGCCGACGCCGCCCGGCTGCGCGACGAGCGCGGCTACGACGACGAGACCGCCGAACGCATCTCGCCCGGCTTCGCCCGCCACACCGAACTGCCCGCCTTTGACGAACTGGAGCGGCGGCTGCCCGAGATCCTGCCCAACATGGGCCCGCAGCTCAGCTCCCGCATCGTCGCCCAGGTCCTCGAACTGGGCTATCCCGTCCTGGAGTTCAGCCAGTTCGACCGGGTGCCCGTCACCCCGTACTGGGGCGTGCCCCGCCGCCCGGGACGCAGGCGGACCGAGGCCGTCGTCCCGCAGCAGCGCTGCGCACCCGTCCTCGTCCCGGCCGGCGCCGAGGAGGACCTGGAGTACGCGGCCGTGCGCGAGCGGCTGGAGTTCCTCAACGAGGTCAGCTCCCGCATCGGCTCCTCGCTCGACCTCGGCGAGACCATCCGCGAGGTCACCAGCGCCGCCGTGCCCCGGTTCGCGGACTTCGCCGGCACCCACCTGCGCGCCGCCGTCCTCGCCGGCGAGGGCTTCCCCGACGGACCGCCCGACGCCAGCACCGTGATGTTCCGGGTGTGGGTCGAGCACAACGACGAACCGGGCCGCTGGGACGACACCGTGCCCGTCGGCGAGGCCTTCGCCTTTCCCGAGCACACCCCGTTCTACAAGTGCATGGTCACCGGTGAGCCGGTCCTCGTCCCACGGGTCACCGAGGAGCTGAGCGAGCGCATCTCCGGCGAGTTCGAAAAGCGCGACCTCAGGCCGCTCATCGGCGGCCGGTCCCTGCTGATCGTGCCGCTCAAGGCCCGCAACGTGGTCCTCGGCTTCATGGTGCTGATGCGCCGCCCCGACCGGCCGCAGTTCGACGACATGGACCGCACCACCGGCGCCGAACTCGCCGCCCGCGCGGGCCTCGTCCTCGACAACGCCCGCATGTACACCTACCAGGAGAACGTCGCCGACACCCTGCAGGACAGCATGCTGCCGCAGGTGTCCCCGCGGATGGCCGGCTGCGACGTCGCCACCCGCTACCTGCCCGGCACCCGGCTCGGCAGGATCGGCGGAGACTGGTTCGACACCATCAAACTGCCCGGCTCGCGCACCGCTCTCGTCGTCGGCGACGTCATGGGCCACGGCCTGAACTCGGCCGCCATGATGGGCCAGTTGCGCACCGCCGTACAGACCATGGCGGCGATGGAGACCCCGCCCGCCCAGCTCCTGCGCAACCTCGACGACCTCGCCCGCAGGCTCGGCGACAACTACCTCGCCACCTGCCTGTACGCGGTCTACGACCCCATCGGCGGCGAACTGCACCTGGCCAACGCCGGACACATCCCGCCCGTCCTCGTCCGAGCCGAGGACGGCAGCAGCGAACTCCTCGACCTGCCCACCGGCGCCCCCGTCGGCGTCGGCGGTGTCCCCTTCGAGGCCATCCGGGTCAAGGTGGCACCCGGCGACCGGCTGGTGCTGTGCACCGACGGCCTGGTCGAGGTGCGCGGCTCCGACATCGGCGAGGGCCTGGCCGCGCTGTGCGAGTCCGCCGCGCACCCCGCCGCCTCCATGGACGACGCCTGCGACACCATCATCCGCGCCCTGAACACCCGCGGCGGCCGCAAGGACGACGTCGCCCTGCTCATGGCCCGCCTCAACGGCCTGCCTGCCGGCCACGTCGCCGAATGGCAGCTCGACCCCGATCCCCGCGAGGTCGCCCGGGCCCGCCGCCTGGTGCGCGCACAACTCCTCGACTGGGGCCTCGCGCAGGCGGTGGACACGGCCGAACTCCTGGTCAGCGAGGTCGTCACCAACGCCGTACGGCACGCCGTGAGCGAGCGGGTCGGGCTGCGCGTGATCCTCGCCGGCGCCCTGCTGTTCGAGGTCACCGACGACGAACCGGCCCTGCCCGTCATGCTCGGCACCGACCCGTACGACGAGGCGGGCCGCGGTCTGCGCGTGGTCAGCCGGCTGGCCCGGGAGTGGGGCGCCACCGCGACCGGGCACCGCAAGACCGTCTGGTTCGAACAGACCGTCACCACACCGGCGTGAAAGGGGGGCGTGCGCCCAGGTCGTGCACGCCCCCGATATGTCCCGGGACCGTACATCCGGTGAAGGTGGCCACCCACCCCTTGCCCAGCCCCCGGCCTCCGCGATATCCCGATCACGGAACCGAACCGTGGGGAGATCGAATGAACGTCTCGGACAACTACCGCAACGCCTGGGAAAGTTACTGGACACAGACCTCCGACGCGGCGGGCGAGGCGATCTGGGACTGCGATCCCGCCCTCTCCGCGCAGCCGCACAGCGCCCTGCTCCTGCCCCACGCCGACGCCTCGCGCACCATCGTCGACCTCGGCTGCGGCAACGGCACCACGACCCGCTACCTCGCCACCCGGTTCGCGCACGCCGTCGGCGTCGACCTCTCGCACGCGGCCGTCGAGCATGCCCGCCGCGCCACGGACGCCGACACCGTGGAGTACCAGCAGCTCGACCTCACCGACGCGAGCGCCGTGCGCGCCCTGCACGACCGGCTCGGCGACACCCACGTCTACATGCGGGCCGTGATCCACCAGAGCGAACCGGAGGCGCGGTCCGCGGTCGCCGCCGCCGTCGCCGAGATGATCGGCAGCGAGGGGCGCGCCTTCGTCGTCGAACTCACCTCCGGCTCCCGGGACGTCCTCAGGCGCGCCGCCTCCCAGCCGGGCGGCCCTGGGCCGAAGCTCCAGCGCGTCTTCCACCACGGGCTCAAGCCTGCCGACGCCGACGACGAGGAGATCCCGAAGCTGCTCGGCGCGGCCGGCCTGACGGTCCTCGCCGAGGGCGCGACCACCCTGCCGCAGACCGAGCACCTCGCCGACGGCACCCGCATCGACCTGCCGGCCCGCTGGTTCGTCCTCGCGGGCAGGTAAACGGGACGTCCTCACCGCGAAGCCGGGAAGCCGGGCGCCGGGGCCGAGAGCGCTTCCCGGTCCGGGCCGACGTCACCTCCGGCCTCGGCTGCCCCGAAGAGCCGGCCTCGTAGGAAGTTCCCTCACCCGCGCGTAACGTGAAGCAGTATGAAGATCCTTATCAGTGCCGACATGGAGGGGGCCACGGGCGTCACGTGGCCGGCCGACGTACTGCCGGGGACACCGCAGTGGGAGCGGTGCCGGTCGATGTTCACCTCCGACGTGAACGCCGCCGTGCAGGGCTTCTTCGACGGCGGCGCCGACCAGGTGCTCGTCAACGAGGCCCACTGGACCATGCGCAACCTGCTGCTGGAGCACCTCGACGAACGCGTCGAGATGCTCACCGGACGGCACAAGACGCTCTCCATGGTGGAGGGCGTCCAGCACGGCGATGTCGACGGCATCGCCTTCGTCGGCTACCACACGGGCGCCGGCATGGAGGGCGTCCTCGCCCACACCTACCTCGCCAACCAGATCACCGGGGTGTGGCTGAACGACGTCCGCGCCAGCGAGGGACTGCTCAACGCCCATGTCGTCGCCGAGTACGGCGTGCCCGTCGTCCTCGTCACCGGCGACGACCTCGCCTGCGAGGACGCCCTCGGCTACGCCCCCGAGGCGCTGAAGGTCGCCGTCAAGGACCATGTGTCGCGCTACGCGGCGGTGTGCCGGACCCCGGCCCGTACCGCAGCCGAGATCCGCGCCGCCGCGAAGGAGGCCGCACGCCTGGCGGTACGTCAGGAACCGGTCGCTGCCGGGCCGTTCACGGTCGCCGTCGAGTTCGACGCCGAGCACCTGGCGCAGGCCGCCACCGTCGTCCCCGGGCTCACCCGCATCGGGGAACGCAAGGTGGCGTACACCAGCGCCACCATGTACGAGGGCATCCGGACGTTCAAGGCGGTCACCACGATCGTCTCCGCCGCCGTGGAGGAGCAGTATGGCTGACCAGCAGGCCGATGAGCAGGCCCTGGCCGAGGTCGTGGAGTTCACCTCCGGCCTGATCCGGATCGACACCAGCAACCGGGGCGGCGGGGACTGCCGGGAGCGGCCGGCCGCCGAGTACGCGGCCGAGCGGCTGGCCGGCGCGGGCCTCGAACCGCTGCTGCTGGAACGCACACCGGGCCGCACCAACGTCGTCGCCCGGATCGAGGGCACCGACCCGTCCGCCGAAGCGCTGCTCGTCCACGGTCACCTCGACGTGGTGCCCGCCGAGGCCGCCGACTGGAGCGTGCACCCGTTCTCCGGGGAAATCCGCGACGGGGTGGTCTGGGGGCGCGGCGCCGTCGACATGAAGAACATGGACGCGATGATCCTCGCGGTGGTCCGCGCCTGGGCCCGCGCGGGCGTACGGCCCCGCCGGGACCTCGTCATCGCCTTCACCGCAGACGAGGAGGCCAGTGCCGAGGACGGCGCGGGCTTCCTCGCCGACCGGCACCCCGAACTGTTCGAGGGCTGCACCGAGGGCATCAGCGAGTCCGGTGCCTTCACCTTCCACGACGGCACCGGCCGCAAGCTCTACCCGATCGGGGCCGGCGAGCGCGGCACCGGCTGGGTGAAGCTCACCGCGCGCGGCCGGGCCGGGCACGGCTCCAAGGTGAACAAGGAGAACGCGGTCACCCGGCTCGCCGCCGCCCTCACCCGCATCGGCGAGCACGACTGGCGGCCCAGGCTCACCCCGACCGTACGGGCCGCGCTCACCGAACTCGCCGCCCTGTACGGCATCGAACCCGACTTCAGAGACGTGGACCGGCTGCTGGACAAGCTCGGTCCGGCGGCGAAGCTGGTCGAGGCGACACTGCGCAACAGCGCCAACCCGACCATGCTGCAGGCCGGTTACAAGGTCAACGTCATCCCCGGCGAGGCCGTCGCCCACGTCGACGGGCGCTATCTGCCGGGCGGCGAGGAGGAGTTCGCCGCCACCCTCGACCAGCTGACCGGTCCGGACGTCAGCTGGGAGTTCGTCCACCGGGAGGTGGCCCTCCAGGCGCCGGTGGACTCGCCGGTCTTCGCACGGATGCGGGCCGCCGTCGAGGAGTTCGCGCCGGACGGGCACGTGGTGCCGTACTGCATGTCGGGCGGCACGGATGCCAAGCAGTTCTCCCGGCTCGGCATCACCGGCTACGGCTTCACCCCGCTGAAGCTGCCCGAAGACCTGGACTACCAGGCACTGTTCCACGGCGTCGACGAACGGGTGCCCGTGGAGGCGCTGCACTTCGGCGTCCGCGTCCTCGACCGCTTCCTGCGCACGGCGTAGGGCCGGCACGAAAGGACACGCATGCTGACCTCGCCGTACGGCACCTGGCCGTCGCCCATCGACGCGGCGCTGGCCGCCGCGCACGACGGGCGGCCGGAGTGGGTGGGCTTCGTCGGGGACGAGGTGTGGTGGACCGAGCCCCGGCCGGCCGAGGACGGCCGCCGGGCCCTGGTGCGCCGCACGGCCGAGGGCACGGAGGAGACCGTGCTGCCCGCCCCGTGGAACGTGCGCAACCGGGTCGTCGAGTACGGCGGCTGCCCCTGGGCGGGGGCGGTGGACGCGGGCCGGCCACTGATCGTCTTCACGCACTTCGCCGACCAGCGGATGTACCGCTACGAACCCGGCGGCGAGCCGCGCCCGCTGACCCCGCTCTCCCCGGTGGGCGCGGGACTGCGCTGGGCCGGCCCGCACCTGGACCTCGCCCGCGGTGAGGTGTGGTGCGCCCTGGAGGAGTTCACCGGGGACGGCCCCGGCGACGTACGGCGCGTGCTCGCCGCCGTACCGCTCGACGGATCCGCCGCCGAGGACCGCTCGGCGGTACGCGAACTCACCGACGGCCGGCACCGGTTCGTCACCGGTCCTCGTCTGTCGCCCGACGGGTGCCGGGCCGCATGGCTCGCCTGGGACCATCCGCGGATGCCGTGGGAGGGGACGGAACTGCGTGTCGGCGAGATCGGTGTCGACGGCACACTGCATACCGTCCACACGGTCGCCGGCGGGCCGCGCGAGGCGATCGCACAGGCCGAATGGTCTGCGGACGGCGATCTTCTGTATACAAGCGACCGCAGCGGCTGGTGGAACCTCTACCGGGACGGCACCCCGCTGTGCCCGCGAGAAGAGGAGTTCGCCGGCCCGCTGTGGCGGCCGGGCCTGCGCTGGTTCGCACCGCTGGAGAGCGGGCTGATCGCGGTCGTACACGGTAAGGGGTCGACCGTACTCGGCATACTGGATACAGAATCCGGCGAGACCGTCGACGCCGCCGGACCCTGGACCGAGTTCGCCCCCACGCTCGCCGCCCACGGCGGCCGGGTCGTCGCCGTCGGGGCCGGCCCGCGCACCGCCTACGAGGTCGTCGAGCTGGACACCGTGACCGGCCGGGCCCGCGCCATCGGCGCCCGGCACCGCGACGCCGTCGATCCCGCCTACTACCCCGAGCCGCGGCACCGCACCTTCACCGGCCCCGACGGCCGCGAGGTGCACGCGCACGTCTACCCGCCGCACCACCCCGCCCGCACCGCGCCCGACGGCGAGGCGCCGCCCTACGTCGTCTGGGCGCACGGCGGACCCACCGACCGCGTGCCGCTCGTGCTGGACCTGGCCATCGCCTACTTCACCTCGCGGGGCATCGGGGTCGCCGAGGTGAACTACGGCGGCTCCGCCGGCTACGGCCGCGCCTACCGCGAGCGGCTGCGCGAGCAGTGGGGCGTGGTCGACGTCGAGGACTGCGCCGCCGTCGCCCGCGCCCTCGCCGAGGAGGGCACCGCGGACCCGGACCGGCTCGCCATCCGCGGCGGCAGCGCGGGCGGCTGGACCGCCGCCGCCTCCCTGACCACGACCGACGTCTACGCCTGCGGCACCATCGTCTACCCGATCCTGGACCTCGCCGCCTGGGGCCCCGGCGACACCCACGACTTCGAGTCCCGCTACCTCGAGTCGCTGATCGGACCGTTCGCCGAGGTGCCCGACCGGTACGCCGAGCGTTCGCCCACCAGCCACGCCGACCGGCTCACCGTGCCGTTCCTGCTGCTCCAGGGCCTGGACGACGTGATCTGCCCGCCCGCCCAGTGCGAACGCTTCCTCGCCCGGATCGCGGGCCGGGGCGTGCCGCACGCCTACCTCACCTTCGCGGGGGAGGGGCACGGCTTCCGCCGGGCCGAGACGATGGTGCGCGCCATGGAGGCCGAGCTGTCCCTGTACGCTCAGGTGTTCGGGCTGGACGTGCCCGGCGTCCCGAGACTGGAGCTGCACCCGTGAAGGAACTGACCCGGCCGAGACGACTGGCCCCCGGCGCGCGGGTGGCCGTCGTCGCCACCAGCGGGCCGGTGCCCGAGGAGCGTCTCCAGGCCGGGCTAGACGTGCTGCGCGGCTGGGACCTCGACGCGGTCGCCGCTCCCCATGTCCTGGACCGGCATGCCGAGTTCGGGTACCTGGCCGGTTCGGACGCCGACCGCGCGGCCGACTTCCAGAATGCCTGGTGCGACCCGTCGGTGGACGCGGTGCTGTGCGCCCGCGGCGGGTACGGGGTGCAGCGCATGATCGACCTGCTGGACTGGGAGGCGATGCGGGCCGCCGGGCCCAAGGTCCTGGTCGGCTTCAGCGACATCACCGTCCTGCACGAGGCCTTCGCCACCCGCCTGGGCCTCGCCACGCTGTACGGGCCGGTGGCGGCCGGCATCGACTTCATCAAGAACGCCCGGGCCCAGGACCATCTGCGGGCCACCCTCCTCCATCCGGAGACCGTGCGCACCATCACCTCCGGCGGCTCGCCCCTCGTGCCCGGCCGCGCCCGCGGGATCACCCTCGGCGGCTGCCTGACCCTGCTCGCCGCGGAGCGCGGCACCCCGCACGCACGCCCCTCGGCGGCCGGCGGGCTGCTGTGCCTGGAGGACGTCGGCGAGCGGACGTACCAGCTGGACCGCTACCTCACCCAACTCCTGCGCGCCGGCTGGCTGGAGGACGTGCGCGGGGTACTGCTCGGCTCCTGGCAGGACTGCTCCGACTACACCGAGATACGCCCCCTGCTGGCCGACCGGCTCGGCGCGCTCGGCGTGCCGGTGGTGGAGGAGTTCGGCTTCGGACACTGCGCGGGCGCGCTGACGATCCCGTTCGGCGTCCCGGCCGAACTCGACGCGGACAGCGCCACCTTGACCCTGGACGAGCCCGCCCTGCGCTGACCGCCCCGCACCGGCACCACGCACCCACCCCGACCACGCACCCACCCCGACCACGCACCCACCCGGACCACCACGCCCCGACGGCGAACCCCCCGGCACCCCCGGCACGTCCCCCCGCGGACCCAGGCATCCCCGGCTCGTCCCGTGCGGACCCTGGCGCCCCGGCGCCCTGGCGGTACCCCACTACCCCCGGCGCTCCCGGGTGCATTCCCGGATGCGGCGCGGGCGGTGACGCCGTAGCCTGGCCCGATGCCGCACACCGCACCCCACTACCTCGCCGAGGGCCCGCGCGTGGCCATCCGCCACTACACCCTCGAGGACGGGCCCGAGTTCACGGCCCGCACCCGCGAGAGCAAGGACCTGCACCGGCCGTGGCTGTTCCCGCCGGACACCGAAGAGGCCTACGCCGCCTTCGCCGGCCGGCTGCTCGAGGACCCGTCGAAGGCCGGCTTCCTGGTGTGCGCGAAGGACAGCGGGGACATCGCCGGCTACATCAACATCAACAACATCGTCCGCGGCGGCTTCCAGTGCGGCGCGCTCGGCTACGGCGCCTTCGTCCACGCCGCCGGGCGCGGCCTGATGCGCGAGGGCCTCGACCTGGTCATCGGCTACGCCTTCGGCCCGCTCGGCCTGCACCGGCTGGAGATCAACGCCCAGCCCGGGAACACCGCCTCCATCGCCCTCGCCCGGGGCGCCGGATTCCGGTTGGAGGGCTTCTCGCCCGCCATGCTCCACATCGACGGAGCCTGGCGCGACCACGAACGCTGGGCGCTCACCGCCGAGATGCGAGCCACCGGCTGAACCGCCTGCCGGGCCCGCCTTCCGCGCCTTTTGCGCAATCCTGACCGGCACCTCCCCTGGCCGGAGCACCGCACGCCGGGTTCCATGGTGATCGTGACGAGGATCCGACGTGAGGTACTGACCCTGCCCGCAGCGCAGTTGGGCTCCGACAACCCCCTGCCCCCGATGCACCCGCTCGACGAGGTGCACCGCGTCGACGACCGAAACCGCGACGGCCTGCCCCGGGACATGGCACGGCAGCTCGCCCACGAGCCGCTCACCAGCCTGCTCCCGGTCCGGGTCCGCGACGGCTACGGAAGAACCCGCGAACCCCGCGCCCTGGACGCGCTGGTCATCGAGAACGACCGGCTGCGCGCCACCGTCCTGCCCGGCCTGGGCGGCCGCGTCGCCTCCCTGTTCCACCTGCCCACCGGACGTGAACTCCTCTACCGCAACCCGGTGTTCCAGCCCGCGAACTTCGCCCTCAACGGCGCCTGGTACTCCGGCGGCATCGAATGGAACATCGGCGCAACCGGCCACACCACCCTGTCCTGCGCACCCCTGCACGCCGCCCGCGTCCCCGCCCCCGACGGCGGCGAGATGCTGCGCCTGTGGGAGTGGGAGCGGCTGCGCGACCTGCCCTTCCAGGTCGACCTGTGGCTGCCCGACGGCTCCGACTTCCTCTACGCCGGCGTCCGGATCCGCAACCCGCACGAACGGCCCGTGCCGACCTACTGGTGGTCCAACATCGCGGTGCCGGAGGAGCGCCGGGTCCTGGCGCCCGCCGAGGAAGCCTGGCACTTCGGCTACGAGCGCCGGCTGCGCCGCGTCCCCGTCCCGTCGCACGACGGGATCGACCGCACCTACCCTCTCAACAGCCCTTACGCCGCCGACTACTTCTACGACGTGCCCGACGGCCGGCGACGCTGGATCGCCGCCCTGGACACCGACGGGCACGGGCTGGCGCAGACCTCCACCGACACCCTGCGCGGCCGCAAGCTGTTCGTGTGGGGCCACCGGCCCGGCGGACGGCGCTGGCAGCAGTGGCTGACCGAACCCGGCACCGGCGGCTACTGCGAGATCCAGGCCGGCCTCGCCCGCACCCAGCTCGAACACGTCCGGCTGGACGCCGGGAGCGAGGTGTCCTGGCTGGAGGCGTACGGCCCGCTCGGCACACCGGCCGACGGCGACTGGGCCCGGGCCGTGCAGCACGCCGAGGACCGGCTGGAGGCGGCCCTCCCGCGCGCCCGCGTCGAGGAGGCCTACGCCGCCTGGCAGCCGTACGCCGACACCGAACCCGGTGAGATCCTGGCCGCCGGATCCGGCTGGGGCGCCCTCGAAGTCCTGCGCGCCGACTGGAAACTGCCCGGGACCCCGTTTCCCGAGTCCACCCTCACCGAGGCCCAGGCACCCTGGCGGGAACTGCTGCGCACCGGCTCACTGCCCGAGCCGCGCCGGGTCCGGCCGCCCGGCGAGAGCCTCGTCGCCCCGCACTGGCGGGACATGCTGGAGACCGCGCCCGCCACCCCGCACACCGAGTACCACCTCGGCATCGCCCAGTGGCACGCCGGTGACCGCGCCCAGGCCGTCCGCAGCTGGGAGCGGGCCCTGCAACTGGCGCCCTCCCTGTGGCCGTTGCTGCGCTGCCTGGCCGTCGCCGACCAGACGGCAGGTCACCACGAGCGGGCCGCCGAGCGGTACGCGGACGCCTTCGACGACCTGTGCCGCGAACGCCGTGACGACGGCGAGGCCTGGACCGCCGCCCTGGCCGCGCTCGGCCGCGAGACCCTCCCGGCCCTGCTGCGCGCCGGGCGCACGGCGGACGCCCGCGCCGTCTGGGACCGCCTGCCGCCCGCCGTCCGCGGCCGCGGACGCTTCCGGCTGCTCCAGGCCGAGCTGCTGCTCGCCGAGGGACGGCCCGAGGCGGCACGGGCCGTCTTCGACGAGGGCTTCGAGGCCGCCGACCTCAGGGAGGGGGAGGAGGCGATCGGCCGGCTGTGGGCCCGCCTCACCGACGAGCCGCTGCCCGCCCGCCACGACTTCCGGATGCGGCCGGACCAGCCCTGACGTGCGGCTCAGGCCTGCTGCTGGTCCACGTACTCGAAGATCGAACCGTCCGGATGCATCGCCAGCAGATTGCGGCCGGCCGGCGTCGGCACCGGCCCGGCGAGGATCCGGGCGCCGAGGCCGGCCAGCACCCGGTGCGTCTCCTCCACGTCCTTCACGGCGATCGTCGCCGTCACCTTCCGGAGGATCTCCAGCTCCGCCTCCGGGCCGCTCATCAGCAAAAAGGACCCGATCGCGGCGACCTGCACCCCGCCCCGCTCGAACCGCAGGGCTCTGCCGCCCGTCAGCCGCTCGTAGAACGGGACCGCGGCTTCGATGTCATCGACGCAGATACGCAGCGAGGCGCCCAGAATCTCCATGCGCACGAGCCTAGTTGGACTTCCCGGCCGGGGACGGGACAGCCGGCCCGAAGGGGCGCGCGACCGCGGCGATGCGCGGCTTCACCGCGTGGGCGCGGCCCCTTCCCGCGCACCCGGACCACGCGCCGAAATGCCGTTCGGGTGACCCGCCGCAGGTTTGTGTGCTCCGGCCACGGATACACGGAAAACCTCTCATGAGCCGACTTGCACAAACAGCCGTGGAGAACGATGAACACCGCCGAACTCACCGAACTGGCCCAGCAGTTGCGCGTGGACAGCGTACGCGCCTCCGCTGCCGCGGGCTCCGGGCATCCCACCTCCTCGATGTCCGCCGCCGACCTGCTGGCCGTCCTGCTCGCCCACCATCTGCGCTACGACTTCGAGCGCCCCGAACACCCCGCCAACGACCGTTTCGTGCTGTCCAAGGGGCACGCCTCGCCCCTGCTGTACGCCGGGTACAAGGCGGCCGACGCCGTCGAGGACGGCGAGCTGCTCACCTTCCGCAAGCTCGGCAGCCGCCTCGAGGGACATCCCACGCCGCGCCGGCTGCCCTGGGTGGAGACGGCCACCGGATCCCTCGGCCAGGGCCTGCCCGTCGGGGTCGGCATCGCCCTCGCCGGCAAGCGCCTGGACCGCACCGGCTACCGCGTGTGGGTGCTGTGCGGCGACAGCGAGCTGGCGGAGGGCTCGGTGTGGGAGGCCGCCGAACACGCCGGGTACGAGCAGCTGGACAACCTGATCGCGATCGTCGACGTCAACCGGCTCGGGCAGCACGGCCCCACCCGGCACGGCCACGACCTGGACGCCTACGCCCGCCGCTTCCAGGCCTTCGGCTGGCACACCGTCGAGACCGACGGCCACGACGTCGAGAAGATCGACCAGGCCTACCGCGAGGCACTGGCCACGACCGGGCAGCCCGTCGCGGTCCTCGCCCGCACCCTCAAGGGCAAGGGCGTGGCCGCCGTCGAGGACCGCGAGGGCATGCACGGCAAGCCGCTGCCCCACCCCGAGGAGGCCATCGCCGAACTCGGCGGGCCGCGCGACCTGCGCGTGCGCGTCGGCGAGCCGCCGGCCGCCGCCGCGCTGCGCGACCGGACCACCGAGGTGGTCCGGCTCCCGCGCTACGACGAGGGCGACAAGGCCGCCACGCGCGACGCCTTCGGCGCGGCCCTCGCCGCGCTCGGCACCGCCCGCGGCGATGTCGTCGCCCTGGACGGCGAGGTCGGCGACTCCACCCGCACCGAGGAGTTCGCCAAGGCCCACCCCGAGCGCTTCTTCGAGTGCTACATCGCCGAGCAGCAGCTCGTCGCCTGCTGCGTCGGCATGGCCGCGCGCGGCTGGCTGCCGTACGCCTCGACGTTCGCCGCGTTCTTCACCCGGGCTCACGACTTCGTGCGCATGGCCTCCATCAGCGGCGCCGGGATCAACCTGGTCGGCTCCCACGCGGGGGTCGCGATCGGGCAGGACGGGCCCTCCCAGATGGGCCTGGAGGACCTGGCGATGTTCCGTGCCGTGCACGGCTCGACCGTGCTGTACCCGTGCGACGCCAACCAGACCGCCCACCTGGTCGCGGCCATGGCCGGCCTCGACGGCATCCGCTATCTGCGCACCTCGCGCGGCGCGACCCCGGTGATCTACGGCCCCGGCGAGGAGTTCCCGGTCGGCGGCAGCAAGACGCTGCGGTCCGGCGAGGAGGACCGGCTCACCGTCGTCGCGGCCGGGGTGACCGTGCCCGAGGCGCTGGCCGCGGCCGACCGGCTCGCCGAGGAGGGCATCCGGGTGCGGGTGATCGACCTGTACTCCGTCAAGCCCGTCGACGCCGCCGCGCTGCGCCGGGCCGCCGAGGAGACGGGGTGCCTGCTCACCGTCGAGGACCACCATCCCGAGGGCGGCCTCGGCGACGCCGTGGCGGAGGTCTTCGCCGACGGCCGGGCCGTGCCCCGCCTGGTCCGTCTCGCGGTGCGCACCATGCCGGGCTCCGCCGCCCCCGACGAGCAGCTGCACGCGGCGGGCATCGACGCCGTGGGCATCGCCGACGCCGCCAGGCTGCTGGTGGAGGAGGCCGTGCGCTGACCTGCCCGGCGTGCTGCGGCAGTGTGCGGCGGGTGCCGGTGCGGCGGGTGCCGCTGCGGTGGGTCTCCTGGATGCCGCCGGGTTGCTGAGGGAGGGACGGGGCGTGTGCCGGGCGGCCCGGCGGACAGCGGTGTGCGGGCCGGACCGGCGAGCTGTGGCGCGTGGGCGTCCGCCGGGTCAGGCTGGAGCTGAAGCGCCCGGCCGGGCACACAGCCCGGACAGCAGCGGGGACAGGAGGCCGGACGCCCGGACCGGAACCCGGGCACGAGTTCTGTGACGGGAGGGCGCGCAGGAGGCCCGGGACGCCGGGCATGCGAGCGGTCGCGCGCGGAAGGAGGCACCATGAGCGGACTGCGCTACGTCTACGCCGTCTGCCGCCCCTTCGACACGCCCCTGCAGGCCGAGCTGACGGGCGTCGCCGGCGCCCCGCCGGGCCTGCTGCGCCACGGCGGGCTGATCGCGGTCGTCAGCACGGTCCCCGCGGCCGACTTCGGCGAGGAGGCCCTGCAGGCCCACCTGGAGGACCCGGCATGGCTGGCCGCGACCGTCCGTGCGCACCAGGGGGTGATCGCCGCGCTGGCCACGGTCACCACCCCGCTGCCGCTGCGCCTCGCGACCGTCTGCGAGGACGACAGCGTGGTGCGCACGCTGCTCGAGACCCACGCGGACAGCTTCCGGCGCGTCCTGGACCGCCTGGAGGGCCGGGTGGAGTGGGGCGTGAAGGTGTACACGGAGCCCGCCACCGCCTCCTCCGACTCCTCCGCCGCCGTGGCGGGCTCCGTGCCGGTGCCCGCCGAGGCACTCGCCCGGTCCCTGCACGAACGCCTCGCCGGGCAGGCCGAGGACTGCCGCCTGCGCGATCCGCAGGAGTGCGCCCCGTCCGGCCCCGCGGCCCGCAGCCTCCTCGACGCGGCCTACCTGGTGCCCCGCGCGCACTCCGAGGAGTTCGTGGAACTGATCGACCGCACCCGGGCGGAGGAGCCCGGGATCCGGGTCGAACTCACCGGCCCCTGGGCCGCGTACTCCTTCACGGGCGAGGACGCACGCTGACCACCGGCATCGGTCCTCAGGCTTCCTTGCGGCACAGGATCTCCCCGTGCAGCACGGCGAACCAGCCGTCCTCCTGCCGGCCCCATTCCCGCCACGCCTCGGACACCGCCCGCAGCTGCTCCGGCGTCGCGTGGCCGCCCTCCGTGGCCCGTGCGGCGTACGACGAGGCCAGCGTGCGGTCCGCCCACAGGCCGCTCCACCAGGCCCGCTCCTCGGGCGTGGCGAACGTCCAGGCGCTGGCGGTGGCGGTGATGTCCCGCAGCCCGGCGGCCCGCGCCCACGCCTTCAGCCGGCGCCCGGCGTCCGGCTCGCCGCCGTTGCCGCGGGCCACCCGCTCGTACAGGTCCAGCCAGTGGTCCAGGCCCGGCACCAGCGGATACCAGGTCATCGTCGCGTAGTCCGCGTCGCGGACGGCGACGAGCCCGCCGGGTTTCGTCACCCGGTGCATCTCGCGCAGTGCCTGCACCGGGTCGCCGACGTGCTGGAGCACCTGGTGGGCGTGGACCACGCAGAAGGTGTCGTCCGGGTAGTCCAGGGCGTGGACGTCGGCGACCGCGAAGTCGACGTTGGCCAGCCCGCGCGCGCTCGCGGCGGCCCGGGCCTGCTCCAGGACTCCCGGGGCGGCGTCGACACCGGTGACCCGGCCGTCGGGGACCAGCGCCGCCAGGTCCGCGGTGATGGTTCCGGGGCCGCAGCCGATGTCCAGGATCCGCATGTGGGGCTTGAGTGAACCGAGCAGATAGGCCGCGGAGTTGGCGGCGGTCCGCCAGGTGTGCGAACGCAGCACCGACTCGTGGTGCCCGTGCGTGTAGACGGCGGTCTCCTGCGCTTTCGGCATGACGGTTCCCCTTCACCTCTGGTCTGCCGGTGGTACGCGTCACCGTACGCGCGCATGTCGAATAATGAGACCCATGTATTGCCATGTGGACTGAGGGAGTGTCAGGAAAGCCTGCTGCCCGCCGGGGCGCAGAACAGGGCGGATACCCTGGAGTCCCCGTCCCCGTCCCCGTGCCTGTCCCCGTGGTCCGTGCCCGTGCTCCGGCGCGTGAACGCCGGCTGCCCGGCCGGCGCGAGAGGAGGCCCCGCATGCGTCTGCTCCTGGTCCGTCATGGCGAGACCCCGTCCAACGTGGACCATCTGCTGGACACCGCCGTACCCGGACCGGGACTGACGCCGCTCGGCGAGGCACAGGCCGCCGCGCTGCCCGCAGCCCTCGCCGGCGAGGACATCGAGGCCCTCTACGCCTCCACCCTGCTGCGCACCCGGCTGACCGCGGCCCCCCTGGCCGCCGCCCGGGGTCTTGCGGTGACCGTCCGCGACGGCATCCGCGAACTGTCCGCCGGCGACCTGGAGATGCTGCCCGGCCACTCGCCGCAGGGCGAGCTGTATCTGCGCACGGTGTTCGCGTGGGCGGCCGGGGACACCGCGCTGCGCATGCCCGGCGGCGAGAGCGGCGCGGAGGCCCTCGCCCGCTACGACGCCGTCGTCGCCGAGGCCGCGCAGAGCGGCGCCGGCACCGTCGCCATGGTCAGCCACGGCGCCGCGATCCGGGTGTGGACCGCAGCCCGCGCCGGCAACGTGGACGTCGCCTTCGCCGCCGCCCGCCCCCTGGAGAACACCGGCGTGGTGATCCTCGAGGGCTCGCCGTGCGACGGCTGGAAGGTCCTGTCCTGGCAGGGCGCCGCGGTGGCACCGGCCGGCGAGACCGGTCCGGCGGGCGAACCGCTCGGCACGGCGGGATGACACGGCGGGATGACACGGCGGGACGGCGCAGGACCCGGCTCCGGGCGCGCCGGACCCCGGGAGCCGGCACAGGCTGCCCGGGAACCGGGACGTGCCCCCGTGGATATGGGTTTGCCCCGGCCGCCGGCCGCCCCGCAGAATGCCTGCCCATGGGACATCTGGAAGCCGCGCACCTCGAGTACCACCTCCCCGACGGGAGGACCCTGCTCGGGGACGTGTCCTTCCGGGTCGGCGAAGGCACGGCCGTCGCCCTGGTCGGCCCCAACGGCGCCGGCAAGACGACCCTGCTCCGCCTGATCACCGGCGAGCTGAAACCGCACGGCGGCACCGTCACCGTCAGCGGCGGCCTCGGCGTGATGCGCCAGTTCGTGGGCTCCGTACGGGACGAGACGACCGTACGCGACCTGCTCGTGTCCGTCGCCCCGCCCCGCATCCGCGAGGCCGCCGGGGCGGTCGACGACGCCGAGCACGCCATCATGACCGTCGACGACGAAGCCGCCCAGCTCGCCTACGCCCAGGCCCTCGCCGACTGGGCGGAGGCACGCGGCTACGAGGCCGAGACCCTGTGGGACATGTGCACCACCGCCGCACTCGGCATGCCCTACGACAAGGCCCAGTGGCGCCAGGTGCGCACCCTCTCCGGCGGCGAGCAGAAACGCCTCGTGCTGGAGGCGCTGCTGCGCGGCACCGACGAGGTGCTGCTGCTCGACGAGCCGGACAACTACCTGGACGTACCCGGCAAACGCTGGCTGGAGGAGCAGCTGCGCCAGACCCGCAAGACGGTCCTGTTCGTCTCCCACGACCGCGAACTCCTCGCCCGCGCCGCCGAGAAGATCGTCTCCGTGGAGCCCGGACCGGCCGGCGCCGACGCCTGGGTGCACGGCGGCGGCTTCGCCACCTACCACGAGGCCCGCCGCGAACGCTTCGCCCGCTTCGAGGAGTTGCGCCGCCGCTGGGACGAAAAACACGCCCAGCTGAAGAAGCTCGTCCTGAGCCTGCGCCAGGCCGCCGCCGTCAGCCATGAGCTGGCTTCCCGCTACGCCGCCGCACAGACCCGCCTGCGCAAGTTCGAGGAGGCCGGCCCGCCCCCGGAGCCGCCGCGCGAGCAGGACATCACCATGCGCCTCAAGGGCGGCCGCACCGGCGTACGGGCCGTCACCTGCAAGGGGCTCGAACTGACCGGCCTGATGCGGCCGTTCGACCTGGAGGTCTTCTACGGCGAACGGGTCGCCGTCCTCGGCTCCAACGGCTCCGGCAAGTCCCACTTCCTGCGCCTGCTGGCCGGCGACGACGTGGCGCACACGGGGGAGTGGAAGCTCGGCGCACGCGTCGTACCCGGCCACTTCGCCCAGACCCACGCCCACCCCGAACTCCACGGCCGCACCCTCCTCGACATCCTGTGGAAGGAACACGCCCAGGACCGGGGCGCGGCCATGTCGAGACTGCGCCGCTACGAACTGACCCAGCAGGCCGAGCAGACCTTCGAACGGCTCTCCGGCGGCCAGCAGGCCCGCTTCCAGATCCTCCTGCTGGAGTTGCAGGGCGTCACCGCACTGCTCCTGGACGAGCCCACCGACAACCTCGACCTGGAGTCGGCCGAGGCGCTCCAGGAGGGTCTGGAGGCCTTCGACGGCACGGTCCTCGCGGTCACCCACGACCGCTGGTTCGCCCGCTCCTTCGACCGCTACCTGGTCTTCGGCACCGACGGCCGCGTCCGTGAGAGCCCGGAACCGGTCTGGGACGAACGCCGGGTGGAACGGCCCCGCTGACACCTGCACACCACACCACAGGTGCACCGAGCACCGGCGCACCGCAGCACCGGCCGGCGCCGGCCACCGGGATTCCGGGCGGCCGGGCCATCGCAGGCCCCGGACCCCGGATGTTCGTACAGTGGATGCAGGAGTGCCGGCCCCCTGGATTCCACCCGGAAGTCGCCCGGGGCCGGGACCACGGACACGACGAGCGGGGCACCACCATGACCGGAGTCGACCCCAGCCGACTGGACGACCAGCAGCTCATGAAAGAGCTGGAGACGATCCACCGCACGCGCCACGACACCCTCCTGTACGGCTCGAACGACGCACTGCGGGCCCACAACGAGCGCATGGCGCAGCTGGAGGGCGAGTACCTGCGCCGCAACCCGCGCCGCCTGGTCAGCGCGGGCCGCACCCGGGAGGGCGCCCGTGAACGCCACTGCGGCGAGGCGACGACTCCGCGCACATCCGGCACCTGACCGGCTCCCACTCCCGCCCTGCGGCCGGCACGCTTGCCCAGCGCTCGCCCGGCGCATGAATCCGGCGCCCGGACCGGCCCGGACCGGTACCGTCCGGCACAGGTTCGCAGCCTGCGCCCGGCGCCCGAAGCAGGCACGCGCGCCAGGGCCTGCCTCGCGCAGGGCGGCCCGCCCGGCGGCCGCCGGCGCCGGCACGAGCCCGGGCGTGGCGTCGTACGGGCCGACGTACGCCCGTGTCACCCGCCTGGCCGTCCGTGTCCCGCGAATGGGGTCCGGCCGCGCGCGGTGCGCCGTCGCACGGGCTGAGATGGCAACGAGGGCACACCCCGTGCCCCGGCCCCGTGCCCGGTACCCGTGGCGCCGCCCGGCAGTGCCGCCGTACCGCCGCCGGGCCGACCCGCCGCAGCCGCCGAGGAGCCCGCCCCATGCGCCGCACCGCCCGAGCCCTGTCCGTCGCCCTCGTCGCCGGCGCCGCGCTCGCCCTGACCGGTCCCACCGCGTTCGCGGACCACCCCGTCCAGGCCGGCGCACGGGAGTGCTCCGGAACCGCAGCCTGCCCCGACGGCAACCAGACCTGCACCGAGCCCCGCGCCCCCCAGCAGCCCTACGACGGCTCGTCCCACGACGGCCTGTCCCGCGGTGGTGACCCCTGTGCCCCGGCCGGTGTGCAGCACGGCGTCGAAGCCGGTCAGGGGGGCAGTTTCACCGACTCCGTCCCCGCTCTGGTCGCCGGCGGCATCCTTGTCGCCACCGCGTGCGCCGGGGCCGGTTACCGGCTGCGCGGTCACCTGCGCACCACGGCACACCGGCCCGCCGGAGTGTGACCGGGCCGATGCCCGGCACCACCCATAGGGTCCCGCCGGGCGGGTACACACCCCGAGGACACCGGCACGCTCCACCCGTTCCACCCGCTCCACCGGCACCACCCCGCACCACCCGCCCGGACAGCACACGGCGACCGGCACCCGACCCCACCCGCCACTGAACTCACCCACCCCGGCACCCCACCCACCCCGGCACAGCACAGCACAGCAGCCCACGACGACACGGCCACCAACACCGCACCGCCCGCACCGGGCGGCACACGGCATCACGGACTGCGCGGAGGCGGACATGCGGCGGACGGACCCCGAGGGACACGGCCCCGTCCGCTACGGCCCCCCGCTCCCCGGCGACGGCCTGCCCGTGCTCCCCGAACTCACCGCCGTTCTCGCCGCCGCCGCGAGCCGCGCCGACGCCCAGCCCGTCGGCGGCGCCCCCGCCCTGCTGGAAGCGGCCTGCGGCTACTGGACCCGGCGCGGCCTGCCCACCGTCCCCGACCAGGTCGCCGCCGGCCCCGGCGCCCCCGCCCTGCTGCTCGCCCTGACCGCCGCACTGGCTTCGGACGGCGCCGACATCCTCGTACCCCGCCCCTGCGCCGCCTGGTGGGCGCCGTACGCCCGGGTGCTCGGCCGGCCCGCCTACCACGTGCCGACCCCCGCCGAGAGCGGTGGCGTCCCCGACCCCTACGCCCTGCTGGAGACCGTCCGCCGGGTCCGGGCCGAGGGCGGCGACCCACAACTGCTCGTGCTGTCCGTCGCCGACGACCCCACCGCCACCGTCGCCCCGCCCGAACTGCTGCACGAGACCGTGGAAGCCGCCACCGCCGAGGACCTGCACCTCGTCAGCGACGAGACCTGGCGCGACACCCTGCACCAGCCGCACGACACCGTCCTGCTCAGTCCCGCCGAGATGCGGCCCGACCGGGTCACCGTCGTCACCGACCTCGCCGGCTCCCTGCTGCCACCCGGCTGGCCCGCCGCCGTCGCCCGCTTCCCCGCCACCGACACCGGACTTCACCTCCACGCGCGCGTGCTCGACATCCTCACCGCGCTCGGCGCACGCATCGCCACCCCCGTCGCCGCCGCGGCCGGCTACGCCCTCGACGAACCCCCGCCCGTCACCGAGCGCCGCGAGGCCACCGTACGGCTGCACGCGCGCGTGGCCGCCGCCGCGCACGCCGCCCTCGTCGCCGCCGGCGCCCTCGCACGCCCCCCGCAGGCCGGCCGCCACCTGTACGCCGACCTCGGCCCGCTGCGCGAACCCCTCGCCGCACAAGGAGTCGGTGACGCACAGGAACTGGAGGAGCTGCTCACCGCCCGGCTCGGCATGCCCGCCCCCGGCGGCCACCGCTTCGGCGACGACCTCGGTGCCCTGCGCGTACGGCTCGCCACGGGACCCCTGCTGGGCGGCACCGACGAGGAACGCACGGAATGCCTCACGTCACCCGCGCCGCTGGAACTGCCGCACGTGCGACGCGCGTTGACCTTCTTGACGTCGGTCCTCGACGATCTCCGCGACGACGCCCAGCGACGGGAGCCGCCTCGATGACGCAGCAGACGCATGAGCCCGGATCGCCCCCGACGACCTCGACGCCCACGACGCCTCGCCCATCCCCGACGACCCCCGCACCCCCGACGGCCCCCGCATCCTCGACGAGCCCCGCACCCCTGACGGCCCCCGCACCCCCGACAAGCCCCGCATCCCCGGCGACCCCCGCATCCCCGACGGCCGGCACCGCAATCGCACCCGTCCCCCTCGCGCCCCCCTTCCCCCCGCTCGCCGAGCCCCGTCCCCTGGGCGAACTCCGCGTCTGGCCAAGGACGTTCCACGACCGGCTCACCGCCCCGCTGCCCGGCCTCAAGGCGCTCGCCCGCTTCGCCCGCGAAGGCGCCGTACGCCCCGGCCCCGAAGGCCTCGCCGACATCCCCCGCCTGCCCGTCGAACCCGCCCCGCTGCCCCGCGCCGACCCCCGTGCCCTCGCCGTCACCTGGGCCGGACACGCCAGCTGGATCATCCGGACCGGCGGGCTGACCGTCCTCACCGACCCCGTCTGGTCCCGCCGCATCCTCGGCACCCCCGCCCGTATCACCCCCGTCGGCGTCCCCTGGGAGAGCCTGCCCCGCATCGACGCCGTCGTCATCAGCCACAACCACTACGACCACCTCGACGCCCCCACCCTGCGCCGCCTCCCGCGCTCCACACCGGTGTTCGTGCCCGCCGGACTCGGCCGCTGGTTCCGGCACCGCCGCTTCTCCTGCGTCACCGAACTGGACTGGTGGGAAGGCGCCGAACTGGACGGCATCCGCTTCGACTTCGTCCCCGCCCACCACTGGTCCAAGCGCACCCTCACCGACACCTGCCACAGCCTGTGGGGCGGCTGGATCCTCACCACCGGCCACGGCGAGCGGCTCTACTTCGCCGGCGACACCGGCTACGGCCACTGGTTCTCCCGCATCGGCCGCCGCTACCCCGGCATCGGCCTCGCCCTCATGCCCATCGGCGCCTACGACCCCCGCTGGTGGCTCAGCGACGTGCACTGCGACCCCGAGGAAGCCGTCCAGGCCACCCTCGACCTCGGCGCCCACCGCATGGCCCCCATGCACTGGGGCACCTTCATCCTCTCGGCCGAACCGGTCCTCGAACCGCTCACCCGGGTGCGCGCGGCCTGGGAGAAGGCGGGCCTGGAGCGGGGCGACCTGTGGGATCTGCCGGTCGGCGGTTCACGGGTGCTGGAGCACAGCGCTCCTCGAGGCGGACGCGGAACGGCGCGCACAACCACGACGAACCCGCAGCCCGAAGGGAACCGGACCCCCGGCGCTGCTACCGAAACCGCCGCACCACACCCGGCATCGCACTGATCACCACGGTCAGCGCCACCGCCACCACAACCCCCTCCCACGGCTCCCTGAACAACGAACCCCCCACGATGCCGATCACCTGATACGTCGCCGCCCACGCCAGGCACGCCGCCACATTCCCCCGGCTGAACCGCCCCAGCGGCCAATCGGCCATCAAACACGCCAACATCACCGGAATACGCCCGGCCGGCACCAGCCGCGACAGCACCAGCACCGCGACACCGTGCTCCACCAGCTTCCCCCGCGCCCGCGCCGCCCGCTCCTCGGGCGCCCGCGACCGGATCGCCTCCAGCCACCGCGACCCGCTGCGCGACCCCATCCCGCGCCGCCCCAGCCAGTACAGCGCCCCGTCCCCGGCAAACGCCGCCAGCGACGCCGTCACGAACACCAGCGCCAGCGAGAACGGCGCCGCCTGATGGATCGCCACCACCGCCGCCGAACTCACCAGCGCACCCGTCGGCACCACCGGCACCAGCGCACCGATCAGCACGAGCAGGAACAACGACGGATAGCCCACCGCCTGCTGCGTCGACTCCGGCGGCACCGCGGACGTCGACGCGGCCGCGAACGCCGTCGCCGAGACGAACCCGCTCACCGCGCGACCTCCAGCCGCACACTCTCCCCGTGCCCCAGCTTGCGCACCACCACCTGCGGCGACACCTCGGCCGCCAGCCGCACGAACTCGTCGCCCGGCGCATGGAACTCGTGCGGCCGCACCGCGTCCATCCCGATCGGCCAGTACGTCCCGTAGTGCACCGGCACCGCCACCCGCGGCGCCAGCCGTGCCACCGCCCGCGCCGCCCGCCCCGCGTCCAGATGCCCCTCACCGAGGAACGGCCCCCAGCCTCCCACCGGCAGCAGCGCCACATCCACCGGCCCGACCCGCTCCGCCATCGCGTCGAACAGCCCGGTGTCCCCGGCGAAATAGGTCCGCGCCTCGCCCTCCACGACATACCCCAGCGCCGGCGAGCGACGAGGCCCCACCGGCAGCCGCCGCCCGTCGTGCAACGCGGGCACCACCCGGATCAGCACCTCACCGACACGCACCTCGTCCCCCGGCACCACCTCCGTCACCCGCACCTGCCGCAGGCGGCGCAGCGCAGGCACCGCCCGGGGCGCACCCCGGGGCACGAGCAGGCGCGTACCCGCGGCGAGCGACGCCAGCGAGGGCACATGCAGATGGTCGGCGTGCAGATGCGACACCAGCGCCACGTCCGCGCGCCGCGCCCCGGCCGGCGGCACCTGCCCCCGGCGCCGCCGCAGATGAGCCAGCCGCCGCGCGAACAGAGGATCGGTCAGCACCCGTATGTGCGCGTCCTCGACCGTGCAGGTGGCGTGACCCCACCAGGTGATCTCCACCGGCACCCCTTCGCCTCCTTCACGCGACTCCCCGAAGCCTACGGGCAGGAGTAGGGTCGGCGAGGAAACCCGGAGGTGAGGGGGGACGCCATGGGACGACCGCAGGCCGCCTCCGACGCGGCCGTGCCCGTACGGGTCACCGCCATCGCGAGCCTGACCCCGCTGGAGGAACTGGAAGCCGACCCCTTCCTCGTCGACTCCCGCAGCCAGCACGCCATGTGCGCCCGCTGGGCCGCCGAACACGGATACGTCGTCGCCCGGGAACTCCTCGTCGGGGGACTGCGCTTCGACCACTGCGCCCTGTGGGACGGCGTCCGCCCCGGCGTCGACGTGTTCGTCGCCCCCAGCCTGCGGGTCCTCAAGCGCGCCCTGTCCTCCGTCGAGGCCTTCACCGCCGAATGCGCCCGGCGCGGCGTACGCGTGGAGACGGTCGGCCGCGCCGAACCCGCCTACGACGCCCAGATGAAGGCACACGTACACCGCCGGCTGTCGATGCCGACGGCCGGCTACGACGGCCGCTGACCCGCCCTTTTCGGGGGCCGCCCCCGCCGCAGGCGACCGGCCGGCGTTCCCCGCCCGGTATGACAAGGTGGACAGCCGCGGCCGATCGGCCGGCGAAGCGAGACACGGTCCCCCTGCCCGGTGCCCGATGCCCGGTGCCCGGAGCGCGGGCGGTGACGGAGGACCAGGACGTGAGGTGTACAAGGCGTGCGAGGCATACGAGGCGTGCGATGGCGGCAGGTCACCCGGCAAGTCACCCGGCAGATCGGACGGAGCATCACCGTATGGGCGGCCTCCACCGCCACCATGCTGGTCCTCGCCGGCCTCCTGCCCGACTTCCAGCTCCAGTCCCCCGACGGCGACAGCGCCACCCGGATCGCCATCACCGCCGCCTGCGGCGCCGGCGCCTTCGGCGTCCTGTCGGCCGTGGCCTGGCCGCTCCTGGTCCGGCTCCTGCTCCTCGTCCCCGCCCTCGTCCTCGGCCTGCTCGTCTTCTTCCTCAACGGCTCCCTGCTGCTGCTCGCCCTGCGCATCAACCCCTCCGGCCGCGGCGCCGTCGCCCCGCAGACCGCCGTCATCGTGGCCGCCGTGATGTCCGCCGTCGCCTCGGCCACCGGCGCCGCCCTCGCCGTACGCGACGACGAGACCTACCGCCGCCGCCTGCACCGCCTCGCCACCCGCCGCCGCAGATCCGACCCGCCCTGCCCCACCACCCCCGGCCTGGTCCTCGTCCAACTCGACGGCGTGGGCCACGACGTCCTCACCGCCGCGGTCCGCAAGGGGCTGATGCCGACGGTGGACCGTTGGCTGTCGACGGGCGACGGTATACGGCCGACAGCCGACGACGTGCGGACGGTCGACGATATGCAGTCGACCGTCGACCGGCAGAAGGCCGACGGTGTGCGGCCCACCCACCGCCTGACCCCCTGGCGCACCGACTGGTCCAGCCAGACCGGTGCCAGCCAGCTCGGCATCCTCCACGGCAGCACCTTCGACGTGCCCGCGTTCCGCTGGTACGAGAAGGACCGCGGGGAGGTGATGGTGTGCAATCGGCCGACGAGCGCCGCCGAACTCCAGCGCCGCGCCATACTGCATACAGGCGACCGTGGACTGCTCACCGTCGACGGAGCCAGCCGCGGCAACCTCTTCAGCGGCGGTGCCGGCGAACAGGCCCTCGTGCTGTCCATCGCCGCCCGCCGCCGCAGCAGGGAGAACCGTTCCCGCGCCGGCTACTTCGCCTACTTCTCCGACCCCGCGGGCGCCGTCCGCACCGCCCTGTCCTTCGTCGCCGAAGTGGCCCGCGAGATCGGCCAGTCCACCCGCGCCCGGCTGCGCGGACAGCGCCCCCGGGTCGGCCGCGGCGGCCTGTACCCCCTCGTGCGGGCCTTCGCCACCGTCGTCGAACGGGACGTCGTCGTCGCCGCGGTGATGGGCGACATGCTCGCCGGCCGCACCGTCGTCTACGCCGACCTGGTCGCCTACGACGAGGTCGCCCACCACTCCGGCCCGCACAGCCGGGACGCCGAGAAGGTCCTGCAACGCCTCGACCGGGCCCTCGCCCTGCTGGAGCGGGTCGCCGAACACGCCCCCCGCCCCTACCGCATCGTCGTCCTCTCCGACCACGGACAGAGCCCCGGCGAGACCTTCCGCGCCCGCTACGGCCTCACCCTCGGCGACCTCGTCCGGGCCGGCTGCGGGCTGCCCGTGCCGCGCCGGGCGGGCAGGACGCACAGCGGTGCCGAGGCCCGTGCCGCCGTCCGTGCCGCGCTGCGCCGGCCCGTGGAGGAGAAGAGCGGCAGGCACCGGCCCGTTAGGGGCCGTGAGCCGATCGTGCTGGCCTCGGGCAACCTCGGCCTGGTCTCCTTCCCGGACGTGCACCACCGTATGACCAAGGAGGAGATCGACGCCCGCCACCCAGCCCTGCTCAGCACCCTCGCCGACCACCCCGGCATCGGCTTCCTGCTGGTGCGCAGCGAGGAGCACGACGGCGTGGTGCTCGGCGCCCACGGCGTCGAGATCCCGCTGGCCGCGCTGGACGGCGAGCCCGGGCCGCTGGCGCGCTTCGGTCCCGGCGCCGCCGACGCCGTACGGCGCACCCACTCCTTCCCGCACACCGCCGACATCATGGTGAACTCCGCCCACGAGCCCGCCGACGGCGAGGTCCTCGCCTTCGAGGAGCAGATCGGCTCCCACGGCGGCCTCGGCGGCGCCCAGTCCCGCCCGTTCCTGCTCTCCCCGCTCGACCTGTCCGCGCCGGTGGGGGAGCGGGAGGAACTGGCCGGTGCCGAGCACGTCCACCGCGTCCTGCGCCGCTGGCTGCGCGAACTCCACGGCCCCGAGAGCCCGCTGACCGCCACCGCCACTGCCACCGCCACCGCCGAAGAGGAGGAGCGGGTGGCCTGAGGGCCGTGCACGATCCGGCGGGCCGGCGACGTCATCCGCCGTTCACCGCGCGTGAGCCGGTCTTCGGCGTGCGAGGGGCCCGGATGTGATCGGATAGGGGCAGGGAAAACCAGGAGACGCAAACCCGGAAACGGGACCGACCACCCGCGAAAGGAACCACCGTGGCCACCACGCGCACCGCGCACACCGTCTGGGAAGGCAACCTGCTGCAGGGCAGCGGCACTGTCTCCCTCGACTCCTCCGGCATCGGCACCTACGACGTCACGTGGGCCTCGCGCGCCGAGCAGCCGAACGGCAGGACCAGCCCCGAGGAGCTGATCGCCGCCGCCCACTCCAGCTGCTTCTCCATGGCCCTCTCGCACGGCCTGGCCGGCGCCGGCACCCCGCCCACCCGGCTGGAGACGAAGGCCGACGTGACCTTCCAGCCGGGCGAGGGCATCACCGGCATCCACCTCACCGTGCGCGGCGAGGTGCCGGGCCTGGACGCGGAGGGCTTCGCCTCGGCCGCCGAGGACGCCAAGAAGAACTGCCCGGTCAGCCAGGCCCTGACGGGTACGACCATCACGCTGACGGCCGAGCTGGCCTGACGCCCGTACGTCCCCGCGTGCCGCGCCCCGCTCGAGGGGCGCGGCATCGCCGTTCCCGGGCACCGGTCCGGGGGGGGGGGACCCGTCACAGGCTGCTGCGGAACTCCCGCAGCAGCGTCTGCGTGCGCTGCGTCGACGCGGCCCGCGCCGTCATGTGGTCCAGCACCTCCAGATGGGCCGCGACCTCACGGCGGGAGTCCAGGTACAGGGCACCGGTCAGGTATTCGGTGAACACCATGTCCGGCAACTCCGGCTCGGCGAACCGGAACAGCGTGAACGGCGCGTACGTCCCCGGATGCGGCCCCGCCGCGAACTCGGCGACCTGGAGCGTGACCCGGTCCCGCTCGGTGTACTCCAGCAGCTTGTCCAGCTGGTCGCGCATCACCTCGCCGCGCATGCTCACCGGGCGCCGCAGCACCGTCTCGTCCATGATCACCCACAGGTGGGGCGGATCGTTCCGCTCCAGCAGCCGCTGCCGCTCCAGGCGCAGCGACACATGCCGTTCGACCGACTCCGGCGAGCTGTGGCCGATCGTGCCGGCCTCCAGCACGGCGCGCGCGTACTCCTCGGTCTGCAGCAGGCCCGGTATGAAGTGCGGTTCGTAGGAGCGGATGATGCGGGCGGCGCCCTCCAGGCTGACGTAGAGGCTGAACCACTCCGGCAGCACGTCGTGGAACCGCTGCCACCAGCCGGGCTGGTTCGCCTCCTCGGCCAGCCGCACGAACGCGGCCGCCTCCTCCTCGGGCACCGCGTAGGTCTCCAGCAGCACCTGCACGTACGGGATCTTCAGCGCGACCTCGGCCATCTCCATGCGCCGTACGGTCGCCGAGGCCACCCTGAGGACCCGGGCGGCCTCCTCCCGGCTCAGGCCCGACGCCTCGCGCAGTTCCTGCAGCCGCTTGCCGAGCACCACCTGGCCCACGGTGGGCGCAGCCCGCCGCTCACTCACGCCACGCCTCCCCTACGCGCCGAAGTACCCGGGCAGTCTGCCATGTGATCCCCGCTCGCACACGGGTCCGAGGGGAACAGGTGTGACTTCGCGGGGAACCGGGGCGAGGGGGCAGCGGCGGGCGGACCGGGTGACGACGGGAGGAACGGTCAACCGGCGTGCGTGTGCAGGTACTTGGCGGTCGCCGGGTCCGCCGGCAGGAACGTCTCGATGGCGAGTTCGGCGACCGTGACGTCCATCGGGGTGTTGAAGGTGGAGATCGACGACACGAACGACAGGATCCGGCCGCCGTGCTCGACGCGCAGCGGCAGCGCGAAGTAGGCGACGGGCTCGTCCGGTTCGCCGCCCGGCGCGTCCTCGGGCACCGGGTAGGCCTTCACCTCCTCGTACAGGGCGCGCAGCTGCCCGGAGCGCTGCAGGCCGATCTGCCGCTCCATCTGCTCCAGCAGATGCCCGCGCCACTCGCGCAGATTGCGGATGCGCGGCGCCATCCCCTCCGGGTGCAGGGTCAGCCGCATCGCGTTGGGCGCCGGCTGGAACAGCTCGTCCGCCACACCCTCCAGCAGCATCGCGATACCCCGGTTCGCGGCGACGACCGTGTACGTGGCGTCGACCACCAGCGCGGGGTAGGGCTCGTAGCCCTCGATCAGACGCGTGAGGCCGTCGCGCAGCGCGTCCAGCGCCGGGTCCTCCAGCGGGGTCTCCGGATAGTGCGGGGCGTAACCGGCCGCCAGCAGGAGGGAGTTGCGTTCGCGCACCGGCACCTCCAGGTGCTCGGCGAGCCGCAGCACCATCTCCTCGCTCGGCCGGGAGCGGCCGTTCTCGATGAAGCTGATGTGCCGTGCCGAGGAGTCGGCGCGCAGCGCCAGCTCCAGCTGGGAGACCCGGCGCCGCTCCCGCCAGGCGCGCAGCAGCGGGCCGACGTCCTTGCCGGCGGGGGCGGGGGCGGTGGCGGACGGGGAAGGGCCGGTGGCGACAATGGTCATACGTCCGACCGTAGTCGAGGAGTTGCCGAGTTGCGCAGGAACGAGCTGTCGACGAAACCGTGGCAGACGCCGCCCCTTTGGGCGGCGGCCGTGTACCGGGCCCGCGTCCGCGGCTGTCTGCTCGGCGGCGCGCTCGGTGACGCCCTCGGCTACCCCGTCGAATTCTCCTCCCTGGACCGGATCCGCGCCGCCCACGGCCCGCGCGGTGCCACCGGCCTGGTCCCCGCAGCCCACGGCGCGATCGGGCTGATCAGCGACGACACCCAGATGACCCTGTTCACCGTCGAGGCCCTGATCCTGGCCCATGCGCAGCGGCGCGAGAAGGGCGGCGACGACGCCTGGCCGCTGCTGCTGCGCCAGGCGTACGAGCGCTGGCTGCGGACCCAGTCGGCGCCCGGCCCCGAGCAGCCTGCGGCGCCCTGGCCCGGCGCACCGGCGGGCGGCGGCCTGGTCGGCGAGGCCTGGCTGTACTCCCGCCGCGCCCCCGGCAACGCCTGCCTGTCCGGCGTCGCCCAGGGGTACGCGCCCGACCCCGCGCGCCCGCTCGACGGCACGCCCGGCGAGGTCAACCCCGACTCCAAGGGCTGCGGCACGGTCATGCGCTCGGCCCCCTTCGGCCTGGCCCCCCTCACCCCGGCCCCCCTCGACCCGGCCGGCTCCGGCCCGGCCGGCTCCGCCGAGGCGGCCTTCGCCATGGCCGCGCGCGGCGCCCAGATCACCCACGGCCACCCCACCGGCTACTACGCGGCGGGCGCGCTCGCCGCGATCGTGGCCCACCTGGTCGCCGGGGATTGCCTCGAGGGCGCGGTGCTGCGCACGCTGCGGCTGCTCCAGCGGCACCGCGGCCACGCCGAGACCACGGCCGCCCTGCGCGAGGCCCTGGACCTCGCAGCCGACGGGACGCCGACGCCCGGGAAGGTCGAGTCCCTCGGCGCGGGCTGGGTCGCGGAGGAGGCCCTCGCCATCGGCGTGTACTGCGCGCTCGCCGAGCCCCGCCCGGAGCAGGCGCTGCTGCTGGCCGTCAACCACTCGGGCGACAGCGACTCCACGGGCTCGATCTGCGGCAACCTGCTCGGCGCGTGGTACGGCGACACCGGCCTGCCGCACGACTGGGTGGCCCAGGTGGAGGGCCGGTACCGCATCGCCGCGCTCGCCGACGACCTCGCGGCGCAGTACGCACGCGACTGACGACGCCTGCGCGACGAGTACACACACGGCACACGTGGCAGGCTGAACCCGTAGGCGTACCCGTACCCCTGCACCCGCACCCCGCCGTCCTGCCCGTCCTGTCGTCCCGAAGGGAGCCGAAGGCCATGGCCGTCGAACCGCTGTCGCAGAAGGAGATCGAGGACCGGCTCGCGGAGCTGCCGGGCTGGTCGGTGGAAGGGGACCGGCTGACCCGCTCCTACCGGCTCGGCTCGCATGTCGCGGCCGCGGCGCTGGTCATGCACATCGCCGCCGTCCAGCACGAGCTGGACCACCACAGCGATCTCACCCTCGGCTACAACACCGTCTCCCTCAGCGTGAACACACACAGCGCGGGTGGCGTCGTCACCGCGAAGGACTTCGCTCTCGCCCGCAGAGTGGAGGACATCGCCCCAGGCCACGGCGCACACTGAGGAGCGTGCTCGACTACGACAAGGAAGCCGACGCCTACGACGCGTCCCGCGGCGGTGAGGCTCGCGCCCACGCCGCCACCGAAGCGGTGCTCAGCCTGATCCCCGAGGGGCCGGGCCGGCTCCTCGACGTGGCCTGCGGCACCGGCATCGTCACCCGTCGGCTGGCCGCCCGCCGCCCCGCGCTGCGGGTGACCGGCGCCGACCTCACCCCGGCCATGGTCCGCCGGGCGGGGGCGAGGCTGCCGGGCGCGATCGTCCGCGCCGACAGCCGCCGTCTGCCCTTTCCCAGCGGCAGCTTCGACGCCGTCACCAGCATCTGGCTGCTGCATCTGCTGGACGACGCCGAGGACGTCCGCGCCGTCGTCGCCGAGTGCGCCCGGGTGCTGCGTCCCGGCGGGATCTACGTCACGACCGTCGACAAGGCCGCCGCGCACGACGTCGGCAGCGACATCGACGCCGTCCTCGCCTCCCGCCCGTGCCACCCCGCGCAGGACGCCGCCGCCACCGTCACCGCGCACGCCGCCCGGCACGGCCTGGAACCGGCCGGTGCCACCGTCTTCCACGGTGTCGGCCAGGGCCGCAGCCCCCGCGTCACCATCGCCGACCTGCGCCGCGGCTGGTTCACGCTGCTGCCGCCGGGCGAGCCGCACACCGAGGAGTACGCGGCGCGTCTCGCCCGCCTCCCGGACCAGGACCGCCCACGCCCGGACCCGGTGTTCGCGGTCCGCGCCTACCGCAGGCCGGCGGCGGGTTGACGGCGGGCTGACGGCCCGGACTTCCTTGCCCGTGCGTCCTTCCTGGGCGTGAGGGGAGCAGGACGTGACGACCGGGCGGCCCCCGCACGGGTGGGGACCGCCCGGTCCTGTTGCGGCCCCGTCGCCCTGTGACGGGGCCGCGCACGCGGAGCGTCAGCGGGGACTACTCGAGCAGCTCCGCGTACGAGCCCATGGCCAGGGCGATGTCCGCCTGGGCCCAGAACCGGTGGTACGTGAAGACGGGCGCGGCGCCGCCCTTGAGGTAGGCCTCGATCTTCGACCAGGCCGGGTCGTTCTTGTAGAAGGACCTCAGCGAGGTGAAGGTGGCCGAGGAGTTGACCGCGTCGCCGTTCGGCATGGTGCCGCTCCAGCCGCTCGGCACGTACACGCTGTCGCCGAACCGGCTGTAGTCGGCCCGGGTCTCGGGGACGGCGATGCCCAGGCTGTCCCGGTAGTTGTTCCACATGCCGTCCAGCAGCGCCTTCGCCGTCGACTTCGCCGTCGCGTCACCGGACTTGGCGCCGTAGTACGTCAGCGTCTTCGCGTACGCGGCCGCCACGCCGACGTCGTCGGTGTAGTCGGCGACCGTGACGTGAAGTGAGCTGTTGGAGCCGGGACTCGACGGGTTCCAGGTGTCCGGCTGGCCGGACCACTGGAGGGTCGAGGGGATCCGGTAGGTGCCGTCGGGGTTGACCGTGGTCATGGACAGCGCCCACTTCACCCACTTGTCGAGGACCGCCTTCGCGGTCGCGTTCCCCGTCTGCTGGTAGTACTCGGCGACCCGCTCCATCGACCACGCCTGGAAGCCGAACCACTGGTTGGACGGCGGGTCGTGGTAGACGGGCTCCCAGTCGTAGTACATGCCGTAGAAGGTCGGCGTACCGGCCGGCGCGGCGGCGTACCGGCCCTGCCAGCTGTTGGTCGCGCCGCCCGCGATCGCGCCCTCGGACGACTGCAGCCACTGGTAGAACTCCAGCTGCCGCTGCAGCGACCTGCCCCAGTCCGAGGCGCCCGTCGCGGACCTGGGCTCCAGGTCGGGGTAGCTGCTCAGCGCGTACGCGGCCAGCGGGTTCTGGTAGCCGCCGTGGACATGGCTGGAGCCGATCCGCCAGGCCCAGCCCGCGCTGGTGTCGGTGGCGCCGCCCCAGGCGTAGTACCAGGACAGCAGATAGTGCGAGGCGTCCTTGCCGGTGCCGGCCGCGCAGGCCGAGGGCCCCACACAGTTGCCGATCTTCTTGAAGTACTTGTCGTACATTGCGTACCGCAGGTAGTCGCCCATCTTCGCGGCCTTGGCGACCGTCGCCGAGACGTCACTGCCCTTGCCCTGCTGCTTCGCCCACACGTCCGCCCAGTACGCCGCCTGCACCGCGCGGGCGTCCGCGTCCGGGGCGTCGGTGTACTTCCACTGCCTGGCGTAGGAACTGTCGCCGGTGAACAGGTCCAGGTAGCCGTTCTTGCCGCCGTACTTGAAGGCGTCGCAGGTCGGCTGCGGAACGGTCTCCCACACCGACTCCTGCGGGCCGCGCTGGAAGTTGTTCAGGTACGACGGCCCGCTCGCCGTCGGCCCGCCCTCGCAGGTGCCGCCCGGTGTGTCGCCGTAGCCGTAGACGTTGTCGACGTCCTCGATCCAGTGCATACCGTAGACATCGTCGGTACCGTATGCAGTCTTCAGTTCACCGGCGATCGGATCCGTGCCCACCGGCACCGAGGTGTCCAGCTTCGCCGGGTACTGGTCCGGGGTGTCCTCCTCGGGCGCGTACGTCGCGGGCTTGGAGGCGTTGTAGGACGAGTTCGTCGGCTGGTCGGCATGCGTGGGGATCATGTACTTCTCCATCAGCGTCCACGCGCCGTTGAACTTCGACCAGTCGCCGGTGACCTTGCCGTACATCGCCTGCAGCCACAGCAGGTAGCTCCAGGCCTCGGACGTGGTCTCGTGGCCGTAGTCCGGCGCCTCGACGATCAGGGTCTCCACCGAGTGGTACGGGATGCCCTGAGGGGAGAAGTAGCCGTTCGCCGGGTCGGTGATCTTCCCGTACAGGTCCAGGAAGCGCGCGTCGTACTCCTTCGTCGCCGCCAGCTCCGTCACGGTGACCGTCGCCTTGGAATGGCCCGCGGCCGAGGCGGTGAAGGTCGCCGCACCGGTGTTGGAGGAGTCCGCGGAGACGGTCACCGTCTGCGCGGTGTCCCAGTTCGACGGCGTGAAGGTGAGGGAGGAACCGCCGGTCACGGACAGGCCGGTGTTGCCGTCCGTGCGGGCCACGGCCACCGTCACGTCCGCGCTCGGCTGCGTCGACAGCTTCACCCCGAACGTCCCCGACTTGCCCTGCTGGACGCCCAGTTGAGCCGGTGAGGCCACCACCGCCGGGCCCGCGACCACCGTGACGCCCACCGGAGCGGACTCGGCCGAGGCGCCCGTGCTGTCGTACGCCTTCGCCACCAGCGAATGACTGCCCACGGTCAAACTGGAGACGGACAGCGTGTACGGCGCGCTCGTGTCGGTGCCCAGCAGCGTGGTGTCGTCGTAGAACTCCACCTTGCTGATCGTCGCGTTGTCGGCCGCCGCCGCGCTCGCCGCGAGCGGGATCGCGTCCCCTTGCGTGTAGACCGCGCCCGGACCCGGGCTGGTCAGCACCGTCACCGGCGGCTGGTGCGCGCCGGTGCACGCCGTGCCGTTGACCGAGAAGGACGCCGGGGCGGTGTTGGTGCCGCTGTAGGTGAACTGCGCGCCGGTGGTGACGGCCGCGCCCGCGGCGACGGTGCCGTTGTACGGGGCGTTCTGCACGGTGACCGTGCGGCCCGACTGGGACCAGGTGCCGTTCCAGCCGTTGGTCAGCTTCTGGTCGCCCGAGTAGGCGTAGGACAGGGTCCAGCCGTCGATGGCGTCGGTGCCGCGGTTGGTGATCGTGAGGCCGGCGGTGAAGCCCGACCCCCAGTCGTTCGTCGTGTAGTCGACGCTGCACTGCACGGACGCCGCGTGCGCGGTCGTCGCGCCGGCGGCGAGCATCGACAGGGGCAGGGTGAACGCGGCCGCGACGGCGGTCCACCACCGCCGTACGGCTCTGCGTCTGCGTCCGGGATCCATGTGCTGGTTCCTCCTTGCGGCTTGCGGCTCGCGAAAAGTCAAGGCTTGAACCAGTGGGAGCGCTCCCATAGTGGGGACGACCCTGTGCGCGGTCAAGGTGCTTGAAGAGTCGAAAAGATTCGACGCAATGCCGTTGAGGAAAAGTCAGCAACTCCCCTGGGCAACCTGCCCGCTTGGCGCTACCTTCCTTCGCACCAGTGGGAGCGGTTCCAGTCAGTCGACGCGCCTGTCACGGCGCGCCAAACTGCAAGGAGTCGCTCATGCGACACCCCCCGCGTTCAGTACTTTTAACCGCCGCCGGTACGAGCGTGCTCGTCACCGGCGCGCTCGTACCGGTGGCGAAGGCCCAGGGGGCCACGCCCGCGTGCACGGTGGCGTACTCCGTCACCAACCAGTGGGCCGGCGGCTTCCAGGGCTCGGTGACCATCACCAACAACGGCCCCGCGGTGAGCAGTTGGCAGCTCACCTTCGACTTCGCCGACGGCCAGAAGGTGACCCAGGGCTGGAACGCCGCCTGGTCCCAGTCGGGCGCCACCGTGACCGCGGCCAACGAGAGCTACAACGCCGCCCTCGGCTCCGGCGCGAGCGTCACCGCCGGCTTCCTCGGCTCCTGGCAGGGGAACAACACCGTACCGACGGTCTTCAAGCTCAACGGCACGACCTGCGCCACCGGCGGCGGACCCCCGACCTCGCCACCGCCGACCCCGCCGCCCCCGAGCGGCACCGCGCCCGCCCTGCACGTCTTGGGCGCCAAGCTCGTGGACGCGTCCGGCGCGCCCCGCCGGCTGCTCGGCGTCAACCGCTCCGGCGGCGAGTTCATGTGCGTGCAGGGGCACGGCATCTGGGACGGCCCGGTGGACGACGCGGCGATCAAGGCGATCGCCGACTGGAAGGCGAACGCCGTCCGGATCCCGCTCAACGAGGAGTGCTGGCTCGGCCTTTCCGATGTCAAGCCCGAGTACGGCGGCGCCAACTACATCAACGCCGTCAAGGACCTGGTGACCCGCGTCGAGGCCCACGGCCTGACCCCGGTCCTCGACCTGCACTGGTCCTACGGCCAGTACACCGGCAACTCGGCCGGCTGCTCCGACGTCCACGCCACCTGCCAGAAGCCGATGCCCGACGCACAGTACGGCCCGTCGTTCTGGGCGTCGGTGGCGAGCACCTTCAAGGACGACCCGGCACCCGTGTTCGACCTGTTCAACGAGCCGTACCCGGACCGGGCGACGTCCAGCACGACCGATGCCTGGAAGTGCTGGCGCGACGGCGGGACCTGCCCCGGGATCTCGTACGAGGTCGCCGGTATGCAGGATCTCGTCGACAGTATCCGCAACACAGGATCCAAGAACGTCATCATGGCCGGCGGTCTGGCGTATGCGAACGACCTCAGCCAGTGGACCGCATACAAACCCGCCGACCCGGCCGGCAATCTCGCCGCCTCCTACCACGGCTACAACTTCAACACCTGCGCGAGCGAGAGCTGCTGGAACTCCACCCTCGCCCCCGTCGCGGGCCAGGTGCCCCTGATCGCCGGCGAGATCGGCGAGAACACCTGCGCGCACGGCTTCATCGACCAGGCCATGAAGTGGTTCGACGACCGGAACCTGTCCTACCTCGGCTGGGCCTGGAACACCTGGGACTGCTCCTCGGGGCCGTCCCTGATCTCCGCCTACGACGGCACACCCACCGCCTACGGCATCGGGCTGCGCGACCACCTGCGCGCCCTCAACCCGTAACCCGCCACGGAAGAAGGAACCCGCACTGATGACTCGTACCAGAACACCGCTGCTCGCCGCCCTGGCGCTGGTCGCCGGGACCTCAGGGACGGCACTGCTCACGACCCCGGCCGGTGCCGCCGCCGACGCCGTGCCCTGCACCGTCGCCTACAGCATGCAGAACCAGTGGGACACCGGCTTCACCGCCGCCGTCACCGTCACCAACAACTCGGCCGCCAAGGCGGGTTGGTCGCTCAAGTGGAGCTACGCCGGGAACCAGAAGGTCACCAGTGGCTGGAACGCGCAGATCAGCCAGAGCGGCAGTGACGTCACCGCCGCCAACGAGAGCTACAACGGCTCGCTGGCGACCGGCGGTTCGGTCAGCTTCGGCTTCAACGGCTCCTACAGCGGCACCAACGCCGTGCCGGCCACGTTCACCCTCGACGGCGTCACCTGCAACGTCGACGACGGCGGCGGCAGCGGCGGGGGCGGAGGCGGAACGGGTGGTGGTGGCACCGGCGGCGGCAGCACCGGCGGCCGCGTCGACAACCCCTATGCCGGAGCCAAGGTCTATGTGGACCCCGAGTGGTCCGCCGAGGCCGCCGCCGAACCGGGCGGCACCCGGATCTCCGGCCAGCCCACCGCCGTCTGGCTCGACCGGATCGCCACCATCAACGGGGTGAACGGCGGCATGAGCCTGCGCGACCACCTCGACGAGGCCCTGAAGCAGAAGGGTTCGGGCGACCTGGTCGTCCAGCTGGTCATCTACGACCTGCCCGGCCGCGACTGCGCCGCCCTCGCCTCCAATGGCGAACTCGGCCCCGACGACATCGACAAGTACAAGAGCAGCTATATCGACCCGATCGCCTCGATCCTGTCCGACCCGGCCTACGCCTCCCTCAGGATCGCCACCGTCATCGAACCCGACTCACTGCCCAACCTGGTCACCAACGCCGGCGGCACCGCCAGCAGCACCGCCGAGTGCGAGACCATGAAGGCCAACGGCAACTACGAAAAGGGCGTCTCCTACGCCCTGCAGAAACTCGGCGCGATCCCGAACGTCTACAACTACGTGGACGCCGGCCACCACGGCTGGCTCGGCTGGGACACCAACCTCGGCCCGGCCGTGCAGGAGTTCTACAAGGTGGCCACCACCAACGGCGCGAGCGTGGACGACGTGAGCGGGTTCATCGTCAACACCGCCAACTACAGTGCCACCACGGAGCCGTACGTCAAGATCGGTGACACGGTGAACGGCACGAGCGTGCGGCAGTCGAAGTGGGTGGACTGGAACCAGTACGTGGACGAGCAGTCCTACGCCCTCGCGCTGCGCTCCAAGCTGGTCTCGGCCGGATTCGGCTCGGGTCTCGGCATGCTGATCGACACCTCCCGCAACGGCTGGGGCGGCACCGCCCGGCCCACCGGCCCCGGCCCGCTGACCTCCGTCGACACCTACGTCAACGGCGGCCGGATCGACCGGCGCATCCATGTCGGCAACTGGTGCAACCAGAGCGGCGCCGGTCTCGGCGAACGGCCGACCGCCGCACCGGCCGCCGGTATCGACGCCTATGTGTGGGCCAAGCCGCCGGGGGAGTCGGACGGTTCCAGCACCGCCATCGCCAACGACGAGGGCAAGGGTTTCGACCGGATGTGCGACCCGACGTACACGGGCAACGCCCGTAACGGCAACAGCATGTCGGGCGCGCTGCCCGGCGCGCCGCTGGCCGGGCACTGGTTCTCCGCCCAGTTCCAGCAGTTGATGCAGAACGCCTACCCGCCGCTGCCGTAGGCCCGGCGTGGTGAACGTCCGCCGGGGTCAGCCCTCCTCCAGGCGCAGGCCCCGGCGGATCGCGCGTTCCACCGGCGAGTACGCCCCGTCGGCCCGGTCCAGTTCGCAGGGCACCGCCGGATACAGCGGCGGCTGCGCCATGAAGCGTGGCCGGGTGCCGTGGTGCGGCTGGGCCGCGTGGACCAGGAACGGATGGCACAGGTAGACGTCGCCCGGGCGGCCGGTGGCATACGCGAGCGGCCGGTGGGCCGAGGCCGCCACCAGGGCGGGCGCGATCGCCAGCCCCGACACGCCCTCCTCGCCGTACGGCTCCAGCAGCGGCGGCACGTCCAGGTGCGAGCCGATCCGGATCCGGGTCGGGGCGTCGGCCTCGGTGACCTCGCTGAACAGGAACAGCATCAGCAGCGCGCGGTCCCGCGAGCGCACGTTGGAGTAGTACCAGCCGGCGCCCTCGGGCAGATAGCTGCCTTCGATGTGCCAGCCCGCGTCGTCCGGTTCCTCCGGGTGCGGAAAGCGCAGCGGAAACGTGCCGAGCGACTTGCGCGGCGCCCACCGGCCCTCGCCGACGAGCAGGTCGAACGCCCGGCGCAGGACGGGGGAGTTGACCGCCGCGTCGAACGGCTCCTGGGCCATGTCGCCGAGCCGCACCACCGGTTCCTGCCAGGTGCCGGGGTCGTCCGGGTCGTAGCCGGTCTCGCGCCACAGCAGCCGGGCACAGTCCCCGGCGACCCGGGGCGGCACGGCGCCGTCGATCTTCACGAAGCCGTCGGTGAGGAAGCGCTCCACCAGTTCGTCGTCCACGAGGCCCCATCGTGCTGCCGCAGGCTGCTCTCGCGCATCCGGTTTTTGCGGCGCCGGCAAGTTTTTTGCGGCACCGGCAACGGAACTGGCCGTCCTGCGGGGGGCCGTCGCACGCTGGCCGCATCCGAAGGAGAGGCTGACCACCATGGCCCACGAGCCCCATGAGCCCCATGAGCATGAGTCCCACGATCACCACGGGCATCCCGCCCACCACAGTCACGGCCACCGGCACGGCGACGAGTTCGACTGGGCCGCCCTGGCGGCGGTGCTGGAGACGGAGGCCGAGGTGCACGCCCCCGCCTACGAGCGCGCGCTGGCCTGGCTGGGCAAGGAGGTGACCGAACCCGGGCTGGTCGTGGACGCGGGCAGCGGGCCCGGAGTGATCGCCTGCCTGTTCGCGCAGACCTTCCCCGGCGCCCGGGTGGTCGCTGCCGACGGCTCCGCGCCGCTCCTGGACCGTGCCCGGGCCCGGGCCGCCCGCCTCGGCGTCGCCGACCGCTTCGACACCCTCGTCGGTGAACTCCCCGGGTCTCTCACCGAGTTGGAGTATCCGGCGGATCTGCTGTGGGCCAGCCGCAGCCTGCACCACCTCGGCGACCAGAAGGCCGCGCTCGCCGCGTTCGGCGCCCGGCTCGCCCCCGGCGGCACGCTCGCCATCCTGGAGGGCGGCCTGGCTCCCCGGTATCTGCCCCGCGAGCTCGGCTTCGGCCGCCCCGGACTGCAGGCCCGTCTCGACGCCGCCCAGGAGGCCCGGTTCGCGGCGATGCGCGCCGAACTGCCCGGCGCGGTCTCCGAGACGGAGGACTGGCCGGCCCTGCTGGCCGCCGCGGGCCTGAGGCACACCGGCACCCGCAGCTTCCTGCTCGACATCCCCGCCCCCGTACCCGAGCGGGCCCGTGCCTTCGTCGTCACCACGCTCACCCGCGCCCGGGACGTGCACGCCGAGGCCCTGGACGCCGAGGACCGCGCCACCCTCGACCGGCTCCTCGACCCCGCCGATCCCGGCAGCGCCCACCGCCGCCCCGATGTGTTCGTGCTGGCGGCCCACACGGTGCACCGCGCGGTGCGGCCGGTCCGGTAGCGCCTCGGAGGCGACCGGTGCGCCGGCGCCTCGGAGACGGGCGAGGGCGGCCGGTTCCGGGGCCGCCGGCATCGGCGCCGCCGCCCGGCAACGGCCGCCGGGAACGCCCGGCGGCCGTTGCCGGCAGGTCAGTTGGCGGCGAGGAACTTCTTGGCCAGCTGGTCCCCGAGCGAGACCGCCGCGCTGTGGCTCTCGATGGGGGAGACCTGGGAGTTCTTGAACAGGATGTAGGTCACGCCCGAGTCGGCCCCGCCGGTCTTCGGGTCGGGGTCGATTCCGAGGGCCTTGGCGGTGGCGTACGAGGCCTCGCCGATGATTTTCGTGGGGCCGGTGTCGCCGACGACGGCGTACTCCACCTTGTTGTTGTAGATGACGGCCACCACTCCGCCGCCCTTGATGCCGGCGCCGGCGTAGTTCCAGATGCTGCTGGCGCTCGGCACGACGACGTACGGCAGGGACTCCGCCCTCAGCGGCTTGCCGTCGGACTGGTGGAAGGCGGTGTCGTTCTGGTACCAGGGGTCGCGGCTGCTGTTGCAGTTGGTGGTGGTCTGGCCGTCGCAGTCGATGTCCATGTCGGCCTTCCAGAACACCGCACCGTTCTTGCCGCACACCGGGACCGTGGCCGACGTCTCGTCGTCGGTCTTGTACTTGCCGTTGGAGATCTGCGAGCAGGACTTCACCTTGGCCAGCAGGTCGGCGGCACTGACCGAGCCCTCCTGGGCAAGGGCCGGGCGGGGCTTCGCCGACGGGGCGGCGGACGCGTGCGCGGGGAGCACTCCGGCGGCGAGCAGGGCGGTTCCGGAGGCCGCGGCGAGAGTCAGCGTTCGAAGGCGCACTGTGGGGGACCCTTCTGTTAGGAAAGTTTCCTTACCGTGCGCCGTACACCGTGCACCTCTGGGCATGCCCTCGTCAAGCGTCAGGTTGCGGAGTCCCGAAACCTGTGCGTATTGCGGTGATTTGCCTACGCCGTAAGACTGAGGGAAGTGATTTCTCCGGATATGTCTGCAGCCGTCGGCCCGGCTCGGTCACGGCACCGGGAGGTGAGAGGCATGTTGTTCGTCCGCACGGTGTACGCGACCGGCGACCCGGCACAGCTGGGCACGGCGATCCGGGTCCTGAACACCCAGGGGCACGATCTGCTGGAGGAGCGGCCCGGCTTCAGGGGCGCGGGTGTCTTCGTCGACCGGGACCTCGGCACCCTGCTCTCGGTCAGCTGGTGGGAGTCCGCCGAGGCGCGCGACAACAGCGACGAGGTGATGCGCGAGCGGCGGCCGGCGCTGCTGCTGCCGTTCGCCGGGACGGTCGCGGTCGAGAACTACGAGGCCACGGTCTTCCCCGTCGGGCACCGGCCGCTCACCGGCGGCGGGATGCGGCTGACCCGGCTGGAGTTCGCGCCCGCGGACGCGGACCTGGCCTTCGACACCTTCCACGCGGGCGTTCTGCCGCACCTGGAGGTGCTGCCCGGGTTCGCCGGGGCGGCGCTGTTCCTGGACCGCGGGCGCGGGCGCGGCATGACCGGGGTCCTCTTCGCGGACCGCGACGCGCTCGCCGCGTCCCGGTCGCGTCAGGCGGCCGTCAGACGCGAGGGCGTGGCCAAGGCCCACGTCGCGGTCGTCGCCCTGGAGGAGTTCGAGATCGTGCACGCGGACGTGCGGACCGACTGAGCCGCGGGGGCGTACGCCACCCGCGGGCGCCCTTGCCGCGTTCCTGCAGGGAGGCGCGTACCGCCAGGCGCAGCGCCGCCGTGGCGGACGGCCGCGGTGGCCGCGCCTGAACCGGAGCGGGCCGGCCGGTGGCCCGGTCCGCTCCGGACGCGGCTCAGCCCATGTCGAAGGTGGCCGGGTCGGGGCCCAGGCGCCGGTCCTCGTTGAGCGCGCTGATCGCCGCGAGGTCCTCGTCGTCCAGACTGAAGCCGAAGACCTCGATGTTCTCCTTGATCCGCGACGGCGTCACGGACTTCGGGATCACGACGTTGCCGAGCTGGATGTGCCAGCGCAGCACGATCTGGGCCGGGGTGCGGCCGTGCTTCTGCGCGATGGCGACGATCGCCGGCACCTCCAGCAGCCCCTTGCCCTGGCCGAGCGGGGACCAGGCCTCGGTCGTGATGCCCTGCTCCGCGTGGAACTCGCGGGCGGCGTGCTGCTGCAGGTGAGGGTGCAGCTCGATCTGGTTGACCGCCGGGATGACGGAGGTCGCGTCGATGAGCCGCCGCAGGTGCTCGGGGAGGAAGTTGGACACGCCGATGGCGCGGACCCGCTCGTCGGCGTAGAGCTTCTCCAACGCCCGGTAGGTGTCGAGGTAGTTGTCGCGGGCCGGCAGCGGCCAGTGGATCAGGTACAGGTCGACGTGGTCGAGGCCCAGCTTCGCGAGCGACGCGTCGAAGGCGCGCAGCGTGGAGTCGTACCCCTGGTCGCTGTTCCAGAGCTTGGTGGTGACGAAGATGTCCTCGCGGGGCAGCCCGGCGGCGGCGATGGCCTTGCCGGTGCCCTCTTCGTTGCCGTAGATCGCCGCGGTGTCGATGCTGCGGTACCCGGCCTCCAGTGCCGTGCTGACGGCCCGCTCGGCCTCGTCGTCCGGCACCTGCCAGACGCCGTAGCCCAGCTGGGGCATCTCGATGCCGTTGTTGAGGATGATCGGGGGGACCTTGCTGCTCACGAGCCTTGGATCCTTCGGTTGCGGACAGGTGCTACTCCCATCGTCAACGATCACGCGCCGCGTCGCATTCCTGACCGCTGAATCCGGGGCAACGGCTGTGGCGCATCCCCGTCGACGCCGGCACCGGGAGCACCGGCACACAGGCCGCGTACCACGTCGGCTCCTGCGGCCGGCTCCGCACCGTCACCAAGGTGCCCGGCGCCGGCCAACTGCGGCTGTCCACCATCAACCGCGACAACAACTGAGGCTCCGGAATTGACGGAGCGTCAGGTCCCGTAGAGGGCCTCGACCTCGTTGCCGTACACCTTCTCGATCGCCTTCCGCTTCAGCTTCAACGACGGCGTGAGCAGGCCGTGTTCCTCGGTGAACGGCTGCGCCAGGATGCGGAAGGTGCGGATCGACTCGGCCTGGGAGACGAGGGTGTTGGCGGCCACCACCGCCCGCCGTACCTCCGTCTCCAGGTCGGCGTCGCGCACCAGCTGGACCGGGGTCATCCTCGGCTTGCCGCGCATCTGCAGCCAGTGCTCCACGGCCTCCTGGTCCAAGGTGACCAGGGCCGCGATGTAGGGCCGGTCGTTGCCGACGACGATGCACTGGTTCACCAGCGGATGCTCGCGGACCCGCTCCTCCAGCACCCCGGGGGAGACGCTCTTGCCGCCGGAGGTCACCAGGATCTCCTTCTTGCGGCCCGTGATGGTCAGATAGCCGTCCTCGTCCAGCGAGCCGAGGTCGCCGGTGGCCAGCCAGCCGTCGTGCAGCGTCTCGTCGGTGGCCTTGGGGTTGTTGAGGTACCCCTGGAAGACGTTGCCGCCGTGCAGCCAGATCTCCCCGTCGTCCGCGATGTGCACGGTGACGCCGGGGATGGCCTGGCCGACGGTGCCGTAGCGGGTGCGCTCGGGCGGGTTGGCGGTCGCCGCGGCCGTCGACTCGGTCAGGCCGTAGCCCTCGTAGATCTGTACGCCCGCGCCCGCGAAGAACAGCCCGAGCCGGCGGTCCATCCCCGAACCACCGGACATCGCATTGCGTATACGACCGCCCATCGCCGCGCGGACCTTGGCGTAGACGACCTTGTCGAAGAACTGGTGCTGCATGCGCAGCCCCGCCGACGGGCCCGGACCAAGACCCCACGCCTTCGCCTCGACGGCCTCCGCGTACTTCACCGCGATGTCGACCGCCTTCTCGAACGGCCCGGATCTGCCGTCCTTCTCCGCCTTGCGGCGGGCGGCGTTGAACACCTTCTCGAAGATGTACGGCACCGCCAGGATGAACGTCGGCCGGAAAGCGGCCAGATCGGGCAGCAGGGCGGCGGCGTGCAGCTGCGGCTGGTGGCCGAAACGGACCCGGCCGCGGATCGCGGCCACCTCCACCATCCGGCCGAAGACGTGCGCCAGCGGCAGGAACAGCAGCGTGGAGGCCTCGCTGTCCTTCTTCGTGTGGAATACCGGCTCCCACCGCTGGATCATCGTGTCCGCCTCGAACATGAAGTTCGCGTGCGAGATCACACAGCCCTTGGGCCGGCCGGTGGTGCCGGAGGTGTAGATGATCGTCGCGACCGAGTCCGGGGTGACGGCCTGCCGGTGGCGGTGCACCACCTCGTCGTCCAGGTGCGCGCCGGCGTCGTACAGGTCCTGCACACAGCCCGCGTCCAGCTGCCACAGCTGGCGCAGCTGCGGGAGACGGTCGATGACGGTCGCGATGGTCATCGCGTGGTCCTCGTGCTCCACGATCGCCGCGGACACCTCGGCGTCGTAGAGCATCCAGAAGCACTGCTCGGCCGAGGAGGTGGGGTAGACGGGCACCACCTGGGCGCCGATCGTCCACAGCGCGAAGTCGAACAGGGTCCACTCGTAGCGGGTGGGGGACATGATCGCGACGCGGTCGCCGAAGCGTATGCCGCGCGCGAGGAGGCCCTTGGCGAGCGCCAGCACCTCGTCGCGGAACTCGGCGGAGGTCACGTCCCGCCACTGCCCGGTGGCGTCCTTGCGGCCGAGGGCGATGTGCGCCGGGTCGTTCTGGGCATGCTCGAAGACGATGTCGGCCAGACCGCCCACCGGCGGCGCCGACGCCAATGGCGGGTTGGTGAACTCGCGCAAACCTCGCTCCCCGATCCTCGCTGCTTGGTCACGCCCGTGATTCTCGGCACAGCGCGGTGAAAGCTACCCCACGGCGTCATCGGGCGGGAGGGGGTGGTTAACCGTGCAAACCTCACGTTTTTCTCGGGAGGTGACGGGAAAATGCCCGCACATGGGGAAGGGCCGGACACGATACTGACGGGTCAGTAAGTTTCGGTGCCGTAATCTCCACCGAATCTGTACGGGCCGATTACGGCCCACGGCGGCCAGGACGGGAACCGGCGCGGACGCGTGTACGCGCGGGGGCGGCCCCGGAGCCGTCTCCGGGGCCGCCCCGCTGCCGTACGCCACGTCTCAGTGGCGCGCCGCCACCGCCCGCTCCGCCACCGTCTCCGGCGCCGCGTGCTTGGTGGGCCGGCCCGCCCGGACGAGCAGCAGCACCAGCGCGGCCGCGACCGTCCCGGCGAACCCCGCCACCACCAGCGCACCGTCGAGGCCCGAGGCGAACGCGGTGCGCAGCGTGTGCTCGGGGATGCTGCCGCGCAGCGCCCCGGCGCCGCCGCCGGCCAGCGCGTGGGCCGCGCCGCTCGGCAGTGTGCCGGTCATCCGCGAGGTGAGGACGGTCCCGAAGACGGCCACGCCGAGGGCGTAGCCGAGCTGGCGGACCGTGTTCACCGCGCCGCCCGCCATGCCGGCCCGCTCCTGCGGGACCGCCGCCAGCGCCGCGCCCGCCACCGTCGGCGCGACGAACCCGGTGCCCACGCCGACCAGCACGAACCCCGGCACCAGCGCGGTCCAGTGCGAGCCCGCGTCCAGCACGGCCTGGCACAGGGTGCCCGAGGCGATCAGGAGCAGCCCGCCGCCGACCGTCAGCCAGGCCGGCACCCCATGCAGCAGCCGCCCCACCAGCACCGCTGTCACCATGGCCACCACCGTCATCGGCAGCAGCGTCAGTCCGCCGCGCACCGGGCTGAGACCCAGCAGCGTCTGCATCCACAGCGACAGGTACGGGATCCCGGCGAACGCCACCCCGTTGAACGCGAACGAGCCCAGCATCACCCCGACGAACGCCGGCCGGCGCAGCAGCGACAGATCCAGCAGCGGATGTGCCACCCGCCGTTCCACCAGTACGAACACCACCAGAGCCAGTGCGGCCACCGCGAACGCCGTCAGCGTCGCGGCCGATGTCCAGCCGTCCTCACCGGCGCGCACCACCGCGTACGTCGCACCGCCCGCGAACAGCGCGAAGGCCGCCGTACCCGCCCAGTCGACGCTCATCCCGCGCGGCCCGCGCGACTCGGGTACCGCCCGCAGCGTCAGCCACACCGCGACCAGGCTCACCGGCAGGTTCACGAAGAAGATCCACCGCCAGCCCGGGCCCTCGGTGATCAGCCCGCCCAGCACCGGCCCGACCGCGGCGGCCCCGCCGCTGACCGCACCCCACACGCCGAGCGCCGCCGAGCGCTCCCGCCCCTGGTAGACGGAGCCCAGCAGCGGCAGCGTCGTCGCGAACATCGCCGCGCCGCCGATGCCCTGCAGCGCCCGCGCCGCCACCAGCGCGTCAGGTCCCGACGCCAGCCCGCACAGCAGACTGGCCGCGGCGAACAGCACCACACCCGTCACATGCACCCGGCGCCGCCCCACGATGTCGGCACCGGCCCCCACGCCCAGCAGCAGCGCGGCCAGCGCCAGCGCGTATCCGTCGACCACCCACTGCAGATCACCCAGTGACGCGTGCAGCGAGCGGGCCATGTCCGGCAGCGCCACCACCACGATCGTCACATCCAGCAGCAGCATGAACGTGCCCAGGCACACAGCCGTGAGCGTCCCCCAGCTCCGCATGATCCACTCCCCGTGTCGTCCGCGTTCCCGTCGGCTTCCCGTCGCTGCGTACGATGACCGGGGCAGGGCCGATCAGACCGCTTGGTCGCCCATGAGTGACGGAAACCGACGGGAGATCGCGTGCTGGAGCTGGAATCCGACGCAATCGACGTACTCGACCTGCGCCTGCTGTCGGCGCTGGACGTGGACGGCCGGGCCTCCTTCAGCCGGATCGGCGCGGTGCTCGGCGTCTCCGACCAGACCGTCGCCCGCCGCTACCGCCGGCTCACCGCGATCGGCGGCGTGCGGGTCCTCGCCCTCAGGGACGCCTTCCGGCTGGGCCAGGACCAGTGGATGGTGCGGGTGCGCTGCGCCCCCGACAACGCCCTGGCCATCGGCGAGGCCCTCGCCAAGCGCCCCGACACCTCCTGGATCGGCCTCGCCTCGGGCGGCACCGAGGTGATCTTCCTGACCCGGCCGCGCCGCCCCGGCGACCACGACGACCTGCTGCTCGGCAAACTGCCGCGCACCCCGAGCGTGGTCGAGATCCGCGCCCACCAGGTCCTGCACCGCTTCTACGGCGGTGTCGACGGCTGGATCCGCAAGTTCGGCGCGCTGGGCGACGACGAGATCGCCGCACTCCGCCCCGGTTCCGGCTCCGGCACCGGCACCGGCACCGGCTCCGGCACCGGCACCGGCACCGGCACCGGCACCGGCACCGGCACCGGCACCGGCACCGGCACCGGCACCGGTTGCGGCCCGCGGCCCGGTCCGGCTCGCCTCGAACCCGGCGACGAGCCCCTGCTGGCCGTACTGGAACGCGACGGCCGGGCCACCTACCCCGAACTCCAGCGCGCGACCGGCCGCTCGGAGTCCTCCGTCAAACGCAGGCTGGCGGCGCTGCGGGCCTCCGGTGCGATTTATCTCGACGTCGAACACCAGCCGGAGATCCTCGGCCACCCCGTGGCCGCCCTGCTGTGGATCACCGCGGCCCCGGCCGCCCTGTCGGCCGTCGGCGAGGCCCTTGCCGCGCACGACCCGATCGCCCACGTCTCGGCGACGGCCGGCCCCTCCAACCTCGTCGCAACGGCCCTCGCCCGCAGCACCGCCGACCTGTACGCCTACCTCAGCGGCCCGCTCGGCCGCCTCGAGGGGGTCCAGCACGTGGAGACGACACCGTTCCTGCGCCGGGTCAAGCACCTGACGTATCCGGTGGCGCGCTGACAGGACGCGCCCGGCTGCTGCGGGCCGGCCGCAGACCGGCCCGTTCGGTGGCCGCGCCGTTTCAGTCGCCTCCGCGTTCGGTCGCCGCGCCGTTCAGTCGCCTCGCCGGCGCAGGCGTTCGCCGCCGGCCAGGATCGCCGCCGCCAGCGCGTCCGCGGCACCGTCCGCCGTGCCCCGGCGGCGGCCGTGCACCAGGACGAAGTCGATTCTGCCGAGGTCGGGCAGGCCGGAACGGTCCGGCAGGCGGAACAGGCCGGGCGGGATCAGGCGCCGGGAGTGGGCCATCACGCCGAGCCCGGCGCGGGCCGCCGCGATGAGGCCGTTGAGGCTGGCGCTGGTGCACACGATCCGCCACGGCCGGCCCTCGCTCTCCAGCACCTGAAGCGCGCGGGCCCGGGTGATGCCGGGCGGGGGATACACGATCAGCGGGACGGGCCGGTCGGCGTCCAGCCGCAGCCGCTCGGCGCCGATCCACACCAGGTCGTCGCGCCAGACCAGCTCACCGCGGGGGTCCTCGGGGCGGCGCTTGGCCAGCACCAGGTCCAGTTTCCCGGCGGCCAGCTGCTCGTGCAGGGTGCCCGACAGCTCCACGGTCAGCTCCAGGTCGACCTCGGGGTGGTCGTAGCGGAAGCTCTCCAGGATCTCCGGGAGCCGGGTGAGGACGAAGTCCTCCGAGGCGCCGAAGCGCAGCCGGCCGCGCACCCGGGTGCCGGTGAAGAACGCCGTCGCCTGCTCGTGCACCTGCAAGATCCGCCGGGCGAAGCCCAGCATCGCCTCGCCGTCCTCGCTCAGCTCCACCGAATGGGTGTCCCGGCTGAACAGCTGCCGTCCGGTCGCCTCCTCCAGCCGGCGCACATGCTGGCTGACCGTGGACTGGCGCAGCCCCAGCCGTCGGGCGGCCTGTGTGAAGCTCAAGGTCTGGGCCACGGCCAGGAACGTGCGCAGCTGCGTGGGGTCGTACACGGCGTCCAGCCTAGACGCCTATCGCAGAACATGATGACAGTCAGAGTGGTGTACGGGATTCCCGATCAGCCTGGTGCAGGGGACGATGGAGAGGGGCTCCCGCGGGCCCGAGAACGAGACGACAGCAAGCGACACCTGCCGATCAACTGGCGACATCCGCACACACCTCACAGACACACACAGAGTAATCGGAGCACCGTGAGACGCCTGCACTGGCCGAGTTGGATGCCGATCGACCCGTACATCGTCCTGCTGCTGGGGACCGTGGGACTGGCCGCGCTGCTGCCGGCCCGGGGAACCGCCGCCGACGTGGCCTCGGGCGCGTCGACGGCCGCCATCGCCTTCCTCTTCCTCCTCTACGGCGCCCGCCTGTCCACCCGGGAGGCGTTGGACGGGCTGCGGCACTGGCGGCTCCATGTCACCGTGCTGCTCTGCACGTTCGTCCTGTTCCCGGTGTTCGGCCTGGCCGCCCGCGCCCTGGTGCCGACGCTGCTGACCCAGCCGCTCTACCAGGGCCTGCTCTTCCTGACGCTGGTGCCCTCCACGATCCAGTCGTCCATCGCGTTCACCTCGATCGCGCGCGGCAACGTGCCCGCCGCGATCTGCGCGGGCTCCTTCTCCTCCCTGGCCGGCATACTGCTCACCCCGCTGCTGGCGGCCGCGCTCCTCGGGGGCAGCGGCGGCGGGTTCTCCGCCGACTCGCTGGTGAAGATCGTGCTCCAGCTGCTGGTGCCGTTCCTCGCCGGGCAGCTGCTGCGCCGCTGCGAAATCGGCCGGGGCCGCGCGCAGCGCGCCGAGCGGGATGGCGGGCCACGGGCGGGCAGCTTCATCACCCGGCACAAGAAGGTCCTCGGCCTGGTCGACCGCGGCTCCATCCTGCTGGTCGTCTACACCGCCTTCAGCGAGGGCATGAACCAGGGCATCTGGCACCAGGTGAGTCCCGCGCGCCTCGGCGGCCTGCTCGCCGTCGAGGCCGTGCTGCTGGCCCTGATGCTGGTGCTGACCTGGTACGGAGGCAAGGCACTCGGCTTCGGCCGGGCGGACCGGATCGCGATCCAGTTCGCCGGGTCGAAGAAGTCCCTCGCCTCCGGGCTGCCCATGGCCGGCGTCCTGTTCGGCGCCCACGCCTCCCTCGCCGTGCTGCCGCTGATGCTCTTCCACCAGATGCAGCTGATGGTGTGCGCGGTCCTCGCCAAGCGCCGTGCCCGCGACCAGGAGGAGACGCCGGCCGCTTCCGGGGCGTCAGCCGCTCACGTGGTCCAGGGGCAGCCACAGGACCGTGTCCTTCGCTGACCGCAGCGCTTTCGGGTCCGACAGTTCATGGTCGGTCAGGGCCCGGTCCCATACGTGCACCTCGTCGATGGCGCCGGTGAAGAAGGCCCGGCTGTCCATGCGCTGCCCGATGTGCACACCGAAGGGGGAGTTACGGCTGACCGAACCCGGTATATCGGCTACGGATGACCGCATACCGTCGACGGACAACATCAGCCGGCCGCCGCCCCGCCGGAGCACCACGTGATGCCACCGGCCGTCGTTGTATGCAGTATTCGTGCGAACGTATGCGGTCTGCGGGGCCGCCGCGCCGTCCCGCACGGTGATCAGGCCCTGGATCCGGTTGTCCGCCGGCTCCCCGCGCAGCCACACCTGAGGCTGCGTGGTACCGGCCCCGCCCATCCAGAGCAGCGGCTGCTCGCCGCTGGTGGCCGTGTACCGGAACCACAGCGACGCCGTGAAGTCCTTCGTGCCCAGCGGCAGCCGGCTGCTGTACGGCAGGCGTACGGCGTCGTCGATGCCGTCGAACGTCAGCGCCCCGCCGAAGACGCCGTCCGTCTGCCGTGCGCCGCCGAGCACCGCGGCCGGGCGGGCGTGCGGGGCGAGGTCGGCGGTGACCGGGTCGGGGCCGCGGCGCGCGGAGAGCCAGTTCTCGGTGAAGCGGGCGAAGCGGATCTCGTCCCGCGCGTCCACCGCGCCGCCCTCGTAGATCAGGCCCACCGTGTCCCCGCCGACACGGACCAGGTCGGAGTAGCCGGACCAGTCCGTGGTGACGACCGTGCCGCGGTCGACGCTGTCCCAGGTGCGGCCGCCGTCGTAGGAGGAGCGGATCATCATCATGCGGCGCCGGTCGGGGTCGGCGGGGCAGGCGAGCAGCAGGCGGTCGCCGAGCCGCAGCAGCGAACCCTGCACCATCGGGGCGTACAGGTCCGGCAGGTCGCGGAAGGGCGCGGTGAAGCTGGAGCCGCCGTCGCGGCTGACGGCCTGCGTGCGGTGGCCGAGGTCGGTGCCGTCCTGCTCCCGGCCGCTGACCAGGATCGAGCCGTCCTCGCGCTCGGCGAGGGTCAGTTCGGACGGCTTCTGCCGGAAGGTGCCGTCCGCGGCGATGGGCCAGGTGTCCTGGGCGCCGATCCGCCAGTGGCCGCCGTGGTCGTCGCTGATGATCAGCGCCGCGTGGTTGGCGGTGATCCGGGTACCGTCCCAGCTCTCGGCGTTGACCCCGAGGACCAGCCGCCCGGCATACCGGCCGTGGGTGAGCTGGATACCGTGCACCGGTCCGGTCGCGTACCAGGAGTTCCAGGCCGAGGGCAGGATCTCGGGGCTCAGATCGCGCGGTGCGGACCAGGTCAGGCCGTTGTCGTCGCTGTACTGCAGGTGCGGGGTGCGGTCGCACGGCACCGAGCAACTGGCGCTGTCCGTACGGCCCGTGTTGTACGTCTCGGCGAGCCAGACGCGGCCGGTGTCCCGGTCGACGACCGGCGCCGGGTTGCCGTGGGTGTCGCCGCCTCCCTCGCTGACCACCTGCAGCGGGCCCCAGGTGCGGCCGCCGTCGGTGGAGCGCTTGAGCACGATGTCGATGTCGGCGGCGTCCCCGCAGTTGAGGACGCGGCCCTCGGCGAACGCCAGCAGCGTGCCGTCGGCGGCCTTGACGATCGCCGGTATCCGGAAGCAGGCGTAGCCGGGATCCTGGGACGCCCTGAACAGGGTCTGCTGCTCGAACTCGGGTGTCTGCGGGGGAGTTTGAGCGTGTGCCGGGTGGGGGGGCGGCGAGCGGCAGCATGAGCAGCACCACCGTGGTGAGGGCGAGGGCGAGTGCGGATCTGGGACGGGCGCGAAGACCTGACGGCATGGTGCGACCTGCCCTTCGTCGGCCGGGCATCTGGACATCCGGACATCCCATGTCCAACGTGCGCCCCACCGAAGGTAGTTGGGGGCAGGTCGCCTCACAAGAAGCGTGCAGCACGAGGTCTTTGCGAAAGGCCGCGGGCTGCGCGCAGGACCTACGGCCGCAGGACGACCTTGCCGAGATTGGCCCGCGTCTCGATCGCCTCGTGCGCCTTCGCCGCGTCCTCGAGTGCGAACTCGGCGTGTACGGCGGGCCGTACGGCGCCCTCGGCGAACAACCGCCACAGTTCCTTGCGCCACTGCTCGTACAGCTCCGGCCGGCCGCGGGCGATCAGCGCCATCTGGAAGCCGATCACCGACTTGGCGCCCACCAGCAGGTCGTAGGCCCGGATCGTGCCGCCGCCCGAACTGTAGGCGACCAGGCGGCCGTGCGGGGCGAGGGCGGCGAGGGCCGGGGTGAGCAGGTCACCGCCGACCGCATCCAGTACACAGTCGACCGGATCCCCCCAACTGTCGTCTGCGTATTGAATACAGTCGTCCGCGCCCAGCCCGCGCACGAAGTCCGCCTTCGCCGGGCCGGACACGGCTCCCACCACCCGGCCCGCACCCCGGGCCCGTGCCAGCTGCACGGCGAGATGTCCGACGCCGCTCGCCGCCGCGGTGACGAGGACCGCCTCGCCCGGCACCGGCCGCGCCGCCTCCAGCGCCCCGAACGCCACCAGACCGCTGCGCACCAGTGCGATCGCGTCGAGGGCGGTGGCGTCATCGGGGACCGGCGAGGCCATGGCCTCGTGCAGCAGGGCGAAGTCGGCGTACCCGTGCCCGAAGCACAGCCCGGTCACCCGCTCGCCCGGCCGGAAGCGGGTCACGCCCTCGCCGGCCGCCACCACCTCACCGGCGATCTCGCCGCCCAGCGCGATCGGTTCGGCGGCCTCGGTGACCTTGCGTACCACGGGCAGGGTGACGCCGACCGCCTCGCACCGCACCAGCAGCTCGCCGGGGCCGGGCTCGGGGACGGGGGCCTCCTCCAGGAACAGCGGGCCGCCGGTGGACTCGTACCGGACGCGACGCATCAGCACCTCCAGGGCCGGGAGGACCCGGCCCGCATCGATCGTTGGGGAGACCCACGAATTCGTTGGGAGCCCCAACGATATCCAAGGATCGTGGGGAAGTCCAATGAATTCGGATAGGCTGACGGCATGGCCGAAGCACCCCTGTCCGCGATCCGTTCCCTGCCCAGCTGGCTCCTCGGCCGCGCCGCCGCACGGGGCCGTACCCTCGTCGCCGGCGCCCTCGCGGCCGAGGGTCAGAAGATGTGGCACCACGTGGTCCTCTCCGCCGTCCGCGACCTCCAGCCCGTTGCCCAGGCCGACCTCGGCCGCAGCGTGGGCCTCGACCCCAAGGACCTGGTCGGCGTCCTCAACGACCTGCAGTCCGCCGGCCACGTCGTACGCGCCCCCGACCCCAGGGACCGCCGCAAGAACGCCGTCTCCCTCACCGGCGAGGGCGCCCGCCTCCTCGGGCGGTGCGAGAAGGCGGCCGGAGAGGCGAACGACGAACTGCTCGCCCCGCTGACGGCCGCCGAACGGGATCAGTTCATGGGCCTGTTGATCCGGATTTCCGGCACGGATGGCTGACGGCGGCTAACGTTCCGTCATGACCGCAGCTCCCGTGCTCGATCCGCAGCGCACCGCCCTGCTCCTCGTCGACCTGATGGAACGCATCGTCGCGCTGCCCCTGGAACCCCGCAAAGGCGCCGAAGTCCTCGCCACCGCCGAAGAGTTGGCACACGCATTCCGCGCCGCCGCAGCGCCCGTCGTGCTCGTGCGGGTCGAACGCCCCTCGGCCGCCGAACAGCCGCCCGGCAGCGCCCTGGTCGCGGGCCTGCGCCGAGAGGGCGACCTGGAGGTGGTCAAGCGGACCATCGGCGCCTTCCAGGGCACGGACCTGCACGAGCGGCTGCGCGAACGCGGCGTCACCACGCTGGTGTTCGCCGGCATCGCCACCAACCTCGGCGTCGAGTCCACCGCCCGCGCCGCCGCCGACCTCGGCTACGACCTCGTCTTCGTGGAGGACGCCATGGCCGCGCTCACCGCCGCCGAGCACGAGGCGTCCGTGCGGCTCGACTTCCCCCGGCTCGGCACGGTCACGACCGCCGCCGGCGTACGCCTCGCCTCCGCCTGACCGCTCAGACCAGCGTGCCACCCCCGTCCACGACCACCACCGACCCGGTGCTGTAACCCCCTCGCATCAGATAGAGGTACGCCTCCGCGACATCCGCCGGCTCGCCGACCCGCCCCACCGGCAGCGACTCGGCGGACGACCGGAACAGCCCCTCCCGGTCCGCCTGAGGCAGCTCGCGCCACAGCTCGGTCCGCACCAGCCCGGGCGAGACCGCATTGACCCGCACCGGCGCCAGCTCCACCGCCAGCGCCCGGGTCAGCGACTCCATCGCCCCGCACAGCGCCGAGGCGGCACTCGAACCCGGCATCGGCCGGCGCCCCGCCGTTCCCGTGGTCAGCACCACCGAACCGCCCGGGCGGATCGAGGCGGCGCCGTACTTGACCGCCGTGTACGCACCCCACAGCCGGGTGTCCAGGAACCGCCGCGCCCGTGCGACATCCGCCTCGGCCAGCGGCTCCAGCAGCAGCGACTCACCCGCCGTGTACACCAGGTGGTCGTACGCGCCGATCCGCTCGAAGAAGCCGCGCACCGCGTCCTCATCGGTCGCGTCCAGCAGGTGCCCCTCGGTGCCGTCGCCCAGCACCTTCACCGCCGCCTCCACGCTCTCCTGCCGGCGTGAGGCGACGACCACCTGTGCGCCCTCCCGCGCCGAGCCCTCGGCGACCGCGAGCCCGATGCCCGACGTACCCCCGATGACGACGATCCGCTGTCCTTGCAGGCCCATGGTGTGTCCCTTTCGTGGTTGCCCGACAGGACCCAGCCTGCGACCGGCTCCGACCCGCCGTCCAAGACCTCTTTCCGCCGTGGCGATACCCTGAGGGCATCGCCGGTGAAAGGGGCGGCCATGGACCTCGACCTGCGGAAGGTGCGCTACTTCACGGCGGTCGCCGAACTGCTCCACTTCGGCCGTGCCGCCGAGCGGCTGCACATCGCCCAGCCCGTGCTGAGCCGTCAGATCCGGGCGCTGGAGAAGGACTTGGGTGCCGAACTGTTCGTACGCGACAGCCACGGCGTCAGGTTGACCGATGCCGGCCAGCAACTCCTCGACGACGGGCGGCAGTTGCTGACCGCCGCCGAAGGCACCCGGCGACGCGTCCTGAGGGCCGCGCGCGGGCCCCGGCGGCTCGTCGTCGGCTTCCGCGCCGGAATCACGGTCACCGACGCCCTGCGCGCCTTCCGCGCCGAGCACCCGGACGTCGAGACCACCGCCCGCCGACTCGAATGGGACGACCAGGAACAGCTCCTGCTCGACGGCACCCTCGACATCGCCTGCGTACGCTCCCCGGTCCGCGAGGAGGGCCTGGAGCTGCGGCCCCTGTACACCGAGTCCCGCGTGGTGATGCTCCCGTCCGGACACCGGCTCGCGGGCAAGCCGGACCTGTCCCTGGCCGACCTCGACGGCGAGACCTGGCTCCGGTACTCCCTTCCCGGGCCCGGCGACCTGCCGGTGCGGACCGTCGAGGAGAAGTTCGAATGCGTGGCCGCCGGCACCGGTATCACCCTCGTGCCGCGCTCGGTCGCCGCGCAGTACCCGCGCCCGGACATCAGCTATGTGCCGGTCACCGACGCCGAACCCGACCAGGTCCTGCTGGCCTGGGCGGCGGGCCGCCGCTCACCCCTGATCACGGCGTTCGTCGCAGCGGTGCAGTCCCTCGGCTGAGGCGGGGCCCCGCGGCGCAGGGGGCGCGCCCCGCCACGCCGGCCGGGGCCCCGCCGCCCGTGCCGCGGGGAGGCAGCCTCAGCCCTGGGCGGCCGCCTCTCGCAGGGCGATGCGGTCCTCGCCCGCGTACACGTTCATCGAGCTGCCCCGCAGGAATCCCACCAGGGTCAGCCCCGCCTCGGCGGCCAGGTCCACCGCCAGCGACGACGGCGCCGACACCGCCGCCAGCACCGGGATGCCTGCCATCACCGCCTTCTGCGCCAGCTCGAACGACGCCCGCCCCGAGACCAGCAGAATCGCCCGCGACAGCGGCAGAGCACCGCTCTGCAGCGCCCGCCCCACCAGCTTGTCCACCGCGTTGTGCCGGCCCACGTCCTCCCGTATGTCCAGCAACTCGCCGTCCTCGGTGAACAGAGCCGCCGCGTGGAGGCCCCCGGTCCGGTCGAACACCCGCTGGGCCGCCCGCAGCCGGTCGGGCAGGCCCGCCAGCAGCTCGGGGGTGACCCGGACCGGGGGAGTGTCGGCGATCGGGAAACGGGCGGTCGTGCGGACGGCGTCCAGGCTGGCCTTGCCGCACAGGCCGCACGAGGAGGACGTGTAGACGTTCCGCTCCAGGGAGAAGTCCGGCAGCGTGATGCCCGGCGCGGTCTTCACGTCGACCACGTTGTAGGTGTTCGATCCGTCTGCAGTCGCCCCCGCACAGTAGACGATGTTCTGCAGATCGTATGCAGTCGCCAGGACACCCTCACTCACCAGGAACCCGGCCGCCAGCGCGAAGTCGTCGCCCGGCGTGCGCATGGTGATCGCGAGCGGCTTTCCGTTCAGCCGGATCTCCAGGGGTTCCTCGGCGACGAGCGTGTCCGGCCGGGCGGAGACCGCCCCCGCCCGGATGCGGATGACCTTGCGACGTTCCGTGACTCGTCCCATGTTCTGATCAGCCCCGGTTCTGTACGTGCTGGTAGCCGAAACGGCCCTTGATGCAGAGATTGCCGTGGGTCACCGGATCGTCGTGCGGCGAGGTGACCTTCACGATCTCATTGTCCTGCACATGGAGGGTGAGAGTGCAGCCCGCTCCGCAGTACGCACACCGTGGACGTCTCGCCCTGCCGTGATCCGTCCCAGGTGCCCGCCGCGCGCATGTCGGACTCCGTGCGCGGCGAATGCGCCCCGGTCGGGCACACCTCGACGCAGTTCCCGCAGTTCCCGCAGCACACACAGGCCGGGTCGGTCGGCGGGGCGTCGTGCTCCACGGCGATCCGCGCGTCGAAACCGCGCCCGGAGACCGAGATCGCGAAGCTGTTCCGCCACTGCTCGCCACAGGCGTCGACGCACTTGCAGCACAGGCTGCACTTGCCGTAGTCCCGACGTACACGTCGTTGTCGACAGCGTCCGCGAGCCCTCGACCTCCACCACGCACACCCGGCAGGCGTTCCTCGGCGCAGCGTGTCGCCCTGGCACAGAGCCGGGATGGCCTTGCCCGCCGCCCGGCAGGCGTCCAGGACGGTCGAGCCCTCCGGCACCCGGACCGGCTCGCCGTCGATCGGGCACTCCATGAGCCGGCGCGGGATCCCGAGATCCTGAGCGGTGTCACGGTCATGCGTACGCCCCCAGACGGTCGATGGCGGAGTCCACAGCGTTCCACGCGGTCTGCCCCAGACCGCAGATCGACGCGTCCCACAGGGGCCGGCCGATCTCCCGCAGCAGGGCGATGCCGTCGCCGCGGCCCCGGTGCGCTCGGTGATCCGGCGCAGCGCCTCCTCCTGCCGACCGGGCCACGCTGCCGCTGGCACAGAACAGCTTCGGCCCCGTGGAGCGCTCCGTGCCGGTAGCCGCGTACGCCGGGGCGCCCCGCGTCAGGATCGGCAGCGCGTTGACCAGCGTCTCCATGTTCTTCTCGACCGCCGGGTCGCGCGGCGACCGTTGAACGCATCCTGGATACCGTTCATCGCATACGGTCGACCGCAGACCTTCTCAACTCCCGCTCCCCGCCCTACCGTCCACGGGCATGAGCAGCCCCCCTCTCGCGCCCCCGGGCTGGAGCCGCTGGCTCGTTCCGCCCGCCGCCCTCTCCATCCACCTCTCCATCGGGCAGGCCTACGCCTGGAGCGTGTTCAAGCCGCCCCTGGAGTCCGCCCTGCACCTCGACGGCACCCAGAGCGCCCTGCCCTTCCAGCTGGCGATCGTGATGCTCGGGCTGTCGGCCGCGTTCGGCGGCACGCTCGTCGAGCGCAACGGGCCGCGCTGGGCGATGACCGTGGCCCTCGTCTGCTTCTCCTCCGGCTTTGTGATCTCCGCGCTCGGTGCCGAGACGAAGCAGTACTGGCTGATCGTCCTCGGCTACGGCTTCGTCGGCGGGATCGGCCTCGGCATCGGATACATCTCACCCGTCTCCACCCTGATCAAGTGGTTCCCGGACCGGCCCGGCACGGCCACCGGCATCGCCATCATGGGCTTCGGCGGCGGCGCGCTGATCGCCTCGCCCTGGTCGGCGCAGATGCTCGGCTCCTTCGGCACCGGCCACTCGGGGATCGCGCTCGCGTTCCTGGTGCACGGTCTGTCGTACGCCGCCTTCATGACGCTCGGTGTGCTCCTCGTGCGCGTGCCGCGCGCGGACGCTCCCGTCGCGGGCGCGGACGGGCCCGCCGTCGTCGAAGGGGTGCGGGTGTCGGCCCGCAACGCGGTGCGCACCCCGCAGTTCTGGTTGCTGTGGATCGTGCTGTGCACGAACGTGACCGCCGGCATCGGCATCCTGGAGAAGGCCGCCCCGATGATCACGGACTTCTTCGCGGACAGCTCCACCCCCGTGTCGGCTTCCGCGGCCGCCGGTTTCGTCGCGCTGCTGTCGGCGGCCAACATGGCGGGCCGGATCGGCTGGTCGTCCGCCTCCGACAGGATCGGCCGCAAGAACATCTACCGTCTCTACCTCGGTGCCGGCGCGCTGATGTACCTGGTCATCGCGGTGTTCGGGGACTCGGCGAAGCCGCTGTTCGTCGTGTGCGCGCTGGTGATCCTCTCCTTCTACGGCGGCGGCTTCGCGACCGTGCCCGCCTATCTGAAGGATCTCTTCGGCACGTACGAGGTCGGCGCGATCCACGGCCGGCTGCTCACCGCCTGGTCGACCGCGGGCGTGCTCGGTCCACTGATCGTCAACTGGATCGCGGACCGGCAGAAACGCGCCGGCGAACACGGCTCGGCGCTGTACACGCTGTCGTTCGGCATCATGATCGCTCTGCTCGTCGTCGGCTTCGCCGCCAACGAACTCGTCCGTCCCGTCCACGCCCGCCACCACGTCCGCGACGAGAGGGAGACCGCAGATGCCCAGCGACAGCAGCCCGCCTAACCGGAGGGGCCTGATCGTCCTCGCCTGGCTGTGGGTGGCGGCACCCCTCGCCTACGGGGTGTACGAACTCGTGCAGAAGGCGACGCAGCTGTTCACGAAGTGAGTACTCGGGCGTCCGAGGGCCTGAGCGAAGCCCACAACTCGAACACGCTATTCCTGTGGCTTCACCTGCCGTCGTACCCGTGAGTCACTGATCAGACTGGTGGATCCCGCTACCCACGGCACCGAGGGGACCCCGCCATGAACGGCTCGCGCATCGCGGCCATCGGTCACTACCAGCCCGCCAGAGTCCTGACCAACGACGATCTGGCGGGTCTGGTCGACACGAGCGACGAGTGGATCCGCAGCCGGGTCGGTATCCGTACCCGCCACATCGCCGGACCGGACGAGCCGGTGGACGAGCTGGCCGCGCACGCCGCCGCCAAGGCCCTCGCGGCCGCCGGGCTGGCCCCCGGCGACATCGACCTGGTCCTGGTCGCCACCTCCACGGCGATCGACCGCTCCCCGAACACCGCTGCCCGGGTCGCGGCCCGGCTCGGCATCGCGCAGCCGGCCGCGATGGACGTCAACGTGGTGTGCGCCGGCTTCACGCACGCCCTGGCCACCGCGGACCACACCGTCCGGGCCGGCGCGGCCACCCGGGCGCTGGTCATCGGCGCCGACAAGATGTCCGACGTCACCGACTGGAGCGACCGCACCACCTGCGTCCTTGTCGGTGACGGGGCCGGGGCCGCCGTGGTCGAGGCGTGCCCGCCTGGCCGGGAGCCCGGGATCGGGCCGGTGCTTTGGGGGTCGGTGCCGCAGATGGGGCACGCGGTGCGGATCGAGGGCACCCCGCCGCGGTTCGCGCAGGAGGGACAGAGCGTCTACCGCTGGGCCACCACCCAGCTGCCGGCCATCGCCCGCCAGGCCTGCGAGAAGGCCGGCGTGGCCCCCGAGGAGCTGGCCGGCGTCGTCCTGCACCAGGCCAACCTGCGCATCATCGAACCGCTCGCCGAGAAGCTCGGTGCCGTCAACGCCGTGGTCGCCCGGGATGTCACCGAATCCGGCAACACCTCGGCGGCCAGCATCCCGCTCGCCTTCTCCAAGCTGCTCGAGCAGGGAGCGCTGCGCGGCGGCGAACCGGTGCTGCTGTTCGGCTTCGGCGGCAATCTGTCGTACGCCGGACAGGTCGTACGCTGCCCGTGAGCCCGACCGAGCGGTGCAACAGGTCTGGATGAAGCAGACACTGGGCCTGGATTTTGTTCACCGTAGTCTGTAGACAAAACACAATCGACACTGAGCCGCCAGCGTCTACGCGCCAGAGCTGCCCAGGAGGGGGACCGCGATGTTGTCGACCGGACTGCCGCAGGGGGCCGTGCCCAAACTGGACCGCCCCGGCCCGCTGCGCGACCGCGTCTACGAGGCCCTGCTGGAACTGATCACCACCCGCGCGCTGCAGCCCGGCCAGCATCTGGTGGAGAGCGAGCTGGCCGGGCACCTCGGGGTCTCCCGGCAGCCGGTGCGCGAGGCGCTGCAGCGGCTGAACACCGAGGGCTGGGTCGATCTGCGGCCCGCGCAGGGGGCGTTCGTGCACGAGCCGACCGAGGAGGAGGCCGACCAGCTGCTCACGGTCCGCACCCTGCTGGAGGCCGAGGCGGCCAGGCTCGCGGCCCTCAACGCCGACGCCAAGGGCGTCGAGGCGCTCTTCGACATCGTCAAGAAGGGCCGGACGGCGGTCGGCGTCAACGACGTGACCCGCGCCGTCGCGCTGAACGCGGCCTTCCACGCCAAGGTCATGGAGCTGGCCGGCAACGCGGTCCTCGCCGAACTGGCCGCCCAGGTGGACCGCCGGGTCCGCTGGTACTACACCCCCGTCGCCAAGCTGCGCGGCGGCACCTCCTGGGCCGAGCACTCCGACCTGGTCTTCGCGATCAAGGAGCGGGACGAGCAGAAGGCCGCCAGGCTGATGCGCGAGCACACCGAGCACACCCGGCACTCCTACCACCACCGCAACGATTCCTGAACCGGCCGCTGCCACGGCCACCAGCAGCTGGAGTGCGCCGACGGTCCGGCGTGCGTGCGGTGTTCCACCGGCGGCAGCGGCGATCGCGGCGCAGCCGAGCAGGACGGCGCCGGAGCCCGTGCGCAGGGCGACCAGCACCCCGAACTGCGCGGCTCCCAGTAGCGCACAGGCCGCGCCCAGCACGGTGTGCCGTCGCGCGCGGTGCGACAGTCGGCCGGCCCCCGTCACTCACCTCATGAACCGCCCCCAGCACCCCGGTCGGCGCCTTCGTCGGTGGCGACCTCCTCGTGCGCGCCGTCACCCGGGGTCCGGCGGGGGAGCGGCCGCCCGGGAACTTCCCGGAGTACCAGCTCATGCCGCGATCCTCACTTGGTGTACACAGGATCTTGCATTCTGTATACCGTCGGCGATCCCGGCGGCCCGACCCGGCCCAGGCTGCCCCCACGGCACGGATACGCAGGTGAAACGCACTCCGAAACCTTGGTATTGTTGTCCATGTCGCCGCGGGGAACACCTCCGGCAAGGCGACAGGCACCTGGTCCGGGTGGCGGAATGGCAGACGCGCTAGCTTGAGGTGCTAGTGCCCTTTATCGGGCGTGGGGGTTCAAGTCCCCCCTCGGACACAACGATTGACGATACGGTGATGAGGGCCTCGACCTTACGGTCGCGGCCCTCGTTGCGTGTTCGTAGCTGATGGTGATGCCCAGGGCCTCGTAGAGCGGACCTTTCTTCTCGATGGCGGCAGTCTGGATGCGCTGTGCAATATCTCCAAGGCTCTCAGTGATCTCCCGGATCTGTCGCGCGTCGAGCGGCGCTTGCTTCTTCCGGGGGACGGCGGGGTACGCGTCGAGCTTCTTCTGCGCAGCGTCCTTGTCCCGCTGGGCCTCGTTGATCCACTGGGTGACGACGGCGGGGTCGGCTCCGGCGTCGAGGGCTGCCTGGTAGCGGGCGAGTCGCCGCTCGCAGTCCTTGATCGCCTGGCGTGCTTGAGCCTGTTCGGGGGTCTGGGGCTCTGCAGTGCTCGCTGCGGCGCTCGCGTGGGTGAGCGCTTCGATGGTGGCGGAGAGCCGGTCCGGGGCGGAGGGGTGCTTGTGTTCCTCCGAGGCCACGGCAGCCAGCAGCAGGTGAGGAACGGGGACACCGGTTCCCTCAGCAGGCGCAACGCCTCCAGGAGGTCTTCGAAGCCTTTGGTCGGGACTGCGCGGCCCATGGTGAGAAGGAATCCGGCGCGGACCTTGAAAGGCAGCGGCGGAGCCGTGGCCGGCCTGACCATCTCTTCACGGATCAGTCCGTTCGGGATGCTCACGATGCTCGACCGAGGGACGGCGCAGTTGACGACGAGGTGGCCTCGCATGTGGGAGGAGATAGCCCCGACGCGCGCACCTCGGAGTGTCGCCGCTCGCAGGGCGTCTCGCTCCCAGCGGACTCGGGAGACGTCCTTGGGCCGCGTCAGCGCGGTCGTGGAGCGGGGCACGAGCAGCAGGTCCGTGGTCGGCGACGTGTAGGAGGCGAGGCCGAGGAACGGGATGTCGAGGCCGACGAGGAGGCACCGGCTCGCCCGCGCGGCGATGCGTATGGCCGCCTCGCCCGCCAGGTCGCACAGCTGAACCGAGCCGCGGACCGAGTCGGGCGGCGCGTTGACCTTGGGGATCGTGATGACCTCGGCTGCGGCCTGTCGCAGCATCTGCCGCACCTCGCCGGCCCACCGCTGATTGTGCGCTCCCGCGGTCTCGGGCACGTGCGGGGTGATCACTGAGAGGCGGCCTGCCGGCAGGAGCCGGGCCAGTGCCGTGAGGAAGGCGCGGTTGCTGAAGCCGGTGCCCGACTCCGCGCCGTAGAAGCCCTCGTGGAGAGCGACGACGACCCTGGGCTGGCGAGCGGCCTCCGGCACAGCCGTGAGTGGGGGTGGGGAAGTCGCATGGTCGATGCGCACTGTGTGGTGCCTCCTTGGAGGACGGGTTTGGGCAGGTGTGGACGTCAGGCGCCGGCGGACGAGGAGCACGGCCTGTGGGTGAGTCGGCACGAGGCACGAGAGCCGCTGGTGCCAGTCGTCAGCGACCAGGCATCGGCCAAGGCATCGACGATGACCAGTCCCCGTCCTGATTCGGCCTGCTCGTAGGGAGCGGCAGGAGAAGCGGGTGCGGGGCAGGAACAGCCGCCGTCGGTGACAGTGATCTCGACCTCCAGGCCGCCCCTGGCCAGACTCCTGCGGTCGACGCACAGAACCAACGGAGGACTGCCCGCGACGAAGGCGTTCGTCGCGAGTTCCGACCCGATCAGGCGGGCGTCAGCAAGTACGTCCGTCTCAGTGCCACGCAGTGCCAGCGTCACGGCGCACCGGGCGACCTCGGCCGCTTCCGGTCCATACGGCAGATCCGTGATCAGGGTGGTCGTGCCGTCGCCAGCGGCGAGCCCGCGTCCGGGGGCGGAGGTTGGTCGTCCGGCGTCACGGTCCAGCACACCGCCCGGTCGGCCTGGGGAGGTGCTCGTGTGCTGTCTCAAGGCCCACCTCTTTCTCCGTCGGCGCGGAAGACGGGCGCCTCCGCCGGGATCCAAGAACACAGGAGGGGGACGGTCAGACAGGACCCGATCAGTGGGTCAACTCGGTCAACTTCCATGCGGCGGTGGTGAATCGTCCGTTCAGGGGCATCACCATGGGGCCCGCGAAGTGATGGGACGAACCTCTGGAGCGAAGGGTGGTCGCACGTGGCACCGCAGACAGGCGAGCCCAACGTCGTACTGGCGGGGTGCCTCGACGAACTCGGGTGGAGCCCGAAGGCGCTCGCTCGCAAGCTCAACCGGGTCTTCGGCGCGGGGACGGTGGCCGAGTCGGCGCCGTACCACTGGCGGGACGCCGGCTCCCTGCCGCGCTCGCCGTTGCCGATGATGGCCGCCTACGTGCTGTCCCAGGAGTTGGGTAGGAATGTCTCGGTGGCCGAACTGTGGCAGGGCCGTGTGGGCGACTCGTCAGCGCTGGCCCCTGCGGACACGGATCTCGCGCGGCCTTGGACCGTGCAGGGCATGGAGGCGATCGTGGAGGACTGGGTGATGGGAGGGCTTGTCGAACGTCGCCGGTTCCTTGCGATCTCGGGCGCGGGACTCCTCGCGATCGTCGCCCAGTACCTCGACGGCACTGCGGGACGCGGTCAGTACACGCCCCGAATGACGTCGTCGCTCGGCACCGAGCCGCTCGTGGACCAGGTCGAGCAGCACCTTTCCATGCTCAAGTTGCTCGATGACGAGCACGGAGGGGCGCGTCATCTGCCCTACGTCGGAGCGTCGGGAGTGGGTCACGATTCACGCGTCGCCGACAGCCTCTCTCGTACGGAGCGGCGCCGTCCTGCCCGGCGCCGCGTATACCGGCTACAGCAGCAGGCAACCCCGACCGAACCACCGACCACGAAGGCCCGACCACGGTCACGATGCGACAACACCGCCCCCGACCGTGCTGGCATCCCCGCCGATATCTCCTCCGACAACTGACCGTGCCCTGCCGCACCCTGGACGGCGTAACCGGCGGTGGTCGGGAGCCCGACATCCCCCTATGCGCCTCTCGCAGCCGACCCCGAAACAGAAAAGAGAAGGGTTGGGACGGGCGGGCTGGGCCGGCGGTCGGCGCGGCGGGGGATCGGGCGGCCTGGAGTTGTTGTTGCGCGTCGGCCGGGGGCCTCCACGCTCAGCACCCTTGGCGGGGCACGCGGCAAGCCATCGGCAGCGGTCTGACTCGTGTTCGGTTTACTGGTCGAGCTGCCCTCGTGCCAGCACGACCCTATCGTCAGCCGTCAACTCACCTCTCGGACACAGAGTTGCCCCACGGCGCCCGGTTTCCGGATAGGGGACATTGGCACCCGTTCCGGCTCCCGGCCGGGGCGGGTGTTCGTCGTTGCGGTGCCTTCGGTGCGGCTTCTCTCCCTTCGCCGGCTTTTCGCCGGGCCTTGGTCAGCCGATGGTGATCCTTTCTGCCCGGGGTGTGTTCGCGGTCAGGGTCCTGGCCGCGGGGTCGTAGGCCAGGGTGATCTCCTCGCTGCGGAGGTGGGCGATCGCCTGGGCCGGTGTGGGCCGTACCGAGTTGCTGCTCACCGAATCCGGTCCAGGAATATCCAGGTGGCCGGTGAGGCGGAAGTGCAGGGCCGGCAGGTGTGGCAGGACATGATCCCACGTACGTACGCGTTGGGGGCGCGGCCGGGAATCGGGGCGGATGGCGCTGGTATGGCCGTGGCGCGGTAGGCAGCACGGTGGTGGGTCCAGCGGGACTCCATGCGCCGGCCGCAAACACCGCACCACAGCAGCCCGGTCAGGAGATAGATGCGTTCGGGTGCCGTCGCTCGGCGAGGGGAGGTTCTGGACTGTGATGAAGTCGGCCTCGCTGACCAGCGCCGGGTGCGCGGGGCGGGCGGAGATGATCCAGTCGGTGGGGGTGTTCCAGCGCATGACGTCGCGGTGGCCGAGGGCGGTGTTTGCAGGATCGATTAGGTCGTGGTCGGTGCGCCGGCGATTCCACACCTGGCGGCCGGTGTAGCGGGGATTGGTGAGGATGGACCGCACGGCCCGCACTCGGGACCGGCATCCAGACGCTGCATGCGGACACCGCGGCGGGCAAGCGACCGGTTGGGGTGCGGACCGGCATCGACGAGGCGGTAACCGTACGGCGGGCGACCGCCGAGATATCGACCCTGGTCGCGTGTTTGCACGGTCATCGCGGCCCGCACCCGGATCCGGGCGCGGGCGATCTCCCGCTTGGACAGGATGCCGAGCACGATCATCAACTCTTCCTGCCCGCCGACCCGCGGGTCGACGGCTCCACCCAGTTCCGGCACCCACACCTCGACGCCGTAGTGGTCGAAGAGCGGAGCCATGGTCGCGAACTGGTTGCCGTGGAAGGCCCGTTCACTGGAGCCGATGACAACGGCTCGAACTCCCGGTCGGGATCGGCCATCGCCGCCAGCAGTGCGGCGGCTTGGGGCCGCCGCGCCCAAGGGATGGTGCGGCTGCGGCCGGTGTCGAAGAACTCGGAGACGATCCGCCAGTGCCCGGACACCAGGGCCTGCGCGCCAAGCAGTTGCCAGGCCTGCGACGTGGCGGGGTCCTGATGGTCCTCGGCCGACACCCGGCCGTAGGACGCAAACCGCAGACCACTGGCGGACGGCATGCCGACGGGGGAGGAGCCGGGAGACCAATTACGGGCCCAAGCGGTCAAGAAGACTTGACCCGTAGGGGGCTGTTCGGCCGGACGGTGCGGCGCTCCCATGATCGGCGCCTCCCCTTGCTCGCTGTGCGTTGCCTCACCGTGGCCCTGCCCGGACAGAGCGGGTCGGCTGCACAGAAATACAGAATGTTGACCTGAACGAGTGAAGATTGCTGTGCAATGGGTTGAAGGCTCCGCCTGCGTGGCCGGATTGCGTGGCCCCGGCGACGCCATGCGTCGAGATATGGCCGTCGTCCTTGAAATGCCCTGCGCACTTGATGCCTGTGAGGCAATGAGGATTTCTCGACGAAATGATCTCGTGGGCTGACTCAGCCCAGGAGGTTCTGCGAGCGGCGACGAGTCCTGCGGTGTCCGGCGGTCGTAGGGTCGAACCCGTTACTGAGGAGGACTTCTGATGCGTAGCGTGACCTATTCCATGAGCGTCTCACTTGACGGCTACATCGTTGGGCCGGACGGCTGCTTCGACTGGACGGTGCCCGACGAGGAGGTCTTTCGCTTCGCCACCGACGGGGTGAGAGAGGTCGGCGTCCACCTGCTGGGGCGACGGCTGTACGAGACGATGCTGTACTGGGAGACCGCCGACCAGGATCCATCGCTCGACTTCTCCACGCTCGAGTTTGCCGCGATCTGGAAGTCGCTGCCCAAGGTGGTGTTCTCCGCCACGTTGTCGGCAGTCCAGGGCAATGCCCGCCTGGCCTCCGGCGGCCTGGCGGAGGAGATCGAGCGGTTGCGAGCCGAGCCGGGAGAGGGTGACATCGCGATCGGCGGCGCGACTCTCGCCGCCGAGGCGGCCGCGTTGGGTCTGATCGACGAGTACCGCGCCAGGGTCCACCCGGTGCTGGTCGGCGGGGGCATCCCCTTCTTCCCCCAGCACGAGCGCCGGGTGGATCTCGAACTCCTCGAGACCCGCACCTTCAGCTCGAGAGTCGTCTACCTCCGCTACCGTGTGACGCGCCAGCCGTAGACGGCGAGTTCGCCGAGCACCTGCGGTAACCCCACGATTCCCGTAGCAGGGCGCGGCGCGGTGGGGAGCGGTCACGGGACCGGTCCTTCGTGTTTGGCGATTACAGTATTGTCCCCGCCCGTATGTAGGGGGGATCACGCGGTGGTGGGCGTGTGCGGGTCGGTGATGGGGGTGAAGCGGGCGGGTGCGTGGTCGATCGGGAGGTCGGGGCGCCATGCGGTGAGGATTTGGGCGCTGCACTCGAACAGGTCTGGGGGCAGGGTGTCCAGAGGCCACCAGCGCCAGTCGCCGACGCTCTCGTCGGGCTGGTCGGCCGGTTCCCCGCGCCATCGGGTGACGAGTGCGCCGAAGGTGATGCGGACGACGTCGTCGACCTGGTCGAGGAGCATGCCGAGGAGGCGGACGTCGTCGGGGTCGGCGTAGAGGCCGGTCTCCTCGGCGAGTTCGCGTACGACTGCTTCCTGCAGCGTCTCGCCCGGCTCCACGGTCCCGCCGGGCAGCTCTCGTGTGGCCAGCCGGTGTCGGCCCAGGAGCAGGCCTTGGGGCCCGAGCAGCACGGCGCCGACGCCTACTGCGGCGCTGGCGACAGGTGGCTTCGCGGTGCGGGGGCGTGCGGTGATGCGGGCGGGTCGGTGGGCCTGGAAGAGCCGGTAGGAGGCGTGGCTGTCGTCCTGCGGCGCGTCGAGGACGGTGACGTCCTGCACGCGGAGCCCGTACTGCTCGAGCAGGTCTTCCCACACCTCGGGTGTGAGCACCCACATGTGCACGGTGAGGTCGCCGCCGCCGGCCAGGTGCAGGATCTCCGGGCGTGGGGTGACGGTGGAGGTGGGGCCGTCGCCGGCGGAGTTGGTGTGCAGCACGGTGAAGTACAGCCGCCCCCCGGGCTTGAGGGCGGTCGCCAGGGCGGGCAGGAGCCGGTGGGGGTTGAGGAAGTGGATGGTGCTCAGGGAGTAGATCACGTCGTAGGGAGCTGCCGTGTCCAGGTGCTCGACGGCGTCGGCGTTGACCAGCCGCAGTCCTGGCACGTCGGAGTAGCGGGTGCGGGCCCGTTCGATCTGGCTGGGGAGGCATCGATGGCGTCCACGTGTGCGCCGTAGGTGCGGGCCAGGTGTGCGGCGTGCCGGGCGGGGCCGCAGCCGAGGTCCAGGACGCGCAGGCCCTTGAGGTCCCCGAGGATGCCGTCCCCCGGCCCGTTGGCCGGGCCCCACGTGATCTGGTCCACCTCCGTCAGGGGCGTACCGCGCCGCAGGTGGTGTGTTCCGTAGGCGTCCCAGGCGAGGCGTGTTTGTCGTTCGATGTCCAACGTGTTGTCTCCCGTGCCGGGTTCAGGGGCGGAGTGCGTAGCAGCGCAGCACGTCGAGATCGGCGGTGCGTACGACCGACCAGCCCGCGGTGAGCGTCTGGGCCTCGGTGGCGGTGATCCCGAGGTGCTTGCAGGGGTCGCTGTCCTCGCGGCGGCCGGCGAGTTCGGTGACGACCCAGAAGGTCCCGCCGGGTGCCAGGACCTTCCGGACGCGGTCGAGGAAGGCCGGCTTGTCGTCCATCCACCGGTAGACCAGGCGGCAGGTGACGACCGCGTACGAGCGGTTTGGCAGGGCGTTGACGTCGTCGTCGGCGAAGTCCATCAGATGCCAGGCGGGCCCTTCGCGGTGCTGGTGGCTCCGGGTCTTCTGGGCTGCTGCGGCGATGGCGCTGGGGGAGAAGTCGATACCGGTGGTGCGGTAACCGAGTTCGTGGAGGTGGTGGGCAAGGGCGCCGTCGCCGGTGCCGATGTCGAGGGCCGGGCGTCCACGGCCGGGTCCGACATGTTCCGCCAGAAGCGTGGCCTCGGGCCTGCTGACTTCCCGGTACCGGCGTCCGCTGGCCCAGAGCGGCTCCCAGTAGTCGACGGTGGCAGGGGCGGTCGTCATTCGGCTCCTTCGCGAGCGGGAGGGACAGGCGAGGCCGTGATCCCGCTGGGTATCGGCGGACGTTTCGGACGGAGCGCAGCAGCAGAAGCAGGACGAGGATGCCTGGAGGAGCGCACCGAGAGCGAGGGGTGGTGCGTCTGGTTGCGTTCTCCCTTGCTCATGCCGCCGAAGAAGGACATGACCAGATCGTGTGCCTCATTGTCCGGGTCGATCGGGCGGCCGACCTCCGGGACCCACAGAGGGATGCGGAAGTGGACGAAGACGGGGAAGGAGGTGCCGGAACGGAGCCGTAGAAGGTGCGTTGCGGCTCCCCGACAGCGACGGCGTGCATGGCGGCGCGGGAGGGTGTGCGGTGGGCCGCCGGTCAGTCCAGGCTGCTCAGCAGCGTTCGGCCCTCCTCCCGGGCGGCGGCCACCGCCGGCTCTCCGAGCCCGCACAGGCGCAGGCACGACGACGCGATGGCCTCGGTGTCAGCCGCATCCGGATCACGGGAGCGCCGTATCTGGATGACAACCTCCACCAGTTGGATCAGCAGTTCACCGAGCCGCTCGGCTGGCAGGCCGCGCGCGACGTCCTCGCTCGCCGCCAGGGCGCCCAGCGTGCCGTAGCTCGACTGCAGACGGCCCCGCTCGGCCCGGAAGGCGTCGAACCGCTCGGCCCGCACTTCCGGCAGCAGATAGAGCGTGCCGATGTTGTACGGAGTACGGGAGAGGGTGCGTACGTCCATGGCGGCCACGGCGTAGAGTGCGGCGGCCGCATCCGCATGCTCGGGCACCAGGGCCCGGATCCGGTCCACCATCTGCAGGCTGGGCCGCACGGACGTCGCCAGCAGCTCCGCGAGGATCTCCTCCTTGGTGGCGAAGTGGTAGTAGAGCGAGGCCTGCCTGATGCCGACCCGCTCGGCGATCATGCGGGTGCTGGTGCTGGTGATCCCATGGTCGACGAAGAGCGCCCCGGCGGCGTCGAGGATCTGTTCCCGGGCGGAGGTGCCGGGGTCGGACGGCGGCGTGTGCCGGGGCCTGCCTTGACGGGGACGCGTCGTCGTCATGGTCCCATCCTGCCACCAGGTGTCCGCCCCGCGGCCTCCGGTCACGCGGACGCCGTGTACGCCCGCCAGCCACCGAAGCGGGTGATGTCGGGCGCGCCCTCGACGGCGTACGGCTCGACGAGGAAGCCGCGGACCTGCCGCCCGTCGGCCAGTTCGACGGTGCCGATGGTCATCGGCGCGGGCACGGCGGCGGTCAACGCCCCGAGCCCGGAAGCCGGCAGCCGCCAGATCTCGCCTTCGATTCCCATGCCCACGTCGCCGCCTGACGCCGTGGCGTGACCCGCCCCGGCGCCGGCGTCCCGCCCGCCCTCGGTGACTCGGAGCAAGCCGGGCTTGGGCACCTCGGTGGCCAGGGCGTACAGCCGGTAACCGCCTGCGGTGCGGGCCCTGCCGGTCAGAGTGCCGCCCGCCTGCACCAACTGGGCATTGAGGGGCTGACCGGTGAGGTGGGCGCCGACCACGAACAGGTCGAGCCCAGGGTTGGCGAACCGCTCGGCCAGCACGGCCAGGGCGTGGTCGGAAAAGGCCGGTCCGGTGAACATCACGCCGAACGGCAGGCCGTCCACGAACCCGGCGGGAACGGCGAGCGAGGCGCAGTCCAGCAGGTTGGCGAAGTTGGTGAACCGTCCCAACCGGGCGTTGGCGCCGACCGGGTCGGCCGCCACCTCGTCGAGGGTGGGGTGCCAGGTGGTGGTCGGCGTCAGGAGAGCCGTACAGCCGTCGAGCACCGCGCGTCCGGCGGCGCCGAGCGCGGCGAGCCTGGCGGCGTCGGCGGCCCAGTCGGCGGCGGTCTTCTCCCGGCCTGCCAGCACGATGGCGGCGACGGTCGGATCGAGGTCCGCTCCGATCAGGTCGCGGTGCTTCTCCAGATGCGCGCCCACGGCGGCGTACCGCTCGGCGACGAACGCGCCGCCGTACAGCAGTTCCGCGGCCTGAAGCAGCGGGGTGACGTCGGTTTCGACGATCTCCGCCCCGGTGCTCGCCATGCGGGCGACGGCGGCGTCGAAGGCCTCGTGCCAGCCGCCGGCCATGCCCTTCAGATGCTCCCCGGCCGGTACGGCGATCCGCGGGCGCGCGGGGGGCGGCGGGAGCTGGGTGCCGGTGCGGGAGAGCGGATCGGCCGGATCGGGGCCCTCGACGAACTCCGCGGCGGTGCGGGCGAGTTGCAGGTCGCGGGCGAAGACGGTCACGCAGTCGAGGGTGTAGCAGGCGGGGACCACCCCGGTCACGGGCACCAGACCCTTGGTGGGCTTGACGCCGACGATGCCGTTGAGGGCGGCGGGCACCCGCCCGGAGCCGGCCGTGTCGGTGCCGAGCGCGATGTCGGCAGTGCCCAGCGCCACCGCGACGGCGGATCCGGAGGACGACCCGCCGGAGATGCGGGCCGCGTCCCAGGCGTTGCGCACCGCGCCGTAGGGGCTGCGGGTGCCGACCAGGCCGGTGGCGAACTGGTCCAGGTTGGTCTTGCCGAGCACCACCGCGCCGGCCGCGCGCAGCCGGGCCACCGCGGGCGCGTCGGCCTGCGGTTCGTAGGCGTACGACGGGGCGCCCGCGGTGGTGGGGAGGCCGGCCACGTCGATGTTGTCCTTGACGGCCACCACCAGGCCGGCCAGCGGCAGCGCCGGGTCGATGCCGGCCGCCTCGGCGAGCACCTCCTCGCGTGGCCTGAGGCTGATCCAGATCTCGGGCCGGCCGGCGCCCTCGATGCGGTCGTAAGCGGCCTGGACGCGTGCGGCCGGTGTCATGGCGTTCATGCCCGCACCGCCGCGAGGATCTGGCCGGGGGCGACCTGTTCACCGGGCTTGACGTAGATCTCCAGCAGTGTCCCGGCGGCGGGGGCGTTCACGGTGGACTCCATTTTCATCGCCTCCAGGGAGAGGATCGCATCGCCGCTCGCGATGGTGGCGCCCGGCTCGGCGGCGATCTGCCAGACGGTGGCGGTGAACGGCGCGGTGACCGGGACCGCCCCGTCCGGCAGGGTGACGGCAGCAGTGGCGGTCACGGGTTCGGGATCGTCGTCGCGGTCGAACTCTCCGGCGGCTCGCCAGCGTTGCTTCTCGGCCTCGAAGGCGGTGCTCTGCCGCCGGCGGAACGCGGCGATCGAGTCGGCCTCCGCGGTCAGGAAGGCGTTGTACTCGGCGATGGAGAAGGTGCCCTCCTCGGTCGGGAAGTCACCGCGCCCGGCGTCGGTCTCGGCCCGCAGTTCGAGCAGTTCCTCCGCGGTGACGGGATACCACTCGATGCGGTCGAAGAAGCGCAGCGCCCACGGCAAGTCCCGGAACAGGCCGCCCTTGCGGAACCGGTTCCAGATCTGCACGGTGCGGCCGACGAACTGGTAGCCGCCGGGGCCTTCCATGCCGTAGATGCACAGGTAGGCGCCGCCGATGCCGACGGAGTTCTCCGCGGTCCAGGTGCGGGCCGGGTTGTACTTGGTGGTCACCAGGCGGTGCCGCGGGTCGAGCGGGGTGGCGACGGGGGCGCCGAGATAGACGTCGCCGAGGCCGAGCACCAGGTAGGAGGCGTCGAAGACGGTGCGGTAGACGTCGTCGGCGGTCCGAAGACCGTTGACTCGGCGGATGAACTCGATGTTCCACGGGCACCACGGGGCGTCGTCGCGCACCCCGGCCATGTACCGCTCGATGGCGAGCCGGGTCGCCGGGTCGTCCCAGCTGAGCGGCAGCCGCACCGTGCGGGAGGGGACCACCAGTTCGTCGCTGGGCGGGACTTCGTCCTCCAGCTCGCGCAGCAGGGCGGTGAGATCACGGGCCTTCAGCCGGCGGGCGTCGGTGTGGATCTGGAGGGAGCGGATGCCCGGGGTGACGTCGAGGACGCCGTCGGGCGCGTGCGCGGCGAGGGTCTCCTGCAGGGCGTGGACCCGCATCCTCAGGCCGAGGTCGAGCACCATGGGGCCGTACTCGACCAGGACGTTGTCGTCGCCGTCCCGGCGGTAGGTGACGGCGGGGCGGGCATCGGTGGCCTCCAGGCGCCCGAGTACGCCGTCGTCGCCGTCTCCGCCCGTGCTGATCAGCGTGGGGGAGGAGCGGCGGGCATCCAGGGCGGCCGCCTCGGCTTCCCTGACCGGTACGAAGCGGACGGTGTCGCCCGGGCGGAGCTGGCCGAGTTTCCACAGATCGCCGCTGGCGACCACCGCGGGGCAGACGAACCCGCCGAGGGACGGCCCGTCGGGGCCCAGGATGATCGGCGTGTCGCCGGTGAAGTCAAGGGCACCCACCGCGTACGGAGTGTCGTGGATGTTGGAGGGGTGCAGCCCGGCCTCACCGCCGTCCTGGCGCGCCCACCGCGGCTTGGGCCCGATCAGGCGGACGCCGGTGCGGGCCGAGTTGTGGTGGACTTTGTAGTCCGTGGCGTAGAGGGTGTCGATGTCCTCGCGGGTGAAGAACTCGGGCGCCGCGTGCGGTCCTTCGGTGACACCGATCTGCCAGTGCGAGGTGATCGCCGGCCGGCGCTCGCGCGGGGTCGGGCCGCCACCGGCCGTCGCCGAAGCTCCGGGTCGAAGCACATCCCCGGCGCGCAGCGCCCGACCGGCGTGCCCGCCGAAGCCGCCGAGGGTGAACGTGGAGGCACTGCCCAGGTACTCGGGTACGTCGATGCCGCCCCGGACGGCCACGTAGCTGCGCAGGCCCGGCCCCCGGCAGGCGCCCAGCACCAGGGTGGCGCCGGCCGTGACCGTGACGGGCTCCCACAGGGCTACCGGGCTGCCGTCGACCGTGACCGGGACGGGAGCGCCGGTGACGGCGACCACGGTGGCGGCCGAGAAGCGCAGACTCAGCCCGCCCGCGGTGGCCTCCAGGCCAGGGGCCTGCGCCGGGTTGCCGACGGCCAGGTTGGCCTCGGCGAAGGAGACGGCGTCGAAGGGGCCGCTCGGCGGCACGCCCACGTGCCAGTGGCCGAGCCGGCCCGGAAGGTCCTGGACGGTGGTCATCGCGCCCGGCACCAGGACGTCGATGCGCGGCTCGGGGTCGGCCGTGGTGGCGAGCGTGCTGGTACTGTGCACGGCTTCGCGCACCTCGCCCCGCGAGGTCAGCTCGCGCAGCAGGCCCAGGTTGGTGACGATGCCGTCGACCCGGCTCGCGGCCAGGGCCCCGCCGAGCACGTCGAACGCGGCCTCCCGGGTGGGACCCTTCGCGATCACCTTGGCGAGCATGGGGTCGTAGTACGGCGAGACCTCCAGACCCGTTTCGGCGAAGCCGTCGACGCGCACGCCGGGCATGTTGTCGGCGCCCTGGCCGGGGAAGGCCGCCCGGGTGATCAGGCCCGGGGACGGCAGCGAGTCCTTGCCGGGGTCCTCGGCGTAGACGCGGGCCTCCACGGCATGCCCGGCGGGCGTCCAATCCCGCTCGAACACCGCGTCCTCGACCCAGCCGTCGCGGGCCAGGACGAGCATCAGTTCGACGAGGTCGACGCCGTACGCCTCCTCGGTCACCGGGTGCTCGACCTGGAGGCGGGTGTTGACCTCCAGGAAGGCGGCCTCCTCGCGCACGGGGTCGTAGACGAACTCCACGGTCCCCGCGCCCCGGTAGCCGACCGAGGCGAGCAGCCGGCGCGAGGAGTCGTGCAGCAATGCCCGCACATGAGGAGGCAGGGCCGGGGCCGGGGCCTCCTCGATCACCTTCTGGTTGCGGCGCTGCAACGAGCAGTCCCGGTCGCCGAAGACGGCGATCCGGCCGGTGCCGTCGCCGAAGACCTGCACCTCGACATGGCGGGCGGGGCGCACGAGGCGCTCCAGGAACACCCCGGCGGACCCGAAGTTGGACTCCGCGAGCGCCGCGACGCGCGCGAAGGCCCCGGGTACCTCATCGGCGGTGGCGCAGGCCTGCATGCCAATGCCGCCGCCACCGCCGGTGGCCTTGACCATTACGGGCAGCCCGATGGAGGAGGCCGCGGTGACGGCCTCCTCGGCGCTTGCGAGCAACTCCGTCCCGGCCAGCAGCGGCACTCCGGCGGCCTTGGCCAGGGCGCGCGCGGTGTGCTTCTCACCGAAGGCCGTGATCTGGTCGGCGGTCGGTCCCGCGAAACGCAGACCGGCCTCCTCCACGGCACGGGCGAAGACGGTGTTCTCGGAGAGGAAGCCGTAGCCGGGGTGGATGATGTCCGCGCCATGGGCGACCGCGGCCTCGATGATCGCCTCCCCGCGCAGATACGACGCGCGGGCGGGCGCCGGACCGATGCGGACCGCGTGATCGGCCTCGCGGACGTGCGGGGCGGCCCGGTCGGCGTCGGAGAAGACGGCGACGGTGCCCAGGCCCATCCTCCTGGCGGTGCGGATCACACGGCGGGCTATCTCACCGCGGTTGGCGACGAGAACGGCGGTGGGGCGGATCACGCGCCCTCCTTCGCGGTGCGAGCGGCTTGCGCGGACCGTGCGTCGACGTCGGCCGGTGCCGGCTCCACGACGATCATCCGCAGCGGGGTGGGGTTGAAGTCGTTGCACGGGTTGTTCATCTGCGGGCAGTTGGACACCATCACCAGCACGTCCGTCTCGGCGCGCACCGCGACCCGGCGGCCCGGCGCCGACATGCCGTCCACAATGCCCAGCGCGCCGTCCGCCTCGACCGGCACGTTCATGAACCAGTTGAGGTTGGAGACGATGTCCCGCACCCCGAGGCCACGCCGCCCGGCCTCGGCGAGGAAGTTCTCACGGCAGCCGTGCTGGAACATCACATGATGGCCGTAGCGCAGGGTGTTGGACTCCTTGCCACACGCGCCGCCGATGGTGTCCTGGCGGTCGACCTCGTTGGCCACGACGGTCATCAACGGGCGGCCCTCGCTGCTGCGCAGCACGGTGCCGGTGCGCACATAGGCGTTGCCCTGCCAGGCCAGGGTGTCGGGGACGCTGTAGCGCTCCTCGGGATCGTCGGCGCTGTAGAGCAGACAGTCGGCCGACTGGTTGCCGCCGACGTCGACGATCGTCAGGACGTGCCCCGTCCGCACCACCGCCGACCAGGGCGCGTTGGGGGCCACCGTCTCGTCCAGGACGACTTCGCCCTCGACCAGGCTCGCACCCCAGTCCAGGGTGGAGCCCTCCGCGTGAACGGCGCCGACCGGGACGGTGGAGGCGACCGTGCCGCCGGCGGCGGTCGGGCAGCTGACGGGCGTGGTCCCGGTCCGTGTGGTCGCCATGTCACAACCCCCGGGCTTCGCAGTAGTCGACGGTGTTGAGGTACGCCCGGTGCAGTTCCGGAGTCGCCGTGAACCGCGGCTCGCCGGGGCCGGTCGGGGCACCACGCCAGGCGTGCACCCGCAGTGGGCCGACTACATAGCCGGGACGAGGATCCAGTGGGTGGGCGACATTCGCGACCAGCACCAGCAGGGGCATCTCCGCGACGAGTTCGACATGCGTGCCCGCCCCCGCGCTGCCCTGCCAGGTCAGGGTGCCGTCCGGTTCGACGCGCACGCCCTGGAAGAAGGACAGGCTGGGTGGCAGGTCGCGCCGGGTCAGACCGTGCTTGGCGGCGGCCTTGAGGAAGAGCCCGCGGCCGGACGGCGACGGCCCCTCGGGGCGGGCGTCACCGTACTTGCGCTCGTTCCAGGCGTCGGTGGTGGTGCCGCAGAAGGCGTCGTGCCGCCCGGAGGAGTCACCGCTGACCACGGCCAGGACCCGGCCGTCGCCGGAGAGCAGCGGATGGTCCTGGCCCGGATACGCCTGCCACGGCACCTTCTGGGTGTCGGCGACGTTCAGCCGCTCCACCGGCTCCAGGGCGTTGAAGAGCAGCAGGTGGGCGCAGGCGTCACCGCTCGGGTCGTCGAAGCGCAGCCGCGTACCGCGAGCAAGGATCTTGTGCGTGTAGCCGCCGGGCGCCACTGTCTCCGCCCACACCAGGGCAGCCGGGTCCACCCCCGGCGGGCAGTACGGGCTGTCCGACGCCGGAAGGTACGGCATCCACGCGCCGGCCTGCCCGCCCTGGGCGCGGGCGTCGTCGCGGGCGCTTCGGACGCTGTCGGTCAGGTGCAGATCACGGGCGCGGGCGGGAGCCTGCCCGGTCGCGTAGCGGCCGTGCTGCGGTACGGCCGTCGAGCTCTCGGTGGTGGTCATGGATGTCCCGTCGTCGCTTCGTCGGTACGTCATCGATGCGTCCCCTCACGTCACACGGGCCCTCAGGCGGGCTCCGCGACGGCCGGCGTGTCCAGGGGCGGCTCGATGTGCGTGTGCGGTACGTGCCTCAGCTCGATACGGCGGTGCAGCCGGCGGGCGAGGAAGTAACCGGCACCGGCGGCGAGGCTGAGCCCGATGAACAGCGGGGCGCTCCACCGCAGCCACCAGGTGCCGCCGGTGAGGTCGTAGATCTCCGCACGGGGCCAGATCAGGTTGACCGTCATGCCGGTCTGGTAGAGCACGGCGAGCGTGTTGACCGCCACTCCCCACCGGCCCAGCGAGAACAGGGGCCGGCCGGTCTCGTCGACGCCCGCCGGCAGCCCCCCGCTGCCCCTTCGCCGGATCCGGGTGACCAGCAGGGGCACCGTCACGCCCAGATAGGCCAGGTACAGCAGGGCGATGCAGAGGCTGGACAGGGCGGTGAAGATCGCCGACTGGCGGATGTTGACCACGAGTGCGATCGCGGCGCCGACGCCCACCACGATCGACGTGATGATCGGCGTACCGGTGCGGGCCGAGACCTTGCCGAGGTGCCGGTGGAAGGGCAGGGCGCCTTCGCGCGCCATGGAGTACATCATCCGCGCCCCGGAGGTCTGCACGGCCAGGGTGCACGCGAACACCGCGACCGCCACGCAGCACAGCAGCAGGCGGCCCAGAACCCCGCCGAGCCGGTCGGTGAGCACCCAGGACAGACCACCGGCTGCCAGTTTTCCGTCGGTCAGGCCGCGCGCCGCCATCAGCCCCGACAGGATCAGCAACGCGCCGCCGACACCCGAGGTGATCAGGGCCCGCAGGATGGTCCGGGGAGTGGTTCTGCGCGGGCTGTGGGTCTCCTCCGCCAGCTCGCCGGCCGAGTCGAAACCGACCATCACGTACGCCGCCATCAGTGAGGACGCGAGGAAGGCCCCGAAGTAGCCGCCGTGGCCGGCCCAGCCGGTGGGGTGGGCCACCACCTGCGGACCCCGCTCGGGCAGGAAGAAGAGGATCAGCACCAGCGCGAGCACGCCGATGATCTCGACCGTGACGCCGAAGCTGGTGGCGGCGGCCATCTGGCGGATTCCCAGGATGTTCACCACCGTCGTGATCACCAGCAGAACGCATCCCAGCAGGACCGCGTTCTGCGCGCCGGTCGGGGAGGCGACCGACGGATCGGCACCCGGGCCGCCGACGATCTGGAAACCGGACCAGATACCGGGCAGCACCGCCTGCGCCGCGATCGCGGCCGCCGCGACTGTGAGTACCTGCCCGATGATCATGATCCAGCCGACGAACCAGCCCGTCGTGGTGCCGGTCAGTCGGCTCGACCACTGGTAGATCGCCCCGGATACGGGCCAGCGTGCGGCCAGTTCGGCGAAACACAGCGCGACGAGGAGTTGGCCCGCAAAGACCAGCGGCCAGGTCCAGAAGAACGCCGCGCCGCCGAGACCGAAGCCCAAGCCGAACAGCTGGAAGACGGTGGTGAGGATCGACACGAAGGAGAAGCCCGCGGCGAACGACGCGAAGCTGCCTACGCCGCGGCGGAGTTCCTGCGGGTAGCCGAAGTGGGCGTGGCCGGTCGTGCCACCGCCGCCAGGGTCCTGCGCAAGGGGGAGTTCGGGCCGGCCCATCGCCGCACCTCCGATCGGTCGACAGATACCTGTCGCTTGATAGGTATTGCGATCGTCGGCCGGACCGGTCTCACACCCGAGTCGGGGAAGTTAACTTCATGTATCTGCGGACACGCCTCGGATGTGACTGTATGTCAGCACTTTGCGGGTTTCCCCGCAGCGGATTCTCCCGCGCGAGACACAGGACCAGTTCTCGGCGCCAGCGCGGCAGCATCGCCGGGGTGACGAAGAGGCTGACCAACCACTCGCCTCCTCGCCATCCCGTCGCCGAATAAGCAGACCGGACGCTGGGACTACGCCCACGTCCGGTTCACCGGCGCGGGCAGGCGCGAGCGCTGACGGGTGCCCAGGTCAGCCGGTGGTCGTCAGGCGGGGGAAGAAGACGCGAACGGGCGGCAGCAGCCCGGCGAGCGACAGGAGGATGAACACCACTTCGAACGGGGACCCTGCCGCACCCGGCATCTTCAGGGTCAATCGGACCTTTGGGGCGCAGCGATCACAGGAGACACCAGGCATGCCATTGAGTCGATGAAGTGTGAGGTGTTTCACGCCCCTGGTGAGGGGTGCAGTGATTGACATGCTTATGCCGTAACGGGGTGCTCCGCTCGGCAAAGCGGCACCCCAGCACGGGGTGGCCCAGTTACCCGCTTCGTGACACGGACACCGCCGCGTTGAGCCGCGGTCGCTCCGACCCGTTGCGACGATCGGAGGGAAGCAGAGCCATGACCACGTCCGCCGCTGCCCCGGGGGAACGTCCCCCCTCGGCCTCGATGCCGGACCGGACGCGAATCTACGAAGGCCTCACCGCGCCGCCGCCGTCCGCATCGCCTTCGGACTCGTGTGGGCCGTCGACGCGTCCTTCAAACGGCTACCGGGCTTCATCCGCGGCAAGACCCTGAGTGACGAACTCGGCCAGGGAAGTACCGTCCACGCACCGGTCCTCCACCAGTGGATCCAGGCCTGGCACGCCGTCGCCACCGCCTCGCCCCAAACCTCTGCCATCGACGCCGCGGTGATCGAGTCCTTCATCGCCTTATGTCTGATCCTCGGACTGTTCAGTACCGTGGCCTTCATCGGCAGCGCCCTGCACTCGCTGGGTATCTGGTCCACTGCCGAGGCCGTTGGTCGCCTTCATCGTCGCCTCACTCGCCCTGCTCCACTGCTACGCGGGCGCCACCTGGAGCATGGACACCGTCGTACGGCCCCGTCTGGGCCACCTCGCCTGGCTCAGGAGCCCAACGCCCCGGCCGGCCACCCCGTGACACCGACCGATCGCTGAACACGCCTGCCGGGAACTTTCACCGTGCCTCCTCCGTTCGCCCACGGGGGTTGTCGCACCATGCGTTCCGTATCTGTGTCGGACACCTGCAGCGGCGCGGCGGGCTCCGCGCAGGGCATTGACCGTGAGCGTGGCCAGCAAGGCGGAAGCGGTGTCATGCCCCATCGCGTCAGTGATCGAGAGATACAGCCTGTGCTGGTTGAGGGCGTAGTCGTAGGTGTCACCGCCGATGGCGTCGGCCGGGACCAGACCGCAGGCCAGGGTGAACTGGGCCGCCTCGCAGCAGGAGGCCGAGGGCAGTAGCAGGAGGCCGAGGGCAGTAGCTGGTGCTGGATCTCCGCGGCAAGACTCACCTCAGTGGTGCGCCGACCCCAGTGGTAGAGATCCGTGAAGCGGCGGTCGGTGACCACGATGTATGCGAGCGCGTGCGCTGCGTGCACGACCGCGTCGCGGACCGTGTCGTCCGCGTGCGGCACGACCAGGTCCAGTACGCCGATGCAGTCGCCGCGGTTCGTCACCGGCCGCCAGAATCCGGCACCCGCCCTCCCCGTCCTCCTGGTGCAGGCGCTGGCTGCGCAGGACCCGGTCATGGACGCTGCCCGCCGGCTCGCATCTCTCCGCCTCGCCGCGCGTCTGCCCCGCCGTACCGGCTCTGGGCAGGCGCACGGCTTCCTGCCCGATCAGGTCGACGAACAGGAACGACACCTCTGTCGCCGAGAACCGTTTCTCCAGGTTTCGGGCGACCACATCCACTGACTCCACCGGCGCCGCATCCTCCGCTGCCCGCAGCACCTCGTCCAGGCCCAGACCCGTGCGCCCCGAGTTCCCCCAGCCTGCCCTCGAACACGCCATCGGAGACCGGACGCACCAGGGCCCCGGAACCGGATAACGCTTGCAATAACGCCTGCACGGGGGCATATGCGGTGTGACATCGGGAAACTCGGGGCTCACACCCCTTGAGGACGCGTGGAGGGAGCAGGAGATGAGCCAGGTCAAGACAGGTTCGTCGGATCTTCCGCAGCCGTTCCGGGCGGTCGGCTCCGGGCTGCGCCGGCTGCCTGGAGCCCAGCAGGTGAGCAAGGCCGGCGACAGCGTGCTGCAGTGGATCGGAGCGATCTCTCCACGCGGTCGGCGGGTGGCGGTCTATACCGGAGCCGGGGTGCTCGGCGTCGCCGGGGTGGTGGAATGGCCCGTGGCTCTCACCGGCGCGGCCGTGGCGTGGCTGACCCAGCCGGGCGCCCGACGAGGCGCGCCGGAGGAGGCGGCCCAGGCCAACAGGGCCGGAAACGCCGAGAACGGCCAGGGCGGTAGCCGGCCCGGTGCAGCCGGCGCCGTCCCTGCCCTCACGGACTCCACCGACACCTTGTCGCAGCACCACGGCCCCGGCGACAGGCTCGCGCCCTCCCACTTTCACCACGAGAGCCACCCGCACGAGCAACCCGCCAAGGTCGGTGACTCTGCCACGGCATCGGCGCTGAAGCAGGTCGCCGAAGCCTCGGCACACCACCGGGAACCGGACTCGTCCAGCGGGCATTCGCCGGAAGCTCGGCCGCGCTGACATCACCGAGCGCCGACTCCGCGCGGTGCGGTGCACCGGCGCACGACGAGTACAGGGACGGTACCCGTGGCGGACGAAGCGACCAAGACGACGACCGGGGGCAGGGAGACGGCTCACGACGCACCGACCTGCCTGGTTACCGGTGCGAGCGGCTATATCGGTGGTCGGCTCGTGCCCGAGCTGCTGGACGCCGGGTACCGGGTACGCTGCCTGGCGCGCACGCCGGCCAAGCTGCGAGACCATCCGTGGGCCGGCCGGGCGGAGGTCCTCCAGGGCGACGTCCTCGACGCCGCGTCGGTGGCACGGGCGATGGACGGCGTGGACATCGCCTACTACCTGGTGCACGCGCTCGGCACCGGCCGAGACTTCGAACAGACCGACCGCGAAGCGGCCCGCGTCTTCGGCGAGCAGGCCCGCCGGGCCGGCGTCCTCCGCCTCGTCTACCTCGGCGCGCTGACCCCGGAAGGGGTTGCCGAGTCGCATCTCTCCCCCCACCTGCGTTCCCGCGCCGAGGTGGGCCGCATCCTGCTCGGCTCGGGTGTGCCGACCGCCGTCCTGCGCGCCGCCGTCATCATCGGTTCCGGCTCGGCCAGTTTCGAGATGCTGCGCTATCTCACCGAGCGGCTGCCGGTGATGGTCACCCCGCGCTGGGTGCACACCCGTATCCAGCCCATCGCTGTGCGGGACGTCCTGCGCGTCCTCGTGGGCTGCTCCCGTCTGCCCGCCGACGTCAGCCGCGCCTTCGACATCGGTGGCCCGGAGGTGCTCACCTACCGGGAGATGATGCAGCGGTACGCCGCCGTCGCCGGGCTGCCCCGGCGGCTCATCATGCCCGTGCCCGTGCTGACACCTGGACTGTCCAGTCAGTGGGTCGGCCTGGTGACCCCGGTACCGGCCTCGATCGCCCGCCCGCTCACGGAGTCCCTGCGCAACGAAGTGGTCTGCCGGGAGCGGGACATCGAGCGGTACCTGCCCAGTCCGCCCGGCCATCCGCTCGGCTTCGACCAGGCAGTCGCCCTCGCGTTGCAGCGCGTCCGGGAAGCCCAGGTGGCCACGCGCTGGTCCTCGGCTTCCGTGCCGGGCGCCCCCAGCGACCCGCTGCCGACCGATCCGGACTGGGCAGGCGGCAGCCTGTACGCCGACGTCCGTGAACGCGAGACCGATGTGGCGCCGGAGGCGCTGTGGCAGGTCATCGAGGGCATCGGCGGTGAGAACGGCTGGTACTCCTTTCCCCAGGCCTGGGGCGTGCGGGGCTGGCTCGACCGCCTCGCCGGCGGCGTCGGCCTGCGCCGGGGCCGGCGGGACGCCCGCCGGCTGCGGGTGGGCGACTGCCTGGACTTCTGGCGGGTGGAGGAGATCGAGCGCGGCCGGCTGCTGCGGCTGCGGGCCGAGATGCGGCTGCCAGGCCTGGCCTGGCTGGAGATGCGCGTGGACGGCCACGGCCGCGGACCTGTCCGATACCGGCAGCGAGCGCTGTTCCACCCGCGCGGACTGCTGGGTCACCTGTACTGGTGGAGTGTCTCTCCCTTCCACGCGGTCGTCTTCGGAGGCATGGCGCGTAACATCGTGGGCGCCGCCGCTCGCGCCCAGTACGACCATGCCCCGCACAGCTGAGCCCCTGGCGACCGGCCGCACCGCGTCCGGGAGCGCCGCGCCGCCGCACATCAGTGGAGAGAAGTTGAAGCTCATGCGCGTCTCGGTCGTCCTGTTCACCTCCGACCTGCGCCTGCACGACCACCCGCCGCTGCACGCGGCGCTGAAGTCCGCCGACGCGGTCGTCCCGCTCTTCGTGCGCGACCTGGCCGTCGAAGCTGTCGGGTTCGCCACGCCGAACCGCAGCGCCTTCCTCGCTGACTGCCTGGCCGACCTGGACGCCTCCCTGCGCGAGCGCGGCGGACGCCTCGTGGTGCGCTCCGGCGACCTGGTGGACGCGGTGGGTCGTACGGTGCGGGAGGCGGACGCCGACGAGGTGCACACGGCGGCGGCGCACAGCGCCTTCGCCACCCGCCGGGAGGACCGGCTCCGGCGGGCCCTGGAGTCCGGCGGCCGCCGCCTGTTCGTCCACGACGCGGTCACCGTGGCCGTGCCGCCCGGCGAGGTGACCCCCTCCTCGTCGGACCACTTCGCCGTCTTCACGCCGTACTACCGGCAGTGGGCCCAGGCCCGTCTGCGCACGGCGGTGGCCGCCCCGCGTCGCGTGTGCGTGCCCCACCACGTGAACGGCGAGCCGGTGCCCGCCCGCAGCGAGGTCACCGGGGTCTCGCCCGCCCTGCCGCCCGGCGGAGAGACCGAGGGGCGCAAGCGGGTGACCGCCTACTGGCGGCACGGCCTGGACACCTACGAGGCCACCCGGGACGACCTGGCTGCCGACGCCACCTCCCGGCTCTCCGTGCACCTGCATTTCGGTACCCTCTCCCCGGTGGAACTGGTGCACCGGGCCCGCCGTCGCGGCGGACCGGGCGCCGAGGCGCTGGTACGGCAGCTCGCCTGGCGTGACTTCCACCGTCAGGTGCTCGCCGCCCGACCAGGCGCCGCCCGGGCCGACTACCGCACCAAAGGCGACCATTGGCGCACCGAGCGCACGGCGAAGGCCGACATCGATGCGTGGCGGGAAGGTCGTACCGGCTACCCGGTGATCGACGCCGCAATGCGGCAACTGCGCCACGAGGGCTGGATGCACAACCGGGCCCGCCTGCTGACCGCGAGCTTCCTGACCAAGACGCTCTACGTCGACTGGCGCATCGGTGCCGCCCACTTCCTGCACTGGCTGGTCGACGGCGACATCGCCAACAACCAGCTCAACTGGCAGTGGGTGGCCGGTACCGGAACCGACACCCGGCCGGGCCGGGTCCTCAACCCCGTCATCCAGGCCAAGCGGTACGACCCCGACGGCACCTACGTCCACCGCTGGGTGCCCGAACTGAGGAACATCGACGCGCCTGCAGTGCACGAGCCGTGGAAGCTCCCCGGAGCGGACCGGGCAACGCTCGACTACCCCGCCCCGATCGTGGACCTCTCCGAGGGCCTGGACAGGTTCCGCCGGGCCCGCCACCTGCAGGAGTGACCCTGGCCGACCGGCACCGGCGGCTCGGCTACCAGCTCGGCCAAGAGCGGGACGGCGGTGAGTGGTTGCGGGCTGGGCCTGCAAGCGGCGGCGAAGCGGGTCGATGAGCGCGAGCGCGGTCCATGGTGACACCGAACCGTTCCATCGTGTCGACCGGGATGCCCACGCGTCCTACGCGCGCGTGCTCGGCGAGGTCGTTGACGAAGTCGAGCCGCCGGCTGCCCTCGATGAAAGTCCGGCATGCGGCTCGGTACCGCAGATCGTCGTCTTCCGGCGTGAGCAGTCCCGCGGCCGAGGCCGCCGAGCGCGCTCCGCAGGGGCGCTCGCGCCGCGAGGCGGGCGCCCCCCGTCAGCTCAGAGACTGGGGCTTCCGCGGTGCCGCCCACGTCACGGGTACCTTGGCCATTGGCCTGAGCGCCGGTTCCGCGAGCGCAGGCACAAGGCCCTGTGCTCCCTGTGCGCTCAGTGTCACTTCCGGTCATGCCGTCGACGCTAGGAGCGCCGCCGTGGGCCTGGGAGGGCGCGCCGCACCCACCCGGAAGTTCTGGCTGGTCGAAGCAGACTTCGCCTGCGAGTGCTCGCCGGCCGTGCGCTCGGCTGACGACAAGCACGCGAAGGCGAGGAGCGCCGGCCGGCCTGGGTGGGTGCGGTCCACCCACCCACATGTCCGAAAGCATGCCTAGCCTGGTCCGCATGGACGCAGACAACAGACTCGGTGACTATCTGCGTGCCCGCCGTGCCATGACCATGCCGCGGGACGTCGGATACCCCGATGACAGTTCGCGGCGGGTGCCTGGTTTGCGGCGGGACGAGGTGGCGCTGCTCGCCGGGGTGAGCACGGACTACTACATCCGGCTCGAGCAGGGCCGCGAGCGGCATCCGTCCGAGCAGGTGCTCCAGGCGATCGCTCGTGCCCTGCGCCTCGATGATGAGGCGGCTGCCCACCTGTTCCGGCTGAGCCTGCCCACCCCCTGGCCGTCGGTGCAGCCGACCACGACGGTCAGCCCGGACCTGCGTCGGCTGATGGACGGTATGCGTGACGTGCCCGCCTTCGTCGTCGGCTCCGCCCAGGACGTCCTTGCCGCCAACACGATGGCCCGCGAGCTCTACCGCGGTTTCGTCCGTTTCGACAACCTGCTTCGGATGATCTTCCTGGACCCCTTCGCCCGGGAGTTCTACGGAGACTGGGACGAGGCGGCAGGCATTGCCGTGAACAACCTGCGCGCGTCATCGGCGCGGTTTGCGGATGACGAGCGCATCGGTTGCGTCGTGGGCGAACTGAGCGTGCGCAGCCCCGCGTTCGCGACGTTGTGGACGCGCTACGAGATCCGCCCGCGCACGCACGAGGACAAGCACTTCCACCATCCGCAAGTAGGTGACCTGCACCTGCACTTCGAAGCGCTGGCCGTCACCAGTGCCCCCGGTCAACACCTGTCCGTCTACAGCGCCGACCCCGCAAGCGCCGGCAGCGATGCGCTGGTCCTGCTCCGGCGACTGGCCGAGCAGCGCGCCGCTTCAGCCGAACACGAAACCACGTCAGAGGAAGAAAACGCACCTTCATGACCGATTCCATTGCCCAGGCAGCCGGAAGCTTCAAATCGCCGGCAAGAAGGTCGCCCGTCTCGGCTTCGGCGCCATGCGGCTCACCGGCTTGGGCGTCTGGGGTGAACCCGGCGACCGCGACGAATGCATCCGCGTAATCCGCCGTGCCGGCGAACTCGGCGTCCAGTTGATCGACACCGCGGATTCCTACGGACCACACGTCAGCGAGGAGATCATCCGGGAAGCCATCCACCCTTACCCGAACGACGTGTTGATCGCCACCAAGGCCGGTCTCACCCGCAACGGGCCCGATGTGATCAAGACCGACCAGGGACTGGTCCGCCTCGGTCCCAAGGCCTGGCCGCCCGTCGGGCGTCCGGAGTACCTGCGCCAACAGGCCGAGATGAGCCTGCGGCGCCTCGGCCTGGACCACATCGACCTGTTCCAGCTTCACCGAGTCGACCCGAAGGTCCCGCTGGAGGAGCAGATCGGTGAGCTGAAGAACCTCCAGGACGAAGGCAAGATCGTCGCGATCGGCCTGTCCCAGGTGGCCGTCGGCCAGATCAGGTGGGCGCTGCGGATCGCCACCATCGTCACCGTCCAAAACCGCTACAACCTCACCGACCGCAGTTCCACCGACGTCCTCGACTACTGCACCCGCGAGGGCATCGGCTTCATCCCCTGGGCACCGGTGGGCGCCGGTGAACTCACCAGGCCGGGCGGACCGGTCGACCGCATCGCCTCCGCGCACGGGGCGACCTCGTCCCAGGTCGCACTGGCCTGGCTGCGCGCAGGATCCGAAGTCATGCTGCCCATTCCCGGTACGTCGAAGGTCGCTCACCTGGAGGAGAACATCGCGGCGGCGAAGCTGAGCCTGAGCGCCCAGGAGATCGACGAACTCACCGACGCCGCATGCCCGTCCGCAGCCGAGGCCGCCTGCCCGCGTTCTCCTTCTCCCGAAAGGCCCCCATCGATGCTGCTGCCCGCTGATCAGGCAGGTCAAGGGCGGACAGTGGTGCTGCTCCACGCCCGCCCCACGGACCGGACCATGTGGAGCGCGCACCTGCCCCTGCTCGCCGAGGCCGGCGTCCGCGCGATCGCCCTGGACCTGCCCGGCCATGGTGAAGCGATCGTGCACCACCAGCCCAAGGTCGCGCCATGGACGGACGTCCTCGACACACTCAACCACCTCGGGGCCGACCGCTTCGTGCTGGCCGGAAACTCGCTCGGCGCGCTGGTGTCACTCCAGGTGGCGGTGACGGCGTACGACCGGGTCGACGGTCTGGTCCTGGTGGGCTACCGACCGCACGATCAGGAGCCCTCCGAGCGCCTCCAGACGGCCTGGGACCGCGAACGAACCTCACTCGAAGCCAATGACATCGACGCTGCCGTACAGGCAGGGCTCGAGGCATGGACCTTCGAGCACGCAAACGACGAAGTGAAAGCGCACGCGGCCCGCATGCTGCGCAACCAACTGGAGACGCGGATCGCGCACAGCGAGCCCAACCAGGCCGAGGACCCGCTCAGCCAAGACCCGGACACACTGCGCACTCTCTCCCTCCCGGCGCTGGTGGCCGTCGGTGAGCACGACATGCCCGACTTCTTCCGCGGTGGGGAGGACCTGGCCCGTGACCTGGCCTCGGGCGACCTCGTGGTCATTCCAGGAGCAGGACACCTGGCACCCCTGGAACAGCCCGCAGCCTTCTGCGCACTGCTCCTGGAGTTCCTGAACCGCATTCCCATGAACTCAGTTTCCAACTCCAGCTGAAAACAAGGTGGTTGGCGAGCGCGCGGTCTGTGTCGGCTGCTTGCAATCACGCGCCCTCGCCCGCGCCGCGGTCGGCATCGAGATCGGTTACTGGCAGATTCCAGGCACGGCGTCCAAGGAGGGAGGGCATCGGTGGATCAAGGGCGTTCGCGTCCTGGTCGTGACTGTTGAAGATCCCAAAGGACATGGTCCGGCGCGGGTATGACACACTTTCACTCCTGTATGACGAGGCATACAACTCCGACACGAAGTGCCAGCCTTGGCTTGCCAGCCTGAACGCCAGGCTTGGGGAAGGCAGCAGAGTGCTGGATCTCGGCTGCGGCAGCGGAGTGCCGGTCGTGCGCGATCTTGCGGAGGCAGGACCCCGCGTCACTGGTGTCGACATCAGCGAGGTGCAGATCCGGCGGGTTCAGGAACTCGTGCCGCAGACGGCGATCCACCGGATAGCCGCCCGACTGGGACCTGAGGCCGGCGACGGCAGCAGCGTCAGGCGTAGCCCTTGCGCTCTACGGCGCGCAGGGCCAGGGCGCCCAGTGGGACGTTCAGCCAGAAGGTGAGCAGCCGGTAGACGAGCACGGCCGAGGTGGCTGCGCCGGCCGTGACGCCGAGCGCGGTGAGGCCGGCGATGAGGCCGGTTTCGAGGGCACCCAGTCCGCCGGCTACAGGAGCCGCGTTGGCGACGAGGCGTGCCGCCATGTATACGGCGCCGGCCTGGACGAAGGGAAGATCACCGCCGAACGCGCGCACGCTCAACGCGAGTCCGACGACCTGGATGAGGGGCAGGCCCAGCGCGCCCGTGACGAGGAGAGCCAGCTTGGCGGGATCGGAGGCGACCCCCGCTCCGCCGACACCTCACGAAGACCTCCACAGTGAGCAGGGGGCCCTTCGCGGCGAACATCCCGGCCGGTCCCAGAACCCCGTGATCAAGGTGGCGGACCTGGCCTGGCTGGAGTTCGAGAAGCCGGACCTGGACCGGGCCGAGGTCTTCGCGCGCGACTTCGGCTTCGCGATCGCCGCCCGCACCGAGGAGGCACTCTGGCTGCGCGGCACCTTCGCGGGCCCACCCTGCATGGTCGTCCGGCGTGGGCATGCGTCCCGCTTCGTCGGGCCGGCGTTCCGCGCGGACGAGCGCACCGACCTCGACCGGCTGGCCGCAGCCACCGGCAATACCGTCCGGGACATCAACGTGCCCGGCGGAGGGAAGTCGGTCTCGCTGCTCGACCCCTCCGGCCTCCCGGTCCGCGTCGTGCACTGCGGCGAACAGCTGCCCGCGCTGCCCGAGCAGAAGCCGCTGATCCTGAACTTCGGCACGGACCACCGTCGGACGAACGCCACCCAGCGGCCCCCGCGCGAGCCGTCGCGCATTCAGCGCCTCGGTCATGTGGTGCTGGAGACAAGGTCGTTCATGCGCACCCTGGACTGGTACCTGGACACCCTCGGGATGATCGTGTCCGACTTCCTGTTCCTGGACGGGCAGCGTCAGCGCGGGCCGACGATGGCGTTCATCCGCTGCGACCAGGGCAGCGTGCCGGTCGACCACCACACACTGGCCATGGCCAAACTGGGCATCGAACCCTCCGCGCACGATCTGTCCGCCGTCCGTGTCATCGGATGCACCGGCTCCGCCCTGCCCGCCTCCGCCTACCCGTGGGTCCGTGACCACGTGGGCGAAGGCATCCAACTGGCCTCCACCAGCGGCGGCACGGACGTCGTCTCCGGCTTCGCCGGAAGCGCACCCACGACCCCCGTCTGGGCAGGGGAGTTGTCCGCCCCCAACTTGGGCGTGGCACTGGCCGCTTACGACTCCGAGGGCACGCCAGTTCGCGACCAGGTCGGCGAACTCGTCGTCACCCGGCCCATGCCGTCGATGCCGCTGTACTTCTGGAACGATCCTGACGGCAGCCGCTACCGCGACGCCTACTTCGGCGCCTACCCGGGCGTGTGGCGGCACGGGGACTGGATCACCCACACCTCCCACGGCTCGCTCATCGTCCATGGCCGCTCCGATGCCACCCTCGCCAGGAGCGGCATGGGCGGGCGATGGGGGAGGGGCACTACCGCTGTCAGTCGGCCTGCTGCTCGGCCGGCCGCAGCCCAGCGGTCCACTTCTCCTCGATCCGCCCGAGCTTCCACACGGCCAGCGCAGTACCCCACGTCGCGAAGACAGAGTCCCACGATACGAAGCGGGTGATGTTGAGGTCCAGGCCACCGACCCAGTCCCAGAACGCGCCGTGCAGGCCGGCCTTGTCGGCGAGCAGGCCCAGCAGCTCGGCAGTGCCGACGATCAGCGCGACGGCGAGCCGTATCGCCGGTACAGCGGTCGGCGCTACCAGCAGCCCTCGACCGTGGCGGCGAGGCCGTCCAGGCCCTGGGTGACGGTGTCGGTGGGCGCTGAGCCGTTCTCGACGAATGCGAAGCTCTTCCAGCGGCCGTCCTCCCCCTTGGCGACCCCGGCCAGGGCGGACACATCGTTCAGGGAGCCCGTCTTGGCATCGACCTTTCCTACGGCGCAGGAGGCGGGCGCGGTGGTGAAACGGCCGTAGGAGGTGCTGAGGGTGCCGTCAACGCCCGCGACCGGCAGACCCTTCAGGATCGGCCACAGCTTGTCCTGGTGCTGGGTGTCGACGGCGAGCCCGGCGATGGCGGAGAGAGCGTCGGCGGTCATCCGGTCGCCGCGGGACAGGCCGCTGCCGTCGTACTCCTGCACGCCGGTGAGCGGTATGCCGTACTGGACGAGCACGGCGTGGACCGTGGCGGTGCCGCCCGCGAAAGTGGCAGCCCGGCCCTGGCCGAGCGCGGTGAGACGCAGCAGGCCCTCGGCGATGTCGTTGTCGCTGTGCTTGAGCATGTATTCCACGGTCGTCGACAGCGGCTTGGACTGATGGGTGGCCAGAACCGTGCTGCCCGACGGTGACTTGGCGCGCGCGGGCTTGCCTACCGTGATGCCGTGGGCGGTGAGCTGCTGGGCGAAGTACTCGGTGGCGGTGAGCGCGGTGTCCTGGGTGTTGTTCCCCTCGATCCGCAGGGCTCGGACCGGAGCTACGGTGTCCGGGTAGTAGCCGCTGCTCCAGCCGGTGGCGAGACTGGGGGCGGCGAAAAGGTGGTCGTCGATCATCAGCCGCACCGAGTGGTGGCCCTTGGCCTTCAGTGCCTCGGCGGCGGTGGTGGCGAGACTCTTCAGGTCGGCGGAGCTGAGCTGCTGATCGCCGCCGCCGACCAGATACACCGTGCCGGAACGGTAGACGGCCTTGGTCTGCACGGTGTGGTGGGGACCCAGCACGGTGAGCGCGGCGACCGCGGTCGCCAGCTTGTTGGTGGACGCGGGCATCAACCCCTTTGCGTGGTTCTCGGACCACACCGTCTGCCCCGAGGCGACGTCCCGGACCTCGCCCACCACATTGCTGCCCAGGTGGGCGTCGCCCACCCGCTGGTTCAGCTTCCCGGCCATGGCCTTGTCGGCCGCCGTCAGCCCGCTCGCCGCCGATGCGGAGGCGGCGGTCACGGCCATCGCGGCCACCACCGGAGCCGCGATCACGGCCACCCGCCGGCCGGTCCTCCCGTTTGTCCTGTTCCTGCCACGCGGAAGCGCATGCCTGCCCAAAGCGTTCTCTCCTTCACCTTTGCCGGTCCGCCACCGGCCCTGAAACAATGAGCCTCGCCTCTCTGGCGGGCCCCTGCCGGCCCGGGTCCGTCCCGTACGGCGAACATATGATCCCCTGCTCACGACCGTCCCGAGTGCGTTTTCGTCTCGGTTCTGCAACTGCGAGCTTCGGGACGGGTGTCGCGCGGCAGCGCCGTATCTCGCTCCCGGCCAACGGCCGGGAGGTTGTGCCGCTCGAAAAGTCGTCGGCGCAGGTCACGCGGCGTATGACTTCCCCACCATCATCTGCTCGGTCCGCGACGAACTGCTCGCCCTCCCACCGGAAACGACCGCCCGCAGCGGACACCGGGCCTCAACCACGCGGCCCTCCGGCTGGGATCTCGCCGGAGCCCCGCTGGATCAGCCGGGTCGGCACGGTGACGGTGCGGGTGGGCGACTCGCCGCCGTCCAGCCTGCGGAAGAGTATCTCGGCGGCTGTCCTGCCCACCTGCTCGACGTCCTGGGCGATGACGGAGATGCCCGGGTTGAGGATGTCGGCCAGGGGGAAGTCGTCGAAGCCCACCTGGGCGACGGTGTCCTGCAGGCCCATGGCGCGCAGCGCGCGGACGGCGCCTATGGTCACGAAGTTCTGGCTGGTGAACAGCGCCGTCGGCGGATCGGGCAGCAACAGGACCTGCTCGGTCGCGGCGATGGCGGCCTCCTCGCTGGACCCGACGTGGCGGACGATCTCGTCGTCGTAGTCGATGTGCGCGACTTCCAGGGCGTGCCGGTAGCCGTCGAAGCGCTGGGCGGCGGTGGGGATGGAGGCCTGGTCGCCGAGGTAGGCGATGCGGCGATGGCCGGCCTTCAGCAGGTGGTTGACGGCGGTGACGGCGCCCTGCCGGTTCTCGGAGACGACAGCGTCCGCGTCGAGCAGGCCGGCCTCGCGGTCGACGAAGACCATGCGGGTGCCGGTGTGCTGCTCGCTGATCAGGTAGCTCTGGTCGCGTCCCGCAGGGACGATCACCAGGCCGTCGACCCGGCGGTCGATGAGCGCCTGGGCCAGTTCCCTTTCACGGGCTGGGTCCTCGTCGAGGCTGCCGACCAGCACCAGCACTCCGCGTTCCCGGGCGACGTTCTCCACGGTGCGGGTCAGGACGGCGGAGAAGGGGTTCGCCGCGTCCTCGACGAGCATGCCGATGGTGGCGGTGCGGCCGTCGCCGCGGCGCAGGCTGCTGGCCGTGAGGTTGGGCCGGTAACCCAGTTTGTCGGCGGCCTCACGGACCCTGGCGACGATCGCCGGATCGACGGTGGGGACCCCGTTGAACACGCGCGAGACGGTCTTGATGGCCACTCCGGCCAGCGCCGCGACCTCACGCATGGTGGGGCGGCTACGGGTGGACCTGGGCGCGGCCTCGCCCTGAGTCATCGTTGTCTCCAACCGGTTGTGCGTTACCTACTCGTTGCGCACGCATGTCTATCAGCGCCTTGACGGGCTCGTCCATACGGGCCCAGTATCTCGCCAAGTCAACGTTGTCTCAGCGTCGGCCGAGGGACGGGCCTGAAAGGGATCAAGCCATGAACATCTCCACCAGCCAGGTGCCGAGCCGCCGCAGTCGGCGTACCCGGGCGGCAGCGATCGGTGTCACCGTCTGCCTCGGCGCCACGCTCGCGGCCTGCGGTTCCTCCAACGGAAGCTCCTCTTCGGGCGGCGGCGGCAAGGTGGGTGTCTCGCTGATCCTGAAGACGCTCACCAACCCGTACTTCGTGAGCATGGAGAAGGACGCCAAGACCCAGGCGGCCAAGGACAACGTGAGTCTCACGGTGGCTGCGGGTAACAGCGACGGCGACACCCAGACCCAGATCACCGCCATCGACAACGCCATATCGCGAGGCGACAAGGGAATCCTGATCACCACCAACGGCGATGCCGTGAACGCCGCCCTGAACCGGGCCAAGCAGGCAGGCCTGTTCGTGATCGCCCTGGACACCGCGCCCAACCCGCCCAGCACCGCGGACATCACCTACGCCACCGACAACGAGCAGGCGGGCAAGCTCGACGGGCAGTACGCGGCGGCCGCCCTGAACGGCAAGCCGGCGGTCGTCGCGATGCTCGACCTCTTCAACAACCAGGTCGTCTCCGTCGACATCAACCGCGACCACGGCTTCCTGGAAGGCATGGGCATCGACCCCGGCAGCAAGACCGAGAACGGCAAGGAAGCCAAGTCCGGCAAGTACACTGGCGGCAAGGGCGGCAGCTACACCATCGCCTGCCACCAGCCCACCCAGGGCGCCATCGACGGCGGCCGCACCGCGATGGAGAACTGCCTGTCGGCCAACCCGGACATCAACGTCGTCTACGCCATCAACGAGCCCGCGGGCGAGGGCGCGTACAACGCCCTGAAGGCGGCCGGCAAGGACAAGAACGTCGCGATCTACGCGATCGACGGAAGCTGTGCCGGCCTGAAGAACCTCACCAGCGGCGAGTTCGCCGCCGACGCGGTGCAGTACCCGGGCAAGATGGCGGCCCTCGGCGTCAGCTCCGTCGCCAAGCTGGCCCGCGGCGGCAGCAAGCCCAGCGCGACCAACGGCAAGTCCTTCTACGACACCGGCACCGCACTCGCCGCCGCAAAGCCCCTCGGCGGCCTGACCGTCCAGTCCCCGTCGCAGGCCGCCTCCGCCTGCTGGGGCAGCTGACGCCCCGAGCGGGTGCCACCGCCCCCGACCGGGCGACTGCCGCCGAGTCAGGCGACTGCCCCGAGCCGGGTGCGGCGCTGGAGGCCACCGTGATGGCACCGGCGTCGCACCCGCACCACACGAGCCCATGAGCCCGTACCAGGGAAGACACCGGAAGGACCCCCTGTGACCACTCACGTGGACCCTCAAGCCGCACCGGCACCGGCGGAGGAGTTCCTCAACCGGCCCGCCACCCTCAGCCAGCGCATCCACTCGGTGCTGCACCGTCAGCCGGCGCTCAGCCCGGCCATCGTCCTGGTGCTCGCCGCCGTGGTGTTCTCCCTGGTGAACGAACGCTTCTACGCGTTGCAGAACCTCTCGCTCGTCGCCCAGCAGGTGGCCGTCATCGGTTCCCTCGCCGTCGGCCAGACCGTCATCATCCTCACCGCAGGCATCGACCTGTCGATCGGCGCAGTCATGGTGCTCGCCTCGCTGCTGATGTCGAAGCTCGTCGCGGACAGCCACTGGCCCGGCTGGCTCGCCCTGCTGGCCGGCGCGGTCGTCGCGATAGCCGCCCAGGCCGTCAACGGGCTGCTGGTGACCAAGATCAAGCTGCCGCCCTTCATCGTCACCCTCGGCACCCTCAGCGTCTTCACCGCGATCACCCTCATCTACGCCAAGGGCCAGACCATCTCGCTGCAGCCGGGCAACATCCTCATGTGGAGCGGCCAGACGGTCTCCCTCGGCCAGCTGAACCTGACCTACGGCGTCCTCCTCATGATCGCCCTGTACGCGGTGGTCGGCTACGCCCTGCGCTACACCGCCTGGGGACGCCACCTCTACGCGGTCGGCGACGACATCGAGGCCGCCCGCCTCGCCGGCATCTCCGTCAACCGTGTCCTGCTCAGCGCCTACATGCTCGCCGGTCTCACCATCGCTGTCGCGGCCTGGGTCCTCGTCGGCCGGGTCGGGGGCGGCGACCCCAACAGCGGTCTGAACGCCAACCTGCAGTCCATCACCGCCGTCGTGATCGGCGGCACCAGCCTGTTCGGCGGACGCGGCGTGGTCTTCGGCTCGCTGATCGGCGCGCTGATCGTCCAGGTCTTCGTCAACGGCCTTGCGCTGGCCGGCATCGACCCGAACTACCAAGTCCTCGCAGTCGGCGTCCTCGTGATCGCGGCTGTCTCCGTCGACCAGTGGATCCGGAGTGTGAAGTCGTGACGACCGCCACCGCCCCCGTTCTCGAGGCCAAGGGCCTGGTCAAGGTGTTCGGCAGGGTTGTCGGCCTGAACGACGTCGACCTCACCCTCCACCCCGGCGAGGTCCTCGCCGTCATCGGCGACAACGGCGCCGGCAAGTCCACTCTGATCAAGTGCCTGTCCGGGGCCCTCGTACCCGACCAGGGAAGCATCCTCGTCGATGGCAAGGAGGTCCACTTCAAGCGACCCCAGGACGCCCGCGACGCCGGCATCGAGACGGTCTACCAGACCCTCGCCGTGGCCCCCGCCCTGGACATCGCCAGCAACCTCTTCCTCGCCCGCGAGATCCGCCGCAAGGGCATCCTCGGCTTGGTGTTCCGGATGCTCGACACCGGCGAGATGAAGAAGCAGGCCGCCGACCACATCAAGCGGCTCGGCATCGGCACGCTGCAGAACATCAACCAGGCGGTGGAGACGCTCTCCGGGGGCCAGCGCCAGTCCGTGGCCGTCGCCCGGACCGCGGCCTTCGGCGGCCGGGTGGTGATCCTCGACGAACCCACCGCCGCCCTCGGCGTCCGCGAGACCGGCCAGGTCCTCAAACTCGTCCGCGACCTGCGCGACCAGGGCCTCGGCGTCATCCTCATCAGCCACAACATGCCCAACGTCTTCGAGGTCGCCGACCGCATCCACATCCAGCGACTCGGCGGTTGCGCCGGCGTCATCACCCCGCAGTCCCACTCGATGGAGGACGCGGTGGCCATCATGACGGGCGCGAAGAAGCTCGCCCCCGAAGCGAGCTGAAGGGAACACCAGGGGACATGACCGCCGAGTACCGGATCGTCGAGGACCGCCTCGGCGGTGAACCCACCCTCGTCGTCTCCGCGCCGGACGATTCGGCGCGTGCCGTCCTCGCCCTGCGCGGAGCGACCCTGCTGAGCTGGCAGGTCCGGCACGGCTCGGCAGGTCGGCTGAAGGAGCTGACGGACGGCTACCGCGACGAAAAGGAACTCCTCTCCCAGGACGGCGTACGCGCCGGCCTGATGGCCCCCTTCACCAACCGCATAGCCGACGGCCGCTACCGCTACGACGGGCACGACCACGACCTGCTGCCCGGCCGCCTCGGCGACCGCACGATCTACCACGGCTTCGCCCGCGAAACACCGTTCGAACTCGCCCACGCCACCACGACGGCCGACTCGGCCCGTCTGCTCCTGCGCACCACGAGCATCCGACCGGGCCGGTACCCCGGCTACCCGTTCGCCCTCGACCTCGAAGCCGAATTCACCGTCACGGCACGAGAGCTGAGCATCGAGATCCGGGCAACGAACGTGGGCGACGCCACTGCCCCCTGCGCAGTGGGCTGGCACCCCTACTTCACCCTGTCGCGCCCCATCGACGACCTGGTACTGCACATCCCCGCCCACATCCTCATCCGCACCGACCCATCCCTCATCCCACTGCCCGGCGCCGACGCCACGCTCCCCTTGGACCACTGCCCCGAGGCGGACTTCCGGGCACCGAAGCGACTCGGCGGCGCGGTCGTCGACGCCTGTTACGCGGACCTCACCCCCGGCCCCAGCGGCCGGATCGAGACGGTGCTGACCGATCCGGCGACCGGCGAGGAACTGCGGGTCTGGCAGTACGGGGGATACGTGCACGTCTTCACCGGAGACACCCTGGCACGCGACCGGCGCGCCTCCATCGCGCTCGAACCCGTCGAGGCGATGACCAACGCCTTCAACCGCCCCGACCACACCACCGCCCTCGCCCTGGAACCCGGCCGACGCCGCGAGTTCAGCTTCGGCGTCACCTATGCGCCTCCGGCAACGTGACAGTGGACGGGACGACGCGCGCGACGGTCGCTGTCGTATACGACATCACCGCGAGGATAAAGCGTGTTGGGCGCTCCTGCTCAGCGCCTCGTCTCGTACCTGTTCAGGACCACGCCGCCGGGAAACGTCCGAGTCTCCACCAGGTTCAGGTTCACCCAGCTGTCCAGCGCGGTGAAGAACGGCGTGCCGCCGCCCACCAGGACCGGATGGGCGGCGATCACGTACTCGTCGATCAGCCCGGCGCGCATGGCCGCCCCGGCGACACGGACCGCGTACCGGACCTTCGGATGCCCCCCGGTGGTCGCGGTGCGCAGGCCGTCCCGGGCCCGGCGGATCCGGTCGGACAACGGGGCGCGCGGCTCGCGTGGGGCGGGCGGTGCGTAGGGGCCGCCGAAGTACGGGATCAGCAGGAGGGCGGCGGCCCACAGCGACCCGGCGAGGAGAGAGACAGGTGTTCGGCCGTTCCGATGCCGGGCTGCGGGGTCGTAGCCGTGATCATCGCGATCAGCGGGGTCACGGCCACGCCCGGCAGCGGCACGATCAGGGACAGCACGATCGAGGCGAGGACGGTCGCCCACAGCCGGTCGGTGACCAGCAGACCGACGCCGGTGGCGGCGGCCAACGGCGCGGCGCGCGCGAACAGTTGGCGGCTGCGGCCGCGCAGTGTCTTCTTCGGTACGACGATGGCGGTGAACCAGGCGGCGAGCGCGACCCTCCCGGAGACCCACAACACCACGTGTTTGTGCACCAGCTCCTCCACCACGCCCACACGTTCCTCGCAGCCGTCGACGACGACGGCCGGCCCCGCCACACGCCACGTCATGCACACGACTTCGATCGAATGCCCTGAGAAATGCCGGGGTTGCCGATGCCGATGTGGATGAACGGTGCCCAGCGGGTCGGGTGGCGCGGATAGCTGTCACGAATGCGGCGGGTCGCGTGGTGCAGAGCCACCGCGCTCAGATCAGGTCGTATGACGCCGGTGACCACGATGTCGCGGTACACCTGCGAGAAGATCGCGGCGGCCGAGACATCCCACACCCACCACAAGGTCGCGACGACGTTGCGCCATCCGGTGTAGTGCAGTGCCGTGGCGATGCTGACGGCTTCATCGGCGACTGCGGCGCCCCCGGTCGCTGTCATGCAGGCCGACAGCGTCACCAGTTCCCCGCCGCGGTGGCCGGACACGAGTTCAGGCAGGGACAGCTCGCCGTCGTGGACCAGGAGACTGGCCTCCGACGGCTGGGCAAGGTTCTGGCTGCCGTGGCAGCTGAGGTGTACGTACGCGTGCTGTCCCAGCGCGTGCCGGACACGGGAGCGCGTCGCTGCGCCGTTGTGGAGGATGGTCAGGTTCGCAGCGGGGATCGACTCCCTGAGCTGGGCGGTCTCTACGGCTGTACTCTCCAGCGGGTCCAGTCCTGCGATGTCGTCGACCGTGACGACAAGTACGTTCTGGGAGGACGGGCCGGACGGGCCGGGCGAGGGCCTTTCCCCTCGCAGCGCGCGCAGCGTGGGCGTATAGGACGACACGACCCGATCGAGAACCGAGGAGCCGGCCCCCGCGCCGTGCACGCCGGCCGCGTGCAGCGGCAGTACGGTCAGCGGCCCGGTCGGGCACCACCACAATCGAGGCCAGGGCTCCTCGTCCGCGGGCGGGCCGTGGTGGCCCAACGCGCTGAGCACGGGCTCGGTGATGGCCTCCCACAGCCAGGCCAGAGTGCTCTCCACCGCCCTTTCCACGTTCAGCCGTTCTGCCAGCGAACCCGCCTGTTCGTACCGGACGAACGCGTTGACGTACGCATTGGCCCGGTCGATGACGTCTTCGTACGTGCAGCCCAGGCCGACCGCTCTCAGGGCACTGGTGGTGACGATGATGGCAACGCATCGCCACCTGCTCACGTTGAGGATCGCCACCGGCCCGTTGGCGGTGGCCGCCTTTATGTCATGTACGGCCATCGGCCTGAGGAAGGAACTGAATCCCGGCAACTCCCGGATCTGGGACACGAGTTCGTCCCAGCGATGTGCCAGACGAACCCGGCGGTCGACGATGCCCGGCCAGCCCGGCTCGTCCCGCGACGGCGTCGCCTCCAGCGCCCCGCGTATCTCCGTCAACTCGTGTGCGAACGCCGGATGACTCTGCTCGAGCATCTCGAGGTCGGAGCGTGTGTCCAGGAGCTGTGACCACAGCACAGCCCGGCCGTGTTCGAGCACCTCGACCGCGGTGTCGAGATCACCGGCTTCGACGGCGCACGCGGCAGCGTCGCTGGCCAGTCCGGGCCACTCGGCAAGCAGGTTCTCCCCGTCCGCGCGGTCCAGGCCGCGCAGCGCGAGCAGCGGCAGCAGTTCCACGGCGCTGTGGTAGGCGTCGGCCGCCGCCTCCCAGCGGCCGAGGCCGGCCAGTGTCGTACCAAGGGTCTCCGCGGCCGCGAGGCGTGGCCCCAGGGTGCCTGACCCCATCTCGGCGGCGCCGCGCAGGAGAGCGATCCCCTCTTCGGTGTCGGCTGTCCCACCGGTCGCGCCGTCGCGGGCGATCAGTGCGTTTGCCAGGACCAGGGCGCTTCGCACCGCCTCCGGATGGCCCTCCGGCGTGCCCTGCAACGCTTCACGGCTGAGGCCGATGGCGCGATCCAGGGCATCGGCGTCGTCGAGCGAACCCTGGCGCAGCCAGTAGGCCGACGCCAGGTTATGGGCGTACTGGGCCCAGTTGGGGTTGGTTCTCAGCGCCTCGGCCAGCGAACCTTCACCGGCGGCTATCGCGCCGTCGATGTCCCCTGACGCACCGGTGAGGGCGAACCGCGTCGTGAGTGCGAAACAGATGTGGGACAGCGACATCGCCCGGTTCGGACTCATCGAGGGCGAGGCGTCGGCCGCATCGTGGAAGTACCCCACCGCCTTGTCCAGGTCGTCGGTGTCGTCCTTGAGACGGCCTCGGGTGACCAGCGCGGCGCCCACGGTGTTGAGCACCACCGCCCTGTCCACGTTCGTGGCAGCGCCCCGGTCCACGGCCGCGATGCCCGCCTCGATGCATTCTTCGAGGTCGTCGGCCATGCCGACCGCGTCGTACCGGGTCTGCAGAGCCCCGCACAACGTGTTCAACGCCAGCACGTGGTACACGTTTCCCTCGGGGGTCGCCGCGAGAGCCTCGCGAGCCATCTCCACCGCGCTGTCGAGATCCTTGATCGCCCCTGTGTGCATGTAGCGGATGCGCAGCGGCCCGGCTGCGTTGACGAGAAACAACGGCCGGTTGGCGGCTTCGGGACCGCACCGGGCCACCGCGCTCTTCGCAGCCTCGATGGCCTCGTCGAGGTCGGCTCGTCGCCCCCTGACGGTGTAGAGCTGCATGAGGGCCCAGGCGAGGTTCGAAGGGAACTGGGCCTGCCCTGTGACGTCGGCTTCGCGGTTGACGGATTCACGCCCGACGGTGACTGCCTCATCCAGGTCGTCGACGTCGTTGTAGGCGATGAACCGCATCAGCAGTGCCCCGCTCAGCATGCTGAGGTAGCCGGCCAGGTCGGTGTCGTCGGCGGCGGACAGCCCTACGGCGCATCGCGCGGCCGCTATGGATGCGTCGATGTCCTCGCGCTCCTTGCGGGCCTCGAAACGGCGGCGCAGGGACAGCCCCAGGAGGCTGTGGACCGCCGCGGACACGTCCGGCTCCGCTCCCAACTGGGCCAGACGGCGGGTGATGAGGAGGCACTCCTCCAGGCCCGCGAAGTCGCCGAACTGCTCGAACCGCAGGTGCAGCAACTGCGCGAGCAGCAGGCCTCCCAGCACCTCCCCTTGACTTCCGGCCGGCTGGCGTGCGGCGGCTTCCCGGGCGGCGACGACCGCCTCGTCGACCTCGGAACGCGTGCCCAGCACCGACTCCGTCCGCAGCGCCAGGGTGCCGGCGAACATCGTCAGGAAGTCGCGGCGTCGCTCGCCGTCAGCCTCCAGTGCCAACGCCATGCGACAGAGTTCGACGGTGCTTCGCAGGGTGACCAGGTCCCCCTCGCGCCAGCCCACGACCACCAGTTTCTGGGCCTGCTCCACCCAGTCGGCCGGGCCGAGCCCTTTGTGTGCTTGGGCCGCGTACATCAGATCATGCAGTTCCGCGGGGACCATGTCGCGCGCGAGATAGAACATGACCGAGTACAGCCGTGCCGCAGCGTAGTAGTCCGGACCTTTCGGCTCCGGACTCGTGCGGTGCCTTTCCCAGTAGAGCTGGGCCAGGGCGTGCACCGCACGCCACTTCGTCGGTCCGGATCCGATGATGCGGACGAACCGGGCCTGCAGCAATCCGCTGGCGTGCAGCTTCGACACCGAGCCGGCGAGCGCTGCCGCATCGGCCTCGATCTCCTCATCGAAGAGCAGGGCTGGATCGTGCCGGTCGGCGTACGCCTCCAGCCGGGCCCGGACCCGTGCGGTCAGCCTGCGACGAAGGCGTCGGTTCGTGAAACTTCGCACTATGCCCCCCGGCGATACGAACCCTTGGCACGATAGCTCCAACGGACACGGCTCGCCTTTCGTCCGTCAGACTTGCCACCTGACGCCGTGAAGGACCGAGGGGGAAGCGGTATGAGCGACGACGACCTGATCTCCATGCTGACGGACCCGGCGCCCCCACCCGGACCCGCCGCCATCCTGGTGCTGCCCTCAGGACTCGAACTCGACCACGCCGCTGAGGCGCTGGAACTCCTGCTGGCCGGCGAGCCGGACGTCGACGTCGTCGAGTTGTGGATCGATGGGGTCGCGGTCGGGCGCACCACCCGCGACTTTCTTGGCGGCCCCCGCCGTTATATCGGTGCCGGTGACGGTGCCACCCTGCCCGGGCCGCCGGCCAGATACCGGATCATCGTGCTCACCTGTGCGGCGGAAAACTGCGATGCGGTGATCCGCCGGATCCATGTGGACGAGAGCCGTCTGCCCGCGTGCGTGAACGGGCACACCAGCGGATGGGTGACGCGATGAACCTCGGTGATCTCACCGGCTCCACGCTGAGCACCCTGACTCGGCGGTTCTTCCTCGTCAGCTATCTGCCGATCGGCGGGGCGACCCTGGCGCTGCTCACCCTGGCATGGGCCGGCGCACCGGCATCGACGCTCGACTTCAGGCGGGCGTGGCGGACGATGAGCCATCTGTCCACCGCTCAGGTGGCGGTCATCGCCGTGACCGTGCTGTTCGGGGCCTTCCTCGCGCATCCCCTGCAACTGCGCGTGGTGCGCATTCTGGAGGGGCACTGGCCTGCCGCGCTCTCACCGGTCGCCGGGCTGCTGCGTCGACGGCAGGCCGCACGTCGTCAGCGTCTGTGCGATGCCGAGGCACTTCCCGAGGCACCCACTGACGAAGACGTGGCGAGGGCAGGCAGGGCGGGCACCCGGCGGCGCCGGCTCTACCCCTTGGCACCCGCGTTGTACCCCACGGCTCTGGGCAACGTCATGGGCGCGACCGAGGAACACGCCGGAGCCGGCTACGGCTGGGACGCGGTGGTGGCATGGCCACGGCTGTATCCCCTCATTCCCGAGCAGACCCGGCAGGTACTGGATGACCGGCGCAACACTGTGGACACCGCGGCGCTGACCGCCGCGCTCTCGACGATCACTGCCGTCGGCGCCGCGGTCCTCCTGTGCCGGTCGGGCTGGGCCCTCATGCTCGTCCTGGCACCGTTGTCGGTGGCCCGGCTGGCGTACCTCGGCGCGGTTGCCGGTGCGGTCGCCTACGGTGAGGCGGTTCACGCGGCCTTCGACCTGCACCGCTTCGAACTCTTCACCGCGATGCACCTGCCGCTGCCCGCCAACCGGGCCGAGGAGAGGCAGGCCGCGGCCGGGCTGTGCGACTTCTGGCGCCAGGGCTTCCCGGTCGAACTCAGCTACTGCCACCCGCCGAAGACGCCGGAGCCCCCGCACCCGACCGCCCCCGGCCCCCGCTCGGCGGAGCCCGCTGGGACTCGGACAGGGCCGGCGGCCCCGACCGGATCCTGATCCTCGACGACCTCCTGACGCGATGAGGGGGCGAAGTCCCGCTCACCGCACGCCCCTCAACTCCCCCTCACCCGCCCGTCACCTTCTCCCGCACCCGCTGCGCCAGCCCCGCCGCGAACCCCTTCGCCGCCCGCGCGTCGGACAGGTGGGCTGGAGTCGCCGCTCTCTTCCCTCTCGCCGGGTGGTCTGCGAACAGGGCCACGGTGACGGAGAGCCGGCGGTCCGACTCGGTGTGCCAGAGGGTGCGGGTGGTGGCGGCGCCGGAGCCCGCGGTGCCCGTGCAGCCGGTCACACCCGTGGCGGCCGGGTGGGCACTGGCCACGGGCAGCAGCTCGCGGGTCCTGGGGTGGGCCGTGTAGACGGTGCGGCCGCCCCGGGTGATCTCCGCGACCGTGTACGGCTTCGCGTACGTCCCTTGCGCAGACGCCGTCGCGTACGCCGAGGCCAGCTGCAGCGGGGTCGGGGTCGGCGTCCTGACGAGGGAGGCGGCCGCGGCCGCGCCGGGCTCGGAGGCCCGTAGGGGAGCGAGGGCGCTGCCCGCCTCCACCGCCCCGGCGACGGCGTCGTTGAAGGGCTGTCTGGCGTAGTCGGCGCCGCCGTACAGGACGCGGATCGCGCCGTCGCCGGGGATCATCGCGACGACGGCCGTGTGCAGGCGTGTCCCCTTGGCGGCCGGCGGAGCCTGGCCCATCTGCTGGGCGGTGTCGTCCTGCGCCTCGATGTCGAACGTCGTACGGACCGTGTACCCGCCCCGCGCCAGCTGATCCTGGGTGATGCCCAGCCGGTCGGCCGCCTCGGCCCCCGCCGCGTCGATGAGGTACTGGCGCTGCCCGTCCGTGTCACCCGGCGGATAGAAACGGAACGCCGGGAAGGCCGCCGACGCCCGCTCCCCAGCCGTGATCGTGCCCGCGCCGCGCATACCGTCGAGGACCCACGCCCACCGCTTCTCCAGCGTCGCCGTCACCTGTGCGTCCGCGCCGACCCGTTCGTAGTACGACGGCAGGTTGATGATCGCCGCCAGGGCCGCACCCTGGGAGAGACTGAGGTCCTTCGCGCCGACGCCGAAGTAGTTGCGGGCCGCCGACTCGATCCCGGCCGCGCCCCGGCCGAAGTACACGGTGTTCAGGTACCCCTGGAGGATCGCGTCCTTGGTGCGGGTACGGTCCAGCTTGAGGGCGATCAGCGCCTCGCTCGCCTTGCGCGACAGCGACTGCTGGGGGGTGAGCAGGGCGTTCTTCACGTACTGCTGCGTGATCGTCGAACCGCCCTGCCGTTCCCCGCCGCTCAGCGTGGACCAGGCGGCCCGCAGGATCGCGGTCGGTGAGACGCCCGAGTCCGTGCGGAAGGAGCGGTTCTCCGCCGCGATCACCGCGTCCTGCACCTCGTGCGGCACCTGGGACAGGGGCACGTTCTGCCGGTCCACCGGGCCGCGCCGGCCCAGGTACTGTCCGCTCGCGTCCAGGAACACCGTGCTCTGCATGACCGTCTCCGGGTGCGGGGCGGGGATGACCGTCAGCCGATAGGCGACGACAGCCGCGGTGCACAGGGCCAGGAAGAAGACCAGTACGGCGATGAGTGCGCGGCGGATCCAGCGGGCACGGCGGCGCCGGGTGCGGACGCGGAAGGGGATCCGGCGACGATGACGTACGGGCTTCTCACCGCTCTGGTCGGGTACGTCCGGCGTGCTGCTCACCTGCCCACCCCGCCCTGTGCCACGACCGCTCCCCGTGCGTCGCGGACGGTCACCTGCGCGGCAAGCAACTGCTGTCTGTCTTCGGGGAGTTCGACCGTCGCGTACCATGCGCTCCAGCCGGGGCTGCCCGCGAGTGTCAGCAGCGTGCCGGAGGCCGTGCCGGACGGCGTCCGCAAGGTCACGCGGGCCGCGGGCGTCGGCCCCCGGTAGGTGCCCGTCATGAGATATCGGTTGCCGGTACCCAGCAGCGTCATCGTCACCGCGCCCTTGCGCCCGGCTTGCTCGGCGGGCGGCAGGACCAGCCCCGGCGCCGCCGACCAGTGCTCCCCCTCCTTCGTCAGCCACAACTCCACGTCGGGCAAGGGGCGTACATGTTCGCCCGTCGCAACGACCCGTACGGCCGAGGCCGTACCGGAGGAGGGCGGCGTGGGTGCCCCGGAGGCCGTCTTCGCGGTCAGGCGCGGTACGACGACGCAGGCGATCGTCCCGAGCAGCAGAGCGAGTGTCGCCAGCCACCGAACCCGCCGCCGTCTCCGCCACGCCCGCCCCTCGCGCTCGATCTGCGCCAGCGGCGCCGGCGGCGGCACCAGATCACCCACCTCCGCCGCGAACGACTCACTCAATTCGGCGGATCGCAGGCCTACTTGGCGTATTCCGGCGCGGGTCATGGGCGCACCTCCGCGAGGGCCCGGGCGCTCAGGGCGGCCAGCCCCCGCCGCGCGTACGCCGCCACCGCGCCCTGCGAGCAGCCCAGCAGTTCGGCGATCTCCGCCTCGGCGAGTCCGTCACCGTGGCGCAGCACGAGCACGACCCGCTGCCGGACGGGCAGGTCCGCCAACGCCTGCCCGAGCGCGGTGAGCCGGCGGTGCCCCCGGGCCGAACGGTGGCGCCGGTGCAGCCGTACCAGTGTCCGCCGCACATAGAAGTCGGCGTCGCCGGACGGCACCCGGCGTCTGCGCGCGTACGTCTGCGCCAGTGCCGCCCGCGCCAGGTCGGCGGCCTCGTCCGCGTCGCCGGTGAGGAGGCGGGCGGTGCGCAGGAGGCGGGGCCAGGCTTCGGTGGCGTAGGCCGTGAAGTCCCCACGGGGAGAGGGGGTTGGGGAGGACTTGGCTCTGGTGCTGGTCATCGTGATTCCCCTGAGGTGTGCTTCGATGTGCGACGTACGGGACCTGTACGCACGGCAGGGACCACCGGGTTGCAAGGGACGCCAGGAAAAATGACGGAGGATGAGTTCGACGCGTTCTACGCCGCCGCGTTACCCCGGCTGACCGGCCAGCTCTACACCTTCACCGGGGACCACGGGGAGGCGCAGGACGTCGTCCAGGAGGCGTTCGTACGGGCCTGGGACCGGCGGCGGGAGTTGGTCGCCGACGGGGCGCCCGAGGCGTGGGTCAGGACCGTGGCGATGCGGCTCGCGGTGAGCCGGTGGCGGCGGGCGCGACGGTGGCTGGAGCTGGTGCGCCGGACGCCGCCGCCCGAGAGCACTCCCGGCCCCGAGTCGCAGCACGCCCATCTCGCCGATCTGGTCACGGCGTTGCGGCGGCTGCCGGAGGCCCAGCGGATGGCGGTGGTGCTGCACCATCTGTGCGACCTGAGTGTCGAGCAGGTAGCCTCCGAGACCGGTGCGCCCGTGGGGACGGTCAAGGCCCGGCTGTCCCGTGGCCGGGCCGCGCTGCACAGGGAACTGGGCACCGAGTACGCGCAGTTCGGAGAGAGGGACGACGACCGTGTCCGATGACCTCACCACCGTCCTGCGTGAACTCGCCGAGTCCGCCGAGCAGGCGCCGTCGGTCTCCGGCGCCGGGATCCGCCGCCTCGCCCAGCGGCGCAGGCGCCGGCGTCGTACGGTCGCGGCCCTCGGCGTCACCGCCGCGGTGGCGGCCGCGGCCCTGGTGTCGGTGCTGAGCCCGGGCGGGTCGGGCACCGGACGACAGGACATGCCGGCCACACGCCCCACGAGGACGCTCACGCGGCAGCCGGCGCCCGACGCCGAGGTGGATCTCTCGTCGCGGCTCCTCAGGGCCGGCGGCCGGAGCATGCCCCTCTCGTCCGGCCTCGCACGCACCCCGACCCCGACCGGGCGGATGACCGTCATCGCCAAGGCCGACGTCACCAGGGTGTCCGGAGCGGTGGTCGGCCGGCCGCGCGACCTCCGGTACACCGTGCGCTGGGTGATCCGGCTCCGCGCAAACGACGGCACGACGACGGCCGTCTTCGGCTTGACCACCGACGACACGGCGCCGGGTGCCGTCGACGACACGTCCGGCTGGATCGGCCTGCGGCCGGCCGACGCGAGGTGGCTGTACGACCGGTTGCGCACCGGGTCGGTGGTCGACATCGGGGGCCGTGCGCCGACGGCCCCCTGGCCCACACCCTCCGCATGACGGAGGCCGGAGCCGCTCCAAGTGGCTCCGGCCTCAGCGGCGTTCGGCTCCCGTCTGCACGCCTTGCCCCTGACCGGCCGAGAGACAGGGGCCGCGGTTCGGCGTACCGACCGCGGCCCCTGGCCTTCACACATCACCGGCACGCACTAGTGGATGGCGATCACCGGGTGCTGGGCCGGGTCGATCCAGCGGATCATCTCGGTCATCACCGTGGCGGGCAGGGCGACGCACCCCGCTGTGGGACCGGCCTGCGGACCGAGGTCGTGGAGGAAGATCCCGGCGCCGCGTCCGGGGACGGCGGGGTTGGTGTTGAAGTTGATGACGAGGGCGTTGTTGTACTGCGTGGGGTAGTTGATGAGGTGTTCGCTGCCGTGCTCGCCCGCCTCGGTGAGGGGGAAGCCGCCCTGCTCCGAGGTGCGCATCTGGTTGTAGTAGGGCGATGAGGGGTCCTCGACCCACCAGTCGTCCGAGGCCACGTGGTGGTACGGCATCCTGGTCCCGGGGTTGGCGCCGACGCCGAAGCCCTGCGTGATGGTGTAGGTGCCGGTCGGCGTGGTGTCCGTGCCCTGCTTGCGCGTGGTGCCGTCGGTCACCCCGTTCGCCCCGACCCGGGCGTGGGTCGTGGAGTAGACCTGCTTCCAGGTGCTCCCGCTCTTCTGCCACGCGATGACGGTGGCGTACGAGCCGTGGGCCTGGACGGTGATGACCTGCGTCGCCTTGCCGACCGTGACCGGGACGGGGAAGGGCAGCGCCGTCGTCGAACCGCTGGACGCGGTGGGCAGGACCAGGTGCTCGCCCGGGTAGATGGTGTACGGGCTGGCGAGGTGATTGGCCTGGGCGATCGCCTGCCAGCCGCCGGGCACGTGCTGGGCCTGCGCGATGCCGGAAAGGGTGTCGCCCGCCTTGACGGTGTACGTCGTCGTGGCCGCCGCGGTGACCGCGGCCGGCGTGGCGGCCTGCGCGGGGGCGGCGGCGAGGGCGCTGCCCGCGGCGGTGGCGGCGGCGAGCGCCGAGGTGGCCATCGCGGCACGCATGCGCGCCGGGCGTGGCCTCGCGTGCCGGCCGGAGCCGGTGATGAAGGACATGGGTTCGCTGTTTCCTTTGCCGCTACTGGATCTGCTGGTAGAGGGCGGTGACCTGGTTCGGGGTCAGCGCGTAGTTCCACGCCTGGACGTCACTGATGGCGCCGGGGAAGAAGTCGGTGTTGATCCCGTTGTACTTCGAGCGGCCGACGGAGAACGCGTTGGTGGCGCTCCACGACGTCACGTTGGCCGCGGATGCGGCGAGTGTGCCGTTGACGTACAGCTGGGCCGTCCTGGTGGCGGCGTTGTAGACGCCGACCAGGTGGGTCCAGGTGTTCGCGGTCGCTCCGGAGCTGAAGGCGTCGGTGAAGGCCGGGCTGGTCTGGTCGGCGCCCGTGAAGGTGAGGGCCCAGCCGGGGCTGCCCTTGATGGCGTAGTTGTACTGGAGGTAGAAGGGGCTGGCCTGGGTGCCGTCCTGTCCGGCGACGGTGGCGTTGTGCGTGGGCAGTGAGGAGGGATCGACCCAGGCGGAGACCGAGTAACTTCCCGCGGTGTTGAGGACCTGCCCGTTGCTGGCGGCGTAACCGGTGCTGCCGTCGAAGGAGAGCACCTCTCCGCGGGTTCCGTCGCTGGTCCAGGTGGTCGTGCCGTTCAGGGTCAGGGTGTTGCTGCCGACACCGGTGGTGTCGTTGACCGTGTACGGGGTGTCGGTGCGCGCGGTGTCGTTGGCGGTGGTGTAGGCGGTGCCGTCGTTGAGCGCCCAGGTGTCGTGCGGGGAGAGGATCGCTGTCGTCTCCGCCGCGTAGCCGGCGTTGGTGATGTTCGCGTGGTCGCCGGGATCGGCCTGGGCGTGGAGTTTCTCCTCACCGTTGCCGGTGTCGGGGACCGAGACGGCGGCGTCGAAGTCGGCGTAGTAGACGGCGGGGGTCGACCAGGGGCTGCCCAGGTTTCCGCCGCTCAGCCAGCCGTTGACGTTGGTGCGGTACCCGTCGACCGTGCTGCTGCAGGGGTCGTTGGGCGTGGCACCGTCGCCCGCGTAGCCGTCGCACGGGGTCAGCGAGGTCAGGGTGGTGGCGATGCCCCAGCCCTGGAGCTGCTGGAGCAGGGCGGTGTAGCCGTTGGCCTCCAGATCCGCGTCGGTCCGGCCGAACAGCAGGTCTTCCAGCCCCTCGTAGAGGACGACGTTGCTGATGCCCGGCTGGTCGAGGATGTCCCGGTCGATGCGGGACAGGGCCGAGGGGCCTCCGACCGTGCTGCCGTTGTAGGTCTCCGGGTTGTCGCCCATGAGCTGGTTGGACTCGATGCCCTCGGCGATGGTGCCGTACGGGCTGGGAGTGCTGGGCTCGGCCCCTGCCAGGGTGTCCGAGACGCGGTAGCCGCTGGTGTTGGTCGGGGTGGTGTTCGGCTGGAAGGGGTCGATCAAGCCGTCACCGAGGACCGCCTGGGTGGGAACGTGGGCGGTGGAGACGTCCACGTCGGTGGCGAGGTCGCTGAACCAGCCCTGGAAGGTACCGGTGCCGGAGAACGGCGTGCCGGTGGTGTCGGTGGTCTTGTCCCCGGCGCCGGTCGCGGTCAGGTACTCGTAGGCGTTGTTGGCGTAGGAGTGCTGCACGAGGTAGGGAACGGTGTTGGAGAGCTGGTAGGAGACCAGCAGGTACTGGCCCGCGGTGACGGTGAAGTTCAGCGGGTCGCTGTACGCCATCGCGCCCTCGGGGATCGTGGCCGACTGGCTGCCGCCGAAGGTCAGTGTCGTCGGGGTGCCGCTCGGGGCGGCCGAGGGGGAGCCGGATCCGGAGTCGAGCGCGATGGTGGCGTGCCCGATGGACAGCTTGCTGGTGCCCAGGGCGTTGTCCAGCTTGACCCGGACCGTGCCGCCGGACACCGAGGGCTTGAGGGCGATGCGGATGGTCTGGTTGGAGTAGTTGCCGCCCTGGTAGGCGTACTGGCCCTCGTCCGCGTTGGCCCACGCGCCGGTCCACGACTGGCCGGATGCCGCCGCCGCGGTGCTGCCGTTCGCCTCGGGGGTTCCGGCGGTGGTGTTGCGGGTGGCCATGCCGAAGACGTGCAACGCCTGCGTGTTGTTGCCGACGTGGTCGCTGACGTCGGGCAGGGTGACCGAGGCGATCGTCCTGCTCGGGTCGACGGGTACGGCGAACGGGTAGATCTTCGGCTGGTAGGCGCTGCTCGAGACCTGGCCGGACGGCTTGTTCCAGTGCGGCAGCGCCACGGCCGACAGCGTGGCCGGACCACTGATCCAGTCGGGCGTGGTCAGGTAGTACGTCGTGCTGGTGCCGTCGGTGTAGGTGATGGTGCCGCTGGCGGGGCACACGTCGTCCGGGTCGGTGCCGGAGAAGCAGTAGGAGCCGGAGACGCCGGTGCCCGCGGGCACGTACGGCGCGGTGGTGTCTCCCTGGATGGCACCGGGGTCGGCGAGGTTGGCGTTGGTGGAGGTCGTCAGGAACACGAGGGCGTTGCCGGAGCCGCTGTAGGCGACGGTCTGGTTCGCGGCCAGTACGTTGTCCTTCTGGCCGGAGCCGAAGGCCGGAAGCGTGAAGGTGGCGCCGTCGACCGTGACCTTCCCGCCGCTGGTCCAGCCGGCGTTGGTCAGGTCGGTGGCCGAGAAGCTGGCGGTTCCGTCGGCGCCGCCCTCGGACATGTTGCTGTCCGGGCTGATCGCGGTGTTGTTCATGCACGCGGACAGGCTGGTGCAGTTGCTGCCCGCGTGCCCGGTGGCCAGGAAGGCGTAGCCGAAGCCGCCGGAGAAGTCCCCGGCCGCGTCCACCGCGTAGACCCACAGGGTGTGGGGGCCGGGGGAGGGCGGGGTGACGGTCACGGTCGCCGTGTTGTTGCTCGCGGTGACGGTCTCGTTCGCGGGCGGGTTGCTGGTGGGGGGCGACTCGTCGAGGTTGTAGACGAACTTCGTCGCGCTCGCGCCGCCGCTGGTGGCGAGGTCGAACTTCCCCGCGGTCCCCGCGGCAGCGCCTGCACCGCCACCGTTGTGGGTGTTGGGGAAGAGGTTGTTCTCGGAGGTGACCGTCGGCGTGTCCGGCGCGGTCGGCTCGGCGGTGAAGTGGCAGGTCGGGGACTGGCTGTAGGACGTGGAGTCCTCACCGTCGCTGACCTTGGCCTGCCAGTCGACCACCTGCCCGCTGGTCAGCGAGCTGATGAAACTGGACGGCACGCTGTAGCTGGCGGTGGAGCCGCTGGCGAGGTTGTCGCCGCTGAGCCCGGTGTACTTGGTCGAGGATCCGTTGACCCAGTACTGGAAGGTGGCCTGCAGCTTGTCGCCGTCACCGTCCGACACCTTCGCCTTGAGCACCGGCGGGGTGCTCGCGATGGTCTTGCCCATGTACGGGTACGGCGCGGTGGTGTCGCAGGCCGCGTCGTCGGCTCCGGAGACCGCGGACATGGAGGCGGCGCTGGGTGCGGAGGGGATGACGTTGTACTCGATCTGGAGCGCCGGGTTGTGGGTGAACCGGGAGAAGCCCAGGTCGTCGCCGCGGGACTCCGCCCCGTCCTCGCTGAGCGTGCCGGCGAACGAGGTGCCGTGGCCGGAGGCCATGTTCCGGATCGGGGTCAGGACGTCCAGACCCTCGCTCACCGAGCCGTTGTTCGGGCAGTAGGTGGGGTTGTAGGCCCGGGGAAAGCCCGTCGAGGTCGAGTAGTTGAGGTATCCCGGGCGGTTGCTCCAGTCCGTTCCCGAGCCGATGCCGCCCGACCAGTGCAGGTTGACCGTGTAGGTGCCCGCCCCGCAGGACGCGGAGTAGATCTCCTGTGCCTCCACGGTGGCGCTGTTGATGTGAGCGCCCCAGATGGTGGAGGACAGCCGCCACTGGTAGATCGCGTGCTCGTTTCCGGTGCTGCAGCCGTCGGGCCAGCCGTTGTAGCCGACGCCCATGTTGCCGCCGTCCGCGTTCGAACCGGTCTGGTTGTAGAAGGAGGAGCCCGGACAGCCCTGTTTGACCTCGTCGAAGGCCGGTGCGGCCGGGTCGTAGGGGTGCCAGTTGAACGTGGGGTCGATGTAGAGCGGGAAGACGGTGGACGCGGAGGTCAGCGTCCGCCTGTCCGGTATCAGGGAGAGCGTGGACGCCGACAGGCGGGTCCGCACCGGGACGACCCGCGCGGCCAGACCGGCGTGGGACGCGTCGGAGGCGTCGGGACCGATCCTGGCGCCGCTCGCCGGCACGGCCGCCTTCTTCCCGGCGGGGGTGTGCACAGTGGTGTTGGAGTCCCACATGAACGGCGTGGCGGCGTCCATCACCTCACGCCGGCGGGAGTCGAGGATCGCCAGTGCGCCGTTGCCGCGCTGGGCGAGCCGGCCGCCGGTCACCTTGACGCCCAGGCGGACGGTGGCCAGGGCCGGGTTCTTCGCGGCGGCCGCCGACTTCACCACCAGCGTGTCGGTGAAGCCGCCCGAGGCGGTGGCGGAGACCACCAGGTCGACCGAGGGCAGAACCGACCGGTAGGTGGCCGTGGATCCGTGGACGACCGGGGCCGGCAGCGTGCCGGGCCAGGTGACGGCCATGTCCTGGCCGCCGGATGCGGTGGTGACGAGCGGTGTGCGGCCGCCGCCGGAGAACGACTCGGTGCCGTACGCGGTGGCGGCCGGGGACCAGGTGCCGTCCGCCGACCGGTGCAGACGCAGGTCGACGGGCACCCAGGTGCCGTGCTTGCGGGCGCGCACCGGCTCCGGGTTCGACGTCAGCAGGAACCCGCCCTTGGGGCGGGCGGTGATCTGCTGGTCGGGAGTGGTCAGTGAGCCGACCGCCGTCGGTCGTCCCGTCCGGGCCGCCTGTTTCGAGGCGGACTGCATCGCCCGCTCGGCCGGCCCCGACGCCCCGTAGCCGTTGCTCATGGGGGTCAGGCCGGAGGGGCGGCTGCTGTGGGCGAGCGGAGCCGAGCGGCCGGTGGAGTAGTGGGCCTGGGTCCCCGCCGGCGGTTTAGGGACCGTGCCGTAGGCCGAGGTGCCCGCCGCCAGGACCGCGGTCACTGCCAGTGCCGCGGTCAGCGCTGTTCGGTGGCGTCTGCCGGGTCTGCGTCTGCCGGCGGCGCGTTGTGGGTGCATCAGGTGGCGTCTCCCTGTTCCAGTGAGCCGAATGATCCGGCTTCGGACAGACGCTAGGAGTCCGTCAGGGGCAAAGCCAGAGCATGTGTTGTTCACAGGGAGAGAGTTAGACCGACTTGTGATCACTGTGTGCCGATTTGACGTAAGTAATAGATCAACTAAGGCCCTCTGGCGGGGCTACTCAGCGCAAACGCCCTGTTGTTAGCGTCCGCTGGGCTGAGTTGAGCCACCGTCAATGTGAGGGGGACATGTGGCTTCCGGTAACGACCGAGGCGACAGAACAGGCAGACGCGGCTGGGCGGGCGGGGCGGGCAGATGGTGGCGGGGCCGTACGGCTTCACGCGCGCTGACCGCCCTGTCCACGGCCACGTTCCTGTGCGTCGGAGTACTCCAGGCAACCCCGGTCGCGGCCGCCGCGCACCGCCATCCACCGTCCGTGCGGCACGACAAGTCGGTCCCGGTCACACCGGTCGCCTCCCACTACCACAAGCTCGGGGCGATGCCGCGTTACCGGCCGTCGACGGTCTCCTGGCCCAGCGGGAGCGCCCAGGTCACACTGGTGCCCGGTGGCCTGCGCCGGGCGACGGCCACCGCGCGGCCGAAGGCCCCGGTGCGGGCCGGCTCCCTGCCGGTGTGGATCGGTCCTGCGACCGCGCACGGCACGAAGGGCCGCTCCCACGCCAACACCGCCGTGCCGCGCACTCCTTCGCAAGTGCGGGTGCAGGTCCTGCCCCGCGCGAAGGCCACCGCGGCCGGAGTGACCGGCGTGCTCGTGACGGCCGGCCAGACCGATGCCGCCGCGACCGAGGGCAGCGTCCAACTGTCCCTGGAATACCGGAGTTTCGTCGCCGCCTTCGGCGCGGACTGGGCGTCCAGGCTGCACCTCGTCGCACTGCCCGCCTGCGCACTGACCACACCGCACCTGGCGCGCTGCCGTACGCAGAAGCCGCTGTCCTTCGTGAACGACGGAAAGCTCGGGCGGCTGCGTGCGGACCTCGACCTTCCTGCCGGCCCGTCCCGGGCCGGGCACGACGCCGCGAGCCTCACGCCCGGCTCCCCGTCGGGTGCGAAGCGGCGGCAGGCGTCGACGGCGCCGATGACCTCGATGACGCAGAACAGCGTGATGGTGCTGGCCGCGACCTCGTCACCCGGCGGTGGCGGAGGCGACTTCACGGCCACCTCCCTGCAGCCCTCCAGCTCCTGGCAGGCAGGCGGCAGCACGGACGCCTTCACCTGGTCGTACCCCATTTCCCTGCCCCCGGTGCCCGGGGATCTCCACCCCAGCGTCTCGCTCGGCTACGACTCGCAGTCGCAGGACGGTCTGACCTCGTCCACCAACAACCAGGCGTCGTGGATCGGTGACGGGTTCGACTACAGCCCGGGATTCGTCGAGCGGTCCTACCAGTCGTGCCATCAAAATCCCTCCGGCGCGACCCAGACGTGGGACAACTGCTGGTCGTCGGAGAACACCGTCACGCTGTCGCTGGGCGGCCGGACGACGACGCTGGTCAAGGACGACTCCACCGGCGCCTGGCATGCGCAGAACGACGCCAACGAGCGGGTGCAGTACAAGACCGGTGCCTCCAACGGCGCCCAGAGCGGCGAGTACTGGGTCGTGACGACCCCGGACGGCACCCAGTACTACTTCGGACAGAACCAGTTGCCCGGATACGCCGGCGGCAACACCGCCACCAACTCGGTATGGACCGAACCGGTCTACGCCACCGCCTCCGGGCAGCCCTGCTACAACTCGTCCTTCGCCAGCTCCTGGTGCCAGCAGGCCTACCGCTGGAACCTCGACTACGTCGTCGACCCGCACCAGGACACGGTCTCGTACTTCTACACCACCGAGACCAACTACTACGCCCGCGACCTGGGTACCACCGCGAACACGAGCTACATCCGCGGCGGTTACCTCAACAAGATCATGTACGGTCAGCGCGCGGGCCAGGTGTACTCCACCTCGCCGTCCGCCCAGGTGCTGTTCACCGTCAACGGCCGCTGCAACACATCCTCCAGCGGCTGTGCCACCTCCACGCTGTCCACCTCGACGGCCGCCCAGTGGCCGGACGTGCCGTACGACCTGAACTGCGCCAGCGGAGCGTCCTGCTCGGTCAACTCGCCTACGTTCTGGTCGGAGTACGAGCTGACCGGCATCCAGACCCAGGCTCTGGTCGGCACCACCGAGACCAACGTCGACTCCTGGACCTTCGCCCACTCCTTCCCCGCAACAGGTGACGCGACCACGCCGTCGCTGTGGTTGTCCTCGATCACCCGCACGGGCCAGGACACGAGCGCCGGCGGATCGACGTCCTCCCTCTCCGTCCCGCCGGTCACGCTCGGCGGCACGCCGCTGTCCAACCGGGTCAACACCACCGACGGCTACCCGCCCATCACCCGGCAGCGGCTGAACACCATCACCACCGAGACGGGCGCGACCATCAGCGTCGCCTACTCGTCGGCCGCCTGCGGATCCGGCACACCGGCGGACGCCAGCCAGAACACCCAGCTGTGCTACCCGTCGTACTGGACACCCACCGGCCAGACGGCACCGGTCCAGGACTGGTTCAACAAGTACGTCGTCACCGGCGTCACCCAGCAGGACCCGACCGGGGGCGGTGTCAACGACACCGTCGCCACCCACTACACGCCGGTCGGCTCGCCCGCCTGGCACTACGACGACAACCCGCTGACCCCGTCGAACAAGCGCACCTGGAACCAGTGGCGCGGCTACCAGGGCATGAAGGTCAGCACCGGTACCGCGCCCGACCCGGTCACCGAGACCGACTACACCTACTTCCGTGGCATGGACGGCGACACGCTGCCCGGCAACGGCACCCGGTCGGTGTCCCTCACCGCCTCCCGCGGCGGCGCCGCCGTCAAGGACCTCGGCCAGTACGCCGGCATGACGCTGGAGACGATCGCCTACAACGGCTGGGGCAGCGGCAAGGAAGTCACCGACACCATCACCACCCCCTGGACCTCCGCGGCGACCGCCACCCACGCCGTGACCGGCCTGCCGAGCCAGCAGGCGTTCCTCACCGGCGACAGCCAGAAGCTGGTGTACACCCCGCTGGCCTCCGGCAGCACCCAGGAGACCGAGACCGACTACACCCACGACTCCTACGGACGGGTCACCAAGACCGACGACCAAGGGGACGTGTCCACCGCGGCCGACGACCTGTGCACCACGACCAGCTACGCCGACAACACCAGCGCCTGGATCCTCGACAAGCCCGACGAGGCCAGCACCGTGTCGGTGAAGTGCGCCACCACACCGTCGCTGCCGGGCGATGCCGTCTCGGACACCCTCACCTACTACGACAACTCCACCACCTTCGGCGCCGCGCCCAGCGCCGGCAACCCGACGATGGTGCAGAAGGCCGTCTCCTACAGCGGCTCCACTCCCACCTACGTCACCGAGTCCACCACCGTGGACCAGTACGGCCGGACACTGACCTCGACGGACGGCGACACCCGCAAGACCACCACCGCGTACACCCCGGCCACCGGCGCGGAGCCGACGTCCATCACGGTCACCGACCCGATGACCTACGCCACCACCACGACCTATGACGCACTGCGCGAGCTGCCCCTGCAGAAGACCGACCCCGCGAGCTACGTGACCAAGGAGCAGTACGACGCCCTCGGCCGGCGGACCGCCGTCTTCAAGCCCGGCATCTCCAACGCGAGCCTGAAGTACAGCTACACGCTCTCGAACAGCGCGCCGTCCGTGGTCACCACGCAGAGCCTGAACAACGACGGATCGACCTACCGCACCAGCGAGATCCTCTACGACGCGCTGCTGCGCCCCAGGGAGAACCAGACCGCCACCCCGGACGGCGGCCGGCTCGTGGCCGACACCGTCTACGACACCAACGGCTGGACCGTCAAGACCACCGACGCGTACTACAACAGCTCGGCGCCCAACGCCACACTGGTCCAGGCCCAGGACGGCCAGATACCCTCCGAGACCGGCTTCACCTACGACGGCGCCGGCCGCAAGACGGCCGCCACCGCGTACGCGCTGGGCAGCCAGACGTGGCAGACCACGTACACCTACGGCGGCAACTTCACCACCACGGTTCCCCCCAAGGGCGGCACCGCGAAGAGTGTCCTGACCGACGCCCGCGGCCGCACCACCGACCTGTACCAGTACCACTCCGGCGTCCCCGCCGACCCGGTGGGCGACCCGGCCTCCGACTACTCGGACACCCGCTACACCTACTTCCCGAGCGGCAAGCGGGCCACCGAGACCGACCCGGGCGGCAACAGCTGGTCCTGGACGTACGACCTGCTCGGCAACGCGACCTCCGCCACCGACCCGGACACCGGCACCCTGCACAGCACCTTCGACAACGCCGGACAGCTCACCACCGTCACCGACGCCCGCGGCAAGCAGACCACCTACACCTACGACAACGACGGCCGTAAGACAGCCGCCTACGACACCACCGGCAACGCCACCGCGTCGTCCAGTGACCAGACGGGTGCCTGGACCTACGACACGCTCAAGAAGAGCTATCCCACGGCGTCCACGTCCTACCAGATGGGCACCAGCAGCCCCGCCGTCACCAACGCCGTCCTCGCCTACACGAGCATGGCCAAACCGCAGGCCGTGCGGGAGACACTGGCCAACCTGCCGGCCAACGAGAGCACGCTCGCTCCGTCCGGTGGCTACACCGTGTCGTACAGCTACAGCCTCATCGGCAACATCAGCTCGCTGGGCGAACCGGCCTCCGGTGGACTGCCCGCCGAGACCGTCAACTACGGCTACGACAACTACAGCGAGCTCACCGGCATGTCCAGCAGCGGCACCACCGCGTGGGACTACGTGCAGGCCGTCGGCTACTCGGAATACGGACAGCCGCTGCAGTACACCATGGGGCCGTCCGGAACCTGGGTCGACCTGGCGCTCACCTATGACGCGCAGACCCACGCCGTGACCGAGGCCCAGACCACCGACTCCGGATCGAGCCAGGTCGTCGACGACACGACCTACGGCCGCAGCAACGCGGCCGTCTCGGCCGGCGCCGGACTGGTCGTCTCGACCACCGACAAGCAGAACGGCGGCGCGACCACCGACACCCAGTGCTACACCTACGACTACGCCACCCGCCTGTCGGCGGCCTGGACCGCGACCGACAACTGCTCGGCGACCCCGGCCCCGGGCAACAGCGGCACCGTCGGCGGCCCCAACTCCTACTGGCAGACCTGGACGTACGACGCCGCCGGCAGCCGTGACACCCAGACCGATCACGACACCGGCGGCAACACCGCCAACGACACCACCACCAGCTACCACTACCCCACGGCCGGCTCCGGCTCGGACCAGCCGCACACCCTCAGCAACACCACCGCCACCGGACCCGGCGCGTCCGGCAACACGGCCAGCTACACCTACGACGCCTCCGGCAACACCAAGACCATCACCGGCGGGGCCACCGGCGACCAGACCCTGACCTGGAACGACCAGGGCAAGCTCGCCACCGACACCACCAGCTCGGGCACCACCGGCTACCTGTACGACGCGGACGGCAACCTCGTCCTGCGCACCGACCCCGGCCAGGCCACACTGTTCCTCGGCGCCGCCGGCGAGCAGATCACCGAGAACACCGGAACCCAGGCCCTGTCCGGCACCCGCTACTACAGCATCGGCGGAGCCATCACCGCCGAACGCTCCAGCAGCGGCGACATCCAGTACCTCGTCCCCGAACGCCAGGGCACCGACACGCTCGCCATCGACTACCAGACCCTCACCGTCACCCGCCGCCAGTTCGCCCCCTTCGGCAACACCCGCGGCACCGCCCCCAGCTGGCCGGGCGACAAGGGCTACATCGGCGGCACTCCCGACACCACCACCAGCCTGGAGAACCTCGGCGCCCGCGAGTACGACCCCGCCAGCGGCCGGTTCCTCTCCCCGGACCCGCTCCTGGAGAACACCGACCCCAACCAGCTCGGCGGGTACGACTACGCGGGCAACGACCCCATCACCCTGAGCGACCCCACCGGCGCCGAAGGCGATGACGGCAGTTCGTGGCTCACAGCCGAGAACAACTGGGTCTACCAGGGCGGCTTCGACAGCCAGGGCAACATGGTCGACGAGAACGGCAATCCGCGCTACGGCGGCCTCAACCTCGCCGACATGGGCAATTACGACTACAGCCGAGGCCGGCCGGCGTACCACGGCTGCGATTCGTACTGCGAGTACATCAAGCGGACCGCGGCGGAGGACAAGGCGGCCTACGCGGCCATGGAGAAGCACTACGACCTGTCGGAACTGAACATACGGGATGTGGGCCCGTACCAGATGACGCTGCTGTGGGCCGGGGGGCTGGGCACCACGTACCCGACGATCAGGTTCGACGAGAGCGACCTGCTGACCCGGGAACTCGAGAACGACCCGCACAACAAGGACATCCTCGACAACTGCATGGTGAGTGCGAACTATTGCACCACCCCGGGGGCCATACATCACGAGGACTATTCGGATGCCGGCCTCCAGAACCTTCCCCTCGACGCGCTGGCCGGCCTCGGCCGCGGCCTGTTCGGCCGTCCCCCGGTCGACGGATTCCTGGGCTCGTACACCGAGATGGTCACGGTCCGTTCCTACAACCCGCGCACATCCACGGCGGTGGTCGACTTCTATGTCGACAACAAGAGCGGCTTCGAATCATTCGAGCATGCGTGGACCCAGCACGGTCACAACACATCCAGTGGACCGGGAGCGACCATCGAGGAGAAGTTCTTCTGGACCAAGACGGTTCAAGTAGGCGAAGCACCACCGGGAATGGTCGAACTCGCCAACTGACGAAGGAAGCCCGCTCGCACCGGTACGCGGTGCGAGCGGGCTTCTGGTTCACGTGACGTCCGGCAGGTGAGGCAGGTAGGGTTCCGCCGGGCGGAGGATGCGCCGGCGAGTGCGGAACACCGCCGGGCAAGCGACAGTCAAGGAATGGGTGAGTCGGTGGAAAACCCCGCGGTTGGTTCCCGGTCCGGAAGAGGGGCGCGGAAGGTTGTCCGGCTCGTATTCCTCGTTCCCGCAATCCTCCTGATCGGCCTTGTTGCCACTTTTCTGTACCATCCCGACGATCAACCCGCGTCCGTGAACGTGAACTCCTCGCAGCTGACCGGCCTGTGGAAAGCCGCAGGGGGCGGGAAAATCGTTTTGCACAGCGACGGAACCTTCTCCGCGCAGCATTCCTGCCCATTTGGACAGGAGGAGGATCCAGGCTCCGCAAACGGAACCTGGACAATGGCGTCGTCGGGTGACTGGGGCCATGGAATGGGGGTGCAGTTCGTGTTCGACAAGGTCTATATCGGCATGGGTGTGAGCAAGGAAGGGGGAACGCTCGTGCTCTGGAGGCACGTCGGGGACCCGGACGAGGGCAATTACTGCAAGGTGCGGAAGTAGGGCACTTACAAAGGCCCGGTCAGAGGGCGTCGACGCCGCTCACCCTCCAGCCGGCCGAGGTGCGGGTGAGCGTCATGCGCACCCGGTTCAGGTCCAGCCGGGGCTCCGCGACCTGGGTGCTCTCGGTGACCTGGTTGACGAAGAGCAGCACGACGGCCTTGTCCGGTGTGGCCGACACGACGCAGACGGCAGGGGCGCCGCCGTCGGCGGGTGCGGCCACGGTCGCCTTCACCACGCCGTGGTACGTCGTCGCGGTCGGCGCGACCACCGTCTTCGTGGTCCTGTCGTACTGGTCGCGGAAGTGCCCGGTCAGCAGGGCGCGGGCCCGGGTGAAGTCCCGGTCCAGGTGCCGGTAGTCGTACGACAGCACGATGGGCGCCGCCTGCCGCGCGGCCGCGAGGGCCGCACCGCGGGCCTGCTCCGCCTGCCGCCCCTGCCGGTACTGCCACCCGAGGACGGCGGCCACGGCCAGGGCCGCCACGAGGACGAGAACCGGCACCGCGACGAGCACGTTCCGGCCGGCCCCCCGCGAGGGCGCGCTCTCCTCCGGCTCGTCCTCGAACGGCCCGGGCTCCGGCGGGTCCTGCCGGCCGTCCGCGAGGGGCTCGGCGAGCAGGGTGCGTCCAGGGGCGGCCTCCTCTTCCTGGCGGGCAGCCCGCTCGGGGCGCGCCGGCCGCCCGGCGCGCTTGGCCGCCGCGCGGGCGGCCGCGGTCATGGTGCGGCGGGCCGGGGAGCCGGCTCCGCGGGTGCGGGAGGTCGGATTGGCCACGGTGTCTCTCCTCATTGATGGCCTCACGGGTGGATCAGCCGACGAACGCGACGTCGGAGGTCAGCCAGCGGCCGGTCACGCGCACGAGGTCGAGCTGGAGCCGGTAGGTGCGCGCCTGGCCCTCGGGCGCCGCGGTGTTGGTCACCTTGCTGTCGGCCACGACCAGGACCCGGGCCGAGCGCGCGTCGCAGCGCACGATGCCCGCTTCAAGGACCTGCCCCTCGGACACCGACTTGTTCTCGGCGACGAGCTTGGTCAACTGCGCGGTCTGCGCGGCGAACTGCTTCTTGAAGTCGCCGGTGGCGCCCTCCAGCACGGTGCGGCTGTCCCGGTCGTAGTGCCGGTAGTCGAGCGAGGTGAAGTTCAGCGCCGACTGGCGGGCCGCCGCCAGGATGTCCTGACGGCGCTGCTGCGCCGCGTGCTGGTCGGACAGCTTCAGGCCCAGCCAGACACACAGCACCGCCGTCAGCACGGTCGCGGCGACGAGCCCCGCCGGCAGCAGCCTCCTCGCCCGGCCCCCTGTCACGCCATCGGTCCCACGAGCAGCCATTGCCACGACTCCTTTCCGAACACGCTCTGTTCGCCACCCGTCGAGCCGAGCTCGACGGGCGCTGCGTCCGGGCCGGTCACGGTGCCGGTCTCCGGGTCGTACGGGGCCACGAACGCCGCCTGACCGGCGCTGTACCCGCTGTTCGTCGCGCCGGGCGCGTTCTGCGCGCCGCGCACCGACGACTTGCTGCCGCGCGGAGCCGTGCAGCGCGCGCCGGTGTTCGCCGGGCGCGTGCCGGTGTCGGCGGGGTCGCGCCGCCGGGTGCCGTAGCCCTGGGTGCACGCGGGCGGGTCACCGGCGTTCACGGTCAGCCCGAAGTGGGTGGTGCCGTCGCCGGGAACGACCGTGTAGCTGCCCGCGACCGTCAGCGGGAGCGTGACCAGGGCCTGTTCGACGCCGGGCAGCCGGGCCACGGTGATCTGGCCGCCGCTGATGAGGTTGGCCAGCAGGACCGGCACCTGCGGCCGGGTGGACCTCAGCAGGGAGTCCAACTGCCAGGCGGCGGGCGTGGTGTTGCCGATCAGCCTGCGCAGATCGCCGTCGCTCGACTTCAGCTGCCCGGTGAGCGCGGCCAGGTCACGGGAGAACGACTTGATGGCCGAGCCCTCGTCGGCCTGTGTCTTGAGCACCTTCCGGGAGTCCTCGATCAGCGAGACCGTCCGGGGAAGCGACTCGGACGCCGATTCCACCAGCGCGTTGCCGGAGTCCACCAGCCGGCTCAGGTCCGGTCCGGTGCCGGCGAACGCCTTGCCCAACTCGTCGACGGTGACCCGCAGATCGTCCTTGCCGACCGAGTTGACCAGCCGGTCGAGGCTGAGGACCAGGTCGGTGACCGGCAGCGGGGTCCGGGTGCGGCTGCGCGGGATCGGGCTGCCGTCCATGAGGTACGGCCCGCCCGAACGGCGCGGCTGGAGGTCGACGTACTGCTCGCCCACCGCAGATCGGTCGGCGACCACCGCGAGCGTGTCGGCCGGGATCCGCGGGGCGCCGTCCCCGATCTTCAGCGCCACCGAGACCCCGGACCCGGTCAGCCGCAGATCGCCCACACGGCCCACCGGCACGCCCCGGTAGGTGACCTCGGCGCCGGGGAAGACGCCCCCGGACTCGGCGAAGTCGGCGCGCACGGTGTACCCGCGGTGCAGGACGTCGTCCACCAGGCCCGTGTACCGGGCGCCGACGTACGACACCCCGAGGGCGGTGACGGTCGCGAAGGCGAGCAGCTGGGCCCTGACCGTACGTGTGATCACGGCAGTATCCCCTTCAGCATCAGCTCGGCGAGGCCGAGATCGATCCCGGGCGGGAGGCGGTGCACGCCGCCCCCGGTGCCGTAGGCAGCGGTGCACACCGGCGGGCACAGCAGGGTGCCGCCGTCGGAGGGCGTCGAGGGCACGGGGGGTGCGGAGGGTGCGGTGGGCGCGGGGGGCACGGACGGGGTGCCCGGCAGGGACGGGACGGACGGGAGAGGGGCGGGAGTGGGCAGGCCGGGAAGGTGCGGTGCCTTGGGGGCCGGGGACTTCCCGCCCTTGCCCGGCTTGCCGGTGACGTTGCCGTACAGGTCCGCCAGGTCGAGGTCGGCGGTGATCTTCAGGTTGACGTAGTCGCCCTTGACGGCGTCGGTCGCGTTGCGCGGGAACGGGTAAGTGGTGAGGATCTCGAGGGAGTTGGGCAGGTCGTCGCCCGCCTTGTTCAGCTCCTGCAGGATGGGCCGGAGCTGCTTCAGGTCGGCGACGGTGTCGTCGCGGGAGGCGTTCACCACCCTGGTGCCGGTCTTGCCGAGGCCGGCCAGGGCGGTGAGCATCTTCGTCAACTCCTTGCGCTGGTCGGCGAGGGACTTCAGCGCGGGTGGCATGGTGTCGACGGCCAGGGCGATCGTCTTCTTCTCGTTCTTCAGCCGCTGCGCCAGCCGGTCGACGCCCTTGAGCGCGCGCACGATCTGCGCCCGCTGGCCGTCGAGGCCGCCGAGGAACGTGTCGAGCTGCTTCAGCAGGGACCTGACCCGGTCCTCGCGGCCGCTCAGGGCCTTGTTCAGCTCGACGGTGATCGTCTTCAGCTGGGCCACCCCGCCGCCGTTGAGCAACGCGGACAGGGCCGACAGCACCTCCTCGACCTCCGGGTTGCGGCCGCTGCGGGACAGCGGGATGCGGTCTCCGTCGTGGAGCCGTCCGACGGGCGCGGTGCCGGCCGGCGCGGACAGGGCCACGTACTTCTCGCCGAGCATGCTGGTCTGCCTGAGGTCGGCGACCGCGTTGCCGGGCAGCTTCACCGAGTCGGCGATGCGCAGCCGTACCCGCGCGTGCCAGCCGTCCAGTTGCACCTTCTCGACCGTGCCCACGGTGACGTCGTCGACCTTGACCGCCGACTGTGGCACCAGGTCCAGGACGTCCCGGAACTCGACGGTGACGTGGTAGGCGTGGCCGTCCGAGGCGGCGCCGCCGGGAAGCGGGACGTCGTACCAGCCGTTGAACTCGCAGCCGGTCAGCAGCAGCGAGCCGACCGCCGTCCAGGCGGCCACCCGTCCCGAGCGCTTCACGTTCATGCCGGTGCCCCCAGGATTCCGCCGAGGGTCTTGTCGACCGTGCCCGTCGGCGCCGGGGCCGACGGGACCTCGGGCAGGGAGCCGAAGAGCTTCTTCAGCCCGGCACAGCCGTCGTGGTCGTCGCCGGTCGTCTTCAGGACCGAGCACAGCAGGGACGCCGGATCCTGCGGGGTCTGCGCGTTGTCGCGGGTGTCGAGGGTGCCGGCGGTGGGGTTGTAGGCGTTCTGCAGGTTCGACAGGCCCGTGGGGGCGACGGTCAACAGCTCCTCCAGCGCGGCCCGTTGGGTGACGAGGATCTTGGTGACCTTGGCCAGGCCCCGCACGTTCGAGGTCAGCGCCTTCTTGTTGCCCCTGACGAAGCCGGCCACGTCACCGAGCGCGGCGGCCAGGTACTTCAGCGCGGCCGCGAGATCCTTGCGCTCCCCGGCGAGCTGCCCGGACACGTCGGCGAGGTCGGTGTCGAACGACCGCACACTGTTGTCGTCCGCCGCCAGCGCGGCCGTGAACACCTGAAGGTTGCGCACGGTCCCGAACAGGTCACCGCGACCGTCGGACAGTGTGGTGACCGCCTGGGACAGGCCGTCCACCGTCTGGTGGAGGTTCTGGCCCTGCCCCCGGAGGTTGTCCGCGCTCACCCCGAGCAGCCGGGACAGCGAGCCCTGCTTGTTGGCGCCGTTCGGGCCGAGCGCCTCGGCGGTGGTGTGCAGGCTGTCGAAGATCCGGTCCAGCTCGACGGGGACGGCCGTACGGGACTCGGGGATGACGTCGCCGTCCCGCATGACCGCGCCCCTGCGGTACACCGGCAGCATCTGGACGTAACGGTCGCTGACCACCGAGGAGTTGACGATGGCGGCCTGCGCGTCCGCGGGGACCTTGCGGCCCCGGTCGTACTCCAGCTCCACCCGCACCCGCTCGCCCTCCGGCGTGATCTTCGTGACCTCGCCGATGCGGACGCCGAGGACGCGGACGTCGGATCCGGGGTAGATGCCGACGGTGCGCGGGAAGTACGCCGTGACGCGGACGGGGCCGGGCCCGGGCCACAGGACGACGGCGAGGCCGGCGAGAACCGCCAGCGCGGTGAACAGGGCCAGGAGTCTGCGGGTCATCGGGTGCCTCCCGTCCGTGGGGTGACCGGGGCGGCGACCAGGTTCTGGACGTAGGAGTCGAACCAGCGGCCGTTGCCGAGGGTGTTGGTGAACAGCCGCACGTAGGGGGCGAGCAGCTGGACGCTGCGGTCGAGGCTCGCCTGGTTGCGTCCGAGCATCTTCACGAAGGTGTCGAGGTTCTTCAGCGCGGGCCCGATCTCCTTGCCGTTGTCGTCGACCAGGCCGGACAGCTCGATGCCCAGCAGCGCGGAACTCTTGAGCAGCGTGTGGATCGCCGCGCGCCGCTCGTCGATCTCCTTGAACAGCGCGTCACCGTCCTTCACCAGCGCGGAGAAGTCCTTCGTATGTCCGGCCAGCACCTTGGTGACCCCGTTCGCGTGGCCGAGGAGACCGCGCAGGGCCTGGTCGCGGGAGGCGACGGTCCGGGAGATCCGCGACAGTCCCTCGACCGACGCCCGCACCTCCTCGGGGGAGTCCTGGAAGGTGAGGGAGATGGTGTCCAGCGCCTTCGCGAGCCGGTCCGTGTCGATCGCCTCGGTGGTGGTCGTCAGGTCGCTGAAGGCCTGGACGACGTCGTACGCCGACACGGTCCGGCCGAGCGGGATCTCGCTGCCCGGCTTCAACTGGCCGGGCCCCTTCGGGTACAGGGCCAGGTACTTCGCGCCGAGGATCGTCTTGACGCGGATCGCCGCGCCCGTGCCGGTGCCGAACCCCGGGTGGCCCTTCACCTTGAAGGTGACCTTGACGTGGTCGCCGTCCAGGCCGACGCCCTCGACCTTGCCGACCTTGACCCCGGCGATCCGCACCTCGTCACCCGGCTTGAGTCCGCCGGCCTCGGAGAAGGCCGCGCTGTAGGCGGTGCCGCCGCCGATCAGCGGCAGGCTGTCGGCGTTGAAGGCGGCGAACGTGAGCAGCGCGAGGACGGTGAGGCCGACGGCGCCGACGACGACGGGGTTGCTCCCCCAGCTACCGCTGGGAGGCGCCCCCATGCGGAAGGGCTTCAGGCGCGGGCGCTTGAGCCGGATCCGGGGCAGCTTCGGCGGCAGGACGCGCACCTTGACCAACGGCTGGGGCCGGGGCTTGCGTTTCGGGAGCGGCCGGGGGAGTCTCGGCAGCTTCGGCGGCAGGACCCGTACCTTCACCAGCGGCTCAGGACGGCGCTTGCGCAGGACACGCAGTCTCATCCGCCACACCTCGCCCGCGCCACGTGCAGCTCCGGGGTGATCACCTGCTTGGTCTTCGGCAGCACGATCCGGCCGTCGAAGTCGCAGAGGTAGAAGTTGAACCAGGAGCCGTAGGACGCCGTCCCGGTCAGCTTGTCGAGCTTGTTCGGCAGCCGCTTCAGGACGCCCTCCACGGTGTTCTCGTTCTTGTTCAGCGTTGCGGTGAGATCGCCGAGTCCGGCGATGTCGTCCTTCAGCGGTGGACGCGCGTCCCTCAGCAGCCCCGATGTGACGTCCGTGAGGTCGCCGATGCTCACCAGCGACTCCCCGATGGGCCCCCGGTCGGCGGCCAGGCCCGAGACCACCCGCCGCAACTGCGTCAGCAGGTCCGAGAAGCGGGAGCCGCGCTTGTCGAGCGTGTCCAGGACGGTGTTCAGGTTGTCGATCACCGAGCCGATCAGCTTGTCGCGGTCGGCGAGGGTGCTGGTGAGCGAGGCCGTGTGCGCGAGCAGGCTGTTCACCGTGCCGCCCTCGCCCTGGAGGGTCTGGATGATCTCGGTGGCGAGCTGGTTGACGTCGCCCGGACTGAGCGCGGCGAACAGCGGCTTGAAGCCGTTCAGCAGTGCGTTGAGGTCCAGGGCCGGCTGGGTCCGGGACAGCGGGATGGTGCCGTTCGGCCGCAGCCGGGTGGTGCCGTCGCCGGTGCCCTCGGTCAGCGCGATGTACCGCTGTCCGACCAGGTTGCGGTAGCGGACGACCGCGTGGGTGCTCGCGAGCAGCGGCCGGTCCGCGGTCACGGTGAAGGTGACCTCGGCCAGGGTGCGGTCCTTGATCCGGATGTCCTCGACCTCCCCGACCCGCACGCCGGCCACTCGGATGTCGTCGCCGGCCTCCAGCCCGGTCACGTCGGTGAACACCGCGTGGTAGCTGTCCTGCGGGGTGAAGGAGACGTTGACGATGGTGGCGGCGAGCAGGGCCGTCGCCGCGATCGTGACCAGCGCGAAGAGGCTGAACTTGACCAGCGGGGCGGCAATCTGCCGCGCTCCTGACCCGCTCATGCGGCACTCACCGCCGTCCCGCGCGCGAGCGGCCCGAACAGCAGGGTCGCGACGGGCGGCACCTGGTCGGCGGGGACGCCCATGACGGGGGCCACGAGCGAGCCGACGGCCCGCTGCTCGGCCCTGGTGGCGGACACGCCGGCACCTGAGGGGAGTGCGCCGCCCGGACCTCCGGCCGACGTACCGTCGTCGAGATGGGGTTTCGGGCCGGGCACCGGCGGATCCGGCAGGCCACGGCAGTTCGGGCCGGACCGCTCGCCGTACACCGGTTCCTCACCGGGCCGGTACGCTCCCTGCGGCCGGACGGCTTCGAGGGTGATCCGCATCTCGCCGCCCCGGAACGCGTCCTCCGACGCCCTCTCCTGCCGGGCGAGGCCCTTCAGCAGGCACGGGTACTCGGGGGAGTAGCGGGCGAACAGCTCCAGCGTGGGGCGGGAGACCCGGCCCAGGGTGATCAGCCGGTCGCCGTTCTCGGACAGGAAGCCGTTCGCCGTGCCCGCCACGGAGGCGGTCGAGCGGAGTGCGGCGGCCAGCTGGTCCTTCTTCTCGACGATCGTGCGGCTGGTGGTGACCGTGTTGCGCAGGATCCGCATCAGGTCGGGCGCGGCGTCGCCGTACACCTCGGCGACGTCCGCGAACCGCGAGATGTCCTCCTCGAGGGAGGGCAGGTGCGGGTTCAGCCGGCGCAGATACCCCTCGACCCGGGTGAGGTTGTCGCCGATCCGGTCGCCGCGGCCCTCCAGCGCGGTGGCGAACGCCGAGAGCGTGGCGTCGAGTTCACCCGGCTGGACCGTTCGCAGCAGGGGCAGCAGGTCGTTCATCAGCTGCTGCACCTCGATGCCGGCCTTCGTGCGGTCCTGGGTGATGACGTCTCCGGCGCGGATGGGCCGATCCGACGACCGCGCAGAGTCCGGGGCCGGGACCAGGTCGACGTACTTCTCGCCGAACAGCGTCTTGGGCAGCAGGCGGGCGTGCACGTCCGAGGGGATGTACGGGACGTACCGGGGATCGAGCGCGATGTCGAGCGTGGCCTTCGTGCCGTCCGCGTGCACCTCGCGCACCTCGCCGACCAGCAGCCCGCGCAGCTTGACGTCGGCGCGTGGATCGAGCTGGTTGCCGAGGGTGCCGGCCTCAAGGGTGACGGGCACGACGGACGTGAACGCCTGCTGGTAGACGGCCACCGCGAGCCACAGCAGCAGCGCGAGCACGGCGAGGAACGCGACGCCGTACAGCCTGAGCCTCATTCGGTGCATGCGCATCGCTGTCACCCCGCTATCCGTACGGTCGTGGTGGCGCCCCAGATCGCGAGGCTCAGGAAGAAGTCCAGGACGTTGACGGCGACGATCGAGGTCCGCACCGCACGGCCCACCGCGACGCCGACGCCGGCCGGGCCGCCGCTCGCGTGGTAGCCGTAGTAGCAGTGCACCAGGATGATCAGCACGGCGAAGACGATCACCTTGCCGAAGGACCAGAACACGTCGACGGGCGGCAGGTACTGGTGGAAGTAGTGGTCGTACGTGCCCGTCGACTGCCCGTAGTAGCCGGTGGTGATGGTGCGGGCGGCCAGGTACGAGGACAGCAGCCCGATCACGTACAGCGGGACCACCGCGACGAAGCCGGCGATCATCCGCGTCGTCACCAGGAACGGCAGCGACGGGACGCCCATCACCTCCAGCGCGTCGGTCTCCTCGCTGATCCGCATCGCGCCGAGCTGCGCGGTGAACCCGGCGCCGACCGTCGCGGACAGGGCGAGCCCGGCCACCAGCGGGGCGATCTCCCGGGTGTTGAAGTACGCCGACAGGAACGCCACGAAGTTGGAGGTGCCGAGCTGGTTGAGGGCCGCGTAGCCCTGGAGGCCGACCTCGGTGCCGGTGAAGAAGGACAGGAACGCGATCACGCCTACCGTGCCGCCGACCACGGCGAGCGCGCCGCGGCCGAAGCTCACCTCGGCGAGCAGCCGCAGGATCTCCTTCTTGTAGCGGCGCAGGGTGCGGCCCGTCCACATCAACGAGCGTCCGTAGAAGGACAGTTGGGTGCCCAGCTCCTCGAGCGAGCGCAAGGGGCGGTCGAGGGCTTTGTGCGGTCTCATCGGCTAACCCCTCTGCGGGACGACCTGGAAGTACACCGCGGTCATCACGAAGTTGGTCACGAACAGCAACATGAAGGTGATCACCACGGACTGGTTGACGGCATCGCCCACGCCCTTCGGACCGCCCCGCGCCGTCAGCCCCTTGTACGAGGCGACGATCGCCGCGATCGCCCCGAACACCAGCGCCTTGATCTCCGCCGCCCACAGGTCGGACAGCTGGGCGAGGGTGGTGAAGGACGCCAGGTAGGCGCCGGGCGTGCCGTGCTGGAGGACGACGTTGAAGAAGTAGCCGCCCGCCACGCCGACCACCGAGACCAGGCCGTTGAGGAGGACGGCCACGACCATCGACGCCAGCACCCGCGGGACGACGAGCCGGTGGACCGGGTCGATGCCGAGCACCTGCATCGCGTCGATCTCGTCCCGGATCTTGCGGGCCCCGAGGTCCGCGCAGATCGCCGTGCCGCCCGCGCCCGCGATCAGCAGCGCGGTGACGATCGGCGAGGCCTCGCGCAGCACGGCGAGCACGGACGCGGCACCGGAGAAGGACTGCGCGCCCAGCTGACGGGTCAGGCTGCCGATCTGCAGCGCGATGACCGCCCCGAAGGGGATCGAGACCAGCGCCGTCGGCAGGATCGTGACGCTCGCGACGAACCAGGCCTGCTGGATGAACTCCCGTGCCTGGAAAGGCCGTCGGGGCAGGGTCCGGACGACGTCTAGCGCCATCGCGAACAGGTCGCCCGAATGCCTGAGCGCACCCACCGGGGAGAGTCTCATGCGCGGTTCACCGCCTTCCCGTGCAGTTCGGCCTCCCGTCTCGCGATCGCCTCCCAGCGGGGCGGGCGGGGGATACCCGGGCTCGGCAGCAGACGGGGAGTCATCTCCTGCACCGCGCCGCCCTCGTCGATCCCGGCCAGTTCCTGCTCGACCTGGGCCGCGTCCTTCTCCTCCGCCATGCCGATCGGACCCTGCATCCGGCCGTTCAGGAACTGCCGTACGACGGGCTCGTCGCTGGTCAGCAGCTGCTCGCGTTGCCCGAACATCACCAGCTCGCGCCGGAACAACAGCCCGATGTTGTCCGGTACCTGGCGGGCCGAGGCGATGTCGTGGGTGACGATCAGGAAGGTCGCGTCGATCTGTGCGTTGAGGTCGACGATGAGCTGGTTGAGGTAGGCCACGCGCACCGGGTCCAGGCCGGAGTCCGGCTCGTCGAACAGGATGATCTCCGGGTCGAGGACCAGGGCGCGGGCCAGCCCGGCCCGCTTGCGCATCCCGCCGGAGATCTCGCCGGGCAGCTTGCCCTCGGCGCCGATCAGCCCGACCATCTCCATCTTCTCCAGCACGATGCGCCGGATCTCGCTCTCGGACCTGCGGGTGTGCTCGCGCAGCGGGAAGGCGATGTTGTCGTACAGGTCCATCGAGCCGAACAGCGCGCCGTCCTGGAACAGCACCCCGAACAGCTTCCGCACCTCGTACAGGTCGTGCTCACGCAGCCTGGTGATGTCCCGGCCCTGGATCGTGATGGAGCCGCGCTCCGGCTTCAGCAGCCCCACGAGCGTCTTGAGGAACACCGACTTGCCCGTCCCCGAGGGGCCGAGCAGCACCGAGACCTCCCCGGCGGGCAGCGTCAGCGAGACGTCCCGCCAGATGACCTGGGAGCCGAAGGACTTGGTCAGCCCTTCCACACAGATCTCGGCACCCATCCCGTCCCGCCCTTCGTCCGTTCAGCAGCTGCGACATCTGCTCTACGGGGAGGAGCGGGGCGTCCGTCGCGGCGACCCGGAATTTTTTTTCGGACGGGTGCACCGCGTGTTACGGCAGCTTCGGCGACGGCGTGCCCGAAGGCGTCCTCGGGCCGCGGACGGGGCCGGGGACGGGGGCGGAGAGCGGGGCGGCCGGTACGGCCGAGGCCCCAGGGAGCGACGGGACCGACGAGGCGGCCGGCCCCGTCGGCAGGCCCGGCACCCGCGGCACGCCGGGCACCCGCGGGACCTGAGGCGCCGACAGCTCAGGGAGCGGGGAGGCGGACACGTCCGGCAGGGACGGCACGGGCACCGGCAATCGCAGGGACGTGCCCCCGGTGGGCGAGGGCGTCCGGCCCCGGGCCCCGGGCGCCGGAGGCGAGGGGGTGCGCGTCATGAGGGCGCGCCCCGGGCCCGTGGCCTCGCCGCGCCGGACCCCTACGTCGCTGGAGACGGCCGGCCGTGGCGCCGCACCGTTCCGGTCTCCGCCCGTGCCGAGCGCGTACGGCAGCACGAACCCCGCCACCGCCAGGGTCGCCGCCGTCGAGGTCACCGCGACCGCCTGGGCCTTGCCGCCCCCGCGCAGCCGCCCGCGCCCGAGCAGGAACAGGACCAGGGCGAGCGTCCCGGCCAGCGAGGCGCGCAGCGTCCGCCGGGCCCGGGCGAGCAGCGACTCGACGGTCCGGTAGCTGAGCCCCATCCGCACCGCGACCTGGCTCACGTCCAGGTCCTCGGACTTCAGCCGGAGCGCCTCCGCCTGCCGGGCGGGCAGCTCACCGCTGCGCAGGGCGAGCCACTTGGCCTCGGCCCGGTCGCACACCGCCTCCTCGACGGGTACCGGGCCCGGCGCGACGAGCGTGGGGCGGCTGCCCACCTCGGCCTCGCGGTTGACCTGCCGGTACCGGTCGACGCACAGCCGCATCGTCACCGTCGTCAGCCAGGCGCCGAGCCGCTCGTCATCGAGGTCCGGGCGCTCCGCGGCCCGCAGCATCGCCTCGTGCACGGCGTCCTCGGCGTCCTCCTGGCTCATGGAGCGCCGCCGGGCCACCTTGAGCAGCTGCTCGCGATGGCTCCACATGCGCTGCCAACGCTCGTCGGCGGCCGCTGTGTTCGCAGGCATGTCCGTCGCCATGAGGGCCCCTTCGCACTCACCCGCCGGTCCGGTGCTTCCGGCGGGTGGCGACATTACCGCCGAGTAGTCGCGGTTGTGGAGGGGGAGACGCTCATCGTGTTCCAGCTGTTGCCCGTGGTCAGCCGCCCTGCGCCCGGCAGCACACCGCCGGGCGGCGGGAGGGCCGGCCCGGGGACGGGGACCAGCGGCGTCCCGGACGCCGTCGGTGCACCCGCCGTAGGGGACGGGCCGGGGGAGGGGGAGACGGGAGGTCTCGACGGCGTGCGCGAAGGACCAGGGGCCGGCTTGCGGTCGTGCGACGGCTGCGGCGGCGAGGGCTTCGGCCTCTTCGGGCGGGACGGCCCCGGCCGGTCCGACCGGGACCCGGCGGACGCGTCCGGCACCACGCGGTGCCCGGTCAGGTAGTACGCGTACCAGGCCCTGACGGTGCGCAGATAGGCGTCCGAGTGGTTGTAGCCCAGGATCGCCCGGTCCAGGCCGGCGGGGTTCGACAGGTCCCGGCCGCCCGCGCACAGGTAACGGCCGGCGGCGAGCGCCGCGTCGTAGACGTTGTCCGGGTCCGCTCGCCCGTCGCCATTGCCGTCCGCGCCCCAGCGGGCCCAGGTGGACGGGATGAACTGCATCGGACCGACCGCGCGGTCGTACACCGCGTCCCCGTCGTACGCGCCGCCGTCGGTGTCCCACACGAGCGCGAAGGCGCCGCCGGTCAGCCGCGGGCCGAGGATGGGCGTCATGGTCGTGCCGTCCGGGGACACCCGGCCGCCCCATGCCTGCTCCGACTCCACCTGGCCGATGGCGGCCAGCAGTTGCCAGCGCAGCCGGCAGCCGGGCGCGCTGCGCGCCAGCTCCTCCTCGGCACGCCGGTACGCGGCGAACACGGTCGCGGGCAGGGCGCCGCCGGCCGTCGCTCCCGGTGCCGGGCCGTCTTTCCGTGTCCGCAGCGGGGGAAGGCCGGTGCGGTACGGGGTGTCGCCGGACGCGCTCGCGCCGTGCCCGGTGGGCGCCGCCTTCCGCGCGGGCTCCGCGGCCGAGACCGCCCCCGGTGCCTGCGACGCCGTCAGCACGGCCATCGCCGCCGCCGCGATCGCCGTGCCCCTGGCACCCCTCACTGCCCTCTTGAGTGCGCGTGCTGTCACTGTGCGGTCCCCTCCCTGGTCGAATCCGTCGTCTGCTCTACGGGATCGGAGGGCAGGTCCGTCGCGGGGAACCGGACCGGCCCTATGCCCGGAGCACGACTGAGCCGGGTCGCCGGCCGACGCTGCGGACGCAGGCCGGTGAGAACGGACCGCGGCGTCACGGCGTCGTGTGCGCCTCGTAGAGTCGCAGGGGTGAAACCAGAGGACACTCCCGATTCCGGTCTGCCGATGCTGACGACCGCGCAGGCGTCACATCTGCGGGCACTCGCCGCTGCCTACGCGCGCGACGGCCACGACCACCCCCTGGCCAACCTGGCGTACGCGTGCCGCGACGTGCCGCAGGAGCGCTGGCCCGACCTGGTTGCCGCTCACTTCGCCCGCCTGCGGGAAGCCAGCAGGGGCGGCGAGAGCGCCGAGGAGTTGCTGCAGGGTGTACATGCCCGGCTGCTGCCCGCCGGTTCGCTCACCCCGCAACTCGCCGAAGCCATGCGCTATGCGCGTGTGGTGGCCGACGGGCTCGTCTTCGCCTACGCCCTCGACGGGCCCACCAGTGTGCGGATCCTCACCGACGACGACGTGGAACGCGCGGGGCTCGAGAACCTGGGCCGGGCGGCGTACGCGAACCTCATGCGCGTACCGGTCAAGCACGACGAAGTGCCGGCCGAGCAACGGGCGAGGATGCACTCCCTGTACGGGGATTCCCCGTTCGTCGCGAGCAAGGCGCTGTTCCTGTCCGAAGTGGCCCGGCAGGTCACCGGTGAGCCGCTCCCGGACGCGGGTGCCCTCGTCGTCGTACCGAACCGGCACCTGCTGGCGTACCACCCGATCACCGACGGCTCCGTGGTCGATGCCGTCAACGACCTTGCCTCGTACGCGTTGGGCGCTCACGAGGACGGTCCGGGCGCGCTGTCCCCGCGGGTCTACTGGTGGCACCGCGGCGGCCTGACGTCGCTCACGGTCATCGACCACGGCACACGAACCTTCTCCCTGCGGCCGCCGCCACACCTGCTCGGCATGATGAAGGGCCTGGTCCGCCTCGACGGCGCCGGCCGTCTCGCCACCGCCGGCGCGGCCATGTGCACGGAGGCCACCGAACTCACGCACACCACGGCCGAGTCGATAGCGCGCCTCGCCGATTCCCCCGAGGGAATGGGCGAGGCCTTCGCCCGCGCCGTCACACTCGCCCACGCCCACTGCGCCACCGATCCCGGCGCCGCGCACGGCGACACGTGGAACGCGTGGGCCACCGCCGTACAACTCGGCTCCGCCCTGTTCACCGGCGGGCAGCCGCAGGAATGCTGGTTGGGCGAGGACGCCGTCGGGCAACTGCCCGCCACGTCCCCCGAACCACCCGCGGACACCCGCGCCTGGCTCGACGCCCTCTACCTCGCGATCGTGTGCCGCCAGAAGGACCGGATCGGCCGGCTGTGCCAGGTGCCACTGACGACACTGCGGCAGGACGACTCCGTCGACGCGTACGTCCTGCACTGGATCGAGACCCTGCAGGCCTACTTCTCCGGGCGCGCGATGGACGACGTCGTGGACAAGCTGCTCGCCACGATGGAAACGTCCATGCCCGAAGCCCTGACCCACGCGCCGAAGGACTTCGTGAACCGCATCGACTACCAGCCCGTCGCCCTCTTCCACCGCCTGATCGCACGCGACCACGACGCCTTCGCCAAGACGCTCTCCGAATCCCTCGCGGACCACGCGGGTTACTGGGACGCGTCCACGGCACCGCGCGCCCAAGTCGCCCTCGGGCCACTGGCGATGGCGAGCATCGCGTACGACCACGGGTTCCCGATCGCCACGCAGCAGCCGTACCTGCCCACGTATCTGCTCAACCGCGAACGGATCGAGGACATCCCCCCGGCCTGAAAAAACGGCGTGCCGCACGACCCGATCGCCGCAGGCCGCCGAACGGGGCGGTGCCCCAAGTAGGCCAGGAGCTATGGTTATTGACCATGCCGTCAGGACAGCCGCCCGGGGGCGCGCAGAATCCGCATGGTCAAGACCCCCGCCAGCAGTCGAGCCGGCCGCAGCCGTCGAGCGGCGGGGCCGGCGGGAACCGGGCGAAGGCCGTCGCGGTCGCTGCCGCCACGACCGTGGTCGTGGCCGTCGGCGTCACCGGCTCCCTGCTCCTGGGCGGCGGCAAGGACGACGGCGCCGCCGGCCTCGGCGGGAACACGAAGGCGCCGGCGAGTGCCTCGCCGAGCACGGCCCCGGCGTCCGGACGCCCGCAGACGGGGAACAACGGCAGGCCGGCCGTCCCGGGCTGGAAGGTCGTCGTCAACCCCGAGTGGGGCACGGCCTTCGACGTGCCGCCGGACTGGGACGTCAAGGAGCCGAGCATGCTGATCGGCTTCGACGACAGCAAGGTCGACTACAGCGACCCCCGCAACTGGGGCAAGGCCGTCATCGCCATGAGCGGGCCGGCGATCCTCCAGGAGAACTGGTGCCTGTCCGTCGACGACAACAACGGCCTCAGGACCGGCACTTGGCTGGCAGCGGCGGGCACCAAGGGCGCCAAGGGCGCCAGGAGCACCGGCGATGCCGCCCTGAGCCAGGCCGAGCAGTGGGTCTACGCCGGTTACACCCAGCCCGACAGGAAGAGTATCGTCTCCGACCCGGCGGCGACGCCGTACACGACCAGGTCCGGCGTCAGGGGCAGCATCGCCCGGGCCCGGTCCAGGCACACACCCGAGAAGGGCACCTGCGCGTTCGACGGCAAGGCCGTCACGTTCGGGTTCAGGAACTCCGCGGGGGACCTGGTCGCGTGGACCCTCTTCGGCGCCACGGGCGTGCGGGACGAGCTGCCCGACTCGACGATCATGAAGATCCTCAGCACGGTACGCCTCCACGGGAAGCCGAAGACAACCTGAGCCGGGCACCGGTAAGTACAGTGGCAGGGGCGACGACGGGGGCGGACGTACATGGTGAGGCAGACGGACTCCGACGGCCGGCCGCACGGCACCAACATCGCGGTCGACTGCACAGCCGAGTACCTGATCCAGATCGGGATCCTGCAAGGCGACCTCAATCTGACTGTGTGTGTGGAGCCCCCGTCGCCCGATGACGACGCCCCGCTGGCCGCGGCCGAGCGGAGACTGGCACGCAGTCTCCTGTACCGGTGGCGGGCCGAGGCCGACGCCTGGGACATGACCGACCCCGAGCCGCTGCCGGTGCGCTGGACACCCAGCCGGCAAGTGCGCTCCCCCGGGGAACACGTGCCCGCGGGCTCCGGGGCCGACACCATCGCCGGGACCTTCCTCGGGCTCCCGCCCCGACGACGGCTGGTCGTGCTGGGCACCGCCGGGTCCGGCAAGACCGTGCTCTCCGTCCTGCTCACCCTCGAACTCCTCGCCCGCCGGCTCACCCAGGGCGAGGACGGCGTGCCGGTCCCGCTCGTGCTGTCGCTGGAGTCCTGGGACGCCCGGCGGCAGTCGCTCACCGAGTGGCTGGTGGACCGGCTGCGCCAGGACCACCCCGGTCTGCCGCCCGTGGACGGCGTCCACCCGGCCCGCAGGCTCGTCCTCGAGCGGCGGGTGCTGCCCGTCCTCGACGGCCTCGACGAACTGCCCGAACACCGCCGCGCCGAGGTCCTCGACGCGCTCAACGCGGGCCTCGGCGGCGACGGGGACGCGGTGCTGGTCTCCCGCACGGACGAGTACGCCCGCCTCGACCAGGACGGCAAGGGCCTGCGGCACGCCACGGTGATCGAGTCGCTGCCGCTGCGCCCCGACGAGGTGGCGCACTACCTCCGCAGAGCCCGGCCCCCGGCCCGCGCCGCCGCCTGGGCACCCCTGCTGGAGACCCTCCGGAAGGAACCCGCCGCGCCGGCTGCCCGGGCCCTGAGCAGTCCGCTGATGGTGTGGCTGGTACGCCGGTCGTACGAGCGGCATCCGGCCGGTCCGGGGGAGCTGGCGGACCGCGAGCGGTTCCCGACCCGCGATGCCGTCGAGGCGCACCTGCTCGACCGGATCGTGCCCGCCTCGTTTCCGCCGCTGCCCGCGAACCCCGGCCGGCTGCACCCGCCCCGCACCTGGGACGCCGAACGGGCCGGCGCCTGGCTCTCGTACCTGGCGCAGCTGCTGAGCCGTCGCGAGGAGTCCGAACTGGCCTGGTGGCGGCTGCACATGGCACCGTTGCCCCGGCTGCTCGCCCTGCCCGCGCTGCTCGCGACCGGCATCGTGCTCTCCTTCGTCATCAAGGCGGGCATGTCCGGCTATGCAAAGGCCTCACCGCTGGGCGACGTCAGCGTCACGTACGCGGTGACGGGCGGGGTCGTCTTCGCGGCCGTCGCGCGGTCCGTGACCGCCTCCTGGTTCGGCCAGCGGCTGTCCGAGCCCCGGCGCAGCGCCAATCCGCTGCTCTTCATCCAGGCCCTGCGCTCTTTGGACCGGCACGCGCGAGTGGGGCCGCAGGTCCGTCTCGCGGCGCTCACGGGCGGTCCCGTCCTCGTCGTCCTCCTCCTCGCCCTGTACGTCTTCGCGGGGCGGGACCCCGCCCTGGTGTGGTTCTCCGTCGGCGGTGTCCTGCCCGTCCTGCTGATGATCGTGTACGCGGCTCCCGCCGACACCGTGGACGCCGCCACCCCCGACGAACTCCTGCGCGGCGAACAGAGCGCGCTCATCACCACGCTGACGCTGGTGGCCCCGCTGATCGGGGCGGGCGCGGGGGCGTTCTTCTGGCTGAACGGCGGCAGCGGCGGCTGGGAGACGGCGGTCGGCTCCTGGGCGGGCGCCTCGGCCACGCTGGTGCTGCTCAGCCCCTGGAGCCGCTGGACGCTGGCCAGGTGCTCCCTCGCGGCGACGGGCCGGGCGCCCTGGCCGTTGATGACGTTCCTCAGGGACGCCCGCACCGCGGGGCTGCTGCAGGTGTCGGGCGGCACCTACCGGTTCCGCAACCGCAGGCTCCAGGAGCATCTGGCGGGGCAGCGGGCGCAGGACCGGGCGACGGCTGCGGCCGGCCCCGAGCCGGCTCCCCTGCCCGCGCTCGCCGACTCCCCTCGGTTCACGGTGGAACGCACGGCGGACCACTACCGCCTGCGCGGCCGGTCGCGGCGGCTTCCGCTGGCCCACTGGACCGTGCTGGGCACGCTCATGGGCGTCTTCGTCGTCCGGTTCAGCGTGTCCGGACAGTGGCAGGACCCTGTCACATGGCTGGGTCTGCTTGTCTGGCCCTTCATCGGCGCCCTGATCACCGTGGCCGGGTACCTCCTGCCGCGGCGGCGGATGGAGCTGGAGCTGACCCGGCACGGCGTCACCTCCGTGATCGGGCGCAGGCGATGCTCCTACGCGTGGCGGCACGTCGAGGAGATCACCGTGCGCCGTGCCATCGTCCGGGGCCGGGACGCGCGCTTCTACGCGCTCCAGGTCCGGCTCCTCGCCGGCGCCCCGCGCCCGCCGCGCCGCTCCCGCATGGGCGAGGGCTGGTTCTTCGTCCTGCCGCTCGGCCTCTCGTCGCGCGTGGACCCCCAACTCGCCGCCGCCCTGGCCGACTTCGCCGGATCCCGGTGGACATGGCCGACCGGCGGCCGCTGAGGCGTCAGCACAGCGGCTCGGCCGCCCCGGAGGCCGTCAGGAGGGCCAGGCAGCGTGCCGTCACGGTGTGACCGTCCTCGGTGACGTCGACGGCGAAGACGACCGGGACGCGGCCCGTGGTGCCCTTCGGAGCCGTGATCCGCCAGCGCGCCACGTACGTGCCGTGCGCCCCCAGGGTCCGGGGCGGTCGTCCGGCAGGGGTGGCGTGCCAGCCCGCGGGCAGCAGGGGCGGACGTACGGAGACGGCGAGTTCCCGCGCGGTGGCGTTCTCCACGCCGAGCCCCCCGCCGTCGGCCGGGTGCAGGCGCAGGGCGTCGGAACTGGACCAGCGGATGCTGAACGTGCGCAGGCGAAGCCGCTGTTCGTCGCGGGTCTCCGCGCCGAGCCCGGGCCGCAGGCCGATCAGGACGGAGTCGACGGTCTCCGGGACGGGATAGTCGTAGCCGTACGTCTTCGTGAGGTAGGCACTCTGCCTCTGCTCGTGAGAGTGCGTCTGGCGCAGCCAGACCGTGTGGGCGCCCCGCTGGCCCGCCGCGTCGACATCCGGGGACCACGACGCGACGCTGTCCGGGTCGAAGTCCACCGACACCTCGCTCAGCGGCAGCGGCATCCCGAAGTCCATCCTCAGCCAGTTGCCCTTGTGCGGGGATCCCTTGACCGACCAGTAGCCGCCGTGACCCGGCAGGGCGGCGGACGGCGGATGTCCCGGCGCCGAGTAACTGGCGCTGAGCCGCGGCCAGTTCTCGGTGGCAGCCGCGGTGAGGTCGACCTGGCGGACCGAACCGGTCAGCGGATGCTGCCACTTGTCGTAGGCCGCCGGCAGGCCGAAGAACGCGGACGGCGGCAGCGCCCCCGCCTGCAGGAGAACCAGGGCGAGCGGTACGACCAGGTACCCGGCGAGGTGGGCGAGCAGGAGGGTGCGGCGGGCGACGCGGTGCCGGGGAAGGCGGAACGCGGTGTCCTGCGGTGGGTCCACCGGCGCGGGCGCCATCCTCTCACCGGAGCCCGCGCTGCCGGCCGTACCGGCGAGCCACCGCACCGTCCCCGCGAGGGCCCCGGCCGGAACGCAGCGCAGCGCGATGCCCGTGGCATCGAGCGCGCGCAGCAGATGGCCGCCGCCGGCCTCGGCCAGCTGCCCGCGCACATCGGTGGCGTCGCCCCGCACGGCTTTGGTGTACAGCAGCGCGAGACGGCGCGGACGACGGCGCGGGGGCAGGGCGGCGAGGACGTGCAGGACCCGGGTGACGGCGTGCACGGCATCGCTGTGCGCGGCGGGGTCGTCCACCACCAGCAGCAGTCCGTGGGCCTGGCGCAGCACGTCCAGCGCGGCCACCGACTCCTGACTGCCGTACACGTCACCGGACGGGTCGTACCACAGGACGGGCGCCTCGGCCGTGCGCACGAGCGGCGGCTCGATCCCGGGCGCGACGCCCAGCTCGGCCAGGCCCTGCCGGTGCACCCCCGCGCGCTGCGTGCCCGGGCCCCCCACGAGCACCACGACCCGCGCCCGGTCGGATCCGGCGGGCAGCGCCCTTGCGCAGTGCGGGCAGCACGCGTCGAGGCGGCGCCCGCCGAGGACGGCGGGCAGGCGGGTGCCGCACCGGCAGCGGTGGTGGAAGACGCCGTACCGGCCCGGTACCAGCTGCCGGTGCCGGGCCCGGCAGGCCGGGCACAGCCTGACCGGGCGGCCGATGGTGCGCCCGCAGTCCGTGTACGGGCACGGCGCCGGCCCGCGGCCCAGCACGCGCCCCGTCCGCGCGAGAGCCGCCCCCACAGCCCACCACAGGCTCCACAGCGCACCGCACAGCGCCCACACCAGCAGCGCGAACAGCGCAGGAAGGATGCTGAGCGCCGTCGCGGTCAGCACGACGGCGACGGCCGTGAGCAGGAACGCCGGGCGCAGGAAGAGCATCAGGCAGCCCTGCCCCCCGCTCCCGCCCCGCCGCGGCCTGCGGAACACCTCGTCCACCCGGGCGGCCATGAACCGCTCGGCGTCGCCCATCAGCCGTTCGTGCTGCTCGAGGCCGTCCCACCAGGTCGCACGCAGGTCGCGCGGGCCGGTGGTGCGCACGTAGGCGGGGACGGCCGGCTCGCCGTGCGGATCGGGCGGGGTGTGTGCCGCCCGGCCGAACGTCCGCCAGACGGTGCGCAGTTGAGTCCACACCAGCTTGGGCAGGGTGACGAGGACGCCGTAGCCGACGACGAGGACGACCAGCAGAGCGATCGCCAGGAACAGGACCACGGGGTTGGCCACGGCTCACTCCTTCTCGCGGGCCGGCCCGCGTCGCCGCGGCAGCCAGGGCGCCCGCTGCGGCTGTGGCTCGCCGGCCGCCATCCGGTCGCGCAGGGCCTCGTAGGTCTCCGTCTCCTCCCACAGCCCCTGCCGGAACAGCCGCAGGATCCGCAGCGCGGCCGGCCGCGGCTCCCCGGGGGCCCGGCGCAGTGCGTACAGCGCGGTGGCCGGGCCGGCGGCGAGCAGGTCCGGGGCTTCCTCCACGAGCGTGGCCAGGGCGGCGCACGCCTGCGCGTCCAGGACGGCGGCGCGCAGTTCGACGGAGGCTTCGAGGGCGCCGAGCAGCCCGGCGAGGACGGCGTGCCGGTACGGCTCGGGCAGCGCGGCGATCGCGGCCCGTACGTCGCCGAGCGGTGCCGTCCCCCCGGCGAGATGACGCGCGACGGCGTCCCTGAGGCGCTCGGGTGCCACGCCCGCCTCCTGCGGCCGCAGCTCCGCCACGCCTCGTACGAAGCCCGCGAGCCCGGAGCCCTCCCCGCCGAGGGCCCCCGCATCGCCGGCCCCCGCGAGCAGGGCACACGCGGCCCGCAGCCGCCGTACGCCCGCCCCGGCGTCGTCCGCGGGGCCCGCTTCCCACAGTTCGGCGACGGCGTCCAGGACCTCGAGGCGCCCGTTCGCCAGCGCCCCCGCGAGGAACCGTGCCGCCGCGCCCGGCTCCGGACACCCCTGCGCGGTCAACCGGTCGAGGCGGAACACCGGACCCGTCACCCGGTCCCCGGCCTCCGGCCCCGTCCCGGTCAGATGGTGACGGTCGTCCTCGGGCCGCGCGGTGTACGTCGTGAACGTCAGCCGGGCGGCCAGGCCGGCCGGCAGGGTGTAGGAGACGGCGGCTATCCAGTCGACGACGCGGTCCGCGTCCGCGCAGACCAGGGTGGCGGCGGGGCCCTCGCCGGCCAGCGCCCGCAGGGCCGCGGTGAGCAGGGCCTCCAGGAGGCGGATGCCGGGAACGCCGTGGCCGGCCAGCAAGCGGGCCGCACGGTCGGGTCCGAGGGCGCTGCCGGGAACGAGCCGGGTCAGATCGGGCAGGCCGCCGTCCTCGTCGCACGCGGGCGCCGGGGCCCAGTCAGGGCTGTCCCACAGCTCCACGGGGCGCAGACCGGCCAGTTCACCGGGGGCGGCGTACCAGGCGTGGCAGAAGTGGTTGCCCCAGCGGCCGCTGTAGTCGTGTCCGGTGAAGACGGTGCGGGTCAGCACGGCCGCGGCGGCGCCCGGCCGGTCGTAGGCGAAGGCCACGGGGAAGGGGCGGTGCCGGTCCGTGCCAGGAGGCCGCGCGTATCCCGTCAGCGGGCGCAGGACGTCGAGTGCGGGGCGCGCCGCCGGGGAGACGGCGGTGAAGCGGAAGCCCCCGTGGGGTGCGCCGGCCGAGGGCGGGGCGGAGGTGTAGTGCGCCTGTCCTGCCATATGTGTCATCCCCGTCGCCGGTCGAGGGCACCGAAGCGGTGCAGCAGCCACATCAGGGGGTCCTCGACCCGGTGCGGGCGCACGACGCCGCCGAGCCCGAGGCCGCCGCCCTGCCGGGGCGCGGTACCGAGCATGGACAGCGCGAACAACTGGTAGTCGGTGCAGAACTGGGTGAGCCGCGCGTCGAGCTGGTGTTCCTGCCAGCGCCGCAGCAGAGCCTGCAGCTCGGCGTGGACGGCGGCCCGGTCGTCGGCGTCGAAGACCGGGCCGGGGCGGCGGGTGCGGTGCAGCGCGGAGTTGTCCGGCAGGTGCGGCCACAGCAGGTCGGCCTTGGTGAGGGCGACCGCGACCGGCACGGCCACCTTCCCGCCACCGCCCAGGTGGCCCAGCACCCGGGCCAGTACGTCACCCGACCGGCCCGGCACCCCCTCGCCGTCCTTCACCGGTGCCCCGGGCAGGTCCTGAGGGTCGACGAGGACGACGACGGCGTCGGCCGCGCCGAAGTAGCGCAGCTGGGTCTCCATGCGGTCCCGCGAGGCGAAGTGCTCTCCGGCGGTGTCGAGGAAGACCAGGGTCAGCACCCGCTCGCGGGTGCGTCCGAAGCGGCCCCGGCGGGTGCGGCTGAGGCGGTGCACGAGGGGCCGGCCGGCGTCGTGCTCGGCGGTCTTGGGGACGGTGTGCCGGTCCTCGTACAGGTGCCGTTCGTAACCTTCGTGATAGTCGGTCATCGTGTCGTCGTCGCAGGGCAGGAGCGCGGCGTCGAGTTCGCCACCGAGGCGGTTCAGCAGTTCGTGCACGAGGACGCCGATGTAGGTGCTCTTGCCGGAACTCACCGGTCCGGCGAGCGCGACCAGCTTGCCGGGACTGCGCAGATAGCCCTCCGGCAGCCGCCCCGCGCAGGCGGTGCAGCGCAGCCGGGCGGTGGTGCGGCCACAGGTGCCGCACAGCGCCGAACCTGCCCGGGGGTCGGCGGACGCGAGAGCCCGGTCCTCGGCGCAGGCGCCGCCGCTCGCGCAGACGTACGCGATCTGCGCCCGGGAGATGCTCCGGAAGCAGTGCGGGCACACCCAGGTGCGGCGCCACGGCATTCTCACGTCCACTCCCTTCAGGCGACCTTGAGCGTGTGCTGCGGCGGGTCGCGCAGCACGAGTGCCTCGCCGACGGCGAAGCAGCGCAGCCAGCCGCCCGGGCCCCGGGCAAGGCGCGCCGACAGCCGCACGTCCTGCCCCGGGCCGAGCGTCACGCCGGCGGCCTGTGCGAGGACCTCCCCGTCGGCGGGCTCCAGCGGCCAGAGCGGGCCGCGCGAGCGCACCAGCAGCAGTCGCTCGGCCCGTACGGCGGCGTGCGCCGTGAACACGGCGGTGACCGTGCGGCGTCCGGGCAGACCGTGCCGCTCCAGGCGATAGCCGGCGTCGGCGCGCGGCGGCAGTACCGCCGTGCTCGGCGGGCCGTACACGGGCAGCCCGCCGACCACGCCGACCGGCCGCACCTCGACCACCACCCCGGCGCCGTCCGCGACCGGCAGGTGTACGCCCGCCTCGTGCCGGTAGGCGGCGCGGGTGACGGTGCGCCGCCCGCCGCCCGTCTCGCCGGGGGTCCGCCAGCTGACCTCGACCTCGTCGCCGCCCTGCGGCGGCCAGTCGAAGACGACGGCCACGCCCGTGCCGCCGTGCCGGGTGAGCGTGGGGGTGCCGAGCGCCGGCGGGACGGTCGCGGCGTGCGCCCCTATGACGGCCCGTTCCCCGACGACCGTGACCGCCACCACCAGGGTGGGCCGGTCCGGCGGCGCGAACCTCAGGCCCTCCGGCGCGGGTTGCGCCGCGATCGGACGCCCGGGAAGCTCGGCCGTGCGCAGCCAGGTGCCGGCCGGCCACGGGGGTACGTCGTCCAGGCCGTACAGGCGCACCTCGCCGTCCGGCAGCGGGTCCAGTCGCGCCGAGAGGTGGCCGTCGACGAGGCTGATGTCCAGGCCGGTGACCGGTTCGGGCGGTGCGAGCGGCCTCGCGGTGCGCCGGATGCCGGCCGAACGCACGGTCCTTCCGTGGTCGGTGCGGTAGACGACGCGGATGCGGTAGCCGTACGTCGTGCCGTTGGCGACAGCGCCGTCCGTGAAGCCGTCGCGGCGGGCGGCGACGTGCACCTCCTCGCCGTCGGGCGCGGTGCGGACGACCTCGACGCTGCGGGCACGGTCCGGGCACGTCCACTCGGCGGTGATCCGGCGGTCCGCGGGCCGCAGGCGGATGTCGGTGACCTCGGGCCAGTGCACGACGGGCCCGCTCACCGTGAGCGGCGAGGGCGCGCTGCGGGGTTCGGCGGCCCGGTGCACGGCGACCGCGTAGTACAGCGGGACGCAGGCCGGGGGTGCGTCGTCCCCGTACGACGTGGCGCGGGGCGAGGCCAGCGGCAGCACCGTGCCGTCGGCCGCGTCGCGTGGCGGGCGCCGCTCGGTGCGCAGCAGCACGTACTCGGGCTCGCCGGCCGTGGACGGCGAGGGCCGCCACCGGACGGTGACGCCCGCGCCGTCCGGGGCCGCGGTGAGCGCGGACACCGGGTGAACCGCGAGGCCGCGGCGCACGGCGTCGGTCCCCGGCAGATCGCGCACGGCCGCCTCCGCCTGTTCCAGCAGGTCCCAGGCCCGGTCCGCCTCCGCCGGCGGCAGCCGGCGCGCGTGCTCCACCACGGCGCGCGCCTCGGCGAGTTTCTCGCGCACGTGCTCGGCCAGCGCGCGTACGTCCTCGGCGAGCGAGGTCGGCGGCAGCCGGTCCGCCACGGCGGCCGCCTCGGCGAGCCGGCCGTCCGCGACCAGGCGGCGCAGCCGCTCCGACACCGGATCCCCGGCCTCCTCGTGCAGCACCGCGAACACCAGCCGCCGCGCGTCGTCCTCGGCGACGGACAGCTCTCCCACCGCGTACGCGAGGAGCGTGGCCGCACTCGCGCGGGCGGCGCGCCGCGTGCGCAGCGGTGTCGCCAGTTCGTGCAGGAGGATCCGGGCGAGTCCCTGCGGGCCCTGCTCGGTCAGCACACCGCGGACGGCGGCGATCACGGCCTGGGCCGCGGTGTGCGCGGCGCCGTGCGGCAGCCGGCCCCAGCGGCGCGCCGCGGCCTCGACGACCGGCCGGTCGACGGGGAGCGCGCCGAAGACGTGCACGGGCTGTTCGGTCCGTCCGCCGGGTGTGCCCGTCGTCAGGAAGTCACCGAGATGCCGCAGCCCCAGGACCTCCAGGTGGCCTGCGCAGCGCGCATACGCGGGGTGCGGCACGGCCCGGGGCAGTGGTTCGGGTTCGGCGATCCGCAGCCCGAGGGCGGTCAGCAGCTCCCGTACCTCGTCCTCGTGGACCCGGTGGGCGGCGGCGATCCGCGCGACGGTGCTCCCGGCGAGCATGCCGAGCCCGCCCGCGGCCTCCTCCAGGGCCGCGCGCAGCCGGGCCCGCTCGGACTCCGCGTGCCGGCCGTGCGCCGCGAGGGCGGCCCGCAGCGGCCCCGGGTCCCCGGCGGCGGCCGCGTCCAGCAGCGGCCGGTGGGACAGGTATCCGGCCTCCAACTGCTCGATCACCGCACGGTACTTGAGCCGGGCCCGGCTCCGGCGCCAGCAGGCGCGGACCGCGGTGACCGCCTCGGCGACCGCGGCCGCGTCGAGGGTCTGCGGCAACTGGTAACGCGTGCGCAGATCCCCGGTCACGGGCAATCCGGCGTCGAGCACCTCGCGCCGGTAGCGCGACTCGTCGAAAGCCACGAGCGTGTTCCCCCGTCCTGCCCGCGGTCAGCCGATCCGCTGGCGGCTCATCGCGACCCGCGCCTCGTCGACCGCCTCCTGGGACAGGCCTCCGATCTGGATGGAGATCTCGATCTGCTCGCCGGACTCCCGCTCCGTGGCGACGACGGTGAGGAGCCCGGAGGTGTCGAGTGTGAACACGCACTGGAAGGGCCAGCGCGCGGGCTTGCCCGGTGGGATCTTCAACGTCCCCTGCGCGACGGCGGTGTTGTGTGCCAGCTCCTGCGACTCCACCGCGCCCGCCTGTTCCATCACCTGGATCCGGACCTGCCGTTGCCCGTCGCGAAGGGTGTAGAAGTCGTCGGTCACCGACGCCGGCAGGCCGTCGTTGGCGTGCACGAGGTGGGTCACGTACTCCCGGCCGGTGTCGATGTCCGTGACCCTGATGCCGTAACCGCGCGAGGCGACGGTGGCGATCTCGTAGGGGCGGTGGGCGAGGCCGGTCTCCGGTACGTCCGGCGCTTGTTCGCCCGAGAGTTCACCGCTGGAGACCAGGTACGCGGCCCGGTCGAGGGCGTAGAACGCGGCGCCGCGGGCCACCGCGAGGTCGGGGTTGTGCAGCCTGGGCTCGAAGCCGAACTGGGTGCGCAGGGCGGCGGCGACGGCGGGCATCTTGGTGGCGCCGCCGACGAGCAGCACATCGTCGAAGGACGACACCCCGCGCTCCGCCGCCAGTTCGACGGTGCGCCGGGTGATGTCGACGGTGCGGTCGAGCAGGTCGCCGGTCAGCTCCTCGATCAGCCCCCGGGTCAGCTCCACCGCTTCGACCCTGCCCTGGTGCATGACGCGGACGGTGTAGCGCTCGCGGAAGGACAGCGCCTTCTTCGCCTCCTCGGCGTCCTTGCGCAGCTGTGTCTCGGACTGGGGGTCGGACAGCGGGTCGTCGGCATCGGGGAAGCGCTCGCGGAACCGCTCCACCAGGTACGCCACGATACGGTCGTCGAAGTCGCTGCCGCCCAGCTCCTTCGCACCGTCCGTGCACAGCACGGTCAGCTCGCGTCCGCGCAGGGTGAGCACGGTGGTGTCGAAGGTGCCGCCGCCCAGGTCGTACACGAGGACGGCCCGGTCCCCGCGCTCCTCGGCCCCTTCCAGGGCCCCGTAGTCGAGTGCGGCCGCGATGGGCTCGGCGACCACGTCCAGGACGCGCAGGCCGGCGATCTCGCCGGCCTTGCGGGTGGCGTCCCGCTCCGCGAGCCCGAAGTAGGCGGGCACGCTGATCACGACGTCGCGCACCTCTTCGACACCGGTGGCCTTCGCGTCCTCCACGAGTTTGCGCAGGATGCGGGCGGAGATCTCCTCGGGTGTGTAGGTGCGGCCGTGGAACTCGCGCGGCACCACGTCGCCCATGTCCCGCTTGATGAGCTGTACGACATGGTCGGGGTCGAGGACGGTGGCGTCCTTGGCGCTCTGTCCCACGACGACACTGCCGGCGCTCTCGAAGTAGACGACGGACGGTGTGGTGTCCGCCCCTTCGATGTTGCGCAGCACGGCCGGTCTGCCGACGTCATCGATCCGTGCGATGCACGAGTAGGTGGTCCCAAGGTCGATGCCGTACACGGCCATACCGTCTCCCGCCACCGGGACGCCCGCGCCCGCGCCCGTCCCGTCCGTTGTCCGTCACATGTCCTGGTAAGTCGTGCCCGGGGAGCCCGCCGGAGAAGCGGACGTTCACGGGACGTCCGGTTCCCACCGGGAAACCACGACGTCGGCCTTGCGCACGACCCGTTCCCCCTGGACGAATCCCGCCGCCACGACGCGCGCCACCGTCCGGTCCGCCTCGGGACCTTCGGCCGCGACCCGGCCCACCGGACGCTGCAGCACCATGTCGAACGCCTCACCGGGCCGGGGTACGTACCGCTCCGCGCCGGTCCTGGCCACGGTGTCCGCCGCTTCGTCGGCCAGCGCGGTCAGCAGGGCGCGCAGCTCGTCGACGCCCAGCGGTACGGTGACGTGTTCGGCCTGGCGCAGGATCTGGTCGTGGAGCCGGATCAGGGAGTGGCGCACGAGATCGAGTGCCGTTTCCATCTCACCCCGGCGCAGCCGCTCGACCTCGTCGTGCAGCCTGGTCACGACCTCCTCGCGGCGCTCGGCGAGCTGTTGCTGACGAGCGAGCGCCGCGGTGAACTCGCTTGCGAGCAGGCACGGTTCGACTCTTTCCGACACGTGGCTCACAGTAGACCACAGGGGCCGGACGCGTCAGCGGAGCCTGCCACGACCCTGTGCCGGGCCAAAACAGCCGCGTCGCCGGGCCGGCGCCCCGTCCTGCCGTGCGCCACCCGACGACGCACGGCCTCGTCAGCCACCGAGGTTGATGGAACCGTGAACGTCCCGCGCCTGGATGACGGTGTTCTGCGTGCCCCCGGAGACGACGTTGCGCACCTCGCCCGAGCCGGTCCGGGCGCCCTCCAGGGCTTCGGCCGCCTGCCGCCAGGCCGCGAGGGCCTCGGCGAACGCGGGGTCCTGCCGGGCGCGGTGAGCCAGTACGCCGGCCAGCTCGGCAGCACGCTGCGCGTCGCCGGGCGCCTCGGCCAGGGCGGTCAACTCGCTCTGGGCGCCCGGCTCCCCGCCCGGCCGCCGTCGTGTGACCAGGTCCCGCAGCGACGTCCAGATCTGCTCCCCGGCCGCACCCGCGGTTCCTGAGGCAAGGGCCATGAGCAGTTCAGGTGCAATCTGGTCCACGAGATCCTCCACCGCTTCCGACACGCACGTCGTAGGCCGAGCGTAGGGCACGCAGGGCCCGCACAGGCCCGAATCCGCGGGAGAACCCGCCCGCCGGCCGGAACCGGCCGGTCCGCGCCACCGGGCCGGCCTCGCCGGGCGCCTGCACGCCCATGTCCCGCGAGGCCGTCCGAAAGCCCGCCCCGGGATTCACCCGTGCGGACCCCGGGCGGGCCGCGTCCCGGCGTTCCAGGGCGCGGGTCAGTGCCCGGCCGGGGGCTGGATGTAGTCCTCCAGACGTGCCACGGCGAACCCCTGCTCCTGGATGATCTTGAGCATATTGGCGAACATCTGCGTCATCGTGGTGCCCTTGAGTTCCGCGGGCCCGCGGAAGTGAGCCAGGATGATGTCGCCGGGGCGCAGCTTCTTGCCCGGCGTCTGGTACTGCAGGTGGCTGATCTGCATGGACTCCCGCCACCAGACGATCGCCCTGGGCCCGCACTCGCCCACCGCGGTCTTGGTGTTGGCGTTGTACAGGCCGTAGGGCGGGCGGAACAGCAGCGGCGCGGTGCCGTACTCCTTGGTGAGGATCCTCTGGTCGCCGCACACCTCTTCCTTCTGCCGGGCCAGCGGGATCGTGTTCATCGGCGGGTGGTGCAGGGTGTGGTTCTGGATGTGGTTGCCCAGCGCCTGCAGCTGCCTGAAGTACCCGTAGTCGGACTTGATGACGTCGTTCATCAGGAACATCGTGATCGGGATCTTCAGGTCCCGCATCATCTCGACGAACCTGGGGTCCTTCTCCTGGCCGTCGTCGATGGTGATGAAGACGACCTTCTGCGAGGTCGCTATGTGCGTGAAGACCGGAACCGTGCCGGAGGCGGAGAGCTTCACGGGTTTGTCGGCGGGGGGCTGCGGGGCGGCGGGCAGCGGCGTCAGCCCCCACTTGCGCCAGGCCGCGGGGCCGGCCGTGCCCGGCGCGGCGGTCGCAGCGCCGGTGGCGGCATGGTGCGCCGGGACCGCGGACGAGTGGATTCCGGTGCCGCCGCCGCCCGCGTCGCAGCCGCCCAGTGCCAGGGCGGCCGCCACCGCACCCGTCACCGCCGCGTAGAACCTGCCCCTTTTGTTGTGCTGCCTCACCGCGCTGATCTCCCCGTAGGTTCCGTGCCGTATGTGGTCTCGTTGGAAAGATAGCCCGACCGTACGGAAAAGTGATCAATGGCTGGGGTGCGTCACGGCCGCACACCGCCCGCGGCGTCCACCTCCTCGGCCCCGCACCGGCCCCGCGCCGGATCGCCGGCCGGGCCTGCCGGTGACACCCCGGGCCCGGACGACGCGCCGGACGGGGAACGGCCGTTGCCCACCGTCGGCTGCGTCGCCGCCACAGGTCGGTTACGTTGGTAAAGCAGATGGTCACAGGGGGGTCACAAGCTGTAACTCACCGGGGACGCTCCATGACCGGCCTGATCGTCGTCCTGCTGCTGGTGGTCCTGGCCACCGCCGTGGCGACCGGTGCCCGGCGCTGGAGCCTGCCCGCCCCCTCACTCCTCGTGGTCGCGGGTCTGGCCGTGGGGCTGATGCCCTGGGTTCCCGAGGTCCGCCTGCCGCCGCACGTGATCAACGTGCTGGTGCTGCCACCGCTGCTCTACGCCTCGGCCGGGGAGATCTCCGTCCGCGACCTGCGCACCGTGTGGCGGCCCGTGACCGGCCTGGTCTTCGGCCTGGTCCTCGCCTCGGCCGTCGCCGTCGGGTACGTGGCCCATGCGATCACCCCGCTCACCGCCGCGACCGCGTTCATCCTCGGCTCCGTCCTGGCCAGCACCGACCCCGTGGCCGTGACCGCGCTCGGCCGGCGCCTGTCACTCCCACCGCGCGTACAGGCCATGGTGCAGGCGGAAAGCCTGTTCAACGACGCCACCTCACTGGTCCTGTACAAGGTCGCCGTGGCCACCGCGGTGTCCGGCAGCGCCATCAGCGTGTCCGGGACCGCCCTGCAGTTCCTGATCCTCGCGGGCGGAGGAGCCCTCATCGGGGCGGCGCTCGCCGCAGTGGTGACCCTGATCCGCAGGCGGACCGACGACCCCATGCTGGAGACGGTCATCGCGTTGGTCACTCCCTACGCCTCCTACGTCATCGCGGAGCAGTCGCACACCTCCGGCGTGACCGCCGTCATCGTGTCCGGGGTCGTCCTCGGCAGCACCGGCCACAAGCTCGGGAACGCCCCCGTCCGCCTCCAGGTCCACGCCGTCTACGACACCGTGACCTTCCTGCTGGAGAGCGTCGTCTTCGCCCTGATCGGGCTCGAACTCCCCTCGGCCGTCCGTCATCTCGCGCGCGACGAGCACGGCTGGCCGCTGTGGGTGCCGGTGATCGCCTTCACCCTGCTGGCGATCCGCCTGCTGTGGATCTTCCCGCTGTCCGCCCTGATCCACCACCGGCACCAGGAGGGCGACAACCGCCTGTCCTGGCGCGTTCCGGCCGTCCTGTCCTGGGCGGGCACCCGAGGCGTCATGCCACTGGCAGCCGCGCTCTCCATCCCCCTGGTCACCCACACAGGGGCGCCGCTGCCGCACCGGGCGCTCATCCTCATGCTCACCACCGGGACCGTCGCGCTCACGCTCGTCTTCCAGGGCTTCACCCTGGCCCCCGTCGTCCGCCGCTCCGGCATCGCGCTGGAACCGGAGCACACCGCCCGCGAGGAGGCCCGGACCCGCCGGCACATCGCCCACGCCGCTCTCGACGAACTCAAGCTGCTGGGCGATCTGGACCAGCTCGCCGATCTGGGTACCGCCGCCGAGGCCGCCCTGAAACAGGCCCGTCACCAGCTGGAAGCGCGCATCCAGCAGGTCGAGGACGCCCACTACAGCGACCCGGACGCACGCCCCGCCGACGCCTACCGCGAGATACGCCGGACACTCATCGCCATCGAGGCGGCCGAACTCCAGCGCCTGTACGAAGCGAACAAGATCAGCAACGCCACCCGGCGCCGGATCCAGCACGAACTCGACCTCGAAGACGCCAGCCTCCGCCCCCGCGACTGACCGCCGGCTTCAGTGACCCCGCGCATACGCCGCAGGACGCGGCCGGGCCCGGGCGTGGGGTGCCGCGACCGCCACTGCCCGGCATCGCCGCCGGCGCGGAGCGCTCCCGCCGCTCACCCGCCTTCCACGTACTCCTTGAAATGCTCGAGATCGCTGCGGACGAGCCGTTGGATCGCGTTCGTCTGGGCGAAGCCCTTCGGCCCGCCGAAGGCGGCGCGGACGGTGTCGGGGTCGTACTCCAGCCGTGCCTGGATCCGGGTGTGGTTCCGGTCGATCGCCTGCACCGAGAAGGAACCGGTCAGGTCGGGGCCGGCCGTGGTGAGCCACTCCATCACGCGCTCGCCGCGATCGGTGACCTCGGCCTCGACCTGCTGGGCCCGGCCACCGGCCTCCACCTCCAGATGTGCCCGGCCTCCCGCCTCCGTACGCGCGTCCTGCACCCCTTCCACGAAGCGCGGATAGTTCTCCACCCGATGAAGGGTCTCCCAGGCCGCGTCGACCGGAACGTCGACGTCGACGTGCAGCTCAAGCGTGCTCATGGCTCACCTCCACGTGCCGCTCATGGCGCATGGCCTTGTGCCGCTCATGGCGCATGGCCTTCTGCTTCCAGTGTGCGCCCGGGTGATCCGGGTGTGCGCGTCCCACGGTGACGTGTCCTGGCCGCCACTGTCCGTGCACGGCGTCGTCCGTGATCAGCCGGACCGCGGACGGCGGCGTGGCGGCCGGCCGCCGAGTGAAAGACACCCCGGCCACGCCCATCGGTCGGGGCGGGTGTGACGGGTAGGTATCTACGGCCTGCGACCACGGGGAAGAGGCCGATGGACACCCCTTGATCGCGGACACCCCGTCATAGCCCGCTGTGAGGAGAGAACACGAGACATGTCTTCACGTGAACCCGAGCACCGCCCACCGCAGCGCATCGGAGTCGTGGCCGAGTCCGTCTCCGGGGAGACGCGGGTCGCGGCGACCCCCGCGACGGTGCGTCAGCTGCTGGGCCTCGGTTACGAGGTCGTGGTGGAGTCCGAGGCCGGCGCGGCCTCCGGCTTCAGCGACCAGGCCTACCTCGAGGCCGGCGCCGAGATCGGCCAGGCCTGGAACGCGGATGTGGTCCTGAAGGTGAACCCCCCTTCCGAGGCGGAGATCACCCGTCTGGGGCAGGGCGCGACCCTCGTGTCCCTGCTGGCGCCGGCCCAGAATCCCGGGTTGCTCCAGACACTCGCCGATGCCGGGGTGAGGGCCGTGGCGCTGGACGCGGTGCCGCGCATCTCGCGCGCGCAGTCGATGGACGTGCTGTCGTCGATGGCGAACATCGCCGGGTACCGGGCGGTCATCGAGGCCGCGCACGTCTTCGGCCGGTTCTTCACCGGCCAGGTCACCGCGGCGGGCAAGGTGCCGCCCGCGAAGGTGCTGGTGGCCGGCGCCGGTGTGGCCGGTCTCGCGGCGATCGGCGCCGCCTCCAGCCTCGGCGCGATCGTGCGGGCCACCGACCCGCGGCCCGAGGTCGCGGACCAGGTGAAGTCGCTGGGCGGCGAGTACCTCCCGGTGAACGTCGCGCAGGAGACGAGCACCGACGGCTACGCCAGGGCGACCTCGGCCGACTACGACCGTGCCGCGGCCGACCTCTACCACCGGCAGGCCGCGGACGTGGACATCGTGATCACCACCGCACTGATCCCGGGCCGGCCGGCCCCGCGCCTGCTGACGGCCGAGGACGTGGCCGTCATGAAGCCCGGCAGTGTCGTCGTCGACATGGCCGCCGCCCAGGGCGGCAACGTCGAGGGCACCGTGCCGGGCCGGGCGGTGGTCACCGACAACGGCGTCACCATCCTCGGCTACACCGATCTCGCCTCCCGGCTGCCCGCCCAGGCCTCGCAGCTGTTCGGCACCAACCTGGTGAACCTGATCAGGCTGCTCTCGCCCGGCAAGGACGGGCAGCTGGTGATCGACTTCGACGACGTCGTGCAGCGGGCCGTGACCGTCGTGCGGGACGGCGAGGTCACCTGGCCGCCGCCCCCCGTCGCGGTCTCGGCCGCGCCCGCGGCGAGGTCCAAGGCCGCGCCCGCCGGGCCCGGGGCGAGGCAACCGAGGCCGGCGCCCGCAAGACGCTTCGCCCTGACCGGGCTCGGCATGCTCGCCATGTTCCTGCTGGTGGCCTTCGCGCCCGCGCAACTCGCCCAGAACTTCACCGTGTTCGCGCTTGCGGTGGTGATCGGCTACTACGTCATCGGCAAGGTGCACCACGCGCTGCACACACCGCTGATGTCGGTGACCAACGCCATCTCCGGCATTGTCGTGATCGGCGCCCTGCTGCAGATCGGCCACGAGAGCCGGATCGTCACCGCGCTGTCCTTCGTGGCGATCCTGCTGACGAGCGTCAACATCTTCGGCGGTTTCGCCGTCACCCGCCGCATGCTGTCCATGTTCTCGAAAGGCTGACCCCAGATGACCTCCCTGACAGCCTCGCACGCTGCCGACCTGGTCGCCGCCCTGTTGTTCATCCTCAGCCTGGCCGGCCTGTCCCAGCACCGCACCTCCCGCGCCGGCGTCGTCTACGGCATCGCCGGCATGGTCCTCGCACTGGTCGCCACGGTCGTGACGGCGGCGCGGAGCATCGACGCGCAGACGGTGGTCCTGATCATGCTGGCCATGGCGCTGGGCGCGGCGGCCGGCCTGTGGCGGGCCCGCCGCGTGGAGATGACGCAGATGCCCGAACTGATCGCGGTGCTGCACAGCTTCGTCGGCCTCGCCGCGGTCCTCGTGGGCTGGAACAGCTACCTGGAGGTGGAGGCGCACGGTACGGCGCAGACCCGGATCGGCGCCGACCTGCTGGGCATCCACCACGCCGAGGTGTTCATCGGCATCTTCATCGGCGCCGTCACCTTCACCGGCTCGATCGTCGCGTTCCTGAAGCTCTCCGCGCGCATCGCGTCCCGTCCGCTGATGCTGCCGGGCAAGAACGCGCTGAACCTGGGCGCGCTCGGCGCCTTCGCCGCGCTGACCGTCTGGTTCACCCTCAGCCCGGGCCTGCCGCTGCTGATCGCGGTCACCGCGCTGGCGCTGGCCCTCGGCTGGCACCTGGTCGCCTCGATCGGCGGCGGCGACATGCCCGTCGTCGTCTCCATGCTGAACAGCTACTCGGGCTGGGCCGCGGCCGCGGCCGGATTCCTCCTCGACAACAACCTGCTGATCGTGACGGGCGCGCTGGTCGGCTCCTCCGGCGCCTACCTGTCCTACATCATGTGCAAGGCGATGAACCGTTCCTTCCTCTCCGTGATCGCGGGCGGCTTCGGCATCGAGGCACCGTCCGCGGGCGAGGGGGAGCAGGGCGAGCACCGAGAGGTGCGCGCCGCTCAGGCGGCCGAGATGCTCGCCCGGGCCCGCTCGGTGATCATCACCCCCGGTTACGGCATGGCCGTCGCCCAGGCCCAGCACCCGGTCGCGGAGCTGACGCGGCAGCTGCGCGAGCGGGGCGTAGAGGTCCGCTTCGGCGTCCACCCCGTCGCAGGCCGCCTGCCCGGGCACATGAACGTGCTGCTGGCCGAGGCGAAGGTGCCCTACGACATCGTCCTGGAGATGGACGAGATCAACGACGACTTCGCCGGCACCTCGGTCGTCCTGGTCATCGGCGCGAACGACACCGTCAACCCCGCGGCCGAGGACCCGGGCAGCCCGATCGCCGGCATGCCGGTGCTGCGGGTCTGGGAAGCGGAGCACGCCATCGTCTTCAAGCGCTCCATGGCCTCGGGCTACGCCGGCGTGCAGAACCCGCTGTTCTTCCGCGAGAACACCAGCATGCTCTTCGGCGACGCGAAGCAGAGTGTCGAGGAGATCCTGCACGCGCTGAGCACCGACGGACGCCGCGAGGCGAGCCCGGCAGCACGCCGGACGACCGTGGCCGGCCGGTGATCTGACACCGGGTTCGTGCCGGTGCGCCGGCACCGGTCGGCTCCGCCGGCGCGCCGGCACCCGTCAGCTCCGCCGGCGCGCCGGCTCCTCGAGTCGTTCGACCAGTTCCGCAGCCATGGCCTTGATGGTCTCCAGCCCCTTGCGCCCCCAGGGTTGCGGGTCCTGGTCGACCACGCAGACCGTGCCGAGCACCACCCCGGTGCTGTCTATCAGCGGTGCGCCCAGGTAGGAGTGGACGCCGATCGCGTCGACCACCGGGTTCCCGGCGAACCGCGGGAAGTCCCGGATGTCCTCCAGCACCAGCGCCCGGCGGCGCTTGACCACGTGCGGGCAGATGCCCATGTCGATGTCGCGGGGCATGACGCGGCCTGGCACGGGGTCCTCCAGCAACGGCGGACCCACGTGCGCGACGGTGTCCTGTGCGGCGCTGTACAAGCCCGCGAAGTACTGGCGGTCGGCGTCGAGGAAGAAGTTGACCCCGGCGTAGCAGCCGCCGGTGCGGTGTGCCAGCTCCCGTGCGAAGGCGTCGAGTTCCGCATCCGGACGGGCCTCGATGCCCAGCTCGCGCAGCCGCTCGGACCGGGCGCGCACCTGCGGGTCCTCCGGCGGGAGGAGCAGATGGCGCAGGGCGATCCCGGACTCAGGCCCGGAGGAGTTGGTCGGTGTCGCTGCCATGGGCACTCCTTGTCGTGATCAGGTGCTGGATCAGTTCGAGCAGCACGCGGATGCCCGAACTCTGGACGCGGGCGTCGCACAGCACCACCGGCACCTCCTGCCTGAGGTCGAGCGCGGTCCGCACCTCCTCGGCGCGGTAGCGGTGGGCGCCGTCGAACTCGTTGACGGCAACGACGAACGGGACATCGCGCCGCTCGAAGAAGTCCACCGCCGCGAAGGAGTGCTGCAGCCTGCGGGTGTCGGCGAGGACCACCGCCCCGAGGGCTCCCTCACACAGTTCGTCCCACATGAACCAGAAGCGCTCCTGCCCGGGCGTCCCGAACAGGTACAGGACGTGGGACGCACTGAGCGTGATCCGGCCGAAGTCCAGGGCCACCGTGGTGCCGGCCTTGTTCTCCACGCCGTCCAGCCGGTCCGTGGCCGCGCTGACGGCGGTCAGCATCTCCTCCGTGCTCAACGGCTCGATCTCGCTGAGCGCGTTGACGAGGGTCGTCTTTCCCACGCCGAACCCGCCGGCGATGAGCACCTTGATCCCCACCGGCAGGACACCGGCGGGCAGCGGCTCACAGTCGTTTGAGGAGGCCATCGCGTACCGCTTCCAGGAGGTCTCGGTCAGGTCGTGCGGGGTGGTCCAGGGACGGCGGGGGCGCATCACCTGCGACCACCGCGCCTCCTTCGGCCAGATCGGACAGCAGCACCTTGACCACGGCGGCGGGCACCTGCATCCGGGCCGCGACCTCGGCGACGCTCACGGGCTGCTCGCACAGCGCCAGCACCTGCGCATGCTCCAGGCCGAAGGTGCCCTGCGTCTGGACGCCCGTGGCCCGCACCGTGGTCACGAGCGTGAAGTGCGACGTGGCCCTGGTCCGGCCGTCGCTCACGGTGTAGGGACGGACCAGCCGCCCGACCGCTTCGTCGATCAGCGGTCCGTCGGGGAGGACCGGCGTCATCGGTTACCCCACCGGGTGCCGGGGCGGCGTGGCCAGGTGCGGGCGCACGCTCTTGACCAGCATGCCCATCTCGTAGCCCAGCACCGCCGCGTCCGCCTCGCGTCCGGCCAGCACCGCCAGTACCGCGCCGCGGCCGGCGGACGAGACGAACAGCAGCGAGCTGCTGAGTTCCGTCACGATCTGCCGTACGTCCCCGCCGTCGTCGAAGTGCCGGCCCGCGCTGCGCGCCAACGAGTACAGCCCACTGGCGAGGGCGGCCAACTGGTCGGCGGCGTCCTCGTCGAGCCCCTCCGCCGCCTTCACCAGCCCGTCCGAGGACAGCAACAGGGCGCTCCGGGTGTGCGGCACCCGGTTCACCAGACCCGTCAACAGCCAGGAAAGGTCTTCGCTCGCCACGATCGTGTTCTCCTCTTCGACGGAAGGAATCAGCTTGCTGGACGGGGCCCCGGGCCTTCGGGGCGGCTCGGCTGTCAGGGCGTCTCCGCTTCCTCGGCCCTGCGCAGTCCGCTCTGGAACGCGGCCATCAGGCCCGGGTCGTGTGCGATGTCCTCGGGGCCACTGGCACCGGGGCCGGGGACCGGGTGCGGCCGTTCGGCGGCGCGGTCCTGGCGGCGGCGCCGGGGCAGCTGCGGACGGTCGTCCGCGCCGTCGCAGGACACCGGGTCGGGCTCGGGTCCGGAACCGGACACGCGCGGATCCGCGGCGACGGCCGGCTCTGCCGCCCGGGGGTCGGCCCCCTCGGGTTCCACCGGGTCGTCCTGCGGCCCCGCGTCGGGGGCCGGGACGGTGCGGTGCTCGGGCGCGGGAGCTGCCGGCTGCGGGCCGAGCAGTGCCGTGGGCAGCACCATGACGGCCTGGGTGCCGCCGTAGACGTTGCTCTGCAACTGCACGGCGATGTCGTGCCGTTGGGCGAGGACGGAGACCACGTACAGGCCGATCCGGCCGTCCTGCAGCAGCTCGCCGAGGGCGACCTTGTCGGGAGCGCCCAGCAGGGTGTTCATCTGGTTGCGCTCGGCAGGAGACATGCCAAGGCCCCGGTCCTCGACCTCGATCGCCACCCCCGCGGCGACGGGCTCGACCCGTACGTGCACGGTGGTCTGGGGCGGTGAGAAGACCGTCGCGTTCTCCAGCAGTTCGGCCAGCAGGTGGACGACGTCGACCACGGCGTGGCCGCCGACCGCCGCGTCGATGGGCGGAACCAGTTTGACCCGGGCGTACTGGTCGATCTCGGCGACGGCGGAACGCAGCACGTCGGTCAGGCCGACGGGCCGGGTCCACTGGCGGTGGGTGTTCGCGCCGCCGAGCACGGCCAGGTTCTCGGCGTAGCGGCGGATCCGGGTGGACAGATGGTCCACCCGGAACAGCCCCTTGAGCAGGTCCGGGTCCTCGACCTCGTTCTCCAGGCTGTCCAGCAGTCCGATCTCGCGGTGCACCAGGGACTCGAGCCGGCGCGCCAGGTTGGCGAACACCTCGAACTGCTCGAGCCGGGCACTGTGTTCCGCACCGAGCGCGCCGGCGGCGGTCTCCAGCAGGGCTGCCTCCGCCTCGTGCCGGGCCGCGGCGATCTCGGATCCGAGGCGGGAGAGTTCGTCCGGGCCGGTCTGCGGCGGCAGTTCCGGCCGGCGCCGCACAGGGGGCTCCCCGGCCCGCAACCGGCGGCGCAGCGACTCCAGTTCGGCCCTGCCCCTGGCAGTGGTCCTCGTCAGCTCGGCCAGCTCGGCACTGTTGCGGTCGGCCGCGCGGGACAGTTGTGCCCAGTGCCCGGTGACCGCTCGTGCCTCCGCCGAAGCCCGTACACCCGCGATTCCGGCCGCCAGGGTGCCGATGAGGACCATGGCGGCGATCACCCCGCCCTGGTCCGCCCGGTCCAGGTGGCCACCGCCGGCCAGCACGGTGGCCACCGCGCCGGCCACGGTGACCACGCCCGGCGGCAGCACGGACCACAGCACCTGACGCCGCATCGAGGACACGGCCCGCGACTCGGCCGGCACAGGGGCGGTCGCGGGTGACGCCGGCCGGTCGCCCGGCGGCGTGGAAGCATCAGGCATAACAGTCCCCGGGCAGTGCGAAGATCGGGTCGGGCGCGCACGTTACCGCGCACCAGGACCCCGGTGTCAGCCCCTGGCGCACACAGAGATCGAACTGTTGTCCTTCGGTTTCGCTCGGGTGTTCCCGTCGCGGGTGTGCGAGGGGGATGGGGCCGGGGTCAGCCAGTGCGCGGCGAGGATCACGGCACCGGTCCGTCGGCTCCCTTGCGGCGGGCCGCAGACCTCGCCCGCAGGACCATGGGTCCCCCCGCAGGGGTGCGCGATCCCGCTCGGCCGCGCTGGTCCACCCGGCGGGGCGACGGCCCGGGGGCGCTCGGGTCAGCTGTCGGCCTCGTGCTCCGGCGCGGGTGCGTCGCCGATGGCGACGCGCAGGTCGTGGATGCCTTGCAGGATGTCGATGAGGGCTTCCTCGGCCCCGCTCAGCGCGTGTCGGGTTCCCTCTGTGTCGCCGCGCTCCGCGTGCAGCTGAGCGCCGAGGGTGTAGACCGCTGTCATGACGGCGGCGAAGGCCGCTTCCCGGCCGGGCGGGAGTTCGTCCGCCTCGGGTTCGGAGACCTGCACCGCGGTGCGCTGCAGCCGGTTCGTCAGGACGTTGACGGCGAGGCCGGGATCCGGTCCCGTCTGTTCGTCCCAGCCGAGCAAGGTCGCAAGGACGTCCTCGATCTCCTCCTCCTCGGTCAGCCGGGTCGCGGCGGTGATCTCGAGTTCCGTCTTCGCCAGCAGACTGCCCAGCAGGTGCAGGCGGTCCTCTTCCTGCGGCCCTTCGGGTCGCTTGTGCGGATCTGCCACCGGCTCGGCCGCCAGAGCGGCCAGCGCCGCATAGATCTGCTCGGCACTTACGGGGCGCTCACTACTGATGCTCACACCTTCAGCTTCACCCGGCGTAGCCGTACTCGCCTGCCCAGACACTGCGGGGCCCGGGCTGATTTTCCGGCGGTCCCCTGTCCGGGCTCACTCCGAGGGTTCGCACAGGCGTACGGCGAGGGCGGCGATGTCGTCGTCGAGGCGTCCTCTGCTGTAGCGCAGGAGGTCGCGGTGCAGAGCCGTGAGCAGCTCGTGGGGCGGTGCCGGGGGCTGCCGGCGCATCCAGGCCGCCAGCGGGAAGAACTCGCCGTCTCCGGCGCGGGCCTCCGCGACCCCGTCGGTGTAGAGGAGCAGCACGTCGCCCGGGGCGAAGTCGAAGGTGTCGACATTGTAGTGATCGCCTATCAGCTCCGCGAGGTTGAGCAGCGGCGAGGGGGCGGTGGGCTCGAGGGCACACAGTTCCCCGCGGTTCAGGAGCAGCGGCGGGGGGTGTCCGCAGTTGAGGATCCCGATACGCCCGCCCCCGTGCGGGATCTCGACGAGCAGGGCGGTGGCGAAGCGCTCCATCGGTCCCTCGGGCGGGAAGGCCGCGTTGTAACGGGTGCTGCTGGCGTCCAGCCGGCGCGCGACGCCGACCATGTCGGCCTCGCCGTAGGCCGCCTCCCGGAAGGCGTTGACGATCGCCGCGGCCGCCCCCACCGCCGGCAGGCCCTTGCCCCGCACGTCACCGATGAGCAGCCTGACCCCGTACCGCGTGTCGACCACCTCGTAGAAGTCCCCGCCGATACGGGCCTCCGCCGCGGCCGCCAGGTACAGCGACTCGATCTCCACGCTCCCGCAGCGGCGCGGCATGGGACTGAGCACCACCTGCTGCGCCGCGTCGGCGACGAGCCGCACCTGAAAGAGGGTCCGCTCCCGCTGGAGCCGGACATGACTGCCGTACGCGGCCGCCACGGTGACCGCGACGATCCCCGCAGCCGTCCACCACGTCCCCAGACCGGGGAACACGATGCTGAGGCCGATCATCAGAAAGAGGCAGACCGTCCCCAGCAGGACGGTGGGGAGCACCGGCCACATGGCGGCGGCGAGGGCCGGCGCCGAGGGCAGGAGGCGGCTGAAGGCCATGTTCGGGGGAGTGGCGTAGGCCAGACTGGCGATGACGACGGTCAGGATGACCGGCGACAGCCGTACAAACCTCCCCCGGCCGTGGCGACGACGGAGCCGCGGCCGTCCGGACTCGATCACGATTTACAGAATATCTACGCAAGGACGGCACAGCGCTCTGACGGATCGGAGCCGGCCGCCGGTACCGGACCGGTCACCGGCCGGGCACGGGGAGGGGCTGCTCGGTCCAGATGGACTTCCCGGTGCGGGTGTGGCGGGTGCCCCAGCGCTCGCAGAGTGCGGAGATGAGCTGCAGGCCGCGCCCGCCCTCGTCGGTGGCGGAGGTGTGGCGGATGTGCGGCGTGGTCAGGCTGGCGTCGGAGACCTCGCAGATCAGTGCGCGGCTGCGGAGCATGCGCAGCCGGATGGGGCCGCAGGCGTGCCGGACGACGTTGCCGACCAGCTCGCTGACCAGGAGTTCGGTGGTCATGATCAGGTCCTCGTCGGTCAGGCCCCAGTCGCTGAGCTGGGCGCGGGCCAGGTCGCGGGCCTGGCCCGCGGCCACCGGGTCCTCGGGCAGCGGCCACTCGGCGACGTCGTCCGCGTCCAGCGGGTGGGCGCGGGCCAGCAGCAGGGCGGCGTCGTCGCTCAGTGCGCCGTGCGCGGGCAGGAGGGCGGAGGTGAGGGCGGCGCACAGGGCGTCCAGGCCGGACGTGTCCCGCGGTGAGGCCGGCACGGCGGTCACGGACTGCGAGAGGAGTTCGGCGAGGTGGCTCATGCCGGTGGTGACGTCCCTGTCCTTGCTCTCGACCAGGCCGTCGCTGTAGAGGGCGAGCAGGCTGTCGGCGGGCAGCAGGGTCTCGAGGGTCTCGAAGGGCGGAGCGGCTACCCCAAGTGGCGGGTCCGGGGCCATGGACAGGAAGGTGACGGTGCCGTCGGGGTGGGCGATGGCCGGGGGCGGCTGGCCGGCGCTCGCGTACGACAGGAGCCGGGTCACCGGGTCGTAGACGCCGTACAGGCAGGTCGCGAAGGCATCGGTGCCCAGCTCGCCGACGATGTCGTTGAGGTGGCCGAGGATCTCGTCGGGCGGCAGCTCCAGCTCCGAGAGGGTGCGCACGGCGGTGCGGAGTCCGCCCATGGTGGCGGCCTCGGCCATGCCGTGGCCCATGACGTCGCCGATCACGAGCGCCACCCGGGCCGCGGAGAGCGGGATCACGTCGTACCAGTCGCCGCCGACGTCGGCTCCTTGTTTGGCCGGCTGGTAGCGCGCCGCGGTCGTCACCTGGGGCAGTTCGGGCAGTGCCTGGGGCAGCAGGCTCTGCTGGAGGGTGCGGGCCCGGGTCGTCGCCTCGTCGTAGAGCCCGGCCCGTTCCAGGGCCTGTGCGATCAGTCCGCTGAGCGCGGTCAGCAGCGTTCGTTCGTCGTCGTCCAGCACCCGCGGCCGGCTGAAGGAGATCACCGTGGCGCCGATCTCGCGCCCGGACACGGCCAGCGGCAGGAAGGCCCACGCCTGCTTGCCGCCCTCCCGGACCAGGATCCCGGTCGCCGGGAAACGCTCCAGGAACTCCTCCGGGGAGGAGATCCACAGGGGGGTGCGGGTGCGCAGGGCGTCCCCGGCCGGGTTCGTGGCGTCCCCCACCGTCCACCTGCCGTCCAGCAGCCGGGTGAAGCGTTCCGGATATCCCCGGGAGCCGACCACGGTCAGCCGGTCGCCGACCGCGCCGAGCATGATGAGCCCGGTGGCGCCCAGGGGTGTCATCACGCCGTCGGCCACCGCCGCCATCACGTCCTGGGCCGTGACGGCCTCGGCCAGCTCCCGTGTGATCCGCTGCACCAGGGCCGCCCGCTCCTCGGCCGCCCGCTCCGCGGAAGCCCGCTCGGCCTCGCGCAGGTGCCGTTCGGTGGTGTCGGTGATATAGAGCGTGAGGCCTTCCGGTACCGGCACCAGCCGCAGGTGGTACCAGGACGTCCCGTCCGGCCCCGGTACGTCGAATCCGGCCGGCCGGCCCTCGGCCGCCGTGGCCCGGCACCGTTGCTCCAGCCCCGGCACGGCGCGTATCGCGGGGATGTTCCAGAGCAGGGCTCCGGCCACGTCCCCCGCGGCGCCCAGGAGCCGCTCGGCGGCCTGATTGAGGAATCCGATGCGCCAGTCCGCGTCCAGGGAGACGAAGCCGTCGCTCAGGTGCCGCAGCGCCCGCCCCACCGACTCGGCGGCGGCGTGCGTCTCGCTGCTGTCCCGGAGGGTGCCGAGCACCTTGACCGGCGTCCCCTCGTCGTCCGAGACCGTCCGGGCACGGGCCTCGATCCAGAGATATGTGCCGTCGTCGCGCCGGACCCGGTACTCGGTCTGGAAGCCGCCGCGCAGCTGGATGCCGGTGTCGAAGCCGGCCACCGCCCTCGGCAGGTCGTCCGGGTGGATCAGCGCCGCCCACGCCTCGATGCCGCCGGCCATCACCTCCGGATCGATGCCGGCCAGCACGTCCTCGACGGGCCGGTCGGAGGTCAGCTCCCCGGTGCGCAGGTCCCAGGTGTACGTGAGGGAGGGCGCCCCTTCCACGTCCCACGCGGGGGCGGTCTGCCGCGGTCCCGGCCCGTTCTCCAGGGCGCGCAGCAGCGCCGCGGACGGATTGAGGATCCCGGACGCCCTGAGCCGTGCGGACATCCAGGCCGCCACCTCGTTCAGGAACGCGCACTCCGCCGCGCCGGGCTGGTCGCCCGGGGCGAAGAGGACGGACAGCGCGCCGCGTCGCCGGCCACCGCCCGGAACGGGGACGGCCAGGTGACCGATCCCGGCGGGCAGCCTGGAAGGCCACAGGGCGGCGGGGTCCCGGCCGGGCACCGGGTCGGGCGGGGCCAGGTCGGGCTGCCAGTTGATGGTGTCGTGGCGGGCGGCCCTGCTGGGCGGCGCCGTGCCCCGTGCCGGGATGATCAGCCAGGGCCGGGTCATCGACTCCGGCAGGCCGCTGTCGGCGACCAGGTAGAGGATGCCGCTCATGCCGCCGCCCGGGAGGTGCACCATGCCGCCGAGGCCGTGCACCTCGGCCACCGCCTGCTGGAGCGCCGTCAGCAGCACTTCGACATCGCGCCGGTCCTCGTCCACGGCTTCGAGCAGCCGCATCCGTGTGCGGTGCCGCTCCGAGGGCCGCACGGTCCGCATGGTCCGCAGGGCCTGCGGCTGGTGCGGCGGACGGGGAGCGTGGGGCATGGACGAGCCGATGTCGTTCGCATTGCTGCCTCTGGTATTCACCACGGCCGACTGTCGCCTCCGCTCACCGCTCGGCTACTCGCTGGCTGGATGCAATCGGATGTGGACCGCAGTGGCCTACATCCGATTGCATCCATCCTAATATGAACGAATTCAGGCGATTTAATCTGGCCTAGTGGATTTGCGCAATAGGTCTACTGTGTGTGGCGTCGGCTCACTCTCTGCTGTCGGCGAGGCGCCGGGCAGGGGTGCCGTGGGGCCGCCACCGCATGGGTGAGGGGCGGCCCCGGAGGGACCGCCCCTGATGGGACGTCAGCTCACCGCGGTGTCAGAGCTGGTAGAAGTCGGTGTAGTGGTCCGGCGAGTACCACACCGCGCCGGTGTCGGAGTCGACGACGATCCGGTAGGCGTCCCGGTGGGCCCCGCAGGAGCGCGGGTAGACGTCGTACTCGTAGAAGGTGTCACCGGAGGGCAACTGCCCGTCGTTGTTGTAGAACTCGCCGCCCGCGTAGCTGCACTCGCCGTCCGGCCAGTCGTACCAGCCCCGCGAGGTCGGGTAACCGAGGCTGGACCAGGTCGAGTTGGCCGAGGCCGCGTCGGAGCATCCGTCGATGCTGCAGGAGCTGTAGACCGCCGCGTTCGCGGCAGGGCTGTTGACGGCGGACACGCTGAGCACGGACGCGATGGCGGCGATGAGCACCGCGAAGCGCTTGGCCAAGGACAGCTGGGGACGTCGCAGAGTCGGCAAGGAACCCTCCAGGTTCAAAACACGCATGGACATGACACTCTGATGTCCTTGCGTGACAACCGGGTGTACCGCCGGTTGCGGGGGAGGGACAATCGCCTTGTGGCACAGGCGCATTGTGCTTCGCTGCTCCGAACGGCCCGGCACGTCCGGTCGCCTGCCCCGGCCCGGGAGCGGTGCCCGCGCACCGGCTCCCCGGGCAGGGGCCTGGTGTCCGCAGCGGCTCCCCAGTACCGTCTCGCTGGTGATATCGATTGATCGGCTGCTCGCCTTCGCACTGGCGTCCGCCGTGCTCATCGTGGTCCCGGGGCCGGGCGTGCTCTTCGTGGTGGGGCGGGCCCTGGCCCACGGCCGCCGCACGGCGCTGGCGACGGTCCTCGGGCACGCCGCGGGCAACTACGTCGTCGCGGCATGCGTGGCCCTCGGGCTCGGCACGCTGCTGGAGCGGTCGGCGGCGGTGTTCCTGGTCCTCAAGGCGGCCGGCGCCGCCTACCTGGTCTGGCTGGGTGTCCAGGCGATCAGGAGACGCCGGGCGCTGACCGACGCGCTCGGCGCCGCGGCGGCTCCCGGGAGTTCCCGGCGGGCGCTGCGGGAAGGGTTCGTCGTCGGCGTCACCAACCCGAAGGCGCTGATCCTCTTCGGCGCCGTGCTGCCGCAGTTCGTCGACCGGAGCAGCGGTCACGTGCCCGGGCAGATGCTGCTCCTTGCCGCGGTGTCCGTCGGGATCGGCCTGGCCTCCGACGGCGTGTGGGGCGTGGCCGCGAGCAGCGTACGGACGTGGTTCGCCCGCTCCCCGCGCCGGTACGAACTCGTGGGCGGCGCCGGGGGACTGGCGATGATCGGCGTGGGCGTGACCGTCGCCGTGACGGGACGCACGGACTGACCCGCGCACCCGCATGATCCCTGGAACGATCCCGGGACGGCCCGTACAGGCCTGACGGATGGGCAGTCGTCGCCCTCCGCGGCCTGACGGGCCGTCAGCCGGAGCGGGCCTACGGATAGCCGGCCAGATAGGCCACGTTGCTGCTCGGTGTCACCTGGTTGCCGGCGCCGTCGACGATGTGGTTGATGGTGCCGTCACCGCCCAGGACCGTGGTGACCATGCTGTGGAACTTCACCGTGGACGTGGTGGGCACCTCGATGGCGTGGCCGAGCACCACGGAGGGGTTGTCGCGCAGGTAGGCGTAGACGCCCACGCCCCACGCCTCGTGCGAGGTGACCGAGTTGGCGACCTTGTAGGAGGCGTAGCCGAGGTCGCCCCCGCTGGTGGTCCAGGCGGACTGGTCGGGCACGTCGTAGGGGGTCTCGCTCTGGTAGAAGTACGTGCGGCCGCCGTTGCCGTTCCAGGTGGTCTGGTACTTCTGGTAGTGCTCGACCGCCAGGCCGTACATGGTCACGTTGTTCCCGTTGACGATCAGCCCGCCTGCGGCCGGGTTGGTCGTCCAGCCGACGCCGTCGGTGTGGTCCGCCCGCCACAGCCACAGGTCGTCCCCGATGACGTCGTTGCTGTTGACCACGAGTGTCTGGGTGGCCTTGCCGGCGAGGTCGCCGCCGACGCGGAAGAACACGTCGTGCAGCACGATCGGGTCGGCGCCGTGAGCCGCGCCCGAGCCGGCCGGGCCGACCTGCATCAGCGTGCCGGAGTTGGTGGTGTTCGCGCTGATCAGCAGCCCGGCGATGTCGATGCCGTCGACGTCCGCGGTGGTGATCGCGCTGACGCCGTTGTCCGGGACGAGGGTGGCCAGGCCCAGGCCGAGGACGACCGTGTCGGGGCGGGTGATGTTCAGCGGGGCGGAGAGGTGGTAGACGCCGGGGGTGACGATCAGGTTCTTGCCCGCGGCGAGCGCGTCGTTGACGGTCGTGGCGGTGTCGCCGGGCTTGACGATGTAGAACCGGCCGATCGGCAGCGAGGTGCCGGGAGCGGTGCCGCCGGTCCAGTCGGGGCCCTGCACATTGGTGCGCGCCGACGGGACGAACACCTGCCAGCTGCCCGAGCCGTCGACGTAGAGGAACGGCTTCTCGCGCATCACCGGGCTCTGGTCGACGGTGGTGTACTGCGGGCTGGGGAAGCTGGTCGCCGGGGCGCCGGTGTCGCCGGTGAAGACCATGTTCCAGTTGTGCCCGGTCCAGCCGCCGTTCATGGCGGTGTCCTGGGTGAGGAACTGCTGCTGGGTCCCGGAGTCGATCTGGCCGAAGACCCGGGAGTCGCCGATGTAGCCGCCGCTGGACCAGTTGGTGCTGGTGCCGTGGGTGTCGTCCCACAGCTTCATGCTGCCGTGCACGTCCATGCGCCGGAACGGGTCGGCCTGCGAGACGGCCCACATGGTGCTGCCGGAGCTGGGGCTGACCGACATGTTCTCGGCGTCGCGCCAGAAGTTCTGGGTGGCGTTGCCGTCGCTGGTGTGCCCCTCGACGTGCACACCGCCGCCGGTGATCGACACCTGGTCCGGTGACAGGCCGAGCCCGGCGACCTGGGTGTAGTAGCCGACGGGTATGTCGACGTCGTACGTGCCGGGGGCGAAGAGCAGCGCGTTGCGCTGGGTGCCGAACTCGTTGTTCTGCTGGGTGCCGTAGACCGAGTCGATCTTCGACTGGATGGCGGACTTCGGCATCGACGGGTCGAACACCGTCACATTGGGTCCGAAGTCGGGGGTGCCGGCCGGCGGGGTGAGGCCGGCGGAGAGCGTGAAGGACTGGGCGGCGGTGCCGTTGCAGGTGTACTGCTGCAGCTGGACGCCGTCGGCGGTGGACGCCGACGGCACGTCGAGGCACTTGCCGCTGTTGCGGTTGACGAAGTGGTACGCGCCGGAGGCCTCGGCGACCGGCAGCCACTGCTGGTTGGATCCGCCGCCGTACAGCCACAGTTGGGCCAGGGCGCCGTCGGCGGTGGAGACGCCGGTCTCGTCCCAGACCTGATCCGGCGCGGAGGCCGCGCCGATCCGGTAGTAGCCGTTGTCGGTCGCGGTGAACTGCCAGGACTGGGCGGCGGTGCCGTTGCAGGCGTACTGCTGCACGGCGGTGCCGTTGGCGGTGGCCGCCGTGCGGGCGTCGACGCACTTGCCGCTGCCCGCGTTGACGACGGTGGTGGCGGTGGTGGGGACGGTCGCGGCGTGGGCGCCGGGGGCACAGACCAGCGCGAGGCCCGCGGCGGCCGGTGCCAGGAGGGCGGCGGCCAGGGCGGCGGTGCGTCTGCGGTGCCGGGGGGTTCGCACGAGCACGGTGAGAACGTCGGTCACGCGTGTCTCCTCGGTCACGGAGGTGGGGGGGAGATGCGCATCGGACGGTAGGGGCCGTCTGCCGGGCCGTCAATACACAACAAAAAATAAGCCGTGAACTAAGCGGGACTGCTTCCGTTCTGCTCCCAGGAAGCCGGCAACGCGCCCAGCGGTTCCGGCTCTTCCGGCTCACCCCGCCGGAAGCCGGACAGGGCCGCGGTGGCCCGGTGCGTGGCAGGAATCGTCAACAGCCTGTCATTGCGGACGGCCCGCAGCCGGGAACAGGCTGTCACCATGAGGCAACGACGTGTTGTGATCGTGGTCTACCCCGGTGCCCAGACCCTGGACGTCAGCGGACCGCTCGAGGTCTTCGACACCGTGAACCGCCTGATGGCGGACGACGCGGCCGCCTACCGTCTGCAGTGCGTCTCGCCCGGGGCCCCGTCGGTGGCCACCTCCGCCGGTCTCGTCGTGCAGGCCGACCCCCTGGACGCTGCGGAGGGGGCGATCGACACCCTCCTCGTGCCCGGCGGGCCGGGACTCAAAGAGGCCCTGGCGGACACGTCCTTCGTCGCGTGGATCAGGTGCGCCGCGGCCCGGTCCCGACGCGTGACCTCCGTGTGCGGCGGCGCCTTTCTGCTGGCGGAGGCCGGTCTGCTCGACGGACGGCGGGCCACCACGCACTGGGCCTTCGGTGTTCAGCTGGCGCGTCGCTACCCCGAGGTGACGGTGGACCCCGAGCCGATCTACGTCCGGGACGGCCCGTACGTCACCTCGGCGGGGGTGTCGACAGGCATCGACATGGCCCTGGCCCTGGTGGAGGACGACCTCGGGGCGGCACGCGCCCTGGAGGTGGCGAAGTACCTGGTGCTGTACTTCAAACGGCCCGGTGGCCAGACCCAGTTCAGCATGGTCCTCGACACGCAGCTGACCGATCAGAGGCCGATCCGGGCCGTTCAGGACTGGATCCAGGAGAACCTCCATCGCACGCTGCCGGTGTCCGAACTCGCCGCACGCGCGAGCATGAGTCCACGTCACTTCGCCCGCGTCTTCGGGCGGACGGTGGGCACGACGCCGGGCCAGTACGTGCGGCGATTACGTATCGCCCGGGCCCGTCAGCTCCTGGAGGCGACCGACCTGACAGTGTGTCAGATCGCGAGCCGCTGCGGTTTCACCGCCATCGAGACGTTCCTGCGCGCATTCGCCGCCGTCGTCGGTCTCACCCCCGCACAGTACCGGCACCACTTCCAGCTGCAGACGCACTCCGGCCCGGCCGTCGAGCCGGCAGGGGCGGAACGGAGGCCGGCGTGACCTGCCGGATGCGACTCGTGGACTACGTCGCCGCCGAACTGGAGCGGATGGGTGTCCGGTACGTCTTCGGCGTGGGCGGAGCCAACATCGAGGACCTGTACGAGGCGGTCCACCGTGCCCCCGGCCGCCTTCGCGGTGTCGTGGCCAAGCACGAGTTCTCCGCGGTCACCATGGCGGACGGGTGTGCCCGGGCCACCGCGCGCATCGGCGTCGTCGCGGCCACGTCGGGGGGCGGTGCGATGAACCTGGTTCCGGGACTGGCGGAGGCCCACGCCTCGCGCATCCCGGTCCTGGCCCTGGTGGGACAGCCGCCGACCTTCCAGGAGGGCCGGGGCGCCTTCCAGGACTCCAGCGGCAAGGCGGGCTCCTTCGACGCCCTGGACGTCTTCGCACCCGTCTCACGCTTCTGCGCCCGGGTGAGCGAACCCGACGCGATCCCGGGGCTGCTGGCCCGCGCGATCACCGTGGCACAGACCGAGCCCCGGGGTCCCGCCGTGCTGCTCCTGCCCAAGGACGCCCAGCAGGGACACCTCGAGGTGCCGGCGCACCCGGGATCCGCGGCACCCGCGCACACCGGAGCATCCGCGCGGGCCGCGCGCACGGCGGCACACACACCCCCCGCGGTGAGGGGAGCGGGCGAGGCGGCGCGGCCGGCCGGGGCGCCCCGCGCGCCCGCCGCTCCGCAGCCGGACCCCGCCCGCCTGGCCGAGGCGGTCGGCGTGCTGGAGGAAGCCTCCCGCGTCGTGGTGATCGCCGGAGAAGGAGCGGCCGGGATGCAGGCGCGCGAACAACTGGCCCGCCTGGTAAGGCACTTGGGTGCCTGCGTCGCCGTGTCGCCGGACGCCAAGGACGTCTACGACAACCGCAGCCCCCGGTTCACCGGCGTGGCAGGGGTGATGGGCCACCCCGAGGTCGAGGACTGCCTGCGCCGGGCCGACGCCTGCCTGCTGGTGGGCACGCGCCTGCCCGTCCTGGCGCGGGGGAGGCTGGAGGCGCTGCTCACCGGGATGCCGGTGGTCTGCGTCGATCCCGAGCCGCCGTTCGTCGCGGCGATCCCCCTGCTCGGACCGGTGGCCGGCACACTGCGGACGCTGGAGCGCCGGCTGTCGCCGCGGCCTTCCGCCTGCCCGGCCCACCACCCGCCGTCGCTCCAGCGCCCGCCCGCGCCCTCCCGTGCGGCCCCCGGGTACACCGCGGTGGCCGGTGCGATCGCCGGGGCGCTGCCCCAGGACGCCCATGTCTTCGTGGACGCCGGCAACGTCGGGGCCGCCGTGATCCACGCTCTGCCCGCCCCCCGCTTCGGCCGCTTCGTCGTGGCGGTGGGCATGGGAGGCATGGGCTACACATTCGGCGCCGGCATAGGCGCCGCGCTGGCCACGGGCCGGCGCACGTACGTGGTGGCCGGCGACGGGGCGTTCTTCATGCACGGCATGGAGATGCACACCGCCCTCGAGTACGGGGCACCGGTCACCTTCGTCGTCCTGAACAACAACGCGCACGCCATGTGCGTCACGCGCGAGGAACTCTTCCAGGGCGGCGCCCGCCCCGAGAACGTCTTCCACCCGTCCCGCATAGCGGCCGGCGCGTCGGCGATGTTCCCCCGGCTGCGCGTCGAGACGGCCGGCACCCCGGCACAGCTGCGATCCGCGTTGCTGCGCAGCAACGACGCTGCCGGGCCGGCCCTTGTCGCCATGGACCTCGACCACCGCGAGACGCCGCCGTTCCAGCCCTTCCTGACCGCCCTTGCCACCGGTCCGGGCGCCGCCGCTCCCGGACACCGGCCGAACCACGACGAGGAGAAGCACACGCATGACCGACCGATCCACGTTGGCTGACATCCCGGGCCTCGTGCGGGTGGAGAACACCAGCCCAGAGGAACTGGCCGCCCGCTGCGGGGAGATAACCTCGCCCGCCTACCCGCACCAGCAGGTCTACGGCGAGTACTGCACCATCCAGGAGTACGTCGAGTGCCCGCCGCAGACGACGTACGACTATCTCAGCCGCGGCCACCACCTGGAGGAATGGACGTGCAGCCTGCGGGGGTTCGAGCCCGCGGGCACACCGGGGCTGTGGGTGGGCCACGACCTGCTGGAGCCGGGCACGCGCATCTACTGCCGGACCGAGGCCCATCCGGGCGCGTTGACCGTCGACTACCACTGTGCCTGGGACCAGGGCGACGAGCTGTGGATGGTCTACCTGATGAGGGTGGTTCCGGCCGCCCTCGTCCTCGGCCGCCCAGGGTCGGTGATCACCTGGACCAACTGCCGCCACCCGTACTACCGCCGCAATCCTCACCCGGACCTCGCACCACACCCCGGCCGGCGCTGGGTGGGTGAGTACTGGGACCTGTTCCCTGCCGGGCACACCCTCGAGATGCACAATCTCAAGGCGATCCTCGAGCACCGGCACCGAGGCGGTCTTCCTGTCAGCAGCTCCCCGGCCCGGCGGGCGGCCCGATGAGGCCGGTGAGCCTGACCGACGTCGCCGCCTACCTCCCCGGCGAACCCGTCCCCGCCGCCTTCTTCACCGAGCACGCGGCGGCGGACGGGCTGCGCGACAGCCCGATGTTCAAGGTCCCCCCGGCACGCCACCACGTGGCCCCCGACGAGACCAACGCGGACATGATCGAGCGTGCCGTCCAGCCGTTGATCGAACGGCACGGCCGCGCGGCGATCCGCCGCGTCGACGTCCTGCTCGTGCACAGCCAGCTGCCGGACCAGCCCTTCGTGGGCGCCGGCACGGAAGTGGCGCGCCGGCTGGGCCTCACGCCCCGGTGGCTGATCGACGTGGCCAACGCCGGCTGCGCCTCCTTCGTGCACATGCTGGACCTGGCCCGGCGGATCCTGCTCGACGGCGACGCCCGTACGGCCCTGATCTGCAACGCGCAAAGCGCCGCGGGCCAGCTGTTCACCCAGTCCCAGGTGCGCGGCCTGTCCCAGGCCGCCGTCCCGGGCGACGGGTGCGGAGTCGGCTATGTGACAACCTCGGCCGAGGCCCCTGTCCTCGGCATCGAGAGCCGCCACATCGCCGCCCACGCCGGCGACATGACCATGGTGCGCGACGACGGACTCAAGTACTGGGAGGCCGGCGAGGCCCAGGTCCGCATCGGGTTCACCGAGACCGCGGTCACCGACGTGCTGGAGCGGGGCAACCGCCTGGTGCCGCAGGCCGTGCGGGACCTGCTTCGCAGCCTGGGAAGGCGGACCACCGACATCGACTGCCTCATCACCAACCAGCCCAACCGCACCTTCCTGCGCAACTGGCGTGACGCGCTGGGCCTGCCCGTCGAACGCCACCCCGACACCTTCGACCGGTGCGGCAACCTCTTCGGCGCCGCCATGCCCGTCACGCTCGACGACGCGGTCCGCTCCCGGCAGATCCGTGCGGGCGACCTGGTGGTGCTGGCCGGATTCGCCCACGCCGGGGACTACGCCGGCGCCGCCGCGATCCGCTGGGGAAGTGAGTACGGCCGTTGACATGTACGGCTGACGCGTTGCAAGATCCGGGCTGCGAAGGCGGCCGTTCCTGTGGTTCTGCGCAGCCGTTCGCCACACCCAGGGTTGAATGCCCGAATCGTCCCCATGGGGGGCGAGAAGGTATTGCTTGCTGTATCTCAGGTGAGCCGGGGGCGATATATTGGTATGGGACCTTGGGGATGGAGCTGCAGCGTTGTGACCGAACGGCGTGGCGAGGCTCCCGCTCGAGTCCGGCGATCACGGCGTACGCTGCGTCGTGAGACGCAGCTGATCGTCTCTTCGATGCCGCTGCCGGAGCCTTTCGACCTGGACCAGTTGGTCCGGAACATGGAACAGGTCAGGGGCCGGCGGATCGTCATGAAACCTCTGCCGGACCACATTGCCGGCGTCACCGGCATCTGCGGCCTGTACGTCCGGCACGACACCCGGCCCCTCGACCTGATCTTCCACGTCAACAGCGGCTCCCCGTGGCACGAGAGACAGGTCAAGCTGCACGAGCTGGTCCACCTGTGGGCCGAGGACTCCACGGGGGTCATCGGCACCGACGAGCTGCTGGCCGACTTCTCGGCCGAGCGGGCCGAGCAACTGGTGGCCGAGGGACGGGCGTCGGCCCGCCGGCGGTACGAGACCTGGGTCGAACAGCGTGCGGAGGACGCGGCCGCGCTGATCAACCGCATGGCGCAGACCCAGCACGCCATCGACGACCCGACCACGCGGAGCCTCGCCCAGGACTTCACCTACGGCAGGCCCAAGACTTGAAAGACCAGAACATGTCCGACCTCCTGGCCTACGTCATCGCGGGCCTGCTCCTCGTACAAGCCGGCCTGAGAGCCAAGTCGGCCGTCAGGGGCCACAGGCGAGACCGGTCGCTGTGGGGGGCCTTCGTGGCCTTCGCCGCCGCGTGGCTGAGCCGCACCACCGCAGGATATGCCGTGCTGGACAGCCTCGGTCCGCCCGACCTGGCCTACTTCGTGAAGCACGTACTGTCCATCATCGGCATCTGCGTCATCCTCCGCTACGTCACAGCGGTCTACCGCACCGCCGGCCCGGACGGCGAGCGGTCCCGCGCCGTCAGGCTGTCCGCCCTCGTCCACCGCGTCGCCACCCGGGCCTCGGTGGTCACCCTGCTGGTGATGGCGGTCATCTTCTTCTTCCTGCTGGGCAGGCCCGACACCACCACCCCCTACTTCATGGAGCGCTACCGCGGCCAGGCGGCCCTCGCCGTGTACATGGGACTGTTCTACCTGTACTCCGGCGTCGCGGCCGCGGTGTGCGCGGTCCAGTGGGGAGGTGCCGTCAAGGACGCACCGTTCCGCTCCCTGCGCACCGGCCTGCGGATGATGTCGGCCGCCATGGTGATCACCACGGTCTACTCGGTGCTCCGCATAGCCTTCCTCCTGGTGGTCACCTTCTCCCGGGTTTCGCACGGCACGGAACAGACCCAGGAGACGGTGACCGACACCCTGCTGTACACGTGCTTTCTGCTCTGGGGCCTCGGCGCCATCGCTCCTGCGACGCACGCCGCCCGCGAGCGGTACCACGCCCTGCGCAGCCTCGTCGACCTCTCTCCTTTGTGGCGGCAGCTCGCACTGCGCTTCCCGGACGCCGTCCGGCACCGCCCCAGCAGTTTCTTCACCCGCTTCACGGCGAAGGCGGCACGCCTCGATGCCGCCCGCGACCTGCTCTTCAGCCCGGACCCCTCGCTGCCGGCCCGCCTCGACCGATTCGCCATGGACATCCGCGACGTGGTCTTCCTGCTCAGACGCCACGCGCCCTACGACCTTGCCGAGCGCGCCTTCACACGCGCGGAGAGCGGCCTCGGGCCGGACCACGCCACCGAGGTGCAGGCCGAAGCGCTCTGGATCCGCGCCGCGCTGTCCAGGGCCGACGAGCCCGGACACGAGTCGACGGGCACGAGCGCGCCGTACCCCTTCGACGCCGGTGCCACCCCGCGCGAGGAGGTCGCCCACCTGCGTAACCTGGCATCCGCCTACCGGCTCACCACATCCGCCGATGCCCAGGGCCTTCTCACCTGCCAGCCCAGCGGCCGCAGTTGAGCACCCGGCACCGAGAACTCAGAGGTTTGCACATGACTCGCCCCATCCCCGCCCGTCCCACGATGTCCGCCGCGGCGGTCCTGCGAGACAGCGAGGGCCGGTTCCTGATCGTCAAGCCCGGCTACAAGCCCGGCTGGAACCTTCCGGGCGGCGGCGTCGACGAGGGCGAGAGCCCGGCCCAGGCCGCGCGGCGCGAACTGCTGGAGGAACTCGGCATCGACCAGGCGATCGGGCAGCTCCTGGTGAGCGCCTTCGTACGGACGCCGGCCGGCGGCCACCTCTACTTCGTCTTCGACGGCGGAGTCCTCAGCGAGGAGCAGCGGGCCTCGATCGTCCTGCAGGAGAGCGAGCTGACCGACTACCGGTTCAGCGCGCCGGACGAGATCGGGCCGGACGAGATCCCGCCTGCCGTGCGGCCGGTCTGGGAGGCGGCGCTGGCATGTCTCGCGACGGGAAGCACCACGTACCGCGAGTTCGCGGGCTAGCGTTCAGCCCGCAGGCCGGGCGGCGAAGCCTATTCGAGCACGCCGGATTCGGGGCCGAGGATCTCGGCCATCGTGCTGCTGATGAAGTCCAGAAGTTCGGCCCGCGCGGCGGCGGGAATCTCGTGCTCGCCACCGCGCGCCGCCTCCACCGTGAAACTGTTCCGGACGGCGCGCGTCGACACCACCAGCTGTTCGATCTGCGGATCCGGGCTCTGGAAGAACACTGACGGCACATCGAGGGCCAGGGCCAAGGCGTTCAGGATCTCGTCCGAGGGACCGGCGCACGTCCCCAGCCGCAGCGCCTCGACCAGAGCCTGCGTGAGCACGGGCTTGCCGGCTTTGCGGTTCCCCTCGGCCGCGATCTCGGCGTCCGGCGGCAGCGCGCCCCGGAACACGTCGTCCCGCAGGTGCGCGAGCTTGTCCGCCACCGCGGTCGCGGGCGCCCCCGTGGGGGCCCGCACCGGCACGACGTGACCGAAGCTGCGCTTCTGGGCGGCGAGCAGCTCCGGCACGGTGACGCCGTACGCATCGGCGAGCGGCTCATGGAACGACTCCGGCAGCGGCCGCTTGCCGCGCTCGGCGGCGCGGACCGACATCGGTGACCGGGTCCTCGTGACCGCCACGGTGTCGGCCTGCGTCATGCCGGCGTCGCATCGCAGGTCGGCGAGGTTGGGCGGCTCCAGGCGCGGGAACAGGTCGTCGAGGTCCGCATCGAGTGCCGCGGCGATGCCGGGCAGCCGCTCGGGCGGGGGAGTGGCCTGACCGGTCTCCCAGCGGGACACGGCGTTGGTCCCCACCCCCAGGACCGCACCCAGCTCGGACTGGGACTGGCGCAGGAGCACGCGGCGGTTGCGCAGTTCACGGCCGTCGAAGGTGCGCTCGGGCATGCAAGTACTCCATCAGATTGGCGGTCCAGGCCACTCTAGCCACTTGATCAGATCACTAAAAGGGGATAGTTTCACCTTCCGGTGATCGAGGTGTGGTCGTTGCCGCCCACGGGGGTGGTGGCAACGGCCACACCCTCGTCCCGCCAATCATGAACTCGCCGTCCGGCCACGTAAGCTGAACGCCAGGTGCGGCGCTGCCCCCCGTCGGCGCCGCACCTTTCGGCCGAGCCCCGGCCGACTCGTCCTTCCTTCCATGCGGTTGGGGTCCGGCCTGCAGGAACTGCCGCCGGGCGTAAGTCAGTTGCAGAGGTTGAGGATGGGGAGGATGCCGTTGCCGCACTGGTTGTCGTCCCCGCCGTGGCCGCCGTGGCCGCCGTGGCCGTGGCCGTAGGCCGGGATCGCCTTGGTGGCGACGTGCGTGACGGGTGTCGCGGCCACGGCGGACGTGGCAGTTGCCAACCCCGCCGCACAAGCGATGGCCACGGCGGCACTCACCGCGCATGCTCGCGGAATCCGGGAAACGGTCTTCTTGAGGTGAGGTGTAGTGTTCATGCACTCACCATGCACACGGTCGCGACCAGTTGCCCGCCGAGCGCATCGCAGTGGGTGAACCGCCCCACCCGAGCGGCACCCTGGCAGGCCGGCCGGGCAGTAGCCGGGGAGTGTGGCGCCGGCGGCACCGCACGACAGCGCACATCGTCAGCTCGTACCCCTGCCGGTGACAACGGCCCCGGATACGGCCCGCGCCCCTGCCGTGCCCCGCTCCCGCAGGACGGCGTCGTAAGCTTCGTCGGGTTTCTGACGCACGGGGAGGCGTGAGTGGGGCGGGACAAGGTCCTCAGCGACCGGTACGAGCTGGTAGAGAGGCTCGGGCAGGGTGGTATGGGAACGGTCCACCGGGGGGTGGACCGGCAACTGCGCCGCACCGTCGCGGTCAAGCTGCTCTCCTCGGAGCTGGCCCACGACCCCCAGTCACGAGCCCGCTTCCGGCGCGAGGCACATGCGGCGGCCGCGCTGAACCACCCCGCCGTGGCCACGATCCACGATGTCGGCGAGGAGCCCGATCCGGACGGCCCGCGGCCCTATCTGGTGATGGAATACGTACCGGGCACCACCCTTGCCGAAGCCCTGCGCGACGGCCCGCTGCCCGTGGCCGAGGCGATCAGCACGGCATGTGCCGTGCTCGACGCGCTGCAGCACAGCCACGAACACGGAATCGTGCACAGGGACATCAAGCCCTCGAACATCATGCGCACCGGCCCCGGCACCGTGAAGGTCCTCGACTTCGGCATCGCCAAGGCCTTCACCGAGACCGCCACCCGCATCACCGGCAGCGGGGCCGCCATAGGCACCCCCGCCTACCTCTCGCCCGAGCAGATCAGCGGGGCGGAGATCGACCACCGGGCCGACCTGTACGCCATGGGGTGCCTGCTGCACGAACTGCTGACCGGGCAGCCGCCGTTCCGGGGCGAATCGCCGTTCGCCGTCATGCATCAGCACCTGTTCGCCGAACCCGAACCGGTCTCCCGGCTGCGCCCGCAGGTGCCGCCGGCGGTGGAGACGGTGATCGAGCGCGCCCTGCGCAAGGACCCGGAGGAACGCTTCGCGGACGCGAGGCAGATGGGCTCGGCCCTCGCCGAGGCCCTCACCCGGTCCGCCATGCCGACGGCCCAGGCCCCGACGCCCCTCCCCCCGGCGACGCGATCCGGCAGCCGCAGCGCGCTTCACCGCAGGTACGTGCCGCGCCCCACGCTCGACGGCGCCCTGGCCCTGCTGGGGTGCCTGCTGTCGCTGCTGTGCGCACGTGGTCACGTGGTGGACACGGACCACTTCGGCTGGGTCGCCGCCGCGGCCGGCCTGTCGGGGATGGCGGCACTGCCGTGGTCGCCACGCCTGTCGTGCGTGGTGGGCTGGGGGCCTGTGGCGGAAGCCGTGGCGGTCAACTCCGAACTGCGGCGCGCCAATGACGGGTGGGCCCACTCGTACGTCGGGATCGCCGCACTGCTGGCGCTGGCGGCCGTCTGCCTGCTCGCCGGCGCGGCACGCAGCAAGGAGGGCGGCGCAGGCCCACTGGTCGCCTTCTGGTTCTGTGCCACCGCGTCGGTCTGGTACGTCCTCGACGACCTGCACAAGCTCTTCGTCTTCTACCTGCTGCTGTCCCTGATGACCGTGGCCGCCATGGCGTGGGAGACCACAGCGCTGGTGCGCCGCCGCAGGGACGCCCGCCTGCACGCCGGCCCGGCCGGACACCCAGATCCGGCCCGGCGGCCCGCCGGCAGCCGCCCGCAGACCTCGGGGAACTGATCCGCCGGGCGTGCGGGCACCTGGCCCACGGGGCCCGTCCCGGGCGGCGGCCACGTCACCGGGACGCCTCGCTCGATGCCGAGGTGAGCCTGTCCACGGCCGTCGCGACCGCCTCGGGGCTGGAGATCATCGTCAGGTGCCGGGCGCCCGGGATGAGCGTCGCGGGCGGTGCGCCGATGCGCCGGGCGGTCTCCTGCGGCGTCTGCCGGGTGAACACGTCGTCCTGGGCTCCGAACACCACCGACTTGGGCAGGCGCACCCCGGCCAGCCGGGCCACCTGGTGCGCGGGCAGCCCCGGCACCCCCGCGGCCAGCATGCTCCACAGCGCGCCCTCCGCGCCCGGCACCCTGAGCGGGCGCCGCCACTGATCCAGACCGGCGGCGTCCAGGCGCGGACAGGCAGGCCCGCACTGTGCGTCGTACACGCTGCGGATCACCGCGTCGATGCCGAGCCCGAGCCGCAGCAGGCTGGTGCGGTACGGGTCGATCAGTACGTACTTGAAGGCCGGCGGCGGCCCGGCACCCGTGTCGAGGGCGTCGCCGTCGAGGAGCATCACACCCCCCAGCCGGCCGGGGGCCCTGAGCGCCGCCTCGGTGACCACGGCGGCTCCGCTGGAGTGCCCCACCAGCAGCGGGCGCTCACCCGGACCGCCGAGGTGCACGGCGTCCAGGAAGCCCAGGAGCTGCCGGGTGAAATGGGCGACGGTGTACGGGCCGCGACGCTCGCTGTATCCGTCGCCCGTCAGGTCGAGCGCGTACACCCGGTGGTCGCGGGCGAGCAGCGGGGCAAGGCGCGACCAGGTGTCCACGGATTCGAAGGCGCCGTGCACCAGGACGACCGGCGGGCCCGCCGTACCCCAGGTCTGGTAACGCGTGCGGATGTCGGCGGCCTGCACGTACCTGAGCCCCCGCGGCGGCGCGGCGCGCCCGGCCGTGACGCCGTTGTAGACGAACGAGGCCGCCGTGACGGCCACCAGCACGACGGCACAGCCCAGCGCGGTGCGCCGCAGCCAGCGCCGCAGCCGGGGGTGGCGTGGCCGGCGGGCGCGCTCGGCGGGGAGCGGCGCCGGAGCGGATGCCGGACGGGCGCCCCCGTCTTCGCCCCCGCCGCTGCCGTCTCCGGCTTCGTTTCCGTCTCCGGCTCCGGCTCGGTGAAGATCAGCTGTCACGGGCCACAGCATCGCCCATGACACACCCGCCGTCATCCTGCGGGGGGAGCAGGCCCGACTACTGCGCCGGGTGCAGGGGGCGGAGCGTTGTCAGTGCCGCGCCGGTGACCAGGCCGTCCGCGTTCGTGGTGAGGACGACGGGGTCGGCGGCGCCCAGGAGCCGATCGCAGCCCAGGTTGGTGAACGTCTGGTTGGCCCGTGCGGCGAGGAAACCGAAGAGGTCCGGCGCCATGGCCGGGTCCGGCGAGGGCGCCTTCTCGAAGAGCGCCTTGTCCTTGAAGACGCGCTGGATGCCCGCCGGGTCGCGGAAGAGGGTGGTGCAGAAGGCCGCTCCGTCACCGTCGGCGCCTGCACCGACCGCCGGCATGTCGACTCCGGCGCGGTACGCGTTGGTCTTCGCGACGCTGCTACGGCCGTCGACGAGCGTCATCGGGTCGTTTCGCGGGACCAGCGCGATCGGCGCCTTCTGGCGTGCCGCGGCGGACAGTTCGTCCAGCGCGAGGGCGGACGTGGCCCGGCCGTCGCCGGACTGGTCGGGCGCGGTGAACGGCTTGCAGCCAAGAGCAGGGTCCATGAACTGGGTCAGCAACAGGTTGTCGCTGCCGTTGGCCAGATCCTTGGGGGCGCTGGTGGTCGCCGGCCTGGCCTTGCCGTTGTGCCGGTGGTGCCGGTCGCCGCGGTTGGCCAGCCGGGCGGCCTTCCTGAGCGCGGCCCTGCTCGCGGCGTTGTTCTGGGCGATACGGCCGTGCGCGTCGGCGAGATAGTGGGTCACCACGTTGTCGCTCGGGTCCTGGTCCACGACGGAGAAGTCCCGCGTGGTCGGGCAGGGCAACCCGTCCTTGGCGGTGCCGAGCGCCGGAATCCTGAGGTGCCCCTTGGCGATCTGGGTGCCGGCGGCCCGGAAGAAGGCCGGCGCGTTGCAGGACGCGAACTGGCCGAAGACCGATCCCGGCAGGCCGCCCACGCACTTGCCCCGGGCGAGGGCGTCCGGACGGCGACTGCTCGACCGCAAGGTCAGGTCGGCGTTGTTGAAACCGAACCAGATGCCCACGGTCGAGCCGCGCGGTACCGAGGGCCGGACGGTGCGCGCGGCCGGTCTCGTTCCCTTGTCGATCACCAGGGGGTTGTAGACGGTCAGCCTGCCGTTCGCAGTGATGATCGCGGCTTCCACGAACGCCGACTGATCGGGGTTGGCCTCGTGGCAGGGGCCCTGAGCCGGATCGGTCGCGACGAGTCTGTACGGGGTGGCCAGACCGGTGGCGGTGAGCGGGTTGTCCGGCACCAGCAGCGTGCAGTTCGGATCGGGCCTGGCGGCCGCCGCCGGCTGCGCGGAGACGTGCGGGCTCGCCTGCGGCTGGTGCTGATCACGGTTTTGCGCCGCGAACACCGAACCCGCGACGACGGCCAGGAGCACCGGTCCGCCGACGAAGGCGAAGGACAGCTTCGACCTGTTCCAACGCCGGGCGTGTTCTCTCCGCGAAGTGCGCGACGGCTGTCTCAAGTCCTTGCGGGGCACTGAGCTGCTCCTCACTGTGCTTCCCTCCGTCCTCAGGAACCGGCGGTCGCACGGGGCACACGATGGTCATGACGGCGCGGAACCCTCGCAGCGGGACGACAACCCGATCACCCGGCACGACGGATCCACCCGCCGTACGTGCCGGGCCTGCGAAATGTTCAACGGTCGCACCAGCCATTGCCGAGCCTTGAACAAGCCGGAGCGCTTCCCGGCACGGGCCACCTCCCGCGGGCCGGGTTCCTAGCGGGCGTTGTGGGCCAGGGATGTGTCGGGGCCCCCGGTGGCCGCCTTCCTGAGCCGGTCGAGCGCGGCACGCTCCGACGGCCGCAGCGGGGGCTCGGACGTCTGGGGCAGGAGGGGGCCGTTCAGGGCCGCCAGCAGGGCCTTGGGCCGCAGCACCCGCGCAGGCCGCGCCGTGAGACTGGTGACGTCCCACAGTGCGGCCGCTGCGTCGGGGGAGCCGGTGGCCGCTTTGGTCAGCCGGCGTGTGTAGCGGGCGGTGAGCCGGTCGGCGAACCTCGGCTCCGCGCCGAGTACGCCCGGGTACAGGACGTCCATGCCGACGGCGGCGGCCCACGCCGAGTCCACGTGGCGGGCCGCACCGCGCACGACGCGCCGGGAAAGACCGGGACTGGCAAGGCCGCCCTGCTGCAGCTCCCGGGCCAGGACCTGGGCGCCGAGCGCGGCCACCGACATGCCCTGCCCGTAGGCCGGGTTGAAGGTCGCCAATGCGTCGCCGAGCACGACGAACCGCTCGGGCCACCGCGTCGACCTCTCGAAGTACCGGCGGGCGTTGCTGGTGCTGCGGCCACGGCTGACCACCACGTCGGTGAGGGCCTGCGCCCCGGATATGAGGTGGCCGACGATCGGGTGCGGCAGGCTGAGGGCGTACTCGAGGAAACCCCGGGGGTCCTGGGGAGGTTCACCGCCCCGGGTGCCCCCCGCGCTGACCATCCACCGGTTTCCCTCGATCGGGAGCACCATGGCACTGCGGCCGGGCCGGCCGTTGTAGGGGTTCGCCTGCACCATCGTCAACGGGAACGACTCCGCGCCCGCCGGTCTGCGGTAGATCCGGGTGGCGTTGGTGAGACCGGAGTCGATCTCCCTCACCTCGACACCCGTGATGCCCAGCTCGCCCAGCCACTGCAGGCTGCCGGAGCCCCGGCCGCTCGCGTCGACGACGAGGTCCGCTTCCAGCTCGGAGCCCGGACCGTGGTCCGCTGCGCCGATCCGGACACCGCGGACGCGCCGGGCGTCGCCGAGGAGTCCTTCCACGGTGGCCCGGCGGACGCAGACGTTGGGGCAGGAGTCGAGCAGGGCCTGCCGCAGGACCCAGTCCAGCAGGGCGCGTGTGCAGGTGATCATGTGGGGGCCGTTCCGCCTCCACCGGCGCAGCCACCCGCTGTCCGCGGTCAGGGCCAGCATGCCGTTGCCGAGGGCGATCTGGTGCGCCCCCGCGTCCAGGAGACGGTCCCTGACGCTCACCGGGAAGAGAGCCTCCATGGCGGACAGTCCGCCCGCCATGAGCAGGTGGGCGTGCCGGCCCTGGGGAACACCGCGACGGTTCTCGGGCCCTTCTGGAAGCTCGTCCCGGTCCAGAAGGACGACGTGCAGCCGGGGCTGGGCGAGGGACAGGGCCGCGGCGGCCACCAGCCCGGCTGTGCCGGCTCCGACCACAACAGCTTTCTGCGACAACTGGTTCTCCTTGTACGGCTCATGGGATGACGTCACCGGGTGCGCAGCTGCTCCGGTGCTGCCTCGAGAAGGCGGCGCACCGCGTTCGCCAGCTCCACCAGGTCGATGGTGACGCGGAACTTCTCCGGTGGATCGGCGGGGCGGTCGGCCCTGCCCGACGCACGGCGGATGCCGTCGATGATCATCGCCTTCTCCGAGGCGACGCGTGCCCTTTCCGTCTGCTCGCCGCGCTCCACGGCGGCCGAGTACGTCGCGTGGCCGACCTGTTGGTCGAAGTGGGCGGTCAGCTGCAGCAGGGCGTCGCGGATGTTCGCCTCGAGCAGGTAGAGCCGGGTGCTGGGCAGTTGCCACCACAGCTGCCACCAGGTCGGTGCCGCGACCGGTGCCGTCGCCACGTCCTGCACCGCCGACCACAGGGGCCTGAGCGCACGGTAGGTGGCCAGGCTCTGCCGCTCGGCCGCGGCGGCCGAGGCGAGACGCGGCAGGACGAATCCGGTGGAGTAGATCAGGGCGCCGAGCGCGGCGGCCGGCGGGGCGACGGTGGTGGACAGGACGTCCAGGTCGTAGCCCAGCCAGCGCGCGACGACCGCGGTGACCTTGGCGAGGGTGAAGCCGAGGGCGTCGAGGAGCAGGCCGGCCAGGATCAGCCGGAGGCCGAGGCGCAACAGGCCCGTCACCTCGTCGCGTGCCCACTTCAGGCAGACGGAACTGAGGATGATGGTGCTCGCCAGATGCCCCATCAGGTACAGCGCGATCATCTCCTTCATGTACGGAGTGTTCGCGTAGTAGGTGTCCAGGTCGGTGAGCCGTTCCGTGTGCGCGTCGGCGAGGCTGAACAGGACGACGATGGCGATGACGAGCATCCCGTAGACGGCGACCGTCATCCGGGTCATCCGCCGTATCTGCTCCTTCGGCCCGCCTTTCCAGTGGATCAGCAAGATGATCAGGGAGCAGCTGAAGGCGGAGATCGAGCAGTAGGTCAGCGGGGCGCCCACGTTGGGAATGCCCGTGGCGTGGTTGACCGCGGCGAGCGTCACCGGAGCGGACCAGAAGAAGCAGACGGCGGCGATGAACGCGGTGGCCCGCGTGGCGGTGGACAGCGGCGAGCGGGGAGTCCTGCGTGGCCGCCGGAGCAGTATGGCGGCCAGAGCCAGCAGGAATGACGCCATATACACGACAAGGCTCATGTTTCAGGGACTCCGTTCAGGTCCTCTGGCTGTGGGGGGAGGGCTGCCGCCGGATCCGCGGTCACACCGACCGGGCTCTGGTGGGGTCCGGCGTGGTGGCCCGCGCCTCACGCTCGTACCTCTTCACGGCATGGGCGATGAGGACCAGGGACTCCGCGTCACGCGGGTGCGAAAGCCCTCTTGCCGCCCGGGCCGCCCCCGCCGCCCCGGCCGCCGCCGCCCCGGCCGGCTCGGGCACGGGCTGCGTGCTGCGCTGCACGGCCGCGGCGATGGTCGCGGCCCACGCGGCGCACGTGGCCCGCTCCCGGTCGCCGGTCCTCGCGAACTCCGCGTCGTGGACCTCGGCGTAGAGCCTGTCGTCCAGAAGCGACTCGATCGCGTGGAGACCGTTGTGGATGGTGCTCCAGCGCCAGGTGCCCCACAGGAGCGGGGAGCGTGGCCGCTCGACCCGCAGGGCGCGGTCCTTCAGCACGGGATCCAGCACGGCGTCCAGGGGCGCCAGCCGGAAGAAGTCACGCCACGCCGAGAACTGGTGGCCCACTATGGGGGTGAGGACCCCCACCACGGTCAGCAGCGCACCGATACCGGCGCACAGGGGCGACACGGAAGTGCCCAGTACCGCCCAGTCCCGTCCTGACCACCGGGCGACGACAGCGACCAGTTTGGAGGTGCTGTACCCGGCGCTGATCACCGTGCCCGCACCGATGGTCAGCAGGCTGGCCCGCAGCCAGGGGCGCTTTCTGACCTCTGCCTCGAAGGCCCAGCGCAGCGACCACACGGCACTGACCGTCACGGCCGTCAGGTGCGCCACCAGATACAGGACGACCATCTCGGCGATCCACGGCGTCGTCGCGTAGTACGTGTCGAAGTCGGTGCGCCGTTCCTGCGCGGCGTCCCCCAGAGCGAACAGCGCCGCGACCGCGGCGAGAACGGCTGTGTAGCCGTAGATCCAGTTCCGTGTGGTGCGGCGCGCGGAGGGGCCGCCACGCCAGCAGGCGATCAGGATCAGCAGTGCCGCGCTGTACGCGGTGATCGAGGCATAGGTCAGCGGGGCGGCCAGATTGGGCACCCCACTGACGTGGTTGATCACCCGCACGGAGCTGGGCGCCCCGAACAGGAAGCACAGCGACGCGAAGGCCAGTACCCCGTTGATGGCCCGCAGCGAGGGATCGCCCCAGCGCCGGATCAGGTCCGGCAGCTTCACCAGGAGTCCGATCCACAGCAAGCCGCAGCTTATGTAGTAGATCGCCCCGCTCATCTGCGGCTCCCCCGGTAGTTGAGGGCGTCTGCGATACGGCGGGCCGTCTCTCCGGTGATCACGTCCCGCTCCATCAGTGCCCGCATCTCCTGTCCGACCCGGATCCCGAACAACTCGGCTTCCTTCTCGGGATCTTCGTCGAAACGCGACCGCGCGGCCGCAGGCTGTGCGCCGTGCGCGTGCCCCGAGCGCAGGGCGTCGCAGGCCCCGTACGCGAGTTGCTCGGGTGTGAAGCCGTCCTTCTGCCGCATGTGCCACAGCTCGTGACCGAGGATCTGCGCCTGGTGCCAGACCTCCGCGTCCTGCTCGATGATGACGTCGTCCCGGTCCACTCGCTCCAGCCACATCCCCGTGGCCTTGAACTCGCGCGGGATGTGCACCTTGTGCACCTCGAGCCGGCGATCACCGCGCCACTGCCGGGCGGACTCGACCAGGGCCTCGAACAGGACTTCAGGGGTCGGGGCCTTGGCCGTGCCGCCGTCCGCGCCGGCACCGCTCAGCCGCTCGCGGACGGGAGCGATGAGCGTCTCGGCGAACTGGCGCATTTCGCTGTCGCGTCTGCGTAACCTCTGCCACTGGCGAAGCCGGGTCACCGCAGACATCGTCCGTCCGGACGACGGGACTTGTGGCTGCCGCTGCCGCTGCCGCTGCCGGCCTCGGCCGTGGCGGGGTGGGTGACGGCTTCGGCCCACTGGGCCATGGCCCGCACCCCGCTGGGTGACAGCAGCCCGCGCGCGGCCAGCCGGAGGATCTCGGGTGTGCGGAGCTGGCCGAGCGGGTCCGACCTCGACTCCAGGTCCCGCAGGTGCCGTTGGAGCGCTTCGTCGAGTGCTTCGGGTTCGTCGGCGAAGAAGAACCCGGGCGGCAGGCGGAAGAACCGCCGCAGCCGGTCGGCGGACTCCAGGCCGGGCAGTCCCTTCCTGCGCCACTCGCTCATCGTCTGGCGGGTCACGCCCGCGGCTGCGGCGATCTCTTCGAGCGTGTACCGCTTGCCGTCGTCGCGCCGGCGGGTCTCGCGGACGAAGTCGAGCCGCTGCCGTACGCGTTGCGCCACCGGGATGTCCTCGGCCCGCCCGCCTGCGAGCAGCGTCCGCACGACAGCCTCGGGAATGCCCGTGTCGAAGGACAGGCCGTCGGGCTCGAGCACCTCGGTCAACTCCGCGTCGCCCGCGGCATGCCGGATGCGCTCCAGGGTGCCGGCCAGTCTTGCGTAGGCATCGTCTGCTGCCACCGGGCATTCTCCTGGGCGCGTTGCTGATCAGGGATCGGGACCAGGACGAGGGTATCCGTATCACCTCGACCGGTCGACAGTGTTGAGCCAACCTGCCCAGGAATGCAGGTTCAGTTGACATTGCTTGAGGTCCGGGAGCAGGATCACCGGGCCGGTCACCGAGCTGATCGTCCGTGCGCAACGGCGGTCGGCGCCCGGGGAGGCCAGGGGCCGGCCGTGCCCGGGCCGGCCCACGGCGCCGCGGCCGCGTGTCTCAGACTCCTCTCACCTCGCGGCGGGCGAGGGCGCGCCGGGCGGCACGGTCGACCATGAGCAGGCCCCGGGAGCGGCCGAGTGGCCGCAGCGCCCGCTGGAAGGGGGCGGACCAGGGCTGCCGGAGCCCCCCGAGCACCGCGAACCGGGTTCCGGAGCCTTCCGGGACGGCCGCCATGCCGCCGACCACGTACCGGCTCTGCATGAGGCACCACCCGGTCTGCAGCAGGACGTCGAAGCGCGCGGTGTGCCCGAAGGGCCCGTGCGCCCAGGCGAGCTGCCGGTCGCCGGAGGCCGGGAAACAGCGGAAGGCACGCAACGTCGGCACCAGATGGGGCAGTTCGCCCTCCAGGTCGCCGGCGACCGCCCAGACGTCCGCGATCGGCAGGTCCAGGTGGTCTTCCGCGTACATGACGGCATGCAGTCCCGAGGCCAGTACGCGCAGGCGCCGCACAGGGTCGAGTTCGGCCGTCGGCCAGTTCGGGTTCATCGCGGCCAAGCCTTTCGGAAACTGTGACGGGCACGGTGCAGCCGGGACTTCAGCGTGCCACAGGAGATGTTGAGGACGTCGCTCGCCGACCGCTCGTCCAGACCCTCGAGTTCGCGCAGTACCAGGACCGCCCGGTGCTCGGTGGACATGCGCCGCAGGACGTCTCTCACGTCCACGGCGAGTTCGGGGCTGCGCGGCCAGGCGATGTCGTCGAACTCGCACACCGGGGTCTCGCGTTCGGCCCGGCGGGCGACCCGCACCGCCTCGCGTACGGTGACCGTGCGCACCCATGCGTACAGGGCGCGCGGGTCCCGGAGCCGGGGCAGGCCCTGGAAGACCGCGATCAGTGCCTCCTGTACGGCGTCGGCGCTGTTGCTGAGGGCGATCGGCCGGCACAGCCTGGTGACATAGGGGGTGAGCAGGCCCAGCAGGTCGTTGAGAGCCATCGCGTCACCGGACTGCGCAGCCCGCACGAGCGGAGCTGCCGCGGTCCACGGATCCTCCCCTACGGCCTGCCGGGGGGCGGGGAGCCGTTGCACGGCGCCCGCTCGGGCCGTTTTCATCTGTTGTTCTCCTCCTTCGGCCATCGACGCTCCAGCCGCACCGGGGCGGCGTCGGTACGGGAGCCTCGGTGGGAAGGAGGAGCCGCACCGCTCTCGCACTCCCCGTCCCTCGTCAACTGGCCTGAACTGGTACGGGCGGTCAGGGAGTGCGCGGGCCGCGGGCCGCCTCTAAAGGGACGTCGGAGATACCCGCCGCGGCGGCTGATTCCGGGCCGCCGCGGCACCCGACCCGAACAGGAGGCCAGGCACGTGGCGAGGGACGCGCACATCGAGGTGAGCACCGGGCGGGGCCGGGTGATCGGCCGGATGGAGCCCATTGACAGATCGTGGGCGGGGCATGACGCGCAGGTCGCGGTCTTCCGCGGCATCCCTTTCGCGAAGCCGCCGTTCGGCGCCCTGAGGTTCGCCGCGCCCGAGCCGCCCGAGGCGTGGCACGGCGCCCGGCCGGCCACCCGGTTCGGTCCGCCGGTGCCGCAGCACGACCGGATGAACCCGGCGGGCCCGGCCGCGGACACCGCTGGTCCCGCCCCCGACTGCCTGACCGTCAACGTGTGGTCCCCGGACCCGGGAGCGGCGGGACTGCCGGTGATGGTCTGGTTCCAGGGCGGCGCCTATGTCTTCGGGCATGCGGGCGACCCGGTGTACGACGCGGCTCGGCTGGCCGCGGCGGGCGTGGTGGCGGTGACCTTCAACTACCGCGTCGGAATGGAGGGGTTCGGGTACATCGCGGGAGCACCCGCCAACCGGGGGCTGCTCGACCAGCTCGCCGCGCTGCGCTGGGTGCAGCAGAACATCGCGGCGTTCGGGGGCGACCCGGCCCGGGTGACGGTGTTCGGTGAGTCGGCCGGGGCCGGGTCGATCGCGGCGCTGCTGGCCACGGACGCGGCGTCCGGACTGCTGCGCCGGGCCGTGGTGCAGAGCGTGCCCGGCCTGTACTTCACCCCCGGCCTCGCGGCCGATGTGGCCGCCGCCGTGGCCGGCAGGCTGGGCCTGGCCGCCACGGCGGACGCGCTGCGCGCGGTGGATCCCGGCGAACTGGTGCGGGCGGGGGAGGCCGTGTTCGCCGCCCGGGACGAGCACGCGGACCGCTGGGGTGCCGTGGCGCACGCGGAGACCGTGTTCGCACCGGTCGTCGACGGTGCGGCGCCGGCCCGGTCCCCGTGGGACGCCGTCGGGAGCGGCGCCGCGCGTGGCATCGAGATGATGCTGGGCTGGAATCGTGACGAGTACCGGCTGTTCATGGCCAGGCGGGGCGAGCTGGGCAGGGTGGACGCGGGCCGGGCCGCGTGGGCGCTGGAGCTGTTCGGCGCGGCCGCGGGCGGCGAACGCGGCTACCGGGGCGCCTATCCCGGGCTCGGCGCGGAGGAACTGTACGAGCAGGTGTGCTCCGACTGGATGTGCCGGATGCCCACCCTCGCCCTGCTCGAGGCCCACACCGCTGCGGGCGGGCGGGCCTTCGCCTACGAACTGCGCTGGCCCGCACCGGCGTTCGGCGGCCGGCTCGGTGCCTGCCACGGCCTCGATGTGCCGCTGGTCTTCGGAACCCTGGATGCCCCGCTCGCCCGGCAGATGCTGGGCCCCGGTCCGGCCCCGGATGCGGCGGAGCTGTCCCGCCGGATGCGGTCGGCCTGGGTGCGCTTCGCCGCGACCGGGGATCCGGGCTGGCCGGCGTACGGCACGGACGGACGGCGCACGAGGGTCTTCGACCGGAGCGACACGCTGAGCGGGGATCCGCTGCGGCCGTCACGAGAACTGTGGAAGGGGCCGGGATTCCATCTTTTGGGCTTGGACTCCGCCGGTGCGGTCCAATAGTTACCGGCGAGTTGAGGAGGTTTGCCCTCCGCTTCGCCAGCCTCCCGGATTACTGGGCAGAGTGCTAGGGTTGCCGACGATGTGCGCGTATGTTCTTTCGAATTCGCCATCGACGGGGGATTGAGTCATGGTTCTGCAAGATTTCAGAAAAGTGCGCACTTGTCGGCCTGAATTGAAATCGTGTCGATGCGGAGAGGACCGGCGCGGGCCGGTGGTCGAGCCGGCAGCGGCGACGCGGTGACCGGGAACGGCGGCACGCGTACGCTGTGCGATCCGGATCTGCTGGCCAGGCTGGTGCTGGGGGCGCAGCGCGGCGACGCCCTGGCGATGGACGAACTCCTGACGATCCTCGCCCCCTACGTGGGGCGGATCTGCGGACCCGTGGCGCTCCAGGACGGAGCGGACGCGGCGCAGGAGGCCCTCATCGCGGTCTTCCGCAGCATCCGCCAGCTCAAGGAGCCGGCCGCCCTGTTCGGCTGGGCGCGGGCGATCGCGGTGCGGGAGGCGCTGAAGATCGCCGGGCAGCGCCGCAAGCAGCCCACGGTGCCCATGGAGTGGGAGGAGCCGCCCGCCGTCGCGGACCTCCACCTGGCCTCCGACATCGCCGACGCCCTGCACCGCCTGGCGCCCGAGCACCGGGCGGTCCTGATGCTCCGCCATGTCGAGGGGCTCAGCGAGCAGGAGGTCTCCGCCCTGTTGGAGATACCCGTGGGTACGGTGCGGTCCAGGCTGTTCCGCGCCCGGCGGTCATTCCGCTCGGCCTGGGGCTGACCGCAGCGCCACCCGCTCGCCGAGGAGGTCGAGCATCTCCTCGGCCCGGCGCGCGGACCACGGGGCGCGCATCCGGTCGAGCAGGTCGCCGCCGGGCAGGCGCAGGCTGGTGAAGAAGGCGAACCGGCAGCCGTCGCCGTCCGCCGCGGCGGCCATGCCGCTGGTCAGCACCCTGCCCTGCATCAGGCACCAGCCCGGGCGCAGCACGACGTCGAAGCGCTCCCGGTATCCGAGGGCGCCGACGGCCAGGCCCGACAGGTGCTCACCCGGGGCCTGGGTGAGGGTGAAGGAGCGCAGGGCGCCGACGATGAGCGGCAGTTCGTGCTCCAGATCGGACGCGGTGGACCACACCTGGTCGAAGGGCTCGTCGAAGCGGCGTTCGGTGTAGACGGGATGCTTCGCGGCGGATGCCATGACCTTGAGCCGGCGCACCATGTCGAGGTCGGCTGTCGGCCAACTGCTGTTCACCGCACCGGTCATTGCAGTCGCTCCCTCTGCGTCGTACGTGAGGGAGCGTCGCACCATCTCCCCACACGGTCAAGGTCCCGCAATGCGCGGCGGTGCCCGGGGCGGGTCCGGGCGGCCGGCGCGAAGAGATTCGCGCCGTGGGGGAGTGCATCGCCGCCGCGCCGCCTCTTTGTGGCTGAGAGGTCAGGACGGCGACCGCCCCCGAGCCGCCGCGAGGAATTCCGGTCCGGCGCACCACGGTGTCCGCCGGTGCGCGGTTCCAGGATGCGGAATTCACCACCGGCGCGGCCACGGGGTGCAAAACCGTGCGCCTGGCCCCTCCGCCACGTGATCCGGCGATATCCGGCGAAACGAGCAGGTCTGTTCACCGGGGGTTCGCCGGCATTCGTGCGCCGTCCTTTCCGACAGCCACCAGTCACGGACAGGAAAATGAGCATCGTTCAATTCAGTGGGACGCTCCGCAATCTGCCCCGTGCTTTTTCCGCCGCCGGGCCACGTATTTCCGGGATGGGCTTCGCGGTCGCCTCGGTCCACGAGGGTCCGCCGGTCGCCGTCACCGACGAGGAGCGGTGTCTGGCACGCACGATGCAGCAGCCGCGCCGAAGCGACTTCCTCATCGGGCGCAGCGCCCTGCACCGTGCCGTGCGAGCGGCCGGACTGACCGCCGGCCCGGTGCTGTGCGACGGCCCCCGGCCCCGGCTGCCCGAAGGGCTCTCGGCGTCGATCAGCCACTCCCGCGGGGTCGCGGTCGCCGTCGCCGGGCCCGCGGACCGGTTCCCGGTGCTCGGCGTCGACCTGGAACTGGCGGACCTGCCGCTGCGGGCCGCCCACCTGGTCCTGCGTGAGCCCGAGAGGCCGTTGCTCGGCCCGCCCCGCACCGCACCGCAGCGCCTGCTCGCCCTCTACTCCGCCAAGGAGGCCGCCTTCAAGGCCCTCAGCCCCGTCCTCGGCCCCCACCTGCGCGGACTGCGGGACGTACGGCTCACACCGGACGGTGCCGGATTCCTGGCGCAGGCCGGCCGGCACCCCGGACCGCGGGTGCGCGTCAGCGTGCGGCACCTGCCCGCGGGAGGCGTGCTGTGCTGGGCGCTTCCCCACGCCCAGGGGGTGTCGGTGCCGGCGCGGTGATCCGGCGGACCGCTTCTTCCGGTGCACCTGTCGCCCCTGCTGCCCCTGTTGCCCCTCTTCTTGCCCTTCTCTCCTTCGATGACGGAGGCCGATTCGCCATGCCCTCACCCCGTGTGCTCGTATCCCCCCGGACCCCCGAGTGGACCCCCTCCGACTGGCGCCACCGCCCGGCTGCCCAGCAGCCCGACTGGCCCGATGCGGCGCTGCTGCGCCGGGTCCGCGCCCGGCTGGCCGGCGCGGCACCGCTCGTACGGCCCCACGAGATCCTCGACCTGCGCCGTTCGCTCGCCGCGGCCGCGCACGGCGAGGCCTTCGTGGTGCAACTGGGCGACTGCGCCGAGACGTTCGACGCCCCCACCTTCGCCGGGACGGCCGCCCGGGCCGGCCTGCTGCACAGCACCGCCCGGAGCATCGGCGCCGCCCTGGGCCGGCGCGTGATACCGGTCGGCCGGCTGGCGGGCCAGTACGCCAAGCCCCGCTCCTCACCCCTCGAGCGGGTCGGCGATGTGCTCCTGCCCTCGTTCCGGGGGCACCTGGTGAACGACCCGGAGCCGGACCCCGCCGCCCGCGTCCCCGACGCGATGCGGCTGCTGCAGGGCCACGCCCACGCCCGTGAGGTGCTCGCCCTGTTGCGGGAACTCGCCGAGTCCGGCATGGCGATGCCCGGCGCCCCGGCCAAGGGCGCGCCCGCGGTGTGGACGAGTCATGAGGCTCTGGTGCTCGACTACGAGGAGCCCCAGGTGCGGCGCGACCCTGTCACCGGCATCCTGAGCCTGACCTCCACGCACCTGCCCTGGATCGGTGCGCGCACCTGCGACCCGGACGGGGCGCACGTGCGGTTCCTGTCCGGCGTCGCCAACCCGGTCGGCGTGAAGATCGGCCCGGCCACCGACCGCGGGGCCCTGGCCGCGCTGTGCGCCAGGCTCGACCCGGACCGGGAGCCGGGCCGCCTGGTGCTGATCTCGCGGATGGGGGCGGAGCGGGTGCGCGAGGTACTGCCGCCACTGGTGGAGGAGACCGCCCGGCTCGGCCACCCGGTGGTGTGGCTGTGCGACCCCATGCACGGCAACACCTACGTGAGCGCGACCGGGCACAAGACCCGGGACGTCACCACGGTGGCCGACGAGATCCGCGGCTTCTTCGACGCCGTCCGTGCGGCCGGCGGCCGGCCCGGCGGCCTCCATCTGGAGGCCACCCCGGCCGAGGTCACCGAGTGCGTCGGCGGCGCCGGCATCACCGAGAGGGACCTGCCCCGCCGCTACGAGACGGCCTGCGACCCGCGCCTCAACGGCTCCCAGACCGCGCAGATCGTCGCGCTGACGGCGCGGTTGCACGCGGCCGGCCGCTGAGCCGCTCGTTTCGGGCCGTCCGCGCCGGGCCGGCCCGTCCGCACCTGCGCCGATGCCGCCGGACCCGGGTCCGGCGGCATCGGCGCGTCAAGAGCCGGGCGGTCAGGCCCCGGTCGCGATGGTGTCCCGGTCGGCGGGACGCGCGCTTCGCGCGGGCGCCGCGGCACCGCCGGCGGACGGCTCGGCGAAACCGGCCGGCAGCCACCGCAGCCCGCGCGGCAGGTACCAGTTGGCGTCGCCGAGGAGCTTCATCGTGGCCGGCAGCAGCACGATCCGGACGAACGTCGCGTCGACCAGCACCGCGGTCGCCATGCCGACGCCGGACTCCTTCATGGACAGTTGCGGCAGCGTGCCGAACACACCCGCGACCGCGACCATCACCACGGCCGCACCGGTGACCACCGAGGCCGTACCCCTGATGCCCTGTTCGATGGCCCGGGAGGTGGGCAGCCCGCGGTCGTGGCCCTCGCGGATGCGGCTGACGACGAACACGTGGTAGTCCATCGACAGGCCGAACAGGAACACGAACAGGAACAGCGGCACCCAGGAGGCGATTCCGCCGGTGCTGGTGAAGCCGAGCAGTCCCTCGCCCCAGCCGCGCTGGAAGGTGAGCACCACGATGCCGTAGGCCGCGCCCACCGACAGCAGGTTGAGCACCAGGGTGAAGGCGGCGACCACCAGCGACCGGAACGACACCAGCATCACCACGAAGGTGAACAGCAGCACGAAGCCCGCCACCCACGGGGCCCTGTCCGAGAGGTTCGCGTTGGTGTCGACCGAGGCCGCGGTGGTGCCGCCGACCGCGACCTCGGCCCCGGGGATCGTGCCGAAGGTCTGCGGCACGACCTTGGTGCGCAGGGTCCTGAGCGCGCGCACCGATGCCCCGTCCGTGCCGGTGCCGGCCAGGCCGACGGTCGCGACGGCGACCTTGCCGTCGCCCGAGACGCGGTAGGTCACCGGGCCGCTCAGACCCGGCGTGGAGCCGGCGGCCTCGGTGAAGCGCCGCCGCGCCGCCTCGCCCGCCGGCCCGCCGAGGCCCTCGGCCTTCACCACGACCTTGGCCGGGGCGGACGAACCGGGGAAGGACCGCTGGATCCGCTCGTACGTCTGCAGCACCGGCAGGCTCTTCGCGGGCAGGTCGCTCACGCCCGGGTCCGAGGTGTGCAGCGAGAAGGCCGGCACGACCAGGGCCGCCAGCGCGCCGCCGCACACCGCCAGCGACACGGCCGGACGGCGCAGCACGCCGCCGAGCACCGCACCCCACAGGCCGCGCCGCGCGTCGGCGCCGCCGCCCGGGCGCTCGGCGCGCATCCGCGGCAGCAGCGGCACCCGGCCCTTGTCGATCCGGTGGCCGAGCAGCGAGAGAAGGGCGGGCAGCACGGTCACCGAGCCGAGGACGGCCACGGCCACCACGAGGATCGTCGCGGTCGCCATGCCGTAGAAGATGCCGTTGCCCGAGAGGAAGAGCCCGGCCAGGGAGACGAGGACCGTCAGGCCCGAGACGATGACGGAGCGGCCGGAGGTGGCCGCGGCGGCGCTCACGGCCGCCTGTGTCGCGTTGCCGCGCGCCCGTTCCTCGCGCACCCGGCGGATGTAGAACAGCGAGTAGTCGACGCCGACCGCGATGCCGATCAGCGACATGACGGAGCTGCCGTTCTGGTCGATGTGCACCAGGTGGCTGCTCAGGATGAGCAGTCCGCCGGCGGCGACGACCACGGTGATGGCCAGCACCACGGGGAGCAGCGCGGCCACCAGCGCGCCGAAGGCCACCAGCAGGATGCCGAGCGTCACCGGGAAGGAGATGGTCTCGGCGTTCGTGTAGTCGGTGTTCAGCTTCTGCTCGTACTTGTGGGTGAAGGAGGCCTCGCCGAACTCCTCGACGGCGATGCCCGGGTGGGCCTCGTCCGCCTTCGCCACGGCGTCCAGGACCGGCTGCACCTCCTCCTTGGCCTTGACGGCGTCACCCGCCATGTCGAACTGCACCAGGGCGCTGTGCCGGTCGGCCGAGACAGCGGCGGCGCCGGCCGGATCGAGCGGCGACACCACGTCCCGCACCTTGCCGGTGTCCTCGATCCGCCGCACCACGTCGGTGACGGCCGAGCGGAACCGGGCGGAGTCCGCCCTCGCCCCGTCGCCGTGGACGAACACGACCTCGTGCGCGGGGAGCGTCAGCCCGGCGTCGTGCAGGATCTGCTCCGCGTGCCGGGCCTCGCCGTTGGTCAGCTCGGCGGGGGTCGGCTCCTGCTGGGTGACCATGCCGCCGGCCACGGTGGCCACGACGACGAACGCGAGCCAGAGCAGTACCGCCGCCCACCGGTGCGTGGAACTCCAGCGCCCCGCGGCCTGAGCGAGGCCTCGCCTGCTTGTCACGGTCTTCTCCTCCGTTGAGGGCCAGTCGGCTCCGTCGAGCCGCGCTGGGTCAGGAGAGGCCGGAGCGCGCAAACGTTCCCCGCGTCTTCGAGGGAATCCGATCCGCCGCCGGACGGAACCTTTGGCGCATCGGCCGACTCCTGACAGACCGACCACTTCGCCCAACCCCCCCGGGAGCCCTCGTGGAAACCATGGAGTACAGCACCCCGCCGCTGCCCGAACTGGAAGGAGTGCGCCACCGCTACGTGAGCGTGCGCGGCATCCGCCTGCACGTCGCGGAGGCGGGAGAAGGGGAGCCGGTGGTCCTGCTGCACGGCTTTCCCCAGCACTGGTACGGCTGGCGGCGGCTGGTGCCGCTGCTGTCCGCCCGGTACCGGCTGCTGTGCGTGGACCAGCGCGGCTTCGGCTGGTCCGACACGCCGTCCAAGGGCTACGACACCGACAGCAGGGTGGCCGACGTCCTCGCCCTCCTCGACGAACTGGGCCTCGACCGGGTCCGGCTCATCGGACACGACTGGGGCGCGTGGACCGGATTCCACGTGTGTCTCAAGGCCCCGGAGCGCGTGCGGCACTACCTGGCGCTGAACATGATGCATCCCTGGCCGCTGCACCACAGGCTCATGCCGCAGTCCTGGCGGTTCTGGTACACGGCCCTGCTCGAACAGCCGCTGCTCGGCCGCTGGATGCTGCGCCACCGGCCCGGCTTCACGCGCTACCTCATGCGCAAGGGCGTCGTGGAACAGGCGGTGTGGACGCCCCAGGCGGCCGAGGAGTTCGTGCGCTCCAGCCAGGAGCCCGGGCGGGCCAGGGCCGGGGAGGCGCTGCACCGCGCCTTCGCCCTGCGGGACATCGCACGGCTCGTCCTCGGCCGGTACAAGAAGCTGCGGCTGACCACACCGACCGTCGTCCTCGGGGGCGAGCGGGACTTCATGCTCCCGCCGAGCGTGCTCACGGACGCCGGCCGGCACGCCGACGACCTGCGCGTCGAGATCGTGCCCGGCTGCGGCCACTACCTCCACGAGGAGCGGCCCGACCTCGTGGCCGCGGTCGCCGAGGACCTCTTCAGCGACCACCGCTGACCTGCCGCACGGCCCGCGGACGCCCCCTGTACGTCCGCGGCCGTGCCGTCCCGCGGCCTGGCAGAGCGGGGCACCACCGGAGCGCAGGCGTCCGGAAATTCTCGAATTCCGGTGGAGTGCATCGGCCGGATCCCGCCTCTTGTCTCATGTCGGACGCTCCCGGCCCACGGTGAGCGGCCCCGGCCATCCCCCCGCGCACGAACCGCCTCATCCGGGCACGCCCCGCGCTGCCCGCACGTCATCGCCAGGCCGAGCAGAGGGAACCGCCATGCCCGACATATCCGCACTCAAGCTCGACGATGTGCCCCAGCCGACCGCACCGCTCGGAATCCTCCCGGCCGTCGCGGCGGAGAAGTACCCCGACACTCCTTTCCTCTCCGACACGCCGTGGCGCACCTACGACCGTCCGGTCCGCACCTTCGCCGAGTTCGCCCGGGCGATCGACGACTACGCCGACCGGCTCTGGGCCGGGGGTATCCGCCGCGGGGACGTCGTCGCCGTGGTGCAGCGCAACCACATCGAGGTCGAGGCGGTGATGTGCGCCCTCGGAAAGATCGGGGCGCTGCCCGCCCTGCTGTCCTGCGCCATGGAGAGCGGAGAGCTGCTCGAGTGCTTCGCACGCCTCGAGAACCCCTACCTCCTCGTGGACCTCGCCGGCCTGTCGAAGGTCGCCGAGCACCGGCACGCGCTGCGGCAGCTGACCCGCAACGTGCTGTGCCTGCAGGAGACGGACGAGAAGTGGGTCGTACCGCTGCAGGAGCGGCTCGCGCACAGCGCCGATCCGCGCGACGAGGACGAGTGGTTCGTCATCACGCACTCCTCGGGCACCACCGGCGCGCCCAAGATGGCCGCGCACTCCACCCGTTCACTGTTCGGCATGGTCGCCCCGATGATCATGATCTTCCGCGACCAGTACTCGCCGCAGGACCTGAACGCCAAGCACCTGTCCTTCGTGCACGCCCGCACCTGCGCCGGCACGCTCGCCTCGCTGGAGACCGCGATGCCCGCGCTGGCCATCGCCGACCCGGACCCGGCGAACGTCAAGCGGCTGATGCTCGAGCACCGCCCGACGTCCATCGAGACCCACCCGAACGTCTACATCCAGTGGGAGCCCCTCGCCCACGACCCGGAGCGCCCCTTCCAGCACGTCGAGAGGTTCATCTCCACGTTCGACGCGATGCACCCGCGCACCGTGCGCACCCTGCTGAACGCCTCGGAACACCCGCGCGCCCACTACTTCCAGGCGTACGGCCAGACCGAGTCGGGCCCCATCTGCCTGCGCATCGTCACCCGCGACGAGTCCGCCGACTATTCGCCGCGCAACGTCGGCCACACCGGCGGCGGGATGGAGATCCGCATCGTTGACGCCCATGGTGTCCCGCAGCCGGCGAACACGCCCGGCTTCATCGAGACCCGCTCCCCGGGGCGGATGCGCGGATACGTCGGCGGCGGACCCATGCCGCCCGAGGACTCCTGGTGGCCCATGGGCGACATCGGCCGCCTGCTCGACGACGGCTCCCTGGAGCTGCTCGACCGCATCGTGGAGCACGTCGACGGGGTCGGCAGCCTCCTGGAGGCGGAGGACCACCTGCTGGAGGCGCTGCCCGAACTCGTCGAACTGGTCCTGGTCAAGGACGAGGACGACAGCTCCGTCTTCGCCGTGGCCTGTCCGCGCCCGGGCACCACGCCCGATCCGCAGCGGTTCGGCGCCGTCGCCGCCGAGGCCGGGCTGCCCGGCCTGCAGGTCCGCTTCTGGGAGTGGGAGGCCATGCCCGTCACCGGCTCCTACAAGGTCCGCAGGTCCGTGCTGCGCCGCATGCTCGCCGGCCGCATCCACCGCACCGCCACCGCCCGGAAGGAGGCCTGAGCCCCCATGACACACCTGTGGTACGAACTCTCCCGCGCACTGCGCGACGAGACCCTGCTGCACACCCCTTCGCGCGCGGAGGAACCCGTCTCGGGCCGCGCCCTGTTCGACCGTGCCGAGCGCACCGCGGGCGCCCTGCTCGCCGCGTGCGGCGGGCGCACCCCGCGCCGGGTGGGCCTGCTCATGGCCAACGGCGAACCGTGGGTGCGCGGCCTGCTCGCCGCGCTCCGGCTCGACGCCGCGGCCGTGCCGCTGGCACTGCCGGTGGCCTTCGGCGGCGCGGACGCCTACGCCGCACACGTGCGGCGCATCGCGGACGACGCCTCGCTGGACGCCATGCTCGTCGACGGCAGCGTCGGCGGCCGGATCACCTCCCGCGTCGCCGAGGCCGTCCCCGGCCTGCCGTTCCTCGACATCGCCGAACCCCCCGCCGCCCGCGAGGAGTTGCCCGCCCCGGCCGGCGGCGGCGCGGCCCCCGCGGTCATCCAGTACACCTCCGGCAGCACCTCGGCGCCCAAGGGCGTCGTGGTGAGCCACGACAACATCTCGGCCGGACTCGACGCGATCGAGGCCGGCACCCTGTGGCAGCCGGAGGACCGGCTCGGCGAATGGCTGCCGCTCTTCCACGACATGGGCCTGTTCACGCTGCTCGCGGCGCTGCGCATGGGCTCGGCCATCACCCTGTGGCAGCCCGGCGACTTCGTGCGCCGCCCCATGCAGTGGCTCGCCGAGTTCGCCGCGGCGCGCTGCACCATCCAGCCGGCTCCGAACTTCTTCTACGACTACCTGGTCGCGGCCGCCGCCAAGGGCATCCCCGACGGCCTCGACCTGTCGGCGTGGCGCTACGGCGGCAACGGTTCCGAGCCGGTGCGCCGCTCCAGCCTCGAGGCGTTCCAGCGGACCTTCGCCCCCTACGGGCTGCGTCCCCAGGTCGTCCAGCCCAACTACGGCCTCGCCGAAGCCACGTTGATCGTCAGCACCGGCGCGCCCGGATCCGCCTACCGCAGCCTCGAGGTCGAGCGCTCCAGCCTGTCCCCCGGCGGCCGCGTCGAGCAGAGTGCCGAGCCCGGCCCCACCACCCGCACCGTCGTCTCCTGCGGCACCCCCGTCGAGGGCGTCGAGCTGCGCATCGGCGACGCCGACGGCACCGCGCTCGAGGAGGGCGTCGTCGGCGAGGTGCAGATCGGCGGCGGGCCCGTGACGTCCGGCTACCTGGGCCTGCCGGCCGACCGGCAGCCGTTCACGCCCGACGGGATGCTGCGCACCGGCGACATCGGCTTCCTCCGCGACGGCGAGCTGTACGTCATGGGCCGCCTGAAGGCGATGGCCGTCGTCCGCGGCCAGAACTACTACGCCGAGGACGTCGAGGAGATCGTCAAGGCCACCCCCGGGGTCGACCGCCGGCACTGCGCCGCCTTCGCCTGGGACGCGGACGGAGAGGAGCGCATGGTCGTGATCTGGGAGACCAGGCTCGACGCCGGCACGGCGCAGGCCGTCGGCGAGGCCATCCGCACCCGGCTGGCCGAACACCTCGGCCTCACCGCCGTGGAGACCCTCGCGGTCTCCCCCCAGACCCTCCCGTTCACCAGCTCCGGAAAGGTCAAGCGCTCCGGCGCGGCCGACCTGTACCGGCAGCACAAGTCCGCAACCACCACCGCACCGGAAGGACAGCACTCGTGAGCGTCACCGCGACCCTGGAGATCGTCGTACGGGCCCTGGCCGCGCAGGCGCAGGTCGCCGAGTCGTCCATCGACCCCGACAAGCCGCTGTCGGCCGTGCCGGGCATCGAGTCCGTCAAGGCCCTGCGCGCCATCACCGACATCGAGGACGAGTGCGAGGTCGTCATCCCCGACGACTTCCTCTTCGAGAGCGCGACCGTGCGCGAACTCGCCGACTTCGTGGCGAAGCTGGCGCGGGAGGGAAGCTCGCTGTGACCGTGGAGACCGCCGCGTCGCACGCGCTGCTCGGCGCACTCGACCGGTTCAGGGTCGCGCCGGCGGACGTGGCCCGCTACGACACCGACACCGCGACCGCGGCGCGCGCCCTGCGCGCCGCACCCGAACAGGTGGCCCGGCTCGCCGACGAGGGACTGCCGCACGTCGTCGACTCCCGGCGGGGCCCGCTGTTCGACTACGACGACCTGATGAACGTCGGCATGTTCTGCGGCACCGGCCAGACCGTGCCCGAACTCGGCCTGCGCTTCCTGATGCGCTTCGCGGCCTCGTCGCGGGCCGGCTGGTTCGCGCCCCGCGACTGGGAGGTCGGCGTCCACCCGTCCCGCACGGCCGGCGGTGAGGCAGCACCGGCCCTCTCGGCGGTGGGCGGGGGACCGGCGGTGACCGTCCGGGTCCCCGACCTGTCCGCGCCCGGCGTGGAACTGCTCGCCGGCGGACCGTTCGACGAGCCGCTCGGCCCGTCCGGCTACACGGCGGCCATCCGCCTGACCGGCGCGGAGCACACGGTGCGCGACCCGCGCATCCTTGCGGCCTGGTCCGAGGTCGTCGACGGCCTCGCCTCCCGCCGCGTCGTCTACCAGACGGTCCCCGAGCCGCTGCGCGCGGACCACCACCGCGCCTGGGAACTCGGCATCGCCGACTGCGTGGTCGCCTCGCGGCTGCTCACCGACCGGCTGCGCGCGGCCGGCCTTCAGGCGACGGCCCGGCGCGGCTACCTGCTCGGGCTCTTCGGCAGCGACCACGCCTGGTGCGACGTCGTCGAGGACGGCGTGCACAAGTCGCTCGACCCGGTGTTCGCCTTCGTCGCCACCGTCGGCGACGAGCGCGGGGTGGAGAAGTCGCCCGAGTTCGCCGCCGCCTGTTTCGGCAGCCGCTTCAACCGGCTGCTGCCGTGCCGCACCGACAGCGCCGAACCCCTCGTGTACTTCGACGGCGAACCCGCGCCCTACTGGGCGATGGCCGGTGTCGGCGCCCGCCCGAGGAGGACCGCATGACCGCCGTACGCTCCCTGGAGGCCGTACGCGCCCTGATCGGGCGCAGCCTCGAGCACCCCACCCTGCTGGACCGCCTCGGCGACGACGACGACTTCGCCCGGGCGGGCATCGGCTCGGGCGAACTGATCCGGATCGCGCTGAGCCTGGAGGACGAACTCGCCCGGCCCCTCGGCGACGAGGAACTGCTCGGGCTCACCTCGGTGCGCGCCGTCGCCGCCGTGCTCGGCGCGGGGGAGGCGGGCTGACATGTGGCTCAACCACGTGGTGCGGCGCGGACTGGACCGGGACGCCGACGCCCTCGCTCTGCGCGACGGCCGGCGCGACGTCAGCTGGCGCGCACTGCACCGCGACATGCGGGCGCTGGCCTGCCGGCTGCGCCACGACACACTGCCGGGCAGCCGCGTCCTCGTGCTCAGCGACAACCGCGTCGAGGTGCTGGAGACCTACCTCGCCTGCGCCGCCGCGGGCCTGGTCGCGGTGCCGGTCAACCCGGCGCTGACCGACCCGGAGATCGGCGCGATCATGGAGTCCGTCGAGCCGTCGGCGGCCGTCGCCGAGGAGGGCTACGCGGCCCGCCTGGGCGACCTGTACCCGGGACTGCCCGTCACCGACATCGCGACGATCCCCGAGCTTCCGGACGCCGGCGAGGAGTTCACGGGCGAGGCGGCCAGCGGACCGGCCGACCCGGTGCTGATCCTGCACACCTCGGCGACGACCGGGCGGGCCAAGGGCGTCGTCGTCGACCAGCGTTCGCTGCAGACCAACGCCCTGTCCTGGCTCGCCGACGTCCGCCCGGAGCCCGGCACCGTGTTCCTCAACGCCGGGCCGCTGTTCCACGGCAGCGTCGTGATCGCCCTGGACCACCTGGCCGCCGGCGGCACGGTCTGCGTCCTGGACCGTTTCACACCGCAGGGCTGCCTGGCCGCCCTGGAGCGCTGGGAGGTGGAGCACGCCTTCCTCGTCCCGTCCATGGTCCGGCTGCTGCTGCAGACCAAGAGCCTGGCGGGCACGGACCTGTCCCGGCTGCGGCTGCTGCTGCACGGCGCCGCCCCGATGCCCGGGGACCTCGCCCGCGAGGCACGGGAGCGGCTCGGCGCCGACCTGCAGACCATCTTCGGGATCACCGAGGGCGGCGGCCCCGTGCTCACGCTCCGCCCGGGCACCGACGCCGGGCAGCCCCCGGTGCCGGGAGCCGTGTGCGTGGGGGTCCCGATGCTCGGCGCGGGCCTGCGCATCACCGACGGCCAGGGGCGCGAGGTGCCCGCGGGCGTCGTCGGCGAGATCCAGGTCAGCGGCGACGGGCTGATGCAGGCCTACTGGAAGAACCCGGAGGCCACCGGGGACGTGCTGCGCGAGGGCTGGCTCAACACCCATGACCTCGGCTGCCTCGGCGCCGACGGTCTGGTCTGGGTCGTCGACCGGCGCAACGACCTGATCCTGCGCGGCGGGCAGAACGTGTACCCGGCCGAGATCGAGCACGTCCTGCGGCAGTCCCCGAACGTCGCCGACGTCGTCGTCGTACCCCTGCCGTCGGACCTGTGGGGGCAGACGCCCGTGGCGTTCGTGCAGGCCGCCGCGGACGGCAGGTTCGACCCGGCGGAGCTGCTGCAGCTGTGCCTGGACGGGCTCGCCCCGTACAAACGGCCCAGCCACTTCCTGCCCCTGGAGCGCATCCCGCGCAATCCGGCGGGCAAGGCGCTCCGTGCCGACCTGCGCGAGATCGCCCACCAGACGCTCATCGCGGACAGGGAGCACACCGCATGACCACCACCGACTACACCCGTCCCGAGGTCCTGACGGACCTCGCCGGCGAGTGGGCCGTCCCGGTGCACGGCAACGCCGTCATCCAGTGGGACTACGACCAGCGCAACGACAAGCTCGTGCGGCTGTACAAGCAGGGCAAGCAGCGGCAGTGGGACATGGACGAACGGCTCGACTGGGACCACGAGGTGGACCCGGACGACCCGCTCGGCCTGCCCGACGAGTTCATCTCCATCGCCGGGTCCAAGCTGTGGGACCGCCTGCCCGAGAGCGAGCGGCGCGTCGTGCGCCGGCACAGCAGCGGCTGGCTGTACTCGCAGTTCCTGCACTCCGAGCAGGCCGCGCTGATCGCGGTCGGCAAGATCCTGCTCACCGTGCAGGACCTCGACTCCAAGCTGTACGCGGCCACCCAGATGATGGACGAGGCCCGCCACGTGGAGGGCTTCAACCGCTTCCTGCACACCAAGATCGGCCTGCGGTACGGGCTGTCGCCGTCGATCTCCGCGATGTTCGAGCAGGCGATGCGCGAACCGCGCTGGGACTTCGGGGTGCTGGCGGCGCACATCCTCGTGGAGAACATGGGCCTGGCCACGTTCGGCGTGCACCGTGAGCGGCTGAAGGATCCGCTGGCGCGGGCGTTCAGCGCGTACGTCGCCCGGGACGAGGCCCGGCACGTGGCCTTCGGGCGGCTGCTGCTGCGGGAGTACTACCCGCAGCTGTCCGAGGCGGAGCTCAAGGAACGCGAGGACTTCGTCGTCGAGGGCTGCTGGGCACTGCGCGACCGGTACGTCGACGACGAGATCTGGAACACGCTGGGGTACGGCGAGGAGGCGGTCAGGGCGTCGCGGCGCTCGCCCGCCAAGCGGGAGTTCCGGCGCCTGGTCTTCATGCGGATCGTGCCCGGTCTGAAGGAGATCGGGATGTTCGGGCCGCGGGTGCAGGAGGCGCTGGCCAAGATGGGCGTCCTCGGCTTCCACGAGGTGGACGAGGAGGCGCTGCGCGCCCTCGACGACCAGGCCGCCGTCGACGCCCTGACCCGCAGCGAGATGGAGCTGCGCCGCCGCGACATCCAGCAGGTCGCCGACCTCGGCGGTGCCGCCGCGTCCGACGCCGTGGCGCCCGCCCCCTGAACCGGGCCGCCGCCGCCCCGGAGTACGTCCCCCGGCTCCGCGGGCGGCGGCGGCCCCACCCAGGGGGTGTCGTCCGGACCGTCCCGGCGTCCGCACGACACCCCTGGCCCGGCCGGCTCCTGAAAACGCGGTCCCGCAGCGCCGCCCCGGGCGCGGTGCGCCGCAGGGGCCCGGCTCCGTCCCGCGTGCGGCGCCCGGCCGCGGACCGATGGGCGGCGGGCCGCGGTCTGCCGGGCCGCCGCGTCGTGGACGGTGCGCCCACGCCGCCCGCAGCCGCGCACCGCGGGCCCCCGCGCACGGCCCGGTCCCCTGGGCCGCAGCGGTGGAGCTGCGCCGCCCCACGCGTACAGCGCGCGCCCCTGTTCCCTGGAGACACGGAGTGTCAGCATGCTCGAGACCACCCCGCCACCTGCTCGTCCCACCCGGCTGCGCGGGCTCGCGCCCGCCGGTGCGGACACCAGCGGACGCCGTGTGCTCGCCGGCCTGGCCGACGGCACGGTGGCCGATCCGCCGGCGGCCCGTACGCTCGCCCTGCCGCCCGCGACCTCGTGGCTGCCGGGCCTGATCACCTGTGAGACCGCGTTCGACGAGCAGCTGACCCTCACCCCGGGCGTCGTCTTCGGCGGCTGGATCGCCTGCCTGGTCGACCACTTCGCCGGGCTGGTGATGCTGTCGGCGATCCCGAACGGCTCCGGGTTCCTCACCGCCGGGCTGTCCGTCGCCTACCACGCCCCGCTGGTGCCCGGACCCGTCACCATCGAGACGGAGCTGACCAGTTGCTCCTCCCGCCGCGCCGTCGCCGAGGTCCGCTTCGTCCAGCACGGCACCCGTGCCTGCACCGGCACCGTGGAGCAGATCATCCACCGCACGGCGCCGGCCGCGGCCGGCCGGACGGCGGGGTGAGCGGCGTGCGCGAGAGCGAACTCACCGAGGACCACCGCGACTTCCGGGCGATGGTGCGCGACTTCGTGGAACACGAGATAGTGCCGCACCACGCCGCCTGGGAGCGCGCCGGACTCGTCGACCGCGAGGTGTGGCGCGGCGCCGGCAAGCTCGGGCTGCTCGGCATCGACGTACCCGAGGAGTACGGCGGCGGCGGGGTGCGCGACTTCCGCTACCAGGTCATCATCAGCGAGGAGATCATGCGCGTGGGCGCGACCGGCGTCGGCTTCGCGCTGCACAACGACGTGGTCGCCCCCTACCTCCTCGGCCTCGCCACCGACGAGCAGAAGCGGCGCTGGCTGCCGGGTTTCTGCTCCGGCGAGCTGATCACCGCCATCGCGATGACGGAGCCGGAGGCCGGCAGCGACCTGCAGTCCGTCCGTGCCACCGCGTATCCCGACGGCGACGACTACGTCCTCAAGGGCGCCAAGACGTTCATCACCAACGGCATCCACGCCGACCTGGTGATCGTGGTGGCCCGCACCCGGCCCGGCCGGGGCGCGCGCGGCCTGAGCCTGCTCGTGGTCGAGCGCGGCATGCCCGGCTTCACCCGCGGCCGCAAGCTCGAGAAGATCGGCATGGCCGCGCAGGACACCGCCGAGCTGTTCTTCGACGACGTCCGGGTCCCCGCCGCCAACCTGCTCGGCCGCCCCGGCCACGCCTTCCTGCACCTGGCGGCCAACCTCCCGCAGGAACGCCTCGGCATCGCCGCCTACGCGGTGGCCGCCGCCGAGACCGCCTTCACCCAGACCCTCGAGTACTGCAAGAGCCGTACCGCCTTCGGGCAGCCGATCGGCGCCTTCCAGCACGTCCGCTTCGAACTCGCCGAGATGGCCACCGAGTTGGACGTCGCCCGCACCTACGTCGACCGGGCCGTCGCCGAACACAACGCGGGCCGCCTCGACGCGGTCGCCGCCGCCAAGGCCAAGTGGTGGGCCACCGACGTCCAGCGCCGGGTGCTCGACCGCTGCGTCCAACTGCACGGCGGCTACGGCTACATGCGCGAGACCCCGGTGGCCAGGGCGTTCGTCGACAACCGTGTGCACCCCATCTACGGCGGCACGAACGAGATCATGAAGGAGATCATCGGCCGCGATCTCGGCGTCTGAGCATCCCGGCTCCCCGGTGAGCCGCATGCACCCTCTTCAGTGAAACGGATACGCCTGTGAGCGAAACGCAGCTCGAAGTCTGCGTCATCGGTGCCGGCCCCCGCGGCCTGTCGGTCCTCGAGCGGCTGTGCGCCAACGCCCGCGAACGCGCCCTGGGCACCGAGGTCGTGGTCCACCTCGTCGACCCCTGCCGGCCCGGCGCCGGCCGGGTGTGGCGCACCGACCAGTCACACCTCCTGCTGATGAACACCGTCGCCTCCCAGGTGACCCTGTTCACCGACCCGAGCGTCCGGATGGCGGGTGAACTCGCGCCCGGACCCAGCCTCTACGAGTGGGCGCGCGCCATCGCGCTCATGGGCGACCCGGCGGGCGACGACACCGCCCTCGACGACCAGGTGCTCGCCGAGGCCCGCGACCTGACGCCCGACGCGTATCCGACGCGCGCGTTCTACGGCCACTACCTGCGCTGGGTGTTCGCCCGAGTGGTGCGCACCGCCCCGGAGCACGTCGGCATCGTCGTCCACCCCCTGCGCGCGGTGCGGCTCCAGGAGCGGCCGGACGGCCGCCAGTGCGTGACGCTCGCCAACGGCACCCGCATCGACGGCCTGGACGCCGTGGTGATGGCCCAGGGCCACGTCCCGGTGCACGCGGACGAGACACAGACGCAACTGGCCGCCTTCGCCCGGGAGCACTCCCTCACCTACGTCCCTCCGGTCAACCCGGCCGACATCGACCTGTCCCACGTGGCACCCGGCGAGAAGGTCGCCCTGCGCGGACTCGGCCTCGCCTTCTTCGACCACATGGTGCAGTTCACCGTCGGCCGCGGCGGCACGTTCGAGCGCACCGAGGGCGCAGGGCTGGTCTACCACCCCTCGGGCCGCGAACCGGTCCTGTACGCGGGCTCGCGCCGGGGGGTGCCGTACCACTCCCGCGGCGCCAACCAGAAGGGCGCCCACGGCCGGCACGAACCGCTGCTGCTCACCCCTGCCAGGATCGCCGGGCTGCGGGCGGCCGCCGGGCGGGGCGGAGTCGACTTCGTGCGCGACCTGTGGCCGCTGATCGCCAAGGAGGCCGAGACCGTCTACTACACGGCACTGCTGACCCGCCGCTCGTGCGTGTGCGTGGGCCGCTCGTTTCGCGACGACAGCCTCGCCACCGGCTGGGACACCCCCGAGGAGACCGCCGTACTCGACCGGTACGGGATCGCGCCCGCCGAGCGCTGGGACTGGCGGCGCATCGCCCGCCCCTACGGCGACCAGGCCCTCTCCGACCCCGGTCAGTGGCGGTCCTGGCTCCTCGGCGCACTGCGGCGCGACGTCGCCGAGTCGGCGCTGGGCAACGTGGACGGCCCCCTCAAGTCCGCCCTCGACGTGCTCAGGGACCTGCGCAACGAGATCCGCCTCGTCATCGACCACGGCGGACTCACCGGCTCCTCGCACCGCGAGCATCTCGAGCGCTGGTACACGCCGCTGAACGCGTTCCTGTCCATCGGCCCGCCGCCCAGCCGCATCGAGGAGATGACCGCGCTCATCGAGTCGGGCGTCCTGCGCGTCCTCGGTCCCGGCATGCGCGTGGACACTGACGGACAGGCCGGGGTGTTCGTCGTCGACTCGGCCGAGGTGCCCGGATCCCGGGCCGCGGTGACCTGCCTGGTGGAGGCCCGGTTGCCCGAGCCGGACCTGCGCCGGACCACGGATCCGCTGCTGCGCCACCTGGCCGCCACCGGCCAGTGCCGCCCCTTCGTGGTGGCCGACGCCGAGCACGGGGACCACGAGACGGGCGGTGTGTCCGTCACCAGGCGTCCCTACCACCTGGTGGCGGCCGACGGCCGGCCGCATCCGCGCCGCTTCGCCTACGGAGTCCCGACCGAGTCCGTCCACTGGGTGACCGCCGCGGGCGTGCGGCCCGGGGTCGACTCCGTGACGCTCGGCGACTCCGACGCGATCGCGCTGGCCCTGCTCGCCCTGGCCGCCCCCGCCCCTGCCCCCGTCGCCCCGGAGGGATCGGCACCACCGGTCACCCCGGGCCCGCGCCCCCGCCAGGAGCCCGCCCGCACGGCCCGTCAGGAGACCGAGTGAGCACCGCCCGCGACCCCCTGCCCCTGCCCGCGCCCCTGCCCTCCTGTGCCGAACCGGCCCTGGCCGACACCGGTCTGCTGTCGCCCGTCCGCGCGGGCTGCCCGGCCGAGGCCGCCACGAGCGACGCCGCCTGCCTGCAGGCCATGCTCGACGCGGAGGCGGCCCTCGCCCGCGTCCAGGCCGGCCTCGGCACGGTGCCGCAGCGGGCCGCCCGCGTCATCACGGCATGCGCCCGGGCCGAGCACTTCGACGCGCGGGCCCTGGCCGTTGCCGCACGCGCCGCGGCGAACCCGGTCGTCGCCCTCGTCCGGGTGCTCGGCGAGGCCGTGGCCCGCACGGACCCCGACGCCGCGCACTTCGTGCACCAGGGCTCCACCAGCCAGGACGTCCTCGACACCGCTTTGATGCTGGTCGCGGCCCGGACCGCCGAGACGATCCTCACCGATCTGGACCGCACCGCCGACGCGCTCGCCGCCCTCGCCGAGCGGCACCGCGACACCCCCATGGCCGCGCGCACCCTCGGCCGGCACGCCGTGCCCACCACCTTCGGGCTCAAAGCCGCCGGCTGGCTCCAGGGCGTCCTCGACGCCGCCGAGCGGCTGCGGCGCGTCCGCGAGAGCGGGCTGCCCGTCCAACTCGGCGGCGCGGCCGGCACGCTGGCCGGATACCTGGAGTACGCGCGCTCGGCCGCCGGACTCACCCCGGACGCCGTCGACCAGTACGCCCGCCGGCTGCCCGCCGCCTACGCCGCCGAACTCGGCCTCGCCGAACCGGCCACCCCCTGGCACACCGTGCGCACCCCGCTCGCCGACCTGGCGGCCGCGCTCACCCTCACCGGCTCCGCCCTCGGCACCTTCGCGGCCGACGTACAGCTGCTCTCGCGCACCGAGACGGCGGAGGTCAGCGAACCGGCCACCGGCACGCGCGGCACGTCCTCCGCCATGCCGCACAAACGCAACCCGGCCCTCGCCGCCCTCGTGCGGTCGGTCGCCTACCAGCTTCCGGGTCTCGCGAGCACCCTCGCCCAGGCGGCCGTCATGGACGACGAGCGCCCCGCCGGCGCCTGGCACGCCGAGTGGGAGCCGCTGCGCACCGCCCTGCGGCTGACCGGGGGAGCCGCGCACACGGCGGCCGAGCTGGCCGAGGGCCTGAGCGTGCACGCCGACCGGATGCACGCCAACCTCGGCCTCACCCAGGGCCTGGTGGTCTCCGAACGCCTCGCGGCCGCGCTCTCGCCCGATCTCGGCAGGGCCCCCGCCAAGGCCCTGGTCTCCGCGGCCTGCGCGCGGGCGGCGAGCGAGTCACGCCCGCTGGCGGACGTCCTGGCCACCGCCCCCGAACTCACCGGACGGCACGACGGCGAGGCGCTGCACGCCCTGTGCGACCCCGAGCAGTACACCGGCGCGGCCCGCCTGCTCGTGGACCGCGTCCTCGCCCGGCTCCGCACCACGCGCCCCCGCGACCGCGGCTGACCCACCCGCCCGCAGCCTGACGGCGAACCGATGCAGAAGGACCAGATGATGACGGCAACGACACACCGGTGGACGACCCCGATCGGCCTGGAGGTGACCCGCCTCACCGAGCCGCTGGACGCGCGGCGGGCCGAGGCCGAACTGGTCGCCCTGGAAGACGCCCTGGACACCCGGCGCGGGCTCGTGCTGTCGGGCCGCTGCGACCAGCCCGGCCGCTACCGGCCGCACGACCTCGGCCACGTGGACCCGCCCGTCGAGGTGAGTGCCGACCTGCTCGGGGTGCGGCTGCGCGCCCTGAACGAACGCGGTCACGTCCTGCTGCCCGCGCTCGCCGCGGCCCTCACCCCCGGCGGGGCGCACTGGGACCCGGCCGCGGGCGTCATCACCGCAGGCTTCGGCGGCACGGAACTGGGCCACGGTCCCGTCGCCGAGGAGGAGCGCACCCGCCTGCCCTCCGCCTTCTCGGTGCTGCGCACCCTCGTCGCCGCCCTGGCCGCACCGCAGGACGACATGTGGGGCCTGTACGGCGCGTTCGGCTACGACCTCGTCCTCGGCTTCGACCCCGTACCGCTGCACCAGGAACGCGACCCGCACGACCGCACCATGGTGCTGCACCTGCCCGACCGCATCCTGCAGATCGACCGGCGCACCGGCACCGCCGCCCTGCACAGCTACGAGTTCTCCTACGCCGGGCGCGGCACCGCGGGCCTCGACCGGGCCACGCCCCCGACGCCCGGCGCAGCGCCGGCGGAACCGGGCACCCGCCGCGACCACGCGCCCGGCGCGTACGCCCAACTGGTCCGCCGCGCCAAGGAACGGTTCCACCGCGGCGACCTCTTCGAGGTCGTGCCCGGCCAGAGCTTCCACCGCCGCGCCGGCGCGCCGCCCGCGGAGGTCTTCCGCAGGCTGCGGACCCGCAACCCGGCACCGTACGGCCTGCTGATGAACCTGGCCGACGGCGAGCACCTCGTCGGGGCGTCACCGGAGATGTTCGTCCGGGTCGACCCCCGCGCCCGCACGGTCGAGTCCTGCCCCATCAGCGGCACCATCGCCCGCGGCCGCGACCCCCTGGAGGACGCCGAGCAGATCCGCACCCTGCTCGGCTCCGCGAAGGAGGAGTCGGAGCTGACGATGTGCACGGACGTGGACCGCAACGACAAGGCCCGCGTGTGCGTCCCCGGCAGCGTCGAGGTCCTCGCCCGCCGCCAGATCGAGCCCTACTCCCGGCTCATCCACACCGTCGACCACGTCCGTGGCCGGCTGCGCCCCGACCGGGACGCCCTGGACGCGTTCCTGACACACATGTGGGCGGTCACCGTCACCGGGGCACCCAAGCGGGCCGCGGTCGCCTTCATCGAGGAGCACGAGCGCAGCCCGCGCCGCTGGTACGGGGGCGCGGTCGGCCGGATCGGCTTCGACGGCGCCCTGGAGACCGCGCTCACCCTGCGCACCATCCAGATCCGCGGCGGGGTAGCCACCGTACGGGCGGGTGCCACGCTGCTGTTCGACTCCGATCCGCAGGCCGAGGAGGACGAGACCGTCCTCAAGGCCGCCGCGCTGCTGGACGCGGTGGAGAACGCGGGCGACCCCGGGAAGGCGGACGGCGGGGAACACGCGCAGGACGGTCCGGGCGGCGGGGCGGCACGGCCTGTCACGCCCGGGCGGTGGGCGGGCGACGCCCCGGGCACCGGCCGGCCCCCGCGCGTGCTGCTCGTGGACCACCAGGACTCCTTCGTCCACATGCTCGCCGACTACGTCCGCCAGACCGGTGCCGAGGTGGTCACCTACCGCGCGGGCTTCCCCCTGGAACTGCTCGACGCCGAGAAGCCGGACCTGCTGCTCCTCGCGCCGGGGCCCGGCCGTCCGGCCGACTTCGGCATGTCCGGCGTGCTGGACGCGGCGCTGCTGCGCGGCATACCGGTGTTCGGCGTGTGCCTGGGGCTGCAGGGCATCGTGGAGTACTTCGGCGGAACGCTCGGCACCCTCCCGCAGCCGCTGCACGGCAAGCCGTCGCCGGTGGAGGTGGTGGCAGGCGGCGGAACGCTCTTCCGGAACCTGCCCGCGCGGTTCAGCGCGGGGCGCTACCACTCTCTGTACGCCGATCCGCGCACGCTGCCCGCTCAGCTGCGGGTGACGGCGCGGACGGCCGACGGCACGGTGATGGGCGTCGAACACCGCACGCTGCCCATCGCGGCCATCCAGTTCCATCCGGAATCGATCATGACGATGGCGGAGGGCACCGGACACATCCTCGTCGCCAACGCCGTCGCCGGCCTGGGCCGCCGCGCGCCGGCCGCCGCCGCGACCGTGACCGCGACCGCGACCGCGGGGAGCGTGCGATGACCGGAACGCGACGGACGCCGGAGCCGGAGGACCGGGAGCCCGGGGAACTCCCCGGGCAGGGGCCGGTGGCCGACGACGAGGCGGAGCCGTTCGTGCCGCAGATCCAGGAGGGGGCCGCCCGGGCCGCCCGGGCCGTGCCGCGCTCCTCGCTCGTGCGGGGCGCGCGGCTGGCCTCGCTGCCGCTGGGCTTCGCCGGCCGTTCCGCACTGCGGTTCGGGCGCCGGCTGCTGGGCCAGCCCGTCGACCTGATCGCCAGCGAGCTGCAGCGCCGTACGAGCCTCCAGCTCTTCCGGGTGCTCGGCGAACTCAAGGGCGGCGCCATGAAGTTCGGGCAGATGCTGTCCGTCTTCGAGGCGGCGCTGCCCCCGGAGGCCATCGGCCCCTACCGGGCCGCCCTGACCCTCCTGCAGGAGAGCGCGCCCGCCATGCCCGCGGAGCAGGTGCACGCCGTGCTGGAGGAGGAACTGGGCCCGCGGTGGCGCGAGCGGTTCACCGTGTTCGCCGACCGGCCCGCCGCGGCCGCCTCCATCGGCCAGGTGCACCAGGCCGTGTGGGAGGACGGCCGTCCCGTGGCCGTGAAGATCCAGTACCCCGGTGCCAGAGAGGCGCTGCTCGGCGACTACGCCCGGCTCGGCCGCCTGATCCGGCTGTTCTCCGCGGTCGCCCCGGGTCTCGACGTGGAACCCATGCTGCGTGAACTGCGCGAGCGGGTCGCCGAGGAACTCGACTACCGCCTGGAAGCCGCAGCCCAGCAGACGTTCGCCGACGCCTACCGCGGCGACAAGGAGATCCTCGTACCCGATGTCGTGGCGTTCACCGGGCGGGTCCTCGTCACCCAGTGGCTGGAGGGCTCCCCGCTGGCCGCCGTCATCCGGGACGGCTCGCAGGCCGAACGCGACGACGCCGGGTTCAAGTACGCGCGCTTCTTGTTCTCGGGGCCCGAACGGGCCGGACTGCTGCACGCCGATCCCCATCCGGGCAACTTCCGGCTCCTGGACGACGGCCGGCTCGGCGTCATCGACTTCGGCGCCGTCAAGAATCTGCCGGACGGCTTCCCCTCGGCGCTCGGCACCCTGATCCGGCTGGCCCAGGGCGGCGAGTGGACGGCCGCGCACGAACTCCTCGTCCAGGAAGGGTTCCTGACCCCGGGGGCACCTCTCGATCAGGCCGCGCTCGTCTCCTTCCTGCTGCCCGTCGCCACTCCGTCGGCCGGCGAAACGTACCGCTTCACACGCGAGTGGCTGCGCGAGGAGGTGGCGCGCGCGGTCGATCTGCGCGAGGGCAGTGTGCTGCGCCGCTTCAACGTGCCGCCGTCGTACGTCCTCATCAACCGGGTGGTCGGTGCCGCCACGGCGGTGCTCTGCCAGCTCGAGTGCGAGATCGCCTTCCGCGCCGAGGCGGCCCGCTGGCTGCCCGGGTTCGCGGGCGGTGCGGGCGACGTCGCCGCCGCGGAAGAGGAAGAGGGGAACTGAAGAGGAGGAGGGGAACCGGCGACAGCGCAAACGTCGTCCTGCCCGCTCGTCGCCGGCCGGCCGGGCATACACTCGAGCCGCTGTACCCGGGGCACGGCACGAGGCGGGAAGTTGGTGTCCATGAGCGGGGATTGGACGGGGGCCGGGCTGCCCCCGGCGGCAGCCGCGCGCATCGCGGAGGCACGGAGCAGCGGGACGTGGTCCTCGGCGCTGACCACCGGTGAGTTCGCCGCACTGCGCGCCGTGGGGTTCGAGCCGGTGGGCCAGGTCATGGGCTCGGCCGTCCACCACGTGGCCCGCAGCGGCCGGTACTGGGGCTATCACGACTGCCTTTACGGTGGCATGCAGTACACCTTCAGCAGCACACCGGCGCCCGTCGCCCTGTCCGGGGGCGGCGCCCCGTCCGCCGCCCTCGTCGAGGTGCTCGACCGGGCGCGCCGCTCGGCCCTCGAGCGGATGACCGCGCAGTGCTCGGCCCTCGGCGGCGACGGTGTCGTCGCGGCACAGCTGACGGTGGCGCCCTTCCCGGCGCAGCCCCACTGCCTGGAGTTCAAGGTGATCGGAACCGCGGTGCGCGCGGCCGGACCGGTGCGGGCACCGCAGCCGTTCACCTGTCACCTCGACGGCCAGGGGTTCGCGAAGCTGGTGACCGCCGGATGGGTCCCCGTCGAGCTGCTGTACGGGATGTCCATCGGCGTACGCCACGACGACTACACCACCCGCGCACAGACCCGCTCGTGGAGCAACACCGAGGTCAGCGGCTGGAGCGAGCTGGTCCAGGCGGTGCGCCACGACGCCCGTGCGCACCTGCGGGCGCAGAGCGGGCGGCGGGGCGGCGACGGCGTGATCCTCTCCGCGGGCCGCCTGCGCATCTGGGGCGAGTCGTGCATGCGCCGCAGCAACAACGACCAGAAGGACCACGTGGCCGAGGCGACGCTCGTGGGCACCACCGTCGCCCGCTTCGCCACACGCGAGCAGCCGCCCCGCACGCTCACCGTGATGCCGCTCGACCCGGAACGACGCCGGCGCACCATGCGCCGCACCGCCACCGACATACGATGAGGGGACCGCGTTCATGACCGTCTTCAACCCCGCCGGCGGCACTCCTGACGGCATGTCCGCCCAGGGTGTGCCGGCCGACGCGATGCGGCGGCTGGCCGAGCTGCAGCCGGGCAGGCCGGGTTCCATCTTCACCAGCGACCTGTCGGTCAACGAGTTCCTGCTGGTGCGCGAGGCGGGATTCAGGCCCCTCGGCCTCGTCCTCGGCAGCTCGATCTACCACGTGGGCATCCAGCTGGGCCGCTGGGGCAAGAACCAGGAGCTGACCACGCTCAGCCAGGCGATGTACCACGCCCGCGAACTGGCGATGACCCGCATGGAGGCGGAGGCGGCCCAGCTGGGCGCGGACGGCATCGTCGGTGTGCGGCTCAGCGTCGAGGCCCGTGAATTCGGCACCGACATCGCGGAGTTCATCGCCATCGGCACCGCCGTCAAGGCCGACCACCCGGCGCCGGGCCCGGGCGGCGGCAGCTGGCGCAACCTGAAGGGCCAGCCGTTCACCTCGGACCTGAACGGCCAGGACTTCTGGACGCTCATCCGTGCCGGCTACGCCCCCCTGGGCATGGTGATGGGCACCTGCGTCTATCACGTCGCGCACCAGAAGATGGGGCAGATGTTCTCCAACATCGGCAAGAACGTGGAGATCGAGCAGTTCACGCAGGCGCTGTACGACGCGCGGGAGCTGGCGATGGCGCGGATGCAGCACGAGGCGGAGGAACTGCGGGCGGAGGGCGTCGTCGGCGTGCAGCTCGATGCGCACAACCACCGCTGGGGCGGTCACACCACCGAGTTCTTCGCGATCGGCACGGCGGTGCGGCCGCTGCGCGAGGACCACGTCATCGAGCGCCCGACGATGGTGCTCGGCCTGGACGGCTGAGCACCCGGCCGAGCAGACCCGGACCAACCGCACACCACGAGAGGCCCCACGATGACCTCGCCGCAGGACCCCGTGCCGTTCGAGCCCGCCGGGGAAACGGACTCCATCGAGCTGCTGACGGCCGCGCTGCGCAGGAACGCCGCCGATCTGGAGGTCTACGTCCAGGTGCTCACCGGGACCCTCGCTCAGGCGCTGCCGCCGGGAGCCGTCGCCGTCGAGCGCAGACGGGGCCTGGCCGACCGGCTCGCGGGCCGCGACGGCCGCGTGGAGCGGGTCGAGGTCTTCCTCGGCGAGCAGCGTCTGGTGCTCGACCTGGCGGGCGCGCGTCCCCAGGGCGAGGTGTGCAAGGAGGTCCGCGGCGTGGTGCTCTCGCGGCGCCCGGTGGCGCTCGACGAGTGGCTGCGGGAACTCGCGGTCGCGGTCACGGCCCGCGCGCAGTCCGACGCACGGGCACGGGCGGCACTGGAGCGTCTGCTGCTCGGCGAGTGAGGACGCAGCTCGCCCGGCCGCGGACATGAGGCGAAGGCCTCCTGTTCCCTCAGTTGTCAGCCCTCGGGAGCGGGCCGGGCGGTGCCCGTCACCCCGCGCCCTCAACGGGCCCTGCCGGTCATCGAGTTCATCACGACTGCCGTCACCTGTGCCCAACCCCTTGACGGGCGTCCCCCACGAGGTTTAACTCACGTCGTAAATTAAGCCCTGAGGAGCCTTCGGGGGCCGAACGCGCACGCGGTGTCGGCCCCCGGGGCGGGCCTTGGAGTTCGACTCCCGGAAAGGGACACCAGGAGCCATGCGCAGAATCCGAGCCGCGGCCACCGGCGCCGTCACTCTGTCTCTCGCCCTCGCGGCCACGGCCTGCGGCGGCGGTTCCGCGACCGGGGGCGGGTCGAACGACTCACCCAGGACGCTGACGTACTGGGCCTCCAACCAGGGCGCCAGCATCGCCGTCGACCAGCAGGTGCTGGGGCCCGAACTCGACAAGTTCCAGAAGCGGACCGGCATCAAGGTGAAGCTGGAGGTCGTGCCCTGGTCCGACCTGCTCAACCGGATCCTCACCGCCACCACCTCGGGCCAGGGCCCGGACGTGCTCAACATCGGCAACACCTGGAGCGCCTCGCTGCAGGCGACCGGCGCGCTCCTGCCGTGGGACGCGAAGAACTTCGCCGCGATCGGCGGCAAGGACCGGTTCGTCGGCTCCGCGCTCGGCTCGACCGGCGCCCAGGGCAAGGACCCGGCGGCGGTCCCGCTGTACTCGATGGCGTACGCCCTCTACTACAACAAGAAGATCTTCGCCGACGCCGGCATCTCCCAGCCCCCGGCCACCTGGGACGAGTTGGTCGCCGACGGCAAGAAGATCAAGGCCGGCGGCAAGTCCGTCCTCGGCGCCGAGGGCGGGAACCTGGCGGAGAACATCCACCACGTGTTCGTCTTCGCCAAGCAGCACGGCGCCGACTTCTTCACCGCCGACGGCAAGCCCGGCTTCACGGCCCCCAAGGTGGTCGACGCGGTCAAGAGTTACGTCGATCTGATGGCCAAGGACAAGGTCATCCCGACGGGTGACGCCGAGTACGCGCAGAACCAGTCCGTCAGCGACTTCGCCAAGGGCAAGCAGGCGATGCTGCTGTGGCAGTCGGCCTCCGCGAACCTCAAGTCCCAAGGCATGAGCGAGGACGCCTACGGCATCGCGCCCGTACCCGTGATCTCCGGCACCCCCGGCACCGGCACCCAGGTCGACTCGATGGTCGCCGGCATCAACCTGGCCGTCTTCAAGAACACCCACAACCTCGACGGCGCCACGACGTTCGTGAAGTTCATGACGTCCGACGAGGAGCAGAAGATCCTCAACAAGGCCTACAGCACCATCCCGCCGGTCAAGTCCGCCCAGACGGACCCGGCGTTCGGCACCCCGGCCGACGCGGTGCTGAAGAACACCCTCGCCACGTCCGCGGCCGCGCTGCCGCAGGTCGCCTCCGAGTCGCAGTTCGAGACGGCGGTCGGTACGGCCGTCAAGGACCTGTTCGCGGACGCCGCCGCCGGACACGCGGTGACCACCGACTCGGTCAAGGCGGCGCTGGAGAAGGCCCAGCAGCAGATGCCGGCGGCGTGAGCGAGACGATGACGACCACCGCCTTCAAGGAGCCGGTGCGCGAGGCTGCCCCCGGTACGGCGAAGCGTGCACCCCGCCGCACCGGGCGGATCCGCCGCGCCGGTCTGCCCTACCTGCTCCTCCTGCCCGCTCTCGTGCTCGAACTCCTCGTCCACCTGGTGCCGATGGTCATCGGCATCGTGATGAGCTTCAAGGAACTCACCCAGTTCTACATCCGCGACTGGGGCACCGCCCCCTGGTCCGGTCTCGGCAACTACAGGGTGTCGGTGGACTTCAACGCGCCCGTCGGCAAGGCGCTGCTGCACTCCTTCTCCGTCACCGTCGCCTTCACCCTGCTCTCGGTCGCCCTGTGCTGGCTGACCGGCACCGCCGCCGCCGTCTTCATGCAGGACGGCTTCCGCGGCCGGGGCCTGCTGCGCGCCCTGTTCCTGGTGCCGTACGCGCTGCCCGTCTACGCGGCCGTCATCACCTGGGTGTTCATGTTCCAGCACGACAACGGCCTGGTGAACCACGTCCTGCACGACCAGCTGCACCTCACCGGCAAGCCCTCCTTCTGGCTGATCGGCGACAACAGCTTCTACGCGCTGCTGACGGTGTCGGTGTGGAAGGGCTGGCCGTTCGCCTTCCTCATCGTGACGGCCGGCCTGCAGAACATCCCGAGGGAGCTGTACGAGGCCGCCGCGCTGGACGGCGCCGGGACGTGGCAGCAGATCCGCCGCATCACGCTGCCCTCGCTGCGCCCGGTCAACCAGGTGCTGGTCCTGGTGCTGTTCCTGTGGACGTTCAACGACTTCAACACGCCGTACGTGCTGTTCGGCAAGTCCGCCCCAAACGCCGCGGACCTCATCTCGGTCCACATCTACCAGGCCTCGTTCGTCACCTGGAACTTCGGCACCGGCTCGGCGATGTCCGTCCTGCTGCTCCTCTTCCTGCTCCTCGTCACCGCCGGCTATCTGCTCCTGACCTCACGCGGACGGAGGGCGTCCGATGGCTAGCACCAACTCGCCCATGGCGCCGCCGCGTTCGTTCACCTGGGCGCGGCGGATCTTCCTCACCCTGCTCACCGGCTTCGTGCTGATCCCGGTGTACGTGATGGTCTCCAGCTCGCTGAAGCCGCTCGCGGACGTCACCGGCCAGTTCCGCTGGCTGCCCAGCGGGCTGACGGTCCGGCCGTACATCGACATCTGGTCGACGGTCCCGCTCGCCAGGTACTTCGTGAACTCGCTGATCGTGGCGGGCGCGGCGACCGTCTGCTCGGTGGTCATCGCGGTCTTCGCCGCCTACGCCGTCAGCCGCTACGACTTCCGCGGCAAACGCGTGTTCACGGTGACCGTGCTGTCGACGCAGATGTTCCCGGGCATCCTCTTCCTGCTCCCGCTGTTCCTGCTCTACGTCAACATCGGCAACGCCACCGGCATCGCCCTGTTCGGCTCCCGGGGCGGCCTGATCCTGACCTACCTCACCTTCTCCCTCCCGTTCTCCATCTGGATGCTGATCGGCTACTTCGACTCGGTGCCGCGCGACCTGGACGAGGCGGCGCTGGTGGACGGCTGCGGCCCGCTCGGCGCGCTGCTCAGGATCGTCGTGCCGGCCGCGGTCCCCGGCATCGTCGCGGTCGCCGTCTACGCCTTCATGACCGCGTGGGGCGAGGTGCTCTTCGCGTCCGTGATGACCAACGACACCACCCGCACCCTCGCTGTCGGCCTGCAAGGCTACTCCACCCTCAACGACGTCTACTGGAACCAGATCATGGCGGCCTCGCTGGTCGTCAGCGTTCCCGTGGTGGCCGGGTTCCTGCTGCTGCAGCGCTATCTCGTCGCCGGGCTGACGGCGGGTGCCGTCAAGTGACCGATTCCTCGTGTTCCCCGTATTCCGAAGGGACTTCCGTGTCCGAACGCATCGACCTCGCCGCCTTCCCGCACGATTTCCTGTGGGGCACGGCCACCGCGGCGTACCAGATAGAGGGGGCCGTCGCCGAGGACGGCCGTGCGCCCTCTATCTGGGACACCTTCTCCCACACCCCGGGGAAGACCGCGAACGGCGACACCGGCGACGTCGCCTGCGACCACTACCACCGCTGGCGCGAGGACATCGCCCTGATGCGGCAACTCGGCGTCGACGCCTACCGGTTGTCGATCGCCTGGCCGCGCGTGCTGCCCGCCGGCACCGGACCGGTGAACCCCAGGGGTCTCGCCTTCTACGACGAGCTGCTGGACGCCCTCCTGGAGGCGGGCATCACCCCCTCGGTCACGCTCTACCACTGGGACCTGCCGCAGGCGCTGCAGGACCGCGGGGGCTGGCCGCAGCGGGACACCGCCTTCGCGCTCGCCGAGTACGCCTCGGCCGTGGCCGGCCGCCTCGGCGACCGCGTGAAGCTGTGGGCGACCCTCAACGAGCCGTCCTGCTCGGCCTGGATCGGCCACCTCGAGGGCAAGATGGCGCCCGGCCTGCGGGATCCGGCCGCCGCCGTGCGCGCCTCCTACCACCTGCTCCTCGGCCACGGCCTGGCCACACAGGCGGTCCGCGCCGCCGCCCCCGGCGCCCAGGTCGGCATCGTCAACAACCTCTCCACCGTCCACCCGGCCACCGACCGCCCCGAGGACGTCGCGGCGGCCCGCCGCCAGGACGGCCACGTCAACCGCTGGTGGCTCGACCCGGTGCACGGCCGGGGCTTCCCCGCCGACATGGTGGAGACTTACGGCGTCGAACTGCCCGTCCACGCAGGCGACTTGGCGACCATCGCCACGGACCTGGACTGGCTCGGGCTGAACTACTACTTCCCGGCGTACGTCGCCGACGACCCGGGCGGCCCGGTGCCGCACGTCCGCGCCGTGCACCGCGAGGGCGTCCCGCGCACCGGCATGGGCTGGGAGATCGACGCGAGCGGCATCGAGACGCTGCTGCTCAGGCTCACCGAGGAGTACGGCGCCCGGAAGATCTACGTCACCGAGAACGGCTCGGCCTTCGAGGACGTGGTCCGTCCCGACGGCAGCGTCGAGGACCCCGAGCGCCAGGAGTACCTGGAGCGGCATCTGGCCGCGTGTGCCGCGGCCGCCCGCAGGGGCGCCCCGCTCGCCGGCTACTTCGCCTGGTCGCTGCTGGACAACTTCGAGTGGGCGTACGGCTACGCCAAGCGCTTCGGCCTGATCCACGTCGACTACCGCACCCAGGCCCGCACCATCAAGGGCAGCGGACACCGCTACGCGGACATCGTCCGCGTCCACCGCGGCCAGACCCGCCGGGCCGCCTGACCCGGACCCGAACGGCCGGTGGGCACGGGATGGGAGACCCGTGCCCACCGGGCCTTGCGACCGCGCACCCTCCGCACCCGGCTGAACACGACGCCCCCGCCCCACGTATCCCCCCACCGTGGGAGACTCCCTCTCCATGAGCGCGTCCCCGGCAGTGAGAGGTCTGCGTGCCGCGGTGTTCGCCGCGGTGTGCGTGCTGCTCGCTGCCGCCGGGCACGGGCTCACCATGGGGGACATGCCGCCGCTGTGGGCCGACGCGGCCGGCTTCCTCGGCGTGTTCGCGCTCGGCTGGGTCCTCGGCGGGAAGGAGCGGTCGCTCGCCGGGATCGGCGCCGCCATGCTGCTCACCCAGGCCGTTCTGCACGCCGGCTTCGACGCCGTCCACCGCACCGGCGGGCACATGGCCATGCCCGGCCACAGCATGGCCGCGATGCACACCCACGCGGCGGCCCCGCACCTGACCGCTCACGCCGCCGCCGCCCACCTGCTCGCCGCGCTGGCCGCCGCCTGGTGGCTGCGGCGCGGCGAGGCCGCCCTGTGGTCGCTGCTGCGGCGCACCGCCACGCTCGTCCCCGGCCTCGTCGCCTGGTGGCGCGAGACCCCGCTGCCCGCCCCCGCCCCGCGCCTCGCGCGCGTCCCGGCCGACCCGGCACCGCCCCGCCGGACCCCGCTGCGGCACGCGGTCAGCCGGCGCGGACCCCCGCTCCCGGTCCCGTACCCGACCTGACCGCATGTTCGAACACATCACTCGTACGGAGACCGACTCAGCCATGTCCGCAGTACACCCGGCCCTGCGCCGTGCCGCGACCGTCACCGCCGGCGCCGCCGCCACCGTCCTGCTCGCCGCCGGTGCCGCGTCCGCGCACGTCACCGTCCACCCCGACAGCTACGCCAAGGGCGCCACCGACGGCGTCCTCACCTTCCGCGTCCCCAACGAGGAGGACAGCGCCGCCACCACCAAGGTCCAGGTCTTCCTGCCCACCGACCACCCCGTCCTCGGCGTCCTGGTCCACCCGCAGGATGGCTGGACCGCCAAGGTCACCACCACCAAGCTCAAGACGCCGGTCAAGACCGACGACGGCACCATCACCGAGGCCGCCTCCGAGATCACGTTCACGGGCGGGAAGATCGGCGCCGGGCAGTACGAGGACTTCGACGTCGCCTTCGGCCAACTGCCCGGCGACACCGGCAAGCTGGCCTTCAAGACGCTCCAGACCTACTCCGACGGCAAGATCGTCCGCTGGATCGAGGAGGCCCAGGGCGGCCAGGAGCCGGAGAACCCGGCCCCGGTGCTCAAGCTGACGGCCGGCGACCCGGGCGCCGCCCCGGCTCCCGCCAAGAGTGCCACGGCCGCGGCCCAGGCGTCGGACTCGAGCGACTCCACGGCCCGCGGGCTCGGCATCGCCGGCCTCGTCGTCGGCGCCCTCGGCCTCGCGGCCGCCGCCTTCGCGATCCTGCGGAGCCGCAAGCCGCAGGCGTAGCACGGCAGGGCGGCTGACGGCCGGGGCCGCCCTACCCGCGCCCGCAGCCGCCGTACCCGAGGCGAAGGGCCCGGACCGGTACCCGGTCCGGGCCCTTCGCCGCTGCCGCCGCCCGTGCTCAGCGCGCGGCCAGCTCCAGCTCCAGCACCTGCGGCTCGGTGGGCACCGGCGCGGCCGTACGCGTGGTGCGCCACAGCCACAGCACATCGCGGCCGAAGGACCACACCAGGGAGCCCAGCGCCAGCAGTACGACCACGAGGTTCGCCTGGCGCGGCAGCAGCTCGGCGCCCGCCAGGAGCAGGGCCATGCCCTGTACCGCGGCCACCGTCTTGCGGGCGAAGGACGGCGGCAGCGGGGCGTTCAGCCAGGGGGCGAGGCGGGCGGCGGCGACGAACGCGTACCGCATCCCGCCGATCAGCAGCACCCACGGACCCAGCTGCGTGGAGACGTAGACGCTCAGCACCAGGATCAGGAACGCGTCGACCTCCATGTCGAAGCGCGCGCCGAGCGCCGTCGAGGTACCGGTACGGCGGGCCACCTGGCCGTCGACGCCGTCCAGGAGCAGGGCGACCGCGGTCAGCGCGACCAGCAGCGTCACCGGCGGGGCGCTCTCGAAGGAGTCTGCGACCAGCGCCGTCACCCCGCCGACCAGGGTCGCCCGGCCGAAGGTGACCCGGTTCGCCGGACCGAAGGAACGCAGGCGCGAGCGGTGCAGCGCCCGCGCCAGCACGGCCCAGGTGGCGAACGCGAACGCGAGCCCCGTCAGCCAGCCGGCCGGCCCCATGCCTATCGCCGTGCCGAGCAGGGCCAGCAGCAGGAGCTGTACGCCCGCTCCCACAGCGGTCTCCTGCTGGAGCCTCGCGTCATACGTGTTGTTCAGGGCCACCGCACACCCTCCGGCCGAGTGACAGAGTCGATCAACGCCGCGTACTGTGCGCGGCCTGTGCACTTCTCGGTACGTGAACAACTTGCCTACTGTTCAGGAGGATGCCGATGAACCGCTCGGCCCGCGCGTTCTGGCTGCGCAGCCCCGGCCACGGGGAACTGCGCGACATCACCCTCGCGGAGCCCGCCGAGGGCGAGGTCCTGGTGCGTGCCCTGTACTCCGGGGTGAGCCGCGGCACCGAGACGCTCGTCTTCCGCGGCCAGGTCCCCGGCAGCCAACACGCCGCGATGCGGGCGCCGTTCCAGGAGGGCGACTTCCCGGGCCCGGTGAAGTACGGCTACCTCAACGTCGGCACGGTGGAGGAGGGCCCGGCCGAGCTGATCGGACGTACGGTCTTCTGCCTGTATCCGCATCAGAGCCGTTACGTCGTTCCGGTGAACGCCGTGACCGTCGTACCCGAGTCGGTGCCCGCCGCGCGGGCCGTGCTCGCCGGGACCGTGGAGACCGCCGTGAACGCCCTGTGGGACGCCGCGCCCCTGATCGGCGACCGGATCGCGGTGGTCGGCGGCGGCATGGTCGGCTGCTCGGTGGCCGCCCTGCTCGCCCGCTTCCCCGGCGTCCGCCTCCAGCTCGTCGACGCCGACCCCGCCCGCGCCAAGACCGCCGAGGCGCTCGGCGTCGACTTCGCCACACCCGCCGACGCCCGCGGCGACTGCGACCTCGTCGTCCACGCCAGCGCCACCGAAGCCGGCCTCACCCGCGCCCTGCAGCTCCTCGCCGCCGAGGGCACGGTCGTCGAACTGAGCTGGTACGGCGACCGGCGCGTGACCCTGCCGCTCGGCGAGGCCTTCCACTCCCGCCGGCTCACCGTGCGCAGCAGCCAGGTCGGCACCGTCTCCCCGGCCGCCCGCGCCGGCCGCGATTACGCCGACCGGATGGCCCTCGCCCTCGACCTGCTCGCCGACCCGGCCCTGGACGCGCTCATCACCGGCGAGAGCGCATTCGGGCAACTCCCCGACGTCATGCCGAGGCTCGCCTCGGGCGAGATCCCGGCCCTGTGTCACCGGATCCGGTACGCCGAGGCGGTCTGACCTGAGAAAAGAGTGAGAGAGGACTGAACACGGGGAAGCGAAGAGCCGTACTACACGTCATCCCCGGGCAGGCACGGTCCGGGGGAGAAGACGCGCCGCACCTGGAGGGTCGTCCGTTGTTCAGCATCACCGTCCGCGATCACATCATGATCGCCCACAGCTTCCGCGGCGAGGTGTTCGGGCCCGCGCAGAAACTGCACGGCGCCACCTTCCTCGTGGACGCCACGTTCCGCCGCGAGCAGCTGGACCAGGACAACATCGTGGTCGACATCGGCCTGGCCACGCAGGAACTGCGGCTGATCACCGCCGAGCTGAACTACCGCAACCTCGACGAGGAACCGGAGTTCGCCGGCGTCAACACCTCCACGGAGTTCCTCGCCAAGGTGATCGCCGACCGGCTCGCCGAACGCATCCACAAGGGCGCCCTCGGCGAAGGCGCCAAGGGGCTCGCCGGGATAACGGTCACCCTGCACGAATCGCACATCGCCTGGGCGAGTTACGAGCGTGGCCTGTGACCGAGACGACGACCACGCCGCGGGCCCGCCTGTCCTATGTGCCGGCGCAGCCCGCCGCCGAGAAGGTCAAAGACACCCCCATGTCCCTGCGCACCGTGCACTTCGTCCTGCCGGGCGGCATCGACGACCCGGCCGCGCCCAGCGGCGGCAACGCCTACGACCGCCGGGTCTGCCTGGACCTGCCCGGCTTCGGCTGGCAGGTCACCCGGCACCCCGCACCCGGCACCTGGCCGCGCCCCGACCGGGCCGCCCGCGACCGGCTCGAGCGCACCCTGCGGGACCTGCCGGACGACGCGGTGGTGCTGCTGGACGGGCTCGTCGCCTGCGGTGTCCCGGACATCGTCACCCCGCACGCCGACCGCCTGCGCCTGGCCGTCCTGGTCCATCTCCCGCTCGGTGACGAGACCGGCCTCGCCCCGGCCGTCGCCGCCGGCCTCGACGCCCGTGAACGGGCCGTGCTGCGGGCGGCGCCCGCCGTGATCGCGACCAGCGACTGGGCCGTGCGCCGGCTCGTCTCCCACCACGGCCTCGCCCCCGAACGGGTGCACGTCGCCGCGCCCGGCGCCGACATCGCGCCCCTCGCCCCCGGCACCGACGGCGTCTCCCGGCTGCTGTGCGTGGCCGCGGTGACCCCGCGCAAGGGCCAGCACCGGCTGGTGGAGGCGCTCGCGGCGGTCCGGGACCTGCCGTGGACCTGCGAGTGCGTCGGCGGACTGGGCCAGGACCCGGAGTACGTCGCCCGGCTGCGCACCCTCATCGCCCGCCACGGCCTCACCGACCGCCTGCACCTGACCGGCCCGCGCTCCGGCGCCGACCTCGACGCCGTCTACGCCGCCGCCGACCTGATGGTCCTGACCTCCTACGCCGAGACCTACGGCATGGCGGTGACCGAGGCACTGGCCCGCGGCATCCCCGTCCTCGCCACCGACGTCGGCGGCGTACCGGAGGCCGTCGGCCGCGCCCCCGACGGCGGTGTGCCCGGCATCCTCGTCCCGCCGGAGGACCCCGCCGCATTCGCCGCGGAACTGCGCGGCTGGTTCGGCGAGCCAGACGTACGCCGCCGGCTCAAGGCCGCCGCCCGCGCCCGCCGCGCCGCGCTCGACGGCTGGGCCACCACCGCCCGCAGCCTGGCCGCTGTCCTCGGCCGGCTCCCCGAGGCCCCGAGGAGGGTGGCATGACCAGGCGCGACACCGTGACGAACGGCGCCGCCGCGATCCCGGCCCAACCCGGGTACAGGAAGGCGGAGTTGATGCCGGTGAGCGAGAACGAGGACGTCCCGGAGCCCGCCCGGGACACCGCGGACCGGGACGCTTCGCACGCCGGCGTGGACGGCCCGCGCGCAGGAACGCTCGGCGCCGCCCCGGCCGTTGCGGATGCCGTCCGGGGCGGGGGTCCCGCGGCCGCCGCCGACTCGGTGCTCTCGGTCGTCGCCGGCGCCGGGCCCGTCGGGCGTCCCGGGGAGCGGGCCACCGTACGGCTGCGCGACGGCGGCGACCCCGCCCCTGACCCCGCCCCCGGCTCCGACGAACCGCCCCGGTACGCCCCCGAATGGCTGCAGCTGCGGGAACCGGCCGACACGGCCGCCCGTGCACAGGACCTGCTGGATCCGCTCAGGATCCGGCTGGCGAACATGCCGGGCCGCACCGGCGGACTGGCCGTGCACGACCTGGGGTGCGGCACCGGCTCGATGGGCCGCTGGCTCGCGCCCCGCCTCGACGGCGCCCAGCACTGGGTCCTGCACGACCGCGACCCCTACCTGCTGCACTTCGCCGCCGTGGCCTCCCCGCGCTCCGCCGCCGACGGCAGCCGTGTCACCGTCGAGACCCGGCGCGGCGACGTGGCCCGGCTGACCGCGGACGCGCTCCGCGGCGCCTCGCTGGTCACCGCCTCCGCGCTGCTCGACGTCCTCACCCGCGAAGAGGTCGGCACCCTCGTCGACGCGTGCACCGGGGCCGGCTGCCCCGCACTGCTCACGCTGTCCGTCGCCGGACACGTCGAACTCACCCCTGCCGACCCGCTCGACGCCGAGATCGCCGAGGCGTTCAACGACCACCAGCGGCGCACCGGACTGCTCGGCCCGGACGCGGTCACCGCGGCCTGCGAGGCGTTCGCCGCGCGCGGGGCGACGGTACGGGTGCACCCGAGCCCGTGGCGGCTCGGCCCCGAGCAGGCCGCGCTGAGCGAACAGTGGCTGCGCGGCTGGGTGGGAGCGGCCGTGGAACAACGGCCCGAACTGCGTGAACGTGCCGCACGCTACCTGCGCGACCGCCTCGCCGCCTGCGCGGCCGGCGAACTGCGGGTGGTGGTCCACCACAGCGATCTGCTGGCCCTGCCCCGGCCGACCGGCGGCACACCATGACGGGGCGTACGACAGCAGCGGAGCGGGGATCGCGGACCACGGGCGCCGATGTGTGCGCAGCCGAGACGCGTTCCGGCACGGGACGCTCGCGCGTGGGTGCAGTGGGTGCAGTGGGTGCAGTGGGTGCCGTGGGCGATGCGGGTACGGTGCAGGTGCCCGGCGCGGTCGGCACGGCGGCGTCGGTTCCGGTCCGCGCCACGGGAGTTGACGGCCCCGACACCGCTCCCGAGGCCGCGTCACCGCGGACCCCTGCCTCCCGCCGCCGCGGCCCTCGTACTCTGCGTGCTCACCTCGGGACCGTCGTCGGTGCGGCCATTCTCGGCGCGCTGCTGTGGCGGCTGGGCACCGGCGCGCTGCTCGACGGGCTGCGGCGTATCGACACCGCGTCACTCCTCGCCGCCCTCGGCATCGGTGGGGTCACCACCGTGCTGAGTGCCTGGCGCTGGCAGCTGGTGGCCCGGGGGCTGGGGATCCGGCTGCCGCTGGGATCCGCCGTCGCCGACTACTACCGCGCGCTGTTCCTGAACGCTGCGCTGCCCGGCGGGGTCCTGGGCGATGTGCACCGGGCGGTCCGGCACGGGCAGAGCGCCGGCGACCTGCGGCGCGCGGTGAAGGCGGTGGTCCTCGAGCGCGTCGCGGGACAGATCGCGCTGGCCGTGTTCGGCGCGGCGGCACTGCTGGTCCTGCCCTCACCGGTGCGCGGCCAGGTGCGCGACTTCGCCCCGCTCGCCGCCCTGGCCGCCGTGGGAACGTCCGCCGTCGTCGCCGCCGTCCGGATGAACCGCGGGCCCGCCCGCCGCCGCGGCCCGCTGCGCACCCTCCTCGGCGAGGCCCGCCACGGGCTGCTGTCCCGGCACTCCGGGCCCAGAGTCGCGCTGGCCTCCGCCGTCATCCTGGCCGGACACCTGGCGACGTTCGTCGTCGCCGCCCGGGTCACCGGCTGCGCCGCCCCGGTCACGGTGCTGGTCCCGCTCGCGGTCCTCGCCCTGGTCGCGATGGGCGTGCCGCTGAACGTCGGCGGTTTCGGCCCCCGCGAAGGCGTCACCGCCTGGGCGTTCGGCGCCGCGCAGCTCGGCGCGAGCAGCGGGATCGCCGTCGCCGTGGTGTACGGCGTGCTCAGCTTCGTGGCGAGCCTGCCCGGCGCCGTCGTGCTCCTCGCCCGCTGGGGCGCCGGGCTGCGCGGCTATCCCCGTACGTCCCCGGCGCCGTCGGACCCGGTGAGCAGCGCGAACACCGCCGAGAAGGATTCCACCAGGCCCGACAGCAGTTCCTTCCCTTTTTCCGCCGACCCCAGGGAAGGACGGCCGATGACGCCCGATTCGGTATAGCCGGACATTCCCACGGTGAGCAGATGACGACGGTCGTCCGCGGTGAAATCGGCGGACTCGTAACCAGGGCGGACGAATTCGGGATGAGCATGCAGAAGAATCGAGGTCTCGATTTCCCCGGCATGCATGTCGGTGAGCAGCGAGGTCCGCACGCCCGCCCGCTCCCGCGCCGCCTCCCAGTCCTCGGCGGCCGGGAACAGTCCCATTCGCTCACCGCGCGCGGACGCCTCCTGGACGACGTTGCCCAGAACGTAGTTGCCGCCGTGCCCGTTGACCACCACGAGCGCATCGACCCCGCCGCGGTGCAGCGACGCCGCGATGTCCCGGACCACCGCATGGAGGGTCACGGCGGAGATGCTGACGGTCCCCGGCCAGCCGGCGTGCTCGTGCGAGCAGGAGACCGTCACCGGAGGAAGGAGGTGCACCGGGTAGGCGGCGGCGATCTCACGCGCCACGGCGCAGGCGACCAGAGTGTCCGTCGCCAGCGGAAGGAAGGGCCCGTGCTGTTCGAAGCTGCCGACGGGAAGGACGGCGACCTGCGCCATGACGCCCGCCCCCCGCGCCCTCACATCTTCCGTGGTGTCCGCCGGCATCACCCCGTGTGCCGCCGCACGCGCGCCCGAACCACTCATCTTTTTCACGGCCTTTCGTCTCGCTTGAGGAAACAGATCATGACAGAAAACAACGGCGTCAACATCGGCGTAGTGGGCACGAAGTCCGCGCGGCGATCGGGCACGGAACGCGTCGTGAATGCACCGCTGCCCACCGTGTACGGAAAATTCCAGGCGATCGGCTACCTGGACCACGACCGCGGCGACGAGCAAGTCGCGCTGGTGTACGGCGAGATCGGCACCGAGAACGTACTGACCCGGCTGCACTCCGAATGCCTGACCGGGGACGCGTTCGGCTCCCGGCACTGCGAGTGCGGCGACCAGCTGGCATCCGCGCTGCGCGCCGTCGTCGCCGAAGGAAGCGGCATCGTCGTGTACTTGAGGGGCCACGAGGGACGCGGCATCGGCCTGCTCGCCAAGCTGCGCGCGATGGCCCTGCAGGCGGAGGGCCTGGACACCGTGGAGGCGAACCTCGCCCTCGGCCTGCCCGTCGACGCCCGCGACTACCGGGTCGCCGCCGAGATCCTGCGCGACCTCGGCGTGCGCTCGGTACGGCTGATGTCCAACAACCCGCGCAAACGGGAGGCGCTCGTCCGGCACGGCGTCCAGGTCGCCGAGCGGGTGCCGCTGCTCATCGAGCCGTGCGAGAGCAACATCACCTATCTGCGCACCAAGCGCGAGCGGCTGGATCACATCCTGCCCCACCTGGACGCCGTCGCCCACGGCTCCTGACGGCCCGGCGCCCCGGCGGCTCAGCGGCACTTCACCCGACCATGGTCTCGCTCACCAGCCGCCGCAGCTGCGGGAACACCTTCAGTGTCTTCGGGCGCACCTGGGTCATGAACTGCACCGTCAGCTCGTGGGCCGGGTCCACCCAGAACGCGGTCGTGGCCGCGCCCGTCCAGCCGTACGCACCGAGGCTGGACGGGGCCAGGGTGCGGGACGGGTCGACCACCACCGAGACGCCCAGGCCGAAGCCGAGACCGTCGTTGCCGGGCTCCTGGTGGACCGGGGCGCCGAAGGCCCGCACGGTGGCACCGCCGGGCAGCTGGTTGCGCGTCATCAGCGCGACACCGTCCGCCGACAGCAGCCGGACGCCGTCCAGTTCGCCGCCCCGGCGCAGCATCTCCATGAACCGGTGGAAGTCGTACGCAGAGGAGACCAGGCCGCCGCTGCCCGACAGGAACCGCGGCCGGCCGCGCACCGGCAGCCCCGGCACCGGCGCGATCCCGCCCTCGTCCGTCTCCCGGTACAACTCGGCCAGCCGGGGCGCCTGTTCGGCCGCGATGTGGAACCCCGTGTCGGTCATGCCGAGCGGACCGAGGATCCGCTCGGCGAAGAACGCGTCGAGCGGCTGCCCGGACACCACCTCGATCACCCGGCCCAGTACGTTCGAGGCGACCGAGTAGTTCCACTGCGTGCCCGGCTCGAACTGCAGCGGCATCCGCGCGTACACCTCGACCGTCTCGGCCAGATCGGCGCCCGGTGGCACCGAGTACTCCAGACCCGACGCGCGGTACAGGGCGTCGACCGGGTGCGTGTGGTAGAAGCCGAACGTCAGCCCGGCGGTGTGGGTGAGCAGATGGCGCAGGAGGACCGGCCCGGCGGCCGGACGGGTGCGCACCCCGGCGCCCGAACCGCCCTCGTACACCCGCGGGCCGGCGAACTCCGGCAGATGGCGCTCGAGCGGATCGTCCAGGCCGAGCCGGCCCTCCTCCACCAGCAGCAGCACCGCGACGGCGGTGACCGGCTTGGTCATCGAGTAGATCCGCCACAGCGTGTCCGGCGCGACCGGCAGACCGGCCGCGACATCGCGCCGCCCGTACGTCGTGAGGTGCGCGACGCGCCCCCCGCGGGACAGGGCCAGCAGAAAACCGGGCAGCCGCCCCGCGTCGACGTGGTCGGCGAAGTACCGGTCCAGGCGGTCGAGCGCTTTCCCGTCCAACCCCGCCTCACCCGGGTCGACTTCCTGTCGCAGCAGCTGTGCCATCGCTCTCCTCCGGTCGCCGTCGTGCGGGACGCCCTGCGGCCGCCCGGCCGGCCCGCACCCCGTCCTCATCGTCGCGCAGGAACACCGTCCGGAAGGTGATCTTCGGCAGCCGGTGTGACCGACGCGACGCCGACCGCCCCGGGCAGCGCCCGGGCCGACGGCACGCCCAGCCCGGCGAGGGCCGCCAAGGCGAGCAGCGCCGGCCCGGTCCCGGCGCCCAGCAGCGCGCTCGCGGCGGCCACGCCCACGGCCGGCCCCACGTTCAGCGCGGTCTGCTGGAGCCCGCCCGCGACCCCCGCCACGGCCGCCTCCGCCTCGGTCACGACCACATGGGTGGCCGCCACCATCACCGCCCCGAACCCGGCGCCCAGCAGCGCGAACCCACAGCCGAACACCGGCGCGGACCCGGCCCGGGACAGCACCAGAACTCCGGCCGCGAGCACGGCCGTCGCCGCCCCCGTCGTACCGCGCGCCCCGAACCGGCGCAGCAGCACCGGGCACAGCGCGGCGGAGCCCACCATCAGCACCGCCAGCGGCAGACTGCGCACCGCGCTCTCCAACGGATCGAGGCCGAGGCCGCGTTGGAGCACGTACGTGACCACGAAGAGGGTGCCGAACATGGATGCCGACACCGCCACCAGGACGCCGATCGCCGCCCCTACCGCCCGCGAGCCGACCACGCCCGGCGGCAGCAGCGGACACGCCGTACGCCGCTCGTGCCGGACGAGGACGGCGCCTGCGGCCCCGGCGAGCACGAGACCGGCCCAGGAGACGGCCCCGGCCGTCAGCGCGTGCACCAGGCAGGCCAGGGTGAGCGCGAGCAGCACCGCACCCGGCACGTCCAGCCCGCCCCGGGCGCCGGCCGGTGACCGACCTGGGCGCAGCACAGCCGGCAGACCGAAGGCGAGCGCGGGCAGCACGTTCACGAAGAACACCGCCCGCCAGCCCAGATGCGTCACCAGCGCCCCGCCCACGAGCGGCCCCGTTGCCGCCGCCAGCCCGATCGCCGCCGTCCGCACGGCGAGCGGCCTCGCCAGCACAGGAGGCGGGAACGCGGCCCGCAGCATGCCCAGCGTGGCCGGCTGCAACAGCGCCCCGAACACCCCCTGCACCGCCCGCAGTCCGATCACCCACCCCACACCGGGCGCGAGACCGATGCCCGCCGACGCCGCCCCGAACCCCAGCATCCCGAGCCCGAACACCCGCCGGTGCCCGTAGCGGTCACCGAGCCGTCCCGCGAACACCAGCAGGCTCGCCACCGCGACCAGATACGCCGTACTGGTCCACTGCACCTCGGCGAACGTCGCGCCCAACTCCCTTTGCAGACGCGGCTGCGCGACCGTGAGGACCGTACCGTCCAGGGCGACGGCCACCGCTCCCGCCACACTGCTCGCGAGCGTCCACCGCCGGTTCACCGGCCGTCCTCCGCGCCCAGATGCGCCGCCAGCGCCGCATCGAGCAGCGGAGCGAAGTCCTCGTCACCGACGGCCAGTTGGAGACTGCGCCAGCGCAACAGCTGGGCGATCCCGTGCAGGTTCGCCCACAGTGCGCCCGCCGCCTGTCGCGCATCGGCCTGCGGCCGCACCTCGGCGACCAGCCCGGCGAGCAGCTCGAACAACGGAAGACTCGTCTCCCGCAGCCCCAAGTGCCCGCTCTCCAAGAGATCGTGACGGAACATCAGCTCGTACATGCCGGGGTTGTCCAGCGCGAACTCCAGATACGTCCGCGCCAGCACGGCCACCCGCGTGCGGGGGTCGGCGGTAGCGGGCTTCCCGTGCACCTGCCCTGCCAGGTCGGCGAAGCCCCGGCGCGCGATGGCGGACAGCAGCTCCAGATGGGTGGGGAAGTAGCGGCGCGGCGCCCCGTGCGAGACCCCGGCACGCCGGGCGATCTCCCGCAAGGTCAGCGCCGGCAGCCCCTCGGCGGCCAGCAGTTCCACCCCCGCGTCGACCAGACGCTCCCGCAACCCGCTGTCGGACTCTGTCATGGACACTGTCTACCAGGCGCGAGTAGACAGTGTCTACCACTCGTCCGGCGTACGGCCCGGGGGAATGCGGGCGCCGCCACGGCGAGTTGACGGTGCTATGACCGACGACTCCACTCACGACGCGCTGACCGAACTGCTCTCCGCAGGCAACGGCGGCATCCTGGTCACCCTCAAGCAGGACGGCCGCCCCCAGCTGTCCAACGTCAGCCACGCCTACTATCCCGACGAACGCACCATCCGCATCTCGGTCACCGACGACCGCGCCAAGACCCGCAACCTGCGCCGCGACCCCCGCGCCTCCTACCACGTCACCAGCGCCGACCGCTGGGCGTACACCGTCGCAGAGGGCACGGCCGAACTGAGCCCGGTCGCCCAGGACCCGCACGACGAGACGGTCGAGGAACTCATCCGGCTCTACCGCGACGTCCTCGGCGAACACCCCGACTGGGACGACTACCGGGCGGCGATGGTCCGCGACCGCCGACTGGTGGTACGGCTGCGGGTGGAGCGGGTGTACGGGATCCCGAAGAAGGAGTGACTGTCGGCAGTCTGCGATCCACCGCCGCCGGTCGAGGATCTACCGCATACCGCATACCGCATGCTGCATGGCGCCTGCGGTGTATCGCATACCGTCTGCGATTGGCCGCCGTCGTCTCCCGTCTACCGTCTACCGTCTACCGTCTACCGGTCCACTGTCTCGTCTCCCGTTACGCTCCCGCGGCCGTCCGTGCCTCGATCGCCCGTAGTACGGCGACCATGTCCTCGCCGCCGTACCCCTGCGCCACGGTCTCCTCGAACAGCGCGTGGCACGCGTCGAGGAGAGGCGAGGCCAGGTGGGCCCTGCGGGCGGTCTCCGCGATGAGGCGGTTGTTCTTCAGGACGTCCAGAGCGGCCGCCTGCACCGTGAAGTCCCGCTCGCGCAGCTTCGGCGCCTTCATCCGGGAGACCGGGCTGGCCATGGGGCCCACGTCGAGGACGTCGAGGAACAGGCGGCGGTCCAGGCCCTGTCGCTCGGCGAAGTGGTAGGCCTCGGTCAATCCGGTGACCAGGGTGATCAGGAACAGGTTGACGGCGAGTTTCATCAGCAAGGCGCCGGGGGCGGGTCCGCAGGCGAAGGTCTCCCGGCACAGGGGTGCGAGCAGGGGGCGTACGGCGGCCACGGTGCCCGCGTCGCCGGCGAGCAGCGCGACCAGCCGGCCCTCCTCGGCCGGGACCCGCGATCCGGAGACGGGTGCCTCGACGTAGTGGCCGCCGGCGGCGCCGACGTCGTGCTCCAGGGCGTGGGAGTACTCGGGGGACGTCGTGCCCATGTGGACCACGGTGTGTCCCGCGACGCGGGCGGTGAAGGCGGGTGTGCCGCGGGCGAGGACGGTGTCGACCGCGGCCTCGTCGGCGAGCATCAGCAGCACCACGTCCGCCCGCGCGAACACCTCGCCGGCGTCCGCGGCGACTTCGGCACCGGCGGCTCGCAGGGGTGCGGTGCGTTCCGGCGTGCGGTTCCAGACCACGAGGGGAGTGCCGGCCGAGGCCAGGCGCAGTGCCATGGGCCGGCCCATCACTCCGAGTCCGATGAAGCCGACGTTCACGGGACCGTCCTTCCCTCATGCGAGTCTATGACCGCTGTCATAGTAGCCGCCGTTATGACGGTGGTCATAGAGTGGGCGGGGCGAGGAACGGAGGCCGGTGATGGGTGAGGCAGGGGCACGGTGGGGCCCGCGGGAGCGGATGGTCTTCAGCGCGGCCCAGCTGATCCGGCGTGACGGGGTCGCCGCGACCGGTATGCGCGAGGTGGCCGCCCATGCCGGCGCACCGCGCGGCTCCCTCCAGCATTACTTCCCGGGCGGCAAGGAACAGCTGGTCAACGAGGCGGTCGGGTGGGCCGGACGGTACGCGGGCAAGCGGATCCAGCGCTTCGTCGCGAGCCTGGACGAGCCGAGCCCGAGCGCCCTGTTCGCGGCGATGGTCGCGCAGTGGAGCGACGAGTACGCGGCGGAGGGCTTCGCCGGGGGCTGCCCGGTGGCCGCCGTCACGGTCGAGTGCGCGGCGGCGGGCGGCTCGGCCCGCGAGGCGGTGGCCGCGGCGTTCACCACCTGGCGGGAGCCGCTCGCCGAGGCCCTCGTAGGCCTGGGGGTCCCCGTGGTCCGCGCCGAGGCCCTGGCCACGCTGATGATCAGCACCCTGGAGGGCGCGATCATCCTGGCGCGCGCCGAGAAGGACGTACGGCCGCTGCGGACGGTCGTGGCGGAACTCGGCCCCCTGCTCGACGCGGCGGTGGCCCCGGCCGCATGAGCGCGGTCCGTGCGGTGAACGCGGACGGACGGCGGGTCGCGGGGCGCAGGTGCTTGTCCGGCTCGGCCCGCCGCACTAGCCTCCGCGCGTGATCAACGGTGCACATGTGGTGCTCTACAGCCAGGATCCGGAGGCGGACCGGGCGTTCCTGCGCGGCACCCTCTGCTGGAACTACGTCGACGCCGGCCGCGGATGGCTCATCTTCAAGGCGCCGCCCGCCGAGGTGGCCTGCCACCCCGCCGACGGTGAACCCTCGCACGAGCTGATGCTCATGTGCGACGACCTGGATGCGACCCGGCGTCAACTCGCGGACCGGGGAGCGGAGTTCAGCCGTCCGGTGGAGGAGGCCCGTTGGGGCCGGGTGACCGCCGTCCGGCTGCCGGGCGGCGGCGAACTCGCGCTGTACGAGCCGCGCCATCCGCACCCATAGCGTCCCCGGCCTCTGGCCTCCGGTCCCCGGCCGGCCACGATCCCGGCCCCGGCCCCGGCCCGGGTGTGTCTCGTCTCAGGCGGTGACCCGCTCCGTCCGCGCCGGAGGCCGGCCCGTCCGCTCTCCGAGCAGTTCCGCCGGGACGGTGTGGGTCTCGCGGGCCGTGAGCGCGGCGACGGCCGGCGGCACGCACAGCGCGGCCGTGAACAGGGCCACCGCCGCCCAGTCGTCGCCGCCCGGGCCGGCGATCTCGGCGGCGAAGGTGACCGCGAACCCGGCCACCGCGAAGCCGGTCTGGGTGCCGATCGCCACGCCGGACAGCCGGACCCGGGTCGCGAACATCTCGCCGTAGAACGCGGGCCACACGCCGTTCGCGGCGCTGTAGAGCACACCGAAGGCGACGATGCCGAGGGCCAGGGTCAGCGGGTAGGAGCCGGTGGAGATCGCCCACAGATAGCCGGCCATCGCCGCCGCGCTGCCGACCGCGCCGATCAGGAACACCGGGCGGCGCCCGATACGGTCCGACAGCGTCGCCCACAGCGGGATCGCGGCCAGCGCCACCAGGTTGGCGAGGGCGCCCGCCCACAGCATCGACGTACGGGACATGCCGACCGCGTCGCTGGTGGCGTACGCCAGCGCCCACACCGTGAAGATCGTGCTGACCGAGGCGATGAGCGCACCCGCGATCACCCGCAGGACGTCCGCCCAGTGCTCGCGCAGCAGCACCGCGAGCGGCAGCCGGACCACGCCCTCGCCGGCCGCCTGCTTCGCGAAGGCCGGGGTCTCGGGCAGCCGGCGCCGGATGACGTAGCCCGCGACGGCGACCGCCACGCTCAGCCAGAACGGCACCCGCCAGCCCCAGGAGAGCAGTTGGCCCTCGGGCAGCCGGGCAACCGGGACGAAGACGACAGTGGCGATGAGCTGGCCGCCCTGGGTGCCGCTGAGCGTGAAACTGGTGAAGAACCCGCGCCGGTGTTCCGGCGCGTGTTCCAGGCTCATGGAACTGGCGCCGGCCTGCTCGCCGGCCGCCGATATGCCCTGCAGGACACGGCAGAGCACGAGCAGGACGGGGGCGAGCGGACCGGCCTGGGCGCGGGTGGGCAGACAGCCGATCAGGAAGGTCGACAGGCCCATCAGGAGCAGGGTGAACACCATGATCTTCTTGCGGCCGAGCCGGTCGCCGACGTGCCCGAGGACCAGGGCGCCGAGCGGCCGGGCGGCGTAGGCGACGCCGAAGGTGGCCAGCGAGAGCAGGGTGGCGGTGGCCGGGTCGGAGGCGTCGAAGAACACCTTCGGGAAGATCAGTGCGGCGGCGCTGCCGTAGACGAAGAAGTCGTAGTACTCGAGCGCGCTGCCGATCCAGGCGGCCGTCGCCGCCTTCCAGGGCTGGCCGGGAGGGGCGTCGGGGGCGGGTGCGGGGACGGGCACGGCGGTGCTCCTTCGGGGGGACTCCACCCTGCGGGGGAGTGAGCGGCGGAGGGACGCAACGACGGGTGGGGCCGGGTCTCGGCCGCTAATTAACCCACTGGATAGTTAGTTGTGGTGGGTGGGATGTTGCGCCGGTGTTTCCCACGTGTCAAGAGTCCCCGCAGGCGTCCTCGGGTGCGGACGTCAGCCGCCGGCCCGTTCCGCCGTCAGGTAGGCGATCACCATGTCGCCGAGCATGGTGCGGTAGTGCTCGCGCCGGCCGGGGTCGGCGAGGTCGCGGCCGAACAGGGCGCCGAAGGTGTGCCGGTTGGCGACCCGGAAGAAGCAGAACGAGCTGATCATCGCGTGCAGGTCGACCGCGTCCACGTCGGCCGTGAACAGCCCGGACTCCTGTCCGGCGGCGAGGATGCGGCGGATCACGTCCAGGGCCGGGGAGCTGATCCTCCCGAGTCTCCCGGAGGCCGCGATGTGCTCGGCGCCGTGGATGTTCTCGATGCTGACCAGGCGGATGAAGTCCGGGTGCTGCTCGTGGTGGTCGAGGGTCACCTCCGCCAGGCGCCGGATCGCCGCGACCGGATCCAGGTGCTCGACGTCGAGCTGCTGCTCGGCCTCGCGGATCACGCCGTAGGCCCGCTCCAGCACGGCCGTGAACAGCTGTTCCTTGCCGCCGAAGTAGTAGTAGATCATCCGCTTGGTGGTGCGGGTGCGGGCCGCTATCTCGTCGACCCGGGCGCCGTCGTAGCCGGCCCGCGCGAACTCCTGGGTGGCCACGTCGAGGATCTCGGCCCGGGTGCGGGCGGCGTCGCGCGTCCGCCCGCCGGGGCGCAGGGGTTCTTCGGCGCTGGTCATCGGTTTCCTTCGGGCCGGGGACGCCTGGGCGGAGCGCTCGTGGGCGGTGCCGGTGATTGTAGAAGCAGCGCCCCGGGTGCCGCCGGGGGCTTCCTCGCCGGGTCCGGCTGCTGATATAGGTAACGTACTGGTTCGTACATTAGCGCCGTCTGGGAGGTCCGCGTGGCCAAGGACTCGTATCTCGTCGGGCTGGTCGGGGCCGGCATAGGTCCCTCGCTCAGCCCCGCCCTGCACCAGCGGGAGGCGGACCGGCAGGGCCTGCGCTACCTCTACCGGCTCCTCGACCTCGACGTCCTCGGCATCGCACCCCACGCGGCCGGCGAGCTGGTCCGGGCCGCCCGCGACCTCGGCTTCGACGGGCTGAACGTCACCCACCCCTGCAAGCAGCTCGTCCTCGAGCACCTGGACGCGATCGATCCGCGGGCCGAGGCGCTCGGCGCGGTCAACACCGTCGTCTTCGACGCGGGCGGCCGGGCCGTGGGGCACAACACCGACGTCACCGGCTTCGCCGCGTCCTTCGCCCGCGGCCTGCCGGACGCCCCGCTGGAGCGGGTCGTCCAGCTCGGCGCGGGCGGCGCGGGGGCCGCCGTGGCACACGCCGTGCTCACGCTGGGCGCCGGGCGGGTCACCGTGGTCGACGCGCTCGAGGGCCGGGCCGCCGCGCTCGCCGAGTCCCTCGTCCGGCACTTCGGCCCCGGCCGGGCCGAGGCCGCCCCGCCCGATCAGCTGCCCGTGCTGCTGGCGCAGGCGGACGGTGCGGGGGGCCTGGTGCACGCGACCCCCACGGGTATGGCCGCGCACCCCGGACTCCCCCTTCCCGCGGAGCTGCTGCGGCCCGGGTCATGGGTCGCGGAGGTCGTGTACCGGCCGCTGGAGACGGAGCTGGTGCGTCTGGCCCGGGAGCGCGGGTGCGCCGTTGTGCCCGGGGGCGGGATGGCCGTGTTCCAGGCCGCCGACGCCTTCCGGCTGTTCACGGGACTCGAGCCGGACAGCGCCCGGATGCTGGCCGACTTCGAGGAGCTGGCCGGGGCGGAGCGGTCGGGGAGCGTGGCCGGATGAAGCGCACCAGCATCGCCACCGTCTGTCTGAGCGGCTCCCTCACCGAGAAGCTCACCGCCGCGGCCCGCGCCGGGTTCGACGGGGTGGAGATCTTCGAGAACGATCTCCTCGCCAGCCCCCTGACCCCTGAGGAGATCCGCGCCCGGTGCGCCGATCTCGGACTGCGGATCGAGCTGTACCAGCCGATGCGGGACGTCGAGGCCGTCCCGCACGAGGTCTTCACGGCGAACCTGCGGCGCGCCCGGCACAAGTTCGACCTCATGCGGCGGCTCGGCGCCGACACCGTGCTCGTGTGCTCCAGCGTCTCCCCGCTCGCCCTGGACGACGACGGCCTCGCCGCCGAGCAGCTGGCCGAACTGGCCGGTCTGGCACGGGAGTCCGGGGTGCGGGTGGCGTACGAGGCGCTGGCCTGGGGGCGGCATGTGAACACGTACGACCATGCGTGGCGCATCGTCGAGGCCGCCGGGCACCCGGCGCTCGGCACCTGCCTGGACAGCTTCCACATTCTCTCCCGGGGCTCGGACCCCCGGGGCATCGCGGAGATACCCGGCGAGAAGATCTTCTTCCTGCAGCTGGCCGACGCGCCGCTGCCGGCCATGGACGTTCTCCAGTGGAGCCGTCATCACCGCTGCTTCCCGGGCCAGGGCGGCCTCGACGTCGCCGGGCTGCTGCGGCACGTGCTCGACGCCGGGTACGGGGGGCCGCTGTCGCTGGAGGTCTTCAACGACGTCCACCGGCAGGCGGACGCCGGATCCACCGCCGTGGACGCGCACCGGTCCCTGCTGCTGCTCCAGGAGGCCGCGGGCACGGCCGAGCTGCCGCCGCCGGCCGTCCCCACCGCGGTGGCCTTCGCCGAGCTTCGCACGCCGGACGCCGAGCCCGTCACCGCGCTGCTGAGGGCCCTCGGCTTCACCCGCACCGCCCGGCACCGCGGCAAGCCCGTCGACCTGTGGGAGCGCGGGGAGGCCCGGATCCTGGTCAACACAGCCGCCCCCGACCGCCGCGAGGGCACCCGGCTCGCCGCGATCGGACTCGCCTGCCCGGACCCCGCCGCTGCCGCCCGCCGCGCGGAGGCCCTGCACGCCCCCGTCCTGCCCCGCCGCCGCGCCCCCGAGGACGCCCCGCTCGACGCGGTCGCCGCACCCGACGGCACGCAGTTGTTCCTCCTGGCCACCGGAGAGTCCCAACTGCCCGACTGGCGCGGCGACTTCACCGGCCTGCCGGACGTCCCGGAGCCCGCCCGCGGCACCCGTGTCGACCATCTCGCCCTCACCCAGCCCTGGCACCACTTCGACGAGGCGACGCTGTTCCTCCGCGGCGTCCTCGGCCTGGACGCCCAGGAGAGCGTCGACCTCGCCGACCCCTACGGGCTGCGGCGCAGCCGGGCCGTCGCGAGCGCCGACGGCAGCGTGCGCATCGCCCTCACCGTCGGCGCCGCGCCCGCCGACGAGACCGTGCACGCCGCGCACATCGCGCTGGCCACCGACGACGTGGTGGCCGCGGCCCGCGCCTTCCGCGCGGCCGGCGGCCGGCTGCTGCGGGTGCCGGGCAACTACCACGACGACCTCGCCGCCCGATTCGAGTTCGCCGAAGGCGAGTTGGAGACCTACCGGGACCTGGGCATCCTCTACGACCGGGACGCGGGCGGCGCCTTCAGGCACTGCTACACCGAGACCGTCGGCCGGGTCTTCTTCGAACTCGTCCAGCGCGATCCGGGCCACCAGGGCTACGGCGCCGCGAACGCGCCGGTGCGGCTCGCGGCCCAGCACACGGGACGGCTCTTGCACTGAGCTGACCGGCCTCTTACTGGATTGCCCGCAGGGGTGAGAGGCCGGTGAGACCTCCACCGGGTTCAGATCCCATTCAGGCTCCGTACATGTCGGCAGGCGGATACTCCGCAAGATCCGGTATGCGCGCTGCGCCCGGATCACCGCGTTTTCCGGGAGCCCGAAAGGCCGTTCATGCTGAGCACCCCCACCGAGTCGGTCGTCCGGGACGGCGGGCCGCCGACCGAGCCCGCGCCCCGCCCGCGTACCAGCAGGTACGAGCGTCCGGTGCTGGTGGCCATAGCCGCACTCGCCGCGCTGCTGTCCCTGTGGGGCCTGAACCACAGCTCCTACCACGGCTTCTACGCCGCCGCGGTGCGCAGCATGACGGACAACCCGGTCGCGTTCCTCTACGGCTCCTTCGACCCGGGCAACACCCTCACGATCGACAAGCTGCCCGGCTTCCTGTGGCCGCAGGCCCTGTCGGCGCTGGTGTTCGGCTTCCACCCGTGGGCGCTGGTGCTGCCGCAGGCCCTCGAGGGCGTGGCCTCGGTGGTCCTGCTCCATGTGGTGGTACGGCGCTGGGCGGGCGTGCCGGCCGGGCTGCTGGCGGCCGCCTTCCTCGCCCTCACCCCCGTGACCGTGGGGCTCGGGCGCTCCGTCACCGAGGACGCACCGTTCGTGCTGCTGCTCCTGCTGGCCGCCGAGGCCACCTCGCGGGCGACCGAGCGGGGCAGGACGGGCCCGCTGCTGCTCGCCGGGTTCTGGGTGGGCGTGGCCTTCCAGTGCAAGATGCTGGAGGCCTGGGCGGTGCTGCCCGCGCTCGCCGCCACCTACCTGGTCGCCGCGCCCCGCAGCCTGCGCCGCCGCCTGCGTGACCTGGCCCTCGCCGCCGCCGTGATGTTCGCGGTGTCGGTGTCGTGGATGGTGGTGGCCGCCCTCACCCCGGGCTCCGCCCGGCCGTACCTCGACGGCACCACCGACAACTCGCCGTTCAGCCTGGTCGTCGGCTACAACTTCCTCACCCGGTTCAACGCGGTCGGCGTCGACGCGGCCGGCACGGGCAGTGTCGCGCCCAACCAGAGCCTCAGGGCGGCCGGTTCGGGCCCCGGCATGGGCGACAGCGTGTGGAAGATGTTCAGCCCCGGACTCGCCACGCAGACCGGGTGGCTCTATCCGCTGGCCGCACTCGGGCTCGCCGGCGGCGCGGTGGCCCTGTGGCGGCGGCGCGCGGCCCGCACGGACCGCGTGCTCGCGGGCCAGGTGCTGTGGGGTGTGTGGCTGGCGACGTTCTTCCTCGTCTTCAGCTTCGGCAGCGTCACGGGCCACACCTACTACATGGGCGTGGTCGCGGTGCCGCTCGCCGCGTTCGCCGGCGCCGGCGTCGTCAAGGCGCGGCGGGCGGGCCTCAGGGGCGGTGGGCGGGCCTGGGTGCTGCCGGTGGCGCTCGCCGCGAACGCCGCCTGGTGCGTGACGCTGACGCTGTGGTACCCGCGCTTCCTGCCCTGGTCGGCCCCCACCGCCGTCGCCCTCGGGGTGGTTGCGCTGGTCCTGACCGCGATCCGCAGCCGCCCGCGCGTGGCCGGCGCCGGTCTGGCACTGGGCCTGGCCGCGGTCCTGCTGGTGCCGGCCGCGTGGTCGGCGTCGGCGCTGTCGCTGCGCTACAACCAGCCCGGCTCGCTGGCCCGCGTCGGCCCCAGCAGCAGCCGGCCCGGCAACCCGCTCGCACGGCTCGCCCCCGCCCAGCGGAGCATGCTCGGCTATCTCACCGCGCACCGCGGCGGCGCCGAGTACCTGGCCGCGATCCCCGGCTGGTGGTCCGCCGCGCCCTACGTCATCTCGGCCAACGCACGCGTCATGCCCATGGGCGGCTTCACCGGACGGGTCCCCTACCCCTCGTCCGCCCGCTTCCACCGGCTGATCGACTCCGGCCGGCTGCGCTACGTCGTCCTGTCGCGGGCCGAGGTCCTGGCCGGTCACCGGCACCGGGACCGCACGCCGGTCGGCGGGCTCGTGCGCTGGACGAGCGGCCACTGCACGCTCGTCCCGGCGGCCGCGTACGGCTCCCGCGACCTGGCGCACCGGCTGTACGACTGCGGCCCGGCCCACCAGAGGTGAACCGGGCCACGTCACAAGGGGGTCGAGGGGCCCGTCAGGGCCTCTTGTTCCACTCGGCGATCACGGGCCGCCCGTGCTCGGTGGACAGCCGGCTGACCGTGCCGGTGGCCAGCTGGAACAGCCGGCCCTCGGCGGGCGCGAGGCCCAGTCGGCGGGCGGTGAGCACGCGCAGGAAGTGGGCGTGGGCGACGAGGACCACATCGCCCGCGTCCTCGGCGAGCGCCGCCTCGACACGGGTCAGCACCCGGTCCGCGCGGGCGCCGATCCGCTCGGGCGACTCGCCCGGATGACCTTCGGGGCCGGGCGGCACCCCGTCGGTCCACAGGTCCCAGCCGGGGCGCGAGCGGTGGATGTCGGCAGTGGTGACGCCCTCGTAGCCGCCGTAGTCCCACTCGTGCAGATCGGGGTCCGCCACGACCCCGGTCAGGCCCGCCAGTTCGGCGGTGCGTATCGCGCGGCCCAGCGGGCTGGCCAGCGCCAGGGCGTAGGTCCGTGCGGTGAGGAGCGGGGCGAGGGACTTGGCCTGTTCCTCGCCGTGCTCGGTCAGGGGCAGGTCGGTCCAGCTCGTGTGCTGGCCCGACCGGCTCCACTGCGTCTCACCGTGGCGGACCAGCAGAAGGTCTGCCACGGTGGTTCAGTCCTTCTTCTCGACGGCGTGGCCGCCGAACTGGTTGCGCAGCGCGGCGATCATCTTCATCTGCGGGGAGTCGTCCTGCCGCGAGGCGAACCGGGCGAACAGCGACGCCGTGATCGCCGGCAGCGGTACGGCGTTGTCGATGGCCGCCTCGACCGTCCAGCGGCCCTCGCCGGAGTCCTCCGCGTAGCCGCGCAGCTGCTCAAGGTGCTCGTCCTCGTCCAGCGCGTTGACCGCGAGGTCGAGGAGCCAGGAGCGGATGACCGTCCCTTCCTGCCAGGAACGGAACACCTCGCGGACGTTCTCCACGGAGTGCACCTTCTCCAGCAGCTCCCAGCCCTCGGCGTAGGCCTGCATCATGGCGTACTCGATGCCGTTGTGGACCATCTTCGAGAAGTGCCCGGCGCCGACCCGGCCCGCGTGGACATAGCCGTAGGGGCCCTCCGGCTTGAGCGCCTCGAAGATCGGCTTCAGGGCCTCCACCTGCTCCTTGTCGCCGCCGACCATGAGCGCGTAGCCGTTCTGCAGACCCCACACACCGCCGGAGACGCCGGCGTCCACGAAGCCGATGCCCTTGATGGCGAGCGCGGCGGCGTGCTTCTCGTCGTCGGTCCAGCGGGAGTTGCCGCCGTCGATCACCGTGTCGCCGGGCTCGAGCAGGTCGCCGAGTTCGTCGACGACGGTCTGGGTGGCGGTGCCGGCCGGGACCATCACCCAGATGTGGCGGGGCGCGTCGAGCTTCTCGACCAGTTCGGCGAGGGACTTGACGTCGGAGACGTCGGGGTTGCGGTCGTAGCCGATGACGGTGTGGCCGGCGCGGCGGATCCGCTCGCGCATGTTGCCGCCCATCTTGCCGAGACCGATGAGACCGAGCTGCATGATCAGTTCACTTCCGATGCGTTCTTGAGAGTGCGGTAGGCGGCGACGAGGGCCTTGGACGAGGGGTCGAGACCGGGTACGTCCGCGCCCTCGGTCAGGGCGGGTTCGACCCGCTTGGCGAGGACCTTGCCGAGTTCGACGCCCCACTGGTCGAAGGAGTCGATGTTCCAGATCGCGCCCTGCACGAACACCTTGTGCTCGTACAGGGCGATCAGCTGGCCGAGCACCGACGGGGTCGGCTCGGCGGCCAGGATCGTGGTGGTGGGGTGGTCGCCGTGGAAGGTGCGGTGCGCCACCTGTGCCTCGGGCACGCCCTCCGCGCGGACCTCCTCGGCGCTCTTGCCGAAGGCGAGGGCCTGGGTCTGGGCGAAGAAGTTGGCCATCAACAGGTCGTGCTGCGCCTTGAGTTCACCGCTCAGCTCGCCGGCCGGGCGGGCGAAGCCGATGAAGTCCGCGGGGATCAGCTTGGTGCCCTGGTGGATCAACTGGTAGTAGGCGTGCTGCCCGTTGGTGCCCGGCGTGCCCCACACGACCGGGCCGGTCTGCCACTGCACCGGGGTGCCGTCGCGCTGCACCGACTTGCCGTTGGACTCCATGTCCAGCTGCTGCAGGTAGGCGGTGAACTTCGACAGGTAGTGGCTGTAGGGCAGCACCGCGTGCGACTGCGCGTCGAAGAAGTCGCCATACCACACGCCCAGCAGGCCGAGCAGCAAAGGCGCGTTGGCCTCGGCGGGCGCGGTGCGGAAGTGCTCGTCGACCAGGTGGAAGCCGTCGAGCATCTCGCGGAACCGCTCCGGGCCGATGGCGATCATCAGCGAGAGGCCGATCGCGGAGTCGTACGAGTAGCGGCCGCCGACCCAGTCCCAGAACTCGAACATGTTGTCCGGGTCGATACCGAATTCGGTGACCTTCCCGGCGTTCGTGGACAGCGCCACGAAGTGCCGGGCGACGGCCTTGTCGTCGCCGTCGAAGGCCTTGAGCAGCCAGGAGCGCGCCGAGGTCGCGTTGGTGATCGTCTCGATCGTCGTGAACGTCTTGGACGCGACGATGAACAGGGTCTCCGCCGGGTCCAGGTCGCGGGTGGCCTCGTGCAGGTCGGCACCGTCCACGTTGGACACGAACCGGACCGTCAGCTCCCGGGCGGTGTACGGGCGCAGCGCCTCGTACGCCATCGCGGGGCCGAGGTCGGAGCCGCCGATGCCGATGTTGACGACGTTCCTGATCCGCTTGCCGGTGTGGCCGGTCCACTCGCCCGAGCGGACCCGGTCGGCGAAGCGCGCCATCTTGTCGAGGACGGCGTGCACCTTCGGCACGACGTTCTCGCCGTCGACCTCGATCACCGCCTCGCGCGGGGCGCGCAGCGCGGTGTGCAGCACGGCCCGGTCCTCGGTGACGTTGATCTTCTCGCCGCGGAACATGGCGTCCCGCAGGCCGAACACGCCGGTGGCGGTGGCGAGTTCGGTCAGCAGAGCCAGGGTCTCGTCGGTGATCAGGTGCTTGCTGTAGTCGATGTACAGGTCGCCGACCCGTACGACGTACCGCTCGGCGCGGCCGGGGTCCCGCGTGAACAGGTCGCGCAGGTGCGGTCGGCCCGCGGCGCGGTGGTCGGCGAGGGCCGCCCACTCGGGCCGGTTGGTGAGCTGGGGATGATCGGACGCTGCCATGTCAGGCGTTCTCCTTGGTGGCCTCGCCCTTCAGGGCGATGGCGTACATCTCGTCGGCGTCGAGGCGGCGCAGCTCCTCGGCGATGAGTTCGGAGGTGGGGCGGACCTTCAGGGCGAGGGTGCGCGGCGGCTGGCCCGGCAGGGTCAGCGTCGCGAGCGGCCCCTCGGGCCGGTCGATGACGATCTCGCCGTTCGCGGTGCCGAGGCGTACGGCGGTGACGACCGGGCCGGCGGTGACCACGCGGTCCACGGGCACGTTCAGCCGGGCCTCCAGCCAGCGCGAGAGCAGCTCCGCGCTGGGGTTGTCGGCCTCGGCCTCGACGGCCGCCGACGTCACCTGGGTGCGGGCCTGGTCCAGGGCGGCGGCCAGCATCGAGCGCCACAGCGTGAGCCGGGTCCAGGCGAGGTCGGTGTCGCCGGGGGCGTAGTTGCGGGCCCGGGTCTGCAGGACTTCCATCGGCCGCTCGACGGCGTACAGGTCGGTGATCCGGCGCTGGGCGAGCGCGCCGAGCGGGTCCTTGGACGGGGTGTCGGGCGCTTCCACCGGCCACCACACGACGACCGGCGCGTCCGGCAGCAGCAGCGGCAGGACGACCGAGTCGGCGTGGTCGGACACCTCGCCGTAGGTGCGCAGCACGACCGTCTCGCCCGTGCCGGCCTCGGAGCCGACCCGGACCTCGGCGTCCAGCCGGGAGTGGGTGCGGTCGCGCAGGGTACGGGCGTGCCGCTTGATGACGACCAGGGTCCGCGAGGGGTGCTCGTGCGAGGCCTCCTCGGCGGCCTTGATCGAGTCGTAGGCGTTCTCCTCGTCCGTGACGATGACCATCGTCAGGACCATGCCCACGGCCGGGGTGCCGATGGCGCGGCGGCCCTGCACCAACGCCTTGTTGATCTTGCTTGCCGTGGTGTCGGTCAGGTCGATCTTCATGGCCTGCGCCAGCTCCGTCCGTCTCGTGCGAGCATCTCGTCGGCTTCGGTCGGTCCCCAGCTGCCCGACGCGTACTGCGCCGGCCTGCCGTGTGCCGTCCAGTACTCCTCGATCGGGTCGAGGATCTTCCAGGACTCTTCCACTTCCTGGTGACGGGGGAACAAATTCGCGTCGCCGAGCAGCACGTCCAGGATGAGCCGCTCGTACGCCTCCGGGCTCGACTCGGTGAACGACTCGCCGTAGGCGAAGTCCATCGACACGTCACGGATCTCCATCGAGGTGCCCGGCACCTTCGAGCCGAAGCGGACGGTCATGCCCTCGTCGGGCTGGACGCGGATGACGATCGCGTTCTGGCCCAGCTCCTCCGTCGCGGTGGAGTCGAAGGGGGAGTGCGGGGCCCGCTTGAAGACCACCGCGATCTCGGTGACCCGGCGGCCCAGGCGCTTGCCGGTGCGCAGGTAGAAGGGGACGCCCGCCCAGCGGCGGTTGTCGATGCCGAGCTTGATGGCCGCGTAGGTGTCGGTCTTCGACTTGGGGTCGATGCCCTCCTCCTGGAGGTAACCGATCACCTTCTCGCCGCCCTGCCAGTCCTCGGCGTACTGGCCGCGCACGGTGTGCCTGCCCAGGTCCTCCGGCAGCCGCACCGACTTGAGCACCTTCAGCTTCTCGGTGAGCAGCGCGTCCGCGTCGAAGGCGATCGGCTCCTCCATGGCCGTGAGGGCCATGAGCTGGAGCAGGTGGTTCTGGATGACGTCACGGGCGGCGCCGATGCCGTCGTAGTAGCCGGCCCGGCCGCCGATGCCGATGTCCTCGGCCATGGTGATCTGCACGTGGTCGACGTAACTGCGGTTCCAGATCGGCTCGTACATCTGGTTGGCGAAGCGCAGCGCCAGGATGTTCTGGACCGTCTCCTTGCCGAGGTAGTGGTCGATGCGGAACACCTGGTCCGGCCCGAACACGTCGTGCACGATCGCGTTCAGCTCGCGGGCGCTGGCCAGGTCGTGGCCGAACGGCTTCTCGATGACCGCGCGCCGCCAGGAACCCTTGGACGGGGAGGCCAGGCCGTGCTTCTTCAGCTGCTGCACGACCTTCGGGAAGAACTTCGGCGGCACCGAGAGGTAGAACGCGAAGTTCCCGCCGGTGCCGCGGGAGGCGTCCAGCTCCTCCACGGCGTCCTTGAGCTGCTTGAAGGCGGTGTCGTCGTCGAAGTCGCCCGGGATGAACCGCATGCCCTCGGCGAGCTGCTGCCACACCTCCTCACGGAACGGGGTGCGGGCGTGCTCGCGCACCGAGTCGTGCACGACCTGCGCGAAGTCCTGGTCCTCCCACTCGCGGCGGGCGAAGCCGACCAGCGAGAAGCCCGGCGGCAGCAGACCGCGGTTGGCCAGGTCGTACACGGCCGGCATCAGCTTCTTGCGGGACAGGTCACCGGTCACACCGAAGATGACCAGGCCGGAGGGGCCGGCGATGCGCGGCAGCCGGCGGTCGCGGGCATCGCGCAGCGGGTTCTCCCAGTCGGCGGCCGGGCCCACCGGCACGGTCGCCTCCGCCGGCACCTTCGCCGGCGCCTTCGCCTTCGCGGGTGCCGCAGCGGCGGGTGCGTTCTCGGTCATCGGGCGTCAACTCCCTTGCTCTTCAGGGACTTCGCAACAGCGTCCAGCAGGTCCTGCCAGGCCGCCTCGAACTTGGCGACGCCCTCGTCCTCCAGCTGCTGGACGACCTCGTCGTAGGAGACACCGAGCGCCTGCACGGCGGCCAGGTCGGCGCGGGCCCGGGCGTAGCCGCCGGTCACCGTGTCGCCGGTGATCTCGCCGTGGTCGGCGACCGCGTTCAGCGTGGCCTCCGGCATGGTGTTGACCGTGCCCGGCGCGACCAGCTCGTCCACGTACAGGGTGTCCTTGTACGCGGGATCCTTCACCCCGGTGGACGCCCACAGCGGACGCTGCTTGTTCGCCCCGTCCCCGCCGAGCGCCAGCCAGCGCTCCGAGGTGAAGACCTCCTCGTACGCCGCGTAGGCGAGCCGGGCGTTGGCGAGGGCCGCGCGGCCCTTGAGGGCGAGGGCCTCGTCGGTGCCGATCGCGGTCAGCCGCTTGTCGATCTCGGAGTCCACCCGGGAGACGAAGAAGGACGCCACCGAGTGGATCGTGGCGAGGTCGATGCCGCGCTCGCGGGCCTTCTCCAGGCCGGCCAGGTAGGCGGCCATCACCTCGCGGTAGCGCTCCAGGGAGAAGATCAGGGTCACGTTGACGCTGATGCCGAGGCCGATGACCTCGGTGATCGCCGGCAGTCCGGCCTTGGTCGCGGGGATCTTGATCATCACGTTGGGGCGGTCCACCAGCCAGGCCAGCTGCTTGGCCTCGGCGACCGTGGCCACCGTGTCGTGGGCGAGGCGCGGGTCGACCTCGATGGAGACGCGGCCGTCGCGCCCCTCGGAAGCGGTGTATACGGAATGCAGAATATCGGCGGCAGAACGCACGTCGGCGGTCGTCATCATCCGCACCGCCTCGTCCACCGTCACCCCGCGCACGGCGAGGTCGGTGAGCTGCTCCTCGTAGCCCTCGCCGGAGCCGATGGCGGCCTGGAAGATCGACGGGTTGGTGGTGACACCGACGACGTTCCTGTTCTCGATCAGGTCCGCCAGGTTGCCCGAGGCGATCCGCCCCCGCGACAGGTCGTCCAGCCAGACGGAGACCCCCTCGTCGGCGAGGCGCTTGAGGGCTCCGGCGGTGGCGATTGCTTCGGTCACGTCAGTCATCTTTCTTGTCTTCTCGCCGCGTTGTCTTGTCGCGGACGTATATCGCGGATTGTTGTCGAGTTCGGGTCAGGCGCGCGCGGCGGCGAGCGACGCGCGTGCCTGGGCGGCGACGTTCTCGGGGGTGAAGCCGAACTCGGCGAACAGGGTCCCCGCGTCGGCGGAGGCGCCGAAGTGCTCCAGGGAGACGATCCGGCCGGTGTCACCGACGTAGCGGTACCAGGTCAGACCGATCCCGGCCTCCACGGCGACCCGGGCCTTCACGGCCGGCGGCAGCACGGAGTCCTTGTAGGCCTGCTCCTGCTCCTCGAACCACTCCACGGACGGCATCGACACCACCCGCGTGCCGATCCCCTCCGCCTCCAGCGTCTCCCGCGCGGCCACGGCCACGTGCACCTCGGAACCCGTCGCGATGACGATCACCTCCGGGACCTCGGTCGAGGACTCGCGCAGCACGTAGCCGCCCTTGGCCGCGTCCTCGTTCGGCGCGTACACCGGCACGCCCTGGCGGGTGAGCGCGAGCCCGTGCGGGGCGGGGTTCACGGCGTGCCTCTTCAGGATCTCGGCCCAGGCCACCACGGTCTCGTTGGCGTCGGCCGGGCGGACGACGTTCAGGCCCGGGATCGCGCGCAGCGAGGCCAGGTGCTCGACCGGCTGGTGGGTCGGACCGTCCTCGCCGAGACCGATGGAGTCGTGCGTCCACACGTACGTCACCGGCAGCTGCATCAGCGCCGACATCCGCACGGCGTTGCGCATGTAGTCGGAGAACACCAGGAAGGTGCCGCCGTAGACGCGGGTGTTGCCGTGCAGGGCGATGCCGTTCATCTCCGCCGCCATGGAGAACTCGCGGATGCCGAAGTGGACGGTACGGCCGTACGGGTCGGCCTCGGGCAGCGGGTTGCCCTCCGGCAGGAAGGAGCTGGTCTTGTCGATGGTGGTGTTGTTGGAGCCGGCGAGGTCGGCGGAGCCGCCCCACAGCTCCGGGAGCACCGGGCCGAGCGCCTGCAGCACCTTGCCGGAGGCGGCACGGGTGGCGACCGGCTTGCCCTCCTCGAACACCGGCAGCGCGTCCTGCCAGCCCTCGGGCAGCTCGCCCTTGCCGACCCGCTCGAACAGCGCGGCCCGCGCCGGCCGGGCGGTGCGCCACTCGGCGATCCGCTTGTCCCAGGCCGCGTGCGCCTCCGCGCCCCGGTCCAGGGCCCGGCGGGTGTGCTCGAGGACCTCGTCCGCGACCTCGAAGGTCTGCTCGGGGTCGAAGCCGAGGAGCCGCTTGGTGGCGGCGATCTCGTCCTCGCCGAGCGCGGAGCCGTGGGAGGCCTCGGTGTCCCGGGCGTTCGGGGCGGGCCAGGCGATGATCGTGCGCATCGCGATGATCGAGGGCCGCCCGGTCTCGGCCTGCGCGGCCTTCAGCGCCGTGTACAGGGCCTCGGGGTCGACGTCGCCCTCGGCGGTCGGCTCGATGCGCTGGGTGTGCCAGCCGTAGGCCTCGTAGCGCTTCAGGACGTCCTCGGAGAAGGCGGTCGCGGTGTCGCCCTCGATGGAGATGTGGTTGTCGTCGTAGAGGAAGACCAGGTTGCCGAGCTTCTGGTGGCCGGCGAGCGAGGAAGCCTCGGCGGAGACGCCCTCCTCCAGGTCGCCGTCGGAGACGATCGCCCAGATGGTGTGGTCGAAGGGGGAGGTGCCCTCGGGGGCCTCGGGGTCGAACAGGCCGCGCTCGTAGCGGGCGGCCATCGCCATGCCGACGGCGTTGGCGGCACCCTGGCCGAGCGGGCCGGTGGTGGTCTCCACGCCCGCGGTGTGCCCGTACTCGGGGTGGCCGGGCGTCTTCGAGCCGTGCGTGCGGAACGCCTTCAGGTCGTCCAGCTCCACCTCGTACCCGGCGAGGAACAGCTGCGTGTACAGGGTCAGCGAGGTGTGGCCGGGGGACAGGACGAAGCGGTCACGGCCGGCCCACTCCGGGTCCGCCGGGTCATGACGCATCACCTTCTGAAAGATCGTGTACGCGGCAGGCGCCAGGCTCATCGCCGTGCCCGGGTGGCCATTGCCGACCTTCTGCACCGCGTCGGCCGCCAGCAGACGGGCCGTGTCGACGGCGCGCCGGTCGAGGTCGGTCCACTCGAAGCTGTCGGAAGTCTGCATGGTCATCTTCAAGAAGTCCTCGTTCAGTGCGGGATGGCTGGCCGGACGCGTTCAAACTTAAAAGTCTGACTTTTTCGAAGGAAGGTCGGGGTGTGTCAGTCTGTGGTGAATCTGGGACAGCGATCACGGAACAAGGACGGCGCGAACAGGACATGGCTGGCAGAACGCCACAAGCTGGCGACAGCGCTGCGGACGGCGACGGTGACGGCGGCGGAATCAGAACCTTCCCCTTCCCGACCGAGCTGGCCGTCGGCCGCGTCGGCATGCAGGTCGGCCCCATGGGGACCGGCCGCACCTGGCACGCCGACGCCCCGCTGGAACGCGTCCATCGCATCGACTTCCACGTCGTCATGCTCTTCACCGACGGCCCCGTACGCCACATGATCGACTTCGCCGAGTACGAGGCATCGGCCGGCGACCTGTTGTGGATCCGCCCCGGACAGGTCCACCGCTTCTCCCGGGAGTCCGCGTACCACGGAACCGTCCTGACCATGCAGCCCGGCTTCCTGCCCCGGGCCACCGTCGAGGCCACCGGCCTGTACCGCTACGACCTGCCGCCCCTGCTGCACCCCGACCCGGACCGGCTCGCCGCCCTCCAGGCCTCCCTCGACCAGCTGCAACGCGAGTACGAGGACACCGCGACGCTCCCGCTCAGCCTGCACACGGCCGTCCTCAGGCACACCCTCACCGCGTTCCTGCTCCGCCTCGCCCACCTCGCGGCCAGCTCCGCCGAGGCCTCACGGCAACAGACGGACAGCACCTTCACCCGGTTCCGCGACGCCGTGGAGCAGGACTTCGCCACCAACCACAGCGTCAGCGCCTACGCCGACGCCCTCGGCTACTCCCGCCGCACCCTCGTGCGCGCCGTCCGCGCGGCCACCGGCGAGACCCCGAAGGGATTCATCGACAAACGCGTCGTCCTCGAGGCCAAACGCCTCCTCGCCCACACCGACCTGCCGATCGGCCGCGTCGGCGCGGCCGTCGGCTTTCCCGACGCGGCGAACTTCTCCAAGTTCTTCCAGCTGCACACCGGCCGGACACCGGTGGGGTTCCGGGCGGAGCTGCGCTGAGAGGCGCGCGGACACGGAAAGCGGGTGGCTCCACGCACGCGCGCGCAGCCACCCGCCTTCTCCTCGGGTGTGTCAGTGCCCGAAGTCGAACCAGTTCACGTTCACGAAGTCCGCCGGCTGCCCGCTGGAGAACGTCAGATAGACATCGTGCGTGCCGGTCACGGAGCTGATGTTGGCCGGGATCGTCCGCCAGGACTGCCACCCGCCCGTGCCCGCCACCGCGAAGCTGCCGATCGGGGTGCTGGTGGGGCTGTCCAGGCGTACCTGGACCAGACCGCTCACCCCGGACGCGGCCCCGCTCGCCACCCGGGCGTAGAACTGCGTGGCCGGCGTCGATCCGAAGTCCACGCCCTTGTACAGTGCCCAGTCCCCGTTCGCGATGTAGCCGATGTCCTGGCCGCCACCGGTGTCCGTGGTGGTCTCGGTGGCGATGCCGGACTGGCCGTCGTAGGACTCGGCCTGGATCGGGCTGTAGGCATCCCGGTTGCCGGGGGGCGGGGTGGTGCTGCCGCCGCCGGACTGGAGCACCTGGACGTAGTCGACGGCCATCGGGTGGCCCGGGTCGGTGGCGCCGGTCGGGCCGCCGCCGAACGCCGCCGGGAAACCGCCGCCCATCGCCACGTTCAGGATGACGAAGAAGCCGTGGTTCGTGGCGTTGGCCCAGGTCGTCGCGTCCACCTGGTTCGCCGTGACCGTCTGGTAGCTGACGCCGTCGACGTAGAAGCGGATCGCCTCCGGGCTCACCGAGCGGTCCCACTCCATCGTGTAGGTGTGGAAGCCCGACTGACAGGTGGTGTTCGGGCACGCGGTGGAGTTGCCGAGGCCCGTGGTCTCGTTGCACGGGCCGCCGGGGCTGGTGCCGCAGTGCATGGTGGCCCAGGTCTTGTTCAGGCCGTTGACGTTCTCCATGATGTCCAGCTCGCCGACGCCGGGCCAGTTCTGGTAGTTGCCGCGATAGGGCGCGCCCAGCATCCAGAAGGCGGGCCAGTAGCCGGCGGCCGCGTCACCGGTCACGTTCGGCATCTGGATCCGGGCTTCCACGCGCAGCTTGCCGCCGGCCGGGGGCTGGAAGTCGGTGCGGGTGGTCTCGATCCGGCCTGAGGTCCAGTTGCCGGAGGCGTCGCGGCGCGGGGTGATGAGCAGGTCGCCGTTGCCGTCCAGGGCGACGTTGTTCGTGCTCGACGTCATCGTCTCGACTTCGCCGGTGCCCCAGTTGGCGGCCCCGCCCGGATACGAAGTCCCGGTGTCGTACTGCCAGTTGGAGGTGTTCACGCCGGAGCCGGCCGCGCCGTCGAAGTCGTCGAGGAAGACCTGCGTCCAGCCCGAGGGCGGTGTGGGCGCGGAGGCGTTCGCGGGTGTGCCGGCGGCCGTGGCGAGGGCCACGGACAGGCCGAGCGTGGCGACGACCGCGATGAGGGCGCGCCGCAGGGGGCGGGGGCGCGGGGGGTGCGGTCTGGGTATGCCGGAGGATGCGCTCATGGGGAGGCCTCTCGGGTACGGGGGTACGGGGGCGGGTGGGCTGTGAGAGCGCTCCCATGCCTCGCATGGCTGAGAGCGCTCTCAAGGTGCCGCCAATGTGCTCCCCGCCCCTGCGGCCGTCAAGCCTTGAAACAAGGAAAGTCCTTGATTCACGGGGGAGTTCACGGGGTGAAGCCACCCGTACCGGCTCAGAGTGCGCTGCCCGCCTGCCACTCGGCCCACGACAGCTTCCAGCCGTTGAGCCCGTTGAGCCCGTTGAGCGCGTTGAACCCGTTGGCCGGGTGCCCCGGTCCTTCGGCCGGTCTCGCGCAGACCGCAACCGCGCGTGCGCTACGGCCGCCAGCCCAGGGCCCGGGAGATGCCCCGCCCCGCCAGCCGGACCGCCGGGGCCAGTGCCGGCACCTGGGCACCCGCGCGGGGCACCACCACCGACACCGCCGCGACCACCTCGCCGTCCGCGCCGCGCACCGGCGCCGCCACCGACAGCGCGTCCTCGGTCACCTGACGCTCGCTCACCGCCACGCCCGCGCGCCGCACTTCGGCGAGCGTGCGCCGCAGCCGCACCGGATCGGTGATCGTGTACGGGGTGAAGGCGGCGAGCGGCCCGGCGCAGTACTCCTCCTGGACGGCCGGACCGGCGTGCGCGAGGAGGGCGAGCCCGACCCCGGTGGCGTGCAGCGGCCAGCGGGCGCCGATCCTGATGTGCACGCCCACCGCCGAACGGCCCTGCAGCCACTCGACGTAGACGACCTCCGCACCGTCGCGCACCGCCAGCTGCACGTTCTCGTGCGTCGCTTCGTACAGGTCCTCCAGATACGGCAGCGACAGCTGGCGCAGGGCGAGGCCGCGCGGGGCGAGCGCGGCCACCTCCCACAGCCGCAGGCCCACCTGGTAGACCCCGGACGCGTCGCGTTCCAGCGCGCCCCACGCGGTCAGGACGCCCGCCAGCCGGTGCGCGGTGGTCAGGCTGAGCCCGGCCCGGCGGCTGATGTCTGTGAGCGACAGGGCGGGGTGCTCGTGGTCGAACGCGGCGAGCACGGCCAGCAGCCGGTCGGCAGCGGACCGCTCGCCCACCGGCACCCACCTCGCCCTCGCCGCCGCTCCCCGCCGGCCCCGGCGAGATCGTCACCGCCGACAGTACGCGGACATGCCCACGTGCGGGAGCCGGGAGGCGCGGGTGCGGAGCCGGTGCCGCACCGGGCTCCGGCCCCGTCGGCGAGGACGGGGGCGCCGAGGTGGGCGGGAGGCGTCGAGGCAGGCGGGGAGCGTGGAGGTGGGTGGGGCGTCGAGGCGGGCGGGGCGTGGAGGTGGGCGGGGGACAGCACCGGGCCGGCTCGGGCGGGGAGCCGCTGCCCGGTCGTGACGGCCCTCGTGCCACGCGGCGGCGGTCAGTGGTTCATGAAGGCGGTGACGGGCAGCGCCCGGGCGACGATCCGGACGTCGCCGAGGCGGCCGTGCAGGATCTGGTCGATCTTCCCGGCGTACTCGTAGCCGCCGAGCAGCCACGCCAGCCCGACGGAGGTGATCCCGGCGGCCGGGGCCTTGGGGTTGCGGGCGACCGGGCAGCCCTCCACGTAGAGGGTGGTGTGTCTGCCGTCGTTGACGACCGCCAGGTGCCACCAGGTCTCCAGCGGGGTCTCCTGCCCCCAGTTCGTGGCGATGCCCTCCTGGTTGAGCGGGCGCATCGCCCACTGCGGCTCACGGTCGTCCGACAAGGAGAGCGTGGCCAGCGGCTCGTCCGGGTCGTCGGCGGTCTTGCCGGCCGCACCGCCCGTGCCCGTGCGGCTGACGATGCCCGACCACGCGTGGTGGGCGGGGTCCCAGTCGGCCGGGAGACGGTAGAACGCCTCGATGGTGTAACCGTTCGTGAGAGTGGCCGAGTTGAGGGGCGCGCCGTCGACCGTACGCAGATACGCGCCCTTCAGCGGCGACTTGTGTCCCTGGAACTCCAGGCTGCCGTGGCCGGGCTGGTCCGGGTGGTGGTCGGCCGACCAGCCGAGCGAGCCGCCGCCGACCGCGACCACGGTGAGGTCGTTGCCCCGGCCGGACAGATCACGCACGGTCCCGGAGACCGGCGACTCGAACCGCCAGTACGCGACCGTGCCCGGGACCAGCATCCTCGGCACCGGGCGCGCGGGGCGGGCCGGCACCGGGTCGAAGCCGGAGAAGCGGGCGGCGAAGTCGATGCCGACCGAGAAGCGGTCCGCGTCGCCGCTCAGCTCCATCTCCTGCCGCTCGAGCGCGTTCAGGCCCTCGCCGGCTCGGCCGAGGATCCACGGGGAGACCGTCTCGACGTCGATGACATTGCGGTCCAGGTCGAAGCGGTACAGGCGGATCATCGCCGCACCGCCGAAATACCGGTTCTGGTAGTTCGTCAGGTGGAGGTGCACCTCGTGCCCGGCCGCGTTCTCGCGGACCGCCCGCCCGGCCGGCCAGTAGTGGCCGTTCAGGGTCAGGAAGATCTGGTCGTGGTCCTTGATCAGCTGGTCCCACAGCTGCTCCCCGTACGCCGACAACCGGCCGTCCCCGACGACGAGTTCGTGCGTGGTGAGGATCACGGGAGTGCGCGGGTGCCGGGCGAGGACGTCCTTCGCCCATGCGTACCCCTGCGCCGACAACCGCCAGTCCAGCGCCAGCACCAGCCACTCACGCCCGGCCGCCCTGAACAGGTGACAGGTGTTGTAGCCGTCCGGGGAGGCGCCCTTGAACGTCGCACTGTCCCTGAACCGCCGCGGACCGAAGGCGTCCAGATACGGCGTCGCGCCGCGCTGGTCGTCCGTCGAGGACCGCACGTCGTGGTTGCCGGCCAGCACGCTGTAACCGGCCCCCGCGCGATCGAGGATCCCGAACGCCCGTCCGATCGCGGCGAATTCCTCCTCGGCGCCGTTCTGGGTGAGGTCACCGAGGTGGGACAGGAAGACGATGTTCTCGCCCTTCTCGCCTCCCTCGCCGTCCTGCTCCAGCAGATGGCGCAACGACGCCTCGACGGGCGCCGGGTCGATGCTCGGCCCGTCGAACAGGTACTGGGTGTCGGGCATCACCGCGAGGGTGAAGCGACGGCTCTCCGGGTCGGGCCGCCGGGCGGTCCTCGCCGCGGCCTCGGCGACACCCGGCAGCGTGCCCCCGGCCGTGGCGGCCGCGCCCAGCAGCGCGGTGGCCCTGAGGAAACTGCGTCGTCCGGCACCGGGCTGCGCGGCCTCGCCCCGGACAGGGTCATGCGACGTACACACGTGTGCTCCGTGAAAGCCAGGGGGCAAGAGGGGTTCGGCAGCTCGCCCAGGGGGTTCGGACGGGGGTTCAGAGGGCGCGCAGGGGCCGGTTCCGGCGACGGTTCCCGGCCGTTGCCGTTGCCGGTTCCGGTGCTGGGACTGGGGATCGCGCTGGGCGGGACGCGTGTACGGCACTCTCGGCCCCGGCGTGCCGGGCGGCCCCGTTCGCCGGCAGCCGGACCCGCGGCGCGCACAGCTCCGTCCCGCGCGGCGCCCACGGCTCGTCCGCCGTCGTCACCACGCGCAGCGTCAGCCACGCCGCGCCGCCGTCCCGTGGCAGCCGGAACGGCAGGGACACGGCCGCCGTCTGGCCCGGCCGCAGGTCAGGCAGTTCGGCGGGGGCGGTCAGGATCCGGCCGTCGGCCCGCACCAGCTCCCAGGTCGCCGCCAGCCTGCCGAGTCCTTGGACCGCATGGTCGTTGACGAGGACGATTCCCTCGTGCCGCAGGCACCGGATGCCGACCGGAGCCCGGCTCCCCCGGTGCACGTACGGCCCGGCGTCCATGCGCCCGGCCGGTCTTCCGTCGCTCACGCGGTGCACGATCCCGCGGCCCCGGGACCACCGGATGAAGCCGCCCTGAAGAGCCGGGGTTGACTCGACGGCCGACCGGTGGGCCGCGCGGGCGCGGGCCATCACCACGGCGTGGCCGCGGTGGCCGGGATGGCCGCGGTGGCCGGGATGGCTGCGGTGGCCGGGATGGCTGCGGTGGCCGCGATGGCCGGGATGACCGGAGGGTGGGATGGCCGGTGGCCGGGCGGCCGGTGGCGCCGTGGGCAGTCGTGGGTGCCGTGAGCGGCTGTTCAGCGGGGAGGGGGCGACCTGGGGGACACGCTGTCGGGCCCGGCCTCGAGCAGGCGCTACTGTGACGGCATGTCACGCTTCCGGATGTGCCCGACGGGCGAGCGAGCGGGCATCCTGCCCGAACACCGCGCGCACGCCCGGCACGTGCGGAACCTCGCGGACGAGCGGCATGGGCGCGGGAGCCCGGGCCGAAGGACCGCGCCCGGCTTCGCGGAGCGGCGCCACCGGCTCACCGAGGCCCGGCGCGAGAACGAGCGGCCGGCCGCCGGCCGGTGCCGCCCGGCGGCCTGGCCCGCCGTGAGACCCGCTGCCCCGTCGGCGTCCTCACCGAGGACGGCCTCCTGTCGCACGCCGGCCGGCGCTTGCCTCGAGCCGGCGGGATCCGGCCCGGCGGGCAGGTGAGGGACACGACCGCGGCCGAGGCGCCGGCCGGGCGGGCCGTGATCACGTCAGGTGCCGGAGCAGTCCTGCTCGTCGACGGCGCCGAACTCCCGGGCGCGGGCAGGGCGCGGGTGTGCGGTCCCGGTGACCCGGACCCGGACGCGGTGGTGAGCGGCGGGCCGGCGGACCCGGCCGCCCGGCCCGTCCTCCGGGAAGCCGGAGCCGAGGAGGTCGTGGCGCAGGACCAGGAAAGGGTGCAGAGGTGAAGCTGACGATTCTGGGTGGCGGCGGGTTCCGCGTGCCACTCGTATACGGTGCACTGCTGGCCGACCACGCCGAAGGGCGGGTCACCGAGGTCGTCCTCCACGACCTGGACGACCGCCGACTGTATGCGGTATCCCGTGTACTGGATGAACAGGCCGCCGGGATCCCCGACGCGCCCGAGGTGACCGCCACCACCGACCTCGACGAGGCGCTCGCCGGCGCCGCCTTCGTCTTCTCCGCGATCCGCGTCGGCGGCCTCCAGGGCCGGGCGGACGACGAACGGGTGGCGCTCGCCGAGGGCGTACTCGGCCAGGAGACCATCGGCGCCGGAGGGATCGCATACGGTCTGCGGACCGTGCCCGTCGCCGTCGACATCGCCCGGCGCGTGGCGCGGCTCGCCCCGGACGCCTGGGTCATCAACTTCACCAACCCGGCCGGCCTGGTCACCGAGGCCATGTCCCGGCACCTCGGCGACCGCGTCATCGGCATCTGCGACTCACCCGTCGGCCTCGGCCGCCGTATCGCCCGCGTCCTCGGCGCCGACCCGCGGCAGGCCTTCGTCGACTACGTCGGCCTCAACCACCTCGGCTGGGTGCGCGGCCTGCACGTCGCCGGCCGCGACGAACTCCCGCGCCTGCTCGCCGACCCCGCCCTGCTCGGCTCCTTCGAGGAGGGCAGGCTGTTCGGCGCCGACTGGCTGCAGTCGCTCGGCGCGATCCCCAACGAGTACCTGCACTACTACTACTTCAACCGGGAAGCCGTACGCGCCTACCAGCAGGCCGGGCGGACCCGGGGTGCCTTCCTGCGCGACCAGCAGGCCCGGTTCTACGACGAGGCCCTGCGCACGGACTGCTCCGCACTGCACGTGTGGGACCGCACCCGGGCCGAGCGCGAGGCCACCTACATGGCCGAGAGCCGGCAGAGCGCCGGTGCGGGCGAGCGCGAGGCCGACGACCTGTCCGGCGGCTACGAGAAGGTCGCGCTCGCCCTGATGCGGGCCATCGCCCACGACGAGCGGACCACGCTGATCCTCAACGTGCGCAACGGCAGCACGCTGTCGGCGCTCGACGGCGACGCAGTCATCGAGGTCCCCTGCCTGGTCGACGCCAACGGTGCCCATCCCGTCGCGGTCGATCCGCTGCCGGGGCACGCCACCGGGCTGGTCTGCTCGGTCAAGGCCGTCGAGCGGGAGGTGCTCGCCGCCGCCGAGTCCGGCTCCCGGCGAACGGCGGTCAAGGCCTTCGCGCTGCACCCGCTGATCGACTCGGTCACCGTCGCCCGTGCACTGGTGGAGGGCTACACCGAGGTCCATCCTGGCCTCGCGTACCTTGAGTGAGCAGCCTTAGTAAGCGCTTTCAGCCCTTTGCTCGCCTCTCCCTCCTGGAGACCGCCATGCACGACGAACGCCGTCGCATCGAGGAGCGCGTCGCACGCCTCCACGACCAGCGCATCAAGCCCGCGATCTACGCCGCCGGCGTCCCCCTGGAGGTGGCCGCCTGGCAGGCCCCCGGGGAACCGGTCTCCTTCGAGGAGGCCGCGGCCGCCGTGTACACGCCGTTCACGACGGGTACCCCGTGGGGGCCGCCCTGGGGTACGACCTGGTTCCGGATGCGCGGTGAGGTGCCCGCCGAGTGGGCGGGCAGGCACGTCGAGTCCGTCATCGACCTCGGCTTCGTCGGCGACTGGCCCGGCAACCAGGCCGAGGCCCTCGTCCACCGCACCGACGGCACCCCGCTGAAGGCGGTCAACCCGCTCAACCAGTACGTGCCGGTCGCCCGCCCGGCGGCCGGCGGCGAAGTCGTCGAGTACCTGGTGGAGGCGGCCTCCAACCCGGACGTCCTCGCCAACGGCTTCGCCGCGCCGACCCCGCTCGGCGATGTACGGACGGCAGGCGACCGTCCACTGTATACATTCCGCCGCGCGGACCTCGCCGTCCTCGACGAACCGGTCTGGCACCTCGACCTCGACCTGCAGGTGCTGCGCGAACTGATGCGGGAACTGGGCGAGCACGACCCGCGGCGGCACGAGATCACCCACGCCCTCGACCGGGCCATGGACCTGCTCGACCTGGACGACGTCTCCGGCTCGGCGAGCGCCGTACGCGACGCCCTGAAGCCCGTGCTCGCCAAGCCCGCCCACGCCAGCGCGCACATCGTCTCCGGCGTCGGCCACGCGCACATCGACTCCGCCTGGCTGTGGCCCATCCGCGAGACCAAGCGCAAGACGTCCCGCACCTTCTCCAACGTCACCGCGCTCGCCGACGAGTACGAGGAGTTCGTCTTCGCCTGCTCCCAGGCCCAGCAGTACGAGTGGGTCCGCGACCACTACCCCCACGTCTGGGAGCGGATCAAGAAGTCGGTGGCGAAGGGCCAGTGGGCGCCGGTCGGCGGCATGTGGGTGGAGGCCGACGGCAATCTGCCCGGCGGCGAGGCGCTCGCCCGCCAACTCGTGCACGGCAAAAGGTTCTTCATGGACCACTTCGGCATCGAGACCAAGGGCGTCTGGCTGCCGGACTCCTTCGGTTACACCGCTGCCTACCCGCAGCTGGCCAAGCTCGCCGGCAACGACTGGTTCCTCACCCAGAAGATCTCCTGGAACCAGACCAACACCTTCCCCCACCACACCTTCTGGTGGGAGGGCATCGACGGCACCCGGATCTTCACCCACTTCCCGCCCATCGACACCTACAACGCCCGCTTCAGCGGCGAGGAGATGTCCCGGGCCGTGCGCAACTACGCCGAGAAGGGCGGCGCCACCCGCTCCCTCGCCCCCTTCGGCTGGGGCGACGGCGGGGGCGGCCCCACCCGCGAGATCATGGAACGCGCCCGCCGCCTGAAGGACCTGGAAGGCTCGGCGAAGGTCGAGATCGAGCACCCGGACGCGTTCTTCGCCAAGGCCCGCGCCGAGTACCCGAACGCCCCCGTGTGGGTGGGCGAGCTGTACCTGGAGCTGCACCGCGCCACCTACACCACCCAGGCCCGCACCAAACAGGGCAACCGCCGCAGTGAACACCTGCTGCGCGAGGCCGAGTTGTGGGCCACCACGGCCGCCCTGCACGCGTCGGGCTACGCCTACCCGTACGAGAAGCTGGACCGGCTGTGGAAGACGGTCCTGCTGCACCAGTTCCACGACATCCTGCCCGGCTCCTCCATCGCCTGGGTGCACCGCGAGGCCGAGGCCGAATACGCCCGCGTGGCGGAAGAGCTGACGGCGCTCACCGGCGAGGCGATCGCCGCCCTCGGCGCTGGAGCACCCCGTGTGTTCAACACCGGCCCCCGCGACCGCGCCGAGGTGGTCCGCACCTCCGAGGGCACACCGGTGTACGTGTGGGTGCCCGCAGGCGGCTCCGCGCCCCTCACCCCGGCCGAGCCCCCGCACCCGGTGACCGTGCGCGGACACACCCTGGAGAATGGAATCGTCCGTGTACAGGTGACAGAAGACGGAACACTGTCGTCTGTCTACGATCTACGGGCTCGCCGCGAAGTCCTCGCCGGTCCCGGCAACCTGCTCCGCCTCCACACCGACCTGCCCAACCACTGGGACGCCTGGGACATCGACAAGCACTACCGCAACCGCTGCACCGACCTGCTGGAGCGCGACTCGGTCACCGTGACCGAGGAGGGCCCCCTCGTCGGCGCGATCCGCGTGGTCCGCTCCTTCGGCCAGGGCTCCCGGATCACCCAGACGATCACCGTCCGCGCCGGCAGCGCCCGGATCGACATCGAGACGGACATCGACTGGCACGAGACGGAGAAGATCCTCAAGGCGGGCTTCCCCGTCGACGTGCGCGCCCCGCACTCCTCGGCCGAGATCCAGTTCGGTCACGTCCAGCGGCCCACCCACACCAACACCACCTGGGAGGCGGCCCGCTTCGAGGTCTGCGGCCACCGCTGGGTGCACATCGCGGAGCCCGGCTACGGCGTCGCCGTCGTCAACGACTCCACCTACGGCCACGACGTCACCCGCACGGTGCGGGAAGACGGCGGTACGACCACCACGATCGGTCTCAGCCTGGTCCGCGCCCCGCGCGTCCCCGACCCCGGGGCCGACCAGGGCCGCCACCGCTTCACCTACGCGCTGCTGCCCGGCGCGGGCATCGAGGACGCGGTCGCGGAGGGCTACGCCCTCAACCTCCCGCTGCGCGTGGCCGATTCGGCGGGCGAGCCCGAGCCCGTCGTCCGCGTCCAGGGCGAGGGCGTGACCGTGGAGGCGGTCAAGCTCGCCGACGACGGCTCCGGGGACGTGGTGGTCCGGCTGTACGAGTCCCGGGGCGGGCGCGCCGAAGGGCTGCTGCGCACCGGCTTCCCGCTGGCCCGCGCCGAGGTCACCGACCTGCTGGAACGCCCGCTCGAGCAGGCCGAAGCGGACGGCGACGCCGTACCGGTGCGGCTGCGGCCGTTCGAGGTGCGGACACTGCGGCTGGCCGTGGCGCGCTGAGACACCCGTGGGCCCCACGCCCGCAGGGGTGCGGGGCCCACGGGTGCGGGTCCGTAGGGACGCGGGGCCCACGGGTGCGGGGCCGTAGGGAACATGAGGCTCCCGCCGCGCGAGCGCGGGCGACCATCGGGACCCGCTCCCGGCACACGCCTAGAGCGGCAGTGCCTCCGCCGCCGAGGCCGCCTGCACGGGCACCGGCACGGACAGGGCGGGAAGCGGCACCTCGGCCTCCTCGGTCCGCTGCCGCGGAAGGGCCGGCAGCAACGGCCGCGGTCCCGACACCACGGTGTAGTCCTGCCCCAGGAACGGCGGCTCGATGGTTCCCGGGTCCTCGCCGAGCGCCAGCTGCACGGCGGCCCAGGGGGCGTTCACCCCGCACAGCGACAGCTGGTGCAGCCCGCCGGCCGGCCGCGTGTTGACGTCCAGCAGCACCGGCTGGTCGCCGTACATGCGGAACTGGACGTTGGACAGGTGGTGCAGCCCGAAGCCCCCCGCGATCAGCCGGGCCGGTGCCAGCCACCGCTCGTCCAGGGTGAAGCCCCGCCGGCGGCCGTTCTTCGTGCGGCCCACCGCGAGCCGCACCCGGTTGTCGGGCCCGGTGAGGACGTCGACCGAGACCTCGGGCTGCTCCAGGCGCGGCATCACCAGCCAGTCCACCGGCTCCTCGCAGTGCCGCAGCGCCTGGAGGGCCAGGTCCAGCTGTACGTACGGGCCGGGGAAGCCCGCGAGGTGGGCCAGCGAGAAGGGGGCGCGGGTGATCACCCGGAAGCCGACCCCGCCCGCACCGGCGGCCGGCTTGAAGCACGCCTTGTGCCCGGCCGCCTCCAGCTCCTCGACCGCCGCGAGGAGTTCGTCCGCGGTCCGCACCCGCCACCACGGCGGCACCGGGATCCCCACCGAGCGGACCGCCTCGTACGCGGTCGCCTTGTCCTCGAACACGGCCACCGCCTCGGGCGTCGGCGCCAGCAGCGCCGTACCGGCCGCCGCGAAGTCGGCTCGGTGCGCCACGATCGCCGCCTGGTGCAGCCGGGGCACGAACACGTCGATGCCGCGCCGGGCGCACTGGTCGAGCGCGTACTCGACGTAGCCGGCCGGGGACAGGCCCTCCGGCTCCAGGTCCGCGGTGTCGGCGGCGGCCAGCACGGGGGAGTCGGGGTCCCCGTGCGTCGCATGGATCTCCACCGCGCGGTCGCTGGGATTTCTGCGCAGCTGTTCCATGAAGAAGACGTTCTCCGCGTACGTGCGGTTGAGCCAGACGCGTACGCGAGAGAACATGCAGGCCGCCTTTCGGGGATTTCGGGCAGGGCTGAGCGGCCCGTGCCCGGGCAGGAGAGAGGAAGGGACACCGAACAACCCCTGCGAAAAGGGAGGTTGAGACGTCGGTGTTGGGGCGATCATACGGCTTTCAAGAGCCCGCGCGTGCAACGCGGATGTTACGGATCCACGGACCCGCGCGGGCCCCGGCACCCGGCCGGGGACCCCCTTGTCCCGGGTCCGGGAATGTGTTCTTGTGGTCCGGGCGAGGATGATCGGAGAGGGGTACGGGGTGGAGTCGACGGCCGGGGACGGACAGCTGCTGGCCATCAGTGACCTGCACATCTCCTATCCGGAGAACCGAGCCCTGGTCGAGGGCATGCATCCCGCCGGTGATGACGACTGGCTGATCGTGGCCGGTGACATCGCCGAGACCGTGGCCGACATCCGCTGGGCCCTCGCCACGCTCGCCGGCCGCTTCCGCAAGGTGCTGTGGGCACCGGGCAACCACGACCTGTGGACCCATCCCAAGGACCCCGTCACCCTGCGGGGCCTCGCACGCTACGAGCATCTGGTCGCCCTGTGCCGGGAGCTGGGCGTCGTCACTCCCGAGGATCCCTACCCGGTGTGGGAGGGACCGGGCGGCCCGGTCGCCGTCGCGCCCCTGTTCCTCGGGTACGACTACTCGTGGCTGCCGGCCGGCTGCGCCACCAAGGCCGAAGGCCTGGCCTACGCGGAGAGCACGGGCATCGTCTGCAGCGACGAGTACCTGCTGCACCCCGACCCCTATCCGACCCGGGACGCCTGGTGCCGGGCCCGGGTCGCCGAGACCGAGCGCAGGCTCGCCGCACTGCCCGCGGGCCTGCCCGTCGTACCGGCCAACCACTACCCGCTGCACAGGCACCCCACCGAGGTGCTGTGGCACCCCGAGTTCGCCATGTGGTGCGGCACCACGCTGACCGCCGACTGGCACCGCCGGTTCCCCGTCGCGACCATGGTCTACGGTCATCTGCACATCCCCCGCACGACCTGGCACGACGGAGTCCGCTTCGTGGAGGTCTCCGTGGGTTACCCCCGAGAGTGGCGCAAGCGCCCGCAGTCCCCGGGCCGGCTGCGCCGTATCCTGCCGATGGAGGTCGAAGCCGGTGATCGAGGAGCTGCTCCCGGAGTCGGTCGTGGCCGTGGAGGCACACCATGACGATCCGCTGTGGGACACCCCGCTCTTCGCCGAGGAGGAGGCGCTCGTCGAGCGCGCGGTGACCAAGCGCCGCCGCGAGTTCGCCGCCGTACGCGGGTGCGCCCGGCGCGCCATGGAGAAGCTCGGTGTGCCGGCCCAGCCCGTCGTCAACGGCGAGCGGGGTGCCCCCGTGTGGCCGGCCGGACTGACCGGCAGCATGACCCACTGCGACGGCTACGGCGCCGCCGCTCTCGTCCGCGCGGCCGAACTGGCCTCCCTCGGCATCGACGCCGAGCCGCACGGGCCGCTCCCCGAGGGCGTCGGCGACGCGGTGTTCCTGCCCGCCGAGGCCGAGCGGCTCGCCCGTCTCGCCGCGCGGCGGCCCGCCGTGCACTGGGACCGGGTCCTGTTCAGCGCCAAGGAGTCCGTCTACAAGGCGTGGTTCCCCCTCACCCGCAAGTGGCTGGACTTCTCCGAGGCCGACATCACCCTGCGCCCCGATCCGGACAGCGCGGCGCACGGCACCCTGCACGCCGAACTCCTCGTCCCCGGGCCCCTGGTCGCGGGCCGCAGGATCCGGGTGTTCGAGGGCCGGTGGGCCGTACGCGACGCGCTGGTGGCCACCAGCGTGGTCGTACCGCACGCGTGAGGCCCCGGCCGCGCGGGCCCGGCGGCACTCAGGCGGGTGGGTGCGGGTGCCAGTCGCGCAGCAGGCGGAAGAACTCCTCCTCGTTGCCCGCGAGCCCCGCCCGGGCCAGGGCCTGCTCCGCCTCGGCCAGCACGGCGGGCGGCACCATGGCGGGCCGGCCGCCGTCCGGCGGCCCGTCGAAGGCGGCGCGCACCGTGTGCAGCAGCCGCAGATAGGCCTGGACGGCGGTGCGCTCACGGTCGGTCAGTACGGCGGTGGGCATCGGTCGGCTCTCCCCGGGTAGGCGTCACGGTCGCGCACACATGCGCGCACCTCCAGCTTGCCGCCCACCACTGACAATGCCGTCCGGCTGCGCCCCGCATCGTCCGCTCGGCGCAGCGCGGTCCGGCCGCGCACCTGGACGCCTCCCGGCACGCCGACGCCTCCCGGACGGTTCAGCCCTGTGGCCCCGGATAGCCCAGGGTGACCTCGATACGGCCGGCCAGACGGTCGCGCCGCCCCGGGCCGCGCGATGGCGAACCGGCCAGCCAGGTACGGCACTTGGACGACAGCAGCAGGCCGAAGGCCTCAGCCTGCCGTTCCTCGGCGAGGGCGAAGCGGGTCCGGGCCGCGACCCGCTGCACCGCGGCCTGCAGCGCGGCCGGGTCGGTGTCGTCGTCCAGCAGCCGCGTGGCGACCCCGATCCCGGCGACGGGGTGCCCGCGGTGGTCGGCCTGCATGTGCCACAGCTCGTGGCCGAGGATCACCAACTGGTGGGCGGGGGCGGTGCGTTCCTCCACGACGACGACGTCGCGGTCGGTCAGTTCCAGCCACAGTCCGCTCGCCGTGCCGGTCGGGAAGGCGGCCGTACGCAAGCGCACCGGGCGGCCGCGGCGCCGGCTCATCGCCTCGCACAGCGCGTGGTACAGCTCCCGCGGCGGTGCCGGCACGGGCAGGGTCAGGCCGCCCACCAGTTCGTTGCACAGCCGGCGCATGTCCCTGCCGATGCCCACGGTCCTCCCCCGGTTCACGACTCGGGCCGCTTGACGCTCTCCAAGAGCATGTCCAGCCACTCCGCGACCTTGTCCCGGTGCTGGTCGGTCGGCAACTGCGCCGCCCGCCAGGCGATCCCGCGCACCCCGTGGTCCTGGAGCAGCCGCTCCAGCGGATCCCCGTCGGCCGAGGCGGCGGCCCGCTCCCGGTCGGCGAGCTTTTGCAGCAGCTCCTGCTCGGTGCGCATCAGCGCACCCGCCAGTGCCTCGGGGTCCTCGGCGGTCAGGAAGCCGGCGTGCACCCGGAAGAAACGCTGCAGCGCGTCGCAGTGCTCCATGGTGGGCCGCCGGTCGCCGTTGATGAGGGCGCCGGCCTGCTGGCGGGACATGCCCGCCCCGTCGGCGATCTCCTGCTGGGTGTACTTGCGGCCGCCCGGCTTCAGCCGGGTGCGGCGCAGCAGGCCCAGGCGCTGCAGGAAGCGCGCCTGGACGTCCGGCTCGCCGGCCGGCCGTCCGCTCAGCAGGGCCCTGACCACCGGCTCCGGGACGCCGCAGGCCACGCAGAGCCGTACGACGTCGAACACCTCGGTGTGCGGTATGCCGAGCCGGTCGGCGAGCGCGGTGACGCGGGCGACGACGGCCGGCAGCTGGGCGGTCGCCGAGGCGCCCGGATCCTCGTAGCCATCCGTCACCGACAGAACTCCTACGTCTCTCGAGGGCTTCCGTTGCGTCCGATGCGTCCGACGCGTCCGATGCGTCCGCGGGTCCTGCGCGCGGCCGCCGTGAACTTCCCGGAGATTAGCCGGTGCCTCGAACTCACATCCAGGTGTCGCCACAACTGTGGCGAATTTCAGCCGTCAACAGGCAGGAAATGCCACGATAGTTGACATGCCTCTTGCCGGGGTCGCAGGATCGCAGGGGCCGCGTCAAGGCCGCATAGGCAAGAGGGGTGACCTCCCGATGGCACATCAGGCAGGAGGGCGGCGGCCGGCACCGCGGCCCGTCCCCGAGACGTGCGACACCCAGGCGTACCTCCAGGACTACGCCGCGCTGCTGGAGTCCCTCGTCCTGCCCTCCCTGGTCGTGGACCACCGCTGGGACGTCATCATGGCCAACAGTGCGTACGCGACGCTCTTCCGCGGTGCCCGCCCGCATCCGACGGCCATGCCGGGCGACAACTTCCTGCGGTTCGTGCTCTTCCACCCGGACGCCGCCGAGGTCCTCGGCGAGCACGAGCCGGGCTGGTGCCTGCCGATGCTGGCCCATCTCAGGTCCGCCCTGGAGACGTACGGCCACGATCACGAACTCCAGGCGGTGCGGCGGGAGATCGCCCAGGACCCGATCATGGAGGCCGCCTACCGGCAGGGCCTGCCGCACTGGATGCGGGCGGTCGGCGAGGCCGGGACCCGGCTCGACGGGGCCGTGCGGCTGCTGTTGCACCCCGACCCGCGCCGCGGCCCCACCGAGTGCCGGGTCGTCGACGAGACACCGCAGACCCTGCGGGAGATCGGCTACCGGCGCCTGACGATGGTCCTGCGCGACGCCCGCCGCCCCGCCGCGCCCGTACGCCGCCCGCGCCGCCCGCGCGGCACGGCGCCCCACCTCACGGTCGTCCCGGCGCCCCAGGACTGACCCGGCACCGCCGGCGTTCAGGTCGCCGGCGGCGCCGGGTCGGGACACCGCGCCCGCTCGCCCGCACACCCGCACGTACCCGCACCCGTACCCGGCGCTGGCGCGCACGCCCTCCCGTGTCCTCTCGTGCGAGCGGTTTCTGCAAGCAACTTGCATAATTTGCGCTACGCTTGCGCTCATGACGCGACGACTTGCGGAAGTGGCGAAGAAGGTCGGGGTCAGCGAGGCCACGGTCAGCCGGGTGCTCAACGGCAAGCCCGGAGTCTCCGAAGCCACCCGGCAGGCGGTGCTGACGGCCCTCGACGTCCTCGGCTACGAGCGCCCGACCCAGCTGCGCGGCGAACGCGCCCGGCTCGTCGGCCTGGTCCTGCCGGAGCTGCAGAACCCCATCTTCCCCGCGTTCGCCGAGGTCATCGGCGGCGCGCTCGCCCAGCTCGGGCTCACCCCGGTGCTGTGCACCCAGACCAAGGGCGGCGTGTCGGAGGCGGACTACGTCGAGCTGCTGCTCCAGCAGCAGGTCTCCGGCGTGGTCTTCGCCGGCGGCCTGTACGCGCAGGCCGACGCCCCGCACGACCACTACCGGCTGCTCGCCGAGCGCAACATCCCCGTCGTACTGGTCAACGCGGCCATCGAACACCTCGGCTTCCCGGGCGTGTCCTGCGACGACGCCGTCGCCGTCGAGCAGGCCTGGCGGCATCTGGCCTCCCTCGGTCACGAGCGCATCGGTCTGGTCCTCGGCCCCGGCGACCATGTGCCCTCGGCCCGCAAGCTGGCCGCCGCGCGCGCGGTCCGCCGTGACCTGCCGGAGGAGTTCGTGGCGCGCGCGATCTTCTCCATCGAGGGCGGCCACGCGGCCGCCTCCCGGCTGATCGAGCGCGGTGTCACCGGCATCATCTGCGCCAGCGACCCGTTGGCGCTCGGCGCGATCCGGGCCGCGCGCCGCAAGGGGTACGAGGTCCCGGGGCGGATCTCCGTCGTCGGCTACGACGACTCGGCCTTCATGAACTGCACCGAACCCCCGCTGACCACCGTCCGCCAGCCCATCGAGGCCATGGGCCGCGCGGCCGTCGAGCTGCTGAACGCGCAGATCGGCGGCACCGCCGTACCCGCCGAGGAGCTGCTGTTCGAGCCGGAGCTGGTGGTCCGCGGATCCACCGCGCAAGCCCCGCGCGACTGAGCGCCCCCGAGGCGATCGAGGAGATCCGGATAGCTGTCAAATAATTACAGAGTTCGCGCGACATCTTGCGGTCCGATGTCGGCGGTGCTTGAGTGTGCGACGCCCACCGCTCCTGCCATGAGTGCCATCAGGGGGTCCACCGATGACAAGCACCGGGTTCCGCCGTACCTTCGCCGCGATCGGCGTCTGTTCCTCGCTCGCCCTCGCCGCCACCGCCTGCGGCCCGGGCGGCGACGGCTCGGCGAGCGGCAAGACACGCATCACCGTCAACTGCGAGCCGCCCAGGAGCGCCAAGGTCGACCGCGGTTTCTTCGAGGAGGACCTCGCCTCCTTCGAGAAGCAGAACCCGGACATCGACGTCGCCGCGCACGACGCCTTCCCCTGCCAGGACCCGAAGACCTTCGACGCCAAGCTCGCCGGCGGCCAGATGGAAGACGTCTTCTACACGTACTTCACCGACGCCCGGCACGTCGTGGACATCAACCAGGCGGCCGATCTCACTCCGTACCTCAAGGAGTTGAAGTCCTACGGCACCATCCAGAAGCAGCTGCGGGACATCTACACCGTCGACGGAAAGGTCTACGGTATACCGCGTACCGGATACAGCATGGGGTTGATCTACAACCGCAAGCTCTTCCAGAAGGCCGGTCTCGACCCCGACCGGCCGCCCACCACCTGGGACGAGGTCCGCGCCGACGCCAAGAAGATCGCCGCCCTCGGGAACGGCACCGTCGGATACGCCGACTACAGCGCGCAGAACCAGGGCGGCTGGCACTTCACCGCCGAGCTGTACTCACAAGGCGGCGACGTCGTCGGCGCCGACGGCAAGAAGGCCACCATCGACACTCCCGAGGGCCGTGCCGTCCTGCAGAACCTGCACGACATGCGGTGGACCGACAACTCCATGGGCAGCAAGCAGCTCCTCGTCATCAACGACGTGCAGCAGATGATGGGTTCGGGCAGACTCGGCATGTACCTCGCCGCCCCCGACAACATCCCGATCCTGGTCAAGGAGAAGGGCGCGAACTACGACGACATCGCCATCGGCCCCATGCCCGGCGGCAGGGGCACGCTGATCGGCGGCGACGGCTACATGTTCAACAAGCACGACACACCCGCCCAGATCCGGGCCGGCCTGAAGTGGCTGGACCACATGTTCCTCACCCCCGGATCGGGCTTCCTCGGCGACTACGCCCGCGCCAAGCGGCAGGGCGCCCCCGTCGGCCTGCCCGAGCCGCGCCTGTTCACGGGCGCCGCCGACGCCAAGGACCAGCGGGCCAAGAAGGCCGCCGCCAATGTCCCGGTGGAGAACTACCAGGCCTTCCTCGACGCCGGCCAGCACCTCGAGATGAAGATCGAGCCGCCGCACGCCCAGCAGATCTACTCCGTCCTCGACTCCGCCGTCTCCGCCGTCCTCACCGAGAAGGACGCCGGCATCGACCAGCTCCTGCAGGACGCCTCCGGCAAGATCGACAGCATCCTGGCCCGGAGCTGACCGCCATGACGAAGACGGCCGAGCGGCGGCCCACGGCGCACACCGCCGCCCACCCGGTCCCGGCACCGCCTGCGGCCGGGGACTTCAGGCGGCGCCGCCTGATCGACCAGGCCCGCGCCTACGCCTTCCTCCTCGGCGGCCTGATCTGCTTCGCCCTGTTCTCCTGGTACCCGGCGATCCGCGCGGTCGTCATCGCCTTCCAGAAGTACACACCCGGCTCGAGACCCGAGTGGGTCGGCACCGCCAACTTCACCCGCGTCTGGCACGACCCCGAGTTCACCGCGGCCTGGCGCAACACCCTCACCTTCACCCTGCTCGCCCTGCTCATCGGCTTCGCGATCCCCTTCCTCCTCGCCCTCGTCGTCAACGAACTGCGGCACGCCAGGGCCTTCTTCCGGGTCGTGGTCTACCTGCCGGTGATGATCCCGCCGGTGGTCAGCGCCCTGCTGTGGAAGTGGTTCTACGACCCCGGAGCCGGCCTCGCCAACGAGACGCTGCGCTTCCTGCACCTGCCGACCTCGAACTGGTCCAACGGCACCGGCACCGCGCTCGTCTCCCTGGTGATCGTGGCCACCTGGGCCAACATGGGCGGCACCGTCCTGATCTACCTCGCCGCCCTGCAGTCCATCCCGGGGGAGCTGTACGAGGCCGCCGAACTCGACGGCGCGAGCCTGCTCCAGCGGATCCGGCACGTCACCGTCCCGCAGACCCGGTTCGTGATCCTGATGCTGATGCTCCTTCAGATCATCGCCACCATGCAGGTGTTCACCGAACCGTTCGTCATCACCGGCGGCGGCCCGGAGAACGCCACGGTGACCGTGCTCTACCTCATCTACAAATACGCCTTCCTCTACGACGACTTCGGGGGCGCCTGCGCCCTCAGCGTCATGCTCCTGGTCCTGCTGGGCGCCTTCTCCGCCGTATACCTGCGGCTCACCCGCGCCGAGGGGGACACCGCATGAGCACCCGCACCCTGATCTCCCCGGCCGCCCTCGCCCGCCCACGCGGCAAGGCGATCTACTGGACCGTGTTCACGGCCGTAGTGGTCCTCTTCGCGCTCGCCTTCCTGTTCCCGGTCTACTGGATGGTGACCGGCGCGATGAAGTCCCCGGACGAAGTGGCCCGGACTCCGCCCACGTTCGTCCCGCACCACTGGCACCCCGGCGCCTACGCCGACGCCTGGGACCTGATGCAGCTCCCGCAGCACCTGTGGAACACCGTGGTGCAGGCGGCCGGCGCCTGGGCGTTCCAGCTGGTGTTCTGCACGGCCGCCGCCTACGCCCTGTCCAAGCTGAAACCGGCCTTCGGCAAGGTGATCCTCGGCGGCATCCTCGCCACCCTCATGGTGCCGGCGCAGGCCCTGGTCGTACCCAAGTACCTGACCGTCGCCGACCTGCCCTTCCTGCACACCAGCCTGCTCAACAACCCCCTCGCCGTCTGGCTGCCGGCCGTCGCCAACGCCTTCAACCTCTACCTGCTCAAACGGTTCTTCGACCAGCTGCCGCGCGACGTCCTGGAGGCCGCCGAGATCGACGGCGCAGGCCGGCTGCGCATCCTGTGGTCGGTCGTCCTGCCCATGTCCCGGCCCGTGCTCGGCGTGGTGTCGATCTTCGCGCTGGTCGCCGTCTGGCAGGACTTCCTGTGGCCGCTGATGGTCTTCTCCGACACCGGCAAACAGCCGGTCAGCGTGGCCCTGGTGCAACTGTCGCAGAACATCCAGCTCACCGTGCTCATCGCCGCGATGGTGATCGCCAGTATTCCGATGGTGGCGCTGTTCCTCGTCTTCCAGCGGCACATCATCGCCGGGATCAGCGCGGGCAGCACCAAGGGCTGACGTCGCCGCACCGCCTAGAGAAAGGGAAGCCCCCGTGGGACAGCCCACCCCTGCCCGCAAGGACCGCGACTGGTGGCGCACCGCCGTCATCTACCAGGTCTACGTCCGCAGCTTCGCGGACGGCGACGGCGACGGCACCGGCGACCTCGCGGGCGTCCGCGCACGGCTGCCGTACCTCGCAGAACTCGGCGTGGACGCCCTGTGGTTCAGCCCCTGGTACCTGTCACCGATGAAGGACGGGGGCTACGACGTCGCCGACTACCGTGCCATCGACCCGGCCTTCGGCACCCTCGCCGAGGCGGAGAAGCTCATCGCCGAGGCACGTGAGCTGGGCATCCGGACCATCGTCGACATCGTGCCCAACCACGTCTCCGACCGGCATCCCTGGTTCCGGGCCGCGCTCGCCGCCGGCCCCGGCAGTCCGGAGCGCGCCCTGTTCCACTTCCGTCCCGGGCGCGGCCCACACGGTGAACTCCCGCCCAACGACTGGCCGTCGCAGTTCGCCGGCTCCACCGAGCCGGTGTGGACCCGGCTCCCGGACGGCGACTGGTACCTGCACCTGTTCACCCCCGAGCAGCCGGACCTCAACTGGGCCCACCCGGCGGTGCGCCAGGAGCACGAGGACATCCTGCGCTTCTGGTTCGAGCGGGGCGTCGCCGGCGTCCGCATCGACTCGGCCGCCCTGCTCGCCAAGGACCCGGACCTGCCCGACCTGGCCTCCCGCCCCGAGCGGCACCCCTTCGTCGACCGGGACGAACTGCACGCAATCTACCGCTCCTGGCGCACCGTCGCCGACGCCTACGACGGTGTGTTCGTCGGCGAGGTCTGGCTCCCCGACGCCGAGCGCTTCGCCCGCTACCTGCGCCCCGGCGAACTCCACACCGCCTTCAACTTCTCCTTCCTGTCCTGCGCCTGGGACTCGGCCCGGCTGCGCACCGCCATCGACACCACCCTCGCCGAACACGCCCCCGTCGGCGCCCCGGCCACCTGGGTGCTGAGCAATCACGACGTCACCCGCACGGTCACCCGCTACGGCCGCGCGGACACCGCCTTCGACTTCGCCGCCAAGGCCTTCGGTACCCCGACCGACCTGGCCCTCGGCACCCGGCGGGCCCGCGCCGCCGCTCTGCTGTCGCTGGCGCTGCCCGGCTCGGTGTACCTGTACCAGGGGGAGGAACTGGGGCTGCCGGAGGCCGAGATCCCGGTCGACCGCATACAGGATCCGATGTACTTCCGATCGGGTGGCGCCGCCCCCGGGCGGGACGGCTGCCGGGTGCCGCTGCCGTGGGCCGACGGTATGCCGTATGCAGGATTCAGTACACAGGAGCCCTGGCTGCCGCAGCCGGTCGACTGGACATCGTATGCGGTCGACCGTCAGCAGCGTGACCCCCGCTCGATGCTTTCCCTCTACCGTGAGGCCATCGCCATCCGCCCCGTCTTCGGTGACGGCCCTCTGGCCTGGCTGCCCGCCCCCGACGGCGTGCTCGCCTTCGCCCGTGCCGAGGGGGTGATGTGCGTGGTGAACCTCGCGTCCACGCCCGCCGTCCTCCCCGCGCACTCCCGGCTCCTGCTCGGCAGTGGCCCGCTGGACGACGCGGGCCGGCTGCCGCAGGACACGGCGGTCTGGCTGTGTGCCTGAGCCGTACCGTCTGCGCGCTGTCTCCCGCACCCCCACCATGAAGGGATCAGCACATGCACACCAGCACTTTCAGATATGTCAGGCGTATGCCGTCCGTCGGGGCGGTCGTCGCTCTCGTGGCCGGCATGCTCACCGCCGTGGCCCCCGCCGCGCACGCGGCTCCGGGTGCCAGTCTGCCCTTCACCTCCGTCGAGGCCGAGTCGGCGAGCACCACCGGCACGAAGATCGGCCCCGACTACACGCAGGGCTCGCTCGCCTCGGAGGCCTCCGGGCGGCAGGCCGTCCGGTTGTCGGCCGGGCAGCGGGTGGAGTTCACCGTGCCGCGTGCATCCGATGCGGTGAATCTTGCCTACAGTGTCCCGGACGGTCAGTCCGGTGCGCTCGACGTCTACGTCAACGGCACCAGGCTCGCCAAGACCCTCCCGGTGACCTCCAAGTACTCCTACATCGACACCGGCTCGATCCCCGGCGCCAAGACGCACCACTTCTTCGACGATGCCCGGATGCTGCTCGGCCAGGACGTCCAGCCCGGCGACACGGTCGCGTTCGAGGCGGCCGGCACGCAGGTCACGGTCGACGTCGCCGACTTCGAGCAGGTCGCCGCCGCGGCCGCGCAGCCCGCCGGCTCGGTCTCCGTCGTCTCCAAGGGTGCCGACCCCACCGGCGGCGGTGACTCCACGCAGGCCTTCCGGGACGCCATCGCCGCGGCCCAGGGCGGCACCGTGTGGATCCCGCCCGGCGACTACCGCATCACGTCGTCGCTGAGCGGCGTACAGAATGTGACGCTCCAGGGCGCCGGCAGCTGGTACTCGGTGGTGCACACCTCCCGGTTCATCGACCAGTCCAGCTCTGCCGGAAACGTGCACATCAAGGACTTCGCGGTCATGGGCGAGGTCACCGAGCGCGTCGACTCCAGCCCCGACAACTTCGTCAACGGTTCCCTCGGCCCGAACTCGTCGGTCTCCGGCATGTGGATCCAGCACATGAAGTGCGGCATGTGGCTGATGGACGACGACGACAACCTGGTGGTGGAGGACAATCGCATCCTCGACACCACCGCCGACGGCATCAACCTCAATGGCACCGCCAAGGGCGTCGTCGTGCGCAACAACTTCCTGCGCAACCAGGGCGACGACGCCCTCGCCATGTGGTCGCTGTACTCCCCGGACACGGACTCCAGCTTCGAGAACAACACGATCTCGCAGCCCAACCTCGCCAACGGCATCGCGATCTACGGCGGCACCAACCTCTCCGTGAAGAACAACCTGATCTCCGACACCAACGCCCTCGGCAGCGGTATCGCGATCTCCAACCAGAAGTTCCTCGACCCGTTCTTCCCGCTGTCCGGCACCATCACGGTCGACGGCAACACCCTGGTGCGCACCGGCGCGATGAACCCCAACTGGAACCATCCGATGGGCGCGCTCAGGGTCGACTCCTACGACAGCGCCGTCAACGCCACCGTCGACATCACCAACACCACGATCACCGACAGCCCCTACAGCGCCTTCGAGTTCGTCTCCGGCGGCGGGCACGGGTACGCGGTGGGCAACGTCAGCGTGACCGGCGCGAGTGTGCGGAACACCGGTACGGTCGTCGTCCAGGCCGAGGCGCAGGGCGCGGCCACCTTCAGGAACGTCACCGCCACCCAGGTCGGGGCCGCCGGTGTCTACAACTGCCCCTACCCGGTTAACTCCGGCTCCTTCACGCTCACCGACGGCGGCGGCAACTCCGGCTGGAGCAGCACCTGGCCGGACTGCTCCACCTGGCCGCAGCCCGGCCAGGGCGACCCCGACCCCGACCCGAACCGCAACCTCGCCAAGGGCCGCCCGGCCAGTGCGACCGGCTCCCAGGACGTCTACACGCCCGGCAAGGCGGTCGACGGTGACGCGAATTCCTACTGGGAGTCCACCAACAACGCCTTCCCGCAGTCCTGGACGGTCGACCTCGGCTCCTCCTACGCCGTGCGCCGGCTGGTGCTGAAGCTGCCGCCGTCCTCGGCCTGGGGAGCCCGCACCCAGACCATCACCGTCCTCGGCAGCACCGACGGCTCGAACTACTCCACCGTCGTCGGCTCCCGGGACTACCGCTTCGACCCGGCCACCGGCAACACCGCGACCGTGTCCCTGCCGAGCGGGACCGACCTGCGCGACCTGCGCCTGACCGTCAGCGCCAACACCGGCTGGCCCGCAGGGCAGTTCAGCGAGGTGGAGGCGTACCTGACGTCCTGAGCCCCGGCCAGGCGGGTCACAGGTCCAGCACGATCCGGGCGCCCCGGCACCGGGACACGCAGATCATCATCGTGTCGCCCGCTGCCCGCTCCTCCTCGGACAGGACCGAGTCCCGGTGGTCCGGGGTGCCCTGGAGCACGTCCGTCTCACAGGTCCCGCACGTGCCCTCGGTGCAGGAGTACAGCACCTCGACGCCGGCGGCACGCACCGCGTCCAGCACCGACACCTTTGGAGCCACCGTGAGGGTACGGCCGCTGCGTGCGAGCACCACCTCGAACTCGGCTTCCATGGCGGCCTGTTGAGGCTTCGGCTGGAAGCGCTCGGTGCGCAGCAGCCCGGCCGGGCAGCGCTCCTCCACCGCGTCCAGCAGCGGCCCGGGACCGCAGCAGTACACCAGGGTGCCGTCGGGGACGTCGTCCAGGACCGGGCCCAGGTCGAGCAGGCCCGTCTCGTCCTGCGGGGCGAGGGTGACCCGGTCGCCGTAGCGTGCCAGTTCGCCGGTGAAGGCCATGGAGGCGCGGGACCGGCCGCCGTACAGCAGCGTCCACTCGGTGCCCGCCGCACCGGCGGCGGCGAGCATCGGCAGCAGGGGTGTGATGCCGATGCCGCCCGCGACGAACCGGTAGCGGTCGGCGGCCTCCAGCCGGAAGTGGTTGCGCGGTCCGAGTACCCGCACCTTGCCGCCCTCGGCCAGCTCCTCGTGCACGTACGCCGATCCGCCCCTGCCCTCTGGTTCCCGCCGCACCGCGATCCGCCATGCGGAGCGGTCCGCCGGGTCCGAGCACAGTGAGTACTGCCGCTGCAGCCCCGGCCCGAGGAGCAGGTCCACATGGGCGCCGGGCTCCCAGCCGGGCAGCTGCTGCCCCAGCGGGTGGCGCAGGGTCAGCGACAGCACTCCCTCGGCCGCGAACCGCCTCTCGGCCACGACGAGTTCGGTCTCCGTCACGGGGTGTCCTCCTGGGCGTCGTGCCCCTCGGGGTGCGCCAGCATCCACGCCCACATGCGCACCGGATCCTGCGCGGTGTGCTCGGCCCCGCAGTGGCAGGTGCCGTGCAGCACGTCGGTGCCGGGCAGCCAGTCGATGCGGTAGACCTCGCCGGCGGGGGTGCTCACCGGACCCGCTCCACCGGCTTGTCGCCCTCCTCGGCGAGGCGGGCCAGGATGCGGCGGGCGGCCAGGCCGCCGGTGTCGATGTTGATGCTCAGTTCCTGGTAGCCGGTGCGCTCGCCGCCCAGGGTGCGCTGGAGCAGGTTGAGGGCGTCGACGTCCTGCATCACCACGGTGTGGTTGTTGGCGCGCAGGAACTCGGTGACCTCGGCGTCGTCCGTGGCCCAGTCCCGGGAGACCGCCCAGAAGTCGTACACCCTGCCGTCCGAGGACGGGGTGATGGCGTAGGTGATCTCGGTGTGGAAGCCGTGCGGGTCGCTGCCGTCCGGCTCGGGCACGACCCCCGAGGGCGCGATACGGCTGTGCAGCAGATACAGGCAGGGCGCGTGGTACTCGATGTCCTGCCACCGGGCGATGCGGCCCGTGATGCCGGTGGAGCGGGCGTAGAACGGCGGGCACTCGGCGTCGTCCATGTGCCGGCCGACCCGGACGATGCCCGCGCCCTCGTCCACCTCGGTGGTGATGGGCGTCTCGGCGACCTCCGGGGTGCCGATGTAGCCGCCGTGCAGGTAGGTCTCGTGGGAGAGGTCGAGGAGGTTGTCGACGAGCAGGCCGTAGTCGGCGTCGATCGGCTCCATGCCCCGGACGGTGACCCAGCCGGGGGAGTCGAGATGCCGGGCCCGCGGGACGGTGTCCGGGTCGGCCAGGGCCGCGTCGCCGATCCACACCCACACCAGGGAGTCCTGTTCCACCACCGGGTAGGAGGCGACGCGCGCGGTGCGCGGGACGCGTTTCTGGCCCGGCACATACACACAGGTGCCGGTCCGGTCGTAGGTGAAGCCGTGGTAGCCGCACACGATCCGGTCGCCGTCCAGGCCGCTCTCGGAGAGCGGATAGCGGCGGTGGACGCACCGGTCGTGCAGGGCGACGGGCGTGCCGTCCTCCTCGGCGCGGTACAGCGCGAGCGGCTCGCCGAGGACCGTCCGGCCGAGCAGCTCGCGCCCCACCTCCTGGCTGTGGGCGGCGACGTACCACTGATTCCTTGCGAAGGCGGTTGTATGAGGCATGGAGCCGGCTCCCGTCTGTCGAGGTGCTGGCATCGTCGAGGAGCGCGCCGAAGGGCCGCAACGCTCCTTCCGCCTCGCGGAAACACCCCCCGGATCGCGCAAGTCGCGTACGCTTAACGGCAGTACAGAGGCTGTGTGGCGTTGAGTGTGGGGGTTGTGGATGGCTGTCGGTCGGGTGATCCGGTTCGATGGGATGCGTGGGTACGGCTTCATCGCTCCGGAGCAGGGTGGCGAGGACGTCTTCCTGCATGTGAACGACCTGCTGATTCCCGAGGCGTCCGTGCGGTCGGGCCTGGCGGTGGAGTTCGAGGTCGAGAACGGCGGGCGCGGGCTGAAGGCCTCCGCCGTCCGGTTCGCGAAGGACGCGGGAGATCCGCCGGCCCGTGCGGCCGAGCCCGTCACGGGTGTCCCGGCTTCGGGTGTCCCGGCCGCCGCGGACGGTCAGGAACCGCTGTGCGACGTGCTCGGCCCGGCCGAGTACACCCGTGAGGTGACCGAACTGCTGCTGGCCGGTGTCCCCGATCTGACGGGGCAGCAGATTCTCGCCGCACGCAGGCAGCTCGTCCTGTTCGCCAAGCGGCACGGCTGGATCGAGGACTGACCCACGGGATTCACCGGAGGGACAGGACGACAGGACGAACGGCAGCGCGCGTCATCGGGTGACGAGAGGCGCGCCGTATCGGATTGAGGAGAAAGGACGCAATGAGCACCGAGACGCTGGAGTTCCAGGCCGAAGCGCGCCAGCTCCTTCAGCTGATGGTCCACTCGATCTACTCGAACAAGGACATCTTCCTGCGGGAACTCATCTCCAACGCCTCCGACGCCCTGGACAAGCGGCGTCTCGCGGGCCTCACGGACGACCGGCTCAAGGCCGACGACCTGCACATCGCGATCGAGGCCGACGGCGAGGCCCGCACCCTGACCGTGCGCGACAACGGCATCGGCATGTCCCGCGACGACGTGGTGGCCCTGATCGGCACCATCGCCCGTTCCGGTACGGCCGAGACACTGAGCCGGCTGAAGGAGAACGGGAAGAACGCCGAATCGTCCGAGCTGATCGGCCAGTTCGGCGTCGGCTTCTACTCCGTGTTCATGGTCGCCGACAAGGTCACCCTGCTCACCCGCAGGGCCGGCGAGGAGACGGGTGTGCGCTGGGAGTCGGACGGCGGCGCCACCTACACCATCGAGTCCGCCGACGACCTGCCCGAAGGCACGGCGGTCACCGTCCACCTGCGTCCCGCGGACGAGGAGGACGCCCTCCACGACTATGCCGACCCGGCGAAGATCCGGGAGATCGTCAAGCGGTACTCGGACTTCATCGCGTTCCCCATCCGGATGGGCGAGAGCACCCTCAACTCGATGAAGGCGCTGTGGGCGCGCCCGCGTTCGGAGGTCAAGGAGGAGGAGTACCGGGAGTTCTACCGGCACATCAGCCACGACTGGACCGACCCGCTGGAGACCATCCGGATGCGGGCGGAGGGCACGTTCGAGTACGAGGCGCTGCTCTTCCTGCCCGCGCGCGCCCCGCACGACCTGTTCCAGCGCGACGCCCGCCACGGCATCCAGCTGTACGTCAAGCGGGTGTTCATCATGGACGACACCCGCGAGCTGCTGCCGTCCCACCTCCGCTTCGTGAAGGGCGTCGTGGACGCCGCCGACCTGTCGCTGAACATCTCCCGCGAGATCCTCCAGCAGGACCGGCACATCCAGCTGATCCGGCGGCGCCTGGCGAAGAAGGTCCTGTCCACCGTCAAGGACCTCATGACGAGCGACGCCGACAAGTACCGCACCTTCTGGCGGGAGTTCGGTACCGCGGTCAAGGAGGGCCTGCTCGATCCTGCCGAGGACCACAAGGCGATCCTCGACATCGCCTCGTTCGCCTCCACCGCCGGCGAGGAGCCCACCACCCTCGCCGACTATGTCGCCCGGATGAAGGACGGCCAGGACAAGATCTACTTCATGACCGGTGAGAGCCGCGCACAGGTCGAGAACTCCCCGCACCTGGAGGCCTTCAAGGCCAAGGAGTACGAGGTCCTGCTGCTCACCGACCCGGTGGACGAGATCTGGGCCGAGGCGGTCGGCGACTACGACGGCAAGGAGTTCCGGTCCGTCGCGCGCGGCGCGGTCGACCTGCCCGCCGAGGAGAAGGTGTCCGAGGAGAGTTCCGGTGCCTACGCGCCGCTGCTGAGCTGGCTCGGGCAGACGCTGGACGGTGTGAAGGACGTACGGCTGACCACCCGGCTGACCAGCTCGCCGGCCTGCCTGGTCAGTGACGCCGACGGCATCTCGCCGACGCTGGAGAAGATGTACAGGGCGATGGGCCAGGAGTTGCCGCCGGTCGAGCGGATCCTCGAGCTGAACCCGGGGCACCCGCTGGTCAGCGGGCTGAGGGCGGCGCACGAACAGCGTGCCGCCGACCCGGAGCTGACCGAGACGGCCGAGCTGCTCTACGGCACCGCGCTGCTCGCGGAGGGCGGGGACCTGGCCGACCCGGCGCGGTTCGCCAAGCTGCTCGCCGACCGCCTGGCCCGGACGGTCTGACCGGCACAGCCGGCACATCCGCTCCTTGGGGATCGCACCCGCCGGTCACGGCTCCTGCTGTCCGTGGCCGGCGCGGCACCGCGCGGACCGACGACTTTCACACGGGCGCCATCAGACCCTTCCCTGACGTTTGCTGCTCTTGGAACACTCGCTCCGCGCAGATTCCGTCATATGGGCGGCATCACGTACGTCAGGACGAGAGGATCCGAACACCCATGCCCGAAGTCAACCGGCGCCGCTTCCTCCAACTCGCAGGCGCGACAACGGCGTTCACGGCGCTGTCCAGCAGCATCCAGCGGGCGGCCGCGCTGCCCGCCCACCACCGCACCGGGACCGTCCAGGACGTCGAGCACATCGTCGTGCTCATGCAGGAGAACCGTTCCTTCGACCACTACTTCGGTTCGATGCGCGGTGTCCGGGGCTTCGGCGACCCCCGTTCCGTCACGCAGAACGGCACGTCCGTCTGGAAGCAGTCCGACGGCACGAAGGACATCCTGCCCTTCCGCCCCGACGCCGACGACCTGGGCCTCGCCTTCATCCAGGACCTGCCGCACGGCTGGAACGACACCCACGCGGCCTTCAACGGGGGCAAGTACGACAAGTGGGTGCCGGCCAAGGGCACCACGACCATGGCGCACCTGACCCGCGAGGACATCCCGTTCCACTACGCGCTCGCCGACGCCTTCACCCTCTGCGACGCCTACCACTGCTCGTTCATGGGCTCGACCGACCCGAACCGCTACTACATGTGGACGGGTTACGTCGGCAACGACGGCCAGGGCGGCGGCCCGGTCCTCGGCAACGACGAGAAGGGCTACGGCTGGACGACGTACCCCGAGCGCCTGGAGAAGGCCGGGGTCTCCTGGAAGATCTACCAGGACATAGGCGACGGCCTCGACGCGAACGGCTCCTGGGGCTGGATACCGGACGCCTACCGCGGCAACTACGGCGACAACGCGCTCCTCTACTTCGACCAGTACCGCAATGCGAAGCCCGGCGACCCGCTGTACGACAAGGCCCGCACCGGCACCGACGCCAAGAAGGGCGAGGGCTTCTTCGACCGGCTGAAGGCCGACGTCAAGGCCGGCACGCTGCCGCAGGTGTCCTGGATCGTGGCCCCCGAGGCCTTCACCGAGCACCCCAACTGGCCCGCCAACTACGGCGCCTGGTACGTCTCGCAGGTCCTGGACGCGCTCACCTCCAACCCCGAGGTGTGGGGCCGGACCGCGCTGTTCATCACCTACGACGAGAACGACGGCTTCTTCGACCACGTCGTCCCGCCGTTCCCGCCGGCCTCCGCCGCACAGGGCAAGTCGACCGTGGACGCCTCCCTCGACCTGTTCAAGGGCGACGCCGGGCATGTCGCCGGTGCCTACGGGCTCGGGCAGCGCGTGCCGATGCTCGTCGTCTCGCCGTGGAGCAAGGGCGGTTACGTCTGCTCCGAGACGCTCGACCACACCTCGATCATCCGGTTCATCGAGCGCCGCTTCGGGGTGCACGAGCCGAACATCTCGCCCTGGCGCCGCGTCGTCACCGGAGATCTGACCAGCGCGTTCGACTTCTCCCACAAGGACACCAAGCCGGTCGCGCTGCCGTCCACGACCGCCTACGAGCCGCCGGACCACAACCGCCACCCCGACTATGTGCCGAAGCCCCCGGCGAACCCGTCCCTGCCCAGGCAGGAGCGCGGCCACCGGCCCACCCGCCCGCTGAAGTACGCCCCGGTGGTGGACGGTTCCGTGGATGCGGCCACCGGCAGGCTCACGCTCACGTTCGCCTCGGGGGCGCACGCGGGCGCGGCCTTCCTCGTCACCTCCGGCAACCGCGCCGACGGCCCCTGGACCTACACCACCGAGGCGGGCAAGACCCTCTCGGACACCTGGAACCCGGTCTACTCCGGCGGCAGCCACGACCTCACCGTGCACGGCCCCAACGGGTTCCTGCGCGCCTTCAAGGGCAAGGGCAAGGGCGGGACGGCCGGCCTCGAGGTGACCGCGCGGCCCGCCGGTGACGGCCTGGAACTCACCTTCACCAACAAGGGCTCCGGCACGGTGAAGCTGAAGGTGGCGAGCGGCTACGGCGGCCACCCGGCCACCGTGACCGTACGGCCCGGCGCGAGAGTCAGGCACACCGTCGACCTCACGGCGAGCAGGCGCTGGTACGACGTGACCGTGACCTGCGACGCCGACCCGGCCTTCCTGCGCGGCTTCGCCGGCCACGTCGAGAACGGCCGTCCCGGCGTCAGCGACCCGGCGATCGTCACGGCGTGAACGGGCGATGAACACCGCTCCGTGCGGACTGGTCAGGTACCGGTCAGATGAGGGTAGTGTGCCCCGATGACCACGCAATCCAACACTCCTGCAGGCTGGTACCCCGATCCGCACGGAGCGCCCCAGACGCTGCGCTACTGGGACGGTACGCAGTGGACTCAGCACACCAACCCGGCGCAGGCACCGGTCGGCCAGGCCCCGCAGCAGCAGGCGCCCGCCCAGCAGTTCGGCGCTGCGCAGCAGACACCCGGCCAGCAGTACGGCGTCCCGCCGCAGCAGTCCGCCGATCCCAAGGTGCAGCGGCAGGTGCAGCAGCAGGCCGGCGTCCAGGCGGCCGGTCCCGGCGGCGGCACCCTGTTCACCGAGCCCGTTCTGGTCGTGAACCAGAAGGCCAAGCTGATCGAGGTGACCAACGAGTACAAGGTCATGGATCAGCACGGCCGTGAGATCGGTGCGGTGACCGAGGTGGGGCAGGGCGCGCTGAAGAAGATCCTGCGCTTCGTCTCCAGCCTCGACCAGTTCATGACCCACAAACTGGAGATCCGCGACGCCTACGGCCAGCCCCAGCTGGTGCTGACCCGGCCCGCGAAGTTCTTCAAGTCCCGGGTGATCGTGACCCGCCCGGACGGTTCGCCGGTCGGTGAGATCGTCCAGCAGAACATGATCGGGAAGATCGGCTTCGCGATGAACGCGGACGGCCGGCAGGTCGGCGCGATCAAGGCGGAGAACTGGCGGGCCTGGAACTTCGCGATCGTCGACCACGCGGACAACGAGGTCGCCCGGATCACCAAGACCTGGGAAGGCCTTGCCAAGACACTCTTCACGACCGCGGACAACTACGTCCTGCAGATCCACTACCAGCTGCCCGAGCCGCTGCTGAGCCTCGTGGTGTCGACGGCCCTGACCGTCGACACCGCCCTCAAGCAGGACTCGCGGGGCTGGAACTGAGCCTGCCCCGACGGGGGAGGACGGGCACGGGGACACCACAAGTACGGAAACGTACGAGAGACGAAGTACGGGACGTACGGGACAAGTACGGGACGTACGAGAGAAGCAGTACAGGACGTACGAGAGAGGTACGGCGACGGCGGCCGGCGCGCGCGGATGACGCGCGCTCCGGCCGCCGTCGTGCCGTTCAGAGCGCGGTGAGGTGGCCCGGCTGTTCCGGCCGGCGCGGCACCAGCGCCGGTTCGGTGGCCGCCGTCTGCGGTTCCAGGGCCAGCACCCGGGCCACGGGGTGGTCCTCGTCGGTGTGCACCGGCACCGGCGTGCCCCGGGTGAGCAGGACCACGCCCCGGGAGGCGAGGGCGGCGCCGGTGAGCGCGAGCAGCACGCCGGCGGGGCCGCCCTGGAGGCCCTGGCCGAGCAGGGTGAGGCCGATCACGGCGGCGGCCACGGGGTTGGCGAGGGTGACCACGGCCAGCGGGGCGCCGAGGCCGCCGCGGTAGGCGGTCTGGGACAGCAGCAGCCCGCCGACGGCGAACGCGGCGACCAGGACCGCGACCACGATCACCTCGGTGCCGAGCACCGGGCCGGAGCGTTCGGTGGCCGCGACGGTCACCGTCTGGGTGAGCGCGGAGGCGACACCGGAGGCGAAGCCGGACGCCGTCGCGTGCCTGAGGCCCGGGCGGGCGCCGGGCCAGGACAGCATGCCGATCGCGGCGGCGGTCGTACCGGCGACCGCCAGCGCCTCGGTCAGCGACAGCACCCGCTCGGGCGCCGGACCGGAGGCGGTCACGAGCAGCGCGGCGAGCCCCAGCAGCGTGAGCGCCGTACCGCGCCACTCCGCCACGCTGACCCGGCGCCCGGCCGCCCGCGCCCCGAGCGGCACCGCAGCGACGAGGGTGAGCGCTCCCAGCGGCTGGACGAGGGTCAGCGGGCCGTACTTGAGTGCGACGACGTGCAGCAGCGCGGCGGCCGCGTTGAGACCGACCGCGGACCACCAGGCACCCGTGCCCAGCAGCCGCAGCACACCGGTGCCGGCGCTGCGGGAGGCGAGGCGTTCCTGGGCGACCGCGGCGAGGGCGTAGGCGATGGCCGAGACGAGGGAGAGGGCCACGGAGACCAGGGCGGCGGCGCTCATCGGCCCGCTCCCACCAGTACGGGGGTGTCCGGGGTGAGCCGGTCGCGGGCCGTGCCGCGTCCGGCCGGGCCGGCCGTGCGCCGCGGCGGGCGGATCACGGCGAGGGCGATGCCGAGCATGAGGGTCGCGACGATCGCGTCGAGCCAGTAGTGGTTGGCCGTGCCCACGATCACCAGCAGGGTGATCAGCGGGTGCAGCAGCCACAGCGGGCGCCACCGGGAGCGGGTGGCCACGATCAGGCCGACCGCCACCATCAGCGCCCAGCCGAAGTGCAGCGACGGCATCGCCGCGAACTGGTTGGACAGATGGTCGCTGGCCGGCGGGCCGTACACGGACGGGCCGAAGATTCTCGCGGTGTCCACCAGGCCGGTCCCGGTCAGCATCCGGGGCGGGGCCAGCGGGAAGGTGAAGGGCAGCACCAGGGCCGCCGTGGTGACGGCCGCGAGGACCCGGCGGGCCCAGACGTAGTGCGCCGGCCGCTTGACGTAGAGCCAGACCAGGAAGGCCAGCGTCGCCGGGAAGTGGACGGTGGCGTAGTAGGTGTTCGCGATGCGGACGAGGGTGTCGCCGTGCAGCAGTGCGGACTGCACGCCGTTCTCGTGGGGGAGGTGCAGTGCCCGCTCCAGGTCCCACACGCGGTCGGCGTTGTGGACGGCGCCCGCGGTGTGCCGCGTGGCCAGCTGCCGGCCGAGCTTGTAGACGAGGAAGAGCCCGGCGACCAGCAGCAGCTCACGTATCAGTGCCGGACGCGCGGTCGCGTCCGGCGGCTCCGTTTCTGCCTCTGCAGGCTCGGTTCGGGCAGTCATCCCCCGGCCCCTTCACTGACGGTGGTGCGTGTGGTGGTGCGAACGGGTCCCGGCACCGGACCGGAACGCATCGATACGTTTCCGTACCGATACGCCAGTGTACCGATACGCTCGAGTACCGGTACACTGGCGTATCGATTGATGTGCGCCACACTGGAGGCAGAGTGAGCGCCTCCGGTTGAGCCGGGCTCGAGCCGGACTGAAGTGGTGGGGCCGCACATCGAGGACCCGTCGGACACGAGTGAGGGGAAGCACCGCATGACGTCGCAGGCCGCGGACGGACCGGAGACCGTCGTCGCCTCGAGCCGCTCCAAGATCACGCCGGAGCGTGAGCGGGAGTTCTTCGACGCCGTGCTGGAGCAGATCCGCGAGTGCGGTTACGAGTCCGTCACCATGGAGGGCGTCGCCGCCAGCACCCGGTGCAGCAAGTCCACGCTCTACCGGCAGTGGAAGACCAAGCCCCAGTTCGTCGCGGCGGCGCTGCGCGCCAGCCGCCGGGTGCGCTTCGCCGGCATCGACACCGGATCCCTCGCCGAGGACCTGCGCCAGGCCGCGCGGGCCGCGGGGGACTGGTCGGGCAAGGACACCAGACTGCTCCAGGCGCTGGGACACGCGTGGACGGCCGACGAGGAACTGGCCCAGGCGCTGCGCGAGGCCCTGGTGGACCCGGAGATCGCCGCGCTGCAGCAGATGCTCGCCCGGGGCGTGGCCAGGGGCGAGGTCCCGGCCGGCCATCCGGCGCTGGAGTACGTCCCGGCGATGATGTTCGGCGTCCTGCGGGTGCGGCCCGTGCTCAGCGGCCAGTACGCCGACGCCGACTATCTCGCCCGGTTCGTGGAGGCCATCGTGCTGCCCGCGCTCGGGCTGACGTAGAAGACCCAGGCCGCCGTTCACGGGATGACTGAACGGCGGCCTGCCCGCGCCGCACCGTGGGGACGGGGGCGGCGCGCACCCCCCGGCCGGGTGGGGCTCCTCTTGAGCGGAGGGGGCCCCACCCGGCCGCTGCACGTCCCGGTCCCGGGCGTCCGCCGCGGCGCGGGCGCGGCTCAGACGTCCTGGCCGCTGCCGCTGCCGGAGGAGACCTTGATCCCCTTGAGGATCTCGTCGATGACGGACAGGTTCTGGCCGGCGTCCACACCGAAGCGGACCACCACGATCTGCCGGGCGTCGTTCGGGGAGGGGAAGGCGACCGACTCGACGTAGCCGTCGGAGCCCTTGCTGGTCACCGCCTTCCAGCGCACCATGTAGCCCTTCTGCCCGGCGACCGTCACCGCCTGGGAGGCCAGCTGCTGGTGCGAGGTGATGCTGCCGTAGGTGGTGCCGCCGTAGGACTGCTTGGCGTTGGCCGCGATGTCCGCCTTGGCGACCTCCTCGGCCGTCGTGCCCTTCAGGCCCAGGGTCACCGCCGGCGCGGTGTAGGCGCCGCCCGCGGTGCAGGTCTGGCCGGAATTGCCCGGGCACTTGTAGGAGTCGTCCGAGGTCACCTGCGCGCCGACGCTGATCGCCTGCCCCGTCCAGCCCTTCGGCACCGGCAGGCTGATCCCGTTGACCGGGTCCGGCACCGTGCCGCCGCCCTGCACCTTGGGCGCGTCGGACTGCCCCGGCGACGGCGAACCGCCCCCGGAACCGCCGGAGCCGCCCGGCCCTCCCGAGCCCCCGGAGCCGTCCGGGCCGCCGGACTCGCCCGAGCCGCCGCCGGACCCGCCGGACGGCCCGCCCTGCCCGCCGCCCTGCCCGCCCGGCGCCCCTGGCCCGAGGCGCGGTCGCTGCCGCCGCCGTCGCCGTCGCCCTTGGTCAGGGCGTAGACGCCGACACCGATGCTCCCCAGTACCGCCGCCGCCACCGCGACGGCTATGCCCGTACGCAGCCCGCGCCGGGGCCCGGCCGGCGGCTCGGGGGGATACGGCGGATACGCCGCGTACCTGGGCTGGGCGCCGTACCCGGCGGGAGCCGGGGCCGCCGGCTGCGCGCCGTACCCGGCCGGCGGCAAGGGCGCCGGGGGTGCCGGCTGCGGGGCCGTGTCCGGCGGCGGCTGCGTCGGGGGACCCCACGCGGCGGCCGTCCCGGCGGGGCGGGTCTGGTCCGTCCAGGCCTTGCCGTCCCACCAGCGCTCGGTGGGCGGACCGTCGTTCGTCTGCCCGGGGTCGGGGTACCACCCGGGGGGAGTCACCTGCGTCATGCCCCCACCGTATGAGGCGACCCTGAAAGTGTGATGAGAGGATCTGCCGCGAAAGGAACGGACCGGAATATTTCGCTTCCGATTTCTCCCGTCCTTCTTCCCCGGCACCGGCTCCGATTTCTCCGGCACCGGCTCCGAGCGGCACTGTTGACGCACCGTCGGCTGCTGACCGGCGGTTCGGGCCCGGTCCGCGTCGCCCGGCCGCACCCACTTTCACCCGGCGGGGCAACAGCTGCCCCGAGCGCCCACCACGGGCTCCACCGGACGGCTACGCTCGTGCTCTGTACGTCATTCGGGCGACCTGGGGAGGTAACGGGATGACGGAGGGACGGCCCCCGACGGCCGCCTCGGCTTCCCTGTGGGAGCGGGACGCGGAGATCACCGCCGTCGCAGAGGCACTCGACGTCCTGTGCGCCGACCGGTCGTCCGCGGGCAGCCTGCTGCTCTTCCGCGGCGTGGCGGGGCTGGGCAAGACCGCGCTGCTCGCCGAGACCCGCCGCGTCGCCGAGCGCCGCAACTGCACCGTGTGGTCCGCGCGCGGCGCGGAGACCCTGAAGTCCGTCCCGTTCAACGTGGTACGGCAGCTGCTCCAGCCCGCCCTGCTCTCCTTACTGCCGGAGGAGGCCCGCGAGTACCTCGGCGACTGGTACGACATCGCCGCTCCCGCCCTTGGTATAGCCGACCCGCAGGAGGGCAGCGCCGACCCGCAGTACGTGTGCGACGGCCTCGTCGCCGCGGTCCGCCGGCTCGCCCGCCGCGAATGGCCCCTCGTGCTGCTGATCGACGACGCGCACTGGGCCGACCAGGAGACCCTGCGCTGGCTCGCCGCGTTCGCCGAGCGGCTGGACGACGTGTCCGTCCTGGTCGTCGTCGCCCGCCGCCCCGGCGAGGTCGGCGGGGACAGCGCCCGCCACCTCGACGCGGTGGCCGCCGCCGCGGGCAGCCCCGTCAAGAACCTCAGCGCCTTCACCCCGGACGCCTGCGCCGGACTCACCCGCGCCACCCTCGGCCGGCACGCCGACGACGCCTTCTGCCGCGAGGTGTGGGCCGTCACCGGCGGCAACCCCTACGACACCGTCGAACTCCTCGCCAAGGTGCAGGACAGCGAGCTGCAGCCGGTCGAGGCCCGCGCCGGGGAACTGCGCGCCCTCAACCGCTCCGCCCGCGGCGGCGGACTGGTCGACCGGCTCAAGGGACTGGGCCTGGAGGCCACCCGGTTCGCCTGGGCCGCCGCCATCCTCGGCACCTCCATCACCGTCGACATGGTCGCCCGCCTCGCCACCATGAGCGACGACATCGCCCGGCACTGCGCCGAACTCCTCTGCAACGCCCGCATCCTCACCACGCCCGCCCCCGTCGCCGGCGTCGAACGCGAAGAGGGCGAGCTGGAGTTCGTCCACCCGCTGATCGCCACCGCCGTCTACAACTCCATCCCGCCCGCCGTGTGCACCGCCATGCACGGCGTCGCCGCCCAGATCATCACCGAACTGGGCCGCGGCGCCGCCGAGGCCGCCCGGCACCTGCTCAAGGTGCACCCGGACGACGACGAGGAACTCGTCTCCCAGCTGCGCGAGGCGGCCCGGGACCACCTCGCCGTCGGCGCGCCCGACGCCGCCCGCCGCTGCCTGGAGCGGGCCCTCCAGGAGCCGCCGCGCCCCGAGGTCCACGCGCACGTCCTGTACGAACTGGGCTGCGCCACCTTGCTGACCGCGCCCGCCGTCACCATCGACCACCTCCAGTACGCGCTCGGCATGCCCGGCCTCGAGGGCGGCCGGCGGGTCGACGGCGTGGTCCGCCTCTCCCAGGCGCTGCTCCACAACGACCAGCTCGAGGAGGCCGTCCGCACCGTCGAGGCCGAGGCCGCCCGGCACGAACCGGGCCCCGCCAGAATGCGGCTGCAGGCCGTGCAGTTCATGTGGGAGGGCATCCACGGCGAGACCGTCTCCCCGGCCCGCTCCCGGCGCCTGGCCGAACTCGCGAGCACCTGCACCGGCCGCGACAACTCCGAGCGCGCCCTGCTCATCCTGCGCGGCTTCGACGCCATGACCCACGGCGAGAGCGCCGCAGAGGTCCTCGAACTGTGCGACCGCGCCCTCGTCAACGGCCGCCTGGCACCCGGTCTCGGCTGGACCGACCAGGAGTGGGGCATCGAACTGCTGATGAGGCTCGGCAGCGCGTACGCCTACGCCGACCGGCTCGACCGGGCCGAGAGCCTGTTCGCCGAGGCACTGCGCGCCTACACCACCGCCGGCTGGCGCGGCGGCCATCTCTCCCTCGCCAACGCCTTCCTCGGCCTCGCCTACCGCAGGCAGGGCCGGCTGCGCGACGCCGAGTCCACCCTGCGCGAGGCGCTCGTCCTCGCCGAACGCGTCGGCCGCGGGCTGCCGTTGTACTGGTCGGCCACCTGCGGACTCGTCGACACCCTGCTGGCCCGCGGCCGTGTCCAGGAGGCCCGGACCATCGCCGACCAGTACGGCTTCGCACCGCCCTACCCGTCCACCATCGTGCTGCCCGACATCCGCTCCGTACGCGGCCGGCTGCTGCTCGCCATCGGCCGCACCGAGGACGGCATCAACGAACTGGAAGCCGCCGAGAAGACCGCCGTCTCCCGAGGCGGCCACAACCCCGTCCTCGCGCCCTGGTCGATCGACCTCGCCAAGGCCCTTGCCGTGCACGACCCCGCCCGCGCCGCCCGGCTCGCCACGGACGCCCGCCGCCAGGCCGAGCGCTTCGGCACGGACACCGCGATCGGCGAGGCCCTGCGCTGCGCCGCCGCCCTGGAGACCGGAGCCCGCGCGGTCCAGCTCGCCGCCCAGGCCGTCACCTACCTGGAGGCCTCACCCTGCCAGTACGAACACGCGGCGGCCCGCGTCGAGTACGGCATCGCCGCCCGCTCCGTCGCGGAACTCAACCGGGGGCTGGACCTCGCCCGGTCCTGCGGAGCAGAGGGACTGGTGGCCCGGGCGAGGGAGGTGCTGGAGACGGGGCGGGGGTTGCGGTAGGCGGTCGACCGCATATCGCATACGGTCGACGCCACGCCGTACGCGGTCGGCGCCATACGGTTGACCGCAGGCCGTATACGGTCGGCGCCCTACGGTTGATGGCACGCCGTATGCGGTCGGCATCATGCGATCGACGCCATACTGCATACAGTCGTCGGTCTCACGCCGTGAGCAACTGCTCCGTCACCGCAGTCAGCCGCTTGCGTACCTGCGGGTCGTACGGGGTCACCCTCGGCCCCGCGTCCTCAGTCCGTGCCCTCCTCCTCGGCGGCCTCGGCGAGGACCCGCTGGGCCGTCGCGAACGCCGAGTTGGCGGCCGGCACCCCGCAGTAGACGGCGCTCTGGAGCAGCACCGCGCCGATCTCCTGCGGCGTCAGCCCGTTGCGGCGCGCCGCCCGGATGTGCATGGCCAGTTCGTCGTGGTGGCCGTGCGCGACCAGCGCGGTGAGGGTGATCATGCTGCGCTCGCGGCGGGACAGCGTCGGGTCGGTCCAGATCTCACCCCAGGCATAGCGGGAGATGAAGTCCTGGAAGCGGGCGGTGAACGGGGTCTGCCGCTCCTGCGCCCGGTCCACGTGCGCGTCGCCCAGCACCTGGCGGCGCACCGCCATCCCGCTCGCCGGCGCTCCGCCGAGCTGGGTGCGCAGCGCGGCCAGGACGGCCTTCGGGCACTGCGCGGGCGCCAGGTGCGAGGCCCCGGGCAACTCCACCAGCGTCGAGCCGGGCACCGCGTCGGCGATCTCCCGCAGATGCGCGGGCGGCGTCGCCGGATCCTGCCGGCCCGCCACGAGCAGGGTCGGTACGGCGATCTCGCCGAGCCGGTCGCGCAGATCGAACGCGGCGAGCGCGTCGCAGCAGGCGGCGTACGCCTGCGGGTCGGCCTCCCGGTGGTCCTGGACCAGCACGGGCACGGTGAACCCGGGGGTGAACCAGCGTGCGTCGGCGCTCTCCACCAGCCACTGAAGGCCCTCGCGCCGCACCCTTTGCGCCCGCTCCCGCCAGGCCGCGCCGTCCCCGAAGCGGGCGGAGGAGCACAGGACCGCCAGTGAGGTCAGCCGGTCGGGGTGGTGCACGGCCAGGTGCAGGCCGACGGCGCCGCCGAGGGAGACGCCCGCGTAGCCGAACCGGTCGATGCCGAGCGCGTCGGCGAGGTCCAGCACCAGCGCGGCGAGGTCGCCGACGCTCGCGCCGGGCCCGATCAGGTCCGCCGCCGAGCCGCCGTGCCCGGGCAGGTCCCAGCGCACCACCCGGTGCGTGACGGACAGTTCGGGCGCGACGGCGTCCCACAGGGCGTAGGAGGTGCCCAGCGACGGCCCGAGCAGCAGCGGGGCGGCCGAAGCCGGGCCTTGTGCGAGGTGATTGAGCAGTGGTGCGGTCAACGTCGCTCCAGGGCACGGTCGGTGAGGGCACCGGCGACACCGGTGTAGTGCGTGGGATCGGTGAGGTCGGCCAGGTCCGGCATCTGCGATCCCCTCAACTCCTGCTGCTCTGCGAGGAGTTCGGCGAGCGTGCGGTCCTCGCTGTGGGCGCGGCGGGCGAGTTCGGTGAGCAGTTCCACCGCCCGGGCGCGGCCGAGCAGCGGGGCGAGTGCGGCGGACAGCCGTTCGGAGACGATCAGTCCCCGGGTGAGGTCGAGATTGCGGCGCATCGCCGTGCTGTTCACGTGCAGGCCCTCGGCGAGTCCGGCCGCGTCCCGGGCCGCGCCGCCGGCCAGCCGGACGAGGTCGCGCAGCGGTTCCCACTCGGCGTGCCAGGCCCCGGCCGGCCGCTCGTCCCCGGCGGCGAGAGCCCCGTACAGCGTGGCCGCGAGCTGCGGGGCGCGGCGGGCGGCGGCCGCGAGCAGCGTGGCGCGCACGGGGTTGGCCTTGTGCGGCATGGCGGACGAAGTGCCGCCGCTGCCCTCGGCCACCTCGCCGATCTCCGTACGCGACAGCGTCAGCACGTCCTCGGCCGGTTTGCCGAGGGCGCACACCGTGAAGGCCAGCGCGCCGGCCAGATCGGCCACGGGCGTGCGCAGCGTGTGCCAGGGCAACGGCGGTGCGGCCAGGCCCAGTTCACGGGCGTACGCCTCGGTCAGCGCGGTCGCGTCCCGGGCGCCGTACGCCTGGAAGGCCGCCAGCGTCCCGGCCGCGCCGCCCAGTTGGACCGGCAGGGTCCGCCGTACCCGGGTGAGGCGGTCGCGGGAGTCCAGGACCAGCGAGCGCCAGCCGGCCGCCTTCAGGCCGAACGTCGTCGGCACCGCGTGCTGGGTGAGCGTGCGCCCCGGCATCGCCGTGTCCCGGTGCTCGGCGGCCAGCCGGGCCAGCGCGCGCTCGGTGCGCGCCAGGTCGGCCAGGATCAGCTCCAGGGTGCGGACGGCTACCAGCATGGCGGCGGTGTCCAGGATGTCCTGGCTGGTGGCGCCGCGGTGGACGTACGGGCCGTACCGCTCGCCCACGGCGGCGGTGAGGTCGGCGACGAGAGGGATGACCGGGTTGCCGCCGGCCCGGGCCCGCCCGGCGAGGGAGCGGACGTCGAAACGGGCGGGGTCGGCGGCTGCGGCGGTCACCGCGTCGGCGGCCGCGGCGGGGGCGAGGCCCAGCGCGGCCTGGGCGCGGGTCAGGGCTGCCTCGGCGTCGAGCAGGGCGCGCAGGAAGGCGGCGTCGCCGGTGGCGTCCGCGGCCGGGGAAGCGGCCCACCCGGGGGCGAGCAGGCCGGTGTCGGTCTCGGCTGTCACCGGTACTCCAGGAAGACCGTCTCGCCCTCGCCCTGAAGGCGGATGTCGAAACGGTAGGTGCCGGCGCCCTCGTCGGCGGCGATCAGCGTGTCGCGCCGGTCGCCCACCTGCGCGAGGAGCGGGTCGGCGGCCAGCGCGGCCTCGTCGCCGGGCAGGTATGCCCGGGTGTACAGGTGCACGAGCAGGCCGCGCGCGAAGACGCAGACGCTGAGGTACGGCGCGTTGCTCCCCCGGACTCCGGGCCGCAGCGTACGGGCGTACCAGTGGCCGTCGGCGTCCGTCTGGATCCGGCCCCAGCCGGTGAACTCCACGCCGTTGCGGCCAAGATACCCGCCGGTGGCGGGGTCCCGGCGGATGGAGCCGTCGACCTGCGCCACCGTGCCGTCGGGCCGCGGACCCCACAGCTCCACGAGGGCGTCGGGCAGCGGCCGGCCGGCGCCGTCGAGGACGTACCCGTGCACGGTGATCGTGTCCGGGTGGCCGAGCGGCGCGATCTCCTCGCCGCCGCGGAAGGGCAGCGCGTAGCCGTAGAACGGGCCGACCGTGTGGGACGGGGTGGGCAGCACACGCTCCGGGCTGCTCGTGTCAATCTTGGTCATGGCGGTCAGCGCCCTTCTTCGGTCCAGGTGGCGGCCGGGCCGTCGAGCACGATGTCCCAGTGGTAGCCGAGCGAGAACTCCGGCACCGACAGGCCGTGGTCGTACGTGGCGACCAGCCGCTGCCGGGCCGCGTCGTCCGTCACCGACTGAAGGATCGGGTCGTACGGGAACAGCGGGTCGCCCGGGAAGTACATCTGTGTCACCAGCCGCTGCGTGAACGCCGAGCCGAACACCGAGAAGTGGATGTGGGCCGGGCGCCAGGCGCCCACGTGGTTGCGCCACGGGTACGGGCCGGGCTGGATGGTGGTGAAGTGGTAGCGGCCCTCGGCGTCGGTGAGGGTGCGGCCGACGCCGGTGAAGTTCGCGTCGAGCGGGGCGTCGTGCTGTTCGCGCCGATGGGCGTAGCGGCCCGCCGAGTTGGCCTGCCAGATCTCGATCAGCTGGCCGCGCACCGGGCGTCCGGCGCGGTCCAGCAGCCGCCCGGAGACGGTGATCCGCTCGCCGATCGGCTCCCCGGTGTGCTGCCGGGTGAGGTCGTTGTCGATCCCGGTGATGTCCCGCTCCCCGAAGGCGGGGGAGTGCAGCTCCACCAGCTCCGGGTCCTTGCTGGTGTCGATGGCGACCAGGGGCCGCCGCGGGTGGCGCAGCACCGAGGAGCGGTAGGGCGCGTAGTCGCGGCGGGGATGGTGCTCGACGGGGGCGCCGCCGGCGACGCGCTTGTCGTACGCGGCGCGCTCGGCGGCGATCTCCTGGTCGATGTCCTGCTGGGTGAGAGCCATGGGGATACCTGGTGCTTCCTTACCGTTCGAGCGGACGGACGTCGGCGATGTGAACCGTGTTCACAGCAGGTTCTCCGCGATGGTCAGTTCGGCGTCGGTCCGGGCGGCGACCTCGTCCACACCGACGCCGGGCGCGGTCTCCACGAGCGTCAGCCCTTCGTCGGTGACGTCCAGTACCGCCAGATCCGTGATGACCCGGTTCACACACGCCTTGCCCGTGAGCGGCAGCGTGCACTCCTTGAGGATCTTCGAGGTGCCGTCCTTCGCGGTGTGTGTCATCACCACGATCACCTGCCGGGCGCCGTGTACCAGGTCCATCGCGCCGCCGATCCCGGTGACCAGCTTGCCGGGCACCGCCCAGTTGGCCAGGTCGCCGCCGGCGGACACCTGCATCGCACCGAGCACGGCCACGTCGATGTGCCCGCCGCGGATCATCGCGAAGGACAGCGCCGAGTCGAAGAAGGAAGCGCCGGGCAGGGTGGTGACGGTCTCCTTGCCGGCGTTGATCAGATCCGGGTCGACCTGGTCGTCCGCCGGATACGGGCCGGTGCCCAGGATCCCGTTCTCCGACTCCAGGACCACCTCGACACCCGGCGGCAGGTGGTTCGGGATCAGCGTCGGCAGGCCGATGCCGAGATTGACGTACTGGCCGTCGCGCAGCTCGCGTGCCGCGCGGGCGGCCATCTCCTCGCGCATCCAGGCCATCAGCTGCTCACCGTCCGCCGTTCGATCCGCTTGTCCGCCGCCTGCCGAGGGGTCAGGGCGAGGACCCGCTGGACGAAGATGCCCGGCAGGTGCACCGCGTCCGGGTCGATCTCGCCGGGCTCGACCAGCTCCTCCACCTCGGCGATCGCGACCTTGCCGGCCATGGCGGCCAGCGGGTTGAAGTTCCGGGCCGACCTGTTGAAGACCAGGTTCCCGTGCCGGTCCCCCTTCGCGGCCCTGACCAGCGCGAAGTCGGTGCGGATGGCGCGCTCCAGGACGTAGTGGACACCGTCGAACTCCCGGACCTCCTTCGCCGGGGAGGCCACAGCGACGCCGCCCGCGCCGTCGTAGCGCCAGGGCAGCCCGCCCTCGGCGACCTGGGTGCCGACGCCCGCCGGGGTGTAGAAGGCGGGGATGCCGGCGCCGCCCGCGCGCAGTCGCTCGGCCAGGGTGCCCTGCGGGATCAGCTCCAGCTCCAGCTCTCCGCCGAGGTACTGGCGGGCGAACTCCTTGTTGCCGCCGATGTAGGAGCCGGTCACCCGGGCGATCCGGCCCGCGGCCAGCAGCACCGCCAGTCCGGTCTCCATCGCCCCGCAGTTGTTCGACACCACGCTCAGCGCGCCGACCCCCCTCTCGTAGAGCGCCTGGATCAGCACGTTCGGGACTCCGCTCAGCCCGAACCCGCCGACCGCGAGGGACGCGCCGTCCGGCACATCGGCCACCGCCTCCTGGGCCGTGGCGACCACCTTGTCCATCCGTGAAGCCCCATCTCTTCGCCATTAATCAGCGCACTGAGTATTTCGCGAGGTGCCTCACACGCTGCCACCGGAGACGATGGCCGTCAAGGTGCTGGCTGCCTGCGTCTTTCGTGACAGACAGATCGTCTGGTCGGCGGTATTGTTCAGTGCACCAACGAAACGATCAGGGGAGTGCTCATGGCCGCGGTGGATCTCACCACCCATCCCGGGCATCTGGCCCGGCGGCTCCAGCAGGCGCACTACCTGCTGTGGAACACGATGGTCTCCGAGGAGATCACCTCGCCGCAGTTCGCGGTCATGAACGCGCTCGTCGCCGAGCCGGGTCTCGACCAGCGGACCGTCGGGGAGCGGGTGGGCCTGGACCGGTCGACCATCGCCGAGGTGATCAGCCGGCTCGGCCGCCGCGGGCTGCTGACCAAGGTGCGCGACCCCAGGGACGGCCGGCGCTTCCTGCTCCGCCTGACCGATGACGGCCTGCGCACCCACCGCAAGCTGACCGTACGCACCGCCCGGATGAACCAGGTGTTCCTCGCACCGCTCTCGCCCGGCGAACAGACCGTCTTCTTCGACCTGATCCGCCGGGTCGCGGACGCGGCGGAGGGGTTGCGCAACCCGGCCGAGCCGGTGGCCGCGCAGGGCTGAGCAAGGACTCACGGCAGCTCACGGCGGTTCGCGCCGGTTCAGGGCGCCGGGGTGAACACCACCCACACCGGACCGGCGGCGAAGTTCATCCGGCTGCCGTCCGCCGCCTTGAACGTCGTCCCGCCCGTCGCGGCCGGCCGGGACCAGGAGGCGGCGAAGGACCGTCCGTCGCGCAGCACCTCCGCCTCCCCCGAGCCCACCGTCTCGGTGTACGGCGTGCGGTTGCCGAGCCGGTCGTGGAAGCGGGAGGCGCGGATCCTGACGTACTGCACGACGACCGTCGCCGGCACCAGAGGTGTCCCGCCGGCCGACACGGCGGGCGTGCCGTCCATCGCGACCAGCCACCCGCCGCGCGCGGCGGACCAGGTGAAGGTGAAGCGGGCGGCCGGGTAGCGGACCGTGCGCGAGAGAGTGGGGATGCCGCCGGACGACGGAGCCGGGCCGTAGCCGAAGCCCGTCGTCAGAGCCGCCCCGCCCGGGGCCGCGGACAGCAGCCGGGCGGGCCGGAGATACAGGTTGTGCGGGGCGGGCCTGCCGGTGGCCCGGTAATAGGCGCGGGGTGCCCGGTCGGGGGACTGCACCCGCAGCGGCGCCCTGCCGATCAGCGGCAGCAGCTTGTGCTGGGCACCGGAGAAGGCGAGGGCCGGCCGGCCGAACTGGCGCAGCAGTTCCAGATCGGACTCGCGGGCGCTGCGCACCGGCCCGACGGCCGCCGGCAGCCTGGTCGCGTACACCGCCATCAGCCGGCTCAGGCCGCCCTCCACCTGCTCCGCGTACACCACGTCCGCCGCCTCCAGGCCGGTCTGCGGGCGGGCCGCGGGCGCGTTGTCGATCTTCACGGCGAGCGGTGACCCGGCCGCCGTCACCGCGGGTGCCGATGACGGTGCCGCCGGCGCGGGCCGTGCGGGTGCCGGGGTGTGCTGCGGGGAGCGGTCGTCGTCCCGGCCGTGCCGTGTGCAGCCCGCCGTGAGGGAGACAGCCAGCGAGGCGGCCGCCACGGCCGCCGTCAGTGCCGCGCGCCGCGAGCGCGCTCCGCATCTCATGCCCACCGGTGCCATCCCGTCCGTGTTGTCGGATTGTGTGCTCATCGGGTCGACGCTGGCCCTACCCGATCGCCCACGGTCATGCGCGCCCGGTGGGCCGAACGGGCGCAGGGTGTGACCCGGGCGGGGGTGGAGCAGCGCCCCGAAGGGGTACGGGGCCGTGTCGGACATCGGACATGCGGCTCTGCCGCGGGGCGCGGCCGCCCGCGGCGCTGCTCCGGCCGCCAGGCCGCCCGGCGGCACGGCGCGCCACGCCGGAAGGCGCCGGAAGACGCCGGAAGGCGCCGGAAGGCGTCGGAGAGGTCCGATCCCGGTGCAGCGTCTAGCCGAGGATCTCCGAGAGGTCGTACCGCACCGGCTCCTCCAGCTGGGCGTAGGTGCAGCTCTGCGGTGTGCGGTCCGGGCGCCAGCGGCGGAAGCGGGCGGTGTGCCGGAAGCGCTGTCCGTTCTCCATGTGGTCGTAGGCCACCTCGGCGACCCGCTCCGGCCTCAGCGGTACCCAGGACAGGTCCTTCTTGCCGGACCAGCGGCTCGGCGCGCCCGGCAGCCGGGCCGTCTCATGGGCGGACTCGTCCGACCAGGCCGCCCACGGGTGCCCGGTCACGTCGTCCATGCGCAGCGGCTGGAGTTCCTCGACCAGGTCGGCCCGCTTCTTCATGGCGAAGGCGGCCGAGACGCCCACGTGCTGGAGCCTGCCGTGGTCGTCGTACAGCCCCAGCAGCAGCGAGCCGACCACCGGGCCGCTCTTGTGGAAGCGGTACCCGGCCACGACGACGTCCGCCGTCCGCTCGTGCTTGATCTTGAACATGGCCCGCTGGTCCGGCAGATAGTGCAGGGTGAGCGGCTTGGCCACGACCCCGTCAAGGCCGGCGCCCTCGTACTGCTCGAACCACCGCCGGGCCACCTCGAGGTCCGTGGTCGCCGGTGCCAGGTGCACCGGCGGGGCCGACCCGGCCAGTGCCCGGTCCAGCAGGGCGCGCCGGTCGGTCAGCGGCACGTCGAGCAGCGACTGGTCCTCCAGCGCGAGCAGGTCGAAGGCGACGAAGGAGGCCGGGGTCCGCTCGGCCAGTATCCGCACCCGGGAGTCCGCCGGGTGGATGCGCTCGGTCAGCGCGTCGAAGTCCAGCCGCCCGCCCCGCGCGATGACGATCTCCCCGTCGAGCACGCACCTTTTGGGCACCTGCTCCCGCAGCGCGGCGACAAGCTCGGGGAAGTACCTGGTCAGCGGCTTTCCGGTACGGCTGCCCAGCTCGATGTCGGACCCGTCACGGAACACGATCGCCCGGAACCCGTCCCACTTCGCCTCGTAGTGCATCCCCGGCGGGATCGTCGCCACCGACTTGGCGAGCATGGGTTTCACGGGCGGCATCACCGGCAGATCCATGCGTCCGATTCTGCTCGCACACGACCGTGAACGCCTGCTGTCACCCGATTCCGCCCGGTGTGCGAGGTGCGTGGGGTGCGCCTACCGTGGCCGCATGAGTGCTGCGGTGGAACTGGAGGTGGCGGGCCGGACCGTACGGCTGTCCAGCCCGGACAAGGTCTTCTTCCCCGAGCGCGGCTTCACCAAGCTGGACCTCGCCCAGTACTACGCCTGCGTCGGTCCCGGCATCCTGCGCGCCCTGCGCAACCGGCCCACCACCCTGGAGCGATACCCGGACGGCGTCGGCGGCGAGTGGTTCTTCCAGAAGCGGGCCCCCAAGAACATGCCCGACTGGATCCCGACCGCCCACATCACCTTTCCCAGCGGCCGCAGCGCCGACGAGATGTGCCCCACCGAGGAGGCCGCCGTCGTGTGGGCCGCCCAGTACGGCACCCTCACCTTCCACCCCTGGCCGGTGCGCGCCACCGATGTCGACCGCCCCGACGAACTCCGCATCGACCTCGACCCGCAGCCCGGCACCGACTTCGACGACGCCGTCCGCGCCGCCCATGAACTGCGCGCCGTCCTCGATGAGTTCGGCGGGCTGCGCGGCTGGCCGAAGACCTCCGGCGGCCGCGGTCTGCACGTCTTCGTGCCCATCGAACCGCGCTGGACCTTCACCCAGGTGCGGCGCGCCGCGATCGCGGTCGGCCGGGAGATGGAACGCCGGATGCCCGACCAGGTGACGATCAAGTGGTGGAAGGAGGAACGGGGCCGCCGTATCTTCCTCGACTACAACCAGACCGCCCGCGACCGCACCATCGCCTCCGCCTACTCGGTACGGCCCCGCCCGAGTGCCCCCGTCTCCGCGCCGCTGCGCTGGGAGGAGGTCGACGCGGCCCGCCCCCGCGATTTCGACCTCGCCACCATGCCGGCCCGCTTCGCCGAACTCGGCGACGTGCACGCCGACATGGACGACCACGCCTACTGCCTGGACGCGCTCCTGGAGCTGGCCCGCCGCGACGAACACGACCACGGCCTGGGCGATCTGCCGTACCCGCCGGAGTACCCGAAGATGCCCGGCGAACCGAAGCGGGTCCAGCCGAGCCGGGCCCGGCCCGAGAAGACCTCCTGAGCGCGGCGACGCCCCGCCGCCGGCCGTGCGCCTTGCGCCCGGACCCGCCGGGCTGATGGACGCCGGCACGAAACGCGCACTGACAATGCCCCCCGCGGCAGGCGATCATGCCGGGATGACCCGCGTTCTGACCCGAAGCGACCTGGAGGCCCTGCTGGAGCCGGCGGCCTGCCTCACGGCCCTGCGTGACGGCTTCCGCACGGCCGGCACCGTGGCCGTACCCGGCCGCCGGGTCCGCACCGACCTGCCGTTCCCCGGCACCGCCACCGCGCTCGTGCCCGGCCTGCTGCCCGGCATCGACGCGTACACGGTGAAGGTGAACGCCAAGTTCCCCGGCGCCCGGCCCGCCCTGCGCGGGGTGATCTGCCTGCACAGCGGCACGGACGGAGAACTGCTCGCGCTGCTGGACTCGGCCACCCTCACCGCCTGGCGGACGGGACTGGCCGCGGCCCTCGGCACCGCGCTGCTGGCCCCGGCGCACGACGTCCTCGGCGTGATCGGAGCGGGCGCCCAGGCCGAGCTGACGCTGCGCGGCCTGACGGGCGAGCACCGGCCACGGCGCCTGGTCGTCCATGACACGGACACCGGGCGCGCCGCCGCGTTCGCGGCCCGGCACGGCGGCCGCGTGCTGGCCTCCGCCCGGGCGGTGGCCGAGGCGGCCGGCACCGTCCTGCTCGCCACCTGGTCCCGGGCGCCGCTGCTCGCCCTCGCCGACACCCGTCCCGGCCAGCACTTCACCAGCCTCGGCGCCGACGAGCCCGGCAAGCGGGAACTCGCCCCCGACCTGCTGGACGCGGCACTGCTCGTCGTCGACGACGAGGAACTCGCCGCCCGCATGGGCGCGTTGGCGGCCCCTGGGCTCACCCGGACCGCCGCCGACGCCACCCTCACCGACGTGCTGCGCGGCACCCGCCCCGGGCGCACCTCGCCGGGTGAGCGCACGGTGTACGCCCCCGTCGGGCTGCCCTGGCAGGACCTCGCGCTGACCTGGCTCGCCTGGCGGGAGGCGGAGCGCCGGGGCGTGGGGGCGGTGATCGACCTGCTGGGCTGAGCCACGGGTTCACGCGCCGGGCGGGCAGGCGGGTCCGGGCGCATCCCGTGCCCGTGTTGCGCCGTGACCGGGTCGCACCGGCCACCGGCCGGGGCCCGGCGGCGATGCCTGGCAACCGGCCCTGGCCGAGCCGTTGTCGTGGCACCGACGCCGTCGCCACCTCGTGGTTATCCTGGCCGCCAGCCGCCGATGAGGAGTCCGAAGTGACCGAGGCAGTGTCGCGTCCGACGCTGGAGGCCGTGGCCGCGCGCGCCGGTGTGTCGAGGGCCACCGTGTCCCGGGTGGTCAACGGCGGCGACGGGGTGCGCGAGCCGCTGGCCGAGCGGGTCCGGCAGGCCGTGGCGGAGCTGGGCTACGTTCCCAACCAGGCGGCGCGCAGCCTGGTGACCCGGCGGCACGATGCCGTCGCGGTCGTCGTCGCCGAGCCCGAGACCCGGGTGTTCGCGGACCCCTTCTTCGCCCTCCAGCTGCGCGGCATCAGCAAGGAACTGACCGCCCACGACAACCAGTTGGTGCTGCTGCTCACCGAGGGCCGCGACGATCACGCGCGCGTGGCCCGCTACCTCGCCGGCGGACACGTCGACGGCGCCCTCGTCTTCTCCCTGCACCTGGACGACCCGCTGCCCGGCCTCATCCATGACGCCGGCGTGCCCACCGTGTTCGGCGGGCGGCCCGGCTGGGGCGGCGACACCCGGGCCCCCGGCCCCGGGCGCCCCGGCCGGGCGGGCGTGAACCCGGGCGTGGTGTACGTCGACTGCGACAACCGGGGCGGGGCCCGCACGGCCGTACGCCATCTCGTGGACTTGGGCCGCCGGCGTGTCGCACACATCACCGGTGCCCTGGACCAGACCTCGGCCGTGGACCGCCTCGACGGATACCGGGACGTCATGGGCGACGTGCCCGGCGGGAGCGATCCCCGGCTGGTCGTGGAGAGCGACTTCACCCCGGGCGGCGGCGAACGCGCGATGCGCACGCTGCTGGACCGCTGCCCCGACGTGGACGCCGTGTTCGCCGCCAACGACCTCACCGCGCTCGGTGCTCTGCGCGTGCTGCGCGCGAGCGGCCGACGGGTGCCCGAGGACGTGGCCGTGATCGGCTTCGACGACATGCTGCCCGTCGCCATGGAGGCCGACCCGCCGCTGACGACGGTCCGTCAGGACATCGAGGAGATGGGCCGCCTGATGGCCCGCCTGCTGCTGCGCGGCCTGTCCGGGGGCCGCGACCGCGCCGGAACCACGGCGGACACGCCGTCCGACGGCGCCGTGATCCTGCCGACGACACTGATCCGCCGCGCCTCCGCCTGACCGGGGCAGAGCCCGCGTCGGCCCCTCGGCCCCGCTCAGCCCTGCTGCGAGGCGCTGCGGATCACCGCGAAACGCGCACCGTAGGGGTCGGTGAGCTGGGCCATGCGGCCGACACCCGCCATCGTCGTCGCCGGCATCCGGACCGCTCCGCCGAGTTGCCGCGTCTTCGCGACCACGGCGTCGGTGTCCTCGACCTCGAAGTACGGCAGCCAGTACGGGCGGCCCTGCGCCGCGTCGCCGTCGGTCAGGGGCATGATCCCGCCGAACATCGAGTCCTCACCGGCACCGGCGGGGTTGACGCAGGTGTACGTCCCGCCCGGGAAGGCCGTCGAGGAGGTCTCCAGGCCGAGCACCTTGTGGTAGAAGGCGGCGCCCGCGGCGACGTCCCGTGTGTACAGCTCCACCCAGCACAGCGAGCCCGGCTCGCCCGCCACCTCCACGCCCACGGTGCGTCCGGGCTGCCAGACCCCGAACGGCACGCCCGCCTGGTCGGCGAGGACCGCCATGTGCCCCTGGCCCATCACGTCCATGGGCTTGACCAGCACCTTGCCGTGGGCCGCTTCAGCTGCCCGGGCCGTGGCCCCGGCGTCCGCGCTCTGGAAGTACACCGTCCAGGCCGGCGGAGCCTGCTGAGCGTCTGCCTGCATACCGCCCGCGACGGTCCTGCCGCCCAGCTGGAAGAAGCCGTAGCCGCCGGCGTCCGGTCCCGCCGACCGGAACTCCCAGCCGAACAGAGCGCCGTAGAAGGAGCCGGCGCCGTCGATGTCCGGCGTGGTGACATCGAGCCAGTTCGGGGCGCCGTCGACGAACCGGGTGGTGAGCATCTTCGCCCTCCTCGAAAGGGGTCCCGTCCTCTGCACTGCCGAGTCTGGCACCCCCCACCGACAATCGCCGCCACAACGGCATGGCTCGCCGCAGCGGCCCTCGGCCTCACCCCGGGTGGCCGCAGACGTTCTCCGGGTTTTCGTACGAGCCCCGCGCGCCGCCGTGCGCGCGGGGCGACCGGGGGAGCATCATCGGGGCGGCCGGAGGTCCGGGCGGCGGCGTTGATCCCGCGTTGATCGAACGTTTTTCGCCGCGCGGCACGATCCATGGCATGCACTTCGACACGATCACCCCGGCCGACGACACCTGGCAGGCGCAGGCCCTGTGCGCCCAGACGGGGCCGGACTTCTTCTTCCCCGAGCCCGGCAGCTCGGTGCGCGAGGCGAAGCGCATCTGCGCCATGTGCGAGCTGCGCCCCGCCTGCCTGGACTACGCCCTGGCCAACGACGAGCGCTTCGGCGTCTGGGGCGGGCTCTCCGAGAAGGAGCGCCTCGCCCTGCGCCGCACCTCCGACTGAAACCGGTCAGGCGCCCAGGCGCGCCGCCATCCGGGCCTTGCGCGCGGCCAGCTTCTCGTCGAACTTCGTGGCCTCGTCGTTCAGCCCGCCCATGAACAGGCCGAGTTCCTCCTGCGCCTGGCGGCCCTCGGGGCCGAGGCCGTCGATCTCCATGACCTTCAGGAAGCGCAGCACGGGCTGCAGCACGTCGTCGTGGTGGATGCGCAGGTTGTAGACCTCACCGATGGCCATCTGCGCGGCGGCCCGCTCGAAGCCGGGGATGCCGTGGCCGGGCATCCGGAAGTTCACCACGACGTCCCGGACCGCCTGCATCGTCAGGTCGGGCGCGAGTTCGAAGGCGGACTTCAGCAGGTTGCGGTAGAAGATCATGTGCAGGTTCTCGTCGGTCGCGATGCGGGCCAGCATGCGGTCGCAGACCGGGTCACCGGACTGGTGGCCGGTGTTGCGGTGCGAGATCCGGGTGGCCAGCTCCTGGAAGGCGACGTAGGCGATCGAGTGCAGCATCGAGTGCGCGTTGTCGGACTGGAAGCCCTCGCTCATGTGCGACATGCGGAACTGCTCCAGCTTGTCCGGGTCCACCGCGCGCGAGGTGAGCAGGTAGTCGCGCATCACGATGCCGTGCCGGCCCTCCTCGGCCGTCCAGCGGTGCACCCAGGTGCCCCAGGCGCCCTCGCGCCCGAAGAGCGTCGCGATCTCGTGGTGGTAGCTCGGCAGGTTGTCCTCGGTGAGCAGGTTGACCACGAGGGCGGTCCGGCCGACCTCGGTCACCTTGGACTGGTTCTTGTCCCAGGCCTCGCCGTCCTCGAACAGGCCGGGGAAGTTGCGGCCGTCGCTCCACGGCACGTACTCGTGCGGCATCCAGTCCTTGGCGACCTTCAGATGCCGGTTCAGCTCCTTCTCCACCACTTCCTCCAGCGCGTACAGCAGCCGCGCGTCGGTCCAGGCGGACGGGCTGCCGAGGTGAGGGGAGGTGATCGTCACGGGAACTCCAGGGGGACGCCGAACAAGGGGAGAGGGAAGAGGGCGGTCCGGCGAGCGGGGCCGGGAAACCTACGAGATCGTAGGCTACGAATCCGTAGGTTACGAAGCCGTAGGCTAAGTTCACTGTAAAGATCGCTGATCAGCGCCCTGGAACGGATTTCGGGCAGTCCCTGGCCCGGACTGTCGCGGGCATGCGGAACAGCCCTGGGACGCATCGGTCCCAGGGCCGCCGGAGTGGCATGACCGGCCGGTCAGGCGTACAAGTCGCGCAGGCGCACCGAGAGGCAGGTCACACAGCCCTCGAGCTTCTCGAACTCGCTGATGTCGACCGTGACGACCTCGTGGCCGAGATCGGTCAGCAGTTCCGCCGTCTTCGGGGCGCTCGCCGCCATCAGCACCTTGTGGCCGCCGAGCAGCACCACGTGCGAGCCGGACTCCTCCGGCACCGACAGGAAGCCGGGGAACAGCGAGGGCCGGTCCAGCTTCGGGATGTGCCCGATCACCGTGCCGTCGGGCAGCGCGGTCACCGCCGACTTCAGGTGCAGCACCCTGCTGACGGGGACGGCCACCACACGGGCGCCGAGCGGCTCGAAGGCGGCCCGCAGCTGCTGCACCCCGGCCGCGTTGGTCCGCCCGCCCCGGCCGACGTAGACGGTGTCGCCGACCTTCAGGACATCACCGCCGTCCAGCGTGCCCGGTTCCCATATCCAGTTCACCGAGCAGCCGAGGCGGGCCACCGCCTCCTCGACCCCGACGGTCTCCATGCGCCGGGACTCGGCACCGGGCCGGGTGATCAACGCCACGTTCTTGTACATGACGACGGTGTCCTCGACGAACACCGAGTCCGGGCAGTCGTCCTCCGGATCGACCTCGACCGTCTCCCAGCCGTGCGTGCGCAGCGCCTCGACGTAGGCGTCCCACTGCTCGATGGCGAGCCCCACATCGACCTTCTCCCGCTCGATGTGCGTCACCAGGCCTTCGGCGAGGCGGGGGCTGGGACGGCGGACGAGGGCCTTCTTGCTGGGCACGAGGGACCTTTCGAATCGATGGTGCGGTGGCGGCGCCGGTGTACACGGCACCGGTTTCGCCATCATGCAGTCCGCTCCGGTCAGGGCAAAACCCCCGTTGTCAGGCTGTGCCCCTCCTGAGACGTCCCGGCCGTGCCCGAGGCGCCCCGGGCACCGGGCACGGCGCCGGCGTCAGGCGGGAGACCCGATGTCCTGCGCGGTGGTCTCCTTCAACTGCCCGTCCTCGATCAGCAGCCAGCGGGTGATGCCGATCGACTCGAGGAACGGCATGTCGTGGCTGGCCACGAGCAGTGCGCCCGCGTACGACTCCAGGGCCGAGGTCAGCTGCCGCACGCTCGCCATGTCGAGGTTGTTGGTCGGCTCGTCGAGCAGCAGCAGCTGGGGTGCCGGTTCGGCGAGCATCAGCGCGGCCAGTGCCGCGCGGAACCGCTCGCCGCCCGACAGGGTGGCCGCCTTCTGGTCGGCCCGCGCGCCCCGGAACAGGAAGCGGGCCAGACGCGCCCGGATCCGGTTGTTGGTGGCGCCCGGCGCGAACCGGGCCACGTTCTCGGCGACCGTCAGCGCGTCGTCGAGCACGTCCAGCCGCTGGGGCAGGAACCGCAGCGGCACGTGCGCGCGTGCCTCGCCGGCCACCGGCGCCAGCTCCCCGGCGACGGTCCGCAGCAGCGTCGTCTTGCCGGCGCCGTTGCGGCCCACGAGCGCGATCCGCTCCGGGCCGCGCAGATCGAGGATGCCCTCGACGCGCGCCCCGTGGGCCAGCGCCAGGTTCTCCAGGGTGAGCACCTGCCGGCCGGGCGGCACGGCCGTGTACGGCAGGTCGACGTGGATCTCGTCGTCGTCCCGCACGGCCTCCACCGCCTCGTCCAGCCGCTCCCGGGCCTCGGCGAGCCGCTCCTCGTGCATGATGCGGTGCTTGCCCGCGGACTCCTGGGCGGCGCGTCTGCGTGCCCCCATGACGATCTTCGGCTCGCGTTTCTGGTCCCACATCTTCTGCCCGTACCGCTTGCGGCGGGCCAGTTTGACCTGGGCGTCGGCCAGTTCGCGCTTCTGCTTGCGCACATCGGCCTCGGCCACGCGCACCATCCGCTCGGCGGCCTCCTGGACCACGGCGAGGGCCTCCTCGTAGGCCGAGAAGTTCCCGCCGTACCAGGTGACCTCGCCGGAGTGCAGCTCCGCGATCTGGTCGACCAGGTCGAGCAGTTCCCGGTCGTGGCTGACCACGATCAGGACACCGGGCCACGCGGCGACGGCCTGGTACAGCCGGCGGCGCGCGTACAGGTCGAGGTTGTTGGTGGGCTCGTCCAGCAGCAGCACGTCCGGGCGGCGCAGCAGCAGCGCGGCCAGCCGCAGCAGCACCGACTCGCCGCCGGAGACCTCGCCGACGGTGCGGTCCAGGCCGATGTGGCCAAGACCCAGCTCGCCGAGCGTGACCAGGGCGCGCTCCTCGACGTCCCAGTCGTCGCCGACCGTCTCGAAGTGCTCCTCGGCGGTGTCACCCGCCTCGATGGCGTGCAGCGCGGCCCGCCGTTCGGCGATGCCGAGGGCCTGGTCGACGCGGAGCGCGGTGTCCAGGGTGACGTTCTGCGGGAGGTAGCCGATCTCGCCGGCCGCCTTGACCGTGCCGTCGGCCGGGGTCAGTTCCCCGGCCAGCAGCTTCAACAGGGTTGACTTCCCTGATCCGTTGACGCCGACGAGGCCGGTGCGGCCGGGGCCGAAGGCGATGTCGAGGCCGTCGAAGACGGCGGTGCCGTCGGCCCAGGCGAAGGTCAGGGACGTACAGGTGAGGGAAGATGACATGAAGGCCTCGCGATGCAGGTGCGTGCGGTCTGGGTGGACGCATCTCGAGACACCGCGAGGCGGAAACCGAAGGGTCTGGGGCACGAGGAGGCCATGAAAAAGGGCCTGTGCCGGAGGACGGCTCGGACGCCGAGGTCGTACGCCGCGCACACCTCACCGGTGCAACGCGATGCCTCAGGACCTCAGACGAGCAACGTCCTTCTCCAATCGACGGCAACAGGACCGAGGTAAACGGTAGGAGAGCCCCTGAGGGGTGTCAACGCAATTAATTCGGGGACCGCCGTCGACGGGGGTGTTCCAGGGCCGGACGCGCCGTTCACGCGCGCGTGGCGGTCAGCAGGCGTCCCGCATCAGCTCGGCCAGGTGGTGGTCCAGGTCGAGCTGGAGGTGCTCGAGGCCCACCGGCACAAGGCCGTTCGTCGCCTCCAGGAAGCGCCGGATCTCGCCCGAGCGCACATGCACGATCGCGGTGCCCTCGGGGGCGTGGAACTCCAGCACCGTGCGGTCGTAGCCGTACGGCCGCACCCGGACGTCCCCGTGGCCCTCCGGGCCCCGCAGCCCGGCGGTGAGCAGCTCGCGCGAGAAGGTCCAGCACACCTCGACGCCCTCCAGGGTGGCCGGGGCCGGGAAGGTCATGACGACGGCGAACGGGTCGCGCCGGTCGTAGCGCAGCGTGGCGGGAATGCTCGGCATGCGCGGTGCGGCGGCGACGAGACGGGCCTCTACGGGCTGCTCGATGACGGTGGACAACGCCTTGCTCCCTCGTGACGGCTGGACTACGCCCGGATGTGCGGCACCCGGCACTGGGAGAGACGACGGATCCGGCCGAAGCGTGCACACCGAGGACGAGTGACCTCGGTCACCGCGTTTCACACCGTCGGAATCAGGTCTTTGTGCCCGCGGTGCCCGGCAGTTGGCCCCCTGGACGGCGCCGGTGCGGGGCACTAGTTTCGCCCGTCATGAGGCGCTCGGGGAGCATGCGGGGCAGGGGACGCACGGGCCGGCTCGTGGCGGCGGGGGTGGCGTGCGGGGCGGTGCTGGCCGCGCTGACCGTCCCGGTGGCCGAGGCCCGCCCGCTCGGAGGGGACGGCGGGGCGGTGCACTGGGCGCCGAAGGATCCCGGCACCCCGCAGGTCCGCTTCCGCGGGCTCGCGGCCGTCGACCGGGCGACCGCCTGGCTGGCCGGCACGGGCGGTACGGTGCTGCGCACCACGGACGGCGGAACGAGCTGGCGCAACGTCTCTCCGCCGGGGGCCGGCGACCTGCAGTTCAGGGACGTGGAGGCGTTCGACGCGCGGCGCGCGGTGGTGCTGGCCGTCGGCGAGGGCGAGGCCTCCCGCGTCTACCGCACCGACGACGGCGGCGCGAGCTGGACCGAGTCCTTCCGCAACACCGACCCGAACGCCTTCTACGACTGCCTGGCCTTCTTCGACCACCGCCACGGCCTCGCCATGGGCGACCCGGTGGACGGCAGGTTCCGCATCCTGTCCACGAGCGACGGCGGCCGCTCCTGGCGAGTGCTGCCCGCCGAAGGCATGCCGCCCGCCCTGGACGGCGAGGCCGGCTTCGCCGCGAGCGGCCAGTGCCTGGTCACCTCGGGTCCCAAGGACGTCTGGCTGGCCACCGGCGGCGGCGCCCGCGCGCGCGTGCTGCACTCCGCCGACCGCGCAGTGACCTGGACGGCGTCCGACACCCCGGTCCCGGCCGGCGATCCGGCCAAGGGCGTCTTCGCGCTCGCCTTCCGCGACCGCGGCCACGGCCTCGCCGTCGGCGGCGACTACCGCCCCGGCCAGGCCTCGCCGCGGGCCGCCGCCGTCACCGCCGACGGCGGCCGCACCTGGACCCCGGCCGCCACGCCCCCGCCGGCCTACCGCTCCGCAGTCGCCTGGCTGCCGCACAGCCGCACCGCCGCGCTCGCCGTCGGCCCCACCGGCACCGACCTGACAACCGACGGGGGCCGCACCTGGCGGACCATCGGCACCGGCTCGTACGACACCGTGGCCTGCACGCCCGACCTGAGCTGCTGGGCGGCCGGCGAACAGGGCAGGGTGGCCCGGCTGGAACGCTGACCGGGGGGTCCGCTCAGGCCGCCGTGCGCCGGTGCCGGGCCGGCTCCGCGGCCGTTCTCGTGGCGACGGACTCCGTGACGCGGTACGTGCCGGCACCGCCGACGGCGAACGGGTCGCCCGCGACGATCTCCTCGGTCAGGGCGCGGTCCTGCGCGACGGCGAGGACCACGCCGCCCTCGCGCGGGTTCTCGGGCCCGGCGGCCACGAAGACGCCCATGTCGAACTGCTCCTGCAGCCGGGCCCATGGCCGGGCAGCAGGGCTTCGACGGCGGCGGGCTGGACGGTGCAGGTCACGTCGAGGACGAACGTGATCCCGAGGCCACCCCTGGACTGCGACCGTTCGCCCCGGGCCGTACAGTCTTGGTCACCATGACGACCGTAGGCGTACCGGCGGGCTGGCCCGCGACCGAGGAAGAGGCCCGCGCCGTGCAGGACGAACTGCGCGCACGGGTGGTGCTGGACGAGCCCGGACCGCCGCCCGGGACGGGCCGCGTCACCGGCGTCGACGTCGCCTACGACGACGGCCTCGACCTCGTCGCCGCGGCGGCCGTCGTGCTCGACGCCGCCACCCTGGACGTGGTCGCCGAGGCCACGGCCGTCGGCCGGGTCTCCTTCCCGTACGTGCCCGGGCTCCTCGCCTTCCGGGAGATCCCCACCGTCCTGGCCGCCCTGGACCGGCTGCCGTGCCCGCCCGGCCTGGTCGTGTGCGACGGCTACGGCCTGGCCCATCCGCGCCGCTTCGGCCTCGCCAGCCATCTGGGCGTGCTCACCGGTCTCCCGGTGATCGGCGTCGCCAAGAACCCGTTCACCTTCACGTACGACGAACCGGAGTCCGCGCGGGGAGCGTCCGCCCCGCTGCTCGCGGGCACCGAGGAGGTCGGGCGCGCCCTGCGCACCCGGGAGGGCGTCAAGCCGGTGTACGTCTCGGTGGGCCACCGGATGAGCCTGGACAACGCCCTGGCCCACACCCTGGCCCTGACCCCGCGCTACCGGCTGCCCGAGACCACGCGCAGGGCCGACGCCCTGTGCCGCCGGGCGCTCCAGGAGGCGACGACGCGCCGGGCGCCGGCCTCCTGATACGCCGGGTCCGGAGGGAAGGCGGGGGAGAGGGCGGTCATCGGTCGGCCGCGACCCGGAAGGTGATCCCCGCGGCGCGCAGCCGCTCGGTCAGGGCGTCGCCCATCGCCTGTGCCGTGGTGACCTGCCCGGCCACCGGCGGAAGGTCGTCGAAGGCCAGGCACAGGGCCGCCTCGGCGAACATCTTCGCCGTCTCGTCGTAGCCGGGGTCGCCGCCCGCGACCTCCGTGCACACGCGCCGCCCGCCGCCCTCGCCGACGAAGCGCACCGCGAACTGGCTGCGCGCCCGCCTCTGTGCGCTCGGCCCGTCGCCGGGCCGCAGCCGGTTCGACAACCAGCGCCGCGCCGACGGCAGTTGGGCGGCTGCCACCACCGCGCCGACGGCGGTGAGCCCGCCGAGCGCGACCGGCAGGCGCCGCACCGCCGCGTAGTGCCGGTAGCGGAAGTCCGGACCGTAGCGCTCGAGCGCCCTCGCCGACCGGCGCACCGTGTGCGGGTCGAGGGTCGGCAGCGGCAGTGCCCACGCGCCGACCTCCCCGGCGAACCGCGGCAGGCCCGTTGGCACCGCGACCCGGCGTCCCGGCAGCCGCGGCTCGTGCCGTGCCCGGTCACGCGCGGCGGCCAGCAGCTGCCGGCCGCGCGCGAACTGGTTCAGCGCGGAGGCCAGGGTGCCGCCGGAGAAGGCCGCGTCGGCGGTCACGTACCCGTCCACGGTCAGCGGCACCCCCTCGGGCAGCTGCCGGACCGTGAAGTACACGCCCAGGTCGTGGGGCACGGAGTCGAAGCCGCAGGCGTGCACCAGGCGCGCGCCCGTCTCCCGCGCGCGTGCGTCGTGCCGGACGTACACGAGGTCCACGAACTCCGGCTCCCCGGCCAGGTCCAGGTAGTCGGTGCCGGTGTCCGCGCAGGCGGCGGCGAGGTCCTCGCCGTACAGCACGTACGGCCCGACGGCCGTGGCCACCACGCGCGCGTGCTCGGCGAGGGCACGCAGGGTGGCCGGTTCGGCCACGTCGGCCCGCAGGACGCCGATGTCCGCGCCGCCGGGCAGCCGTTCGCGCAGCCGCTCCAGCTTCCCTTCGTCACGGCCCGCCAGCGCCCAGCGCAGGCCCTTCGGCGCGTGCGCGCAGAGGTACTCGGCGGTGAGGGCGCCGACGAAGCCGGTGGCTCCGAAGAGCACGAGGTCGTAGGGACGATCCGTCCTGTTCAGCCTGCTCATGACACCCCTTGGTCGTGCAGCCCGCGCCGCTGTCGGTGGCCGAGGCTAGCGTGAGGGCGACGAGCGACGACGACCGGCCCGGAGGCAGCGGTGGCCCACACCAGGAACGCCCCGGTCCGCGCCCGCCCTTCACTCTCCCGGGTGATCCCCGCTTCCCCGGGCACTTGGCTAAGCGCTTGCTCGTTCAGGTCTTGTGCCCGGTGGAACGCGTTCTTAGCATCACGGGTGTTACATCAGTTGTGTCACACATGTCTGGGGGCTGGACCATGACGACGGCAGCCAAGCCGGGGCAGGGGCCGCTGACCGGCGTGCGCGTGGTCGAGCTGGCCGGCATCGGGCCTGGCCCGTTCGCCGCCATGCTCCTGGCCGACCTGGGCGCGGACGTGGTCCGGGTGGACCGTCCGGGCGGCCCCGGCCTCGCGATCGACCCCGCCTTCGACGTGACGAACCGCAACAAGCGCTCCGTCGTGGTCGACCTGAAGACTCCCGACGGCCCCGCGCGCGTGCTGGACCTCGCCGAGCGGGCCGACATCCTCATCGAGGGCTACCGCCCGGGCGTCGCCGAGCGCCTCGGCATCGGCCCCGAGGACTGCCACGCCCGCAACCCCCGCCTGGTCTACGGCCGGATGACCGGCTGGGGCCAGGACGGCCCGCTCGCCCAGCGCGCGGGCCACGACGTGGCCTACATCGCGCTCACCGGCACCCTCGGCATGATCGGCCGCCCGGACGAGCCCCCGGCCGTCCCCGCCAACCTGCTCGGGGACTACGCGGGCGGCTCCCTCTACCTGGTCGTCGGCGTCCTCGCCGCCCTGCACCACGCGCGCGCGAGCGGCACCGGACAGGTCGTCGACGCCGCCATCGTCGACGGCACGGCCCATCTGTCCGCGATGATCCACGGCATGCTCGCGGCCGGCGGCTGGCAGGACCGGCGCGCCGCCAACCTGCTCGACGGCGGCTGCCCCTACTACGGCACCTACGAGACGGCCGACGGCGGGTACATGGCGGTGGGCGCACTGGAGGGGCAGTTCTACGAGGAGTTCCTGCGCCTGATCGGCCTGGAGGACCTGACGGGCGCCCGCAAGGACTGGACCCGCTGGGGCGAGCTGCGCGAGCGGATCGCCGCCCGCTTCAGGTCCCGCACCCGCGAAGAGTGGACGGCCCTCTTCGAGGGCACCGACGCCTGCGTGGCCCCCGTGCTGTCCCTGCGCGAGGCCCCGCACCATCCGCACCTCGCCGCCCGCGGCACCTTCACCGACCACGGCGGCATCACCCAGCCCGCCCCCGCCCCCCGTTTCTCCGTGACCCCCACCGCCGTCCGCACCGGCCCGGCCCGCCCGGGCGCGGACACCGAGGCGGTCGCGCGGGACTGGGGAACACCCGCACGTGTGAACGGCGACCCGGTCGCAGGCAGCGACTGACCCCGCTCGGCCCACCCTTTCCGAAAGGCACACCAGTGAGCACCGAAGCGTACGTGTACGACGCGATCCGCACCCCGCGCGGCCGCGGCAAGGCGAACGGCGCCCTGCACGGCACCAAGCCCATCGACCTGGTCGTCGGACTCATCCACGAACTCCGCGACCGCTTCCCCGGCCTCGACCCGGCCGCCATCGACGACATCGTCCTCGGTGTCGTCGGACCGGTCGGCGACCAGGGCTCCGACATCGCCCGGATCGCCGCCATCGCCGCGGGGCTGCCGGACACGGTCGCGGGCGTGCAGGAGAACCGCTTCTGTGCCTCGGGTCTGGAGGCCGTCAACATGGCTGCGGCCAAGGTCCGTTCGGGCTTCGAGGACCTCGTCCTGGCCGGTGGCGTCGAGTCGATGTCCCGGGTGCCGATGGCCTCCGACGGCGGCGCCTGGTTCAACGACCCGATGACCAACCTCGCCGTCAACTTCGTGCCGCAGGGCATCGGCGCCGACCTCATCGCGACGATCGAGGGCTTCTCGCGCCGCGACGTCGACGAGTACGCGGCCCTGTCCCAGGAGCGCGCGGCCACGGCCTGGAAGGAGGGCCGCTTCGACCGCTCGGTGGTCCCCGTCAGGGACCGCAGCGGCCTGGTCGTCCTCGACCACGACGAACACCCCCGCCCCGGCACCACCGCCGACTCCCTCGCGAAGCTCAAGCCGTCGTTCGCCGACATCGGCGAGCTGGGCGGCTTCGACGCCGTCGCGCTGCAGAAGTACCACTGGGTGGAGAAGATCGACCACGTCCACCACGCGGGCAACTCCTCCGGCATCGTGGACGGCGCCTCGCTCGTCGCGATCGGCTCCAAGGAGGTCGGCGAGCGATACGGCCTCTCCCCGCGCGCGCGGATCGTCTCCGCGGCCGTCTCCGGCTCCGAGCCCACCATCATGCTCACCGGTCCCGCCCCCGCCACCCGCAAGGCGCTCGCCAAGGCCGGCCTGACCATCGACGACATCGACCTGGTCGAGATCAACGAGGCGTTCGCCGCGGTCGTGCTGCGCTTCGTCAAGGACATGGGCCTGCCGCTGGACAAGGTCAACGTCAACGGCGGCGCCATCGCGCTGGGCCACCCGCTCGGCGCGACCGGCGCGATGATCCTCGGCACCCTCGTGGACGAACTGGAGCGCCAGGACAAGCGCTACGGCCTCGCCACCCTGTGCGTCGGCGGCGGCATGGGCATCGCCACCGTCGTCGAACGCATCTGAACTCCCCGCGGAATCACCAGACCTCAACGGAGACGACCGTCATGACCGAAAGCACCACCATCCGCTGGGAGCAGGACGACACCGGTGTCGTCACCCTCGTCCTGGACGACCCCAACCAGTCCGCGAACACCATGAACCAGGCGTTCCGCGCCTCCATCACGGCGATCGCCGCGCGCGCGGAGGCCGAGAAGGACTCCATCCGCGGCATCATCTACACCTCCGCCAAGAAGACCTTCTTCGCGGGCGGCGACCTCAAGGACATGATCAAGGCCGGTCCCGAGGACGCCCAGCAGGTCTTCGACACCGCGACCGAGATCAAGAACGCGCTGCGCCGCATCGAGACCCTCGGCAAGCCGGTCGTCGCCGCCGTCAACGGCGCGGCCCTCGGCGGCGGTTACGAGATCGCGCTCGCCTCCCACCACCGCATCGCCCTGGACGCCCCCGGCTCCAAGATCGGTCTGCCCGAGGTCACGCTCGGCCTGCTGCCCGCCGGCGGCGGAGTCACCCGTACCGTACGCCTGATGGGCATCACCGACGCGTTGCTGAAGGTGCTGCTGCAGGGCACCCAGTACAACCCCCGCCGCGCCCTGGACAACGGCCTGGTCCACGAGGTGGCCGCCACCGAGGAGGAGATGCTGGCCAAGGCCCGCGCCTTCATCGACGCCCACCCCGAGTCGCACCAGCCCTGGGACGTCCCCGGCTACAAGATCCCCGGCGGTACCCCCGCCAACCCGAGGTTCGCCGCCAACCTGCCCGCGTTCCCGGCCAGTCTGCGCAAGCAGACGAACGGCGCCCCCTACCCGGCCCCGCGCAACATCATGGCCGCCGCCGTCGAGGGCTCGCAGGTCGACTTCGAGACCGCGATCACCATCGAGACCCGCTACTTCACCGAGCTGGTCACCGGGCAGACCGCCAAGAACATGATCCAGGCGTTCTTCTTCGACCTGCAGGCCGTCAACTCCGGCGCCAACCGGCCGCAGGGCATCGAGTCCCGCAAGGTCCGCAAGGTCGCCGTCCTCGGCGCCGGCATGATGGGCGCGGGCATCGCCTACTCCTGCGCCCGCGCGGGCATCGAGGTCGTCCTCAAGGACGTCTCCGCTCAGGCGGCGGCCAAGGGCAAGGCCTACTCCGAGAAGCTGTGCGCCAAGGCCGTCGCCAAGGGCCGTACCAGCCAGGAGAAGGCGGACGCCCTGCTCGCCCGGATCACGCCCACCGCCGAGGCGGCCGACCTCGCCGGCTGCGACGCGGTGATCGAGGCCGTCTTCGAGGACACCGCGCTCAAGCACAAGGTGTTCCAGGAGATCGAGTCCGTCGTCGCCCCGGACGCACTGCTGTGCTCCAACACCTCCACCCTGCCGATCACCACCCTCGCCGAGGGCGTGGAGCGCCAGGCCGACTTCATCGGGCTGCACTTCTTCTCACCGGTCGACAAGATGCCGCTGGTCGAGATCATCAAGGGCGAGCGCACCGGCGACGAGGCCCTCGCCCGGGCCTTCGACCTGGTCCGGCAGATCAACAAGACGCCGATCGTCGTCAACGACTCGCGCGGCTTCTTCACCTCCCGGGTCATCGGCCACTTCATCAACGAGGGCGTCGCCATGGTCGGCGAGGGCGTCGAGCCGGCCTCCGTGGAGCAGGCCGCCGCCCAGGCCGGCTACCCGGCCAAGGTCCTCTCCCTCATGGACGAGCTGACCCTGACCCTCCCGCGCAAGATCCGGGGTGAGACGAAGCGGGCCGTCGAGGAGGCGGGCGGCACCTGGACCGCGCACCCGGCGGAGGCCGTCATCGACCGCATGGTCGACGAGTTCGGCCGCCCCGGCCGCAGCGGCGGCGCCGGCTTCTACGAGTACACCGAGGACGGCAAGCGCGCCGGGCTCTGGCCGGGCCTGCGCGAGCACTTCACGAAGCCGGGGCACGAGATCCCGTTCCGGGACATGCAGGAGCGGATGCTCTTCGCCGAGGCGCTCGACACCGTACGCCTCCTCGAGGAGGGCGTCCTGACCTCGGTCGCCGACGCCAACATCGGCTCGATCCTCGGCATCGGCTTCCCCGGCTGGACCGGCGGTGTGCTGCAGTACATCAACGGCTACGAAGGAGGCCTGCCCGGCTTCGTGGCCCGCGCGCGGGAGCTGGCCGGGACCTACGGCGAGCGGTTCACCCCGCCCGCGCTGCTCGTGGAGAAGGCCGAGAAGGGGGAGCCGTTCGCCGACTCAGTCCGCTCCTGACCCGGTGACCCACTCGCTCAGCTCTTCGCGCAGCGAACGCTGGAACGTCGTCAGCAGCGCCTGCACCACCAACGGGTGCATGTGCGCCGACAGGGACTTCACGTCCTGTGCGGCACGCTCGGCCACCTCGCCGCGCAGGAGCTGGGAGAGTTCACGGGCCGCGGCGCGCGAGTGCTCGATGAGCACCTTGCGCGCCGCGAGGATCGCCTCCTGCGACAGCGGCACGTCCAGCAGCCGCACACCGAGCCGGAGCAGCCCGGAGTCGACCCGGAAGGTGCCGTCCCGCGCCTCCTCGACGACGTTCATCGCCGCCAGCCGCTCGACGTCCTCGGCCGACAGCGGCCGCCCGGCCCGCCGCTCCAGCTCCCGCCGCGACACCGTGTCCACCGCGTCCGGCGCCCAGGACGCCACCACCGCCCGGTGAATGGCCAGGTCGTGCGGGGTGAGATCGGCGGGCAGCTGCCGCAGGTACCGCTCGATCGCCGCCAGCGTCATGCCCTGCTGCTGCAACTCCTCGATGAGGGCCAGCCGCGCCACATGCACCGGCCCGTACCGTCCCACCCGGCGCGGACCGATCACCGGCGGCGGAAGCAGCCCTTTGCTGCCGTAGAAGCGGACGGTGCGGACCGTGACGCCCGCGCGGGCGGCCAGCTCGTCGATGGTGAGGGTCTGCTCCCCGGCGTCCGCCGTCGCATCGGTCGTCATGTGCAGCAGTATCGCTGTCTCACCAGGAGTGTGAAACCCGTGGTGAACATCGCGTAACGCCTGGGTGGACCGTGTGAGAAGCAACGCTCTGTGACATGGGCCACCGACTACCTGCGGATCTTTCTGGGAAGCTGCTGCCTTGGTCTGTGCCGCAACTCGACAGGGTGGTGCGGGCCTAACCCTGCACGACCCCCGGGCCCACGAGGCCCGGGCGCACCAGGAAGTGGAACCACCCGTGAGCAAGGACGCCGTGCAATCGGCACAGGCCGCGAACCCCCGGGCGGCCCAGACGCCCGCGGACGCGGGCGACGCCGGTTACAGCAAGGACCTCAAGGCCCGCCACATCAACATGATCGCCATCGGCGGTGCCATCGGCACCGGCCTCCTGCTGGGCGCCGGCGGCCGCCTGCACAACGCCGGCCCGGCGCTCGCCCTGGCCTACCTGGTCTGCGGCGTCTTCGCCTTCTTCGTCGTGCGCGCCCTGGGCGAACTGGTCCTCTACCGGCCGTCCTCCGGCTCCTTCGTGAGCTACGCGCGTGAATTCCTCGGCGAGAAGGGCGCCTACGTCGCCGGCTGGATGTACTTCCTGAACTGGTCGACCACCGGCATCGCCGACATCACCGCGATCGCGCTCTACACGCACTACTGGAGCTTCTTCACCTCGATCCCGCAGTGGGTCCTGGCGCTGATCGCCCTCGCGGTGGTCCTGGCCGTGAACCTGATCTCGGTGAAGATCTTCGGCGAGATGGAGTTCTGGTTCGCGATCATCAAGGTCGCCACCATCGTCGGCTTCATGCTGATCAGCATTTTCCTGCTCGCCACCCAGCACAAGGTCGGCGGCCACACCCCAGGCCTGAGCGTGATCAATGACCACGGGGGCATCTTCCCGCACGGCCTGATGCCGGTCGTCCTGGTCATGCAGGGCGTGATCTTCGCCTACGCCGCCCTCGAGCTGGTCGGCGTGGCCGCCGGTGAGACCGCCGAGCCGGAGAAGGTCGTCCCGCGCGCGGTGAACTCGATCATGTGGCGCGTCGGCCTGTTCTACGTCGGCTCGGTCGTCCTGCTCGCGCTGCTGCTGCCCGGTTCGGTCTACTCCGCCGACGAGAGCCCGTTCGTCACCGTCCTGTCCAAGATCGGCGTGCCGGCGGCCGGTGACGTGATGAACCTCGTCGTGCTGACCGCCGCCATGTCCTCGCTGAACTCCGGCCTGTACTCCACCGGCCGCATCCTGCGCTCGATGGCCATGGCGGGCTCCGCCCCCAAGTTCACCGCCAGGATGAGCCGCACCCAGGTGCCCTACGGCGGCATCCTGCTGACCTGCGCGGTCTGTGTGCTCGGCGTCGGCCTGAACTACCTCATGCCCAGCCAGGCCTTCGAGATCGTGCTGAACGTCGCCTCCCTCGGCATCATCAGCACCTGGGTGATCATCATGATCTGCCACATGGTCTTCGTCCGCCGCGCCCGCGAAGGCCTCGTGACCCGGCCGCACTTCCAGCTGAAGTTCAGCCCGGTCACCGAGATCGCCACGATCGCCTTCCTGCTGATCTGCCTCGGCATGATGTGGAACGACCCCGACGTCGGCCGCAAGACCATCCTGCTGATCCCGGTGATCGCCGTCATGCTCGTCGCCGGCTGGTTCGGGGTGCGCCGCAGGGTGTCCGCGAACACCGACAAGGAGCTGCAAGAGCTGTCGTCCATGACGAAGTAGCAGCTCAGCGCCACTGTCAGTGGCATCGCCTACGGTGGCGTCATATCGGAGACCACACATGTCCGGGGTGACGCCACCGCTGTGCCGGTCAACGGCGCCAAGGTGATCGGACACCGCCTCATCGCCGAGCGGCTGGTCGAACGCGGCATCCGGGTGACGGCGTACGACCACGGGGAGGGCGGGCGATGACCTCACGGACCGACGCGACACGGACCGATGCGACACGGACCGGCGCGACACGGAGCGGTGCGACGGATGTGCTGGTGCTCGGGGGATCCGGCGTGGACACGATCATCCACGTCCCCGAGCTGCCCCTGCCGTACGCCGACAGCTACATGATCGACTCCGGGATCCGCACCCGGGCCGGGCAGACCGGTGACTTCGTCGCGCTCGGTCTCGCCGCCCTCGGTCTGCGCACCCACCACCTCGACCTGCTCGGCGACGACCCCGAGGGCGACCTCGTGCGCGCCCTGCACCGCGAGCACGGCATCGCCCTCACCGCGCTCCCTCAGCCCGCCGGGACCAAGCGGGCGGTCAACCTCGTCGGCCCCGACGGCCGCCGGCTGTCCCTGTACGACACCAGCCGCGCCCGGCCCGGCGACCGCTTCCCCGACGAGACCCTCGGCGCGCTCGCCACGGCCGTCCGGCACGTCCACGTGACCATCACCCAGCCCTGCGCCGAGGCCCTGCCTGCGCTGAGGGCGACGGGCGCGCCGCTGTCGACGGATCTGCACGACTGGGACGGCGAGAACCCCTACCACGAGCCGTTCGCGTACGCGGCCGATGTCGTGTTCCTGTCGGCGGCCGCCCTGGCCGACCCCGAGCGGACCATGCGGCGCATCGCCGAGCGGGGGCGGGCCCGGACCGTCGTGGCCACCGCCGGCGCCGAGGGCGCGTATCTGCTGGCCGACGGCGAGCTGACCCGCGTGCCCGCCGAGGCCCCGCCCGCACCGGTGGTCGACTCCAACGGCGCGGGCGACGCCTTCGCCGCCGCGTTCCTCTACGGCCGCCTCGCCGGCGAGGCGCCCGGGACCTGCGCCCGCTACGGCGCGATCGCCGGGGCCTACGCCTGCACGGTCCCGGCCTCCCGCGCGGACGCGATGGACCGGGACCGGCTGCTCAAGGCGGCGGCGGAGCCGAGACGCCGAGGCGCGCCGCGTCAGTTCCCGTGACCGCCGTGGGCCGCCTCGATCTTCTTCCACGACTTCGGCTGGGCCACCGCCTGGCCCGCCTTGGCCAGGGACGCCGCGCGGGCCGCGGACGCGGCCGGCTTCGACGGCTGGAAGAGCCAGGTGTCGAACAGCGCGGCGAGGGGCTTGCCGGAGACCTGCTCGGCGTAGCGCTCGAAGTCGGCCACCGAGGCGTTGCCGTACGCGTGCTCCTTGGGCCAGCCCTTCAGGATGGCGAAGAACGCGTCGTCGCCGACGTCGCCCCGCAGTGCCTGGAGGGCGGCCGCGCCCCGGTCGTAGACGGCGTCGTCGAACTGGTGGTCCGCGCCCGGGTCACCGGGCGCGACCGTCCAGAAGGCGTCGTCGGCCGGGTGCGAGGCGTACACGTAGTCGGCGAGCTGCTGCGTGGTGCCCTCGCCCTCGTGCTCGGACCACAGCCACTGCGCGTACGTCGCGAAGCCCTCGTTGAGCCAGATGTCCTTCCAGCCCTTCAGCGACACGTCGTCGCCGTACCACTGGTGGGCCAGTTCGTGCACGACCACCGAGGCGTTGGCGCCCTTCGCGAACTGCTTCGGGCTGTAGTAGACACGGCTCTGGGTCTCCAGCGCGTACCCGGTGGTGGTGTTCGGCACGTACCCGCCGGCCGTGCTGAACGGATACGGCCCGAAGTAGCCGCTCAGCCAGTCGACGATCTCCCCGGTGCGCTCCACGCTCGCCCGCGCGGCCCCGTCGTTGTCGCCGAGGTCCTTGCTGTAGGCGTTGATGACGGGCACCCCGCCGTCGGAGGTGCCGGTGGTGACGTCGAACTTGCCGATGGCGAGCGTGGCCAGATAGGTCGCCTGCGGCTTGTTCTGCCGCCAGCTGTAGCGGGTCCAGCCCAGCTTCGAACTGGTCGCCTGCAGCGTGCCGTTGGAGATGGCCTGGGTGCCGTCCGGCACGGCCACCGACACGTCGTAGGTGGCCTTGTCGCTCGGGTGGTCGTTGCTCGGGAACCACCACCAGGCGGCCTCGGGCTCGTCGGCGGCCACCGCGCCGTCGGGCGTGCGGTGCCAGGTGTTGAAGCCGTAGGCGGTCTTCGTCGAGGGCACCCCGCTGTAGCGGACGACGACCGTGACCGGCGTGTCCTTCGCCAGCGGCGTCTTCGGCGTGATCACCAGCTCGTGCTGCTGGGAGTGGGCGAAGGCGGCCTTGGCGCCGTTGACCCGCACCTCGCTGACGTCCAGCAGGAAGTCCAGGTCGAAGCTGGACAGGTCCTGGGTGGTCTTCGCCAGGATCGTCGCCGTGCCCTGCAGCTCGTCCGTCTTCGGCTGGTACTGCAGCCTCAGGTCGTAGTGCGAGACGTCGTAGCCGCCGTTGCCGTAGTACGGGTAGTAGGGGTCGCCGATGCCCGGTGCGCCGGGGGTGTAGCTCGCAGCCGATGCCGGGATCGCCAGCAGGAGGGAGGCGGCCGCGAGTGCGCCCGGCGCGATGATTCTGCGGTGCACGTCAGCTCCAAGTCGTCGGGAATGCAAGTCCGTTCGGTGGATCTGTTCGGTGGATCTTTCCGGAGCCTATTCATTCCCTGTGCCCCCCGGCCTGTCCACAGCACCCGCTGTCACACGATCGCCATTCAGCCGTCATGTGTCACCCGGTGTCCCGTGGAGCCCCCTTCTGCCCGGGAGTTGACCGGAGTACCGTCCGCGCATGCCGAAACGCACGCGCTTGACGATCTGGAGACCACTCGTGGCAGCGGTCGTCGTCATCCTGACGGCCGCCTTCCTCACCCCGGCCGCCGCACAGGCCGCCGGCCGCGCGAGCCGGACACCCCGCGAGAGCCGGCCCGTCTACTCCTACGCCCACGCCATCCGTGAGTCCGTCTGGGTGGACACGGGCCTCGACGGGGACGGCGACGGCAAACCCGACCGGGTCGCCGCCGACATCGTCCGGCCCGCCGAACCCGCCCGGCAGGGCCGCAAGGTGCCCGTCATCATGGACGCGAGCCCCTACTTCTCCTGCTGCGGACGCGGCAACGAGAGCCAGGTCAAGACGTACGACGCCCAAGGCCACGTCGTCCAGATGCCGCTGTTCTACGACAACTACTTCGTGCCCCGCGGCTACGCCTTCGTCGGCGTCGACCTCGCCGGCACCAACCGTTCCGACGGCTGCGTCGACGTCGGCGGCCGCTCCGACATCCAGTCCGCGAAAGCGGTCGTCGACTGGCTGGGCGGCCGCGCCACGGCGTACACCAGCCGCACCGGGACGCAGACCGTCAAGGCCACGTGGACCAACGGCAGCACGGGCATGATCGGCAAGAGCTGGGACGCCACGATCGCGAGCGGCGTCGCCGCCACCGGCGTCAGGGGCCTGAAGACCATCGTCCCGATCAGCGGCATCTCCTCCTGGTACGACTACTACTTCGCGCAGGGCGCCCCGCTGTACGACGGCGGCCCCGCCGACCTCGCCGGCGAGGTCGAGAGCGACGCGGCCAAGCCCCACTGCGCGGCCGTACAGAAGAAGCTGGCCGACGGCAGCCCGCGCAGCGGCGACTGGACCTCCCTGTGGACCGAGCGGGACTACGTCAAGGACGCGGCCAAGGTGCGCGCCAGCGTGTTCCTGGTGCACGGCATGCAGGACCTCAACGTCCGCACCAAGCACTTCGGCCAGTGGTGGGACGCGCTCGCGAAGCACGGTGTCGAGCGCAAGATCTGGCTCTCCCAGACCGGGCACGTCGACCCCTTCGACTACCGGCGCGGCGCCTGGGTGGACACGCTGCACCGCTGGTTCGACCACGAACTCCTCGGCTACGACAACGGCATCGACCGTGAGCCGATGGCCGACATCGAACGCCACCCCGACCAGTGGGTCACCTCCCGCGTGTGGCCCCCGCAGACCACCCGCCCCACCGTCCTGCACCCGGCCCCCGGCACCGAGGCGGGCGTCGGCACGCTCGGCCTGCGCCCGGCCACCGGCACCGAGACCTTCACCGACGACCCGAAGCTGAGCGAGACCGACTGGGCCGCGCACCTGACCACGTCCACGCCCGAGAAGTCCGGCTTCCTCACCGCACCGCTCACCCAGGACCTGCGGCTGTCCGGCTCGTCCACGGTCACGGTGACGGCGACCCCGACCACCGCATCGGCCCACCTGTCCGCCGTCCTGGTCGACGTCGGCCCGGACACCATCCGCGACTACGCCGACGCCGCCGAGGGCATCACCACCCTCACCAACCGCACCTGCTGGGGCGAGAGCACGGCCGGGGACAGCGCGTGCTTCAAGGAGACCAAGGCCAAGACGGTCAAGGCCGGCTACACCGTGTTCAGCCGCGGCTGGGCCGACCTCGGCCACCACGCCTCCCTCGGCAGGGGCGTCCCGCTCACCCCGGGCAAGGCCTGCACCATGACCCTCGACCTGGCCGCCACCGACCATGTGGTTCCCAAGGGGCACCGTCTGGCCCTGATCATCGCGGGCACGGACAAGGACCTCATCGAGCCGCCGTCCAGCAAGCCCACCCTGACCCTCGACCTGTCCGCCACGACGGCGCGCCTCCCGCTGGCCGGCGGCCCGGCGGCCTTCGCGCGCGCCACCGCCGGCGGCGCGGTCACGCCGCCCACGCCGGGGACCCTGACCGGCGTCCGCGCCCCGGCCGCCGTCCGGCACATCCCGGCGAACTGACAGCGCGGGCGGCCGGGAGCGCCAGGCGTCCTGCTCACAGTCCCGCGGACGCCAGCCCGGCCGCCTGTCGCGCACACGCCCAGGCCACCGTCACCCCGGCACCGCCGTGCCCGTAGTTGTGCACCACCGGGCGGCCGTCCGGCAGCCGCCGCCGCTCGAGCCGTACGGCACTGCGGGCCGGCCGCAGCCCCACGCGGTGGCCGAGGACCCGCGCGCCCGCGATCTCCGGGCGGATCCGCGCACAGCGGGCGACGACGGCAGCGGCGGTGGCCGGGTCCGGCTCCAGGGACCAGTCGTCCTCCTCGGCCGTACCGCCCAGCAGCAGGCCGTACGGCTGCGGGATGAAGTACGTGGAGCCGGTGCGGGAGTGGTCTACGCAGGTGAACCACGTGGTGATCCCCGGGTTCTCCACGACGACCAGCTGCCCCCGCACCGGGTGCACCTCAGGGTCCGGCACCAGCGAACGGGCGCCGAGACCCGTGCAGTTGACGACGACCCCGGCGGGCACCGCGGCCAGGTCGGTGACCTCGCGGACCTCCACCTCGCAGCCCGCCTTCGCCAACCGCTCCCGCAGCCACGCCAGATACGCCGGCATGTCGATCACCGGCAGCCGTGCCGCCACGCCGCCGGCGCACTCCCGCAGCCCCGGCACCCGGCCCGCCCATTCGCCCAGTTCGTCCAGCCGGCTCCCGTGGTGTACGCCGTCGACCAGGCGTACGCCCGTCTCCTGCGGCCGCCGCGCCTGCTCCTCGTACACGGCGAGGGACTCGAGCGCCCACGCGCCGGCCAGCAGCCCGGGTTCGATGCGGTACGGCCACCACAGGCCGCCGGCGACCGCCGAGGTCGTCAGCCCGGCGGGCTCCCGCGCCCACACCCGCACCCGCCGCCCGGACTCGGCCAGCAGCACGGCCGTCGTCAGCCCGGCGACCCCGCCTCCGACCACGATCACTTCGTCATTCGGCAAGCTGTCCACGCCTGGACGATAGGCCCTGTCCGAGCGACTCTGTCATGCTGCGCTCACAACCGCCCCGATGTGGGGATACTCACAGCATGTCTGCCGCATATGCGACCTTCGGCCTGGCACCGGCGACCCGCGCCGGCGCCGTCCTCGCCGACGGCGGCTACCAGGTCCACCGCGATTTCGTGGACTTCGTCGTGGACGGCCGTCCGCTGCTGTTCCAGCTCTCCGACCTCGACGCGGTCTCCCCGCTCGCCTCGGACATCCCGCCCGCCATCTTCACCGAGCAGGTGCGCGCCCTGCTGCTGGAGGCCGAACCGCCGCTCCCGGACGGCCGGTTCGTCCTCTACGGCTGTCCCGAGTGCGAGGACCTGGCCTGCGGAGCGGTCACCGCCGTCATCGAGCGCGACGGCGAGGACTACGTCTGGCGGGACTTCGCCTGGCAGACGGACGAGCACGCCGATCTGGAGCGCAACGGCTACCTGGGCATAGGCCCCTTCCGCTTCCACGGCCCCGAATACCGCACCGCCCTGACCGCCCTGCGGGACGGCCCCGGCGCGCCCCGCCGCCGCGTGCTGCTGATCGGCGCCCGGGTAGCCGTCCTCGCCCGGCTGGCCGCCGCGCTGCGCACCATCGGCATCGGCGCCGACATCACCGAGGACGCGAGTGAGGTCCCCGCCGAGGAACTCCGTGGCTACGGCGCGGTCGCCTTCGGCCGGGCGGCGGGCGAGGCCGAACGGACGGCCGCCCTGGGCGCGTTCGAGCGCGCCGGGGTGGAGGTCGCGGCGGTGCACGGCCTCGCCCCGATCGTGCCGCTGCTCGTCGCCCAGATCGAGCAGGCCCTGGACCGCGGCCCGCTGCCACGGCGCCTGCTGACCTCGCTGGCCGCCGCCGGCTGCACCGCGGACATCGAGGTGAGTGCGCCGTGCCGGGTACGGATCACCGCGTACCGGCTCGACCGGCTGCGCCGCACCCACGGCCACGAGGTGTTCGACGGCACCCTCGGACCCGGCAGGCACCGCGTGCCCCTCGATCCGCGGGCGGTCAGGGGGGAGGCGTACCTCGTTGCCCGGACGGCGTCCGGTGTGCTCGCGGCACCGGTGCGCGGCGGGAGACGGAGCTGAGCGCGGGGCGGCGGGCCCATTAGGATCGGCGTCCTGATGACTGCCACCCTCGTCGCCAAGAACCTCGCCGCCGGACACGGCGACCGCTCCCTTTTCTCCGGGCTGGACCTCGTCGTCGCGCCCGGCGATGTGATCGGGCTGGTCGGCGCCAACGGCGCGGGCAAGTCCACGCTGCTGAAGATGCTCGGCGGGCTCCTCGCGCCCGAGCAGGGCGAGCTGCGGCTGTCCCCGCCCGCCGCGACCGTCGGCCATCTGCCGCAGGAGCCGGAGCGCAGGCCGGGGGAGACCGTCCGCGCGTTCCTGGCCCGCCGCACCGGCGTCGCCGAGGCCCAGCGCGTCATGGACGAGGCCACCCAGGCCCTGGTCGACGGCGCGCCCGGCGCCGACGACGCCTACGCGGTGAGTCTGGAGCGCTGGCTGAACCTGGGCGGCGCGGACCTGGAGGAACGCGCGGAGGAGGTCGCCGACTCGCTCGGCCTGGCCGTCGGCCTCGACCAGCCGATGACCTCCCTGTCCGGCGGCCAGGCGGCCCGCGCGGGCCTCGCCTCGCTCCTGCTGTCCCGCTACGACCTCTTCCTCCTGGACGAGCCCACCAACGACCTCGACCTCGACGGCCTGGAGCGGCTGGAACGCTTCGTCACCGGCCTGCGCGCGGGCACCGTCGTCGTCAGCCACGACCGCGAGTTCCTCACCCGCACGGTCACCAAGGTCCTCGAACTCGACCTCGCCCAGCGGCAGATCAACCTCTACGGCGGCGGCTACGAGGCCTATCTGGAGGAGCGCGAGGTGGCCCGCCGGCACGCCCGCGAGGACTACGAGGAGTTCGAGGGGAAGAAGACCGCTCTCGAGGAGCGCGGCCGGACGCAGCGGGCCTGGATGGACAAGGGCGTGAAGAACGCCCGGCGCAAGGCCGGCAGCGACAACGACAAGATCGGCCGCAAGTTCCGCAGCGAGGCCAGTGAGAAGCAGGCCGCCAAGGCCCGGCAGACCCAGCGCATGATCGAGCGCCTGGAGGTGGTCGAGGAGCCGCGCAAGGAGTGGGAGCTGCGGATGGAGATCGCCTCCGCGCCGCGCTCCGGTGCGGTCGTGGCGGCCCTGCGGGACGCCGAGGTCCGGCGCGGCGGCTTCACCTTCGGTCCGGTGTCCCTGCAGATCGACTGGGCCGACCGGGTCGCCATCACCGGGGCCAACGGCGCGGGCAAGTCCACCCTGCTCGGCGCGCTGCTCGGCCGTGTCCCGCTCGACGCGGGCCACGCCGCCCTCGACCCCGGCGTCCTGGTCGGCGAGGTCGACCAGGCCCGCGGGCTGTTCCACGGCCCCGAGACACTCCTCGACGCCTTCTGCGCGGCCGTCCCCGACACCGAGCCGGTCGAGGTGCGCACCCTGCTCGCCAAGTTCGGCCTGAAGTCCGGACATGTGCTGCGCCCGGCCGCGACCCTCTCCCCGGGCGAGCGCACCCGGGCCGCCCTCGCCCTGCTCCAGGGCCGGGGTGTCAACCTGCTGGTCCTGGACGAGCCGACGAACCACCTCGACCTGCCCGCCATCGAGCAGATGGAGTCGGCCCTCGAGTCCTACACCGGCACCCTCCTGCTGGTCACCCACGACCGCCGCATGCTGGACGCGGTCCGGGTGAGCAGGCGCCTGGAAGTGGCGGACGGGAAGGTGACGGAGCGGTAGCTCTCCGCCGGGCGGGCCGTGTGCCGTGCCGTGCGGGAAGGGCCGTGCCGTGCGGGAATCGGCCGGGCTGTGGCGTGTGCCGTCCGGCTGCGGCGCCGTCGTGGCTGGTCGCGCAGTTCCCCGCGCCCCCCAGGGCGTCGGCGCCGCCGTCGTCCTCGTGCGCGGGGGGCCGCAGCGCTGACGGCTCCGGCCCCGCCCGCCTCAGCGCTTCTTCGGGTCCAGCAGACCCGCGCGGCGCAGCGCGTCGGCCATCGCGCTGTTGGCCGGTGCCGGCGCCTGCCGCCCGCCCCGGTCGCCGCCGCCACGGCCCTGCCGCTGGCCCTGGCCCTGGCCGCTCTGCCGCTGGCCCTGGCCGCCCTGGCCGCCCTGGCGCTGCTGGGGCGGCCGGCCGCCGCGCTGCTGCCGGCCGCCGCCGCCCTGGCCGCCCTGCACGGCCGCCTCGTCGTCCAGGCGCAGGGTCAGCGCGATCCGCTTGCGCGGGATGTCCACGTCCAGGACCTTCACCTTGACGATGTCCCCGGGCTTGACGACGTCGCGCGGGTCCTTGACGAAGGTCTTCGACATCGCCGAGACATGCACCAGGCCGTCCTGGTGGACACCGACGTCCACGAACGCGCCGAAGGCCGCCACGTTCGTCACCACGCCCTCCAGCACCATCCCGGCGGCGAGGTCGGAGATCTTCTCCACGCCCTCCTTGAAGGTGGCCGTCTTGAAGGCGGGACGCGGGTCGCGCCCCGGCTTCTCCAGCTCCTTGAGGATGTCGGTGACCGTCGGCAGACCGAAGGTGTCGTCCACGAACTCGGCGGGCCTCAGCGAGCGCAGGACGCCCGTGTTGCCGATGAGGGAGGCCACCTCCTGGCCGCTGGTCCTCACCATGCGGCGCACCACCGGGTACGCCTCCGGGTGCACGCTGGAGGCGTCCAGCGGGTCGTCGCCGCCGCGGATGCGCAGGAAGCCCGCGCACTGCTCGTACGCCTTCGGGCCGAGCCGCGCCACCTTCTTCAGCTCCGCACGGGAGGCGAACGGGCCGTTCGCGTCCCGGTGCGCCACGATGTTCTCGGCGAGGCCGGAGGAGATGCCCGATACCCGGGAGAGCAGCGGCACGGACGCGGTGTTGACGTCCACGCCGACGCCGTTCACACAGTCCTCGACGACCGCGTCCAGCGAGCGGGACAGCTTCACCTCGGACAGGTCGTGCTGGTACTGGCCGACGCCGATGGACTTCGGGTCGATCTTCACCAGCTCGGCCAGCGGGTCCTGCAGGCGCCGGGCGATGGAGACCGCGCCGCGCAGCGACACGTCCATGTCGGGCAGCTCGCGCGAGGCGTACGGCGAGGCCGAGTACACCGACGCGCCCGCCTCGGACACCATCACCTTGGTGAGCTTCAACTCCGGGTGCCTGGAGATCAGTTCACCGGCGAGCTTGTCGGTCTCGCGGGACGCCGTGCCGTTGCCGATCGCGACCAGGTCGACCGCGTGCTCCTTCGCGAGCCGGGCCAGCTTGCCGAGGGCCTCGTCCCACTTGTTGGCCGGGACGTGCGGGTAGATGACATCGGTCGCGACGACCTTGCCGGTGGCGTCGACCACGGCGACCTTCACGCCCGTACGGAAACCGGGGTCCAGGCCCAGCGTCGCGCGCGTGCCGGCCGGGGCGGCCAGCAGCAGGTCGCGCAGGTTCGCCGCGAACACGTTCACCGCCTCGTCCTCGGCGGCCGTGCGCAGCCTAAGGCGCAGGTCGATGCCGAGGTGGACGAGGATGCGGGTGCGCCAGGCCCAGCGGACGGTGTCCGTCAGCCACTTGTCGGCGGGGCGGCCCCGGTCGGCGATCCCGAACTTCGAGGCGATGATGGCCTCGTAGGAGGAAGGAACCGAGGGGGACTCGGCCGGCTCCTCGGGCTCCAGGACGAGGTCGAGGACCTCCTCCTTCTCGCCGCGCAGCATCGCGAGGATGCGGTGCGAGGGCAGCTCGGTGAACGGCTCGGCGAAGTCGAAGTAGTCGGCGAACTTGGCGCCCGCCTCCTCCTTGCCGTCCCGCACCTTCGCGGCCAGGCGCCCGCGCACCCACATGCGCTCGCGCAGCTCGCCGATCAGGTCGGCGTCCTCCGAGAACCGCTCGGTGAGGATCGCCCGCGCGCCGTCCAGCGCCGCCTGCGGGTCGGCCACCCCCTTGCCGGCGTCCACGAACGCGGCGGCGGCCGCCAGCGGCTCCACCGTCGGGTCGCCCAGCAGGCCCTCGGCCAGCGGCTGAAGGCCCGCCTCGCGCGCGATCTGCGCCTTGGTGCGCCGCTTGGGCTTGTACGGCAGGTAGATGTCCTCCAGGCGCGCCTTGGTCTCGGCGCTGCGGATCTGCGCCTCCAGTTCGCCGGTGAGCTTGCCCTGCTCGCGCACCGACTCCAGGATCGCCGCCCGGCGCTCCTCCAGCTCCCGCAGGTAGCGCAGCCGCTCCTCGAGCGTGCGCAGCTGCGCGTCGTCGAGCATCTCGGTCGCTTCCTTGCGGTAGCGGGCGATGAAGGGCACCGTCGAACCGCCGTCGAGCAGCTCCACCGCGGCCTTCACCTGCCGCTCCCGTACGCCGAGTTCCTCGGCGATCCTGCCTTCGATGGATCCCACGCTGATGGATCCGCTGGACCCGGGTGTCGTCACGATCCCGTACCGCCTTCTCCACTGAGGTTGCGCGGCAATTGTGGCAGGTGGCACCGACAACCGGTGATCAGGGCGCCACACCGGCGGGCCGCCGGTGGCGCACCACGCGTCACCGCTCGTCACGCAGGAGCGCCGCCCATGGCAGGAAAGGTGGGAAACTCGTCATTGCGGCCATGTCCCGGGCGTCGAAGAATCGGTGGCATGCCGCAGCGCACGCTCCTCTTCGTCCTGTTCGACGGCGTCCAGAGCCTCGACGTCACCGGCCCGCTCGAGGTGTTCGCCGGCGCCGAGAAGTTCACGCCGGGGACGTACCGGATCCGTACGGCCTCCCTGGACGGCGGCCCGGTGCGCACCTCCAGCGGCCTGACCCTCGTACCCGACGAGGCGCTCGCCGCGGCGCCCGATCCGCACACCCTGCTGGTCCCGGGCGGCGAGGGCACCCGCGCCGCCGACCCGCGGCTGATCGAGTGGCTGCGCGCCCACGGCCCGCGTGCCCGGCGCCTCGTCTCCGTGTGCACCGGCGCCGTCCTGCTCGCCGCCGCCGGTCTGCTCGACGGCCGCCGGGTGACGACCCACTGGGCCTACTGCGACAAGCTGGCCCGGGACCACCCGGCCGTCACCGTCGAACCGGAGCCCATCTACGTCTGTGACGGGGACGTCGCCACCTCGGCCGGGGTGACCTCCGGCATCGACCTGGCCCTCGCGCTGGTGGAGGAGGACCTGGACCGCGATGTCGCGCTCGCCATCGCCCGGCACCTGGTGGTCTTCCTGCGCCGGCCCGGCAACCAGGCGCAGTTCAGCGCCCAGCTGGCGGCCCAGACCGCACAGCGCGCGCCCCTGCGGGAGGTCCAGCGGTGGATCACCGAGCACCCGGCCGGCGACCTGACGGTCGAGTCCCTCGCCGCCCGCGCCCGGCTGTCACCGTGCCACTTCGCACGCGCCTTCCGGGAGGAGACGGGCATGACCCCCGGCCGCTACGTCGACCGGGTCCGCCTCGAACACGCCCGCCGCCTGCTGGAGGACGCCGCGGACGGCATCGAGGAGGTCGCCCGCGCCAGCGGTTACGGCACCCCCGAGGCCATGCGCCGCGCCTTCCTGCGCACCCTCGGCACACCCCCCGCGGAATACCGCAGACGCTTCCACCCGGCCCCTGCCCGCTGACCGCCACGGCGCCCGCCGGACACCGGGCAGGGAGCGCACCGGCCACGGCACCGCCGGCAACCACCGGGCCCCACGCCCGCCCGGCACCCACGAAGGAGCCCCTCATGCAGATCGCCCTGGTCGTCTACGACCGCTTCACCGCCCTGGACGTCGTCGGGCCCTACGAGATCCTCAGCCGGCTGCCGGGCGCGCACCTCACCTTCGTCGCCGAGCGGTCCGGGCCCGTGCGTACCGACACCGGATTTCTCGCCGTCACCGCCGATCAGGCCCTGGAGGAGGTGCCGGGCCCCGACCTGGTGGTGGTCTCCGGCGGTCCCGGCACGGCGGCGCAGCTGGAGAACCAGGTCCTGCTGGACTGGCTGCGCGCGGCCGACGCGGCGAGCACGTGGACGACCTCGGTCTGCTCGGGCTCGCTGCTGCTCGCCGCCGCGGGACTGCTGCGCGGCCGGCGCGCGACCAGCCACTGGGCCGCCCTGGAGACGCTGGAGGAGTTCGGTGCCGAACCGACCGGTGAGCGGGTGGTGACCGACGGCAAGTACGTCACCGCCGCCGGGGTCTCCTCCGGCATCGACATGGCGCTCACCCTGACCGGCCGGATCGCGGGCGACGAACACGCCCAGGCCGTCCAGCTGCTGACCGAGTACGACCCCCAGCCGCCCTATGACGCCGGTTCCCCGGACAAGGCGCCCGCGCACCTCGTCGAGGAGGTCCGCGCGGGTGGGCGGTTCAGCCTGACGCAGGCACGCTCCAGGTGAAGCGCGGCCGGCGGCGCTCCAGGAACGCGGCGACCCCTTCCGCGGTGTCGGGGTTGCCGTGCGCCTGCCGCGCCCAGTGGGCGTCCCGGTCCGTGCGGCCGTCGGTGAACTCCTTCGCGGCACACTGGGTGAGCTGCGAGCGGGAGACCAGGATCCGGGTCAACTCCGCCACCCGCTTGTCCAGTTCGCCGTCCGGCAGCACCTCGTCCACGAGCCCGGTGCGCAGCGCCCGCTGGGCGTCGATCAACTCGGCCGTGAACAACAGGTACTTGGCGGTGGCCGGGCCGACCAGCGACACCAGCCGGCGGGTCGAGGAGGCCGGATAGACGATGCCGAGCCGCGCCGGGGTCACGCCGAACAGCGCGCTCTCCTCCGCCAGCCGCAGATCGCAGGCCGCCGCGAGCTGCGCCCCGCCGCCCACGCAGTGCCCGCGCACCGCGGCGAGGGCCGGCTTGGGGAACGCGGCCAGCGCCTCCTCGGCCGCCACCGCCAGCTCCTGCGCCTCCTGCGGCGAGCCCTGCAGCGTGCTGATGTCCGCACCCGCGCAGAAGGTCGGGCCCTGCCCGGTCAGCACCAGCGCCCGTACGCCGGGATCGCGCGCGAACGCGTCCAGCAGCGGCGGCAGCGCCCGCCACATGGCTGCCGTCATGGCGTTGCGCTTGGCCGGGTGATGGATGACGACGGTGGCGACGGCGCCTTCGACGTGGTGGGACAGCTGGGGCTCCATGCGCGGATCGTATCCGGGGGCGGCAGGGGCGGGGAGTTACGGAATCCCGCCCAGCGGGGACAAAAGGGAAAGGGGGGTGTGAAGAAGGCGGCTGCCGAGGAGGCTGCGATGGCCAGGGCCGGCAAGAGCACGGACAGGGCGGCGACACTGCGCCGCGGCTTCGGGATGCTCGCGGCGCTCGGCGTGGTGCTCGTGCTCGCCGGACTCGTCGGACTCGTCTACACCGCGGCCGCCACGCTGACCTCCATGCTGCTGTTCGGCTGGCTGCTGCTGATCGGCGGGATCGTCGGCCTGCTGCACGCGATCCAGGCCCGCGGCACCAGCTTCTTTTGGCTGGGTGTCGTGGTCGCCGCCCTGAACATCGCCGCCGGCATCGTCGTCATCCACCTGCCCCACGCGGCGGCGGCCGCCCTCACCATGTTCGCCGCCCTGCTGTTCCTCTCCGCGGGTATCTTCCGGCTGGTCGGCAGGCTGGTCGTGCGCGGTCCCCAGTTCGGCTGGACCCTGCTGCTCGGCGCCTTCGACCTGCTGCTCGGGATCCTGGTCCTCGGCTCCTGGCCGAGCAGCAGCCAGTACGTGATCGGTGCCTTCTTCTCGCTCGCCCTGCTCTTCGACGGCCTCGGACTCCTGGCCACCGGCCACGGCGGGCGCCGTATCGTCGGGCTCGTCTCGGGGAAGGGCGGGGCCGAACCCGTACAACCCGAATAGTTCGCGAACCGGCGTCCGCAGGGACAGGAAGCAGTCCCACACGTGACCGTGTCATACGCATTCGGTCACAAAGTGTTCGATACCCGCTGACTTGTGTTCAGGCATTCGGGCCGGAGCCGATCGTTACCAACACTCGACGTGTGGTGACAATCGAGCGCGAGGGTGGCGACCGGACGATGGACAACCACGGGCGCGGGGACGGCCCGCGCCCAGCGGGGGGCGCCGAGCGGCCGCCCGACCCACTGCCGTACGAGGGCGTCTGGCGGTTCACCGCTCCCGCCGTGGACGCCTCGGTCCCGCAGGCCCGGCACGCCGTGAGGGACCTGCTGCTGCGCCAGGGCGTACCGGTCTCCGACGAGCTGGTCCACGGCCTGCTGCTGATCGTCTCCGAGCTGGTCACCAACGCGGTCCGGCACGCGGCGCTGCTGTCGCCGGTGCTGGCCGTGGAGGTCGCCGTCGGAGCCGAGTGGGTGCGGGTGTCCGTGGAGGACAACCATCCCTACCGGCCGACCGCCCTTGAGGCCGACCACGGCCAGACCGGCGGCCGGGGCCTGCTGCTGGTGCGTGAGGTGGCGCGGGAGGCGGGCGGCGCGGTGGACGTGGAGCACACCGCGAGCGGCGGCAAGGTGATCTGGGCCGCCCTGCCGCTCAAGCCCCCGGCACTGCCGTAGCGGTGCTCACCGGCGCCGCGGCGCAGCTCACCAGCCCGCGGACGGCCCGGTCAGCTCCCTGATCGCGGGACGGGCGGCATCCAGCACGGTCATGAACCAGGCCGAGAACGGGTCGCGGGCATGCCGCTCCGCCAGCTCGGCCGCCGTCACGAAGGCGGCCTGGGCGACCTCGTCCGCATCCGGCGCGAGCGGGGCCTGCACCAGGCCGACGAACAGGTGGTTGAACTCCTGCTCGACCAGGCCCGAGGCGGGGTCCGGGTGGTTGTAGCGGACCGTGCCCGCCTCCGCAAGCAGCGACGGCGACACGCCCAGCTCCTCGAAGGTGCGCCGGGCGGCCGCCGCGAACGGCGCCTCGCCCGGGAAGGGGTGTCCGCAGCAGGTGTTGGACCACACGCCGGGGGAGTGGTACTTGCCGAGCGCCCGCTGCTGGAGGAGCAGCCGGCCCTGCTCGTCGAAGAGGAACACCGAGAACGCGCGGTGCAGCTGTCCGGGCGGCTGGTGGGCGGCCAGCTTCTCCGCCGTACCGGTCGTCACACCCTTCTCGTCGACCAGTTCCAGCAAAATCGCCTCTGCGGTGCCCTCCGACGAGCTGTGCGTCGCGGTGGCAGGTGTGATCGGCATACCCATCCTTCGCCTCGTTCTTCGCACCCCCAGTCTGCCGTACGAATCCGGCACTCCCGGCACTTCCCCGCACGTCCGCGCGCGGCGCCGTACCGGGACGGGGACCCGGTAGATCATCGTGCCCGGCGTGCCGCGCGGGGAACCGCCCTCAGGGGCGAACGCCCGCACGTACGTTCAGTGGCACAGGCGTGCCTCGTGCTCCGCGTGCCCGCCCGGCTCCAGCTGGAAGGTGCAGTGCTCCACGTCGAAGTGGTCGCCGAGGCAGCCCTGCAGCTCGTGCAGCATCTTCTCGTGGCCGATGGCGCTCAGCACGTCCGAGCTGACCACCACGTGCGCCGACAGCACCGGCATGCCCGAGGTGATCGTCCAGGCGTGCAGGTCGTGGACGTCCTCCACGCCGTCCAGGGCGAGGATGTGGGTGCGCACCTCGGTCATGTCGACGTCCTTCGGGGCCGCCTCGAGCAGGACGTCCAGCGTCTCGCGCAGCAGCTTCAGCGTCCTCGGCACGATCATCAGCCCGATGACCAGCGAGGCCACCGGGTCGGCCCGCTGCCAGCCGGTGGTCAGGATGACGACCGCCGAGACCAGCACCGCGAACGAGCCGAGCGCGTCGGCGGCCACCTCGAGGAAGGCGCCGCGCACGTTCAGGCTCTCCTGCTGCCCGCGCATCAGCAGGGACAGCGAGATCGAGTTCGCGACCAGGCCGATCAGACCGAACACGACCATCAGCCCGCCGTGGGTCTGGGCGGGTGTCATGAACCGCTCGATCGCCTCGTACAGCACATAGCCGCCGACCCCGAGCAGCAGGACGCAGTTGGCCAGGGCGGCGAGGATCTCGGCGCGGGCGTAGCCGAAGGTGCGGTTCGTGCTCGGCGGGCGGTTCGCGAAGTGGATCGCGAGCAGGGCCATGCCGAGGCCCACCGCGTCGGTCGCCATGTGCGCCGCGTCCGCGATCAGCGCGAGCGAGTCCGCGGCCAGGCCGCCGACGATCTCGACCACCATGATCGTGAGGGTGATGCCCAGCGCGATCCGCAGCCGCCCGCGGTACGCCGCCGCGGCCGTACCCGTGGCCGGCGCATGACTGTGCGCGTGCCCGTGGTCGTGCCCTGCCCCCATGGAGAAACCACCCTTCCTGTGCCCTTGCGGGATCCGTCCGGCAGGTTCAGTGAACTACGGGTGGGGGGTATGGGGCAACGCGGCATTGAACACCGTTGTCATGTGCCCTGACCTGCGGAAACGTTCCGCAGGTCAGAGCGCTGCGAGTTCGGCGGACGAGGCTTCGCTCTCAGGCGGAGCGGTGCAGTTGCCAGCCCTGCCAGGCCGAGGTGACCATCTCGCGCACATCGCGCCGGGCCCGCCAGGCCAGCTCCCGCTCGGCCCGCCCGGCCGAGGCGACCGCGCGCGGCGCGTCCCCCGGCCGGCGCCCCTCCACCACGGGCTCCCGGTGGTCCCCGGTGACCTCCCCGATGACCGTGATCAGCTCCCGCACCGAGACGCCCTCGCCGCGCCCGATGTTCAGCGTCAGGTCCCCGGACAGGTCACCGCCGGCGAGCCGCCGGGCCGCCGCCAGGTGCGCGTCGGCGAGATCGGCCACGTGGATGTAGTCCCGGACGCAGGTGCCGTCCGGGGTCGGATAGTCGTCCCCGAAGATCCGCGGGGCCTCGTCACGGGTGAGCCGGTCGAAGACCATCGGCACGATGTTGAACACGCCCGTGTCCGCCAGCTCCGGCGCCGCCGCGCCCGCCACGTTGAAATAGCGCAGGCACACCGTGGAGATCCCGTGTGCCCGCCCCGCCGCCCGTACCAGCCACTCCCCGGCCAGCTTGGTCTCGCCGTAGGGGTTCACCGGGACACAGGGGGTGTCCTCGGTGATCAGGTCCACGTCCGGATTGCCGTACACGGCCGCCGACGAGGAGAACACCAGCCGCCGGATCCCGGCCTCGGCCACCGCGTCCAGCAGCGTGGCGAGGCCGCCGACGTTCTCCCGGTAGTAACGGGTGGGCTCGGCGACCGACTCCCCGACCTGCTTGCGCGCCGCGAGATGCACGACGCCCGTGACGCCGTACTCCGCCAGGACCCGCTTCAGCCGGGCCCCGTCCAGCGTCGAGCCCCCGACGAGCGGCACGTCGGCGGGCAGCCGCGCGGGCACCGCCGCCGACAGGTCGTCCAGCGCCACGACGCTCTCCCCGGCGCCGGCCATGGCCCGTGCCACGTGCGCCCCGATGTATCCGGCTCCGCCGGTGATCAACCATGTCATGGTCGCCCAGCCTAGGGGGTGACGTTCGGACGCCGGCATGATCCGAACGACACCCCCTGAGCCGGCCTCCTGTCCTTGAGGGTGTCCCGGTTGCCCGGGTCTGCGCCGGCGGTTTGTGGGCCGGGCCCCGGATCACCGATGATGATCGCGGCAAAGGCCGGGGCAGTCCCCGTGGGCCGGGCCGTTAACGGCCGGTGAACGTGGGCTCCGGCCCATCCGGTAGCCTTCGCCGACATGCCGCCCGGGTGCCACAGGCAGGCGCCCCATCAAGCAAGCGACCGGCGCCCGCAGCCGGCACCCAGGGAGTGAGTTCGGTTGTCGACCGCCATCGTCACCGGTCAGCCGGTTCCCGGATCGTCGTTGGAGAACGATCTGCGGTCCCTCGGCTTCGACGTCCGGGTGGCGGCGGACCCCGCCGAGGCAGAGGCCCTGCTCGCCGCGGCTCCCGCCGCCGAGCGCGTGGCCCTGGTCGACGCCCGCTTCGTCGGCCACCCGCACGCGCTGCGCCTCGGCCTGACCGACCCGCGCTTCGAGCTGTCCGCCGTCCCCGGCGCCGTCACCGCCCAGCCGGCCGCCCGGCAGGCGCTGACCCGGGCCGTGGCCCGCCAGACCTCCGTGGGCGGCGGTACGGCCCTCGCGGTCGACAGCCTCGCCGACCAGGTCGTCACCGCCCTCGACGCCGACGGCGGCGAGGTGCACCGGCCCGAGCTGGGCAGCCTGGTCGCCGCCGTCCCCGCCGACCCGCAGGCCCGCAACGAGGCCCGGCAGGCCGTGGCCGCCGTGGACGACGAGGCCGTACGCCTGAAGTCGGCCGTGAAGTCCCGCGACGGCTTCTTCACCACGTTCTTCATAAGCCCCTACTCGCGCCACCTCGCCCGCTGGTGCGCCCGCCGGGGCCTGACCCCGAACCAGGTCACCACGGCCTCGCTGCTCACCGCCCTGATAGCGGCCGGCTGCGCGGCGACGGGCACGCGCGCGGGGTTCGTCGCGGCCGGCGTGCTGCTGATCGCCTCCTTCGTGCTGGACTGCACCGACGGCCAGCTCGCCCGCTACTCCCTGCAGTACTCCACGCTCGGCGCCTGGCTGGACGCCACCTTCGACCGGGCCAAGGAGTACGCCTACTACGCGGGCCTCGCCCTCGGCGCGGCCCGCGGCGGTGATGACGTCTGGGCCCTCGCGCTCGGCGCGATGGTCCTGCAGACCTGCCGGCACGTGGTCGACTTCTCCTTCAACGAGGCCAACCACGACGCGACCGCCAACACCAGCCCCACCGCCGCCCTCTCCGGCAGGCTGGACAGCGTCGGGTGGACGGTGTGGGTGCGGCGGATGATAGTGCTGCCGATCGGCGAGCGCTGGGCGATGATCGCGGTCCTCACCGCGGCCACGACCCCCCGGATCACCTTCTGCGTCCTGCTCGCCGGCTGCGCCTTCGCGGCGGCGTACACCACCGCCGGCCGGGTGCTGCGCTCCCTGACCCGCAGGGCGAAGCGCACCGACCGGGCCGCCCGCGCGCTCGCGGACCTCGCGGACAGCGGGCCGCTCGCGCAGGGGCTGACCCGGATCGCCCGGCGGGTGCCGTGGCGGGCCCCGGCGTACACCGCCCTGGCCGGCGGCGCCGTCGTCGCCCTCGCCGCCTGCCTCGCCCCGTACGGCAGCTGGTGGCCCGTCCTGGGCGCCGTCCTCTACGTCCTGCAGTCCCCGCTCGCCGTCGTCCGCCCCCTCAAGGGCGCCCTCGACTGGCTGGTCCCGCCCTTCTTCCGGGCCGCCGAGTACGGCACCGTGCTCATCCTCGCCGGCAAGGCCGGGGTGAACGGAGCGCTTCCCGCGGCTTTCGGGCTGGTGGCCGCCGTCGCCTACCATCACTACGACACGGTGTACCGCATCCGCGGCAACGCCGGAGCACCGCCCGCCCGGCTGGTGCGTGTCATCGGAGGGCACGAGGGGCGGACGCTGCTCGTCGCCGTCCTCGCCGCGGTGCTCACCGCTGCGCAGTTCACGGTCGCGCTCACGGTCCTCGCCGTGGCCGTGGCCCTCGTGGTGCTCGCCGAGAGCATCCGCTTCTGGGTGTCCGCAGGGGCACCCGCCGTACACGACGAAGGAGAACCCGCATGATCGGCCTCGTGCTGGCGGCCGGCGCCGGAAGGCGCCTGCGCCCCTACACCGACACCCTGCCCAAGGCGTTGGTGCCGGTGGGGCCCGCGGGCACAGAGGGCGAACCGACGGTCCTGGACCTGACCCTCGGCAACTTCGCCGAGATCGGCCTGACCGAGGTCGCGGTCATCGTCGGCTACCGCAAGGAGGCCGTCTACGAGCGCAAGGCGGCACTGGAGGCGAAGTACGGCCTCAAGCTCACCCTGATCGACAACGACAAGGCCGAGGAGTGGAACAACGCCTACTCCCTGTGGTGCGGCCGTGACGCCCTCAAGGACGGCGTGATCCTCGCCAACGGCGACACCGTCCACCCGGTCTCCGTCGAGAAGACCCTGCTCGCCGCGCGTGGCGAGGGCAAGAAGATCATCCTCGCCCTCGACACCGTGAAGTCCCTCGCGGACGAGGAGATGAAGGTCGTCGTCGACCCCGGCAAGGGCATGACGAAGATCACCAAGCTGATGGACCCCGCCGAGGCCACCGGTGAGTACATCGGCGTCACCCTGATCGAGGGCGACGCCGCTCCCGACCTGGCCGACGCGCTGAAGGCGGTCTGGGAGACCGACCCGCAGCAGTTCTACGAGCACGGCTACCAGGAGCTGGTCAACCGCGGCTTCCGGATCGACGTGGCGCCCATCGGCGACGTCCAGTGGGTCGAGATCGACAACCACGACGACCTCGCCAAGGGCCGGGAGATCGCGTGCCGCTACTGACCCGGCTCATTCCCTCGCCGGTCGTCGTGGACATCCGCCCGGGTGCCCTGGACGACCTGGCCGGTGTCCTCGCCGACGAGCGCATCGCGCAGTCCGGCCGGCTCGCCGTCGCCGTCAGCGGCGGCTCCGGCGCCAAGCTGCGCGAGCGCATCGCCCCCACGCTGCCCGGCGCCTCCTGGTACGAGGTGGGCGGCGGCGGCCTCGACGACGCGATCCGGCTGGCCGGCGAGATGAAGTCCGGCCACTACGACGCCGTGGTCGGGCTCGGCGGCGGCAAGATCATCGACTGCGCCAAGTTCGCCGCGGCCCGCGTCGGCCTGCCCCTGGTCGCCGTGCCGACGAACCTCGCGCACGACGGTCTGTGCTCGCCGGTCGCCACCCTCGACAACGACGCCGGGCGCGGCTCCTACGGTGTGCCGAACCCGATCGCCGTCGTCATCGACCTGGACGTGATCCGCGAGGCCCCGGCCCGTTTCGTCCGGGCCGGCATCGGCGACGCGATCTCCAACATCAACGCGGTCGCGGACTGGGAGCTGTCGAACCGGGTCACCGGCGAGAAGGTCGACGGTCTCGCCGCGGCCATGGCCCGCCAGGCCGGCGAGGCGGTCCTGCGCCACCCCGGCGGCATCGGCGACAACGACTTCCTCCAGGTGCTCGCCGAGGCGCTGGTGCTCACCGGCATCTCGATGTCGATCTCCGGCGACTCCCGGCCCGCCTCGGGTTCCTGCCACGAGATCAACCACGCCTTCGACCTGCTGTTCCCCAGGCGGGCGGCCGCCCACGGCGAGCAGTGCGGCCTCGGCGCGGCCTTCGCGACGTATCTGCGCGGGGCCCACGAGGAGGCGGCCCACACCGCCGAGGTGCTGCGCCGGCACGGGCTTCCGGTGCTGCCGGAGGAACTGGGCTTCACCGTGGACGAGTTCGTCCGCGCCGTGGAGTTCGCTCCCGAGACCAGGCCGGGCCGCTACACGATCCTCGAACACCTCGACCTCAAGCCGAACCAGATCAAGGACGTCTACGCCGACTATGTCAAGGCCATCGGTAGCTGAACTCCGTCCGGTCGTCCACCCCGCCGGGGTGAAGGACCGGCGCAGCGGTGAGCACTGGATGGGACGCCTCTACATGCGTGAGGTGTCCCTGCGGGTCGACCGCTACCTGGTGGGCACCAGGGTCACGCCCAACCAGCTCACGTACCTGATGACCGTCTTCGGCGTGCTCGCGGCCCCGGCCCTGCTGGTGCCGGGGATCTGGGGCGCCGTGCTCGGCGTGGTCTGCGTCCAGCTGTACCTGCTGCTGGACTGCGTCGACGGCGAGATCGCGCGCTGGAAGCAGCAGTACTCGCTGAACGGCGTCTACCTGGACCGGGTCGGCGCCTACCTGACCGACGCCGCGGTGCTCACCGGCTTCGGGCTGCGCGCCGCCGACCTGTGGGGCAGCGGCCGTATCGACTGGCTGTGGGCCTTCCTCGGCACGCTGGCCGCGCTCGGCGCCATCCTGATCAAGGCCGAGACCGACCTCGTCGGCGTCGCCCGCCACCAGGCGGGCAAGCCGCCGGTCCAGGAGGCCGCCGCCGAGATGCGCACCTCCGGCATGGCGCTGGCCCGCCGGGCCGCCGCCGCCCTCAAGTTCCACCGGCTGATCCTCGGCATCGAGGCGTCCCTGCTGATCCTGGTCCTCGCGATCGCCGACCAGGCGCGCGGTGACCTGTTCTTCTCCCGGCTGGGTGTCGCGGTCCTCGCCGGCATCGCCCTGCTGCAGACCCTGCTGCACCTGGTGTCCATCCTCGCCTCCAGTAGGCTGAAGTGAGTGCCGTGAAGGTCGGCGCCGTCATCATCACCATGGGCAACCGGCCCGAGGAGCTGCGGGCCCTCATCGACTCGGTCGCGAAGCAGGAGGGCGACCCGGTCGAGGTGGTCGTGGTCGGCAACGGCTCACCCGTGCCGGACGTCCCCGAGGGCGTCAGGACGATCGAGCTGCCCGAGAACCTGGGCATCCCGGGCGGCCGCAACGTCGGCATAGAGGCCTTCGGGCCGAGCGGCCGGGACGCCGACATACTGCTGTTCCTCGACGACGACGGCCTGCTCGCCCGGCACGACACCGCCCAGCTGTGCCGCGAGGCGTTCGAGGCCGACCCCGCGCTCGGCATCATCAGCTTCCGCATCGCCGACCCCGAGACCGGCCGGACCCAGCGCCGCCATGTGCCCCGGCTGCGCGCCTCCGACCCGATGCGGTCCTCGCGCGTCACCACCTTCCTCGGCGGCGCCAACGCCGTGCGCACCCGTGTCTTCGCGGAGGCCGGGACCCTGCCGGACGAGTTCTTCTACGCCCACGAGGAGACCGACCTGGCCTGGCGGGCCCTGGACGCCGGCTGGATGATCGACTACCGGTCGGACATGGTCCTGAACCACCCGACGACCGCGCCCTCGCGGCACGCGGTGTACCACCGCATGGTCGCCCGCAACCGCGTCTGGCTGGCCCGCCGCAACCTGCCCGCGCTCCTGGTCCCCGTCTACCTCGGCGTCTGGCTGCTGCTCACGCTGCTGCGCCGCCCGTCCGTACCGGCCCTGAAGGCCTGGTTCGGCGGCTTCAAGGAGGGCTGGACGGCTCCGTGCGGCCCGCGCCGTCCCATGCGCTGGCGCACGGTGTGGCGGCTGACCCGGCTGGGCCGGCCTCCGGTGATCTGAGAAGCTTTCTCTTACCAGAAGAGAGCAAGCTTCTTACCCGAGAGAGTCCGGATTTCCACTCGTGAGTCACACAACGCATGACGGCGGTGTCGCGGTGAGCGCGATACCGTCGCCCGACGAGGGACTGACGGCCGCGCAGCTCGCCGCCAAGTACGGGCTCGCCGTGAGCGGCGCCCGTCCCTCACTGCCCGAGTACGTCCGCCAGCTGTGGGGCCGGCGCCACTTCATCCTCGCCTTCTCCCAGGCGAAGCTGACGGCGCAGTACAGCGAGGCCAAGCTCGGCCAGCTGTGGCAGGTGGCGACGCCGCTGCTGAACGCGGGCGTGTACTACTTCATCTTCGGCGTCATCCTGCACGCGAGCCGCGGCCTGTCCCAGGACGTGTACATCCCGTTCCTGGTCACCGGCGTGTTCGTGTTCACCTTCACGCAGAGTTCGGTCATGTCGGGTGTCCGGGCGATCTCCGGCAACCTGGGCCTGGTGCGCGCCCTGCACTTCCCGCGCGCCTCGCTGCCCGTCTCCTTCTCGCTCCAGCAGCTCCAGCAGCTGCTCTTCTCGATGATCGTGATGTTCGTCGTGGCGATCGGGTTCGGCAGCTACCCGAGCCCGGCCTGGCTGCTGATCGTGCCGGTCCTGCTGCTGCAGTTCCTGTTCAACACCGGGCTCGCGCTGATCGTGGCCCGCATGGGCGCGAAGACACCCGATCTCGCCCAGCTGATGCCGTTCGTCCTGCGCACGTGGATGTACACCTCGGGCGTCATGTTCTCCATCAGCAAGATCATGGAGGGCCGCTCCGAGATCGCCGTACGACTGCTCCAGGCCAACCCCGCCGCGGTCTACATGGACCTGATGCGCTACGCGCTCATCGACGGCTACGGCGCCGCCAACCTGCCGCCGCACGTGTGGGCCATCGCGCTGTTCTGGGCCGTGGCCGTCTTCGCCGGCGGCTTCGTGTACTTCTGGCAGGCGGAGGAGAGGTACGGCCGTGGCTGAGCGGAACGCCGGGCAGGGCATCCCCGGGCAGAACGCCGGGCAGGGCAGCCCCGGGCCGGACGCCGGCGGGCGCCGTCCCACCGTCATCGCGGAGGACCTGCACATCGTCTACCGCGTCAACGGCGCGAAGACCGGCAAGGGCAGTGCCACGGCGGCGCTGAGCCGGATCGTCGGGCGCGGCCGGGAACGGGGCGTGCGCACGGTGCACGCCGTGCGCGGGGTCTCCTTCACGGCCTGCCGCGGTGAGGCCATCGGCCTGATCGGCTCCAACGGCTCCGGCAAGTCGACCCTGCTGCGTGCCATCGCCGGCCTGCTGCCCGCGGAGCGCGGCAAGGTCTACACCGACGGCCAGCCCTCGCTGCTGGGCGTCAACGCGGCCCTGATGAACGACCTCACCGGTGAGCGCAACGTCATCCTCGGCGGTCTCGCCATGGGCATGCCCCGGGAAGAGATCAAGGAGCGCTACGAGGAGATCGTCGGCTTCTCGGGGATCAACGACAAGGGCGACTTCATCACCCTGCCCATGCGGACGTACTCCTCCGGCATGGCCGCCCGGCTGCGCTTCTCCATCGCCGCCGCCAAGGACCACGACGTCCTCATGATCGACGAGGCCCTCGCCACCGGCGACCGGGGGTTCCAGAAGCGCTCCGAGGAGCGCATCCGGGAACTGCGCAAGCAGGCCGGAACGGTCTTTCTGGTGAGCCACAACAACAAGTCCGTCCGCGACACCTGTGACCGAGTCCTGTGGCTGGAGCGAGGCGAGCTGCGGATGGACGGGCCGACCGAAGAGGTACTCGGGGAGTACGAGAAGTTCACGGGGAAGTAGCCTGTTTTCGGCCAGGGGCCCGCCGGTCTCCCTCCGGCCGGGCCCCGAGCCGCAAAGGAAACGTCAACTCGGGCTGGAGCAAGGAATCTTGACGTCGATCGGTGCGTTGTTGTGATGTGCAGGACACCCCGGCGAACCTCGATGCGTTGTACAACGTAAGCTGTACCAGTGCCGGAAAGCGGCAAGTGGGGCGATAATGCACGACACCCTGCGCCAGGGCGCCCCGTGAATTACCGGGCGGCGTGTCCGAAATAGTGTGTATTGGGTCGGCAGTGTAGAACGGGAGATGTGACGGCAATGGCTACGGAAACTCCCCAGCTCAACGCAGCATGTGCCGTCCCCGCCCCGGGCAGCGCCCTGTGACGGCCACCGAAGCGGCGCCGGGCCTGGAGCGCGCCACCCTGGACAAGGCCGCGAGCGAGAACTTCCCCGTGGCCCCCTTCTTCCTGCCCCGGGCGTGGCGCGACGACCTCATGGCCGTCTACGGCTTCGCCCGTCTCGTGGACGACATCGGCGACGGCGACCTGGCGCCCGGCGGTGCCGACGCCCGTCTGCTCGGCGTGTCGCCCGCCGCGGCCGAGGACCGGCTGGTCCTCCTCGACGCCTTCGAGGCGGACCTGCGCCGGGTCTTCGACGGCACCCCGCGCCACCCCCTGCTGCGCCGCCTGCAGCCCACCGTCCGCCGCCGCGGCCTGACGCCTGAACCCTTCCTCGGCCTGATCGCCGCCAACCGCCAGGACCAGCTCGTCAGCCGGTACGAGACCTACGACGACCTCCTGGCCTACTGCGAACTGTCGGCCAATCCCGTCGGCCGCCTCGTCCTCGGTGTCACCGGTACCGCGACCCCCGAGCGGATCCGGCTCTCCGACGCGGTCTGCACCGCGCTGCAGATCGTCGAGCACCTCCAGGACGTCGCCGAGGACCTCGGCCGCGACCGGATCTACCTCCCGGCCGCCGACATGAAGCGCTTTCACGTGCAGGAAGCGGATCTTGGCGTGAAAACCGCAGGCGCATCAGTGCGCTCCCTGGTTGCATACGAAGCACAACGCGCCCGCGATCTGCTGAATGAAGGCGCCCCCCTCGTGGGTAGCGTCCACGGCAGGCTGAAGCTGCTGCTCGCAGGGTTCGTGGCGGGGGGAAGGGCGGCGATCCGGGCGATCGCCGCCGCCGAATACGACGTACTTCCCGGCCCGCCCAGACCCGGCAAGGTCCAGTTGCTGCGTGAGGCGGGCGTGATCCTGCGAGGAGAGGGGTGATCCGGACCGTGGAGTCTGCGTCGCACGTGTCCGCGCCGGTACTCGCCGCCTACAGCTACTGCGAGGCCGTCACCGGGCAGCAGGCCCGTAACTTCGCGTACGGCATCCGGCTGCTGCCCACGTCCAAGCGCCGCGCCATGTCGGCGCTGTACGCGTTCTCCCGGCGCGTGGACGACATCGGCGACGGCGACCTGCCCGGCGAGACCAAACTGACCCGCCTGCAGGACACCAGGGCGCTGCTCGCCCGGGTCCGCGAGGGCGAGGTCGGCGAGGACGACACCGACCCGGTGGCCGTCGCCCTCGCCCATGCCGCGCGTGCCTTCCCGATCCCGCTCGGCGGGCTGGACGAGCTGATCGACGGCGTCCAGATGGACCTGCGCGGGCAGACGTACGAGACCTGGGACGACCTGAAGGTCTACTGCCGGTGTGTCGCCGGTGCCATCGGCCGCCTCTCGCTCGGCGTGTTCGGCACCGAACCGGGCGCGCGCGGCGCCGAGCGCGCTTCCGAGTACGCCGACACGCTCGGCCTCGCCCTGCAGCTCACCAACATCCTCAGGGACGTCCGCGAGGACGCCCAGGGCGGCCGTACCTATCTGCCCGCCGACGACCTGGCCAAGTTCGGCTGCTCGGCCGGGTTCGACGCGCCGACGCCACCGGAGGGCTCCGACTTCGCGGGCCTCGTGCACTTCGAAGTGCGACGGGCCCGCGCCCTGTTCGCCGAGGGCTACCGGCTGCTCCCCATGCTCGACCGGCGCAGCGGCGCCTGCGTGGCCGCCATGGCCGGCATCTACCGCAGGCTGCTGGACCGTATCGAGCGCGACCCCGAGGCCGTGCTGCGCGGCCGGGTCTCGCTGCCCGGACGCGAGAAGGCCTATGTCGCCGTGCGCGGACTGTCCGGGCTCGACGCCCGCAACGTGACCCGCCACGCCGGCGCGAGGTCCGTCCGGAGGCGCGCCTGATGGACCTCACCGAACCAGGAGACATGGGGGAGGCAACCCTCCACTGCGGCGTGGCGTCCCAGACTGCGACGGCCGGGCGTGCACCGTTCACCCTGCACGCCGGGCAGGCCTGCGGCGCCCCGAAAGGGCGCGGGGCCGTGCCGGACATGCGGCTGCCGCCGCGTGGGCACGATCAGCCACGACGGGCCCGTGCGCGATCGACGGCCCGTCACGGCACTCCCTGCGGAGCGCTTGGGCACGCATGGAAGGACGCACGATGACCGACGGCTCACGCCCCGCACCGGCGCACGCTGACACCGCGGGAGCCGAGGGGGCGGCAGGCCGCAGTGCCGTAGTGGTCGGCGGCGGGCTCGCCGGGATCACCACCGCGCTCGCGCTCGCGGACGCGGGCGTCCGTGTCACTCTGCTCGAAGGCAGGCCGAGGCTGGGCGGCCTGGCCTTCTCCTTCCGACGCGGCGAGCTGACCGTCGACAACGGCCAGCACGTGTACCTGCGCTGCTGCACCGCCTACCGCTGGTTCCTCGACCGGATCCGGGGCACCGCGCTGGCACCGCTGCAGGACCGCCTGGACGTGCCCGTCGTCGACGTCGCCAAACCCGAAGGACGACGGCTCGGCAGACTGCGGCGCGACCCGCTGCCCGTCCCCCTCCACCTGGGACGCAGCCTGGCCGCCTATCCGCATCTCTCGCTCGCCGAGCGTGCCGCGGTCGGGCGGGCCGCGCTCGCGCTCAAGGGACTCGACCTCGCCGATCCGGTCCTGGACACCCAGGACTTCGGCAGCTGGCTGGCCGCGCACGGCCAGTCGGCGCGCGCCGTCGAGGCCCTGTGGGACCTGGTCGGGGTCGCCACCCTCAATGCGGTCGCGGGCGACGCCTCGCTGGGGCTCGCCGCGATGGTGTTCAAGACCGGTCTGCTGTCCGACCCGGGCGCGGCCGACATCGGCTGGGCCCACGTACCCCTGGGCGAACTGCACGACCGGCTGGCCCGCAAGGCGCTCGACTCCGCGGGCGTCCGTACCGAGGTCCGTACACGCGTCACCTCCATCTCTGCAAACGACAACGGGACGTGGAGCGTTCAGGTTCCCGGCGAGACGCTGCAGACCGACGCGGTCGTCCTCGCCGTACCCCAGCGCGAGGCGCACGACCTGCTGCCGCCCGGCGCGCTGGACAGTCCCGGGCGACTGCTCGGCATCGGTACCGCGCCGATCCTCAACGTGCACGTCGTCTACGACCGCAAGGTGCTCGCCCGCCCCTTCTTCGCCGCCCTCGGCACCCCCGTGCAGTGGGTCTTCGACCGCACGGACGCCTCCGGGCTCGCCGAGGGGCAGTACCTGGCGCTGTCGCAGTCGGCCGCGCACGACGACATCGACGCCCCGGTCGCCGTCCTGCGCGAGCGCTACCTGCCGGAGCTGGAGCGGCTGATCCCGGGCACCCGCAGTGCCGTGGTGAAGGACTTCTTCGTGACCCGGGAGCGCACGGCGACGTTCGCCCCCGCCCCCGGCGTCGGGCGGCTGCGGCCCGGCGCCCGCACCAAGGCCCCCGGCCTGTACCTGGCCGGAGCGTGGACCGCCACTGGGTGGCCCGCGACCATGGAGAGTGCGGTCCGCAGTGGAGTGAGCGCGGCCGACGCCGCGCTGAGCGCCCTGGGCCGGCCCCGCCCCCGCCGTCTCTTCGCCTTCGAGGAGGCGGCCTGATGCTCAAGCAGCACCGGCCGGGCCCCCGCACCCCCGGCACCGCAACAAGAGGAGAGACTGTGCCCACTGTGCCCCCGGCCCCGACCCCCGCTCGGAGGACCGCGGTGGACGTGACCGCGCTGCTGGAGCGCGGCCGGACCCTGACCACACCGGTCCTGCGTACGGCCGTCGACCGTCTCGCGCCTCCCATGGACACCGTCGCCGCCTACCACTTCGGCTGGATCGACGCGGCCGGGAACCCCGCCGACGGCGACGGCGGCAAGGCCGTACGGCCCGCCCTCGCCGTGCTCTCCGCCGAGGTCACCGGCGCCGCCCCCGAGGTGGGCGTGCCGGGGGCCGTCGCCGTCGAACTCGTCCACAACTTCTCGCTGCTGCACGACGACCTGATGGACGGCGACGAGCAGCGCCGGCACCGCGACACCGTCTGGAAGGTGCACGGCCCCGCCCAGGCCATTCTGGTCGGCGACGCCCTGTTCGCCCTCGCCAACGAGGTCCTGCTGGAGCTGGGCACCGTCGAGGCCGGGCGCGCCACGCGCCGTCTGACCTCCGCCTCCCGCGCCCTGATCGACGGTCAGGCGCAGGACATCTCCTACGAGCACCGCGACCGCGTCAGCGTCGAGGAGTGCCTGGAGATGGAGGGCAACAAGACCGGCGCGCTGCTCGCCGCCTCCAGCTCCATCGGCGCGGTCCTCGGCGGCGCGGACGACGCCACCGCCGACGCGCTGGAGAAGTACGGCTACCACCTCGGCCTCGCCTTCCAGGCCGTCGACGACCTCCTCGGCATCTGGGGCGACCCGGAGGCCACCGGCAAGCAGACCTGGAGCGATCTGCGCCAGCGCAAGAAGTCCCTGCCGGTCGTCGCCGCGCTCGCGGCCGGCGGCTCGGCCTCCGAGAAGCTCGGCGAGATCCTCGCCGCGGACGCCAAGAGCAGCGACTTCGCGAACTTCTCCGAGGAGGAGTTCGCGGCCCGCGCGGCCCTGATCGAGGAGGCCGGCGGCCGCGAGTGGACGGCGGACGAAGCACGCCGCCAGCACACCATCGCCATCGAAGCCCTCGACGCCGTCGACATGCCCGGCCGGGTCCGGGACGCCTTCGCGGCGCTCGCCGACTTCGTCGTCGTACGAAAGAGATGATCATTATCGGCTCGATAAGCCTCGCGTAGTCGCCGGCCGGTGTCACACGTACGACGCAGGACACCGGCCGACGGCGGACCCACAGCAGCACGACTCGCACGACTGCACGAAGGGGAAGCCATGACAGCGACGACCGACGGAAGCACCGGGGCGACCCTGCCGTCCCACGCGGCCGCGGCCAGCGACACCACCGTCACCACCCCCGAGGCGGCCGGGGTGCACGAAGCCGCCGCAGGCGCCGCCCGGCGCGCCACCGACTTCCTGCTCGCGCGGCAGGACGACGAGGGCTGGTGGAAGGGCGACCTGGAGACCAACGTCACCATGGACGCCGAGGACCTGCTGCTCCGTCAGTTCCTGGGGATCCGGGACGAGAAGACCACACAGGCCGCCGCGATGTTCATCCGCGGCGAGCAGCGCGAGGACGGCACCTGGGCCACCTTCTACAAGGGCCCCGGTGAACTGTCCACCACCATCGAGGCGTACGTCGCCCTGCGCCTGGCCGGCGACGCGCCCGAAGCACCTCACATGGCCCTGGCCGCGGCCTGGATCCGCGAGCGCGGCGGGATCGCCGCCGCCCGGGTCTTCACCCGGATCTGGCTCGCCCTGTTCGGCTGGTGGAAATGGGAGGACCTGCCCGAACTCCCGCCGGAGCTGATCTACTTCCCCACCTGGATGCCGCTCAACATCTACGACTTCGGCTGCTGGGCCCGGCAGACCATCGTGCCGCTGACCGTCGTCTCGGCCAAGCGGCCGGTGCGTCCGGCGCCGTTCCCGCTGGACGAGCTGCACACCGACCCCGCCCGTCCCAACCCGCCCAAGCCGCTTGCTCCGGTGACGAGTTGGGACGGCGCCTTCCAGCGGCTGGACAAGGCGCTGCACCAGCTGCGCAAGGTCGCCCCGCGCAGGCTGCGCAAGGCGGCGATGGACTCGGCCGCCCGCTGGATCATCGAGCGGCAGGAGAACGACGGCTGCTGGGGCGGCATCCAGCCACCGGCCGTGTACTCGGTCATCGCCCTGCACCTGCTCGGCTACGACCTCGAGCACCCCGTGATGCGCGAGGGCATCGCCTCGCTGGACCGTTTCGCCGTGTGGCGGGAGGACGGCGCCCGGATGATCGAGGCCTGCCAGTCCCCGGTGTGGGACACCTGCCTCGCCACCATCGCGCTCGTCGACGCGGGGCTGCCCGCCGACCATCCGCAACTGGTCAAGGCGGCCGACTGGATGCTCGGCGAGGAGATCGTGAGGCCCGGCGACTGGTCCGTGAAGCGGCCCGGGCTGCCGCCGGGCGGCTGGGCGTTCGAGTTCCACAACGACAACTACCCGGACATCGACGACACCGCCGAGGTCGCCCTAGCGCTGCGCCGGGTCGGCCACCACGACCCCGGGCGCGTGGACAAGGCCATCGGGCGGGCGGTGCGCTGGAACCTCGGCATGCAGTCGAAGAACGGCGCCTGGGGCGCCTTCGACGTCGACAACACCAGCCCGTTCCCCAACCGGCTGCCGTTCTGCGACTTCGGTGAGGTCATCGACCCGCCGTCGGCGGACGTCACCGCGCACGTCGTGGAGATGCTCGCCGCCGAGGGCTTCGCCCACGATCCGCGCACCCGGCGCGGCATCGACTGGCTGCTCGCCGAACAGGAGCCGAACGGCTCGTGGTTCGGCCGCTGGGGCGTCAACTACGTCTACGGCACCGGGTCGGTGGTGCCTGCCCTGACCGCGGCCGGGCTGCCCGGCTCGCACCCGGCGATCCGGCGGGCCGTGGCCTGGCTGGAGAGCGTGCAGAACGACGACGGCGGCTGGGGCGAGGACCTGCGCTCCTACAAGGACGTCAAGGAGTGGAGCGGCCGGGGCGCCTCCACCGCCTCGCAGACCGCGTGGGCGCTGATGGCGCTGCTCGCGGCCGGGGAGAAGGACTCCAAGGCCGTCGAGCGCGGCGTGCGGTGGCTGGCCGGCACCCAGCGCGAGGACGGCAGCTGGGACGAGCCGTACTTCACCGGCACCGGTTTCCCCTGGGACTTCTCCATCAACTACCACCTGTACCGGCAGGTCTTCCCGCTCACCGCGCTCGGCCGGTACCTGCACGGCGACCCCTTCGAACGGGGCCTGCTCGCCAGGAAACCCCACCCCGAGGTCAAGGCGGGCTGAGGTGAGCACCCAGCCCGCCCCGGCCCCGCTGCTGATCGCCTGCGCGCTCGGCATCGAGCACTTCGCCCTGCGCACCGGCGACCGGAGCGGGGCGGACGGGCCGGTCACCTTCCTCCGCACGGGCATGGGGCCCCGTGCGGCGGAACGCTCCGTCACCCGGCAGCTCGCCGTCCCGGCATTCGCCGACGCGTCCGTGCTGGCCACCGGCTTCTGCGCCGGGCTCGCCCCCGGTATGCACCCCGGTGACCTGGTGGTCGCCGAGGGGACCCGGGACCCGCGCGGCACCGTCCCCTGCGTGGGCACCGAGCTGCTGGTCAAGGAACTCGTGCGCCTGCTGCCCGGCCGCACGGTCCACACCGGGCCGCTCACCGGCTCGGACCACGTCGTCCGCGGCCCGGAGCGCGCGCAGCTGTGCGCGACGGGTGCGATCGCGGTCGACATGGAGTCGGCCGCCACGCTCCTCGCCGCCGCCGGCACCGGTGAGCGTCCGGTTGCGGCCGTCCGGGTGGTCGTGGACGCCCCAGAACATGAACTCGTCCGGATCGGAACGGTACGCGGTGGAATATCAGCTTTCCGTGTTCTTCGTTCCGTACTTCCCGCATTTTTTGAATGGCACCGTTCTTTGCTGCTCCCCAGGAGGTGAGCCAGATGGCCATGCCGCTGCGTCAGACCATCAAGGTCGCTACATACTTGTTCGAACAGAAGCTCAGGAAGCGGGACAAGTTCGCCCTGCTGGTCGAGTTGGAGCCGCTGTTCGCGTGCAACCTCAAGTGCGAGGGCTGCGGCAAGATCCAGCACCCGGCGGGCGTGCTCAAGCAGCGCATGCCCGTGGCGCAGGCCGTGGGAGCGGTGCTGGAGTCCGGAGCGCCGATGGTGTCCATCGCCGGCGGCGAGCCGCTGATGCACCCTCAGATCGACGAGATCGTACGGCAGTTGGTGGCCAAGAAGAAATACGTCTTCCTGTGCACCAACGCGCTGCTGATGCGCAAGAAGATGGACAAGTTCAAGCCCTCGCCGTACTTCGCGTGGGCCGTGCACGTCGACGGGCTGCGCGAGCGGCACGACGCCTCCGTGGCCAAGGAGGGCACCTTCGACGAGGCGGTGGAGGCCATCAAGGAGGCCAAGCGGCGCGGCTTCCGGGTGACCACCAACTCGACCTTCTTCAACACGGACACCCCGCAGACCGTCATCGACGTGCTGAACTTCCTCAACGACGACCTGAAGGTGGACGAGATGATGCTCTCGCCCGCCTACGCCTACGACAAGGCCCCCGACCAGGACCACTTCCTCGGCGTCCAGCAGACCCGGGAGCTGTTCAAGAAGGCCTTCTCGGGCGGCAACCGCGCCAAGTGGCGGCTCAACCAGAGCCCGCTCTTCCTGGACTTCCTCGAGGGCAAGGTCGACTTCCCGTGCACCGCGTGGGCGATCCCGAGCTATTCGCTGTTCGGCTGGCAGAAGCCCTGCTACCTGATGAGCGACGGCTATGTGTCCACCTACCAGCAGCTGCTGGAGGAGACCGACTGGGACAAGTACGGCCGCGGCAAGGACCCGCGCTGCGACAACTGCATGGCGCACTGCGGCTACGAGCCCACCGCCGTCCTCGCCACCATCGGTTCCCTGAAGGAGTCGCTGCGGGCGATGCGCGAGACCGTCACCGGGAACCGGGAGTGACGCCGTGAGCGCCGTTCCCCTGGGCGTTCCCGAGGTGCCGGCCCGGCCGGTCGCGCCGCGGCGGCGGTCGCGGCAGATCCACGTCGGGCCGGTGGCGGTCGGGGGCGGGGCCCCGGTGTCGGTGCAGTCGATGACGACGACCCGTACGTCGGACATCGGTGCCACCCTGCGGCAGATCGCAGAACTCACCGCGTCCGGCTGCCAGATCGTCCGCGTCGCCTGCCCCACGCAGGACGACGCGGACGCCCTCGCCGCCATCACGGCGAAGTCGCAGATCCCGGTGATCGCGGACATCCACTTCCAGCCGAAGTACGTGTTCGCGGCGATCGAGGCCGGCTGTGCGGCCGTGCGGGTCAATCCGGGCAACATCAAGAAGTTCGACGACCAGGTGAAGCAGATCGCGCACGCGGCACGGGACCACGGCACCCCGGTCCGGATCGGGGTCAACGCCGGTTCCCTGGACCGGCGGCTGCTGCAGAAGTACGGCAGGGCCACGCCCGAGGCGCTGGTCGAGTCGGCCCTGTGGGAGGCCTCGCTCTTCGAGGAACACGGCTTCGGCGACATCAAGATCTCGGTCAAGCACAACGACCCGGTCGTGATGATCGAGGCCTACCGCCAGCTCGCCGAACAGTGCGACCATCCGCTGCACCTGGGCGTCACGGAGGCCGGTCCGGCGTTCCAGGGCACCATCAAGTCGGCGGTCGCCTTCGGGGCGCTGCTGTCCCGGGGCATCGGCGACACCATCCGCGTGTCGCTGAGCGCGCCGCCGGCCGAGGAGGTCAAGGTCGGCATCCAGATCCTTCAGTCCCTCGGCCTCAGGCAGCGACGGCTGGAGATCGTCTCCTGTCCGTCCTGCGGCCGGGCCCAGGTGGATGTGTACAAGCTCGCCGAAGAGGTCACGGCGGGGCTGGACGGCATGGACGTGCCGCTCAGGGTCGCGGTGATGGGGTGTGTGGTCAACGGTCCGGGCGAGGCCCGCGAGGCCGACCTCGGGGTTGCCTCGGGCAACGGAAAGGGGCAGATCTTCGTGAAGGGCGAGGTCGTCAAGACCGTGCCCGAGCCGAAGATCGTCGAGACCCTCATCGAGGAGGCCATGAAGCTCGCCGAGCGGACGAGCCCCGCAGACAAGTGAGTTGAGGCAAGCACGGAGCGAGAGGGGGCCCAGCGTGACCGTTCTGGAGAACATCCGGGGACCACGCGACCTGAAGGCGCTGTCCGAGGCGGAACTCGGTGAACTGACCGACGAGATACGGGAGTTCCTGGTCCAGGCGGTATCGAGGACCGGCGGTCACCTCGGACCCAATCTGGGTGTGGTGGAACTGTCCGTCGCGCTGCACCGGGTCTTCGAGTCGCCGGCCGACCGCATCCTGTGGGACACCGGTCACCAGAGCTATGTGCACAAATTGCTGACGGGGCGTCAGGATTTTTCCAAATTGCGCGGCAAGGGCGGCCTGTCCGGATATCCCTCGCGTGCGGAGTCCGAGCACGACGTCATCGAGAACAGCCACGCCTCCACCGCGCTCGGCTGGGCCGACGGCCTCGCCAAGGCCCGCCGGGTGCTGGGGGAGAAGGGGCATGTGGTCGCGGTCATCGGCGACGGCGCGCTGACCGGCGGCATGGCCTGGGAGGCGCTGAACAACATCGCGGCCGCCAAGGACCGGCCGCTGATCATCGTCGTCAACGACAACGAGCGGTCCTACGCCCCCACCATCGGCGGCCTCGCCAACCATCTGGCGACCCTGCGCACCACCGACGGCTACGAGAAGGTCCTCGCCTGGGGCAAGGACGTCCTGCAGCGCACCCCGGTCGTCGGCAACACCATCTACGAGTCCCTGCACGGCGCGAAGAAGGGCTTCAAGGACGCCTTCGCCCCGCAGGGCATGTTCGAGGACCTGGGCCTGAAGTACGTCGGCCCGATCGACGGCCATGACATCAAGGCGGTCGAGTCGGCGCTGCGCCGCGCGAAGCGCTTCCACGGTCCGGTCCTGGTGCACTGCCTCACGGAGAAGGGCCGCGGCTACCAGCCCGCCCTCGCCCATGAGGAGGACCACTTCCACACCGTCGGCGTGATGGATCCGCTCACCTGCGAGCCGCTCGCGCCCGCGGGCGGTCCGTCCTGGACCTCGGTGTTCGGCGACGAGATCGTCCGGATCGGCGAGGAGCGCGACGACGTCGTCGCCATCACGGCGGCCATGCTGCACCCGGTGGGCCTCGGCAAGTTCGCCGAGCGCTTCCCCCACCGGGTGTGGGACGTGGGCATCGCCGAGCAGCACGCGGCCGTCTCCGCGGCCGGCCTCGCCACCGGCGGCCTGCACCCGGTCGTCGCGCTCTACGCCACCTTCCTCAACCGCGCCTTCGACCAGCTGCTGATGGACGTCGCCCTGCACCGCTGCGGGGTCACCTTCGTCCTGGACCGGGCCGGTGTCACCGGCGTCGACGGGGCCTCGCACAACGGCATGTGGGACATGTCCGTCCTCCAGGTCGTCCCCGGCCTCAGGATCGCCGCCCCGCGCGACGCGAGCCAGCTGAGCGCGCAGCTGCGCGAGGCCGTCGCCGTGGACGACGCACCCACCCTGATCCGCTTCCCGAAGGAGTCGGTCGGCCCCGACATCCCGGCGCTCGCCCACGTCGGCGGCATGGACGTCCTGCACCGCGGCGAGCGCCCCGAGGTGCTGCTGGTGGCCGTCGGCGTGATGGCGCCGGTGTGCCTGCAGGCCGCCGACCTGCTCCAGGCGCGCGGCACCGGCTGCACGGTGGTGGACCCCCGTTGGGTCAAGCCGGTCGATGCCGCGCTGCCCGGACTCGCGGCCGAGCACCGGCTGGTGGCCGTGGTCGAGGACAACAGCCGTGCGGCGGGCGTCGGTTCGGCCGTGGCCCTGGCCCTCGGTGACGCCGACGTGGATGTGCCGGTACGGCGGTTCGGCATCCCGGAGCAGTTCCTCGCCCACGCCAAACGCAGCGAGGTGCTGGCCGACATCGGACTCACGCCCGTCGAGATCGCCGGGCGGATCAGCGCGAGCCTGGCCGCCGGGGACGCGGGCGGCCCAGCCAAGGAGAAGGAATGAGCACGGAGTTCGACCTCGGCACGCTGCTCGCCGAGCGCGGAGCCGAACGCTACGAGCTGCACACGAAGTACCTCAACCCGCAGCTTGCGCGCATGCTGCACACCATCGGCTTCGACAAGGTCTACGAGCGGGCCGAGGGCGCCCACTTCTTCGACGCGGACGGCAACGACTACCTGGACATGCTCGCCGGCTTCGGCGTGATGGGCCTCGGCCGCCATCACCCTGTCGTCCGCAAGGCGCTGCACGACGTGCTCGACCTCGACCTCGCCGACCTCACCCGCTTCGACTGCCAGCCGCTGCCCGGCCTGCTCGCCGAGCGGCTGCTCGTGCACAGCCCGCACCTGGACCGGGTGTTCTTCGGCAACAGCGGCACCGAGGCCGTCGAGACGGCCCTGAAGTTCGCCCGCTACGCCACCGGAAAGCCCCGCGTCCTGTACTGCGACCACGCCTTCCACGGTCTGACCACGGGCTCCCTCTCCGTCAACGGGGAGGACGGCTTCCGTGACGGCTTCGCCCCGCTGCTGCCCGACACCGCCATTCCCCTCGGTGATCTCGACGCCCTGGCACGGGAGTTGAAGAAGGGCGACGTGGCCGCCCTGATCGTGGAGCCGATCCAGGGCAAGGGCGTGCACGAGGCCCCGCCCGGCTATCTGCGCGCCGCCCAGGACCTGCTGCACCGGCACAAGGCGCTGCTCATCGCCGACGAGGTGCAGACCGGCCTCGGGCGCACCGGTGACTTCTACGCCTACCAGCACGAGGACGGTGTGGAGCCGGACCTGGTGTGCGTGGCCAAGGCGCTCTCCGGCGGCTACGTCCCCGTCGGGGCGACCCTCGGCAAGGACTGGATCTTCAAGAAGGTCTACTCGTCCATGGACCGTGTGCTGGTCCACTCGGCGAGCTTCGGCTCGGGCGCCCAGGCGATGGCTTGCGGTCTCGCGGTGCTGTCGGTCATGGAGAACGAGCAGATCGTCGCCGGGGTGCGTACCACCGGCGAACTGCTGAAGTCGCGGCTGGCCGCGCTGATCGGCAAGTATGAGCTGCTCGCCGATGTGCGCGGCCGGGGCCTGATGATCGGCATCGAGTTCGGCAAGCCGTCCTCGCTGAAGCTGCGCGGCCGCTGGACCATGCTCCAGGCGGCCCGCAAGGGGCTGTTCGCGCAGATGGTGGTCGTACCGCTGCTGCAGCGGCACCGGATCCTCACCCAGGTCTCCGGCGACCACCTGGAGGTGATCAAGCTGATCCCGCCGCTGATCATCGACGAGGCGGACGTCGACCGCTTCGTGGACGCCTTCACCGCGGTCATGGACGACGCGCACAGCGGCGGCGGCCTGATGTGGGACTTCGGCAAGACCCTGATCAAGCAGGCGGTGGCGGGCCGCTGAACGTCGTGGTGCCTGGTACAGCACCACGAAGGGGGAGGGGCGGGAGGGGCGGGATTTGCCCCTGAGGCAAAGAAATTGCCGCTGGGGCAAAGCTGGGGCTGAATGGACGTATGAACGCCTCAGACGCCGTACCGCCGGCGGAGCCGGGCGACGCATTGCCCGTGGTCGCGCCGCAGCTGCGTGCGCTGCGCCGGCGCGCCGGCCTCACACTGGAGGCCGCGGCCCGCACCGCCGGGCTCTCGCCCGCCCATCTGTCCCGGCTGGAGACCGGGCAGCGTCAGCCGTCGCTGCCGATGCTGCTCGCGCTCGCACGCATCTACGGTACGACGGTTTCCGAACTGCTCGGTGAGACGGTCGCCGACCGGGACGCGATCGTGCGGGCCGGTGACATGGAGCCGACCCGGGCGGGCGGCTGGACCTACTTCCAGGCCGGGGCGCCCGGCCGTGGCATGCAGGCCCTGCGCGTACGGGCGCCGTACGGGGCGCAGGGCGACATCGTCCGCGTCCACCCCGGCGAGGAATGGCTCTACGTCCTCAAGGGCCGCCTGCGCCTGCGTCTCGGCGACGCCGTGCACCTGCTCGCGCCCGGCGACAGCGCCCACTTCGACTCGCTCACCCCGCACCGGCTCGCCGCCGAGGACCAGGACGGCGTCGAGCTGCTGTTCGTCCACACCCTGCTGCAGAGCCCCACGACCGCCCTGTGCCTGGGGCCGCTGACCGGAGAACTGCCATGAGCAATTTCGAGACGAAATTCCCCCGTTCCCTGTGGATCCGCCTGATCATCTACATCGCCGTCGGCCACGTCCTGGCCGCGTTCCTCTACCTGCTGTTCGCGATCGGCGGCAAGGGCTGACCCGGCCCGCGGGCGTCGGACCATGAGCGGACGTCCCGGACCTGCGCGCCGCCTGGAGCGTGAGGCGGGGGACCTCCTGGCCGGGCCGGGTGTGCGCGGTCAGTCCAGCAGGCGCTCGCGCAGGCGGTCCCGGTCCGCGGGGGTGAGGCCGAGGCCCTGCTGCAGGTAGGGGTCGACGCCGCCCCAGTTCTCCTCGATGCTCTCGAAGGCCGCATCGAGGTATTCGGCACGGGCGTCGAAGAGCGGGCTGAGCAGCTCCATCACCTCGGGGGTGTACGCGCTCTCCGCGCTGCCGCTGCGGCGGACCCGGTAGCGGCGGTGCTTGGCGTTGGACTCCAGGTAGTCGGCGACGATCGCCTCGCGCTCCACGCCGAGGGCGAGAAGCGTCACGGCTATGGAGATGCCCGCGCGGTCCTTGCCCGCGGCGCAGTGCATCAGCGCGGGCACGCTGTCCTCGACGAGCGCGCGCAGCACCCGGGAGTGCTCGGCGGTGCGCTCCTTGACGATCTTCCGGTACGAGGCGACCATCCGGGCCGCCCCCTTGCCGTCGGCGAGGATCCCGCGCAGCTGACCGATGTCGCCGTCGCGGACCATCGTCCAGAACTCGGCGCCGTCCGCCGGGTCGCTCAGCGGCAGGTTCACATTCCGCACGCCGGGCAGCGCGACGTCCGGGCCCTCCAGCTTCTGGTCGGCCGCGTTGCGGAAGTCGAAGATCGTGTGCAGGCCCAGGGAGGCGAGGAAGGCCGCGTCGTCCTCGGTCGCGTGCGCGAGGTGCCCGCTGCGGAACAGCACTCCGTGGCGCACCCGGCGCCCGTCCACGGCCGGCAGTCCTCCGACGTCACGGAAATTGCGCACACCGGCCAGCTCCGGCTCGGTCGACGGGACCTGCTGCGTCACGGGGGCTCCTCCTGGTCGGACCCCGCCGTCTCGGCTCGTCGGCGGGCGCTCTGTCGACCATACGACATCGGTTTCCCCGGGCAAGGAGTTGTCCACAGGCATTGTCACCAGGGCCGGGGAACTCGATGATGTTGGCACTTGAGTGGATCTGTTGAAACCTGTGAGGTATCTGTGGTGGACATCGCCGAAGACGGTCGTACCTGGCTCCTCTCGGGGCCCACCAGCAGCTATGCCCTGCATCTGACCGATGCGGACGAGCTGCTCCACCTCCACTGGGGGCCACGGATCGCCCTCGAGGACGCCGAGGCCCTGGCGCGGGACCCGCTGCCCGGCTACTGGCCCTTCGAATCCCCGCTCGACGGCCGCGAGGAGTACCCCGTCGAGGGCGGCCCCCGCTTCGTCCGCCCCGCCCTGTCCCTGCGCACCGAGGAGCGCCGCGGCACCGAGTGGCGCTTCGACTCGTACACGACGCAGGACGGCGAACTGCGGCTGCGTTTCGACGACGACGGGATCGCCATCACCCTGCACTACCGGATGCGCGGCGACGTCGTCGAGCGCTGGGCCGCTGTGGAGAACGGCGGGCACGCGCGCGTGGAGCTGCTGCGCGCCGACGCGGCCACCTGGACCCTGCCCGACCGGGACGGCTGGCGGCTGTCCCAGCTGCACGGCCGCTGGGCCGCCGAGTCCCGGCTCGCCACCGCACCGCTCACCTACGGCGAGAAGGTCATCGGCAGCCGCCGCGGCCACACCGGCCACCAGCACCTGCCCTGGGTGGCTCTCGACACCGACGCCACCGAGGAGCGCGGCGAGGTCTACGGCTGCGCGCTCGGCTGGTCCGGCTCCTGGCGGATCGCGGTCGCCCAACTCCCGGACGCGCGCGTGCAGATCACGGGCGGCGCCGGCTGCGACGACTCGGGCCTGCTGCTCCTGCAGCCGGGGGAGTCGTACACCACCCCCGTCTTCGCGGGTCTGTGGAGCGACGGCGGCTTCGGCGGCGCGAGCCGCACCTGGCACGCCTACCAGCGCGCGTACGTCGTCCCGGACGCGGACCGGGACCGGCCGGTGCTGTTCAACTCCTGGGAGGCGACGAACTTCGACATCTCCGAGGAGCAGCAGCTGGCGCTCGCCCGCCGGGCCGCCGGGATCGGGGTCGAGCTGTTCGTGGTGGACGACGGCTGGTTCGGCACCCGTACCAGCGACCGCGCGGGGCTCGGCGACTGGACCCCCAATCCCGACCGCTTCCCGCAGGGCCTGGGGCCCCTCGCCGACCAGGTGCACGGCCTGGGCATGCAGTTCGGCATCTGGGTCGAGCCGGAGATGGTCAACCCGGACAGCGAGCTGTACCGCGCGCACCCGGACTGGGTGCAGTACCAGGCGGGACGCAAGCGGACGGAACTGCGCAACCAGCTGGTGCTCAACCTCGCCCGCGAGGACGTCCAGCAGTATCTGTGGGAACAGCTCGACACCCTGCTGTCCAGCGCCCCGATCGACTACGTGAAATGGGACTTCAACCGCTGCTTCACCGACGCGGGCTGGCCCGGCGAGCCGTACCCGCAGCGGCTGTGGGTGGACCACGTCCGCGCCCTGTACGCCCTGCTGGACCGGCTGCGCGCGGCGCACCCCCAGGTCGCCTTCGAGTCCTGCTCGGGCGGGGGCGGGCGGATCGACCTCGGGGTGCTCGGCCGCACCGACCAGGTGTGGACCTCCGACAACACCGACCCGCTCGACCGGCTCGCCATCCAGCACGGCTTCAGCCAGATCCATCCCGCGCGCGTGATGGCCGCATGGGTCACCGACAGCCCGAACACCCAGCTCAACGGACGCGTCAGCACACTGCGGTTCCGGTTCGTCAGCGCCATGGCGGGCGTGCTCGGCGTCGGCGGCGACCTCACCGAGTGGAGCGACGGGGAACTGGCCGAGGCCCGGCGCTGGGTGGATCTGTACAAGGAGATCCGCCCCGTGGTCCAGCACGGCGAGCTGTACCGGCTGCGGCCCCCGGCCGGCGGCCTGAGTGCCGTGCAGTACGTCCGGGGTGAGCAGGCCGTGGTCCTCGCCTGGCTCCAGGCGCAGAGCCACGGCGAGCCGGCGCCGGCGCTGCGGCTGCGCGGGCTCGACGCGACGGCATCGTACGAATGCCGTGACACCGGCGAAGTGCACCGTGGGGCCGTCCTGTTGCACCACGGGCTGCGCACCGGGCTCAAGGGCGACCTGGATGCGACGGTTCTCCGGCTGCGGCGCATCTGAGCCTCCCGGCCCGCAGCGCCCCGGCGCGCCACCGGCCGAGGTCCGGTTCCGGCACCGGCTCGACCGGCCGTTCAACGCGCCTGGGGACCGGCTTATTCCAGGATCGCGCACTATTTAGGAGTGGCTCATCTCACCGTTCGTCAACCCCTGCCTACGGTCGCGTAGGTCACATCCGAAGGTGAATCATGGTCCGCTGTGGCAGACGATTCGAAGAATGACAACAGATCAGTGATCGGGTCGTACGTGGCGGTGGGGGACAGCTTCACCGAGGGCGTCGGCGACCCCGGGCCCGACGGGGCGTTCGTGGGCTGGGCCGACCGGTTCGCGGTACTGCTCGCCGACCGGCGGCCCGAGGGCGACTTCAACTACACCAATCTCGCGGTCCGCGGGAAGCTGCTCGACCAGATCGTGGAGGACCAGCTCCCGCAGGCCGTCGAACTGGCCCCGGACCTGGTCTCCTTCTGCGCGGGCGGCAACGACATCATCCGCCCGGGCACCGACCCGGACGAGGTGGCCGAGCGCTTCGAGCGGGCCGTGGCCCGGCTGACCGAGGCCGTGGGCACGGTCATGGTGACGACCGGCTTCGACACGCGGGGCGTCCCCGTCCTCAAGCATCTGCGTGGCAAGATCGCCACGTACAACGGGCATGTGCGCGCCATCGCCGACCGGTACGGCTGCCCGGTGCTGGACCTGTGGTCCCTGAAGTCCGTGCAGGACCGAAGGGCATGGGACAGCGACCGGCTCCACCTCTCTCCCGAGGGGCACACGCGCGTGGCGCTGCGGGCCGGCCAGGTTCTCGGCCTCGAGACCCCGGCCGACCCGGAGCAGCCATGGCCGCCGCTGCCGCCCCGGGGCACCCTGGACATCCGCCGCGACGACGTCCACTGGGCGCGTGAGTACCTGGTCCCGTGGATCGGCCGCCGGCTGCGCGGCGAGTCCTCCGGCGACCATGTGACGGCGAAGGGCGCCCTGTCCCCGGACGACATCAAGCACCGCATCGCCTCGGTGGCCTGACACCGCCACCGTTCACGTCCCCGCCCGGCGGGCACGGGGCGCGTGCGTGCCGTACGGCTCCGGGGCGCCGCGAAACAAGGCCCGCGGCTGCCCTTGTCCCGCGCTCCTGCGGGGACGGGGGCAGCCGCGGCGGCGCACGCACCGTGCGGGCCGTCGCGGGAACCCGGTTGCGGCCTGCGGCCCCGTGCGCGGCGGGGCTCAGGGAGCCGGGCGTCGAACCGGGCGGCCCGGTCCGCAAGGCGCCCCGCCCGCCCGGCTCGGCCGAGTCGTCCGGGCCGGTGCCCGTACGGCTCACCGCGCCCGCTCGGTCAACGCCTTCTCGTCCAGGCCCAGTTCACGGGCGAGGGTGTCGTCGACCCACTCCTGCGCCCGGCTGCGCGGCACCGCGCCCGGGTACGAGGTCAGCTGTACCGCCAGCCCGTCCAGCAGCGCGGTCAGCCGCAGTGCCGTACCGGCCGGGTCGGCGCACGCGAACTCGCCCGCGGCCACGCCCTCGGCGATCACCTCCGCGATCGCCGCCTTCCACTGCTCGTCCAGGTCCCGGGTGACGTTGCGCAGCGTGGGCTCGCGCAGGGACACGGCCCAGCCCTCGATCCACAGCCGCCAGCCCTTGGCCTGCCCGGTCGGCGCGTACCAGCGCACCGCGGACCGCAGCCGGCGCAGCGCGGACGTACGTCGCCCGAGCAGCTTGCGCAGATGCGCGAGATCGCCCTCGGCCGCGTGGGCGAACGCCGCGGCGACCAGCTTCTCCTTCGTCGAGAAGTGGTACAGCACCAGAGCGTTGCTCACCCCGAGCGCCGCGGCCACGTCGGCGATCCTGACCGCCGCCACGCCCCGCGCCTCGATCTGCCCGATGGCGGCCCGCAGCAGTTCCTCCCGCCGCTCGGCCACGCTCAACCGCACTCTTGCCACGCGGTCACCCTAATCCGTTGTCATGGGCAGCACCGAAGGGACCCGGTGTCCCCGGACCGTTCCGGCCGCCGGACCGCCGGGCCGCCGCGCGGTCGGTGCCGCTCCGTGGAGACGCTGTCAGACTTCTGCGGGCGGCTGTGCAGGGCCCGTCACCGGTACCACCCGAAGCGCTCCGCCATCACCGGCAGCCGGTCGGCCACCAGGGCGTGGGCGGCTTCGCGCGGGGTTGTGCCGTCGGCTTCCGCGCGGTCGAGCATCAGACCGGTCAGGGCGCGCATGGAGCGTCTGATGTGTGCGAACGCCTCGTCGGCTGCGGCGCCGATGTCGCCGAACAGCGTCCACCACCACCAGGCGTTCGTGGCGGAGTTGACGACCACGTCCGGCAGGACGGTCACCCCGCGCGCGGCCAGCAGCGCCTCCGCCTCCGGCAGGACCGGCATGTTGGCGGCCTCCACGATCCAGCGGGCGCCGATCCGCTCCTGGCCGGCGATGTCGATCGCGTACGACACGGCCGCCGGCACCAGGACCTCCGCGTCGGCGGACAGCCAGGCGTCGCCGGGCAGTTCGCGGTCGGCGGGACGCAGCACACGGCGGTCGACGGTGCCGTAGCCGTCCCGCGCGGCCAGCAGCGCCTCGACGTCGAGCCCCGCCGGATTGGCGATCGTGCCCTTGATGTCGGCGACGGCCACCACCGCGAGCCCCGCGCGCGCCAGGAACCGCGCGGTGGCCCCGCCCATCGTGCCGAGCCCCTGGACGGCCACCCGGGTGCCGGCGTACGGCACCGACGCCCGGTCCAGGGCCGTGAGCACCGACTCGGCGACCCCGCAGCCGCCGGCCAATTCGTGCAGGCCGATGCCGTCCACCTCGACGGCGAAGGCGTCCGCGAGCCGCTCGCGCGCCGCCGCCTCGTCGTCCAGCAGCGGATACACAGCCTGGATGGAGGAGACCAGACCGGCCTCGGCCGCCGCGCGGTCGACCAGGTCCTGGCTGAGGCCGAGATCCTCCCCCGTGGTCCAGAAGCTCTCGATGTACGGCCGCATGGCGTGCAGGTAGCGCACCAGGAGCCCGTACGCCTCCGGGGCCCGGGGATCGCAGTCGATGCCGCCCTTGGCGCCGCCGAGGGGGACGTAGCGGCCCTCAGGGTCGTAGTGCAGGGCCTCCTTCATCGTCATGCCGCGGGCGAGCCCGGCCACCTCCTCCAGGGTGCAGCCCGGGCGCATCCGCAGCCCGCCGCTGGCCACACCCCGCACCAGCCGGTCCACGACCAGGAAGCCCCGGCGGCCCGTGACGTGGTCGGTCCACACGAGCGACATCAGGGGCGCGGGGGCGGTCATGCGGTCTCCTCGGGTGCGGTGATCGGGGTGGGGCCGGGCCGCTCCGGGACGTCGGCGGGGGCGGGCAGGCCGGGGAGGGCGGCGCGGAGGGCGGCGCGCCGGGTAACCGGCGGGTCCCCCGGGACAGCAGTTACTGAACCGCGGGTCAGTATCCGGAGCCGGTCCGGGCCGTGTCAACGTGGTGAACCGAGGCCCGGCAGCGCTCTGCCGGTGCTTCCTGGTGCCCGGGGGCACCGGGTTGTCGGAGGGGCCGACCATAATGGAGGGCCTCACCCACTCCACCGGGAGGTACCGTGACCGGTCTGCGTTCCTCGAACTCCGGGCTCCGCGTGCTGCGGCCGGCGGCCTTCGGCGCGGACCCGGACGGCGAGCGCATGGCGCGCATCCGCCGCTCCCCGCACTTCAGGGACGGCGTGTTCCAGAATCCCGGCGGCACCGCGCGCACCCGGCCCTCCGGTTCCACGCTGGACTTCGCGAAGGTGTTCTTCGACAAGGAGACCCGGCCGCTGCGCGCCCCGAAGGGCAGTGTCCCGGTGCACCCCACGACCTTCGCCGACCTGGCCAAGCCGCCCGCCACGGGGCTGCGGCTGACGTGGATGGGGCACTCCAGCGTGCTGGCGGAGATCGAGGGCCGGCGGGTCCTGTTCGACCCGGTCTGGGGCGAGCGCTGCTCCCCGTTCCCGTTCGCCGGGCCGAGGCGGCTGCACCCCGTGCCGCTGCCGCTGGCCGCGCTCGGCGAGGTCGACGTGGTCGTGATCTCCCACGACCACTACGACCACCTGGACCTGCCCACGATCAAGGCGCTGGCCGGCATGGACACCCTGTTCGCCGTGCCGCTCGGCGTCGGCGCCCACCTCGAGCACTGGGGCGTCTCGCCGGACCGGTTGCGCGAGCTGGACTGGCACGAGTCCACGGAGGTCGGCGGACTCACGCTCACCGCCACCCCGGCCCGCCACTTCTGCGGCCGAGGCCTGCGCAACACGCAGCACACGCTCTGGGCGTCCTGGGTCGTCGCGGGCGAGGAACACCGGATCTACCACAGCGGCGACACCGGCTATTTCGAGGGCTTCAAGGACATCGGCGCCGCCCACGGCCCGTTCGACGCCACGATGATCCAGATCGGTGCGTACAGCGAGTTCTGGCCCGACATCCACATGCGGCCCGACGAGGGCCTGCGCGCCCACCTGGACCTGCAGGGCGGAGCACCGCACGGCGCGCTGCTGCCGATCCACTGGGGCACCTTCAACCTCGCTCCGCACCCCTGGGCCGAGCCGGGGGAGTGGACGAAGGAGGCGGCCGAGGAGGCCGGCCAGGCGGTGGCGCTGCCCCGGCCCGGCGAGCCCTTCGAGCCGGCGGGCAAGCTCCCGGCGGAGGCCTGGTGGCGCGCAGTCGCGGGCACCGAGCGCCGGACCTGGCGCTCGGTCGGCGCACTCGTGGCCGAGCCGCCCGCCCGGGGCTGACACCCCCGACGCCGACCGGCACCGCACGACCGGCACCGCAGGAGGGACCCACCGCGCTCCTCCTGCGCTGCCGTGCGCCCGCGTGCCGTCGGCGCGCACACGGCGCCGAGCGAAGCCCCCGCAACTCCCGCGCGCCGCACGGCAGTCCGGAACGGGCGGCGTACGCACAACCACCTCCCCGTCTCTCGCGCAGGTGACCGCCCCGGCCCGCGAGAGGTACGGCATCGCCTGCAGGGCTCGACCCCAGGCCAAAGTCGCCACTCTCCGTAATCGCGCTGGGGGTGCCGTCCATCCTGCCCGGACCGGTCCGACTGGTTATCGGTCTGTCGTACGAGGCTTCATACCAGAGCGGGACGCTCCCTGGGGGACTTTGTCAACTGCCCACCGCACATGATGCTGAGGCAACTACTGTGAGTGTCCGTCGGCGGCGTATGGCCGGATTCTTCCGGCTGCGTCGGCCGATTCCGCGATGACGCATGCCCGCCTCGCGCACCCCGCGAGGACAGGCCCGACGGACCAGTACGAGGACGCAAGCGATGTCTCACCTCCGAGCACCGGCCACCCGCGCCGACCGCCGGGAGGGCGGCCGGCACGGGCGGCCGGTCGCCCGAACCGCTCCCGCACTGCCCGAAACGCACATACGGCCCCAGCTCATGCGGCTCGCCGTACTGCCGCCCCTCGCGGTCGCGCTCAGCGCCACCGCCGCGGTCCTGTTCAGCGTCCGCTCCACCGGTGCCCGCACGGGCCCCACCCTGTGGGCAGTGCTCGCCGGAGCGGTCACCGTGGCCGTGGCCGGCATCCTCATCGCCGCCGTGGCCGCCGACCGCGCCGCCCGCGCGGTCTCCGACCGCGTCGACGCGCTGCGCCGTGCCGCCGCGCGCGGCGAGGCCGACCTGCACGCCCTCGTCGACGCGCTGCGCCAGGGCGAGACGCCGCCGCAGCGGTCCTCGCGCCGTCGGCCGCCCGAGGACGCCGACGACTTCGAGCTGCTCGCCGCCGACCTCGCCCGGGCGCACGACGGCGCCGTCACCGCCGTCGTACGCGCCGCCCAGCTCTCCAGCCACACGGGCAGCGAGCAGAAGCTCGAGGTCTTCGTCAACCTCGCGCGCCGGCTCCAGTCCCTGGTGCACCGGGAGATCTCGATCCTCGACGAGCTGGAGAACGAGATCGAGGACCCCGACCTGCTCAAGGGCCTGTTCCACGTGGACCACCTGGCCACCCGCATCCGACGGCACGCGGAGAACCTCGCCGTGCTCGGCGGCGCGGTCTCCCGGCGGCAGTGGAGCAACCCGGTCAGCATGACCGAGGTGCTGCGCTCCGCCATCGCCGAGGTCGAGCAGTACTCGCGGGTCAAACTGGTGCCGCCGATCGACGGCGAACTGCGCGGCCACGCCGTCGCCGACGTCATCCACCTGCTCGCCGAACTCATCGAGAACGCCTCGGTGTTCTCCGCCCCGCAGACCCAGGTGCTGCTGCGCGCGGGCCTCGTCACCTCCGGGCTCGCCGTGGAGGTCGAGGACCGCGGACTCGGCATGCCCGTCGGCGAGCAGAACCGGATGAACGCCCTGCTCGCCGACCCCGACCAGGTCAACGTCGCCAGCCTGCTGGCCGACGGCCGCATCGGGCTCTACGTCGTCTCCCAGCTCGCCCGCCGGCACGGCATCCATGTGCGCCTGCAGTCCAACATCTACGGCGGTGTGCAGGCCGTACTCGTCGTCCCGCAGGCGCTGTTGGGCACGGCGGCGGGGACACCCGGCGAGTCGGCCGGGGCCGGTGCACCGCAGCCGCGGGAGGCGGCCGGCACCGGAGCGCCCTCGCCCCGGACAGGACCGCAGGGGCAGGCGCCGGCAGCCTCGCCGACCGCGTACTCGCCGGCCCCCTCACCGGTGCCGGACGGCTGGCCGGGGGAGGGGCCCGGACCCGTCCCCCGGACCGGGACCGGGCAGACCTCGGGTACCGGGCAAGCCCCCGGTACGGGGCAGGTAACCGCTACGGGTACCGGACAGGCTCCCGGTACCGGGCAGACCTCCGGCGCCGGGCGTCGGCGGCACGCCCAGCACGCGACCGGTCGGTACGGGGCCGACGGCCCTTCCGGGGAGAGCGGTTGCGAGCGGTCCGGCGCCGGCGCCGGACCGGTGCGGCCCGGTGGCGAGCCCGTCGGGAGCGGGCGCGGCGCGGGTGCGCCGGCGCCGCTGCCCGTGCGCGGCGCCCGGCAGGACCGGCCCACCCCCGCCGCGGCCGTGCCCGGCATCAGCGCCGGGGACCGGCCGGCGGTCGAGGCGCACACGGGCATCCTGCCCACCCCGCGCACCGGCACCGTGCGTGGCACCATGGGCAAGCCCCAACTGCCCCGCCGCCGCGCCCAGGAGCACCTCGTGCCTCAGCTGCGCGGCGGCCCGGCACCCCGCCAGGACACCGACACCGTCGCAGGTCACGACCCGGGACTGATGGCGGCCTTCCAGCGCGGCTTCGGACTCGCCGAAACGCAGCAGCACATGGAACACACGGAACACATGGAACGTATGGCGGCCGTGACCATGGAGTCCGGACCCATGGAGTCCGCACCCATGGTGGTCGTACCCATGGAGCCGGCACCCATGGAGTCCGCACCCATGAACGGCCCTGACCATCTGGAGCCGGCCCCCATACCCCAAGGGCGTGCCCATACGCCCGGATTCGACGGTGCCGCCGGCGCCGGCCGGCCCGACGGGAGCGCTCCGGCCGGCTGACCCGCGCACCGCAGCCACCCCGCCACCCCCTGCACCACACGTCCCGTTCCCAACCCCCAGCGCTCCCGCAGACCTTCGTACCCCAAGGAGTCGATCCACCATGGCGAGCGATGCGCCGACCGCCCATGCATCCGACCTCGACTGGCTGCTGAGCGGCCTTGTGCAGCGCGTACCGCACACCACGAGCGCGGTGCTCCTGTCCTGCGACGGGCTGGTGAAGTCCGTACACGGCCTCGACATCGACAGCGCCGACCACATGGCGGCGCTGGCCTCCGGCCTGTACTCGCTCGGCCGCAGCGCGGGCGTCCGGTTCGGCGACGGCGGGGACGTCCGCCAGGTCGTCGTCGAACTCGACTCGACCCTGCTGTTCGTCACCACCGCGGGCTCCGGCACCTGTCTCGCCGTGCTCGCGGGCCGCGAGGCCGACGCCGCCGTGCTCGGCTACGAGATGGCGATGCTCGTCAAGAGCGTGCGCCCCTACCTGGTGACCGCGCCCCGCCAGCACCCCGTCGACTCCGCGGCGACGAGGCCTTGAGCGTGGCGGCAGCCGGCGACGGGCCCTGGCTGGACGACGCAGCCGGACGGCTCGTGCGCCCGTTCACGGTCAGCAACGGACGGACCGAGCCCAGCGTCGCCCTCGACCTGATGTCGCAGGTGATGGCCACCGGCGTCACCCCGCTCGGCTACCTCGGCCCCGAGCACGCCCAGGCGCTGGACCTGTGCCGCGCGCCCGTCTCGGTCGCCGAGGTCGCCGCGCATCTGAAGCTGCCCGCGGTGGTCACCAAGGTGCTGCTCTCGGACCTCGTCGACTGCGGGGCACTGACCACCAAGCCCCCCGTCTTCCACCACACACCCACTGACCGGTCTCTGCTGGAGGCAGTGCTCGATGGACTACGACGACAGCTCTGACCCGTTCCCGACCGCGCTGAAGATCCTTGTGGCGGGCGGGTTCGGGGTCGGCAAGACGACCTTTGTGGGCGCGGTCAGCGAGATCGCCCCGCTCAGTACGGAGGAGCTGCTCACCACGGTCAGCGTCGGAACGGACAGTCTCGACGGCATCGAGAACAAGATGGAGACCACGGTCGCCATGGACTTCGGCCGGATCACCCTCGATCCGGAGCATGTGCTGTACCTGTTCGGCACACCGGGGCAGGAGCGGTTCTGGTTCATGTGGGACGAGCTGTCCGAGGGCGCGCTCGGCGCGGTGATCCTCGCCGACACCCGGCGCCTGGAGGACTGCTTCGCGGCCGTGGACTTCTTCGAGGAGCGCGGGCTCGGCTTCATCATCGCCATCAACGAGTTCGACGGCTCCTACCGCTACGACCCCGAAGAGGTCCGCGCCGCCATCGACCTCGACCCGCAGATCCCCGTCGTCCGCTGCGACGCGCGGATCTCCAGCTCCAGCGTGCAGACCCTGCTGACCCTCGTCCGCCACCTCCTCGCCCACGCTCCGGCGACCGCGCCGAGCCATGGCGCCCACATGTGATCACGTCCTATTGCCCACGGAGTTCCTATATGAGGTACGCCCACAGCGCCGAAGCCCCGCCAGGAGTTCAGGAAACCGCGCCAGCCATGACGGCAGTACGGCGAGGAGCACGGCCCGGAGCCCGGTCATGAGCTACGAGCCACCCCGGCCGGTCCGGGGTCTGCTGCTCACCCCCGAGGACAGAGAAGCCCCCGCCCGGGTCGACCGGCTGCGCCGCCTCGGGCTGGCGGAGCGCCCCGATCCCGCGCTCGACGCCTTCGCCGGCCATCTCGCCCAGCTCACCGGCGCGCCGTACGCCATGGTCAACTTCATCGGCGAGGAGCACCAGTTCTTCGCCGGTCTGAGCGCCCCCGCCGTCGCGCCGGTCGTCCGCGAGGACGGCAGCAGAGCCGAGATCGGCCGGGTACTGCCCCGCGACCACGGGTTCTGCCCCCATGTGGTGGTCCGCCACAAGGCGCTGGTCCTGGAGGACGTCCGCGACTACCCGCGCTTCGCCGGCAACCCGGTGGTCGACGCCTACGGCATCCGCTCCTACCTGGGCGCCCCGCTCATCGACAGCTCCGGCATGGCGCTCGGCACCGTGTCCGCGGCCGACACCGAGCCCCGCGTCTGGGGGAGGGCGGGCCTGGAGACCATCAAGGCGCTCGCCGCCGACCTCGTCGTACGCCTCGAGCGGAGCGCCGAGGACGGGCTGCCGCTCTGACCCCGGTGGACTGCGACGGGCCGGCTTCGGGCCCCGGCCGGCGGGCGGGAGATCCCGGAGGCGTGAAGGAAAGCTGAGGCGGCGGTTAAGAAAAGCTCGATGGACCCACGGCCCGCGCGTACGGCAGATTGCAGGGTGATTCCACCCCTCTGACCCGGTGCGGGCGCCTTCGGCATGCCCGCGGGCCGGGATCTCACGCACAGGAGCCGCATTCGTGAAGGCGCTGGTCAAGCAGAAGGCGGAGCCGGGACTCTGGCTGACGGACGTCCCGGAGCCCGAGATCGGCCCCGGTGACGTACTGATCAAGGTGATGCGGACCGGTATCTGCGGTACCGACCTGCACATCCGGGCCTGGGACGGCTGGGCGCAGCAGGCGATCCGCACCCCGCTGACGCTCGGGCACGAGTTCGTCGGGCAGGTCGTCGAGACGGGCCGGGACGTGACCGACATCCGCAGGGGGGACCGGGTCAGCGGCGAGGGCCACCTGGTGTGCGGCAAGTGCCGCAACTGCCTGGCCGGCCGCCGCCACCTGTGCCGGGCCACCATCGGCCTCGGCGTGGGCCGCGACGGCGCGTTCGCCGAGTACGTCGCCCTGCCCGCGAGCAACGTGTGGGTGCACCGCGTCCCCGTCGACCTCGATGTCGCCGCGATCTTCGACCCGTTCGGCAACGCCGTGCACACCGCGCTGTCCTTCCCGCTGGTCGGCGAGGACGTGCTGATCACCGGCGCCGGCCCGATCGGCCTGATGGCCGCCGCCGTCGCCCGGCACGCGGGCGCCCGCAACGTCGTCGTCACCGACGTCAGCGAGGAACGCCTGGAGCTGGCCCGCAAGATCGGTGTGAGCCTCGCCCTGAACGTCGCCGAGTCCACGATCGCCGACGGCCAGCGCGAACTGGGGCTGCGCGAGGGCTTCGACATCGGCCTGGAGATGTCCGGCCGCCCCGAGGCCATGCGGGACATGATCGCCAACATGACGCACGGCGGCCGTATCGCCATGCTCGGCCTGCCCGCGCAGGAGTTCCCGGTCGACTGGGCCCGGATCGTCACCTCGATGATCACCATCAAGGGCATCTACGGCCGCGAGATGTTCGAGACCTGGTACGCGATGTCGGTGCTGCTGGAGGGCGGACTGGACCTCGCCCCCGTGATCACCGGCCGGTACGGCTACCGCGACTTCGAGGCGGCCTTCGCCGACGCCGCGAGCGGCAAGGGCGGCAAGGTCATCCTGGACTGGACCGCCTGAGTCGCAGAACGCGCAACTCCCTCACCCCGTCAGCACTTTCAGGAGCCCTCCTCATGTTCGAAACCGTCCGCGACGACCTGCGCGCCACCCTCGACGAGATCCGCGCCGCCGGACTGCACAAGCCCGAGCGGGTCATCGGCACCCCGCAGTCCGCGACCGTCGCCGTCACCGCCGGCGGCCGTCCCGGAGAGGTCCTCAACTTCTGCGCCAACAACTACCTCGGTCTCGCCGACCACCCCGAGGTGATCGCCGCCGCCCACGAGGCCCTCGACCGCTGGGGCTACGGCATGGCCTCCGTGCGCTTCATCTGCGGCACCCAGGAGGTCCACAAGGAACTGGAGGCGCGCCTTTCGTCCTTCCTCGGCCAGGAGGACATGATCCTGTACTCCTCCTGCTTCGACGCCAACGGCGGTGTCTTCGAGACGCTGCTCGGCGAGGAGGACGCGGTGATCTCCGACGCCCTCAACCACGCCTCCATCATCGACGGCATCCGCCTGTCCAAGGCCCGCCGCTACCGCTACGCCAACCGCGACCTCGCCGACCTGGAGGCGAAGCTGAAGGAGGCGTCCGAGGCGCGGCGCCGGCTGATCGTCACCGACGGCGTCTTCTCCATGGACGGCTACGTCGCCCCGCTGCGCGAGATCTGCGACCTCGCCGACCGCTACGACGCGATGGTCATGGTCGACGACTCGCACGCCGTCGGCTTCGTCGGCCCCACCGGCCGCGGCACCCCCGAGCTGCACGGTGTCATGGACCGCGTCGACATCATCACCGGCACCCTCGGCAAGGCCCTCGGCGGCGCCTCCGGCGGCTACGTCGCCGCCCGCGCGGAGATCGTCGCCCTGCTGCGCCAGCGCTCCCGTCCGTACCTGTTCTCCAACACCCTGGCCCCGGTGATCGCCGCGGCCTCCCTGAAGGTCCTCGACCTGCTGGAGTCGGCGGACGACCTGCGCGTGCGACTGAACGAGAACACCGCCCTGTTCCGCCGCCGGATGACCGAGGAGGGCTTCGACATCCTCCCCGGCGACCACGCGATCGCGCCCGTGATGATCGGTGACGCGGCCGAGGCGGGCCGCATGGCCGAACTGCTGCTGGAGCGCGGCGTGTACGTGATCGGCTTCTCCTACCCGGTCGTCCCGCAGGGCCAGGCCCGTATCCGCGTCCAGCTGTCCGCCGCGCACTCCACGGACGACGTCAACCGCGCGGTGGACGCGTTCGTCGCCGCCCGCGCCGAGCTGGCGGCCTGACCAGGGCCGACGCCCTGGGATAATGGATCCATGATCGAGGCACGGCGGCTCCACATCCTCCGCGCGGTGGCCGACCACCGCACGGTCACCGCGGCGGCCGCCGCGCTCTATCTCACCCCCTCCGCGGTCTCCCAGCAACTGGCGGCCCTGGAGCAGGAGACCGGCCACCGGCTGGTCGAGCGCAGCGCCAAGGGGGTACGGCTCACCCCGGCGGGCGAGATCCTCCTCGGCCACACCAACGCCGTCCTCGCCCAGCTGGAGCGGGCCGAGGCGGAACTCGCGGCCTACGGCTCGGGCGAGGCGGGCACGGTCACCGTGGCCGCCTTCGCGACCGGCATCGCCCAGGTCGTGGCCCCGGCCGTGGCCCGGCTCGCGGACAGGGCGCCCGGCATACGGATCAGGGTCCAGGACGCGGAGGGCGACGCGAGCCTGCCGATGGTGCTGGACCGGCAGGTCGACGTCGCGGTCGCCGTCGAGTACCGGGGCGCCCCGCCCGCCGACGACCCCCGGCTCACCCATGTCCCGCTCTACGCCGAGCCGTTCGACGCCGTCGTACCCGTCGGGCACCGCCTCGCGGACACCGCCGAGGTGCCCCTCGCCGACCTGGCCAAGGACTCCTGGATCGGTCCGTACCCCGGCAACCCCTGCCATGACGTGGTCGTCCTCGCCTGCGAGAGCGCCGGTTTCCAGCCCCGTCTGGAGCACTCCTCCGACGACTTCCGCGCCGTCGTGGCCCTCGCCTCGGCCGGTGCGGGCGTGGCCCTCGTACCGCGCTCGGCCCTGAACGGCATGGATCTGACCGGGGTGATCGTCCGCCCCGTCGACGGAGTGGCCCCGACCCGCCGCGTCTTCGCCGCCGTACGGCGCGGAGCCGAGGGGCACCCGTTGATCCGCCCGGTGCTGGAGGCGCTGGGCCGGGCGGCACAGGAGACATGAGACCTCCGCAACGCGACCGTCCGGCGCAGCGGGGCCGGCCGGCCGACGCGCCATGCCTGCCCCCATCACCTTCTTCGTGGCCTCTTCGGCGGTGGTCGCACGACTCTCTGCTGCACACGGCGCGCAGGCCGGCTGTCAGTGGCAGGAGCTACGGTGCGTTGCATGCCGGACGCTGAAGACGTACGCCGTATCGCCCTGTCCCTGCCGGACACCACGGAGAAGACCGCCTGGAGCATGCCCACGTTCCGGGTGGCCGGGAAGATGTTCGCGACCCTGCCCGAGGACGAGACGTCCATCGCCGTGCGCTGCCCCAAGGAGGAGCGCGACGAACTGGTCCTGGCCGAGCCGGAGAAGTTCTGGATCGCCGGCCACGAGGCCCAGTTCGCCTGGGTGAGAGCGAGACTCTCGGCGCTGGAGGACGAGGACGAACTGCGCGACATCCTCGCCGACTCCTGGCGCCAGGCCGCCCCGCCCCGACTCCTGGACGCCTACCCCGAGTTGGGCCACCCGGCGGCCGGGTGAAAATTCCCGGTGCCCGCGGGCCAGGGGCGGCATGATCCCGCGCAGCCTGGTGCGGGCCGGGCCGAAGGCGCCCGCGCACTGACACCTGCGTGATCACACGTGGACGGCGGCCCGCCCCGCCCCCACGAACGCGCCGATCCGCTCCCGCAGGCCGTGCGCGTCCAGCCCGTGCGCGGCCACGTGCTCCTCGACCGTCCCGTAGCGGCGCAGCTCCCGGCGCCCCACGCCCAGGCCCAGCACCCGGTGCGGCGCGTCGGACAGGGCCTCGCTCACCGCGGCCGCAGAGGTGCCCGCGAGGTACGGCTCGACCAGGACGACGTCGCTGCCCGCCGTCTGAGTGGCCCGGCGCAGCCCCGCCGCGTCGAAGGGCCGTACGGTCGTCGCGTACAGCACGGTCATGTCCAGCCCCTCCGTCGCGGCGAGGACGGCGTCCAGCACCGGACCCACGGCGACGACAACACCTCGGCGGCCCTCGCGGACCGTGACGAAGTGCCGTCCGTCGATCACCCGGCCCCGCCCGTTGGACTGTACGGACAGCCGGACGTACACCTTGTCGTCGCCCGCGGCGACCGCGTGGTGCAGCAGGGTCTCGGCCTCGTCCGGGTGCCCGGGCACATGGACGGTCCAGCCGTCCAGGGTGTCCAGGAGCGCCACGTCCCCGGGGGACATGTGCGTGTAGCCGCCCGCCGGCCAGTCGAACGAGGCCGCCGCGCTGACCAGCACCGCACCCGCGTCCTGGTGGCCCAGGTCCAGCTTGACCTGCTCGAAGGGCCGCTCCACGAGGAAGCTGGCGAAGGTGTGCACGACGGGCCGCAGCCCGGTCAGCGCCAGCCCGGCCGCCGCCCCGACCAGCAACTGCTCCCGGATGCCGATGTTGATCACCCGGTCGGGGTGCCGGGCCATGGCCTCGCGGAAGCCGTCCTTGCCGATCTCGGCGAGGACGACGGCGACGCGCGGGTCCTCGTCCAGCATCCGGGAGACGACGGGGGCGAAACGGTCACGCATGGTTTCCATGAGGGAGTGCCTTTCCAAAGGTGTGGGGGGTGTCAGGCGTTCTTCGGCTCGACCCGGGCCACTACCACGTGCGGCCGGCCGGGATGCGGCGCGGTGAACGCGGCGTACAGGGCCTCGTGATCGCGGCCGTCGACGGTCACCGCGGACCAGCCCGCGGCCTCGAACCGGGCGGCGATCCCGCCGGGCAGCGCATGGCTGGCGGAGGAGTTGTCGACCACGACCGTGTGCAGCCGCTCCAGACCCGCGGGCCCGGCGAAGGCGATCGCCTCGTGGTTGCTGCCCTCGTCCAGCTCGGCGTCCCCGATCAGTACCCAGACCGCCGGGTCGTGCAGCCCCTGGGCCCGCAGGCCCAGGGCGCTGCCCACCGCGATGGGCAGCCCGTGCCCGAGCGACCCGCTGGCGATCTCGGCCCCCGGCACCAGCACGCGGTCCGGATGGTGCCCGAGCGGGGAGTCGTACGAACCGAACCCGGGCAGCCAGCCGGTCGGCAGGAACCCCTTCGCCGCCAGCACCGCGTAGTACGCCATCGGCCCGTGTCCCTTGCTCAGCAGGAACCGGTCGCGAGCCGGATCGTCCGGCCGCCGCGGAGTCACCCGGAGCACCCGGTCGTAGAGCACCCACAGCACGTCGAGGGTGGAGGTGGCCGCCGGCCCGTGCTTCTCGTCGCCGGTCATGAGGCTCATCAGCCCGGGCAGGTCGTCGTAGCCGTGGAGGCGGCTGTCATCCGCTGTGATCGTCATGCCGACGATCGTGCAACCTCAACCAAACTTGAGGTCAACCGGGAAAAGCGGGGCGCGACCACCGAGCCGAGTGCGGTATTGTTTCCCTGCACGTTTCGACCGGGGAAACCCCAGGTCAAACGGCACCGGGACGTGGCGCAGCTTGGTAGCGCACTTGACTGGGGGTCAAGGGGTCGCAGGTTCAAATCCTGTCGTCCCGACTTGCGAAGCACGCAGGTCAGGGGTCGTGTCAGAGAAGTCCGACACGGCCCCTTCCGCATGTCCGGGTCCGCTTTTCCGGCCCGTCCCGAACGTGCTGAGGCCGGGGCGCCATGTGCCGCGCGCGCTCGCCGACGGGACGACTTGGCGAGTCAAGTTCGTCTGATGCACCGTCAGGAGCGCGCGTGGGTCGTGGAGTTGGGCGCGCGGCCGAGGGGGCGCGCGCCCGGGTGGGCCGGTGTCAGCCCGCGGGCTCGGTGTCCCGGCGCGTCAGCGCGAGGAAGGCCACGAAGCCGACGATGGCCACCGTCCAGGACAGCGTCACCGGGCCGAGGCCGAGGCCCAGGCCGTCGCGCTTGCTCATGGCCATCCAGTCGGCCAGCGACGCGCCGAGCGGGCGGGTGATGACGTACGCCGTCCAGAACGCGGTCACAGCGCCCAGCAGGCGGGTGCGGTGCGCGAGGGCCGGGACGCAGATCGCCGCGGCGAACAGGACCGCCGAGCCCAGGTAGCCGAGGCCGATGGTCGCGGTGAGGTCGCCCGCGGCGGTGCCCAGCGCGAACGTCGCGAGGACGGCCGCCCAGTAGAAGAACTCGCGGCGGCGGGTGCGGATGGAGTGGATGGACAGGGTGCGCTCGCTCGCGTACCACAGGGCGAAGACGGCCGCGAGGGCGACGAGGAAGAGCGGGGTGGACAGGGTGTACGGCACCCCGAGGCCCACGTGCAGCACGTCGGCGGCCATCGTGCCGAACACGCTGACCATCACGATCGCCGTCCAGTAGATCCAGGCCACGTACCGGCGGACGGCGAACTGGAGCACGAGCGACGCCACGAAGGCCAGGCCGCCGAGACCGACCGCGGGGACGTTGCCCAGCACCTTGGCCAGGAAGTCGGAGGCGGTCTCGCCCATGCCGGTGGTGAGGACCTTGATGATCCAGAAGTAGACGGTGACCTCCGGCACCTTGTTCGCGCTCTCGCGTATGCGCGCGCGTGCGTGCCCGCGAGGCGGGTGCTCAAGGACGTGCTCTGTGCTCATGGCCCGCACCCTCGCATGGTCAACTGCCCCTTACCCAGCCCTCTTTGCCATTGTTTTGGGGCTTCTGGTGCAGCTGTTGCCACACGGTGCGGCGAACCTGAACGCAACCTGAACGCGACCGGGTCATCCCTGGCCGCGGTCCCGGCCGGCCTGATAGACAGGCCGGTCGGGAGGCGGCCGGTGTCAGTACGTCAGGCCCACGTGCGCGAGCGCCTGCCGCAGCAGGACCCCGTGCCCGCCCGGCATCTCGCTCTGCACGGCCGGGGACGCGGCCTCCTGCGGGCTGAACCAGACCAGGTCCAGCGCGTCCTGCCGGGGCCGGCAGTCACCGGTGACCGGGACGATGTAGGCCAGGGACACCGCGTGCTGGCGCGGGTCGTGGTACGGGGTGATGCCCGCCGTGGGGAAGTACTCCGCGACCGTGAAGGGCTGGAGCGAGGCGGGGATGCGGGGGAGTGCGACCGGGCCGAGGTCTTTCTCCAGATGGCGCAGCAGGGCGTCACGGACCCGCTCGTGGTGCAGGACGCGGCCGGAGACCAGGGTCCGGCTGACCGTCCCGTCCGGGCCGATGCGCAGCAGCAGCCCGATGCTGGTGACTTCGCCGCTGTCGTCCACGCGCACGGGCACGGCCTCGACGTACAGGATCGGCATGTGGGCCCTGGCCATTTCCAGCTCGTCCGTGGACAGCCAGCCGGGCGTGGTTTCGGTCATGTCTGACATTGCTTGATCATACTTTCCGGGTGGGGCGCTCGCAGGGGTCGCGGGCCGGTTCGGATGCGGGTGGTCCGTAGAGTCCGTAGAGTCGGCGGGCGTTGTCGCGGCCCGTCCAGGCCGCGATGCGCAGGGCGTCGGGCAGACTCAACTCGTCGGCGTCTACGCGGACTTGGAGCAGATCGGCGAGTCCCTGCCGGAAGCACAGGGCGCCGAGGTGGTGGAATTCGGCCAGTCCGTAGGCGTCGGAGCTGTAGAGCAGTTTCCGGAACGGGGTGATCTCCAGCGCCTCCTCCAGCACCGCCCGGCAGCGGGCCGGGCCGGTGTGGTGCAGGGCCAGGCCGACGTCCAGGTACACCTGCTCGAACACCGCGGCCAGATAGGCGGCCTGACGGTGGTACGGCCAGCAGTGCAGCAGCAGCACGGGGACGGTGCCGGAGGTCAGGCGCAGCCAGTCGGTCAGCAGAGCCGGATCGGCGTGGTGCAGCCGCAGGTCGGCGTCGCCGAAACCGGTGTGCAGCTGGAGGGGGAGGCCGAGGTCCACCGCGGTCCACAACAGGTGCCGTACCAGGACCGGGTCGGTCAGCCGGCCCCCGCCCGCGAGCCAGTTCCGGGCGGCCCGCGTCACCTCCTGCGCGGCCGGGCGGGCAGGGTCCAGGGCGAAGCCCGTGCGGTAGGCGGCGACCGACTTCACCGCCACCACGCCCGGGCGCCGTACGGCCTCCTCGGCGGCCGTACGGAACGCGGCCGCGTACGCGTCCGGCTCGACGCCCCGCGCGGCCACCGCCTCGGCCACCTGCTCCAGGCGTACGACCTCCCGGGCCGTGGCCCCGCAGGCCGCCGCCAGTTCGGCGGGCGAGGCGAGCGGATGCGGGGCGTAGCCGGTGTCCACGAAGAACGCCTCGGCCCCGGCGGCGGTCAGGAAGCGCCGGTCGGCCTCCTGCCGGCCCAGCTCCGCACGGCGGGCCGTGTACGCGTGCGGCGGCGCGTGCCTGGGGAGGTCCAGCAGGGGCGCGCAGTGCCGGCGTACGGCCACGCCCACCGGAGTGTCGAAGGGTGAGACGCCGGGCCAGGCCTCGCCCTCGGTCAGGAGCGAGGCGAACTGCGCGGGCGTGAGGTCGGCCGTCACGGTGCCGTGGCAGTGGTGGTCCACCAGCGGCAGCGCGGCCAGGGCCTCGTGGACGGGTCCGGGCGCGGCCACGGTCAGTACACCCAGCGGTAGGCCGCCGCCACCTGCGCGTCGTCCAGGCCCTCGACGGCGGCCGCCTCACCGAGCCGTACGGCACTGACCGCGTCCGCGAGGACCGGGCCCAGAGCGGCCCGCAGCACCTCGTCGGCGCGGAACTGCGCCACGGCCTCGGGCAGTGACCGCGGCAGCCGCCGCACCCCGAGGGCCGCCGCCTCGGCGGGACCGTAGCGGGCGGGGTCGCCGGTGATCTCCGCGGGCAGTTCCCGTGCCCCGGCCAGGCCGTCGAGGCCGGCGGCGATGACGCAGCCGAGCGCCAGATAGGGGTTGGCGGCCAGGTCCACGGGCTTGACCTCCAGGTTGGCCTCCTGCGCCTGGCGGCCCGCCGTGCCGGTGATCACCCGCAGCGCCGCCTCCCGGGTCTCCCGGCCCCATGCGGTGAACACCCCCGCCCACTGCGACGGCTGCAGCCGCAGCCGGCTGGCCGGGCTCGGGGCGGTGACCGCCGTCAGCGCGGGCAGCCGGGCCAGCACTCCGGCCGTGAACGACTCGGCGTCGGCCGTCATGCCGTAGCGGCCCTCGCCGCCCGCGTGCAGGTTCACCCCGTCGCGCCAGCAGGACAGGTGCAGGTGGCCGCCGTTGCCGACGCCCTCGGCGAGATACGCCGGGGCGAAGGACACCCGCAGGCCGTGCCGTCCGGCGACCGCCCGGATCGTCTGCCGCACCAGCACGCTGCGGTCGGCCGCCGCCACCGGGTCCAGCGCGCCCACCGAGATCTCGAACTGCCCGGCCGCGTACTCGGGATGGAGCTGGTCGACGGGCACGTCCTGCGCGTCGAGCGCGGCCAGCAGATCGGCGGTGCAGTCGCTCAGCTCCACCTGCCGGATCGCGCCGTACGCCGGACCCGAGACCGCCGGTACGAACTCCCCGGCGGGCGCCGAGCCGAGCCCGACCGCCCACTCGACCTCGATCGCCGCCTTGAAGGCGAGGCCGTGCCGCTCGGCCGCGTCGGCGACGGTCCGGCGCAGAAAGGTCCGGGCACAGCCGGGGTGCCGGGCGCCCTCCTGGGTGATGCGGTCCACGGGCGCCCACGCCCAGCCGGGCTGCTCGGCCAGCACCACCAGCCGGTCGAGGTCCGGGTAGAGCCTCAGGTCGCCGTCCGGGGAGCCGAGCACGTCGGTGGTGACGATCGAGTCGTCGGCGAGGAAGGTGTCGAACACCGGGGACATGCCGACGCCCCCGGACACGGCCGCCGCCAGCCGCGCCGTCGGGACGGTCTTCACCCGGCACACTCCCGCGGTGTCCACGTACGCGAGCACGATCCCGCGGACGCCCTGCCCGGCCAGCTCGGCGGTGAGCCGGGCGACCCGGCGCAGATCCTCGGGGCGCCCGCCGGGCACGGGGTCGGCAAGGGTGGTCATACGTCCTCCTCGGCTCGGTCCGCGCGGTGCCGGCGTCGACGGGGGTCAGGGTTTCACGGCCACCGCGCCGAACTGCGGCACCGGCGCCGCGGCCGGGTCGGCACGCCACTGCGAGCAGGGCACCAGACCCGGCTCGACCGGCTCCAGACCGTCGAGGAACGAGGCGATCTCCGCGCGGCTGCGGGCGGTGATCGGCGGGGTGGCGTGGGCGTTCCAGAACTCCATCGCCGCGGCATTGCCCTCGCCGCCCACGTCCTTGTCGTACGTCGGGTGGGTGAGGACGAGGCAGCTGCCCGAGGGCAGGGCCGCCATGAGCCGGCGCACGATGTCCCGGGCCTCGCCGGTGTCCAGGACGAAGTTCAGGATGCCGAGCATCATCAGACCGACCGGCCGGGTCAGGTCCAGGGTCTCGGCGGCGCTGAGCACGATGGCCTCGGGGTCGTGCACGTCGGCGTCGACGTAGTCCGTGACGCCCTGGGGCGAGCTGGTGAGCAGGGAGCGGGCGTGCACGAGCACGATCGGGTCGTTGTCGACGTACACGATCCGGGACTCGGGCGCGATCCGCTGGGCGATCTCGTGGGTGTTGTCCGAGGTCGGCAGGCCCGTGCCGATGTCCAGGAACTGCCGGATCCCGCGCTCGGCGGCCAGGAACCGCACCGCACGCGCCAGGAACTCCCGGTCCGCGCGGGCCACCTCCCGGATCACCGGGAACATCCCGGCGACGTGCTCGCCGACCCGCTGGTCGACCTCGTAGTTGTCCTTGCCGCCGATCCAGTAGTTCCACACCCGGGCGTTGTGCGCCACGGAGGTGTTCAGTCTCGCCCCTGAGGCCGTCGGGGAGTCGCCCTCGGTCACGTCGCCGCCCTTCTCGCACGGTTGCCCGCCGTCATTGTGCCGCCGGCCGCTCGCGCTGTCCCGGGAAACGCCCGGTCCGGGCGGTCCGGGACGGCTTCGAGGACGTTCCGCCGCGGTGGGACGCGGCTGCGGGACGTGCCGGCGCATGAGGAACACTGGACGCCGCACTCCTCCCCCGACCGGAAGCAGGACATGCCCGCCACGCCCACGCCCCTCCTCGATATTCCGGACCTGCCCGAGGGCCCCGCCGACATCCGGCTGATCGTCACCGACATGGACGGCACGCTGCTGGACGACGCCAAGCGGATCCCCGACGGGCTGTGGCCGGTGCTCGCCGAACTGCGTCGCCGCGGTGTGCTGTTCAGCCCGGCCAGCGGCCGCCAGTACGCCACGCTGGCCAGGCAGTTCGCCGACGTCGCCGAGGGGATGGTGTTCATCGCGGAGAACGGCACGTACGTGGTCCGAGACGGCGTGGAGCTGAGTTCCGACAGCCTCGGCCCCGCCGTGGCAGGGGCGATCGCACGGACGGTACGGCGGCTGGTCGCCGGCGGCGTCGACGTGGGCGCCGTGGTGTGCGGCAAGCGCTCCGCCTACGTCGAGCGGACCGACGAGGCGTTCCTCGCGGAGGTGCGCAAGTACTACGTCGAGCACCGGATCGTCGAGGACGTCACCGCCGTCGAGGACGACGTGATCAAGGTCGCGCTGTTCGACTTCGGCTCCGCCGAGCACTCCACGGCCCCCGCGCTCGCCGAGTTCGCCGGCACCCACCAGGTCGTCGTCTCCGGCGAGCACTGGGTCGACGTGATGAACCGCACCGCCGACAAGGGCACCGCCCTGCGCGGCCTGCAGCGTGCGCTCGGCATCACGCCCGCGCAGACCATGGTCTTCGGCGACTACCTCAACGACCTGGAGATGCTCGACGCGGCCGACTGGTCCTTCGCCATGGCGGGCGCCCACCCGGAGGTCGTGCGCCGGGCCCGTTACCTGGCTCCGTCCAACAACGACAACGGCGTCCTGCGCACCATCGCGCGCGTGCTCGGCCTGTAGAGCGCCGGGCGGGCCGGGTCCGCGGTCAGGGCTTCTGGCCGACCGCGCCGTACAGCGATACGGGCCCCAGGCCGTCCGGTGCCTCCTCGGGGCGCCAGTCGGCGATCGACACGATGCCCGGCTCCAGCAGGTCCAGGCCCCTGAAGAAGGCGGCCACCTCGGTGCGCGAGCGCGCCACCAGGGTCACCCCGCCCGCCGCGTAGGCGGCGATGCCCTTCTCGACGTTCTCCGGCTCGAAGTCGGCCGTCATCGTCGACAGCACCAGGCGGCTGCCCGGCGCCAGCGCGTCGACCAGGGTGGAGACCAGTTCGTGGGCGCCGTCCTCGTCGGCGACGAAGTGCAGCAGCGCGATCAGGGACAGGGCGACCGGGCGGCCGAGGTCCAGGACGCGGGCGGCCTGTTCGAGGATGGCGTGCGGATCGCGGGCGTCGGCCTGGACGTACTCCGTGACGCCCTCGGGGCGGCCCCGCAGCAGCGCATGGGCGTGGGCCAGCACGATCGGGTCGTTGTCGACGTACACCACCCGGCTGTCCGGCGCGAGGGACTGCGCGATCTGGTGCAGGTTGGGCTCGGTCGGTATGCCCGTGCCGATGTCCAGGAACTGGCGCACGCCGTCCTCGGCCAGGGCGCGCGTGGTCCGCTGCATGAACGCCCGGTTGGCGCGCGCGGCCCGCAGGGCGCCCCCGTCGATCGCGGTGATCCGGCGGCCCAGCTCCTCGTCGACGGGGTAGTTGTCCTTGCCGCCGAGGAACCAGTCGTACACCCGGGCCGGATGCGGCCGGGTGGTGTCGATGTGCGCCGTGGCCGGCTCGGTCCCCGTCACGTGCTGCTCCTCCGCTCGGCTGGTCCCGGCGGTCACTCCGGGATCTGCGGGCAGCAGTCTGACACGATCACGCGGCATGGCGCACCAGGCCTTCCCGAACCTGCCCAAGGCCCCAACGCGGCTGCCGGGCAAGCCCGTTGGAGGAGTCAGCCGGGCAGTGCCCCATCCAGGAAGCGCAGCACCTCGGCGAAGGCCTCCTCCTTGTCCGTCTCGTGGAACACCTCGTGCCGCGCCCCGGGGAAGATCCGCTCGGCCGGCCGGCCGCCGGCGAGCCGCTCCACACCCCGGCGGCTGCCGGACAGCGGCACCAGCCGGTCGTCGTCGCCGTGCAGCCACAGCAGCGGCAGCCCGCCCACGTCACCGCCCTCGTCGACGGTCCGCAGCATCCGGGCGAACGCCTCCAGCGTCGGCCGCTTCATCGGCCCGTGCCACACCAGCGGATCGGCGGCGTAGGCGGCGCCCACGGCCGGGTCCCGGGACAGCGCGGCCGGGCTGACCGGGGTGTCCGGGATCTCCGGCAGGGCCAGCAGCCGCCCCGGCAGCGCCCAGTCGCCGATCACCGGCCCGGACAGGACCAGCGCGCTCAGCTCGGCCCCGTAGCGCTGGGCGTAGCGGGCCGCGATCAGCCCGCCCATGGAGTGGCCGACCAGGACGAGCGGCAGGCCGGGGTGGGCGGCCCGGGCGAGGTCCGCCACGCCGTGCACATCGGTGACCACGTCCTCGAAGTCCTCGATCACCACCCGCCCGCCGGCGGACCTGCCGTGGCCGGCGTGATCCGGCCCGTACACCGCGGCCCCGTGCCCGGTGAGCCGGGCCGCGAGCCCGTCGTAGCGGCCCGCGTGCTCGCCGTATCCGTGCACCACCACGGCCAGGTACCTCGGCGCCGGGTGCGGCCACTCGCGTACGGCGATCCGGCCGCGGGTGCCGTCGAGGGTGTGCTCGCGGACGTGGGGCATGTCTCCTCCGGGCGACTCGGGAAGGTCCGGGAGGATCTTCCCAGCGGGCCGGGCCGAGGTCTATAGTCTAAAACTAGCAGTGCTAATTAAGTCCGTGTGGTCCGCCGGCCCACAGTGCCGTGGCCGGTCGTAGGTCAGGAGTCGAAGCCGTGCGTCCCGTCCACTTCGCGGCCGCCCGCCGCACCCCCATCGGCAAGCTGCGCGGAGCCCTGTCCGCCGTCCGGCCCGACGATCTGGCGGCCGGTGTGATCCGGCAGCTGGTGGCCGACGTGCCCGCCCTCGACCCGGCCCGGATCGACGACGTCTACTGGGGCGCGGCCAACCAGGCCGGCGAGGACAACCGCAACGTCGCCCGCATGGCCGCCCTGCTCGCCGGCCTGCCCGAGTCCGTGCCCGGCGCCACCGTCAACCGGCTGTGCGCCTCCGGCCTCGAAGCGGTCACCGTCGCCGCCCGCACCATCGCCGCCGGCGAGGCCGACATCGTGATCGCCGGCGGTTCCGAGTCCATGAGCCGTGCCCCCTTCGTGCTGCCCCGCCCCGACGAGGCCCTGCCGCAGCGCATCGAGACCCACGACACCCGGCTCGGCTGGCGTCTGGTCAACCCGGCGATGAAGGACCTGCACGGCCTGCTGTCCATGGGCGAGACCGCCGAGGAGGTCGCCGCGCGCTACGGCATCTCCCGCGAGCGCCAGGACGCGTTCGCCCTGCGCAGCCATCAACTGGCCGCCGCCGCGCGCAAGAACGGCCACTTCGACGACGAACTCCTGCCCGTGCGGCGGCCGGACGGCATCGTGGTCGAACAGGACGAGTGCGTCCGCGAGGACACCTCGCTGGAGAAGCTGGGCCGTCTGAGGCCGGTCTTCCGTCAGGGCGGCACGGTCACGGCGGGCAACGCCTCGCCGATGAACGACGGCGCGGCCGGGCTGCTGCTGGTCAGCGAGGAGGCCCTGAACGAGCTGGGCCTGGAGTCCCTCGGCCGCTATGCCGCGGGCGCCTCCGCCGGCGTCCATCCCGACGTCATGGGCATCGGCCCGGTCCCCGCCACCCGCAAGGCGCTGGCCCGGGCCGGCTGGGAGACCGGTGACCTGCAGGAGGCCGAGTTCAACGAGGCGTTCGCCGCGCAGGCGCTCGCCTGCGTCGACCAGCTCGGCATCGACCCGGGCCTGGTCAACCCGACCGGCGGCGCCATCGCCCTCGGCCACCCCCTCGGCTGCTCCGGCGCCCGCATCCTGACGACCCTGCTGCACCGCATGCGGCGCACGGGAGCAGAGCGCGGGCTCGCGACCATGTGCGTGGGCGTGGGCCAGGGGAGCGCGGTGCTGGTCGAACGCCACTGACGCGCCGTCGACACGCCACCGACGCGCCACGATCACGGCGGTGACACGGAACTGACGCCACGTCAGCAAGCGCTTCCCGCAGGGGAACCCGGTAGAACGAGCCGCAGCAAGGAAACGGAGCACCACTCCATGGCAACCCTGTCCGTCGCCAGCATCCTCGCCGAGAACGCCAGGCGCCGCCCCGGCAAGACCGCCCTCGTGGAGGGCGAACTGCGGCTCACCTTCGGCGAGGTGTGGCGGCGGGCCCTCGCCCGCGCGGGCGCGCTCACCGGCCTCGGCGTACGGCCGGGGGACCGGGTCGCCCTCATGGCGCCCAACACCGCCGAGTTCCCGGTCGCCTACTACGCGATCGCCGCGGCCGGCGGGGTCGTCGTACCGGTGCATCTGCTGCTGTCGGCCGGTGAGGTGGAGCACGTCCTGACGGACAGCGGGGCGAACCTGCTGCTCGTCCACCCGGCCCAGGCGGAGACCGGACGGGCCGCCGCCGACGCCCTCGGGATCCAGGCGGTCACCCTGGGCGCCGAGTTCGACCGGCTCGCCGCCGCCGCCGAGCCGCCGCTGTCGTACGTCACCCGCGCCGCCGACGACCCCGCGGTGATCTTCTACACGAGCGGCACCACCGGCGTCCCGAAGGGCGCGGTCCTCAGTCACTTCAACATCGTGATGAACGCGACCGTCAACGCCTTCGACGCCAACGACATCCGCGCCGACGACATCGCCCTCGGCGCCCTGCCCCTCTTCCACGCCTTCGGTCAGACCGTCTCCCTCAACTCCACCTGGCGGGCGGGCGCCACGCTGGTCCTGCTGCCCCGCTTCGACGCGGCCCGCGCCATCGAGCTGATGGCCGAGGAGGGCGTGAACACCTTCCACGGCGTGCCGACCATGTACGTCGCCCTCGCGGCGGCGGCGGCCCGGGCCGAGCGGCTGCCCGAGCTGCGGATCTGCATCTCCGGCGGGGCCTCGCTGCCCGTCGCCGTGCTCGAGCGGTTCGAGGAGGCGTTCGGGGCGAAGATCTACGAGGGGTACGGGCTGTCGGAGACCTCGCCGACCGCCACCGTCAACCAGCCGCTGTTCGGCACCAGGGCCGGCACCATCGGGCATCCGCTGTGGGGCGTCGACGTGGAGATCGCCCGCGCCGAGGTGGAGGACCGCATCGAGCTGCTGCCGGCCGGCGAGCTGGGCGAGGTCGTCATCCGCGGCCACAACGTCTTCTCCGGCTACCTCGGCCGGCCCGAGGCCACCGCTGAGGCCCTGGTCGAGGGCTGGCTGCGCACCGGCGACCTCGGCACCAAGGACGACGAGGGCTTCCTCAGGATCGTCGACCGCAAGAAGGACGTCATCATCCGCGGCGGCTACAACGTGTACCCGCGGGAGGTCGAGGAGGCCCTGCTGCGCCACCCCTCGGTCGCCCAGGTCGCGGTCATCGGCCTGCCCGACGAGCTGCACGGCGAGGAGGTGTGCGCCGTCGTCGTGCCGGCGCCGGGCACGGCGCCCGACGCCGCCGCCGTCACCGAGTGGTCCAAGCAGCACCTGGGCCGGCACAAGTACCCGCGCCGCGTGGAGTTCACCGACGCGCTGCCGCTCGGCCCCAGCATGAAGGTGCTGAAGCGGGAACTGAGGGCGCGTTACGTGCACGAGCGCGCGGACCGGTCGTAGCGGCCGGCGGGGATCACCTGGCGAGACGGTGCTTACACCCACGGCTTGTCCGGACATAGCATCGGTCCTCGCATGAACACGATGACGCTCTGGCACATATCCGGCTGGGGGTTCGCGGCGCTCGCCTCCGCGGCCCTCCTCGTCGGCTTCTCCAAGACCGCGGTGAGCGGGGCCAACACGGTGAGCCTCGCGATCTTCGCGGCCGTCCTGCCCGCCCGCGCCTCCACCGGCGTGCTGCTGCCCGTCCTGATCGCCGGTGACGTGCTCGCCGTCCTCACCTACCGGCGGCACGCCCACTGGCCCACCCTGTGGCGGCTGTTCCCGGCCGTCGCGGCCGGGGTGGTGGCCGGCACGCTGTTCCTGGTGTGGGCCGGCGACGAGGTCGTACGGACCTCGATCGGCGCGATCCTGCTGCTGATGGCCGGCGTCACGCTGTGGCGGCGGCGCAGGCCGCAGAGCGCGCCGGACGAACCGGACGCGGTGGCGGGCCGGGCCGGCCGGGTGAAGGCGCGCTCGTACGGCGTGCTCGGCGGGTTCACGACGATGGTCGCCAACGCGGGCGGCCCGGTGATGTCGATGTATCTGCTCTCGGCCGGTTTCCGGAAGCTGGGCTTCCTGGGCACGTCGGCCTTCTTCTTCCTCGTCGTGAACCTGTCCAAGGTGCCGTTCAGCGCGGGCCTGGGCCTGATCGACGGACGCTCGCTGCTGCTCGACGCCGCGCTCGCGGTGTTCGTCGTGCCCGGGGCGTTGTTCGGCAAATGGGCTGTGAACCGGATCAACCAGCGACTCTTCGAACAGCTCGTGATCGCGGCGACGGTCGTGGGCGGGGTGCAGTTGCTCCTGCGCTAGGTCCACTAGTCCGAGGGGGACGACGACAGTCCCAGCAGCGCCGGGAGGTCCGCGAAGGAGTCCAGGACGTGGTCCGGGCGTCCGCTCGCCCGCTCCAGGGTCTGCGGCTGGAACTTGCCCGTGCGGACCAACACCCCGGTGATGCCGAGCCGTTGGGCCGCCAAGACGTCGTACTCGACGTCGTCCCCGATCATCAGCGCCTGCTCCGGGCCGGCCCCGAGACGCCCGAGGGCCGCCTCGAAGAACGCCCGCGACGGCTTCCCGGTGACCTCTGCATCGAGGCCCGCGGCCGCCTCCAGGCCCGCCAGGAACGCCCCCGCGTCCAGTTGGAGTCCCTCGTCCGTCCGCCAGTACAGGTTCCGGTGCATGGCGACCAGCCGCGCGCCCCGCTGGAGCCGGCCGAAGGCACGATTGAGCGCCTCGTAACCGAACTCCGGCCCGGCACCGCCGAGCAGCACGACGTCCGGGACCTCGTCGCCGCACTCGTCGACCAGGGTGATCCCCTCCAGATCCGCCCCGATGTCCCCGCTGTTCAGCAGTGCGACACGGGCCCCGGCCAGATGGGCGGCGGTGGCCGCGGGGGCCGTCAGGACGTCCCCGGCTCCCACCGGGAACCCCGCGTCCGCGAGCGAGCCGGCCACGGACGCCCGGCACCGGGAGGTGGTGTTGGTCACCAGGACCACCCCGAGACCCGCCTCCCGGACGGCCCTGAGCGCCTCCACCGCACCCGGCAACGGCTTCCACGAGACGGTGAGGACACCGTCGATGTCGATCAGCACGCCCCGCACGGATTCCCTGATCTGCCTGATCTCCCTGACCTCCATGACGTCAGACCGTAGCGACCCGGACGCCTCACGGGCCCGCAGCACCTCGTACGCTCACCCCTATGCCAGCGCACGTCCTGCTCCTCGGCGGCACCACCGAGGCCCGCCGCCTCGCCGCCGACCTCGCCGCACGTCCCGGCATCCGGGTCACCACGTCGCTGGCCGGCCGGGTCGCCCGCCCGGGAGCGGTGGCCGGTGAGCTGCGGACCGGAGGCTTCGGCGGCGCGGACGGCCTCGCGGACTGGCTGCGCGCCCACCGGGTGACCGCCCTGGTCGACGCCACCCACCCGTTCGCCGAGTCGATCACGGCCAACGCGGCCCGCGCGGCAGCGGTCACCGGGGTCCCGCTGGTCGTCCTGCGCCGGCCCGGCTGGCGCCCGGACCCCGGGGACCGCTGGTACTGCGTCCCCTCCGTCCGGGCGGCGGCCGGGACCCTGCCCCGCCTCGGCCGCCGGGTGTTCCTGAGCACCGGACGCCTGGGCCTCGCAGCCTTCGCCCACCTGACGGACCTGCACTTCGTCGTCCGCTCGGTCGACCCGCCGGGGCCCCCGCTGCCCCCGCAGACCGAACTGGTCCTCGCGCGCGGCCCGTTCACCGTCGCCGGCGAGACGGAACTGCTGCGCACCCACCGCATCGAGGTGCTGGTGACCAAGGACAGCGGCGGCGAGGCCACGGCCGCGAAACTGACCGCCGCGCGGGAACTCGCCCTGCCCGTGGTCGTCGTACGCCGCCCTGCGCTGCCGCGGGGTGTGACGGCGGTGCCCGATGAGGCGGGCGTACTGGAGCGGCTCGGGCTCAGCCCGCTGTGAGCACCGACTCCCGGATGCGGTAGGCCCGCCGAGCCGGCCCACAGGCCGATGCCCCGGCCCGCCCACGTCCGGGGGAAGCGGACATGTTCACCCGGTTTTCGCCGGGCCGCACTCGGCGCCGGCCCGGCCGGTGCCCCGCACCGCGGCCCGGCCGGACACCGTCAGGCCCGACCGGGGTTCTCGCCCGGGTTCCTGCGCAGCAGGTACGTGTCCATGATCCAGCCCTTGCGCTCGCGCGCCTCGGCCCGCACCCGCTCGATCCGCGGGCCGGCCTCGGCAATCGGACCGGAGACGAGGATCTCGTCCGGCGTGCCTATGTAGGCTCCCCAGTAGATGTCGATGTCCTCCCCGGCGTAGTGCCGGAAGGCCTGGTGGGCGTCCAGCATCACCACCACGTCGTCCACCCCCTCGGGGAAGCCCTCGGCCAGCCGCCGCCCGGTGGTGATCTGCACCGGGCGCGCCACCCGGTTCAGGCCCGTGCGGTGCCGGGCGACCAGCGCCGAGACACTGCTGATGCCGGGCACGACGTCGTAGGTGAAGGCGACCGTGCCGCGCTCCAGCACCTCCTGCAGAATCCCGAGTGTGCTGTCGTACAGCGCCGGGTCGCCCCACACCAGGAAGGCGCCCGTGCCGTCCTCGTCCAGTTCCCCGGCGATCAGCCGCTCGTAGATCCCGGCGCGGGCGCCGCGCCAGTCCTCCACGGCCGGTGAGTACGCCGAACCGCCCGCCGCGCGGTCCCGCTCCGGGTCACGGGCCTCGACCACCCGGTACGACCCGGCCGGCAGATGTGCGTCCAGGATGTCCCGGCGCAGCTGGGTGAGATCGCTCTTCACCTCGCCCTTGTCGAGCAGGAAGAACACGTCCGTGCCCTGGAGCGCCCTGACCGCCTGCAGGGTCAGCTGCTCGGGGTCGCCCGCGCCGATACCGATGACATGAATCTTTCGCACGCCCCGAGTCTGCCCCATGGCACTGACAACGCGTCCACCGCCTCCGCACGCACGGTCATCACGGCCGCTGCGGGGCTCAGGGCTCGCTCCGGCGGAGCCGGGGCGCCTCGGTCACCGGATCCACCGGACCGGCTCCCCGCTCCACGCGTCCCGCCAGTTCCCGGGCCCACTGCGCGAGGGAGGCGAGATCCATGCCGTACGGCCGGTCCTCCCCCCGCTCCTGCTCCCACGCCTCCACCGCCCCGGCGCCCCGCCGCAGCAGACGCGCCCCGCCGACGGCGTTGCCGCGCGCCGCGTGCGTGAGACCGACCGCCAGCTGGGCCAGCCCCCGCCACAGCGCCCGCTCGTCGCCGGGCCCCGACTTCCAGGCGTCCTCGAACACCTCGTGCGCGTGGAACGGCCTGCCCGCCTCCAGCAGCGCCTGCGCCTCGGCGACCGTCTCGCGCGGGGCCCGTACGACACCCTCCGGCTGCCGGGGGACGCCGTCGGCGCCGTAGGGCAGCGGCCGGCCGAGCCCGTCCCGGGGCCGCGCGTTGCGTGCCCGCCCCTGCGCGTCCCGGTCCCTGGCATCCGCAGCGTCCGCACTCGTCATACGGCCGATTGTCCCGCCCCGTCCGCTCGGGCGCGCCCATGGCCCCCCATGTCCCTCCGGGCCCTCTTCGGCGCACCCCCGCACGTGGGGTAAGGTTCTGTTCGTGCGATCACGCGGGTCACCGCGGGTGAGCGCATCGGGACGTGGCGCAGCTTGGTAGCGCACTTGACTGGGGGTCAAGGGGTCGCAGGTTCAAATCCTGTCGTCCCGACCAGCGTTGTTGCCGGTCGGAGGTCGTCTTCTCAGGGATGAGGAGACGGCCTTTTCGTGTCTGCGGGACCGCCGTTCCCGTCCGTCTCGCCCACGCCCTTCCCCTCCCTCTCGGGGCGCATCGGGCGGTACTCGCCGGTGGCGATCGTGGCCACCATCCCGGCGAGTTGCCCGCAGGCCCGCGCGATCTCCCGCTGGGTCTCGTTGCGCTCGCTGATGACAGCCGCGACCAGCAGCGCGGTCAGCGAGGCGGAACCGTTGAACGCCTGGAGGGTGATCATGTTGGTGAGCAGGCCATGACCGGCGAAAGGGCCTGCTGCCCGGGTGGCGGTGACGATCGCGAAGGTGGACACGGCCAATGCGCAGGGCGCGGCCCCGGCCAGCTGGAAGCGGAAGGCAGCCCAGATCAGCAGCGGGAAGCCGAGGAACATGAGCGGCACCCGGCCGGTCTCGACGACACCGACGCCGGCGGTGGCCGCCGCGAGCAGCAGTGCCTCCAGCCACCGCCGTGGCGCAACGTCCTTCGGCCGGCGTGCCGAGCTGAGCAGGAGCAGGACCGGCGTGACCACGAGGACGCCCATCGCGTCGCCGGTCCACCAGACCGACCAGGTGGGCCAGAAGCCCTCGGTGCTCAGGACACCCGCGAGGACCAGGGTCGCGCCGCCCGTCGTGGCGCTGATCAGCATCCCGGTGAACGCACCGAGGAAGATCAGGGCGAGTGCGTCCCGCAAACGGTCCAGTTCGCTTCGGAACCCCGTGCGGCACAGCAGTGCGTAGGAGCAGACGGGCGCCAGGGTGTTGCCCGCCGTGATCGCGAGCACGGCCGGGAGCGAGGGCCCCAGCGAGACGTTGACCAGGAACGCGCCGAGTGCGATCCCGGGCCAGAGCCTCGGGCCGCGCAGGAGCAGCGCCGCCACCGCGATACCGCTCGGCGGCCACAGCGGGGTGACCTGGCCGCGCACCAGCTGCTGGAGCAGCCCCAGCCTGGCCGACCCGTAGTACACGGCGGCGAGGGCGCAGATCTCGAGAACGGTCACCACACCATCGCGGCTGAGCTGTACATGCCGCGCGACAGGCATCGGGCGACCTCCGGATCCGCATCGCCCCCAGGGCCATCATCCGCCGGATCCCCCGGATCCTCCACGGCACCGTCGGCCGGGCCGGGCGGCGGCTCGCGGGAGGCAGGCCGGTGGGGCTCCTCCACGACGCGCGGCAGGCACGGGTTCAGGCGGGAGGCGTGCGCAGGGCGAGGATGGCCATGTCGTCGTGACCGTCGCTGGGGTGGTGATCGGCCAGAGTCCGGACGAACGCGGGCAGAGGCAGACCGGCGTGTTCCAGGGCGAGGTCGGCGAGGACGTTCAGCCGCTCGTCGATGGGGTGGCGGGGATGCTCGACCAGCCCGTCCGTGAAGAAGACCACGGTGGCGTCCGGGGGCAGGAAGCGGGAGTGGTCCGGGCGGTGCTGTGCGGTGTCGACGCCGAGCGGCAGTCCGGGCTCGCCGAGCAGGTACGCCACGTGGCGCTCACGGGTGAGCAGCAGGGGCGGGACGTGGCCCGCGGTGCTCCAGCGCAGCCGCCAGCCCGGTGCCTCCGGTTCGATGCGGGCCAGCGCGGTGGTCGTGACGGGGTTGTTCGTGATGGCCTCCAGAGCGCGGTCGAGCCGGGTGAGGACCGCGCCGGGCGGATCGCTCCGGTCGAACAGCAGAGCGCGCAGCATGTTCCGGGTGGAGGCCATGGCGGCCGCGGCCCGCAGATCGTGGCCGACCACGTCACCGATCACGACGGCCACCACATGGTCGGGCAGGAGAATGGCGTCGTACCAGTCCCCGCCGAGCTGACTGGGCTCGGCGGCGGGCCGGTAGATGGCGGCGGCGGTGTAGGGCCGCAGGTCGGGCAGGGTGGGCAGCAGCAGCCGCTGGAACTGCTCGGCTCCGACCCGGATGCGCTCGAACAGGCGGACGTTCTCGATCGCGATGCCCGCGGCGCCGGCCAGGGCGACGACCACGTTCTCGTCGTGCACGTCGAAGGGCTCTCCGTCATGCCGCTCGGCGAGGTAGAGGTCACCGTAGATCTCGCCGCGCACGCTGATGGCGACGCCGAGCAGGGTGCGCATGCGCGGATGGCCGGGCGGGAACCCGGTGGAGGACGGATGGGCCGGGATGTCGTCGACCCGCAGGGGCTCGGGGTAGCGGATCAGGTGGCTGAGGACACCCAGACCGCGAGGCAGGCCGGACTCGGCCAGGGCAATGCGCTCCTGCTCGGACAGTCCGGCCGTGATGAACTGTTCCAGGCGCTCCCCCGACTCGTCGAGTACGCCCAGTGCCCCGTAGCGGGCGCCGACCAGTTCCATGGCGGTGGTCACGATACGGCGCAGTACCGCGGGCAGTTCCACCTCACGGCTGATGGCCACCACCGCGTCCAGCAGGCCCTGCAGCCGGTCCATGGAGGACAGCAGGGCGCGCAGCTGCTCGTCGATCCGGCCCAGCTCGGAGCGCAGGCGCACGTGCAGGTCGGGGAGGTGCGGCTGCGGGGGGTGTCTGCCCTGCCTGTATCCCGCCATCACCGGCGCAGCCCCTGACTCGAGCGGTGCATTGCGGCTTCCTTCCACGCCCCCGATCACCATCAGGGTGGACGGCCAAGCTGCGTCGTCTTTGATTGTGGCACCGGCACCCGTGCCGCCGCTGGCCCCGGCCGCCCGGCGCCGGGGCGAGGGCCCGGCGGGCCGGAGGGCACGCCGGCGGCCGGGTCCGCCAGGGGCCGGAGCCGGACGGGCTCGCCGTCGGCTGTGCCGGCCGCCTGGCGGCGGTGCTGATCCTGGCGGGGCGCGTCAGCCCTTGCTGGAGCCGAGGGTCAGGCCGTTGACGAACTGGCGCTGGAGCGCGAAGTAGACGATCAGGGTCGGGATCGCCGTCAGGAGAGAGCCTGCCGCCACCAGGTTGGGGTCGGTGAAGTACTGGCCGGAGAGGTTGTTCAGGGCCGAGGTGATCGGCATGTTCTCACCGGTCGAGATCAGCACGAGGGCCCAGAAGAAGTCGTTGTAGATCCAGATGGACAGGAGGGTCGCCAGTGCTGCCATCGCGGGCTTGCACAGCGGCAGGGTGATCTGCCAGTACAGCCGCCACACCGACGCGCCGTCGACCAGCGCGGCCTCGGTCAGCTCGTGCGGGAGCGAGCGCATGTAGTTGCTCAGCACGAACGCGCAGAAGCCGGACTGGAACGCCACATGGATGAGGACCAGGCCGAGCGCGGAGTCGTACAGCTTGCCGCTGGCCGTGATGCCGGGCAGGTTCGTCAGCAGGTACAGCCGGTACAGCGGGGTGATGATGACCTGCTGCGGCAGCAGGTTTCCGGCCGTGAAGACCAGCAGGAGCGCGAGGTTGAGGCGGAAGTCGAAGCGGCTGACGTAGAACGCCACGCACGAGGACAGGAACAGCGTCAGCAGGACGGCCGGCACCGCGATGATCAGCGTGTTGCCGAAGTAGTGCAGCATGTCCGACTGTTTGAACGCGTTCGTGAAGTTCTCGAACGTCAGCTTGTCCGGCCAGGAGACGTAGCCCTTGGTGCTGGTCTCGCTGTACGGCCGCAGGGCCGAGTAGACCGCCCACAGCAGCGGGGCCAGCCAGGCCAGGGCCGTACCGGCGAGGAAGACGTGCAGCAGGGCGCGGGCCGGGCGGATCGGGGCGCGGCGCTTCAGCGGGAGAGTGGTGCTGCTCATGCGCGGCGCTCCTTGCGGAAGGTGGCGATCAGGTACGGGATGATCACCGCGAGCGAGATCACCAGCAGGACCACGGCGATCGCCGAGCCGTACCCGATGCGGCTGGACTCGCCGATGATGTTGTTGGTGACCAGGATCGACAGCAACTCCGTGCCCTGGGCGCCCTTGTTGAAGACGAAGACCAGGTCGAAGGCGCGCAGCGCCTCGATGATGGTGACGACGAGGACGACCGTGTTGGTCGGGCGCAGGGTGGGGAAGATGACGTTCTTGAACGTCTGCCACTCGTTCGCGCCGTCCAGCGCGGACGCCTCGCGCAGCGACGGGTCGACGCTCTTCAGCCCGGCCAGGTAGAGGATCATCATGTAGCCGGCGTGCCGCCAGGACGCGGCGATGAGGACCGCCCACAGATTGAGGTGCGGGTCGCCGATCCAGTCGATGTAGTGGCCGGGCTTGTTGGCCCCGATGATGCTGTTGATCAGGCCGGTGTCCGGGTTGTAGACCAGCTGCCAGACGAAGCCGATGCAGGCCATCGAGATGACGACGGGCAGGAAGAACGCGGTCTGGTAGACCCTGCTGAAGCGGATCTTCTTGTCCAGCTGGACGGCCAGGAACAGGCCGAACGGCGTCGGGATCAGGATCAGTACGACGAACCAGACGATGTTGTGCTGGACGGCCGGCCAGAACTGCGGGTTGTCGTTGAAGAGTTGTGTGAAGTTGTCCAGGCCCACCCACTTGATCGAGTCGAACCCGATGCCGTCCCAGGTGGTGAAGGCGAGGAAGATCGAGGCGATGGCGGTGACCCAGACGAGGGCCACGTGCAGGATCGTCGGAACGCCCGCCATCAGGGCGAGCGTGATCCGGTCACGGCGGGTGAGCAGACGCCGGTGGCTCTGCGCGGCCCGCTTCTTCTCGGGCGTGGGCCCCGGGGGCGCCGCGGCGGCCGCCTCCGGGGTCTTCGTCGTCGTATCGGTCGTCATCGGGTCGCTCACTCGGACGCGAAGATCGTCTTCTTCTGGCGCTCGATGGACGACAGCAGGCTGTCCACGCCCTTGGGGTTCTGCAGGAACTTCTGCAGGCCCGGCTGCATCACCGTGGAGGTGAAGTCGGGCCGGGAGTCGCGGTCCATGAACTGGGTGAGGTTCTTGGCGGCGCCGATCATCTCGAAGGCCTTCTTCTGCAGCGGCGAGTAGGCGGAGGTGGAGGCCTTGTCGGAGGCGGCGACCACGCTCGGGTCGGTCTTGAGGTACGTCTCCTCGGCCGCCGGGCTGCCCAGGTACTCCAGCAGTTTGAGGACACCGTCGTGGTTCTTCGGGGCCTTGCTGACCATGAAGCCGTCGGTCGGCGCCTCGACCGTCTCCTGGCCGTATGCGGAGTTGATCTCAGGGAAGGGGAAGAAGTCGAGGTCGTCCAGGTCGGCCTTGTTGGTGAACTGCTGGGCCACGAAGGAGCCGAGGAGATACATCCCGGCCTTCTTCGACACCAGCGTCTGGGCGGCGTCCTCCCACGTACGGCCCATGAAGCCGTCCTGGTGGTAGGGCAGGATCTCGGCCCAGTGGTCGAAGACGGCCTTCACCTTGGCGTCCGTCCAGGAGGCCTTGCCCGCCATCAGCTGGACGTGGAAGTCGTAGCCGTTGAGCCGGAAGTTGATCTGGTCGAAGGTGCCCATCGCGGGCCAGGCGTCCTTGTCGCCGAAGGCGATCGGGACCAGGCCGTCCTTCTTCATCTGCTTGCACAGGGCGACGAAGTCGTCCCAGGAGGCAGGGATCTTGTAGCCGTGCTGCTGGAAGACGCTCTTGCGGTAGAAGATCGCCCAGGGGTACGTCGTCAGCGGCACGAAGTAGTACTTGCCGTCCTCGCCCTTGCTGAGCTTCTTCATGGCGTCGGGGAAGTTGCCCCCGATCTTCTGCCACACGTCGTCGAGCGGGGTGGCCAGCTTCTTCGCCGCGAAGAACTGCATGCGGTATCCGGCGAACCAGTTGAACACATCGTCAGGCGTGCCCTGCAGGTACGAGTTGATCTGCTCCTGGAAGGTGTTGTGGTCCTTGGTGTTCACCTTGACCGTGAGACCGGACTGCTTCTTGAAGTCCGCGTAGACGCTCTCGAAGGCCTTCTTCGGCACCGCGTCCGAGGCGTTGGAACCGAGCGTGACGGTCTTCGGGTCGGAGGAGGAACCGCTGCTCCCGCAGGCGGACAGCAGGGGTATGCCGGCACCGGCGAGCAGGGCGGCGCTGCCCGCTCCGCGGAGCAGTGAGCGACGGCTGGGACCCGGGACGAGGACACCGGAGGGGGAGAGGCGCATGGCGGCTCCTGAGGAATACAGGGCTCGGTCAAGGGGTGAGTTGATCACCGAAAGGTCGTCGAAACCGCTCAGAAACCAACTCGACCGAACATCGTGGGCGTCATAACACCCCCATGTCCGCTCATGCGTCAATAGGTCGGCTCCCGCTCGGGAGTCTCTTGCCCGAAACGTAATCGTCATCGTTACCTGCGGTGTTGGGGCAGGACACGCAAAACGGCCCCCGTGGCGGCCGGGGCCGCGGGGGCTGTGTGAACACGAGTGGTTCCGTTTCGGTGCCTGACCAGCGCGGGACGGCGCTCAGGGTCTGACCAGCAGCTGGAAGTCGAAGACGTAGCGCGAGGCCCGGTAGACGTGGACGCCGTACTCCACCGGCCGGCCCGTGTCGTCGTAGGCGGTGCGCCGCATCGTGAGCAGGGCCGCGCCCTCCTCCTCGTCCAGCAGCGCGGCCTCCTCGGCGGTGGCGCTGCGGGCGCCGACGGACTGGCGGGCGCTGTGCAGGACGATCCCGGCGGACCGCAGCATCCGGTACAGGCCCGTCGACTCCAGTCGCTGTGCGGGCAGTTCGAGCAGCGCGGGCGGCACGTAGTTGCGCAGGAACGCCACCGGCTGGCCGTGGGTGCGGCGCAGCCGTTCCAGCACGATGACCTCGGCGCCCTCCGCGAGGCCGAGGGCCGCGGCCACGTCGGCGCAGGCCGGGACCGGCTCGTTGCGCAGTACCCGGGTGGTCGGGCCCTGTCCGGCCGACTCCAGGTCGTCGTAGAGGCTGCTGAGTTCGAGGGGCCGTTTGACCTGGCTGTGGACGACCTGCGTGCCCACCCCGCGGCGGCGCACCAGCAGCCCCTTGTCGACCAGGGACTGGATCGCCTGGCGGACGGTGGGGCGGGACAGGCCGAGCCGTACGGACAGGTCGACCTCGTTGCCCAGCAGGTCGCCCGGGGCCAGCGCCCCGCGCTCGATGGCCGCCTCCAGCTGCTGGGCGAACTGGTAGTACAGCGGCACCGGGCTCGTGCGGTCCAGCGCGAACGTGACGGAGTCGAGTGCGCGATCACCCGGTGCCGTTCGCGGCAGGGTGCGGTGTACTGGGCTCATGCCTTTCAGGTGTAGGGCCGGAGCGGCAAGGGTGTCAATGGTTTGTGCTTACATTCGGACCTGCTCGTGAAATGATGTCTTAACAAAGTATTGACAGCGGGCTCGGCAGGGACTTGTATCCCGTCCCAACGCAACAGCGTCCTCCCCCCGTCGCACGCACAGTGAGGTGCTGGAAAGATGGACCGCTCTTCTCCCTCCCGCTTCCGCAGAACGGCCCCCTTCGTGGCGGTGGCCGCCGCGGCAGCCCTCACCCTCGCCGGGTGCGCAAGCGCCCACGGCGGGAAGAAGGCCGAGGAGGCGGCACAGAACGCCTCGGCGGGCAAGGCCAACACCCCGCGCATGACCGTCGCCCTGGTCACGCACCAGGCTCCCGGTGACACCTTCTGGGACACCGTCCGCAAGGGGGCCGAGGCGGCCGCCGCGAAGGACAACATCAAGCTCGTCTACTCGTCCGACCCGAACGCGGGCAACCAGGCCAACCTGGTGCAGAACGCGATCGACCAGAAGGTGGACGGCATCGCGGTCACCCTGGCCAAGCCGGACGCGATGAAGAGCGTCATCGGCAAGGCGCAGCAGGCGGGCATCCCGGTGGTGGGCCTGAACTCGGGACTGAGCGACTGGAAGCAGCTCGGTCTGCTGTCGTTCTTCGGGCAGGACGAGAGCGTGGCGGGCGAGGCGTTCGGCGACAAGCTGAACACCACCGGTGCCAAGAAGATCGTCTGTGTCATCCAGGAGCAGGGCAACGTCGGCCTCACCCAGCGCTGCGACGGCGTGCGGAAGACGTTCAAGGGCACCACTGAGACCCTGTATGTGAACGGCACCGACATGCCGTCCGTGCGCTCGACGATCACGGCGAAGCTGAAGCAGGACAACTCCATCGACACGGTCGTCACCCTCGGCGCCCCCTTCGCCCTGACCGCCGCGCAGTCGGTGGGCGACGCCGGCAGCAAGGCCAAGGTGGCCACCTTCGACCTGAACAAGGACCTGGTCAAGGCCGTCCAGAACGGCAGTGTCGAGTTCGCCGTCGACCAGCAGCCCTACCTCCAGGGCTACCTCGCGGTCGACGCACTGTGGCTCTACAAGAACAACGGCAACTACAGCGGCGGCGGCGTGCAGCCGGTGCTCACCGGACCGGCCTTCGTCGACAAGTCCAACGTGGACAAGGTCGCCGAGTTCGCCGCGAAGGGGACCCGGTGATGAGCATGGCCCAGCACGCCGAACCGGCCGTCGGGACGACACCGCCGGCGTCCGGTCCCAAGGACACCGACGGCCGTACCGCCCGGCGCCCGCTGGCGCTGCGGCTGCTGGCCCGGCCGGAGGTGGGCGTCTTCCTCGGCGCCGCGGCCGTCCTGGTCTTCTTCCTGGTCGTCGCGCCCTCGGTCCGCCAGGGCAGCTCGATGGCGACGGTCCTCTACCAGTCCTCGACCATCGGCATCATGGCCCTCCCGGTGGCCCTGCTGATGATCGGCGGCGAGTTCGACCTGTCCTCCGGCGTCGCGGTGATCTCCTCCGCCCTCACCGCGAGCATGCTCAGCTATCAACTGACCCTGAACGTGTGGACGGGCGTGATCGTCGCCCTGGCCGTGTCCCTCGCGATCGGCTTCTTCAACGGCTGGATGGTGGTGAAGACCGGCCTGCCCAGCTTCCTCATCACGCTGGGCACCTTCCTGATCCTGCAGGGCGTGAACCTGGCGGTGACCAAGCTGGTCACCGGCAACGTCGCAACCGACGACATCAGCGACATGGACGGCTTCAACCAGGCCAGGAAGGTCTTCGCCTCGTCGTTCGACGTCGGCGGGGTGCAGGTGAAGATCACCGTGGTGTGGTGGCTGGTCTTCGCGGCCCTGGCCACGTGGGTGCTGCTGCGGACCAGGTACGGCAACTGGATCTTCGCGGTCGGCGGAAACAAGGAAAGTGCGCGGGCCGTCGGTGTGCCGGTGACCTTCACGAAGATCTCGCTGTTCATGCTGGTCGGCTTCGGTGCCTGGTTCGTGGGCATGCACAACCTGTTCTCCTTCAACACGGTGCAGTCCGGTGAGGGCATCGGCAACGAGCTGATCTACATCGCCGCGGCGGTGATCGGCGGGTGTCTGCTGACCGGTGGCGCCGGCTCCGCGATCGGCCCGGTCTTCGGCGCGTTCATGTTCGGCATGGTCAACCAGGGCATCGTCTACGCGGGCTGGAACCCCGACTGGTTCAAGGCCTTCCTCGGCGTGATGCTGCTCGGCGCCGTACTGATCAATCTGTGGGTCCAGCGCACGGCGACGCGGAGGTAACCGATGACTGACAACGGAACCGGCACCCACGGCGCCGTCCTCCAGGACGCGCCCCCCGCCTCCGACGGCCTCCTGGTCGAGCTGCGCGGCGCGGGCAAGTCCTACGGCAACATCCGTGCGCTGCACGGGGTGGACCTGAAGGTCCATGCCGGAGAGGTGACCTGCGTGCTGGGCGACAACGGCGCCGGCAAGTCCACCCTCATCAAGATCATCTCGGGGCTGCACCGGCACACCGAGGGCGAGTTCCTCGTCGACGGCCGGCCGGTACGCTTCTCCAGCCCGCGCGAGGCCCTGGACCAGGGCATCGCGGCGGTCTACCAGGACCTGGCGACCGTCCCGCTGATGCCGGTGTGGCGCAACTTCTTCCTCGGCTCGGAGACGACCAAGGGCCCCTGGCCCCTGCGCCGCCTGGACATCGCCGGCATGAAGAAGACCGCGGACGAGGAACTGCGCAACATGGGCATCGTCCTGGACGACCTCGAGCAGCCCATCGGCACCCTGTCCGGCGGCCAGCGCCAGTGCGTCGCCATCGCCCGCGCCGTCTACTTCGGCGCCCGCGTGCTGATCCTGGACGAGCCCACGGCCGCACTCGGCGTCAAGCAGTCCGGCGTGGTGCTCAAGTACATCGCCGCCGCCCGCGACCGCGGCCTGGGCGTCATCTTCATCACCCACAACCCGCACCACGCCTACATGGTCGGTGACCACTTCAGCGTGCTGCGCCTGGGCACCCTGGAGTTGTCCGCCTCCCGCAGCGAGGTCAGCCTCGAGGAACTGACCAACCACATGGCCGGCGGCGCCGAACTCGCCGCACTCAAACACGAACTCGCCCAGGTACGAGGCGTCGACACCGAGGAACTCCCCGAGGAGAGCGCCCTCACGGCACCCGTCGCCCCTTCCCCGGAAGGAACCCCCTGATCATGGCCACTGACACCCCGCTGGACCGCATCCGGGTCGGTTCGGCCCCCGACTCCTGGGGCGTCTGGTTCCCCGACGACCCCCGGCAGGTGCCCTGGGAACGCTTCCTCGACGAGGTCGCCGAGGCCGGCTACAAGTGGATCGAACTCGGCCCCCACGGCTACCTGCCCACCGACCCGGCACGGCTCCGGGACGAGGTGGCCAGGCGGAACCTGAAGGTCTCGGCGGGCACGGTCTTCACCGGCATGCACCGGGGCCCTTCCGTCTGGGAGGAGACCTGGGCACACGTCAGCGAGGTCGCCGCGCTCACCCAGGCCATGGGCGCGCGGCACCTGGTGGTCATCCCCTCCTTCTGGCGGGACGACAAGACCGCCGAGATCCTGGAGCCGCCGGAGCTGACCGCCGAGCAGTGGGCACACCTGACCAAGGGCATGGAGCGGCTCGGCCACGAGGTCAAGGAGACCTACGGCCTCGACATCGTGGTCCACCCGCACGCCGACACCCACATCGACACCGAGGACCATGTCGAACGCTTCCTGGACTCGACCGACACCGACCTGGTCAACCTCTGCCTGGACACCGGGCACTACGCCTACTGCGGCGGGGACAGCGTCAAGCTGATCCAGACCTACGGCGAACGCATCGGCTATCTGCACCTCAAGCAGGTGGACCCGGCGATCCTGGCCGACGTACGGGCGAAGGGGACCCCCTTCGGTCCGGCCGTGGCCCAGGGGGTGATGTGCGAACCGCCGTCCGGTGTACCCGAGCTGGGGCCGGTGCTGGCGGCGGCCCAGACGCTGGGCGTCGAGCTGTTCGCGATCGTCGAGCAGGACATGTACCCGTGCGAGCCGGACAAGCCGCTGCCGATCGCGGTCCGCACCCGCAGGTTCCTGCGCTCCTGCGGGGCCTGAGCGGCCGCGTGCGTTCCTGCGTGCCCCCGGGGGGATTCGGCCGCGAGGCGGCAGGGAACCAACCGGGGGCACGCGGGCGTTGTGACGATGGCGGGGGACGCCCGCGCAGACGGGAGGACGCGATGACACGCCGTACGCAAGCACCCAGGACGTCCGAGAGCAGCGCCGAGGCGGCGCGCCGCGAGCGCTTCGGCACGCTGCCCGAGCCGATACGCGCCAAGGACATGGTGGAGACCAGGCCGGCGACCCTGCCGGACCCGGCGCGCGACCGGTACAGCGCGGACGAGTGGCTGGTGCGGTACTGCCTCTGAGCCGCACCGGCCCGAACAGCACGAAACACACGAAACAGGGGGTGCGACGGTGACCGCCGTACCCCCTGGAGCCGTACCCCGCCGGATCAGGGCTGCCGGACCTCCGCGATCGTCACCGGCCGGTGCTCGTGCAGGGACAGGGTGCAGGCCTCGGCGATCCAGCCCGCCTCCAGGGCGTCCTCGATCGTGCAGGGCGAGGGACGGGAGCCGGTCACGACCTCGGTGAACGCGGTCAGTTCGGCGCGGTAGGCGTCGGTGAAGCGGTCCATGAAGAAGTCGTGCGGGGTACCGGAGGGGAAGGTCACGCCGGGTTCGGCCGAGCGCAGCGGGAGCTTGTCGTCCAGGCCCACGGCGATGGAGTCCGTGAAGCCGTGCAGCTCCATGCGCACGTCGTAACCCCGGGCGTTGTGGCGGGAGTTGGAGACCACCGCGATCGTGCCGTCGTCCAGGGTGAGGATCGCACCGGTGGTGTCGGCGTCGCCCGCCGCCCTGATGTAGTCGGCGCCCCGGTTGCCGCCGACCGCGTACACCTCGGTGACCTCACGGCCCGTCACCCACCGGATGATGTCGAAGTCGTGCACGGAGCAGTCCCTGAAGATGCCGCCGGACGCGGCGACGTAGGCCGCCGGCGGCGGCGCCGGGTCGAGCGTCGTGGAGCGGACCGTGTGCAGGGTGCCCAGCTCGCCCGCCCGGACGGCGGCCCGGGCGGCGGTGAAGCCCGCGTCGAAGCGGCGGTTGTAGCCGATCTGGATCGGTACGCCGCTGCCCCGGACGGCCCTGAGCACCTCGACGCCCTCGCTCATCGTCCTGGCGACGGGCTTTTCGCAGAAGACCGGGACACCGGCCGCGACACCGGCCCGGATCAGGTCCGGGTGGGCGTCGGTCGCGGCCGCCACCACGATGCCGTCCACGCCGGCGGCCAGCAGCGCCTCGGGCGAGTCCACGACCTCGGCGCCGAACCGTTCGGCGGCGGCCTTGGCCGCCTCGGCGAACGGATCGGTGACGACGAGCGACTCGACGGCGTCGAGGCTGGAGAGGGTCTCGGCATGGAAGGCGCCGATGCGGCCGAGACCGAGGATTCCGATACGCATGGGTGGTGCAGCTCCTTTGGTGCGAGAGGTGCGAAGAGAGCTAGACGAGAGCTAGAAGAGAGCTAGTCGAGGCCGCCGAGCACGTTCTGGTCCCAGTCGATCACCGACCCGGTGACCACCCCGGACCGGTCGGACAGCAGGAACACCACGAAGTCCGCGATTTCGTCCGGCTGGCCGAGCTTGCCCATCGGCAGCTTGGCCGCCGCCTGCTCCCGCCAGTCGTCGCCGGCGCCGTGGAAGGCGCGCTGGGTGGCGTCCTCGCCCTCCGTCGCGCTCCAGCCGATGTTCAGGCCGTTGATCCGGATCCGGTCCCAGCGGTGGGCGTGCGCCGCGTTCCGGGTCAGGCCCGCCAGGCCCGCCTTCGCGGCGACGTACGGCGCGAGAAACGGCTGCCCGCCGTGCGCCGACGACGTGATGATGTTGACGATCGTGCCGGGCGCCTTGCGGGACACCATGTCGGCGACGGCCGCCTGCATCGCGAAGAACGGCCCCTTGAGGTTGATCGCGATGTGCTGGTCGAACAGCTCGGGGGTCGTGTCCAGCAGCGTGCCGCGGGAGGTGAGCCCCGCCGAGTTCACCAGGCAGTCGATCCGGCCCAGGGCGTCCACCACTTCGGCGACCGCCGCCCCGGCCTGCTCGGCGTCCGCCAGATCGGCGCGCACGAACAGCGCCTTGCCGCCCGCCGACGCCAGCTCGGCCACCAGCGCCTCACCCGGTTCCGTGCGCCGGCCCGTGACCGCCACCACGGCACCCTCGCGGACGGCGGCCCGCGCGATCGCGGCCCCCACGCCCTGGCTGCCGCCGTTGACGAGCACCACCTTGCCGTCGAGGAGTCTTCCGGAAAGTCCCATGCCCATGCGCCCTTTCAGTCCCTTCAGCTCTCGCACCGTTCGACGCCCGACCGCAGCCGGGTGCGCAGCCGCTCCGGCTCCCATCCCTCGCGCACGGCCCGCCGTACCAGGTCCGCCTGCGAGGGCGGGGCCAGACCGTCGACCGGCGGGTCGCTGTCGAGGTTGGCCGGGAAGGGGTAGCCCTCCGCGCTCGCCGCGATCACGTTCTCCAGCCAGGCCTCGCCCGCGCCGTCGGCCGCGCGCCGCAACAGCACCGGGAACACCGCGTTCGCCACCGCCTCCCGGTCCACCGTCTCCATGGCCCGCCCGAACGCGGACGAGACCTGGAGCAGATTGGCGGCCCGGCGCACGTCCGCGGTGCGGTTGGCACCGGCGGCGTGGAACAGCGCGGGGTTGAAGAAGACCGCGTCGCCCTTGGCGAGCGGCAGCTGGACGTGGTGCTCCTCGAAGTACGCCTGGAACTGCGGCAGTCGCCAGGCCAGATAGCCCGGCTCGTACAGCTGGGAGTACGGCAGATAGAGCGTCGCGCCCGACTCCACGGGCATGTCGCAGTGGGCGACCGCGCCCTGCAGCGTGAGCACGGGGGAGAGCCGGTGCACATGGGCGGGATAGGCGGCCGCCGCCGCGTTGCCGAGAAAGCCGAGGTGGTAGTCCCGGTGCACGGTCTGGCCGGCGCCGCCCGGGTTGACCACGTTGACCTGTGAGGTCACCTGGTAGCCGGGGCCCAGCCAGGCCGCTGAGACCAGGGCCAGGACGTCATTGGCGTAGTAGTCGGCGAACGCCTCCGGGTCGTACAGGGCAGCCTTCTCCAGCGCGTTCCACACCCGGTCGTTGGCGCCCGGCTTCGCGAAGTGGTCGCCGGCACCGGCGCCGAGGGCGCGCTGCTCGGCGATGAGCGCATCGAAGACGGCGGTGAGCCGGTCCACGACCGCCGGGTCCGCGAACGCCCCCTGTACGACGACGATCCCGGGGCCGTCGGCGAGCGCCCGCACCAGCTCGGCCCGCAGCGGGCCGCGGTCGCCGGCCGTGCGCAGCTGCCCGGCGTCGTAGAGCAGGACGCCGTCGCGCACGGACGCGGCGTGCGGGTAGTCGGCGAGGCGGGTGGTCCGGCCGGTCAGGGCCCGGAAGGCGTCGAGGTCGCAGTCCTGCTCGGACAGCCAGGTGCGGCCTGGTGCGGAGGCGACGGACATCGGTCTCCTCTTTTCGGGTGATGAGGGCATTCGGCCACGAGGAGGGCACGGCCCTGTCATTCTTGTCAGTACAAACCCCTCGAACAACCAGCACTCAGCCATCAAAAACCCCTCAAGGAGCCGGACCATGGGCCATCCGTTCCCGATCCGGGAAATCGCACGTCAGGCGGGTCTCAGCGAGGCGACCGTGGACCGCGTGCTGAACGGCAGGGGAGGGGTGCGGGAGAGCACCGCGCAGGAGGTGCACCGGGCCATCGCCGACCTGGACCGGCAGCGCACCCAGGTCCGGCTGGTCGGCCGTACCTTCATGGTCGACATCGTGGTGCAGGCGCCCGAGCGGTTCTCGACCGCCGTCCGCTCCGCCCTGGAGGCCGAACTGCCGTCCCTGCACCCGGCGGTGGTCCGCTCCCGCTTCCACTTCCGCGAGACCGGCCCGGCCGCCGAGCTGGTGGCGACGCTGGACCGGATCGCCCGGCGCGGCTCGCAGGGCGTGATCCTCAAGGCGCCGGACGTCCCGGAGGTCACCGCGGCCGTGGGCCGGCTCACCGCGGCCGGCATCCCCGTCGTCACCCTGGTCACCGACCTGCCCGCCAGCGGCCGGCTCGGCTACGTCGGCAGCGACAACCGGGCCGCGGGCGCCACCGCCGCCTACCTGATGGGCCAGTGGCTCGGTGACCGGCCCGGCAATGTCCTCACCAGCCTCAGCAGCGGCTTCTTCCGCAACGAGGAGGAGCGCGAGATGGGCTTTCGCAGCGTGATGCGGGCCCGGTGCCCGGAGCGGACGCTCCTGGAGATCGCCGAAGGACAGGGCCTGGACGCCACGCAGTACGACCTCGTCCGCGCCGCCCTGGAACGCGACCCGGACATCCGCGCGGTGTACTCCATCGGGGGCGGCAACAACGCCACCCTGCGGGCCTTCGCCGACCTCGGCCGTGACTGCGCGGTGTTCATCGCCCACGACCTCGACCACGAGAACTCCCGCCTGCTGCGCGAACACCGGCTCTCCGCCGTGCTCCACCACGATCTGCGGCACGACATGCGCGAGGCCTGCCGTCTGGTGATGCGCGCCCACGGCGCGCTGCCCCCGGCCGGGCCCGTGCTGCCGTACGCGATCCAGGTCGTCACGCCGTACAACATGCCCGCGCGGCCGGGCGAGTGAGGGGACCTCATGGGGCACACCGAACACGTGGAGATCGAGGGCGTCCCCCTGCTCGCGACGCTCGAACCGGGCGGCGGCGTCGGGTTGCTCGCGTTGCACGCCGGCACCGAGGGGGGCACGGCCCAGCTCGCCGAGGCGGTCGCGCGGCGCTGCGGTGCCACCAGCCTCGTCTTCACCCAGCCGGGGACCTCTGAGCCCGTGCACATCCCGTCCCCGCGCATGGCCGTCGACCACTGCGCGCTGCTGCGCGAGTTCCGCTCCCGCGTGTCACTCACGGTCTCCCTGCACGGGCACATGCGGCGCCAGGCCCGGCACACCCTCTTCCTCGGTGGCGCCAACCGCGCGGCGTCGCTCGTCCTGGCACGGGAACTGGACGTCCTCGCGCCGCGGTTCCGGATCGTGACGGACCTGGAGGAGATCCCGGCCGGCCTGCGCGGACTGCATCCCAGGAACCCGGTCAACCTGACCCGGCTGGCGGGAGTCCAGGTGGAACTGCCGCTCACGGCCCGCACCACGGGCCGCACGGATGTCCCGCCGCGGCCCGTGGTCGAGGCGTTCGTCGCCGGAGTGGGCCGGCTCGCCCGGTCGCTCAGAGACTGATCGTCGCTCAGAGACTGATCGCGTACGCCTTGCGCAGCGTCTCGTGCACCGTCCACGTCGTACGGTCGCCCGCGCGCAGCACCCCCATGTCGCCCGGGCCCACTGTCAGCGTGGGCCCGCCCTCGACCTCGATCGTCGCCGACCCGCTGATCACCACGAACAGTTCGTCGGCCTCCGTGTCGGTCACCACGCCCGGGGTGATCTGCCAGATCCCGCGGATCTGCCTGCCGTCCGGCGACTCCCAGAGCACCTTTGCGGTGACCTCCGGGTTCCCGGCGACGATCTGCGCGGGGTCGAGGGGATCGGATTCGAGGTCGGCGTCCGGGATGTGGAGCGCGAAGCTGTGCGTCATGGGGCCGACCCTAGCCAGCGCGCCGGGCGCACCGCGGCCGACAGGGTGTGGGGCATCGGGGGCGGCCGCGGGACACTTCGTCGGGGCGTCTGCGCTGGCGGCCGGGGCGGGCCCGGGGGACCGTGGGGAGCATGGCCGACTCCACGGCGGGCGGCGCCGGCCCCGGCGCGCCGCACCGGCAGCACGCCACACGCGAGGCCGTCCTCTTCGGCGGGGTCTACGGCGCCGTCCTCGCCAGCTCGATGGTCGCCGCGCTCTCCCAGTACGGCCGCACGACCCCCGCCGGCCGTCGCTACGACGCCGCCTGGCTGCTGGTGACCGCGTTCGCCTCCGCCCTGGCCCACGGCTACGCCCACTGCATCGCCGAACGGGCCCCGCACCGCCGCTGGGACGTCCTGCGCACCCTGCGCGACGAGTGGCCGCTGGTCACGGCCGTGCTGCCGACGGTCCTCATCCTCGCGGGCGCGGGCTGGGGCTGGTGGCCCGCGAAGGGCCTGGAGTACCCGGCCTTCACCCTCAACATCGCCATCCTCTTCGGCCTCGGCCTGACCACGGCCCGCTGGTCGGCCCGCAGCTGGCCGGTCGCGGTCTTCACGGGCGCCGGGGACGCGCTGCTCGGGTTGATCGTGGTGGTGGCGAACGCGGTGATCAAGTGACGCGCCGGCCGAGCGGAACGCGGTGATCGCGCAAGCCGGTGATCACGTGGGGCGCGGCCGGGTCAGCGCCCGGTGCGGACCCCGTCCAGGGCGATCGCCAGGACCCGGTCGCGCTGGGCGTCGTCGTCGAACGTGGTGGCGGTGATCCCGGCGACCATCCGCAGCAGATCGGCGAAGTCCATGTCCGCCCGCGCCACGCCCGCCCGCTGCGCGCGCTCCAGCAGCGGGCCCCCGGCGGAGTACATCGAATCGCGGCAGGACTGGAAGATCTCCGACTCGTCGTTGAGCGCCTCGCGCACCGCGCGCTTGGTGACCATGTACCCGGCGAACCGGTCCAGCCAGGCCGTGAGCGCCTCCCACGGCTCCCGGTCCGCGACGTCCACCGCCGCCTCGCACAGGGCGTTCACCTCGTCCGCGTAGACGCTCTCGAAGAGGTCGCGGCGGGTGGGGAAGTTCCGGTACAGCGTGCCGATGCCGACGCCCGCGCGGCGCGCGACGTCCTCCAGCGAGGCGTCCGAGCCGTGCTCGGCGAACGCCTCGCGGGCGGCGACGAGCAGGGCGTCGTAGTTGCGGGCGGCGTCCTTGCGGCGCGGCCGGCGGGCCGCCACGATCTCGCCGACGGGGAAGGGCGTGGCCGTCACTGCTGCCTCCTGGGGGCTCGGACAATCCGGAGGGTCGCCTCCGTATCTTGAACCGGAGGAATGCCTCCGTTAGAGTGGAGGGGTGCCTCCACTTTAGCAGTGCGGGGGCGGCACCGCCGTGGCCGGACGCGTCCACACGGCCACACGGCCACGCGGCCAGACGTCCGTGCGTCCGCCGCCCGCCCCGCACCGCCCCGCCGACGGGCCGTACCCACCCGTACCCACCCGTACCCACCTGTCCCCCTGACATCCGACGTTCCTTGTCCCGGACCTCCGGAGAGGCTCCTTCATGCCCCGCACGTCCACCCGCCTCACCTTCGCCGTCCTTGCGACCGGTGCGGGCGTGTTCTCCATGCTCCAGTCGCTGATCGCGCCGGCCCTGCCGACCGTCCAGCACGCCCTGCACACCTCCCAGTCGACCGCGACCTGGGTGATGACGGCCTATCTGCTGTCCGCCTCGGTCTTCACGCCGATCCTCGGCCGGGCCGGCGACCTCGTGGGCAAGAAGCGCACGCTCGTCGCCGTCCTGCTCGCCGTCCTCGCCGGCTGCCTCATCGCCGCGCTCGCCCCGGACATCGGCGTCCTCATCGTCGCCCGGGTCGTCCAGGGCGTCGGCGGTGCCCTCTTCCCGCTGTCCTTCGGCGTCATCCGGGACGAGTTCGCCCCGGCCGAGGTGAGCGGCAGCATCAGCAACCTCTCCGCGGTGATCGCCGCGGGCGGCGGGGTCGGCATGGTGGCCGCCGGGCCGATCGTCTCCGCGCTCGACTACCGCTGGCTCTTCTGGATCCCCGTCGCCATCGTCGCCGCGACCGTCCTGATCGCCGTGCGCTACGTTCCCGAATCCCCCAAGCGGGCGCAGGGTACGGTGAGTTGGTCCGGTGCCGCGCTGCTCTCCGGCTGGCTGGTGGCCCTGCTGCTGCCGCTGAGCCAGGCCGGGCAGTGGGGGTGGGGCTCGCCGAAGGTGCTCGGCCTGTTCGCCGCCGCCGTCGTACTGTTCGCCGTCTGGCTGACCGCCGAGGCCCGCTCCCGCAGCCCGCTGATCGACCTGCGTGTGATGCGGCTGCCCGTGGTGTGGACGACCAACGCCGCCGCGCTGCTCTTCGGCGCCGGCATGTACGCGATCTGGTCCTTCCTGCCCGGCTTCGTCCAGACACCGCCCGTGGCCGGATACGGCTTCGGCGCGAGCGTCACCGCCTCCGGCCTGCTCATGCTGCCGATGCTGCTCGCGATGTTCCTCTCCGGCGTCCTGTCCGGCCGCCTCGAGCCCCGCGTCGGCGCCAAGGCCCTGCTCGCCACCGGTGCCGCGCTCGGCGCGCTGGCCTGCGCGTTCCTCACCCTCTGGCACGACGCCCAGTGGCAGATCGTCGTGGTCGCGGGGCTCTTCGGCCTCGGCATCGGACTCGCCTTCGCCGCCATGGCCAACCTGATCGTCGGCAGCGTCCCGCCCGAGCAGACCGGCGCCGCGACCGGCATGAACGCCAACATCCGCACCATCGGCGGCTCGATCGGCGCCGCGCTCACCGGCGTCCTGGTCACCGGCCGCCTCCAGCCCTCCGGGCTGCCCTACGCCTCCGGCTACACCCACGGCTGGACCCTGCTCGCCCTCCTGTGCCTGGCCGCGGCCGGCGCCGCCCTCCTGGTCCCGGCCCGCCGGCCGGCCCCCACGGCCCCCGCCACGGCGGGTACGACACGGGCACCGGCCCAGGTGCGGTAGGGTTGACCTGCGTGATCACACGGGGGACACCCCGGGTGGGACCGCAACGGGACGTGGCGCAGCTTGGTAGCGCACTTGACTGGGGGTCAAGGGGTCGCAGGTTCAAATCCTGTCGTCCCGACGTTGCGAGAACGCGCGAAAGGCGCCGTACCGGATCGCTCCGGTACGGCGCCTTTCGTCATGCCTGCTGTCGGCGCGCCGCCATCACCGCGTACACGAGAACCCCTGCGAACAGGAACAGCACGCCCTGGTACACCGCCGCGTATCCGGCCCCGGCCATCAGCCACAGGGAGAAGCCGGCCGCCACCGCGGTGATCACCATGTCCCGTGCCAGCCGGGCGCGGTCCACCGACTCGCGGCGGCCGGAGATCAGGTGGAAGAGCTGGGCGGCGGTCGCGAGGAGGTACGGCACGGTCGCGGTGAACGTGGTGATGAGGACCAGGACCTCGAAGACCTTCCCCGAGCCCGACACGTAGTTGTAGGCGGTGAGCAGGGAGGCGAGGACGACCGTGACGGCGACGCCGACGGTCGGCACACCCCGGCGGCGCCGTGCGAAGGCCGCCGGGAACAGGCCGTCCTTGGCCGCGGCGTACGGGGTCTGGGCGCTCAGCAGTGTCCAGCCGTTGAGGCACCCGGTCATCGACACCACCGCCGCCAGCGCCACGGCCGTACCGCCCCAGCCGCCGCCGAACATCGCGTTCACGGCGTCCGAGAACGGCGCGGTGGAGTGCACCAGACGGTCGTGCGGGACCGTGCCGAAGACGGCCAGGGTGCCCAGCAGATACACCAGCGCGGCGCCCGTGGTGCCGATGACACTGGCGCGCCCCACGTTGCGGCGGGCGTCCTCGACCTCACCCGCGCTGACGGCGGCGGACTCCACCCCGAGGTAGGAGAACAGCAGCAGGGCAGCGGAGGCGGACACCGCGCCGACCGGCCCGTGACCGCTCGAATTGAACGGCCCGAGCCGCGCCGGGTCGAAGAAGAACAGCCCGCCGACCGCGACGAGCAGCAGCGGCACGAACTTCAGCACCGTGGACACGAGTTGTACGGCGCCCACGTACCGGGTGCCGGCGAAGTTGGCGACGGCGGGCAGCCACAGCAGGACCAGGGCGGTCAGGCACGCGGACCAGGGGTGGCCGCCCACCGGTATCACCACGTCGAGGTAGCCGACCGCGGCCACGGCGAGCGCGGCGTTCGAGACCCAGCCGGTGATCCAGTACGACCAGGCGGTCAGGAAGCCGGCGAAGTCACCGAAGGCCTCGCGGGCGTAGACGTACGGCCCGCCGGTGCGCGGATCGCGTGCGGCGAGCCGGCCGAAGACCAGGGCCAGGGCGATGGCGGCGACGGTCAGCACGCCGAAGGCGACCAGGCTGACCGTGCCGTAGGGGGCGATGGAGGCGGGCAGCGTGAAGATGCCGCCGCCGATGATGTTGCCCATGACCAGCGCGGTGGCGACGGGCAGGCCGAAGCGCCGGGCATGCTTGCTGCCGCCGGGGGAGTCCGTCACGTTCGGGGTGTCGTGAGGGACCTGGGCGGGCACCGCGAGGGTCTCCGAGGGGACCGGAGCCGGTTGCGGGGCGGTTCCGGTGGTGTCCATGAGGGGTCCGCCTCTCCAATCACACAGATGTCCCGGGATCGCCGGGACGCCAGTCATGGTCGGGGAAGTCTCCGCCCACCGCAAAATCGCCGGATCTTGTGTGGTTCAGGGTGGCTGCCCGCGTAAAAAGTGCATCAGCAGGACGTCCGCGCCGCGATATGTCCTGTGGCGCGGCCGGGGGTGCTCCTCCGGCGCGGCGGGTGCGTACTCGACGGCCTCCGGCTCCCTACCGGCCCCTCCGCCCGGAGTCCCGGGCGTGGACGCCCCCTTGACGTCGTACGACGCCGCATCGACACTCCAGGGAGGGAATCCTAGTGAACAGGTAGGGAATCATGCCGCGCCTCGAGACGGTCACCGGCCCAGCGGGCCGCTCACCGTTGCGCGCACCCCTGCTCACCTCCCGTCTGCACATCGACCTGCTGCGCGTCTGCAGCGCGATCAGCCAGCACCGCTGAGCCGGGCCCGCGCGCCCACCGGCCGACGACGTCCGTCGGCGCGCCCCTGACGCACGCCCACCATCCGGGGAGACGCATGTCCATCACTCCGCTCGCCACCGTCCCGTCCGTCCACCGGTCCGGCCCCGTCTTCCGGGGCCGGATCGGCCAGGACGCGCGCAGCGGCCACTACGCAGTGCCCCACCGCTACCGGCTGCACCTGTCGACCGCCTGTCCCGACGGGCTGCGCCTCGCCGTCGGGCACAGCCTCCTCGGCCTCGACGACAGCTGTCCGGTCACCCTGCTGCCCGCCGTCCCGGACTGTGCCGGCGGCGGCCACGCCGTGCTGCGCCCGCTGTACGAGGCGAGCGCCCACCACTACACCGGCCCGGCCCTCGCACCCGTGCTCAGCGACGACTGGTCCGGACGCATCGTCAGCACCCGGGCCCGCGACATCCTGCGCGACCTCGACCGCTTCCCGCACGGGGACGGCACCGCGCTGTACCCGAGCGGCCAGGGGTCCGTGATCGAGGCCGTCGAGGCGATGTGCGACGTGATCGAGGAGGCCGCGCAGTGCGCCGGACGGGCGGGCACCGGAGCGGACGGGCACTCCGCCGCCCTCGACGCGCTGTTCGACACGCTGGGCCGGCTGGAGAACCGGCTCACGGGGGAGGAGTACCTGGTCGACGACCGGCTCACCGCCGCCGACGTCGAACTGTGGGTGACCCTCGTGCAGTTGGACACCGTCCACCGCTGCCACCTCGACGCCCGCGCCGTGCACCGCATCGCCGGCCACCGCGCGCTGTGGGCCTACGCCGGCCGGCTGGCCGCGCACCCCGCCTTCGGCCGGCACCTCGACCTCGAGGGCATCTCCCGCCGCCACCACGGCCGTTGCCAGGGCCTGGAGGCCGCCGGAGCCGCTGTCCAGATCCTGGACTGGGCAGGTCACGCCGCCGACAGCGAGGACGCTTCCCGCAGGTGACAGCGGACCGGGAACGCCCACCAGGCGGACAGCCGTTGACAGAGGACGCGGCGACTGCCTTAACCTACGGCTCAGAACGGTCATGAGCGTCAGCGCCAAGCCCTGGCTCGCTGACCGGCAACCCTCGCATCGCGGTGGGGTGCCCCAGGTGACGACCGGACCGGAATGACGTTTTCGGTAAGCGCGAGGGCCCCACGGGGCCGGACAGTGACAGGTGACACCATGGGCGCAGCTCTCCGGACGGCCACAAGCCGCCCCCAGGGCTGCGTGCCGTCGTACGCCGGGCTCCTCGTCGCCGACCGCGCCGTCGACCTGCTCCGGGTCAACAGCGCACTGTGTACCGCGCCGGGCACTGCCCGCCGCCAGGGCTGACGCCCCTTCCCAGCCCCGTATTCCCGACATACACCGCCCCGGCGCTGTGCCGTTGCCGCACACCGTCCCCGTGGTGTGCCGTTGTCCGCCCAGCCCCCCGGATCCCGCGCGCTGCCGCGGGCCGCCCTGTGCCGTAGCGCCGTCGCGGTCCGTGCCCGTCCGCCGCCCGGGCCGGGGCGCCGACCCGAGCCGGAGCCCGTCATGAGTGAACCCCCAGGCACCGCCGTCTTTCTCGCCGAGGCGCCGCCGCCTGCTGACGTACCCTCAAAGTCCTTCCATGCCCAGCGCGTTCAGCCGCTGCGCCGGCCCGGCCGGTGGGTGGCCACCGCCGTCGCCCTCGTGCTCGTCGCCCAGATCGCGCACGGACTGGCCACGAACCCGTTCTACCAGTGGGACCGCTTCCGCTACTGGTTCCTGCGCCCCAGCATCCTCGACGGGCTCCTCGTCACCCTCGAAGTCGCCGCCCTCAGCGCCGTGTCCGGTCTCCTCGGCGGCATCCTGCTGGCCCTCGGACGGCAGTCCGGCAGCCCGGTGCTGCGCGCCGTGAGCTGGACCTACACCTGGCTGTTCCGCTCCGTGCCGCTGATCGTCGTCCTGATCTTCCTGTACAACTTCTCCGCCCTGTACAAGACGGTGAGCCTCGGCATCCCGTTCGGCCCCGCCTTCGTCACCTTCGACGAGTCGAAGCTCGCCACCGACATGACGGTCGCCGTGGTCGGACTCAGCCTCAACGAGGCGGCGTACGCGGCGGAAGTCGTGCGCGGCGGCATCCTCGCCGTCGACCAGGGCCAGCACGAGGCGGCGGCCGCGCTCGGCCTGCCCAGGGGCTACCAGTTCACCCGGATCGTCTTCCCGCAGGCACTCAGGTCCATCACACCGAACTACGTCAACCAGCTCATCGGCCTGGTCAAGAGCACCTCGCTGGTCTTCTACGTCTCGCTGCTCGACCTGTTCGGCTCCGTGCAGACCATGGGCAGCACCTACCCCGGCGACATCGTCCCGCTGCTGCTCGTCGCCACTGTCTGGTACCTGATCCTCACCAGCGCCGTGTCCGTCGTCCAGTTCTACGTCGAGCGGTACTTCGCCCGCGGCGCCACCCGCGCGCTGCCGCCGACCCCGCTGCAGAAGGCGCGGGCGGCCCTCACCGGATTCCGGGCCCGGCTGCGCAGGGAGGCCGCCGTATGACCGTCACCGGCACCCCGCACACCGCCCCGGCCGCGCTGGAGGTGCACGGCGTCCACAAGTGGTACGGCACCCATCGCGTGCTGGACGGCATCGACCTCACGGTGCGCCCCGGCGAGGTCACCGTCGTCATCGGCCCTTCCGGCTCCGGCAAGTCCACCCTGCTGCGGGTCGTCAACCACCTGGAGAAGCCCGAGATCGGCCATGTCAGCGTCGGTGGCGAACTGATCGGCGTCAAGCGCGGCAGCGGCGGCCGGCTCAAGGAGCTGAGCGAGCGGGCCATCCTCGCCCAGCGCGGCCGGATCGGGTTCGTCTTCCAGAACTTCAACCTCTTCCCGCATCTGACCGTCCTCGACAACGTCGCCGCGGCTCCCGTCGCCACCGGCCGCCTCGACAGGGCCGCGGCCCGCGAGCGTGCCCGGGACCTGCTCACCCGGGTCGGCCTCGGGGACCGCACCGGCGCCTATCCGCGCCAGTTGTCGGGCGGACAGCAGCAGCGCGTCGCCATCGCCCGCGCCCTGGCGCTGCGCCCCGGCATCATCCTGTTCGACGAGCCCACCTCCGCGCTCGACCCCGAAACGGTCGGCGAGGTCCTCTCCGTCATCAAGGACCTCGCCACCAGCGGCACCACCCTCGTCATCGTCACCCACGAGATCGGCTTCGCCCGCGAGGTCGCCGACCGGATCGTCTTCCTCGACGGCGGCCGGATCGTCGAACAGGGCCCGCCCGGGGACGTCCTGGACCGGCCCCGGCACGAACGCACCCGGGACTTCCTCGCCAGGGTCCTGTGACGTCCCTCCCCAGCCACCACCCCCTCCGCCCGCACCGAACGACAAGGACAGCCATGCGCAGCCACCTCCTCCGACGCAGCCTGACACGCGGCATCACCGCGGCGACCGCAGTCGCCACCCTCGCCACCGGGCTCGCCGCCTGCGGTGGCAACAGCGACGCGGCGACCAACGACAGCCCCAGGCCCGGCGAGGTCGTCATCGGGCAGGTCTCCAACGGCGCCGCCAGGCAGACGACCGTCAAGGTGTCCGAGGTGAAGTCCATCAGCGCCGAACTGCCCGCCTCCCTGCGCAGGAGCGGAAAGCTCGTCATCGGCGAGGGCGCACTGCCGGCCGGATTCCCGCCGCTGGCATACGTGGGCAGCGACCAGAAGACCCTCACCGGATCCGAACCCGACCTCGGCCGCCTGGTCGCCGCCGTGCTCGGACTCAAGCCCGAGCTGCGGAACTTCACCTGGGAGAACCTCTTCGTCGGTGTCGACAGCGGCAAGGTCGACGTCGCCTTCTCCAACGTCACCGACACCGAGGAACGCAAGAAGAAGTACGAGTTCGCCTCCTACCGCCAGGACAACCTCGCCTTCGAGGTGCCGAAGAAGAGCACCTGGAACTTCGGCGGCAACTACGAGAACCTCGCGGGCCGGACCGTCTCCGTCAGCTCCGGCACCAACCAGGAGCGGATCCTCCTGGAGTGGAAGGCCAAGCTGGCCAAGGAGGGCAAGAAGCTCACCGTCAAGTACTTCCAGGACCACAACAGCACCTACCTGGCCCTGGCCAGCGGCAAGATCGACGCCTACTTCGGACCCAACCCCGGTATCGCTTACCACGTCACCCAGGTCGCGAACACGCCCAATGCCACCCGCAACGCAGGCAAGTTCTCCGGCGCGGGCGCGAGCCTGCAGGGCCTGATCGCCGCCACCGCGAGGAAGGACAGCGGCCTCGCCAAGCCGCTCGCCGACGCGATCAATTACCTGATCAGGAACGGCCAGTACGCTGCCTGGCTGAAGGCCTACAACCTCTCCAACGAAGCCGTGGCCAAGTCCGAGGTCAACCCGCCCGGCCTGCCGCTCGACAACTCCTGAAACACCCCGGCCCGCCCCGCGGTGCGGGAACAACCGGAGCCGGCGGCGCGTTGTGAGTCATGACGAGATCCGCGAGGCGGCCGCTCACCCGGCCCGCCCCGCCCGACGGACGGAGGTGACGGCCGTGCCCCGCGCACTCCCGCAGCACGCCCCGCGCCCGTACCGCTCCGCCTGGCTGACATCCCGGCCGCACATAGACCTCCAGCGCGTGTCCGCCGCACTCTGTCGCCGCTGACGTCTCTCCCCGGCCGTCCGGACCCGGTCACCTGAACCCTGTCACCTCGACCCGGTCGCCCGGGCCCGGGTCTCCTCCCGCCGCGCCCGCCCCCGCCGACACCCCTGTCCGGGCGAGCCGGTGTTCTCGCACGGACCTCAAGGAAGGCACCGACGTGTCCTCAACTCCCGCTTCCCACCTGCACCTTGCCGTCGCCCTGGAGGGCACCGGATGGCACCCCGCGTCCTGGCGCGAGCCGGTCGCCCGGCCCCGGGACCTGTTCACCGCCGGGTACTGGGGCGACCTGGTCACCGAGGCCGAACGCGGCCTGATCGACTTCGTCACCATCGAGGACGGCCTCGGCCCGCAGTCCTCGCTCCTCCTCGACCCCGACGAACGCACCGACCAGGTGCGCGGCCGGCTCGACGCGGTCCTCGTCGCCTCCCGCGTCGCCCCGCTCACCCGGCACATAGGCCTCGTCCCGACCGTGGTGGCCACGCACACCGAGCCGTTCCACATCTCCAAGGCGATCGCCACCCTCGACTACGTCAGCACAGGCCGCGCGGGCCTGCGGGTGCAGATCAGCGCGAGGCCGAACGAGGCCGCCCACTTCGGCCGCCGCACCATCGAGCGGATCGAGGCCTACGACAGCCCCGCCGCCCAAGAGGTGATCACCGAGCTGTTCGACGAGGCCGCCGACCACGTGGAAGCGGTGCGCCGGCTCTGGGACAGCTGGGAGGACGACGCCGAGATCCGGGACGCGGCGACCGGCCGCTTCGTCGACCGGGACAAGCTGCACTACATCGACTTCGAGGGCAGCCACTTCAAGGTCAAGGGGCCCTCGATCACGCCGCGCCCGCCCCAGGGCCAGCCGCTGGTCACCGCCCTCGCCCACCAGACCGTCCCGTACCGGCTCGTCGCCCGCCAGGCCGACGTCGGCCACGTCACCCCGCACGACGCGGAGCAGGCCCGTGCGATCGTCGCCGAGATCCGCGCCGAACAGCAGGCGGCGGGCCGGGCCGGGGACACCCTGCACGTCTTCGGTGACCTCCTCGTCCTCCTCGACGACAGCCGGGCCGAGGCGGAGGACCGGCGGGCGCGGCTGGACGCGCTCGCCGGTGAGCCGTACACGAGCGACGCCCGGATCTTCACCGGCACGGCCGCCCAACTGGCCGATGTCCTCGAGGATCTGGCGTCCGCCGGGCTGAGCGGGTTCCGGCTGCGGCCCGCCGTCGCCGGGCACGACCTGCCCCGCATCAGCCGCGAGCTGGTGCCCGAGCTGCAGCGCCGGGGCCGCTTCCGGGACGCCTACGAGGCCGGCACCCTGCGCGGCCTGCTCGGCCTCGCCTGCCCCGCCAACCGCTACGCCGCCACCGTCTGAGCAGCCGGAGAGGACGACCGCACCCATGAGCAAGCCACTGAAGCAGATCCACCTGGCCGCCCACTTCCCGGGCGTCAACAACACCACCGTGTGGAGCGACCCGGCCGCCGGCAGCCACATCGAGTTCAGTTCCTTCGCCCACTTCGCGCGGACCGCCGAACGCGCCAAGTTCGACTTCCTGTTCCTCGCCGAAGGACTCAGGCTGCGCGAACAAGGCGGCAAAATATACGACTTGGACGTCGTCGGCCGCCCCGACACCTTCACCGTGCTCGCCGCGCTGGCCGCCGTCACCGACCGCCTCGGCCTGACCGGCACGATCAACTCCACCTTCAACGAGCCGTACGAGGTGGCCCGCCAGTTCGCGAGCCTCGACCACCTCTCCGGCGGCCGCTCCGCCTGGAACGTCGTCACCTCCTGGGACGCCTTCACCGGCGAGAACTTCCGCCGCGGCGGGTTCCTGCCGCAGGAGGAGCGCTACTCCCGCGCCAAGGAGTTCCTCGCCACCGCGCACGAACTCTTCGATTCCTGGCGCGGTGACGAGATCCTCGCCGACCAGGCCGCCGGCACCTTCCTGAGGGATGCCGGGGCCGGTGCCTTCGTCCACCGGGGCCAGCACTTCGACATCCACGGCCGGTTCAACGTCCCGCGCTCCCCGCAGGGCCGCCCGGTGATCTTCCAGGCGGGCGACTCCGACGAGGGCCGCGAGTTCGCCGCCGCCGGCGCGGACGCCATCTTCAGCCGGTACGCCACACTGAAGGAGGGCCAGGCCTTCTACACGGACGTCAAGAGCCGCCTCGCCAAGTACGGCCGCCGCCCCGACCAGCTGCTGATCCTGCCCGCCGCCACCTTCGTCCTCGGCGACACCGACCAGGAGGCCGCCGAACTCGCCCGTGAGGTCCGCCGCCAGCAGGTCAGCGGCGCGACCGCCGTCAAACACCTGGAGTTCGTCTGGAACCGCGACCTGTCGGCGTACGACCCGGAGGGCCCGCTGCCCGACGTCGACCCGGTGGTGAGCGAGGACCACATCTCCCGGGGCCGCGCCCAGGTGCGGATGTACCGGGACCCGCTCGCCATCGCCCGCGAGTGGCGGCAGCTCGCCGAGGCCAACAAGTGGTCCATCCGCGACCTGGTCATCAACACCGGCAACCGGCAGACCTTCGTCGGCTCCCCGGCCACGGTCGCCCGGACCATCAACGACTTCGTGCAGGCGGACGCCTCCGACGGCTTCATCCTCGTCCCGCACATCACCCCCGGCGGCCTCGACCCCTTCGCCGACAAGGTCGTACCCCTGCTCCAGGAACAGGGCGTGTTCCGCGCCGACTACACGGGCACGACCCTGCGCGACCACCTCGGCCTTGCCCACCCCGACGCGGGCGCCGGCGGGCCGGCCGAGCGGGCCGCGTCGTGAAGTTCCTCGCGATCACCCTCATCGTGCACCGGCCGGACGTGCTCACCGGCGTCCAGAAGCCCACGCACGCCCGCTTCCGCGAGGTCCTCGGCAACGCGGTGCTGGCCGAGGAGCTGGGCTTCGACGGGTTCGGCGTGGGGGAGCGGCACGAGCGGCCGTTCATCTCCTCCGCGCCGGCGGTGGTCCTCAGCCACATCGCCGCGCTGACCCGGCGCATCCGGCTCTTCACCGCCGTGACGACGCTCAGCCTGCTGGACCCCGTCCGGGCCTACGAGGACTACGCGACGCTGGACCACCTCGCGGACGGTCGCCTCGACCTGATCATCGGCAAGGGCAACGGCACCGCCCAGCGGGAGCTGTTCCACGTCACACCCGAGGACCAGTGGGACCGCAACGCCGAGAGCTACGAGGTGTTCCGGCGGCTGTGGCGACAGGACAAGGTCACCGCGGACACCCGTTTCCGGCCACCGCTGAAGGACGCCGAGGTCTGGCCGCGGCCGTACCAGCGGCCGGTCCGGGTCTGGCACGGCAGCGCCACCAGCGAGGAGTCCGTGGATCTGGCCGCCCGCTACGGCGACCCGCTGTTCTCCGCGAACGTCACCAACCCGATCGAGCCGTACGCCGAGTTGATCCGCCACTACCGCGAGCGCTGGGAGCACTACGGCCACGATCCGGCGGACCTCGCGGTCGGCGCGGGCTCCGCGGGCCTGTACGTGGCCCCCACCTCGCAGCAGGCGCTGGAGGGCTACCGGCCGGTCTTCGAGAGCGATCTGGCGTTCCGGAGGAGGACGGGTCTGCCCGTGGTCTTCGAGACGCTGGAGGACTTCGTCGCCCGCAGCTCGGCCCTGATCGGCAGCCCGCAGCAGGTCATCGACAAGGTGCACCGCTATCACGAGCAGCTGGGGCACACCGTGCTGCACGTGCACGCCGACGCGGGCGGGCTGGGCGACGTCCAGCACCGGGACTCCCTGGAGCTGTTCCAGTCGGCGGTCGCGCCGGTGCTCCGCAAGGACATCCCGGACCCGCCGTTCCCCTGGGCACCGGTCCTGCCCCGGGCCGCACGCGACCCCGCGCCCGCCGACAGCTGAGGAGCCGCAGCCATGCCTTCCGGCACCCCCTCGGCGTCCTCGGCCCCGGCGTCCTCGACCTGGCCCCCGTCGCATCCGGTTCGAGCGCACCCGAGGCGCGGCGCACCTCCGTCGATCTCGCCCGCCGCGCTGTCCCACGGCCGCGGACGTCACCTCCCCCGTAGGTGACGTCCGCGACCGCTCCCCCGGCGCCGGACCGTGGTCGTCCTCGTCCCTGTGCTGTCACCAGCACATGACGGCTGTCTCCCCCGACCCCCATGTCGAGTACAGCCGGACGCGGACGACGTAGCGGCGGCCCTTGACGAGCCGGACCCGCACGGCGGCGTTGCCCGGCGCGCCGCCGTCGTCGTGGCCCGCGAGGAAGCGCGGTTCCCCGTCGCGCTCCTCGAAGACCACGAGCACGGTGTCGGCGTCGCCGAAGGTGCCCACGGTGTAGTCGCGGGTCTCCGGCGGCTCGACGCTGAAGTCGGCCTGCTCGCCCGGTCCGAGCCCGAGCGGCGCCGAACGGAACGGCACCAGCGCGGCCGGCTCCGGCGGTGCGGCCGGCGGATACCAGCGGAGCACGAACTCCTTGTCGGCCGGGGACGGGGCACCGGACGGACGCAGCCCCCCGCGGTACTGCTCCGGCTCCAGCACCAGCCCCGGCCCGAACGCGAACGTCATCACCGACTGCGGATCCCACACCGAACCGCTCGCCTCGCCGGCCTCGAGCCGCTGCAGGACGTTCGTGTCCGTCGTCTGACGGCTCCAGAAGTTCGGCGGGCCCGCCAGCTCGGCGTACACGGCCTCGTCGTCCCAGTGGAGCCCGGCGTACGGGCTCTGGTGCTCGTGCACCATGCCCAGCGCGTGCCCGACCACGTGCAGGACCGTCGCGCGCTCCCCGGGCCCGGTCACATCCCAGCCCAGGTTCATGGTGCGCTCGCCCCGGCCGACCGTCAGCGCCTCGCGGCCCACCGCCGACCAGGAGCCGCCGCCGGTCTGGAACCCGATCCGCAGCTCCGCCTCGTGCCGGTCGCCGACCTCGCGGAACGTGACACCGATGCCCAGCTCCCGCCACTCGCGCAGGCACTCGCGCACCGCGTCCCGCTGCGCCTCCCCGCCGGCCCACGGCACCCGGCGCAGCTCCCCGGTCCCGGGGACCGGGATCACCGAGGCGTCACGGACGTCGTCGTAGAAGTAGTAGTGCAGGACCGTGCCGTTGACCCACATCCGCCGCCCGGCGAGCAGCGCGCCCAGCCGCTCGGCCGTCAGCCCCGGGGCGAAGCACGGGGCCGGCTGCCGCGGTAGCGAGCACAGGCGTCGGGTCATGCGGTCAGCGTGCCCGAACGGCGCCGCCGGGCGCCTGAGTCGGGGGCTACTCAAGTCACCCTGTATCAAATCTGAGTACGCGCACTCCAGTTGGTGTGAGGACTTACGAACAGGACGCGACGACACCGGTACCGCCCTGGCCGTTCACCGGCCGGGCCGACGAACTGGAGCTGGTCCGCGGGTCGTGGGCCGCCGGCCGGCACGGGATCGTGGTGACCGGAGGGGCCGGCCACGGCAAGACCCGGCTGATCACGGAGGCGGTGCGGGGCACCGACCACGCCCGGGTGACCGGCACGCCCGAGGCCCGTGACCTGCCCTTCGCGGCCTTCGCGCACCTGTTGCCCGACGGCGTCTCGCCGCAGCACGCGCTCCGGATCCTGTCCGGGGTGCGGCTCCTCGTCGTGGACGACGCCCATCTGCTGGACGAGGCCTCCGCCGCCCTGGTCCACCAGCTCGCCGTGCACGGCCGCACCCGGCTCGTGGTGGCCGCGGTGGACGGCGTGCCCGCGCCCGGCGCGGTGTCCCGGCTGTGGACGGGGGAACTGCTGCCCCGGCTGGCCCTTTCGCCACTGCCGTACGAGGACGTGGCGCACCTGCTCACCGCGGCCGGCCTGGAACCGCTCACCGTGCGCCGCCTGCACGCCGTGTGCCGGGGCGATCTGCGGCTGCTGCGCGACCTGGTGACCGCACTCGGCGCGGACGGCCGGCTGACCCCGGTGCCGGGCACCGGCGAGCGGGCCTGGCGGGGCGCGCTGCCGCTCACCGCGGCCGTGCGCGAACGGCTCGCCCCGCTGCTCGGGCGCCCCGGCCCCGGTGAACGGGAGACGCTGGAACGCCTCGCGTTCGCCGAGCCGGTCGCGCTGCCGCTGGACGACCTCGACCTGGACGTGCTCGAACGCCTGGAGACGGACGGTCTGATCCACGTCGACGAGCACGGCGCGGCCGTCACCCTCGCCCACCCCCTGCACGGCCCCGCCCTGCGCGCCGCGGGCCGGCTGCGCGCCCGCTACCACCCGCGCTCCACGCGACGCGGGCCCGGCTCTCGAGGCCGAACGGCGGGCGCTGGCAGGGGCGATCGAGCAGCTCGACGTCCGTGCGGTGCCCACCTCGGTGGGGGACTGGCTGGTGGCGGAGGGCGCCCGGGTCCCGGCCGGGTACGCCGCCGTCCGCGCCCGCTTCGCCCGGCTGCGCGGCGAGCTGCGGGACGCCGCCGCCTGGGCTCGCGAGGGGCTCGGGGACGCGCCCGGGGACGCGGCCTGCCGTGCGGAACTCCGTCTGGCGCAGGGGGAGCCGGGCGAGGGCGACGACGTGTACGCCCGCTACGACTGCGTACGCCTGGGTGAGCCGGGTCGGGCCGCGGGGCAGCTGCCGGCGGGCAGCGTGTTCGCGCAGCACGCCGAGGCGCTGACGCGCGGGGACGGGGGCGGACTGGACCGGGCCGCCGAGGAACTGCGGGAGCGGGGGTTCCTGCTCTTCGCCGCCGAGGCGCACGCGCAGGCCGTGCGGGCTCACCGCGATCCGCGTGCCGCCCGGCTGTCGCGCACCCGCGCGGTCGCGCTGGCGCGCCGCTGCCAGGGGGCGCACACACCGGTGCTGACGGGCCTCGCCCTCGGTGAACTGACCGCCCGGCAGCGGCAGATCGTGACGCTCGCCGCGGCGGGCCTGAGCAACCGGGAGATCGCCGAGCGGCTCACGCTGTCCGTGCGGACCGTCGGAAATCACCTGTACAGCGCCTATACGCGGCTCGGTACGGGGGACCGGGGGGCGTTGCCCTGGCTGGTGGAGCTGCCGCAGGGGGCGCCGGCGTAGCCGTGCTCAGGCCGCCCCGAACGCCGCGAACGCCCACCCCGTCGCCTGGTGGACCGGGTCGCCCGGCACACCGGCGCGGGCGTCGCGGAGGGCCTCGGCCAGGCAGAGGCCCGCATCGAGGCTCTTGTGCAGGGCGAGCATCAGCGGGACCACCGCCGCGTCGTTGACCGGTGCGCTGCTCGCCACCACGCCGGCCGTGCCCAGCGGGAGCAACGCGGTGACCAGGCCGAGGAGTTCGTCGGCGCCGACCGAGGCGAGGCGGGCGGTGTCGCAGCTGGACAGGATGATCCGGTACGGGCTGCGGGCGAGGCGCTCGAAGTCGTGCACGATCAGCGGGCCGTCGGCCATCCGCAGACTGCTGAACAGCGGACTGTCCGCGCGGAACGTGCCGTGCGCCGCGAGATGGGCGAGTGCGGCGCCGTCGAGGTGCTCCAGCACCCGGGGGACCTGGGCGTCATCGCCCTCCAGGACCGTCGCCGTGCCGTACCGGCCCGCCAGTTCCGGCACCTCGGCGCCGCCGGTGGCGAGGCCGGGGCCGCGGACCAGGACGTGCCGCCCGCCCGGCGGCGGCTCGGTCTCGCGGGCGCGCAGCCAGCTGCCCGCCGACGGCGACACGCTGAGGACCCGCTCGCGCAGCGCGGGCAGCAGCGCCCACGGCACCCGGTGCAGCGCCCCCGGCGGCACGATCACCACGGGACCGGCGCCGAGCTGCTGCGCCGCCTCGCCCAGCAGCAGTTCCTGCAGTCGCCGGCCGCCCGCCTCCACCAGCGGCAGCCGTGCCTCGGCGCCGGGGTGGGCGAGCCGTCGCAGGCCCGCCTGGACGTACTCGGCCTCGGCCATCGCCTCCGCCAGCGGGCCGCCCGCGAACCGCCGCACCCGGCCCTGCCCGCACAGCAGGACGTGCACCCGCCCGTCCACGACGGCGAGTTCGACCAGGCGGGCGTCGCCGAGCCGGTCCAGCAGCCGGGCCGCGTCGAAGCGGTCCCCGCCGTGGGGTGCGGCACCGCGGATGTGGTGGGTACGGGAGCGGATCTCCCGCTCCAGGCGCCGCTGTTCGCGCTCCAGAGCGGGCACCGGACGGCCCTCCATCCGGGCCTCCTCCGCACGGGCCGCTATCTCCCGGTAGGCGGTCAGGCCGCTTTGCAGCGCCGGGTCGGCGGGCGGCCGGGTGGGCGGCGCGGACAGCAGGGTGGCCCGCCACCGCTCGCTCCACTCCAGCAGCCGCCGCGGGCCGCCCTGGGCGAGGCCCGCCTCCTGGGCCAGCGCGGCCAGTTCGGCGCCCTGCGCGGTGGTGCGGGCGCGCAGCTCGGAGGCGCCGAGCGTCATCCGGTGGTCGTCCAGCACGTCCAGGCCGCGCCGGCAGGCCTCCAGCACCCCGCGCCCGGACCCGGCGGCCCGGGCCCTGAGCGCCTGCGCCGCCCAGCCGGTCACCCGGGCCTGCGGCGGCCCGCCGTACCGGCTGCGCGCGGCCACCGCCAGGTGCCGTTCGGCGTCCGCGGTCCAGCCCAGCGAGAGCGCGATCCGGCCCGCGAGCAGCGAGGCCTCCGAAGCGGCGGGCGAACCGAAGGAGGCCAGCTTCTCGGCGACCGCCGCCGCGTCCGCCACCAGCCGCCCCGAGCGGCGCCCGGCCGCCACCCGCGCCTCGATCAGCACCAGCCGGGCATGGGCCTGCCACCACATCCGCCGCTGGGCCGCGAACAGCCGTACGGCCACGGCGGCGCGGGCGACGGCGGTGTGCGGGTCCCCGGCCGAGCGGGCGGCCCGCGCGGCGGCCAGCAGCACCTCGGCCTTGCGGGTGGACTGCCCGCCGATCCGGTCCAGCAGCGCGATCGTCGCGTCCGCCTCGGCGAGGGCCTCCGGGGCCAGCCCGGCCGCCATCAGCACCTCGCAGCGCCGGATGGAGAGCATGTACGTGGGGGTGCCGAGCTTGGCGTAGCGCTCCTCGGCCTCGTCCAGCAGCCGCAGCGCCGCCGGGATGTCCCCGGAGCGGAACGCGGCAAGGCCCCTGCTCTCCACCGCGTCGGCCTTGTCGTGCTCCTGGCCGGTGGTGTCCCACAGCCGCTCGGCCGCCGTGAAGTCGGCGACCGCCCGGTCCACCGAGCCGAGCGCCAGACGCACGGTGGCCCGCAGGGTCAGCGCCCGCGCCGTCCAGATGTCGTCGCCGGCCTGCCGCAGCACCGGCAGCGCCCGCCGTACGTCCTCCAGCGCCTCGCGGTGGTGCCCCAGCACCCACCACACGTACGCCCGCCGGTACAGCACCCGCGCCCGGGTGTGCCCGGTGCCCCGCGCGACACCCCGCTCGAAGGAGGTGAGCCCCTGCCGAGTGCGCCCCGCGTGCACCAGTGCGACCCCGAGAGTCGCGAGCACGTCGGCCTCCCGGTCGGCCGACTCGGCGCGCGCGGCCAGGTCCCGGGCCCGGCGCAGATGCCCGAGCGCGATCCGCAGATCGCCGAAGTCCCGCTGCCAGATGCCGAGGACCTGGTGGGCGACGCTGGCGTGCAGCGGCGGCGGACCGGCCTGCAGCACCTGTTCCGCGCGCGCCCGGGCCGCGCCCGGGTCGGCGAAGACCAAGGGCAGCAGTTCGGAAACTGATTCGCTTCCCGCTGTCACGTCTCGCATGGTAGTGGCCTGGTGTATCAGACGGTGGCCCCGCGACTCTCACTGTCGGACACCGTCCTGTCGGGGGAGGAGACATCATGGCACCACAGCGATTCCACGAGCAGTTCGACCACATCCGGCGCGCGATGCCGGACGTGGCCCTGGCGATGGGCCCGCACGACGACGGCGCATCCCACTTCCTGTACGAGAAGGGGGTCGTCCTCGCCCGGGACGGCGAGGAGGCCCGGGTCGTCGAGGACACCGTGCGCGCCCACTTCACCGCCACCGAAGGCCTCGTGCCCGACCATGTGCGCCGCGACGGCCCGCAGACCAACCGCACCGGCGTGACCCGCATCCGCATCGGCGACCCCGCCGAGGGCACCGACACCGTCCCGCACGCCCTGCGCGCGCTGCGCGAAGCCGAGGGCCGCCAGGGCCGCCGGCTGGCCGGCCGCAACCACCTGGTGCACATCGCGGTCAACGCCTGCCCGAGCGACGAGCCGGTGCCCGTGCCGCGCACCCAGCCGGCCAACCCGGCCGCCGCCGGGGGCCGTTACGACGCGGCGAGCGCCGCCCGGGTCCTCGTGGTCGACACCGGCCTGGTGCACGACCACGGCGGCTACCCGCTGCTCGCGCACACCACGGGCGACGTCCAGCCGGCCGAGACCGGCGCCGACGGGGTGCTGCGCCAGTACGCCGGGCACGGCACGTTCATCGCCGGGATCCTCGCGGCCGTCGCGCCCAACACCGAGGTGAGCGTCCGCAACACCATGAGCGACGCGGGTGCCATCCTGGAGTCCGAGTTCGGCGCCCGGCTCTTCGAGGCGGTCGACGAGGGCGGCTGGCCCGACATCATCAGCCTCTCCGCCGGCACCACCACCGAGGGCACCGACGGCCTCATCGGCCTGGACGCGTTCATGCGGGAACTGCGCGAGCAGCGCACCCTGCTGGTGGCCGCAGCCGGCAACAACTCCAGCAACGCGCCGTTCTGGCCCGCCGCCTACGCCGCCCTGCCCGAGTACGCGGACAGCGTGGTGTCGGTCGGCGCGCTGAGCGCGGACGGCGAGAGCGAGGCCTGCTTCAGCAACCACGGGCCGTGGGTGCGGGTCTTCGCCCCGGGCGAGCGCCTCACCAGCGCCCTCACCGGCTTCGCCGCGCCCGTGCCGTACGTCTACCAGCACTCGACCTACGACGCCTGCCGGTTCGGCTTCGACTACTCCTGCACCTGCCAGCTCCCGCGCCACACCGGCGTGTTGAGCGAGGGCCGGGAGAACACCGGCGCCAAGCCGCACCAGGTGATGTTCGACGGGCTCGCGCAGTGGAGCGGCACCTCCTTCGCCACCCCGGTCGTCGCGGGCCTCGTCGCCGCGCAGATGACGGCGCAGGGGGAACGCGACCCGCGCGCCGCCCGCGACCGGCTGCTGGCCTCGGCCACGGACAGCACCGAGGTGCGCGGGGCACGCGTGACGGTGCTCCGGCCGCCGACCTGGCGCCCGGCGACGGCTTTCGACCCGGCCGTGCCCGTATGAGGTCCGGGACGCTCCGCTCCACGGCGTACGATGACGTGCCGTACACGAGGGGTGGAGCCGTGGACCGTACAGAGGTCGGGGCGTTGGTTCAGTCCGCCGTCGACGGGGACGCCGCGGCCTGGAAGGCGCTCGTGGAAGGGATGAGTCCGCTGGTGTGGTCGGTGGTGCGCGCGCACCGGCTCTCCGACGCCGACGCGCACGAGGTCTACCAGACCGTGTGGTTCCGCTTCGCCCAGCATCTGGGGCGGATCCGCGAACCCGACAAGACGGGGGCCTGGCTGGCCAGTACGGCCCGCCACGAGTGCCTGAAGGTGCTCAAGAGCCTGGCCCGGCTGACCCTGACGGACGACCCGCAGGTGCTCGACCGGGCCAGCGACGACCGGACGCCCGAGGAGTCGCTGATCGACTCCGAGGAGGAGGCGGACCGTGCCGAGCGGGTGCGCCGCCTGTGGCAGGAGCTGGAGGGGATGGGGGAGCGCTGCCGGCAGTTGCTGCGCGTGCTGGTCTCCTGTCCGCAGCCCAGCTATGTGGAGATCTCGGCCGCGCTCGGTATCGCGGTCGGCAGCATCGGACCCCTGCGGCAGCGCTGCCTGCGCCGGCTGCGGGCCCGGATGGACGCACGAGGTGCGGCATGAGTGGCAATGACGGCAACGGTGTGCCCGCAAAGGGCGCGGACGACGAGGGCGGTCTGTCCCACGAGGGCGCGGACGACGACGCGTTCGCGGACGCGCTGCTGGAGGAGGAGCTGCGGCAGGCGGCCGCCGTCCTGGATCCCGTCCCGGACGCCCTGCGCCAACTGGCGCTCGAGGCCTACGCGTTGCACGACCTGGACGCCGAGATCGCGGAGCTGGCCTTCGACTCGCTCGTGGACGCGCTGCCGGTGCGGGGCGTCACGGACCCGCCGCGGATGCTGACGTTCCGGGCGGGCGAGGTGACGGTCGACGTCGAGGTCACCGAGGACGGGCTGATCGGCCAGGTGCTGCCGCCGCGCTCGGCGCGCATCGAGGTGCTCGGCGGTCCGCAGACGGCCCGCTCGGTCACGGTCGATCCCCTCGGCCGCTTCGCCAGCGACACACCGCCGGCCGGCCCGTTCGCGCTGAGGCTGCGGACCGGCGCGGAGGTCATCGTCACCGAGTGGCTGCGGGCCTGAACCCGGTCAGGCGGACCAGGTCACGGGCAGTGTCCGCGGGCCGCGGATCATCGTCCTGTGCCGCCAGAGCACTTGCTCCGGCGGCACCGCGAGCCGCAGCCCGGGCAGCCGGTCCAGCAGGGTGCCGACCAGCAGCTCCGTCTGCAGCCGGGCCAGCAGTGTGCCGGTGCAGAAGTGCGGGCCGTTGCCGAACGCCACGTGCGGGTTGGGATCGCGGTCGGGGTCGATGCGGTCCGGGTCGGGGAAGACGGCCGGGTCGCGGTTGGCGGCGAGGTAGGAGACGTAGACCGGCTCGCCCGCGCTGATCCGGTGCCCGGCGATCTCCACGTCCTCCAGCGCGATCCGGGCGAGCCCCACCGAGCTGCGGTGCGGGATCCACCGGAACAACTCCTCCAGCACCGGACCGCGTGCCTCGGGGCGCGCCCGCATCCGCTCCATCAGCTCCGGCCGGGTCAGCAGGAGATACAGCATCTGCCCGCAGTTGTGGGTGACGGCCTCGCCGCCGATCTGCAGCGGCCCGGCGAGCCCGACGGCCTCCTCCTCGCGGATCTCCCCGCGCGCCACGGCCGCGCCGAGCATCGAGTAGACGTCCTCGCCCGGGCTCGCGGCCCGGGCCCGCACGGCCCGGGTGATCCACCCGTACAGTCCGTCCTTGGCCCGGCCGGCCGCCTCCACCCCGTTGGTGGAGATGATCTCCCGCGTCCAGGCGTGCACCTGCTCCCGGTCGGCGGCGGGCACGCCCATCACCTCGCTGACCACGGCGAGCGGGAACGGCTCCAGCACCCGCTCGATCAGATCGGCCGGCGGCCCGTCCCGTACGACGCCGTCCACCAGCTCGTCCAGGATCGCCTGGGCACGGGGCCGCAGCCGCTTCATGGCGCTCACCGTGAAGGCGCCGGCGACGGGCTTGCGCAGCCGGTTGTGGTCGGGCTGGTCGGCCCAGGCGAGCGAGCCCGGCCGGGGCGCGAAGTTCGGGGCCATGCGCGTGACCTGACGGCATGTCACCTCGGTCCGGCTGAACCGCGGGTCGTTGGTGATCAGCTTCACGTCGTCGTGCCGGGTCGCCAGCCACGCCCAGCCCTCGCCGAACGGCAGCCGGATCCGGGTCAGCGGACCCTCGCGCATGAGGCCGGCGAGCACCGGGTCGAAGTCCGTCCCGTCCAGGTCGGGCGTGGACCAGTCCCGCACGGGCGGCGGGGCCTGGCCGGTGAGCGTGGTCTCCTCGGTCATGCCCTCCACCCTGGTACGGGGGTCCCCGGCTGTCGCGCGGGAGTGCGCCATGTGGAGGGCCGGGCGCCGGGGCGTGCCGTCGGGCGTGTGCGGGAGTCGTGCCGGCCGCGCGGTTCCCCGTGCCCTACGCGTCTCTCCGGGGCGTTTGGGACACCGCGTCCACGAGCGTCGCCAGCGCCGTGGCCACCTGCTCCAGCCCCGGCCCGGCCGCCCCTCCCGGCTCCGCCATGTAGGTGTCCCGGCGGATCTCCACCATCAGGGCGCAGACCCGCGCGTCGGTGCCGTAGAAGTCCAGCGGTACGTACGTCCCGGCGAAGGGGCTGTCCAGGCCCGTTCCGCCGCAGGGCGCGAAGGCCTCGCGCCCGGCTCCGGTCAGCCGTGGCGGGGTGTGGAAGGGGTCCGTGCCCAGGCAGACCGGCGGGCGCGGGCCGCCTGCGTGCAGTTCGTAGGGCAGCGGTGCGCTCGGGTAGGAGTGCACGTCGATGATCACGGCCTGCCCGGTCGCGGCCAGCCGGTCCGCCACCGCCTCGGTCATGGCTCGCGCGTACGGCCGGAAGTACCGCTCCAGCAGTGGCTCCGGATCGGTGTCCGCGGCCCGCAGCTCGCCCCGGTGCGTGGTCCGCGTGTACACGGCGCCCATCCCGACGGCGGCCATCTCCTCGCGCTCGTCCGGGAACCGCTCCGGGTCCACGACCAGCCGGGACAGCCGGTTCACGAACCGCCAGGGTGTCGCCCTGGCCAACTCGGCCGCCCGCTCGGCGAGTTCTGCGGTGTGCGCGTCGGTGATGTGGTCCAGCTCCCGCTCCAGCCCGGCGTCGTCCAGCACGATCCCGGCGCGCACGTCCCCGGGCACGGCCCGCGCCGAGTGCGGCACGTGCAGCAGCACGGGGGAGGCGGGGTCGCCGGGCAGCAGGCTGTAGGCGGGGCCGGACCAGGTCACGGGCTGCTCCAGGGGGCGTTGTCGGTGGCGTGGCGCAGGATCAAGGTGTCACATCCGCGGGGGAGCTGATCGCGCCCCGGGAATGGTGAGCGCGCGGCTCGGCGACTCCTGTACGAGCAGACACGGGTGAGCGGATCCCGTAGACGGCTCCGCCCCGGCCGGGGAGTACCGGCCGGGGCGGGGTCAGCGGGTCGGCTCAGGCGCCGCAGAGCTTAGGCCAGGGACGCGAGCGCCGCGTTCCAGGTGGCCGACGGGCGCATGACGGCGTCCGCCTTGGCCTGGTCGACCTGGTAGTAGCCGCCGATGTCGGCCGGGGAGCCCTGGACCGCGATCAGCTCGTCCACGATCTTCTGCTCGTCGGCCGCGAGGGACTCGGCCAGCGGCGCGAACGCCTTGGCCAGGCCGGCGTCGTCGGTCTGCTCGGCCAGCTCCTGCGCCCAGTACAGGGACAGGTAGAAGTGGCTGCCGCGGTTGTCGATGCCGCCGACGCGACGGGTCGGGGACTTGTCCTCGTTGAGGAAGGTCGCCGTGGCGCGGTCGAGGGTGTCTGCGAGGACCTTGGCGCGGGTGTTGCCGGTGGTCTCGGCGTACTGCTCGAAGGCCGGCACCAGGGCGAAGAACTCGCCGAGGGAGTCCCAGCGCAGGTAGTTCTCCTTGACCAGCTGCTGGACGTGCTTCGGCGCGGAGCCGCCGGCGCCCGTCTCGAACAGGCCGCCGCCCGCCATCAGCGGGACGACCGAGAGCATCTTGGCGCTGGTGCCCAGCTCCAGGATCGGGAACAGGTCGGTCAGGTAGTCACGCAGGACGTTGCCGGTGACCGAGATGGTGTTCTCGCCGCGGCGGATGCGCTCCACCGACAGCTTGGTGGCCTCGACGGGGGAGAGGATCTTGATGTCCAGGCCCTCGGTGTCGTGCTCCGGCAGGTACTGCCGGACCTTGGCGATCAGCTGCGCGTCGTGGGCGCGGCCCTCGTCCAGCCAGAACACGGCCGGGTCGCCGGTGGCGCGGGCGCGGGTGACGGCCAGCTTGACCCAGTCGCGGATCGGGGCGTCCTTGGTCTGGCAGGCGCGGAAGATGTCGCCGGCCGAGACGGTCTGCTCCAGGACGGCGTTGCCGGCCTGGTCGACCAGGCGGACGGTGCCCGTGACCGGGATCTCGAAGGTCTTGTCGTGGCTGCCGTACTCCTCGGCCTTCTGCGCCATGAGGCCGACGTTCGGCACGGAGCCCATGGTCGAGGGGTCGTAGGCGCCGTGGGCGCGGCAGTCCTCGATCACGGCCTGGTAGACGCCGGCGTAGGAGGAGTCCGGCAGCACCGCGAGGGTGTCCGCCTCCTGGCCGTCCGGGCCCCACATGTGGCCCGAGGTGCGGATCATGGCCGGCATCGAGGCGTCCACGATCACGTCGGAGGGGACGTGCAGGTTGGTGATGCCCTTGTCGGAGTCGACCATGGCCAGCGCGGGGCCCTCGGCCAGCTCGGCGTCGAAGGAGGCCTTGATCTCGGCGCCCTCGGGCAGGGCCTCGATGCCCTTGAGGATGCCGCCCAGACCGTCGTTCGGGGTCAGACCGGCGGCGGCGAACGTCTCGCCGTACTTCGCGAACGTCTTCGGGAAGAAGGAGCGCACCACGTGACCGAAGATGATCGGGTCGGAGACCTTCATCATCGTGGCCTTCAGGTGCACGGAGAACAGGACGCCCTCCTCCTTGGCGCGGGCGACCTGCGCGGTCAGGAACTCGCGCAGCGCGGCGACCCGCAGCACGGAGGCGTCGACGACCTCGCCCTCGAGGACCGGGACGGACTCGCGCAGCACGGTGGTCGAGCCGTCGTCGCCCTTGAGCTCGATGCGCAGCGCACCGGCCTCGGAGATGACCACGGACTTCTCCGTGGAGCGGAAGTCGTCCACGCCCATGGTGGCCACCGCGGTCTTGGAGTCGGAGCTCCAGGCACCCATGCGGTGCGGGTGGGTCTTGGCGTAGTTCTTCACCGAGGCCGGGGCGCGGCGGTCGGAGTTGCCCTCACGCAGCACCGGGTTGACGGCCGAGCCCTTGACCTTGTCGTAGCGGGCGCGGATCTCGCGCTCCTCGTCGGTCTTCGGGTCGTCCGGGTAGTCCGGCAGCGCGTAGCCCTTGCCCTGCAGCTCGGCGACGGCGGCGCGCAGCTGCGGGATGGACGCCGAGATGTTCGGCAGCTTGACGATGTTGGCCTCGGGCGTCTTGGCCAGGTCACCCAGCTCGGCCAGCGCGTCCGGGATGCGCTGGTCCTCGTTCAGGTACTCCGGGAAGTGGGCGATGATGCGTCCGGCCAGCGAGATGTCGCGCGTCGTGACCGGTACACCGGCCTGCGAGGCGTACGCCTGGATCACCGGCAGGAACGAATGCGTCGCCAGGGCCGGGGCCTCGTCTGTGTAGGTGTAGATGATGGTCGAGTCAGTCACCGGGTGCTCCGCTCCACGTCTGCAACATTGCTCGACATCAAGATATCTCGTGATCGGGGCGGGCTCGACAGGGGTCCGGGAGTGGCCCGCGTTTTCCCGCCGTCCGGCCCTGGCGGCCGGGACACTCCCGTCATTCCGGACGTGCGTACTACTCCATGACCCCTTGGATCACGTCCTCCCCGCTGCGCTGCTGCGGGATCACCACCGCCCCCTGCTGGAGGGCCACCGTGCGGGCCGGGGACGGGATGCGGATGCCCTCCGCCCGGTAGCGGCGGTGCAGGCGCTTGATGAATTCGTGTTTGATGCGGTACTGGTCGCTGAACTCGCCGACGCCGAGGATCACCGTGAAGCCGATGCGGGAGTCGCCGAAGGTGTGGAAGCGGACGGCGGGCTCGTGGTCCGGTACGGCACCGGGGACCTCGCGCATGGTCTCGGCGACGACCTCGCCGGTCACCCGCTCGACGTGTTCCAGGTCGCAGTCGTAGCCGACGCCCGCCTGCACCGGCACGGTCAGCCGCTGTTCGGGGCGGGTGAAGTTGGTCATGTTGGCCTTGGCGAGCTGGCCGTTGGGGATGACCACGAGGTTGTTGGACAGCTGGCGGACCGTCGTCTGGCGCCAGTTGATGTCCACGACGTAGCCCTCTTCGCCGCTGCTGAGCCGGATGTAGTCGCCCGGCTGGACGGTCTTGGAGGCCAGGATGTGGACGCCGGCGAAGAGGTTGGCGAGTGTGTCCTGCAGGGCGAGGGCCACCGCCAGGCCGCCGACACCGAGGGCGGTCAGCAGGGGCGCGATGGAGATGCCCAGCGTCTGGAGCACGATCAGGAAGCCGATCGCGAGGACCAGCACCCGGGTGATGTTGACGAAGATCGTCGCCGAGCCAGCCACGCCCGAGCGGGACTGGGTGACCGTGCGGACCAGACCGGCGATCACCCGGGCCGCGGACAGGGTCACCACGAGGATCAGCCACACCTGGAGGATCTGGTCGGTGTGGTGCTGCACCGTCCGGGTCAGGGGCAGCACGGCCGCTGCCGCCGCCGCGCCGCCCGCGACGGCCGCCCAGGGCACGACCGAGCGCAGCGCGTCCACGATGACGTCGTCGCCGCTCCACTTGGTCCGCTTGGCGTGTTTCGCGAGCCAGCGCAGCAGGGTGCGCGACAGGAAGGCGAGCACCAGGCCCGCGGCGACGGAGACACCGGCGAGGACGAGGTCGTCCAGGGTCAGCGCGCGGTTCACCGGTCACCTGCGATGCACGGGCCGGCTGCGGAGTTGTGAAGTGTCGTCACGTGGTCACCTGCTCGAAGTGCGGGATGTGCGAACGCGCCGGCCGGAGGAACCCCGGTGACCGGCGCGATCGTTCATCCTGCCGTATCCGGAACACCAGTTCGCACCCGGACCGGCGCCTTCGGGCAGCCGGCTCAGATGATGCCCTCCGCGAGTTCGGCCTGGTCGCGGTCGTCGCCGTACGCGGCGGCGGTGGGCGTGCCGTACGAACGGCGGGCGACGTACCACCAGATGCTCGCCAGGACGAGGACCACGGCGAGCGCGACCGAGGCGTAGTTCATCGTGTCGGCGGTGACCGGGGAGGCCTGCGGCAGGCAGAACAGGACGGTCACGCAGGCCACCCAGATCACCGCGATCCAGCCGACCGGCCTGCTCCAGCGGCCCAGGTGCCAGGGGCCGGGCCGGAAGCGGTCGCCCGCGCGCAGCCGCAGCAGCACCGGAATGGCGTAGGCGGGCGTGATGCCGATGACGTTGATGGCGGTCACCGCGTTGTACGCCGTGGCCGAGTACAGGGACGGCAGGGCGAGGACACCGGCCACGACGACGGCCAGCCACACCGCCGCGACCGGCGTCTGGGTGCGGCCGCTCACCTTGCGCCACAGGTGCGAGCCGGGCAGCGCGCCGTCCCGGCTGAACGCGAACACCATCCGGCTGGCCGCGGCGACCTCGGCGTTGCCGCAGAACAGCTGGGCGATGATCACGGCCAGCAGCAGGGCGCTCGCGCCGCCGGTGCCGAGGCCGTCGAGCAGGATCTGGGCCGGCGGCACGCCGGTGGCGGTGTTGCGCGTGGCGTCGTAGTTCTGGATGGCGAAGGTCAGCCCGGCGAGCAGGACGAAGCCGGCGATCCAGGACGCCCAGATGGACCGCACGATGCCCTTGGCCGCGGACACCGACGCCTGCGAGGTCTCCTCCGACAGATGGGCGGAGGCGTCGTAGCCGGAGAAGGTGTACTGCGCGAGCAGCAGGCCGATCGCGGCCACGTAGACCGGGTTGTGCCAGCCGGTCTCGTTGACGTACTTCGTGAACACGAAGGACGCCGACTGGTGGTGGTCGGGGACGATCGCGAGCGCGCCGACGATCAGCGCGACGCCCGCCAGGTGCCACCACACGCTGACGGAGTTGAGCAGGCTCACCAGGCGGACGCCGAACAGGTTCAGCACCGCGTGCAGCAGCAGGATGGCGCAGAAGATCAGCATGGTCTTGGCGGGCGTCGGGGTGAAGCCCCACTGGAGGTTCGCGAACGCGCCGGTGAACAGCGCGGCGCCGTAGTCGATGCCGGCGATCGCGCCGAGCAGACCGAGCAGATTCAGCCAGCCCGTGTACCAGCCCCAGCGCCGCCCGCCGAGCCGGTCGGCCATGTAGTACAGCGCGCCGGACGTCGGATAGGCGCTGGTGACCTCGGCGAGCGCGAGGCCGACGCACAGCACGAACAGGCCGACGCCCGCCCAGCCCCACAGCATCACGGCGGGGCCGCCGGTGTTCAGACCGAAGCCGTACAGGGTCATGCAGCCGGACAGGATCGAGATCACCGAGAAGCTGATCGCGAAGTTGCCGAAGCCGCCCATGCGGCGGGCCAGCACCGGCCGGTAGCCGAGTTCGCGCAGCCGCTGCTCCTCGTCCTGCTGGAGCAGGCCCGGCGACGGCGATGGATCGGGGGTGGCGGACATGCGGGGGAAACCTCCGGGTCAAGGGGCGTGTGCGGGCGGTACGTTCAGGCGCCGGAGCCGTCCGCGGCGCTCCGGCAGCGGTCCCGGGCCTGGAGGAAGATCTCCACGGCACGGTCGCGGTCGGGGGTGCGGTGCATCCAGGGCGAGGGAGTGAAGTACGGGCCGATCGCGTCGAACACCCGGGCCGCGTCGGGGAACTGCAGGGATCCCCACAGCGCGTGGGCGAGATGGTTGAGGTCCAGCAGCGAGCGTTCGCCGCGGTGGGTGTGCTCGAACCAGGAGTGCAGGGCGCGCCGGGCCTCGCGGGCCGCGTCCTCGGCCACCCAGTGCAGGTCGAGCGCCGCGTCGTGACCGCTCTCGCGCCGGTAGCGCTCGACCCGGACGTACAGCGGCAGCACATGCAGCGCGGATCCGGCCGGGGCCTGCCCGGCGGCCCACTGCGCATAGCCGGCCGCCTCCGCGACCCGGCCCGTGCCGCCGCGCGCGTACAGGAACTGCAGCATCCGGTGGTGCGCCTCGCGGTTGTACGGGTCGCGCTTGCCGGCCTCGGCCAGCAGCCCCCAGGGCCCCGGTGGCAGCATCGGCTCGGGCGCGGCCGCGCGGTGCTCCTCCCAGCGCTGGTCGGGGTCCAGCTGGGCGAGGGCGAGCAGGCACACCCAGGGCACCGGGTCGTGCGGGGCGGTCCGGGTGGCGGACTGGGCCGCGTCCCAGGCCTCGATCCACAACTCATGGGTACGGCGGTGCCGTTCACGCTGCGCGCGCAGGGCCCGCTCCACCGCGACCCGGGCGTGCATCACCACGGCGTGGACGCTGCCCGGCTCCTCGGCGAGCCAGGCGCGCACCACGTCGGTGCCGGCGGCGGCGGCCGCCAGGACCTGGGTGCGCTGGGTCCACTGCCACCAGTTCGCGGTGTCCGCGAGCAGCGCGCGCATCGCCATCCAGCGGCCGGTGCGCAGATCCTGCAGGGCGGCGCGCAGCGCGCGGTCGGGTCCGGCCGGGTCGTAGGAGGGACGTGCTCCTTCTCTGGCCATCAGCCGTCGGTCCCGGGCCACTGGCACACGGGCGAGGTGGCGGGGTGGCGTAGCAACAGCTCTCCTGTGGGCGGGGATCGGGACGCGGTACGCGGGTCGGCGGTCACTATAGAGGCGGCGGTACCTCCATACCATTGTTGTCAACTCAACTATCTATGCAGGCGAGTTGAGCGCCCGTCGGTGCTTGACGCCGGGCCCGGCGCGACGGCAGGCTGACGCGGTGTGATCTTCCAGGTGAGCGGTGTGATCTTCGAGGCGACGCGGGAGAAGGTGCGATGACGGGTCCGGTGCTCGCCGTCGACCAGGGCACGTCCGGCACCAAGGCCCTGGTGGTCTGCCCGGAGCGCGGTGTCCTCGGCACCGGGTTCGCCGAGGTCCGTCCCCGGCACCTGCCCGGCGGCCTGGTCGAGGCGGACCCCGCCGAGCTGTACGGCTCGGTGCTCGCCGCCGGCCGGCAGGCACTCGCCGAAGCGGGCGAACCGGTCGTGGCGCTCGGCCTCGCCAACCAGGGCGAGACCGTCCTCGCCTGGGACCCGGCCACCGGCCGCCCGCTCACCGACGCCCTGGTCTGGCAGGACCGCCGCGCCGAGACGGTGTGCACCGAACTCGCCGGGCACGCCGAGGAGTTGCGCGGGCTGACCGGGCTGCCCCTCGACCCGTACTTCGCCGCGCCCAAGATGGCCTGGATCCGCCGCCACCTCACCCGCGAGGGCGTCGTCACCACCTCCGACGCCTGGCTGGTCCACCGCCTCACCGGCGCCTATGTCACCGACGCCGCCACCGCCGGCCGCACCCAGCTCCTCGACCTGGACAGCACCGAGTGGTCACCGAGGGCGCTGGAGCTGTACGGCCTCGACGGCGAACGGCTCCCGCGGCCCGCCGACAACGCCCAGCACATCGGCACGACCACGGCCTTCGGTACCGAGATCCCGCTCACCGGCCTGGCCGTCGACCAGCAGGCCGCCCTGCTCGCCCAGCGCGTCACCGGCCCCGGCACCGCCAAGTGCACCTACGGCACGGGCGCGTTCCTGCTCGCGCACACCGGCGAGCAGCCCCGGCGCGGGACCTCCGGGCTGGTCAGCTGTGTCGCCTGGCGGCTCGCCGGCACCACCAGCTACTGCCTGGACGGCCAGGTCTACACGGCCGCCTCCGCCGTCCGCTGGCTCACCGGCCTCGGCGTCATCTCCTCCGCCGCCGACCTCGACCCGGTGGGCGGCACGGTCCCGGACAGCGCAGGCGTCACCTTCGTCCCCGCCCTCGCCGGACTCGCCGCCCCCTGGTGGCGCGGCGACCTGCGCGGTTCGCTCACCGGACTCGGCCTCGACACCACCGCAGGCCACCTCGTGCGCGCCCTGTGCGAGGGCATCGCCGCCCAGGTCGCCGAACTCGCCGACGCCGCTGCCGAAGACCTCGGCACCGGCCTGACCCGCCTGCGTGCCGACGGCGGCCTGACCCGCTCCGCGCTCCTCATGCAGACCCAGGCGGACCTGCTGCAGCTCCCCGTCGAGGTCTCCGCGCTGCCCGACGCCACCGCCCTCGGCGCGGCCGCGCTCGCCCGCCTGGGCGCGGACCGCACCCTGGGCGTCGACCAGGCACTGCCCGACGCAAAGCCCGCCGCCGTGTACGAACCGCGCATCAGCGCCGACCAGGCCGCCGAACGCCGGGCCGGCTTCCGCGCCGCCGTCCAGGCCCTGCTCGGCCCATGACCGTCACCGCGAACGGACCGCTGCCCGAGGCGGCGTACGACGTGGCTGTCGTCGGCGCCGGCGTCGTCGGCTGCGCCGTCGCACGTGAACTCGCCCGCCGGCCCGGGCTGCGCATCGCCCTGCTGGAGGCCCAGGACGACGTGGGGCAGGGCACCTCCAAGGCCAACACCGCGATCCTGCACACCGGTTTCGACGCGGTCCCCGGCACCCTGGAGGCCCGCCTGGTCCGCGAGGGCCACGCGCGCCTGGCTGCCTACGCGGCCGAGACCGGCATCCCCGTCGAGCGCGTCGGCGCCCTGCTCGTCGCCTGGGACGAGGAGCAACGGGCCGCGCTGCCCCGTCTGGCCGAGAAGGCCGAGCGCAACGGGTACCACGAGACGAGACTGCTCGGTCCCGGCGAGCTGTACGCCCGCGAACCCCGCCTCGGCCCCGGGGCGCTCGGCGCCCTGCACGTCCCCGGCGAGAGCATCATCTGCCCCTGGACGACACCCCTGGCGTACGCCACCCAGGCGGTCCGCGCCGGAGTCGACCTGCACCTCAACACCAGGGTGACGCAGGCCGGCCGGCAGGACGGTCACCGCCTGCTCACCTCCCGCGGCCCGCTGCGCGCCCGCCGCCTGGTCAACGCCGCCGGACTGCACGCCGACACCGTCGACCGGCTGCTCGGCCACGAGGACTTCACCGTCACCCCGCGCCGCGGCCAGCTCCTCGTGTACGACAAGCTCGCCCGCCCCCTCGTGCGGCACATCCTCCTGCCCGTCCCGACCGCGCTCGGCAAGGGCGTGCTGGTCGCGCCCACCGTCCACGGCAACGTCCTGCTCGGCCCGACCGCCGAGGACCTGGACGACAAGCGCGCCACCGGCTCCACCGCCGACGGCCTCGCCGGCCTCAGGGACCAGGGCCGCCGTGTGCTGCCCGCCCTGCTGGAGGAGGAGGTCACCGCCGTCTACGCCGGGCTGCGCGCGGCCACCGGCCAGGAGGACTACCGCATCGCCGCCCACCCCGAGCAGGGATACGTCACCGTCGGCGGCATCCGCTCCACCGGGCTGACCGCGTCCCTGGCGATCGCCGACCATGTCACGGACCTGCTGGCGGGAACCGGGCTCGACCTGGGCCCGGCCCGGGACCTGGAGCCGCTGACCATGCCCAACCTCGGCGAGGCCTTCCCGCGCCCCTACCAGCGGCCCGAACTCATCGCCGCCGACCCCGAGTACGGCACCCTGGTCTGCCACTGCGAGCGCGTCTCGCGCGGCGAGATCCGCGACGCCCTCGCCGGCCCGATCCCGCCGCACACCCTCGAGGGGCTGCGCCGCCGCACCCGGGCCCGGGCAGGCCGCTGCCAGGGGTTCTACTGCGGGGCGGCGGTACGGCACCTGCTCGAGGCGGCGCACGGCGAGGGGACCCCGGCGTGACGGGCCGGCGGGGTGTGCGCGGGGCGGTGGCGCGGGGGCGGTCCGAGGGGCCGTGCGGTGAGGGGAGCCGGGCGTGAGGGCGCAACGCGGCGCGGCGGGCGGCGACGGGCCGGCCGGCGTACCGGGACGGCCCGCTCGCCGGGTCGACGTCCTGGTCGTCGGCGCGGGGCCCGCGGGCCTGACCGCCGCCGCCCGTCTGGCCGCAGCCGGAGCCGGCCGGGTCGAGGTGCTCGAGCGTGAGCCAGACGCCGGGGGAGTACCCCGGCACTGCGCCCACGGCGGCTTCGGCACCCTTACGCAGCCGATGACCGGTCCCGGGTACGCCCGTCGGCTGGCGGCGGCGGCCGAGCGGGCGGGCGCCGTGATCCGGACCGGGGTGACCGTCCTGGACTGGGGGGTGGCCCCGGGTGCGGCCGTGGCGGGGGTGCCCCGGGCGGACCCGGCCGGAGCCGGCCAGGCCATGCCGGCGTTCGTGGCCGGTGGCGGGATGGGGCAAGGGGCGGTGTGCGCGGGGCCGGTGCTGCATGCCGTCGGACCCGGTGGGCCCGAGACCGTCGAGGCGCGGGCCGTCGTCCTTGCCACGGGTGCCCGGGAACGCCCGCGCACGGCCCGGCTGGTGCCCGGCACCCGGCCCGCCGGTGTCTACACCACCGGTGAACTCCAGCAGGCCGTCCACCTGTTCGGGCAGTACGTCGGCACCCGCGCGGTCGTCGTCGGCGCCGAGCCGGTCTCCTGCGCGGCGGCCGAGACCGTGCGCGCGGCCGGCGCCGGGGTCGTCGCCCTGGTCACGGAACAGCCCCGTGCCCAAGTGCCGTTCCAGCAGGCCCAGTCGGCTCGCCTGTGGCACCGCACCCCGCTGCTCACGGACACCACGGTCGCCGAACTCCTCGGCCACGGACGCCTGTCCGGCGTCCGCGTCCGCCACCGCGACGGCCGTACGGCCGTACTGTCCTGCGACACCGTCGTGTTCACCGGCGACTTCATCCCGGACCACGAACTCGCCCGTCGCGGTGCCCTCGCCCTGGACCCCGGCACCCGCGGCCCCGCCGTCGACGGCTCCCTGCACACCTCGCGCCCCGGTGTCTTCGCCGCCGGGAACGTCCTGCACGCCGTCGAACCCGCGGGCGCCGCGGCCCGTGAGGGCGCCCGGGCGGCCCGGGCCGTCCTCGGCTTCCTGGCCGGTGCCGCCTGGCCCGGACCCGGGATCCCGCTCACCGTCGAGGCGCCGCTGCGCTGGATCGCCCCGAACCGCATCGCGCCGGCGGACCGCCCCGAGCGCTACGTCCTGCGCACCGCCGCCCCGCTGGGCCGGCCCGTGCTGCACGTCCGCCAGGACGGCCGCCTGCTGCACCGCGAGCGGCCCGCTCCCGGCACCGCCCTGCTCCACCGCGCCCTGACCCTCACCGCCCGCTGGCACGACCGCGTGGACCCCGGGGGCGGCGAGGTGCGGGTGAGTGTCCGCTGACCGGCCCGCGCGCGCACCGGGGCCGCGCGCCGCCCGTCAGATCTCGCTGAACGAGCCGTGCCGTCCGGCACCCGAGGCGAACCGGGCGGCGCCCTCGGTGCTCTGCGCCAGCACGCCCATCCCGTGGCGGAGTTCGGTGCGCAGTGCCGCCTCCTCGTCCAGTCCCTCCTGGTCGAGGACCGACGCGCGGTCGCTGCGCAGACAGGCCTGGGGAAAGCGGGCGATGCCGGCCGCGAGCGCCTCGGCCTCGGCGCGGGCGGACCCCGTGGGCACCAGGCGGTTGGCGAGCCCGGTCTCGTAGGCCTCCCGGGCCGGGACCGGGCGGCCGGTCAGAATCATGTCCATGGCCCGGCTGGTGCCGATCAGCCGGGGCAGACGCAGGGTGCCGCCGTCGATCAGGGGAACGCCCCAGCGGCGGCAGAACACGCCGAAGACGGCGTCCTCCTCGGCGACCCGCAGATCGCACCACAGGGCGAGTTCGAGGCCGCCCGCGACCGCGTGCCCGGCCACCGCCGCGATCACCGGCTTCGACAGCCGCATCCGGGTCGGGCCCATCGGGCCGTCACCGTCCTCGGCCACGCGGTTGCCCCGCTCGGTACCGATCGCCTTCAGGTCCGCGCCCGCGCAGAACGTGCCGCCCTCGCCCCACAGGACCGCAACCCGGGCACCCTCGTCGGCCTCGAACTCCCTGAAGGCGCGGGCGAGTTCCACGGCCGTGGGACCGTCGACCGCGTTGCGGGCCCCGGGCCGGGACAGGACGACCGTGGTGACGTACTCCTTGCGCTCCACGCGGACCGGCACTTCGGACCCTCCTCAGGGGCGACGGCGCTGCGAAGGGCCACTCTGCCTCAGATGACCTTGAGGCGCACCAGCGCCCCCAGCGTGAGCGCGCCCGGCACCAGCGGCACCCACACGGTGATGATGCGGTAGGCGAGCACCACCGCCGTGGCGGGCGCCACCGGGCCGCCCGCCGCCACCAGCGCCACGATCAGCGCCGCCTCGACGGAGCCGAGTCCGCCCGGGGTGGGCACCAGCGCCACTGCCACCGTCGCGGCCAGGTACGCCAGCGCCATGTGCGCGGGCGGCACCGGCAGTTCCAGCGCCTGTCCCACCGCCACCAGGCCGGCGGCCTGCAGCGCCGGGAAGGCGAGCGAGCCGCCCCACAGCGCGAGCGCCCGGGCCGGACGCGTGTGCACCGAGCGGGCCTCGCCCAGAGCGGTGCGGACGAAGCGGAGCACGGGCGCGCGCAGGCGTCGTACGAGGGCCAGCGCGAGAACCGTCACCGCCAGCAGCGCGCCCGCGATCGCCGGCAGCGGGCCGGCGGCCCCGGCGGGGACCAGCGTGCCGAGCCGCAGCGCGTCGGGGAAGAGCAGCAGCAGCGCGGTCAGCAGGCTCAGCCGGCCGACGGACTCGGCGAGCAGATACAGCGCGAGCGCGGCCGAGGAGCGGGCGAGCGGCACCCCGCACACGGTCATGAACCGCAGATTGACCGCGCCCGCGCCGAGCCCCGTCGGCAGCAGGTGGTTCGCCGAGGCCGCCGCGAACTGCGTCGCCAGCAGCCGCCACCGGGGCAGCGGCTGGATCACGGCGCCCTGCCGGGTGAAGGCCGCGGCCACCCAGGTCAGGCAGGTGGCGCCGGCCGCCGCCAGCAGCCAGGGCCAGGAGGCGGTCCGCAGCCGGCCGAAGCCCTCGAGGAGCACGGACCGGTCGCGCACCGCGACGACCGCGACGAGCAGGAGCGGCAGCAGACACAGCAGCTGCCGCACGGGGATGCGCCGGGCGAGCCGGCGAAGGCGTCCATGGCCCGGGCCGGGCAGGAGTGCTGCTGTCACACCTCGAGAGGTTTTCCGCGCCGGCTCAACGGCGGGTGGCGGCTGCGGGGACGGCGGCTTACGGACTGGCGGCTTGCAGGCTGTGGTCATCGGGGCCTTCGAGGGTGAAATGCGGCGGACCTTGACCTCAACGAAGCTTGAGGTTCTACGTTCTTGCGCATGAGCATGGAGACCACCGCATGGACGCAGCTGCACAGCGTGATGAACGCGCAGGCCGACCGCCGTCCCTTCGCCCGCGCCACGCTGCGCCGTATCGCCGCCTTCGCCCGCCCGCACCGCGCGGGCATCGTCCGGTTCGTACTGTTCGGGGTGGTGACCGCCCTGCTCGCCGTCGCGACCCCCGTGCTCGCCGGCCGCGTCGTCGACGCGATCGTGGCGGGGCACGACTCCGGCAGGGTCGTCCGGCTCTCGCTGCTGATCGCGCTCGTCGCCCTCGCCGAGGCGGGGCTCGGCATCCTCGGGCGGCGGCTGTCGTCGACGCTCGGGGAGGGACTCATCCTCGACCTCAGAACGGCTGTGTTCGATCATGTGCAGCGCATGCCCGTCGCGTTCTTCACACGGACTCGTACGGGCGCGCTGGTCAGCCGTCTCAACAATGACGTCATCGGCGCCCAGCGCGCCTTCGCCAACACTCTCTCCGGTGTGGTGAGCAACCTGGTCACCCTGGTGCTCACGCTCGCGGTGATGCTGACCCTGTCCTGGCAGATCACCCTGCTCGCGCTGGTGCTGCTGCCGGTGTTCGTGCTGCCGGCCCGCCGCATGGGCAGCCGGATGGCCCGCATGCAGCGGGAGGCGGCGGCGCTGAACGCGGCCATGGGCACCCGGATGACCGAGCGGTTCTCCGCGCCCGGCGCCACCCTGGTCAAGCTGTTCGGCCGCCCCGAGGAGGAGTCGGCGGAGTTCGCGGCCCGCGCCGCCCGGGTGCGCGACATCGGGGTGCGCACGGCCACCGCGCAGTCGGTGTTCATCACCTCCCTCACCCTCGTCTCCGCGCTGGCGCTGGCCCTCGTCTACGGCCTCGGCGGCTGGTTCGCGCTGCGCGGCACCCTCCAGGCGGGCGCGGTCGTCTCCCTCTCGCTGCTGCTGACCCGGCTCTACGCCCCGCTCACCGCGCTCGCCGGCGCCCGGGTCGAGGTGATGAGCGCCCTCGTCAGCTTCGAGCGGGTCTTCGAGGTGCTGGACCTCGAGCCGCTCATCGAGGAGCGGCCGGACGCCGTCGAGGTCCCCGAGGGCCCCGTCGCCGTGGAGTTCGATGACGTCCGCTTCGCCTACCCGTCCGCCGACCAGGTCTCCCTCGCCTCCCTGGAGGAGGTCGCCGCCCTCGACACCCGCGGCGGCTCCGAGGTGCTGCACGGTGTCTCCTTCCGTGCCGAAGCCGGGCAGACGGTCGCCCTCGTCGGCTCCTCCGGCGCCGGAAAGTCCACCATCGCCCAGCTGCTGCCACGGCTGTACGACGTCGACGCGGGCGCCGTCCGCATCGGCGGCACCGACGTGCGCGACCTGACCGCCGCCTCCCTGCGGGCCACCCTCGGCATGGTCACCCAGGACGGCCACCTCTTCCACGACACCGTGCGCGCCAACCTGCTGCTGGCCCGCCCGCAGGCCACCGACGAGGAGCTGTGGGACGCCCTCGGCCGCGCCCGCCTGGCCGATGTCGTACGGTCCCTGCCGGACGGCCTGGACACGGTCGTCGGCGAGCGCGGCTACCGGCTCTCCGGCGGTGAGCGCCAGCGGATGACCATCGCCCGGCTGCTGCTGGCCCGCCAGCGCGTGGTGATCCTCGACGAGGCCACCGCCCACCTGGACAACACCTCCGAGGCCGCCGTGCAGGAGGCGCTCACCGAGGCCCTGGAGGGGCGCACCGCCGTGGTCATCGCCCACCGGCTGTCCACGGTCCGGGCCGCCGACCAGATCCTGGTCGTGGAGTCGGGCCGGATCGTGGAACGCGGCACGCACACCTCGCTGCTGGCGGCCGGCGGCAGGTACGCCGAGCTGCACCGGACGCAGTTCGCCCAGCGGGACGACGAGGTCGCGACGGCCTGAGACCCAGGGGGTGGGCCGGCCGGAGGTTGCCGCCCACCCCCTTGACGGCAGTGGTCCGGACCTTGCCGTCGCGCCCTACCTGTACGGCTGGGGCAGCCCGCCCGACCCCACCGCCATCACCCAGGCCACCGGCGTGAAGTGGTTCACCCTCGCCTTCGTGCACCCGCGTCCCCGCCGGGTACACCGGCTGACGCCCGGCCGTGCGCCGGCGGGCCGGCCGGACGTGGCGGACCTGGCCGGCCGTCCCCGACGCCGTCCCCCGTCCAGCCCAGTCAGTCCCACACCGCCGGGCCCCGCCCCTGCACAATCTCCTCATGGAGCCGCATACCGGCAGGGCCCGACGGGTGGGGGGCCGGGCCGTCGTGTCCCCGCCCGGCCGGGGCGGCCCGACGGCCCGGCCCGTTCGCATGTTCGAATGCGGGGCCCGGTCCGAGGGGTGGCGGTGACGGGACCGGCCTGGGAGTACGACGGCTACCGGCCGGAGGAGGAGCGGCTGCGGGAGTCCCTGTGCACGCTGGGCAACGGATACTTCGCCACCCGCGGCGCCCTGCCCGAGTGCACCGCGGACGACGTCCACTACCCGGGCACCTACGCGGCCGGCTGCTACAACCGGCTCACCTCCGAGGTCGCCGGACGCCGGATCGAGAACGAGGACATGGTCAACCTGCCCAACTGGCTGCCGCTGCGCTTCAGGCCCGCGGGCGGGGACTGGCTCACCCCGGACACCGCCCCCGTCACCGAGCACCACCAGGTCCTCCACCTCGAGCCGGGCCTGCTGGAGCGCCGCACCGGCTACGGCCTGCCCGGCGGCGGCACGCTGCACGTACGCCAGCTGCGCCTGCTCCACCTGGCCGACCCCCATCTCGCCGCCCTGCGCACCGAGTTCACCGTCGAGGGACCCCGCATGGACCTGGAGGCCGAGGCCGCGCTCGACGGCAGGGTCACCAACTGCGGTGTGGCCCGCTACCGGGACCTGGACGGCCGGCACCTCACCCACTTCCACGCGGGCACCGCCGTACCCGGCACGGCGTGGCTGCAGTGCCGTACCCGCACCTCCGACATCCGCTTCGGACTGGCCCACCGGCTGACCGCCGACTCACCCGTCACCCACGCGAACGAGGCCCACCGCGCCGTGCAGCAGCTGCGGCTCACGCTGCTGCCCGGGCGTACCGTCACCGTCGACAAGACCGTCGCCCTGCACACCTCCCGCGACCCCGCCATCGGCGACCCCCTGCACGCGGCCGTCGAGCGCGCCTGTGCCGCCCCCGGCTTCGACGAACTGCTCGAGACGCACGCGAGGGCCTGGGAGCAGCTGTGGCGGCGCACCGCACTCGAGGTCCCCGGCGAGGCGGGCAGCATCCTGCGCCTGCACCTCTTCCATGTGCTGCAGACCCTCTCCCCGCACACCGCCGACCTCGACGTCGGCGTCCCCGCGCGCGGACTGCACGGCGAGGCCTACCGCGGCCACGTCTTCTGGGACGAACTCTTCGTCCTGCCCTACCTCAACCTCCACCTGCCCGAGGTCTCCCGCGCCCTGCTCCACTACCGGCACCGGCGCCTTGACGCCGCCCGTCACGCGGCACAGGAACTCGGCCGGCGCGGCGCGCTCTACCCGTGGCAGAGCGGCAGCGACGGCCGCGAGGAGGCCCCGCGGCTGCACCTCAACCCCCGCTCCGGCCGCTGGCTGCCGGACCACTCCCATCTGCAGCACCACGTCGGCTCGGCGGTGGCCTACAACATCTGGCAGTACCACGAGGCCACCGGCGACACCGACTTCCTGCACGGCGAGGGCGCCGAGATGCTGCTGCACATCGCCCGCTTCTGGGCGGACTCGGCCACCTACGACGCCGGCCTCGGCCGGCACCGCATCCGGGGCGTGGTCGGCCCCGACGAGTACCACGACGCCTACCCCGGCGCGGCCGCACCCGGCCTGGACGACAACGCGTACACCAACGTCACCGCCGCCTGGGTGCTCGCCCGCGCCCTCGAGCTGCTGAACGCCCTGCCCGAGCCGCGCCGCCGCGAACTCACCGAGAGCGCCGGCCTGGCCCAGGACGAGACCGCCCGCTGGGAGGAGGTCTCCCGCACCCTCCACGTCCCCTTCCACGACGGGGTGATCAGCCAGTTCGAGGGCTACGGCGACCTTGCCGAGCTGGACTGGGACGACTACCGCAAGCGGTACGACGACATCCGGCGCCTGGACCGGATCCTGGAGGCGGAGGGCGACACCGTCAACCGGTACAAGGCGTCCAAGCAGGCCGACGTCCTGATGCTCGGCTACCTCTTCTCGCCCCCCGAACTCCGCGCGCTCTTCGGCCGGCTGGGCTACCGGATCGACGAGCACACCTGGACCGCCACGGTGGACCACTACCTGCACCGCACCAGCCACGGCTCCACGCTCAGCGGCCTGGTCCACGGCTGGATCCTGGCCCGCGCCCGCCGGGAGGACGCCTGGGCCTTCGTCCAGGAGGCGCTGCGCGGGGACATCGCCGACCTCCAGGGCGGCACCACCGGCGAGGGCATCCACCTCGGTGCGATGGCCGGCACCCTCGACCTCGTCCAGCGCGGACTGACCGGCCTGGAGACCCGGGGCGGCGTCCTCAGCTTCGACCCGGTCCCGCTGCCCGAACTCTCCTCCTACGGCTTCCCGTTCCGCTACCACGGCCACTGGGGCGCGCATCTGCGCCTGCGCAGCGGCCTGCTGGAGGTCGCCGTACCGGCCTCCGACCGTTCCCCCATCGGTATCCGCCTGCGGGACCAGGTCATCCCGGTGGTGCCCGGCGAGACGGCCCGTCTGGTGCTGCCGGAGTGAGCGCACCGGTCCTCGCCGCGCGAGAGCCGCCGCACACCCCGCCCGCGATCTCGACGGCGGCGGCCCGGAGGACCACCATGCACCGATAGGTAGTTGATGCATCAATCGGTGGCCGGAGGAGAGGAGCCGCGAAGATGAGCGCGACCGACGCCCCCTTGCGGGTGCTGGCGGTGGACGACGAGGAACCCGCGCTCGAGGAGCTGCTGTACCTGCTCGGACGGGACCCGCGCGTCGGCACCGTGATCCCCGCGCCCACGGCCACCGAGGCGCTGCGCCGCCTCGGGCGGGCCATGGAGGCCGGGCCGGACGGCGCCCCGGCCGTCGACGTGGTCTTCCTCGACATCCACATGCCGGGACTCGACGGTCTCGAACTGGCCCGCCTGCTCGGCGGCTTCGCCGCACCGCCGCTGATCGTCTTCGTCACCGCCCACGACGGCTTCGCGGTGCGCGCCTTCGACCTCAAGGCCGTCGACTACCTCCTCAAACCCCTGCGCGAGGAGCGCTTCGCCGAGGCCGTACGCCGGGTCGCCGAACTGGTCGCGGCCGGAGCGGGACCCCGCCCCGCCGGCCCCCCGGTGACCGCCCCCGCCCCCGGCGACCACGTCCCCGTGGAACTGGGCGGCGTGACCCGCTTCGTGCCCGTCGCCGACATCACCTACGTCGAGGCACAGGGCGACTACGCCCGCCTGCACACCCGGCACGGCAGCCACCTGGTGCGCATCCCGCTGTCCACGCTGGAGGAACAGTGGCGCGCCCGCGGCTTCGTCCGCATCCACCGCAGCCGGCTCGTCGCCCTCGGCCGCATCGAGGAACTCCGCCTGGACGGCGGCAACGTGACCGTCCGGATCGGCGACCGGACCCTCGCCGTGAGCCGGCGCAACGCCCGGGAACTGCGCGACCTGCTGGCCCGGCACGCGGCGGGAGCGGTCCGCGGGTGACCGAGGTGACGGACATGTGGCGATTCTGCTCCGGCGGCTGCCGCCGCGGTCCGACGCTGCGTACACTCGCCGCACACCAGGTGATCACCGTGGCCTCGGGGAGCGCGTCATGGGAGCCGAATCCGTCCCTCGCAGAGAGGTGGTCACCGCGGGCCCGCCCGCCGACGACCGCCCGGCGCCGTCCCCGATCCCCGCCCGGACGCACCCGAAACCGACGCCATGGTGAGTGAGTTGATGGACCGTCAGATCCGTGCCGCGCTCACCGCGACGGCCCTCCTCGCGGTCCCGATCGGCCTGCTCCCCGTCGTGCTGCGGCTGCTGCCGTCCGCCACCGCCCAGCCCCACGTCCCCCTCGCCGTCTGGCTCCTGCTCGGCGTGGCGCCGTACCCCGCGCTGCTCGCCATCGGCGCCTGGTACGTCCGCCGCGCCGAGCGCAACGAGGCCGGACCGCCGGGCCCGGCCCCCGCGGAGCGCCCCTGACCATGCGCCGTTCCCCCGCCGGGGCCGCCCGGTGAACCAGACGTACGGCATGGCGGGCGTGACGGCCGTGGTCCTCGCCACGGTCCTCGTCGGCGCGCTCGGCCTGCGCATCCCGATGCGGTCGGACTGGCCTTCGCCGTCGCGGCCTCGTCCTTCTGCCCGCTGCTCGTCCTCGGCATCTGGTGGCGCGGCCTGACCCCGCCGGGCGCCGTCGCCGGGCTGCTCCTCGGCGGCGGCTCGGCGCTGGCCGCGGTGGCGGCCACCATCGCGGGCGGCGCCGACTCCGGCTGGCCGCACACCCTGCTGGCCTGGCCCGCGGTGTGGTCCGTCCCGGCCGGCTTCGCGGCGATGATCCTGACCTCCCTGGCCACCCGCGACCGCGTCCCGCCCGGCACCGCGGGCACGATGGCCCGCCTCCACCTGCCCGAGGGCACCCGGCCGGGCCCGGCCACCCCCTGACCGAGGAGCCACCACCGTGTCCACCACCGGCCTCACCGCGCACCACGACACCCGGGCCCGCCCATGAGCGTCCTCGGCGGCGCCGCCCTCGTCCTCGCCGGGTTCGCGCTGTTCGTGCTCGGCGCCGCCCTCGGGCACCATGCGGCGCGCCGGCAGCACGAGCACGCGGTCGACGCCGACGGGGCCCGGACCCTCGTCCACACCCTGCACACCGTCGCGCTCGCCGCGGCACCGCTGCGCGCCGGGCTCACCCCGGACACGGCCCGCAGGGTGGTGCGGCGGCTGCGCCCCCTGCTCGGCGCGCCCGCCCTCGCCCTCACCGACGCCGCCGTCGTCCTCGCCTGGGACGGTGCCGCCGACCACCACCGTGAGCAACTCGCGGCCCGGCTCACCGGCTTGCCCCGGACCGGGACCTTCCCGCTGTCCTGCGACGACGAGGGCTGCCCCGTGCGCTGGGGCGCCCTGGCCCCGCTCACTGCCGACGGGCGGCCCGCCGGCGTCCTCGCCGTGTTCGCCACAACGGAGTCCACCGCCCACACACGGGCCGTCGAGGCGGCGGCCCGCAGACTCTCGCTGGACCTCGACCTCGCCGGCCTCGACCGGGTCCGGGCCGGCGCCCACGAGGCCGAGGTCCGCGCCCTGCGCGCCCAGATCTCCCCGCACTTCATCTACAACTCGCTCGCGAGCATCGCCTCGTTCGTGCGCACGGACCCCGAGCGCGCCCGTGAACTCCTCCAGGAGTTCGCCGACTTCACCCGCTACTCCTTCCGCCGCGACGGCGACTTCACCACCCTCGCCGAGGAGTTGCGCTCCATCGAGCAGTACCTGGAACTCGCCCGCGCCCGCTTCGGCCGCCGCCTGAAGGTCACCCTGCGCATCGCCCCCGAGGTGCTGCCCGTCACGCTGCCGTTCCTCTGTCTGCAACCCCTGGTCGAGAACGCCCTCAAGCACGGCCTGGAGGAGTCGGTGGAGCGCAGCGTCGTCACGATCACCGCCGAGGACGAGGGCACCGAGGCCCGGGTCGTCGTCGAGGACAACGGCGTCGGCATGGAACCGGAACGCCTGCGCGCGATCCTGCGCGGCACGGCCGGACCGGCCACCGGCATCGGCCTGCGCAACGTGGACCGCCGGCTGCGCCAGGTCTACGGCGACGACCACGGCCTCGTCATCGAGACGGGCGTCGGCGCGGGCACGAAGATCACGCTCCACGTCCCCAAGTTCCGTCCCGGCATCCAGGCCCCGCCGCCCCCGTGACCCGCCTGCGCCCACGGTGGCCGCGGCGCCGCCCGGCACGGCCGCGGACTCGCCCGGGAGCTGACCGCCGCGGACGACACCACCGTGACCGCCGTCGGGGTGAGCGGTATGGGCCCCTGCGTCCTGCTCACCGACGAGCACGACACCCCGCTGCGTCCCGCCGTCCTCTACGGCGTGGACACCCGCTCGGTCCGCCAGATCGAGCGCATCGAGGCCCGGCTCGGTGCCGAGGAGATCATGCGCCGCGGCGGCTCCGCCCTGACCACCCAGGCCGCCGGGCCGAAGATCGCCTGGATCGCGGACGAGGAACCCGGCCTCTACGCCCGCGCCCGCCGCCTCTACATGCCCAGCTCCTGGCTGGTCAGGAAGCTCACCGGGGCCTACGTCCTGGACCACCACTCGGCCAGCCAGTGCACCCCGCTGTACGACACGCTCGCGGGCGAGTGGTACGCCCCCTGGGCCGCCGAGGTCGCCCCCGGCATCGACCTGCCACCGCTGCGCTGGTCCGGCGAGGCGGCGGGCACCCTCACCGCCGAGGCCGCCCGGGAGACCGGCCTGCCCGCCGGCATCCCCGGCACCATCGACGCCTGGGCCGAGGCGCTGAGCGTGGGTGCCCAGCACACCGGTGACCTGATGCTCATGTATGGCACGACCATGTTTCTCATCCACACCGTGCCCAAGCCCCTGACCAGCCCGTCCCTGTGGGGCACGGTCGGCGCGCTGCCCGGGACCCGCAATCTGGCGGGCGGCATGGCCACCTCCGGAGCGGTCACCACCTGGCTGCGCGACCTGTTCGCGGGCACCGACCACGCCGAACTCACCCGGCTGGCCGGCGAGTCGGCCCCCGGCGCGAACGGCCTGCTGATGCTCCCGTACTTCTCCGGCGAGCGCACCCCGATCATGGATCCGGACGCCCGCGGGGTGATCGCCGGCCTGACTCTCTCCCACACCCGCGGCGATCTCTACCGGGCCGCACTCGAAGCCACCGGTTTCGGCATCCGGCACAACGTCGAGGTCATCGAGGCGGCCGGCGGCGACATCCGCCGCGTGGTCGCCGTCGGCGGCGGCACCCAGGGCTCCCTGTGGACCCAGATCGTCTCCGACATCACCGGCCGCCCGCAGGAACTGCGCACCATCACCATCGGCGCCGCCTACGGCGGGGCGCTGCTCGCCGCCCAGCTCGTCGGCGACGCCTGCGTCGACGACTGGAACCCGGTGCGCGAAACGGTGATGCCCCGCCCCGAAAACGCCGCTCGCTACGACGAGTTGTACACCCTCTACCGGCGGCTGTACCCGCAGACGACGCAGACCGTCCACGCCCTGGCGGCACTCCAGGAGCGCTGACCTCAGCCTGCCGCGCACCTGCGAGGGCGTCTCCCGGCTGCCCGCCGGCAGCCGCCCCGTGCCCGCCGGTTGCCTCCGGCCGGTTTGTGTCCGCCGCCCCGTGCCTGCCGGTTGAGTCCGGCCGGCTCCTGTCCGCCACCGCCTGCCTGCCAACTGCGTCCCGCCGACCTCGCCGCCGCAGACGGCCCCCACCACCAGACCGACCGCGCGACCCGCAGATCGCATGCCGGGACCGCACGCACAACCACCGGAGACCGCATGACCGCGTACACCCTGCCGGAGCCGCACCAGCGACCCGCCGCCGAACCGAACACCGTCTACACGGTGGCCAGCGGCGACCTGCGCCCCGCAGCCAATGTCACCTGCTGGCCCACTCAGGAGAAGCTGGAGAACGACCTCACCGCGGCCCTCACCGAACTCGGCCGGCAGATCCGCCGCGGCCACGCCGTCGACGAGACCAAGGGACACGGCTTCATCGACAGCCAGCGTGCCGGGATCGAGGTGTTCAAAAACCTGCCCAGCGACGCCCCGCTGATCGTCGTCGAGGGCGTCTGGCAGTACAGCCACCACGTCCTGGCCGGCCTGCGCAGCCACCGGGGCCCGATCCTCGTCGTCGCCAACTGGAGCGGTGAATTCCCGGGCCTGGTCGGTCTGTTGAACCTCGCCGGCAGCCTCACCAAGGCGGGGCGCGACTACTCCGTCCTGTGGAGCCCCGACTTCACCGACGACTGGGCCCGCGAAGGCCTGCGCACCTGGCTGGAGACGGGCACCCTCACCCACGACACCAGCCACGTCAGGCCCCTGCCCCCGCTGCCGAAGGACCCCGAGACCGAACTGGGCGTCGCCCTCGCCCGGCAGCTGCGCGAGGAGAAGGCCGTCATCGGCGTCTTCGACGAGGGCTGCATGGGCATGTACAACGCCATCATCGACGACGAGTTCCTCAACCCGCTCGGCATCTACAAGGAGCGGCTGTCGCAGAGCGCCCTCGTCGCCGAGATGCAGAAGGTCTCCGACGAAGAGGCCCGGGCCGTGCGCGCCTGGCTCGACCATGCCGGCCTGACCTTCCACACCGGCACCGACGAGGCCACCGAACTCACCGACGCGCAACTGCTCAGCCAGTTCAAGATGTACATAGCCGCCCTGCGCATCGCCGACGACTTCGGGCTCGACGCGGTCGGCATCCAGTACCAGCAGGGCCTCAAGGACACCGTCCCGGCCAGCGACCTCGCCGAGGGCCTGCTCAACAACGTCCAGCGCCCGCCGGTACGCAGCCGCGACGGCGCCCGCGAACTCTACCCGGGCGCCGCGCTGCCGCACTTCAACGAGGTGGACGAGGGCGTGGCCGTCGACTCCCTGATCACCAACCGGATCTGGACGGCGATGGGCCTCGACCCGGCCACCACGCTGCACGACATCCGCTGGGGCGAGGAGTACGAGGGCCGGTTCGTCTGGGTCTTCGAGATCTCCGGCTCGGTGCCCGCCTCCCACAACGGCGGCTACCACAAGTCGTACAGCATGCGTCAGCCCCCGATGTACTTCCCGCTCGGCGGCGGCACCCTCAGCGGTGTCTCCAAGCCGGGCGAGATCGTCTGGTCGCGCGTGTTCCTGATGGACGGCCGGCTGCATGCCGACCTCGGCCGCGCCACCTCGATCGAACTGCCCGAGGCGGAGACCCGGCGCAGGCTCGACGCCACCACCCCGCAGTGGCCGATCATGCACGCCGTCCTGCACGGCGTCACCCGCGACCAGTTCATGGCCCGCCACCGCGCCAACCACCTGAACGTGGCCTACGCCCCCGACGCGGAGACCGCCGACAAGGCGCTGCGCGCGAAGGCCGCACTCTTCGCCGAACTGGGCGTCGAGGTGCACCTGTGCGGAGACGTGGCATGGTCTGCGTGAACGGCGACCTGTACCTCGCCGTCCAGGACCTCAGGCAGGGCACCCTGGACAGCGCGCCCAGCGCGACGATCGTGAAGTCGGCGGACAAGGGCGCCACTTGGACGTCCGACAGGACCGCACCGATGTTCTCGGACCAGAAGTTCACGACGATCATGTTCCTGGACTACGGCAAGGACAACGCGAACAGCCCCGACGGATACGTCTACGCCTACGGCCTGGACTACAACTGGCGCGACACCTACAGCCCCGCCCCGGACCCGGCCGACCTCTACCTGGCACGCGTACCCGCCACGTCCGTCCAGGACCGCAGCGCCTGGCAGTTCTACGCCGGTGACGGCAACGGCACACCCGTATGGACCTCCGACATCGACCAGAGGGTCTCCGTGCTCCACGACGACCACCGCGTCTACCAGAACGTGGGAACCGCCGGCCGGCCCAGCGACCTGAGCGTGATCAGCCAGGGCGGAGTCGTCTACGACAAGCCGTTGAACCGCTACATCTACACGTCCTGGACGGAGTACACCTACGAGTTCTACGAGGCGCCCACCCCGTGGGGCCCGCTTCGACGCCACGACCGGCGACGGCGTACGCGTCATCGGCGGCAGCGGCGGAACACAGACCTTCACCTCGATCGCCGAACTGGAGACCTACTACCGCTGAACCGCAGCGGTCACAGGTGCCCGGTCAGGAACTGGAGGGCCAGGCTCGTCGCGGACACCACCAGCCACAGGCAGCCACCGAGCAGCAGGGGCGCGGGACCGGTCCGGCGCAGCCTGGCAGGTTCGGTGGACAGGCCGATCGCGGACAGGGCGACGGTGATCAGGAAGACGGCGAGTGTGCTGAGCGGGCCGTGGGCGGCGGACGGGACGAGGCCGGCCGTGTTCACGGCCGCCAGCGCGAGGAAGCCGACGAGGAACCACGGCACCAGCCGGCCGACGTGCACCGGGCCGGGCCGGCCGCCCGGTGCACCGGTGTGGTCCGGCACGTCCGCGGTCCGCGCGCGGCGGCGGGCGAGGGCGGCGAGTCCCAGGCAGACGGGGATGATCAGCAGCGTGCGGGCCAGCTTGACCACCACCGCGTAGTCGGCCGCCGGGCCGCCGTACGTGGTGGCGGCGGCGACCACCGACGACATGTCGTTGACCGCGGTGCCGGCGAACAGGCCGAAGGCGTGCTGGCCCATGCCCAGCAGATGTCCGAGTGCGGGGAAGGTCAGCACCGCGGCGACATTGAAGACGAAGATCGTGGAGACGGCGTAGGCCACCTCCGCCTCGGCCGCGCCGATGACCGGTGTGACCGCGGCGATCGCGGAGGCGCCGCAGATGCCGGTGCCCACACCGATCAGGGTGCGCAGGTCGCGGACGACACCCAGCCGGCGTCCGATCCCGTACGCCGCCGCCAGGCAGACCGCGAGGGTCGCGGTCATCACCGGCAGCGAGCCGGCACCGACCCGCAGCACCTGGCCCAGGGACAACTGCGCGCCGAGGACGACCACCGCCGCCTGGAGCACCGCGCGCCCGGCGAAGGTGATGCCGGGCCGCATCCGGTCCCCGGGCCGTACCACGATCGCCACCAGCACCCCGAGCACGATCGCGCTCACCGGGCCGCCGACGACGGGGACCAGCCGCCCCAGTGCGGTCGCGACGAGGGCGACACCGACGGCCAGGGACAGTCCGGGCAGCCGGGCGGCAGAGCCACGGAGCCGGGCGGCGAGGGCGGTGCCGCGGGCGAGGGCGGGGCCGGGTGGGCGGGTGGTCCCTGACCGGGAGAGGCTGGCGTCCTTCATGATCACCACTGTGGTCGGCGCCCTGCCGGCCCTGTAGCCCCTGATCGGACAGGAGGTCATAGCCCAAACGTATGGCTGACTCATACGCTGGGGCTGTGACAGAGCCCTCCGTGCCCGATCCCCGTACCGTCTGCCTCCCCTCGCGCACGCCCGACCTGGAGTCGCTGCGGCTTCTCGTCCTCGTGGCCGACCTGGGGAGCCTGGGCCGGGCTGCCGAGCGGCTGCGGATCTCCCAGCCGTCCGCCAGCCGCCGGCTGTCCACGCTGGAGCGCGGGCTGGGACTGGTGCTGGTCGACCGGACCCGTCGCGGGTCCCGGCTGACGCTGGCCGGGCAGACCGTAACCGCACACGCCCGGCGGGTCCTGGACGAGCTGGACGAGCTGCTCGCCTCAGCGGACAAGCTGCGCGACCGGCGGGAGGCCGAACTGCGCGTCGCGGCGAGCCTGACCATCGCGGAGTACCTGCTGCCGGCCTGGATCAGCGAGCTGCGCGCTCGCCGACCGGAGCTGTACATCGGGCTGCAGGTGACCAACAGTGAGCATGTGCCCGAGCTGGTGGAGTCGGGCGAGGCCGACATCGGGTTCATCGAAGGGCCGCGCCTGTCCCGCGTGATGTCCACGCGGCAGGTGGCCGAGGACCGGCTCGTCGTCGTGGCCGACCCCGCTCACCCGTGGGCGCGGCGACGCGAGCCGCTGTCGGCGCAGGAGCTGTCGCGGGCGCCGCTGGTGCTGCGGGAGAGCGGTTCCGGAACGCGGCAGACCCTGGACCGGGCCCTGCACCTGGCCGGCTGTGAACGCGTCCGGCCCCTGGTGGAACTCGGCTCGACGGCCGCCGTGCGCGGCGCGGTGATCGCCGGCACCGGACCGTCCGTCCTGAGCGAGCTGGCGGTCCGCGGGGACATCGCGGAAGGCCGGCTGATCGGTGTCCCCGTCACGGGCGTCGACCTCACCCGCGACCTGCGCGCGGTCTGGCCGACCGGGCGGCGCCTCGTGGGCCCGGCGGCGGAACTGGTCACGGTGGCCCGCCGGGCGGTCGCCGGCGCACGGCCGGCCCGCGCGCAGGCCTGACGGAACCCCCGGCGTTGTCGGTCCGGCTGCGCTGCGCGGGCGGAACCGGTGAGCCGGTGGGACGATGACCGTGTCCCGGACGGCGGGAGGAGCGGGTATGGAAATCAAGCCGCAGATGGTCGCCATCCCCAAGGACACCGACCATCTTGAGCAGGGGAAGTACGGCCCCGTCTTTCCGAGGACCCCGGCCTGCTACGGGTTCACGGTCATTGCCCGGATCAAACCGGGCCGGGCCGACGCGGTGCGTGCCCACGGCCGGACGCTGGTCGAGGCGTTGGAGGCAGATCCGTACCTGCTGGCTCCGCTGAAGCTGCACTACCTTCGCTGGGTTCTCTTCGACGACGACACGCGCTTCATGTACCAGGGCATCTTCGACACCGACTTCGACAAGTACACCGAGGACGCGGTCGCGCTCTTCACGAAGGCCGGCGTGAGCACCGTCTTCGAGAACCTCGAAGGGTTTCCCGAGGACTGGCGGACCAATCCCGAGGCGTTCGTCCGGTACGTGCGCGAGCACCACTGTCCGAGCTTCATCGAGTACGGGGAGTACCCGTACGTGACGGCCGACGAGGTCAAGAAGGCCCTGCGGATCAAGGGCGCCCTGTCGGAGATGCTCGACCAGTTGCAGTGAGGGGCGCGACATGAGCGAGGTCAGGACCGCGCGCACCTACAACCAGCGGCACATCCCCCGTGCGTACACCCCCGGCGGGAAACGGGTGAGCATCTACGTCTCGTGGAGCTATCCGGCCGAGGCGGGCAGGCACGCGACGGAGCTGGACGACCGCTTCTCGACGATGACCGAGGTCAGGCGGGTGGCGTGGCCTGCCTACGAGGACCCGAAATGGTCCGACCCCTATCGGTTCCAGCAGGGCATCGCCGGGTCGCTGGAGCTGTTCTTCTGGGCCTGGGTGCCGTTCCAGGACTTCGTCGAGGAGACCACGGGGCATCCGGTTCCGGTGTACCAGCGCATCGACCAGGCCGGCTTCCCCACCCTGCTGGACGAGCGGGTCCTGGCGGACACCGATGTCCTGTTCGTCTTCGGGCTGGACCACATGATCACCGAGCAGGACGCCCGGCAGGACGAGATCGAGGCGCTCCGGGCCTTCCTCGCCCGCGAGAACGTCCGCCTGGTGCTCGGCCCCCACCACGACGTCGGTGCGTCGGAGGATCTCGCCGAACGGGAGATGGAGTACCTCCACCACGGCGACCTGCTGGTGCCTCGCCGGCAGCGGTTCGCCACCTACGTCAGGGACCTGATGAAGGGTTTGGGTGTGCCGGTGGTGAACCGTTACGGACTGCGTCCCGCGACCGGCGAGGACGGCAGGATCGCCCCGCTGTCCACGGTTCGCGATCTGGACGCCCGAGGGTGGCTGGACGGGGTGACGAACTTCAACTTCCACATGCATCTGCCGCACTACGAGGTGACGGCCGGCGAAGCGGACGGCATCCATGTGCTGGCGAGGCAGCCGATCGACATGTCCAGGCCGCATCCGTTCACCGAGGCCGGCAACACCGAGTTCAACATGTTCCTGTGGATGCCGCCGGGCGGGGACCGGGCGGGCGATGTGCTGCTGGCGGACTCGACGATCTTCAGTTCCCTGTTCGGGGGTGACGAGAGCCTGCGCAGCTTCTGGCGGAACCTCGTCTCGAAGTAGGGCCCGCAAGGAGGTCACCCGTGAACGAGCCCCTGGAGGCCGAGCTGGAACTGGAAGACATCCAGCGCGGCCTCCTCAGCCCTCGGCCGACCCCGTACGCGGCCGCCTACCTGGCCTTCCGGATCGACGACCGGGAACAGGGGCGGGAGCTGATGCGGCGCGTCAGCGCGGCGGTGACCTCCGCCGCCGACCCTGCCGGTGCTCTCGGGGACACCTGGGTCAGCGCCGCCCTGACCTGTCACGGTCTCAAGGCCCTCGGCGTCCCGGCCGCATCGCTGGACACGTTCGCCTGGGAGTTCCGGCAGGGCATGGCCGCCCGTGCCCGAGCACTCGGCGATGTCGGTGACAGTGCCCCGGAGCACTGGGAAACACCGCTCGGCACCCCCGGCGTCCACGTGGTGCTCACCGCCGTAGCCCCCGACTCCCCGCGCCTGCAGGCGGCCATCGACCGTGCTCGCCCGGTGTACGACCGCCTCCCCGGCGTGACGGCGGTCTGGCGGCAGGACTGTTACGCGCTGCCCACCGAGAGGGAGCATTTCGGCTATCGCGACGGTGTCAGTCACCCCGCGGTCGAGGGAAGCGGAATCGCCGGGTCGAACCCGCTCGAAGTGCCTCTGAAAGCGGGGGAGTTCGTGCTCGGGTACCCCGACGAACTGGGAGGCATCCAGACCCCGCAGCCCACCGAGCTGGGGCGCAACGGCAGTTACGCCGTCTTCCGCAAACTCCACCAGGACGTCGCCCGGTTCCGCCGCTACCTGAAGGACAACTCCGCCGGGCCCGAAGACCAGGAACTCGTCGCGGCGAAGATCATGGGGCGCTGGCGCAGCGGGGCTCCCCTCGCACTCGCCCCCCACCAGGACGATCCGGCCCTCGGGGCCGACCCGCACCGGCGCAACACCTTCCTGTACCAGCGGGACGACCCGATCGGCTTCAGCACTCCCGGCGGCTGCCACATCCGCCGGGCCAACCCCCGCGACGCCGCCGTGGCGGGGGAGGTGCGCCTGCACCGCATGATCAGACGCGGCGCCGTCTACGGTCCGCCCCTGCCGGACGGGGCGCTGGAGGACGACGGCGTGGACCGCGGCCTGATGTTCGCGTTCATCGGCGCACACCTGGGGCGGCAGTTCGAGTTCGTCCAGTCCGAGTGGCTGAACGACAGCGTCTTCTTCGGCGGAGGTGACGGCAAGGACCCCGTCACCGGCTCCCAGGACGGCTCGACCGGTTTCACCGTTCCCCGGCGGCCGGTGCGACGACGCCTTGCCCCACTGCCCCGGTTCGTCGTCACCAGGGGCGGTGAGTACTGCTTCCTGCCCAGCCTGAGCGCCCTGCGCGCGCTCGGCGGTCTTCGGGACTGACAAGCGGCGACACGGGACCGCGTTGAACGGGGATGCCACGAAGCCCACCGCGCCCATCCGCACATGGGCCGTCGCGGTCGGCTGCAGCCTCGGCGCGTTGCTCATGAGTGCCACGGTGGAACCCACCGTGGTCCCGGTGGCCGGGTGACGACTCGGCGTCGACCCGGCCCGCCCCGGGCAGGCAATGACGGCGGCAGAGTGCCACACCGCGGCACGTCCCGGGCGGCCGACGACGGCGGACCGGGACGTCGGGCTCAGGCGAGGTCGAACCGGTCGAGATTCATCACCTTGTTCCACGCCGCCACGAAGTCACGTACGAACTTCTCTCCCGCGTCCTGGGACGCGTAGACCTCCGAGACGGCCCGGAGCTGGGAGTGCGCACCGAAGATCAGGTCGACGGCGGTGGCGGTCCACTTGACCTCGCCGGTGGCGCGATCCCGGCCTTCGAACACGTTCTCGTCCGTGGCCGACACCTTCCACTCCGTGCCCATGTCGAGCAGGTTGACGAAGAAGTCGTTGGTCAGGATTCCCGGCCGGTGGGTGAAGACACCGTGGCCGGATCCCTTGAAGCCGGTGTTCAGGGCCCGCATGCCGCCGATCAGCACCGTCATCTCGGGGACGGTCAGCGTCAGCAGGTTGGCGCGGTCCAGCATGAGGGTCTCCGGCGACAGCTTCTCGCCCGCCGGAAGGTAGTTGCGGAAGGCATCCGCCTTGGGCTCCAGCACGGCGAACGACGCCGCGTCGGTCTGCTCCTGCGAGGCGTCCGTTCGCCCCGGTGCGAACGGAACCGTGACGTCGTACCCGGCGTCCCTCGCGGCCTGCTCGACGGCCGCGCACCCGCCGAGGACGATGAGGTCGGCGAGGGAGACCCGCGTTCCGCCGGCCTGGGAGCGGTTGAAGTCCTCCTGGATCCCCTCGAGCGTGCGCAGTACCTCGGTCACCTCGGGGAGGTCGTTGAGTTCCCAGTCCTTCTGCGGCGCGAGCCGGATCCGTGCCCCGTTCGCCCCGCCGCGCTTGTCGGTGCCGCGGAAGCTCGCCGCCGACGCCCAGGCGGTGGTGACCAGTTGGGGGACGGAAAGGCCCGAGGCGAGGATCCTGCCCTTGAGGGCAGCGACGTCCTCGTCCCCGACCAGTTCGTGATCGACGTCGGGAACGGGGTCCTGCCACAGCTGCGGCTCGGGAATCCACGGGCCGAGGTAGCGCGAGAGGGGTCCCATGTCGCGGTGCAGCAGTTTGTACCACGCCTTGGCGAACGCCACCGCGAGTTCGTCCGGGTTCTCGTGGAACCTCTTCGTGATCGGGCCGTAGACCGGGTCCACCTTCAGCGCGAGATCCGTCGTCAGCATCATGGGAGCGTGCCGCTTCGACGGATCATGGGCGTCGCGTACGGTGTTCCTGGCCGCGGGATCCGAGGGAGTCCACTGGTGGGCACCGGCGGGGCTGCTAGTCAGCTCCCACTCGTACCCGTAAAGATTGTCCAGGTACCCGTTGTCCCACTTGGTCGGCTCGGTGGTCCATGCGCCCTCCAGGCCACTGGTGAGCGCGTGGGGGCCCGTGCCGCTGCCGTAGGTGTTCCGCCAGCCGAGGCCCTGCTGCTCGATGGCGGCGGCCTCCGGTTCCGGGCCGATATAACTGGCGTCGACCGCGCCATGACACTTGCCGAAGGTGTGGCCGCCGACGATGAGCGCGACCGTCTCCTCGTCATTCATCGCCATGCGCCCGAACGTCTCCCGGATGTCCCCGGCGGCCGCCAGCGGGTCCGGGTTTCCGTTGGGCCCCTCGGGATTGACGTAGATCAGTCCCATCTGCACGGCGGCGAAAGGACCGGTGAGTTCCCTGTCGCCGCTGTAGCGCTCATCTCCGAGCCATGTGTCCTCGGGACCCCAGAAGATCTCCTCGGGTTCCCAGATGTCCTCTCGTCCGAAACCGAACCCGAACGTCTTGAACCCCATGGATTCCATGGCGCAGTTTCCGGCGAATACCAGAAGATCGGCCCAGGAGATTTTTTGGCCGTACTTCTGTTTGACCGGCCACAGCAGACGGCGCGCCTTGTCCAGGCTCGCGTTGTCCGGCCAGCTGTTGAGGGGGGCGAAGCGCTGTGCGCCCCTGCCGGCACCGCCGCGGCCGTCCGCGATGCGGTACGTTCCCGCGGCATGCCAGCTCATCCGGATGAAGAGCGGCCCGTAGTGACCGTAGTCGGCAGGCCACCAGTCCTGGGATGCCGTCATCACCTCGAAGACGTCACGCTTCAGCGCGTCGACGTCGAGGGTCGCGAACTCCTTCGCGTAGTCGAAGTCCTCGTCCATCGGGTGGGACCGGGGCGAGTGCTGCTGGAGAACCTGAAGGTCCAGTTGATTCGGCCACCAGTCCCGGTTCGTCCTGGGCCGCCGAGTTGGCGTGGGCGTCGGTGACGGGATTACTGGATTCTCGCTTTCACTGCCGGACATGCCCGACCTCTTCCTGTCTCGGTGTCCTTCTGCCGGCCGCCGCTCTTGACGTCGTCGGCTTTGCTGGTGCCGAGTACGTCGGCCCACGCAATCAGCGCGCATGGCGCCCACCGGCTGGGAAATGTGTGTGCCGCGTCCGTATGGTCGCGCACCGCCGGCCACACCTCCGTGAAACACGCGGAGCACCCCGCATGACAGACGTGGGAGAAGGGGCGGCCTTTCTGCTCCTGTGCCGATTTCCGGCGCAGGGACACGATCTGCAGGTTCTCCGCCAAGCCGCTTCGCTTCAGCTCATCGACAGCGTGCCCGTGTACGGTGAAGACCGCCCTTGACCTGCAAGAAGCAGGCAGGGAGCAGACAAACCGGGAGCTTCTTCGTGCTTCGTACCATGTTCAAGTCCAAGATCTAGCGTTTGGGTGTTTCAGCAGGTGGGGCCCTGATCGCGGCGTCCGAGTCAGCAAAAGGTCAGCATTGGACCGGGCGGTGTCCCGCGTTGCTGACTTGCGGCTACCAGGGGCCTGCTGTGCCGCCCGGCGCCCGCTCGGAAGGCTAGATGCGTGGCTCGAAAACTTGCCCGTGGGATGGGGTCGTTCTTCAAGGAATGCGGTTGTTCGAGACCGTCCCGTTGCCCGCACTCGTACACGATCCGGTTCCGGGAGGCTCTCGGCAGGCAGCGTGAGGAGGCCGGCTACAGCACGCAAGACGACGCGATCGAGCGCCTCACGCAGATCTACGCGGAGAAAAGGAAGACGGCGCCATCAGTAGCCGAGGTCCGCCGCGAACTCGGCCGGCAGACGGTCGCGGAATACGCGGAGCAGTGGCGGCCCCGGCAGCGCACAATGACCGAATACTCCACGGGGTGGTACGTGGACAGCTCCATCAACGTGCACATCATCCCCCGCCTCGGATCGCAAGCTGTATTCCGTCACGCCTGTCCTGGGAGAGCGCTTCCTGGACGAGCTGGAGACGGACGGGATCGGTCGCGGAAACCAGGTGAACATCTTCCGCACCCTCAAGGCCATCCTGCGCGATGCCTATGGCAAGGGGGCCATGGCGGATGACCCTGTGAAGGGCGTCCAGGAACCTGAGAATGTCCGCGAGAAGGTGGTCATCCCGTCCCTCGCCTACGTGAAGAAGGCACTGATCGTCGCCGACGAAGATCTCGCGCTCGAGATCGTCATGATCATGGGTTGGCATCAACGACTACCTGCAGGCACCTGGTTGTGACTGAGCGATCCGCCACGCCGGGTTGAACCATGGCAGTTGGCCGTCGGATGGTTGTACTGGGTGCGGCTCCGGACTACCGAGATCCGAGGTTCGGATCGGTGCCGGCCAGCTCACCGCTGGCGACAGGCGAGAGGCGACGGCCGGGTCGGCCATGTGAGAAGGGACGGGCTCACACCGTGGTCTGCCGCGCAGGCCGAAGACCCTCGGCCCCCACAGCTGCCCTCCCTGCACCCCCGGGGCGAGGACGGCACGGATGATGGGTCATGCTCCGGCGTCCTTGGCCTGCACCAGGAGCGCGGCGGGCAAGGCGCGCAGCCGCTCCCAGGGGTTGTCACGCTGACCTGCGGGCGGGACGGGGCGAGGGAGTCCAGTGCACCGCCGGGGTGGGCCACCACACTGAGCACCGTGCTGGCGAAGGTGCGCAGTCGGCGATCGGGTTCGAAGCCGAAGCAACTGCAGATCGCCGAGGTCCAGTTGCTCGGACCGCGCCGCGAAGCTGCCCACTGTCACTCTGCGGCCCGCCGACGCCGCAGTCTGGACGCGGCCGGAGACTATTTCCCGTTCCAGCAGGCGCAGCGCCCTCCGTCGTCGGCGCCGTCATCCACCCCGGTGCGCGGGCCCCGCTCCGTTACCTTCCGCAGCCAGGGCCGCCCGCACCCGCTGCTCCTCGCGAGCAGAGCCGACGTCCCGTTCCAGGGGTGTGCGGCTCACGGCTGTCGCGAGGTCTTCCAAGGCCCGTTTTTGCAGTTCCGCCTCGCGCCGCACGACCGGGCTCCCATTGCCGGCGGCGTCCTCCCACGCGTGGAGCGCCTCCTCCACGCGTCCCCAGTCCGGATTCCTGTGCTCGCGCACGGCCATTGCTGCCTTCGCGGTGTCCGTCTCCAGGGCCTCGGCGAATCGCTCCGCCTCGGGGACGAAACGGCTGTCGGTCCGCGGGACGTTGCTCTCCATGAGCATCGCTGCCCGGCCGAACCCCTTGAGCGCCTCCTGCGCCTCCTGCGCCTCGCGCGACGTCAGACCCCTGGGGCGGACCGGTTCCTGCCTTGCCCGGTCGTATGCCTCCTGCCAGGCGGCACGTGCCTCCCTGCTCTCCAGCAGTGCCCTGCGCATGCCGGCGTGATGCTCCCGGGTCGGTTCGGCGTAGTCGCGGAGCACCGCGGCCGCGTAGCGGCCGTTGGCGGCGAGCCAGTCCGCGAGCCGGCCCGGCAGCCGGGGTGTCTCCCATGCGGGGAACACCACGTACGCCAGCATCGCCAGGGCCCCGCCGAGCAGGGTGAGCACCACCCGCTCCGGGACCGTCTGCTCCCATGCCTGGCCGCCCATGCCGAGCAGGAAGACGACGTACGCGGCGGTGAAGCACTGGGAGTAGGCGTAGCCGGTACGGTTCAGCGTGTACGACAGGCCCGCCGAGACCACCGCCAGCGCGCCGGACACATGGGCGTCCGGGCCCAGGGCCCGCACCATCCCAGTGGCGAGCGCGACCCCCGCCAGGGTCCCGGCGAGACGGGCCACTGCACGCGCGTACGTCCGGTGGAAGTCCGGCCGCATCACCATCACCGAGGCGATGGGCGCCCAGTAGCCGTGGCCCAGTGGGAGCCGGGCGGCGATCAGATAGCCGAGCGTGGCCACCGCCGCCAGGCGGACGGCGTGCCGGAACACCGGCGAGTCCCGGCGGAACTCACGGCGGACCGCCCGTACGACGACCGGGACCAGCCGGAGCATTGTCGGCCGCACCAGGAACTGGGCGCCGGCGAGGCCGGGCGGCATGGGCGTCCTCCCGCGCGCGCAGCCGCTCCCGGCGATCTCCAACGCCTCGCCGAGCAGTTCCACGAGCCGTTCGGCGGCTTGCCGCGCGGGGCCCTCCAGCACCTCGTGCTCCTCGTCGACGCACAGGACGTCCATGCTCCCGGGCCGCACCTCGGCGGGGGTGCCGCGGCGGATCGAACGGGCGGCCGCATCCAGAACGTCGGCTGCCGCGTCGAGCAACTCCCGCGCGCGGTCCCGCCCGGGTCCCTCCGCCGGGGCGCCGACGTCCGGGTCGGCGAGCGCGGCGACGACCGGCCGAATGCGCTCGGCGAGTCCCCGGGGGCCGTGCAGGACGGGGGGACGGGTGCGGGCCTGTGACGGCGTCACGGCAGCCGCGTCCCGGGCCGTCATCAACGGCTCCGGGTCGAACGGGGCGGTCGGGTCGTGCCGCAATCGGCGGGCGTAGTCCGCCACGGCGGCCAGGGCGTCGGCGAGCGCGTCACGATGCGCTCCCCAACGCCGGATCGGGAACAGCAAGATCAGCACGGCCTGCGTCACGCCCCCGAGTGCGATGACCCCGGCGTGCTCCAGGGCGCGACCGATGCTCGTGGGCAAGGTGACGGTCACCAGCATGCTGCCCACGGTCGTCGCTGCGACGATCCCAGCGGTCGATCCGACGGCCCACGCCATGCCCGCGGCAAAGGCCCATACGGCCAGCAGCGGCAGGAACGTCACGAGTCGCCCCGCCGCCAGGTAGCCCACGAAGGTGCTGAGCGCCAGACCCGCGCCCGCGCCGAGCGCGACCACCTTGCGCGGACGCCAGCTGCGCTGGAAGGTGGCCCCACCCGCGGAGTAGGCGCCGAGGGCGGCGGACGCGGCATACGCAGGGGAGACCAGCCACAGCGCCGGCCCGATGACGATCGCCACCCCAGCGGCCGTGCGCAGCGCGAGCAGGGGCTCCAGCCGCGTCTCCTCGATCGTGAGCCCAGATCGCACGACCTCCCCGAAGGCCCGCAGCCACGTCACGGGTGTCCGCCTGGCGGGAATGCCCTGCCGGGTCGCGTCGGCCTGGTTGAGGTGCGGCAACCGTCAAGCAAGGAAGCCTCCCACACGGCCCGCTGGCTGGCTGGCGGCCGCAGCCGCTGGACGGGGTGCTGCCGCTGCGGACACTGCTGAGCGTCCGCCGTCCGTCCTCCAGACCGAAGCGCGGGCATTCGGTGTTGGTTCAGGTCCGGCCGGAGCGCGGCGATTGCCCCCGGCCCCGTCCGGCGGACGGGCAGATCGCCACCCGTCCCCCGGACCGGTCCAGGGGAAACAGGGGGCACGGCGGCCCCGGGTCTCTTACCGCTTGTGGCCGTTCCCGTGTCCGTTGGGATGCAGGACCACCTTGGTCCAGCCTTCGTCACGGGCGTCGAAGTGCTCGTAGGCGGTGGGGGCCTCGTCCAGGCTGAGCTCGTGGGAGACGACGAAGCTCGGCTTCGCCTTCCCGCCGACGATCAGGTCCCGCAGCGCCCGATTGTACTTCTTCACCGGCGCCTGCCCGGTTCCCATGCGCTGGCCCTTGAACCACATCATGCCGAAGTCGATCGGGACCTTGCCCTGAGCTTCCAGCTCGCCCTGGGCCTCCGCGCCGCCGGGGTCCTGGGGCAGGAACACGCCCACCACGCCGATGTCGCCCGTGAACCTGACCGAGTCGATCAGGCCGTTGAGCGTGAGGCTGGCGTCCTCGTGTCCCTGGGGGTCGTGTGCCTGGTAGCCGACGCATTCGCAGCCGTTGTCGGCGCCCAGACCGAGGGTGGCCTCCTTGACGACCTCCGCCGGGCTCCGCTCGGCGGTGTTGATCGGGATGGCCCCGATCTCCTCCGCCTTGCGCAGCCGGTCGGGCTGGTGGTCGGCCGTCCAGACGCGGCCGGCGCCCTTGAGGAGGGCGGAGTAGGTCGCCATCAGCCCGACGGGACCGGCCCCGAAGACGATGGTCTGGTCGCCCGGCTTGACGTGGGCCATCTCGGTGGCGTGATAGCCGGTGGGGAAGATGTCGGCGAGCATCACGTAGTCGGTCTGCCGCTCGGCGGCGTCCTCGCCCAGACGCAGCGCGTTGAAGTCGCCGTAGGGCACGCGCAGCAGCTCCGCCTGGCCGCCCTGGTAGGGGCCCATGTCGGCGAATCCGTAGGCGGCTCCCGCGAGGGCCGGTTCCGGCTGCATGGTCAGGCAATAGTTGGTCAGGCCCTGCTCGCACTGCTTGCAGAAGCCGCAGGCGATGTTGAAGGGCAGGACCACATACTCGCCCACCTGCACCTTGCGGACGGCCGAGCCGACCTCCACGACCTGGCCCATGTTCTCGTGTCCCAGGGTGCGGCCGGACTCGAACGAGGTGCGGCCCTCGTACATGTGCAGGTCCGAACCGCAGATGTTGGTGGTGGTGATCTTGACGATGATGTCGCAGGGGTGTTCGATCTTCGCGTCCGGTACGTCCTTCACTGTGACCGTTCGCGGTCCTTCGTATACCGCTGCTTTCATGATGGCTTCCCTTGATGTCGCGGCATGGCGGTGATGGAGAGGGCGCGAAGAGCCTGACTCTCGGAAGTGCTACGACGGGGTCCGCGACTCCGGCACGCCTCTGCGGGCCGTTCACCTGGATCAGATGGAACGGTGGTTTTGCCGCCGGCCCGCCAGAGGGAACTCCGGCGGCGTGCCGTGCGGGTCCCCGTCGGCCCCCGAGGCGAAACAACCACGCACCGACCGATCAGCGGAATCTCCGGACCCGGACCACCACCAAACCGACGGCACATCTCCGACTGACGTCACCCGCTAGTCACCGTGATCGTCCTGCAGCACGCTGCGACGCTCCTGTTCGCGCTTGGAGTAGGCGGCTGTCCGGATCGCCTCGTCGCTCTCCAGGCCCGATCCCAGCGCGCCGCCCACCGTGGCGACCGAAGCGACGAACCAGGCCAACGTCCAGTACTCCGTGACGTGCAGCGGCGTTCGTGTCGTGGAAGCGAACGCCCGGTCGTTGAGGATGAACAGCGCGCACACCAGGTTGATGAGCATCAAACCCACGTAGCAGACGATCACCCCGATACCCACGGTCACGATCGTCGAGGCGTTGTAGAGAGCCGCCCTCTTCCTCGCCTCCGGCGAAACCTCATCCGTTCGATGCCACAGGTTCGCGTCCACGATCAGCCAGCCGATCATGAGCGCGACAGACCCGACCATGGCGATCACCAGGCGTGGCGTGCTCAGGGAGGTGGCCAGGTTCCAGATGGTGGAGTTCACGGTGGCGACTGCTCCCGTGGCGAGTGCGGCCGCCAGGGCTTTCGACAAGCCTGGCACCAAGCGCCACGGCCGGTTGGCGCGGACCATACCGCCGAGCACCCTCAGGTAACCGCGCGGCCCACTGACGACGTACCGCAGATCGGCGATCTCCTCCTCACCGACCTGGCCCGGATGGATAGGCGCGAGAAGACCGATGAAGGGCCCCCGCAGCGGCTGACTTCCCGGAGGCCCCTCAGCCCCCGTGCCCTGCGGGCCCGCCAAGCTGAGCACGACTTCTTCCACGGCCAGCCGGGCCCTTGTCTGCAGACGCAAGCCCCCCAGCGGAGGAAGAGACAGCAGCGCCAAGCCGTGTTCGTGACTCAGATCCACCACGAGCTTGCGCCCGTGTGAATGCAGCGGAAGGTCGGTGAGGGCCACGACGATGTCCCAACTCTCCGCACTTCCGCGGTCCAGGATCCGGCGCATCAAGGTGGGCGGGTCCTCGGTCCCCGTGGTGAAGGGCTCACTGACCACCTCGACGTCGAACCGTCGCCCCTGGCCCCACTTGTCGGCGAGCCGAACAGGAAGTATCCGGGCCATGCGCTGCGCGATCTCCGTCGGCGCGTCCGGATCCGCCAGAAGAGCCACGACCGTAACGTCCTGAGACGACACCCGGATGACTCCCTCTCGTCGGCTGCCCCCGTGATCGCGAGTGCCCACAGGATGCCCCCGAGGTAACGCCGACACCGCGTGACACGCTGGCCCCCACCAGCAGGTGCAGGCGGCACGGTCGGATCTCCTCGTCCTCCCTGTGCGGGGCCCGCTCCACCGCGGGGCCACTGTTGCGTGCGCCACCGCGAACACCCGCTCCGTGCCACCCGGGCACCGCACGCCGCGCCACCGGCCACCCCACTTCGATGTCCGGCCCGGGAGGTGCGTGGCGGCCGGCGAAGGCGTGCTGACGGCGGTGACGGGCGTGTCCGGTTCCGGAAAGTCGACGCTGGTGACGCAGGTGCTCGCCGAGGTCGTCCGCGACTACCTCGGACTCGTGCCCGAGGAGCCTGACGAGGCGCAGTTGGAGGTCGACGTCCAGGACGCGTCGGGGGTCGAGTCGTTCGACCGGCTGGTCCGGGTCGACCAACGGCCCATCGGCCGAACTCCCCGGTCCAACCTGGCCACGTACACCGTGATGTTCGACGCGTTGCGCAAGCTGTACGCGGCGACGGACGAGGCCAGGGCGCGCGGCTACTCGGCCGGGCGGTTCTCCTTCAACGTGCCCGAAGGGCGGTGCGAGACCTGTCAGGGCGAAGGATTCGTCGCGGTGGAACTGCTGTTCCTGCCCGGCACCTACGCGCCGTGCTCGACCTGCGAAGGCGCCCGGTACAACGCCGAAACGCTGGAAGTCGCCTACCGCGGCAAGAACATCGCGGAGGTACTGGCGCTGTCCGTCGACGCCGCCGCCAAGTTCCTGTCCGCCGTCCCGGCCGCCTCCCGCAGTCTGGAGACGTTGCGCGAGGTGGGGCTGGGTACCTGCGGCTGGGCCAGCCCGCGACGGAACTCAGCGGCGGTGAGGCGCAACGCATCAAACTGGCACCGAACTGCAGCGAGCCCGCCGCGGGCACGCGCTCTACCTGCTCGACGAGCCGACGGCGGGGCTGCACCCCTCGGACATCGCACTGTTGCTGCGACAGTTGCACCGGCTCGTCGACGCCGGCAACACGGTCGTCCTCGTCGAGCACGACCTGGACACGATCGCCACCGCCGACTGGGTCATCGACCTCGCTCCGGGCGGCGACGCGGGCGGGCGGGTGGTCGCGGCGGGTTCGCCGGCCAAGGTGGCGAGGGCCCGCCGCAGCGCCACCGCCCCCCATCTCGCGGCCCGGCTCGCGCACTCCTGACGACAGCGCGAGGGGCTGGGTACCGGTCAGCCGGCTTCGGGGCGCAGGGTCGCGCGCGACGCATCCCTTTTTCCGGGCCGGACTGCAAGGTCCTAAAGTGCCCCGAGCGCGTGTCTGTGCGCGGTCAGTAAAAGCTGCCGTCCGAGTGAGGACGACCTTCGTCCAGCCGTCGTCGCGGGCGCCGAAATACTGGTGTCCGTGCATCTGTCGGCGGCCTTGAGACGATCCGGGGCGGCTCGGCCTTCCCGGCCTGAGACGACTCCGGCGACATGCACCGGGGCGCGACTGCTACAGCAGCCGGTCGAACACCGCGGTAACGCCCTCCCAGTGACTGGTCTGCGGGTTTTTGACATCCGGATACATGATTTTGAACGTCTCGGCGAGGGCGACGCTGAGACCGCCGATGATCTCGGGGTAGCGCTCTTCGGCCTCCTGGGTGGGGGTCCTGTCGAGGGGAGGGTGCGTGGCGAGCTGGTCCAGGATCGGCTTCAGCTCGACCTCCTCGTCGAGCCGCCGGAACCGGTGGATGCTCTCCTGGAGGCCCTTGGTGATCGGTAGATCCCACGGTTCGACGGTATCCCTGCCGTTGGCCTTGGCCGACGCCTGGCCGACGACCAGGAGGTCGTAGAGCTTGGCGTCGACGAAATCGCCGTATCGCTTCAGGTCGTTCCTGTCCACGTCGAGGCTTGCAGCGGCGCGGAAGAACCTCTCGAACTTCGACACACCCATCACGGTCATGCCTCTCGCCTCCTCACCGGGAACGGACGGCGCCGTTCGCTCCCGCCCGCGCCGCCATCGGCTGTTACCCGGTCGAGATTCGCAGAGCCCCCTGCCGAGCGCCTCCGCACTCCAGGGCGAAAAGGGGCGCCCCCTCTTCCCCTGGCAGAGCAGCATGAAGTGCGCAGGCATCCCTCGGCCAGCTGTGCGGCCGTCCGTCCGCAGGAGGCTGTACGACGTTGCAACGCCTCGAACGAGAATTGCTGACCGGACGACACGACCAGTTCGGGGAGCGGGACTGGATCAGGGCACCCAGCCGGGACTGGAACACCGGGGCGGGCTGAAGAATGGGCAGCGGCAGCCGTTCTTCTCCAGAGTGCGAGGTGTCTCGTGAGACACCGGCGACTGAGCTGGCCCTCTTGTCGCGAAGCCATTGACGTGTTTCCGGCGAAACGATCTGCGCGAAGCTGGGGGAACCACAAACGGGCAGGTCAGCGACGAACGCATCAACCACCGCAACGGCTATCGCCCCCCCCCCGAGTGGACACGAGGGCGGGGATGATCGAGCTGGCCATCCCCAAGCTGCGGCAGGGCAGTTACTTCCCACACTGGCTGCTGGAGAGGCGTCGCGGGGGGGCGCCACAATGGCAACCCCTTCAGAGCATCTCCAGGGGCGTGGGCCCGTTAGGCGGCGGGAACGCCTCGTCGAGGGCGTCGAGCGCCTCGGTGGGAAGGTGGAGGTCCACCGCGCCGCCGTTCTCCCGAACGTGGTCGGGTGATCCGGAACGCGGGATCGCGGCCATCCCCCGTTCCAGCACCCAGGCGAGTGCCACCTGGGCCGGCGTTGCTCCGAGGGCCCGGGCCACGGCATCCAGTGCCTCGACGTTCAGGAGCCGCCCCTGCTCGATCGGGGAGTAGGCCATGACCGTCACCCCGGCCTCACGGCACCGGGGGAGAAGATCCCACTCGATGCCGCGCCGGGAGAGGTTGTACAGCACCTGGTCGACGGCCGCGGCGTCGCCACCGGGGAGGGTGGTCAGCTCGGCCATGTCGGCGACGCCCAGATTGCTCACGCCCCAGTAACGGATCTTCTCCGCCTCCATCAGGTCGGTGAATCCCGCAAGGGTCTCCTCGAGTGGCCACCGTCCCCGCCAGTGCAGCAGGTACAGGTCCAGCCGTTCCGTACGGAGCCGCCGCAGGCTGCCCTCGCAGGCGTCGACGGTGCCCTTCCGGTCGGCGTGGCCGGGCAGCACCTTGCCGACGAGGAAGACCTCTTCCCGGCGTCCCCGGTGGGCCTCCCCGACGAGTTCCTCGGCTGCGCCGTCGCCGTACATCTCCGCAGTGTCGACGACGGTCATGCCCAGGTCCACGCCCAGCCGCAGCGCGGCGACCTCCTGTTCACGCCGGGCCGGGTCCTCACCCAGGTACCAGGTGCCCTGCCCGAGCGCCGCGATCTCCTCACCGGCGGGGAGCGCGATCGTTCTGGCCGATTCCGCAGACATCTCGGGCCTCCCGTCCGCCGCGGATCCCTGTCACGCGCACCCGTACCGGGTGTCCAGGTCCGCGCCTCCCAGACAGCCGTGTCGCATGCGCCGCAGGGAGGTCAGGAGGGGCGAGCGGACTGCGCCGAGAACTCACCGGGACCGGGTGCGCGATCGCGCAATGCGACGACCACCGACACAACGGCGCCGCAGGAGAGGACCGTCGCGAAACCGATCATCGCGGTCTGCACGGCGAAGTGCCGCAGGGCGATGCTGAACAGGACGGAGGGCAGGCCCATCCCCAGGTACGCGACGACGAAGAACACGGCGAGGACCCCCGCGCGCGAGGCGGGCTCTGCCACTGAACCGGCACGTTCGACTCCTCCCTTGAACAGCAGCCCGGAGCCGGCTCCTGACAGGGACACGGCGACCAGGTAGAGCCAGAGCGCCGGGTGGTAGAGGGCGACGGCGCACAGGACCAGCCCGACCGGAAAGACCACAGCCCCCACGGTCAGGAGCCGGGGCAGTGGGAGGCGGCCCAGCACCAGCTGGGCGGCCGCCGCGGAACCGAACATGAGGAAGGCCGCCAGGCCGACCACGAGGTGCGAGTCGGTGTGCAGGGTGCCGTGGAGCACCCTCGCCCCGAGGGAGGAGATCAGGCCGAGGATCGCGAAGGCGAAGGCGCCCAGCGCGCCGGCCGCGCCGAACGCCCGCCGGCCGCCGGGGCGCAGGACGAACCTGCTGGGCGGTTGGGCCGCGGGCAACTCCAGGTCCACGGTCTCCGGGGTGCACAGCACCAGCGCCAGACACACTGCCATGGCGAGCGTGAAGATCGCCTGGGCGGTGATCAGGGGCGTGGGAAGCCACTCGGCGGCGGCTCCGGCGACCAGGGGCCCTGAGGCCAGGCCGCCGAGGTTGGCGGCGGTGGCCACGATGCCGGGCAGTACCGAACCCGTCCGTTCCGGACGGACCTCGTGGTGGAGGTCGTGCAGGTACGTCGTCGCGGTCGAGGCCATCAGCCCCAGTCCGACACCGTTCAGGATCCTGCCCGCGATCAGCCCCGGCAGGTCCCGCCACACGATCAGTACGACCGACGCGACGATGCCGACCAGCAGCGCCGGGACGATGATGCGCCGCCGGCCGAGCCGGTCCGACAGGTGTCCCAGCCCTAGGAAGGCGGCCGCCGCGCCCACGACCATCGAGGCGTACGCCACCGTGACCGTGGTCGCACCGAAGTGGTCCCGGGCCTCGTACAGCGGCCACAGCGGGGTCGGCGCGGTGCCGAAGGCCATCAGCACGGTGAAGGCCACCGCCACGAACCAGAAGCCGGTCGTGTGCGAGGCACGGCGCCGGGCGGGGGCGCGGGGCGGCAGGTCGTCGGGAGCAGGTGCTGGGATCCGGTGGGTCGGGTCGTCGGGAGCGTCGGCTGTGGGACGGCTCAGCGGCGTCGGAACGGCAGGCAGGGGTACCCCTCCTCGGGCGGAAGCGGATGGCCGTTTCCATCCTCCTCACCAGCCAGAATCAGTGCCAACGAATGTTTTTGCTGGGTTCCAGCAATGCGAGTGATACTTCTCGTGTGGAGCTACGTCAGCTGGAGCACTTCATCGCGGTCGCCGAGGAGCTGAGTTTCACGCGTGCCGCCCGTCGGCTGCACGTGGTGCAGTCAGGGGTGTCCGCCGCGATCCGTTCACTGGAGCGCGAGTTCGGCTGCGCGCTGTTCGAGCGCACGTCGCAGCAGGTCCGGCTCACCGGGGCGGGCGCCGCGCTGCTGCCGGAGGCTCGGACCACCCTGAACGCCGCCCAGGCCGCCCAGGACGCTGTGCGCGCCGCACAGGACACGCTGCGCGGCACGGTGAACGTGGGCGCCATGGCCTCGGTCGAAGTGGTGGACCTGCCTGCGCTCCTCGGGCAGCTGCACGCGCGGCACCCTGCGATCGACGTCCGGCTGCGGCTGGCGACGGCCGGCTCGGCGGGACTGGCGCAGGCGCTGCTCAGCGGGGACCTTGACGTGGCCTTCCTGTCGCTGCCCGAACGCAAGCCCGCCGGGATCGGCGCACGGGAGCTGGCCACCGTGCCGCTCGTCCTGGTGGTGAGCGCCGCCCATCCCCTCGCGCAGCGGGGAAAGGTGGCACTTGCGGACCTTGCGGGGGAGCCCTTCGTGGACTTCCCGCCGGGCTACGGCAACCGCGAGGTGGTCGACCGGGCGTTCGCGGCGGCGGGCGTCGTACGCCGGGTGGCACTGGAAGTGCCCGACATCGACATGGGGGCGGCACTGGTCCGGCACGGTCTGGGCATCGCCTTCCTGCCCGCGTTCGCCGTTGCCCGCACCCCCGGCCTGCATGTCCTGGACGTCCACGACACCGTGCTCCGCTGGAGCATGCATCTCGGCACGTCGTCGACCCGGCGGCCCAGCTCGGCTCTGCGGGCGCTGCTCGACCTGGTCGACCTCCACGTCCTCGCCCTGTGACGCCCGGGCCGCGGACGCCACCGGTCGGTGGTGTCCGGGGCCCCTGCGTTCGCCTTGCTCCGGCCGCGACATCTGCCGCAGCATCCGCTCACGCTCCCGCTGCCGTCGTCCACAGGCGGCGTCGGACACCTTCTCGGCCCCTTCGAGGGCTGGTGCCGAGGGCCCCGCCGATCATGGCGATGGCGGTGATGAACCAAGGCCCCGTCTTCTGGCGCGATGCGACCTCGCTGGATCAATCTGAGTAAGGGCCACCCACCCACTGCAGCGCTGTAGCAGGGCGGCCCGCCCAACTGCTACTGACACCGCTCGCGCAGAAGTTCAGTGAGGCATCAGCCGGGGCCGCCCAGCACGATCTTCCACACTCGGGTCGCCACCTGGAGGTTCAGCCGGTCTTCGACGTTCGCGAGGTCGTGGCCGCTGATGTCGCGGATGCGCTGGAGCCGATAGCGCAGCGTGCTGCGGTGGATCGCGAGGGATTCGGCGGTCTCGTCGTAATTGCCGCCGCAGTCGAAGTACCGGGACAGGGTCTCCACCATGGCCGCGTGGTGCCGGGAGTCGTAGTCGATGAGCTGCCCGAGCCACTCGTGGACGAACGTTTCCAGTTCCCGGTAATCGCTGCAGGGTCCCAGGATGCGGTAGAGGCCGAGCTCGTCGAAGAACGTCGTGCCGTAGCGCTCGCGGGACTGGCGGCGCACCTCCAGGGCGCGCTGCGCCTCCTGGTAGTGGTGGGGGATGTCGTTCAGGGAGTCGGAAGGGGCGCTCACCCCGATCGTCCCGGACCGTGTCCCGGTCTCCCGGGCGAGCGCCTCGTACAACGCGCGGGCGGGCGGCCTGTCGCCAGTGATGAGGACGACGTGGTCGGAGCGGCGGGTCAGCAGCGAGCGCATGCCCACCGCAACGGCCGCCCGACTCACGGTCTGCGCGAAGGAATCGTCGGCGGTCCGGTTCGACCACTGCACCACGACGACGTAGTGGCTGCCGTGCAGGTCATGTCCGACTGCCTCGGACCGGGCGTAGGCGCTCGGCTCGTCCGTCCCTGCCAGGAGGTCGTCGGCCAGCTCGCGGTGCAGCCTCAGCTCCACTTCGGCCAGATTGCGCAGGTGCGTCAGCTCCAGGGCGAGTGACGCGGCGGCGTGTCCAAGCGCGAGTACGGTGTGCTCGTCGGCCTCGTCCCGGGCATCGACCAGCGCCAGCACACCCAGGATCTCGCCGTGCGGGCGGATCAGGGTGAGCAGCCGGTCCCTTATCCGCACCGGCCCGGCCTCTTTGGCAACGGCGTGCAGCATTTCGTCATGGCGCACGGGGTCCGGTTCGGGATAGGGGACGGGGCGGTCGGGACCGGTCCAGGACCTCAGCCGACCGAAGCGGTCCTCGAACAGCGCGGGAAGCCCAGTGAGCCCGTGCAGTGCGCGGGTGACAGCTTCCTCACCGCCACCCGAGGCAGCGACGCTGGCCATGAGAGCGTGAACGGCTCGCTCGTAGCCCAGCTCAGCCACCACAGAGATCAGCTGCCGCTGGAGGGCTGTGCGTTCCTCCCTCAGCCGACGCAGCTCCAGCGCGTCCTCGCGTTGGCGGCGGTGTGCGAAGGCGACTGACAGTGCAGCAGCGGTGTGCCGGACGAGCAAGGCGAGCAGGGATCGCTCGGCCCTGGTGGGCCGGGAGCGGGACGTGACCACGAGATAGCCGTGGAGTCCCCCAGGTCCGCGTAGCCCCAGGGCGCGGCCCCAGAGCTTGCCGGCTACGGTCACGTTGCCGTCCTGCCCGGCCAGCTCCCGGACCCTCCGGCCCACGGCCAAGGCATGCGTCTGCCCGTTCCTCGGGCTGGGGACCAGGTCGCCGCCCACCTTGAGGTATCCGGCCTCGGCGCTGTACGGCCCCGCGGCGACTATGTGATCCATGGCCAGGCGCAGGATCTCGCCTTCGTCCGGAGCGTCGAACTGGGCGCGGGAGAGCGCGACCAGTTCGTGGAGGGCAGGGGCGGCTGGGGTGCGAGCGGGCACGCGGGCCCTGGGCGCGGCCGTGGGGCGCCGCCCGGCGCTGCCCCGCGGAAGGCTGCCCTTCCGGTCGGAGTAGCGGTGGTACAGGCTGTACGCCCGACTGCCGACCATGGGATCACTCCGTCCTTCGGAGGTGAGCAGCTTTCGCGTACCCGGTCCCGGGCCGGCTACCCGAGACGTGTGGGTTCTTTCTCTCGTACTCGTGGGGCGACCGGACCCGTGCATTCCTGACTCGCCAGGCGCAGGCGTGGAGCCACCCGGTTCGACACCCTGGGGAGTGCTCGAGACCCTCCGTGCGCACCCGTGGGAACGGCGGAGATCCCACCTCTACCTGAACGAACGTGACCCGGAGAGTCGACGCAGGCGCCGCACCGGGAGGAGTTCCTCATGGCCAAGGCAGTGGGCATCGACCTGGGCACCACCAACTCGGTGATCGCCGTGTGGGAGGGCGGCGAGCCGTCCGTCGTGCCCAACAGCGAGGGCAACCGCACGACACCGTCCGTCGTAGCCTTCACCGACACCGGGGAACGTCTGGTGGGCCAGCTGGCCCGGCGCCAGGCGATCCTCAACCCCAAGGGCACCATCTACTCGGCCAAGCGGTTCATCGGCCGGCACTTCGACGAGATCTCCGACGAGGCCAGGGCGGTGGCGTACGACGTCGTCGAGGGCGACGGCGGGGCGGCCCGCTTCAAGGTGCGCGACAAGCTGTACGCGCCTGAGGAGATCAGCGCACAGGTGCTGCGCAAACTCGCCGACGACGCGTCCAAGCAGCTGGGGGAGCGGGTCACGGAGGCGGTCATCACGGTGCCCGCCTACTTCAACGACGCTCAGCGCACCGCCACCAAGGACGCCGGACGGATCGCCGGACTGGAGGTGCTGCGGATCATCAACGAGCCGACGGCGGCTGCCCTCGCGTACGGCATGGACAAGAAGGAGCACGAGACCGTCCTCGTCTTCGACCTGGGCGGCGGCACCTTCGACGTGAGCATCCTCGACGTCGGCGACGGCGTGGTGGAGGTGCGCTCCACCGCTGGTGACAGCCACCTGGGCGGCGACGACTTCGACCGGCGTCTGGTGGACTACCTCGCGGACGACTTTCAGAAGGAGAACGGCATCGACCTGCGCAAGGACCCGCAGGCGCTGCAACGACTGTTCGAGGCGGCGGAGAAGGCCAAGACCGAGCTCAGTTCTGTGACGCAGACGCAGGTCAGCCTCCCGTTCATCACCGCCGACGCCTCGGGCCCCAAGCACCTCACCGACTCGATCATGCGGTCCACTTTCGAGCAGATCACCGGCGACCTGGTGGAGCGTTGCCTGGGACCGGTGCAGCAGGCGATGGCCGACGCGAAGGTCGGCGAGAGCGACATCGACGAGGTCATCCTCGTCGGCGGTTCCACCCGCATCCCCGCTGTCCAGACTCTGGTCCGCCGGCTGACCGGCGGCAAGGAACCCAACATGAGCGTCAACCCCGACGAGGTCGTGGCCCTGGGCGCCGCGATCCAGGCCGGGGTGCTCAAGGGCGAGGTGAAGGACGTCCTGCTGCTCGACGTCACACCCTTGTCGCTGGGCGTGGAGACGCGCGGCGGAGTGATGACGAAGATCATCGAGCGGAACACCACCATCCCGGTGCGCCGCAGCGAGACTTTCTCCACCGCCGAGGACAACCAGCCGGCCGTCGATGTGGTGGTCCTCCAGGGCGAGCGCGAGCGGGCCGCCGACAACCGGGTGCTGGGCCGGTTCCAGCTCACCGACATCCGGCCGGCGCCGCGGGGCGAACCACAGATCGAGGTCACCTTCGACATCGACGCCAACGGCATCCTCAACGTCAAGGCCCGCGACCGGGACACCGGCAAGGAACAGGGCATCACCATCAGCGAGAGTTCCAATCTGGACCGCAGTGAGGTCGAACGCATGGTCCAGGAGGCCGAGCACAACCGGGGCCAGGACCAGGCACTCCGCGAGGCCGTCGACGCCCGCAACGAACTCGACGCCGTCGCGTACCAGGTCGAGAAGCGCCTCGCAGAACTGGGCGACGCAGCGCCCGCGCACGAGAAGGCACGCGCCGAAATGCTCGTGTCCGACGCCCGGGCGGCGGTCAAGGAAGAGGCGGGCGTGGAGCGCGTGCGGCCTCTGACTTCCGAACTCCAGCAGGTGCTCGCCGGGCTGGCGGCCCATCAGGGCGCCGCCGCCACGGACGGCGGTCCCGGCCAGGACGCCGCCACCGGCGGTCCCACGGGTGGCGGTGACGATGATGTCATCGACGCCGAGTTCGACAAGGGCTGAGGCGCGCCATGCCCACCCACCCCCAGGAACCCGACCGGGCCGCGTCGGATCCGGGCGTACGGGTCCCGGAAGGCGCCGGACGCCCTCCTCGCAGGGATTTGCCCCAACCGGGCCCGCCCCGGCCCGAAGCGGCGAACGGCGAACCGGGACCCGATGCCGCCGGCCCCGCGCCTGCCGAGGACGAGTACACGACTGTGATCCAGGAACTGGAGGACCGCTGGCGGCGCGCGCTCGCCGACCTCGACAACCTTCGCAAGCGTCACGCCAGGGAACTGGAGCGCGAACGGGCGGTCGAGCGGTCCCGCACGGCGGCCGCCTTCCTGCCCGTCCTGGACAACCTCGAGCTCGCCCTGACCCATGCCGGCGCCGATCCGGGTGCGATCGTGGAGGGCGTCCGGGCCGTACGCGACCAGGCGGTGAACGTCCTCGAACTGCTCGGCTACCCGCGGCACGCGGAGACCGGCGTCGCCTTCGACCCGGCCCGGCACGAGGTGGTCGGCGTCGTCCAGGACCCCGACGCCCCACCGGGAACCGTCGTCGAGGCGCTGCGCCCCGGCTACGGGGACGGCGAACGGCAGCTCAGGCCCGCCGCCGTGACGGTCGCGAAGCGGGAGTGACCGGTCATGGCACGGGACTTCTACGAGGTGCTGGGCGTGTCGCGGACCGCGAGCCAGGACGAGATCCAGCAGGCATATCGCAAGCTCGCCCGCAAGTACCACCCCGACGTCAACAAGGACCCCGGGGCGGAGGAGCGTTTCAAGGACCTGAACGAGGCATACAGCGTCCTGTCGGACCCGAAGACCCGGGCCCGTTACGACCGCTTCGGCGAGGACTTCCGTAAGATCCCCGAGGACTTCGACGAACGGGTCGCGGCTGGCGCGGGCGGCGGCTTCCGCGCTCGGAGGACCGCAGGCGGTGGCGGTCCTCGCGTCCGGTACGCCACCGGCTTCGGCGACGACTTCGGCGCGGAGGGCATCGACATCGAGGACCTGCTCGGCTCCATGTTCGGAGCCGGCGCCGCCCGAGGCGGCGTCCCCGGAGCGGACCAGGAGGCCGAACTGCCGCTCACCGTCGAGGAGGCGTACCGAGGCGGCCGTCGCACCGTCACGCTCACCGGTCCCACGGGGCAGCCGCGGCGGTACGAGGTCGACGTGCCGCCGGGTGTCACCGACGGGCAGCGCATCCGGCTGGCGGGTGAGGGTGGCCGGGGCAGTGGTGACGCCGCCGCGGGCGACCTGTACCTGCGGGTGCGTATCCAGCCCCACCCCCGGTTCCGGCTGGACGGCCGTGACGTGCACGTCCAGGTCCCGGTCGCCCCCTGGGAGGCGGCCCTGGGTGCGACCGTGCCGGTGCCCACCCCCGGCGGCGGCACGGCCAAGGTCACGGTGCCCGCGGGCTCGTCCAGCGGCCGGCGGCTGCGGCTGCGCGGCGAAGGCATGCCGAACCCGCGAGGCGCGAACGGCGACCTGTACGCCGAACTCCGTGTCATGGTGCCGCCCGCCCTCGGCGACCGGGAGCGCGAACTGTTCGAGGAGCTCGCCGCCACCTCCTCGTTCGACCCCAGGAGGACGCGATGAACAACCGACCCGCGGGAGCGGCAGGCATCGGCCGGGCCGGCGTGGGCGACCGTCCGGTACGGACGGGCGCCGACGTCACAGCCTCGGCGGCTGTCCGGTACGCGCTCGTGCCTGTCCCCAGGATCTCGCTGGACGCCGTGGCCCGTCGCTCGGGCCTCCACCCAGATCTGATCCGCCGGTTCGTCGCCCTCGGCCTGGTCGACGCCGAGCGCGACGCCGCGGGGCACTTGGTGTTCGACCCCACGGCCCCGGCGGTCCTCGCCCGCATCCAGCGGCTGCGCTCCGGACTCTGCCTCAACTACGCATCCATCGGCCTGGTGCTGGACCTGCTGGACCGCATCAGCCTGCTCGAAGCCGCCCTGCGCCGCGCCGGCACGAGGAGTGAAACACCCCCATGGACATGAACAGTCTCACCCAGAAGTCCCAGGAAGCCCTCCAGGCGGCCCAGAGCGCGGCCGTCGGCATGGGGCAGACCGAGGTCGACGGGGAACACCTGCTGCTCGCGCTTCTAGATCAGGAGGACGGTCTGATCCCACGGTTGCTGCAACAGGCCGGCACCGAGCCGAAGGAGCTGCGCGCGGCCGTGCGCGAGGAACTCTCCCGCCGCCCGAAGGTCACCGGTCCCGGCGCGGCACCCGGCCAGGTCTTCGTCACTCAGCGCCTGTCCCGCCTGCTCGATGCCGCCGAGCGGGAGGCCAAACGCCTCAAGGACGAGTACGTGTCGGTGGAGCACCTCCTGCTCGCCCTGGCCGAGGAGGGCTCGGCGACCGCCGCCGGACGCCTGCTCAAGGAGCACGGTGTGACCCGGGATTCGTTCCTGAGCGCGCTCACCCAGGTCCGCGGCAACCAGCGCGTCACCTCCGCCAACCCCGAAGTGGCCTATGAGGCTCTGGAGAAGTACGGCCGCGACCTGGTCCTCGAGGCTCGGTCCGGGCGGCTGGACCCGGTCATCGGCCGTGATGCGGAGATCCGCCGCGTCACCCAGATCCTCAGCCGCAAGACCAAGAACAACCCCGTCCTCATCGGCGATCCCGGCGTCGGCAAGACCGCCATCGTCGAGGGCCTGGCCCAGCGCATCGTTCGCGGCGATGTCCCCGAGGGCCTGCGCGACAAGACGGTGTTCGCCCTCGACATGGGCTCCCTGGTCGCCGGCGCCAAGTACCGCGGCGAGTTCGAGGAACGCCTCAAGGCCGTGCTGTCCGAGGTGAAGGCCGCCCAGGGGCGCATCCTGCTCTTCATCGACGAACTCCACACCGTCGTAGGCGCGGGCGCCGCCGAAGGGGCCATGGACGCGGGCAACATGCTCAAGCCGATGCTCGCCCGCGGCGAACTCCACATGATCGGCGCCACCACCCTCGACGAGTACCGCAAGCACATCGAGAAGGACGCCGCCCTCGAACGCCGCTTCCAGCAGGTCCTGGTCGACGAGCCGAGCGTGGAGGACACCATCTCCATCCTGCGCGGACTGCGCGAACGCCTCGAGGTCTTCCACGGCGTGAAGATCCAGGACACCGCACTGGTCTCCGCGGCCACCCTCAGCCACCGCTACATCACCGACCGGTTCCTGCCCGACAAGGCCATCGACCTCGTCGACGAGGCGTGCGCCCGGCTGCGCACCGAGATCGACTCGATGCCCGCCGAACTCGACGAGATCACCCGCCGCGTCACCCGCCTGGAGATCGAGGAGGCGGCCCTGTCCAAGGAGACCGACCCCGCCAGCAAAACTCGCCTGGAGGAACTGCGCAAGGAACTGGCCGACCTGCGCGGCGAGGCCGACGCCAAACATGCCCAGTGGGAGGCCGAACGGCAGGCCATCCGCCGCGTGCAGGAACTGCGCCAGGAACTGGAGCAGGTCCGCCACGAGGCGGAGGAGGCCGAACGCGCCTACGACCTCAACCGCGCCGCCGAACTCCGCTACGGCCGCCTCCAGGACCTGGAGCGCCGGCTGAAGGCCGAGGAGGAGCAACTGGTCACCAAACAAGGGCAGAACCGGCTGCTTCGCGAGGTCGTCACCGAGGAGGAGATCGCCGAGATCGTCGCCGCCTGGACCGGCATCCCCGTCGCCCGTCTCCAGGAGGGCGAACGCGAGAAGCTGCTGCGCCTCGACGAGATCCTGCGCGAGCGGGTCATCGGCCAGGACGAGGCCGTCAAACTCGTCGCCGACGCCATCATCCGCGCCCGCTCCGGCATCCGCGACCCGCGCCGCCCCATCGGCTCGTTCATCTTCCTCGGCCCCACCGGCGTCGGGAAGACCGAGCTGGCCAAGACCCTCGCGGCGGCCCTGTTCGACTCCGAGGAGAACATGGTCCGCCTCGACATGAGCGAGTACCAGGAGCGGCACACCGTCAGCCGGCTCATGGGCGCACCACCCGGATACGTCGGCTACGAGGAAGGCGGCCAGCTCACCGAGGCCGTACGCCGCAAGCCGTACTCGGTCGTGCTGTTCGACGAGATCGAGAAGGCGCACACCGATGTCTTCAACACCCTGTTGCAGGTCCTCGACGACGGCCGCATCACCGACTCCCAGGGCCGAACCGTCGACTTCCGTAACACCGTGATCATCATGACGTCGAACATCGGCTCCGAGCACCTCCTCGACGGCGCCACCGCCGAGGGCGAGATCAAGCCCGACGCCCGCGCCCTGGTGATGGGCGAGCTGCGCGGGCACTTCCGCCCGGAGTTCCTCAACCGCGTCGACGACATCGTGCTGTTCAAGCCGCTCGGTGAGCGGCAGATCGAGCGCATCGTGGAGTTGCAGTTCGACGAACTGCGCCGCCGCCTCGCCGAACGCCGCATCACCGTCGAACTCACCGATGCTGCCCGGGAAGTGATCGCCCACCAGGGCTACGACCCGGTGTACGGGGCCCGGCCGCTGCGCCGCTACATCTCCCACGAAGTCGAGACGATGGTCGGGCGCGCCCTTCTGCGCGGTGACGTCCAGGACGGCGCGACGGTCCGCGTCGACGCCGAACACGGAGAGCTGGTGGTCACCTACGACCAGCCCGAGGACGTGAAGGGAGCGCGGGCGGCATGAGCACGATGCAGGCGACGACCGTCAGGTGTCCCAACTGCGGGCGCACCAACCGGGTGCCCGTGGCCGCGGAGGGCCGCCCCAGGTGCGGCCACTGCAAGCAGCCTCTGCCGTGGATGGTGGACGCGGGCGACGACGACTTCACCGAGGTCGCCGAGAGGGCCGACGTCCCCGTCGTGGTCGACCTGTGGGCCACCTGGTGCGGCCCCTGCCGCATGGTCAGCCCCGCACTGGAGAAGGTCGCCACCGATCTCGCCGGCCGAATCAAACTCGTCAAGGTCGACGTCGACAAGAACCCGCGACTGTCGCAGCGTTTCGAGGTCCAGGCCGTACCGACACTGCTGATCCTCGACCAGGGCGAGACGGTCGCCCGGCAGGCGGGGGCGGCGCCCGCCCCCGCTCTGCGCCAGTGGGTGGAACAGTCGATCACCGCCCGGAAAGGGTGATCCGGATGACCCTGCACGCAGACCCCCACCTCACGCTCGTCCGGCCGGTCCAGCCGCTGACCCCAGAAGGGTGCCAGGAGTGTCTGATGCTCGGCTCCCCGTGGGTCCACCTGAGGCTCTGCCTGACCTGCGGGCACGTCGGCTGCTGCGACTCCTCGCCGAACAAGCACGCGCGCAGGCACGCAGCTGCCGACGCTCATCCGATCGTGCAGTCGTTCCAGCCCGGCGAGGAATGGCGCTGGTGCTACGTTCACGAGGCGTTCGTCTGATGTCCGGCGACCAGTCGCTGCCGGGCGAAGCACCGCTGCCGGAGAAAGCGGACGAGGCCGCCTTCTGGGAGACCCCGGACATCTACGGCGCGTATCCGCGCCTCACGGAGGACCAGATAGCACGTCTGGCGGAGCACGGGCAACGCCGGAACATGGCTCCGAACGACGTGCTGATCCGGGAGGGGGAGCGCTGCGACACGTTCTTCGTCGTCCTCAGCGGTACCGTCGCCGTCGTCGAGGACTACGGCACTCCCGAGGAGCACGTGCTGCGCGTGCACGGCCCCGGTCGCTTCATCGGCGAACTCGGCCTGCTGTACGGACAAGTGGCCTTCTACACCGCTGTCGCAAGGGAGCCGGGCGAGGTCCTCGTCGTCTCCTTGGACCAGTTGCGCCACCTGGTGTCCCAGGACTCCACCATCGGGGACATCGTGCTGCGTGCCTGTCTGTGCCGTCGCGCGCTGCTCGTCGGACAGGGCGCCGGCTTCCGCATCATCGGCTCGCGCTACTCGCCCGACACCAGACGGCTGCGCGAGTTCGCCGTCCGCAACCGGCTGCCGCACCGCTGGATCGACCTGGAGACCGACGAGGAGGCCGAGGAACTGCTGCGCCGCTTCGGCGTCGGCCCGGCGGAGACACCACTCGTCATCTGGCGGGACACCACCCTGTTGCGCAACCCCAGCAACGCGGAACTGGCCCGGCTCATCGGCCTGCCGTCACTACCCGCCGGAAACCGTCACGGCGACGTCCTCATCGTGGGCTCCGGACCCGCCGGCCTCGCTGCCGCGGTGTACGCCGCCTCCGAGGGCCTGAGCACCACGGTGGTGGAGGCGATGGCCACCGGCGGCCAGGCCGGCACGTCGTCCCGCATCGAGAATCTGCTCGGCTTCCCATCCGGCATCTCCGGCGCCGAACTCACCGAACGCGCCGTGCTCCAGGCCGACAAGTTCGGCGCCAGGATCAGCATTCCGCTGGAGGCGACCGGTCTCCATCCCAAGGACGACGACCACTACGTGGTGGCGTTCGCCGACGGCAGCGAGATCGCCGCCCGCGCCGTCGTCCTGGCCATGGGTGCCCGCTACCGCCGGCTTCAGGTGCCCGGCATCGAACGCCTGGAGGGAACGAGCGTGCACTACTCGGCGACCGTCTACGAGGCCCAGCAGTGCCGCACCGATCCGGTGGCCGTCGTCGGCGGAGGCAACTCGGCGGGCCAGGCGGTGCTGTTCCTCGCCGGGTACGCGCCGAAGGTGCACCTGCTGGTCCGAGGAGCCAGCCTTGAGGCCAACATGTCCCGCTACCTGGTCGACCAGGTCGAGCGCCATCCGCGGGTGGAGGTCATGCTGCACACCGAGGTCACCGAGGTCATCGGCCAGGAAGTGCTGGAGGAGCTCGACGTGGTCGACAACCGCACGGGCGGGCACCGCCGGCTCGCGGTACGGAGCCTGTTCGTCTTCACCGGCGCCGAACCTCACACCGAGTGGCTCGCAGGCATCATCGCCCTCGACTCCCGCGGCTTCGTCCTCACCGGGCCGGAGGCCCAGGAAGCCTGTGCCTCCCCCGAGGTGTGGCACGGCCGCGGACGCTCGTGCATGACCCTGGAGGCCAGCCTGCCCGGGGTCTTCGCGGTAGGGGACGTCCGCAGCGGCTCGGTGAAGCGGGTGGCCTCCGCGGCCGGTGAGGGCGCGATGGCCATCCACTTCGTGCACCGGCACCTGGGGCACTCGGCCGTACCCGGCACCACGGGCACGTCAGCTGTCGCGGGCCACTCGGACGTCTCCCCACGCATACGTCACAAGGAGTCCGCATGGCTCGCATGACGAATGGCGGACGATGAGATCACGAGAAGGAAGAAGGAGGCGATGGCGATGGCCATGCCCGTCCGGCGCCACCGCGGTGGCGGCCTGCAGGAACGGCCCGTCTGGGCACCCACCCCTCTCAATCCCCTGGTCGAGTTCGACGAATTGCTCAACCAGATGAGCGGCCTGCTGGAGTCGACGGTGGGCGCGGCACCCGCGGGTGCGTGGACGCCTCTCGCGGACGTGTCGGAGTCCGAGGACGCGTTCCACATAGAGATCGAACTCCCCGGTGTGAAGAGCAAGGACATCGACGTAGAGGCCAGCGGTCCCGAACTCGTGGTCACCGGAGAGATCAAGGAGCGGGAGCGCAAGGGCGTCCTGCGCCGCAGCACCCGCCGCGTCGGAGCCTTCGAGTACCGTTTGCGACTGCCCGGAGAATTGGACACCCACAAGATCAAGGCTGAGATGCAGGACGGAGTGCTCAGCATCACCGTCCCCAAGGCCGACGTCGCAAAGCCGCGACACGTCGAGATCACCGAGACGAGTGGAAGCACCGAGAGCACCGGCTGAGACGCGAGCGCCGCGATTCCGGTCACCCATCCGGCGCTGCGGCCGGGCCGGCGAGGCTCGACACCCCTCACGGCGGCGGAGAAACGCGCTACGTGGCTCCCCACCGTTGGCGGTTCTTCCTGCTGGTCTCGCTGACCTTCTTCATGGCCTACGCGGGAGCGAACTCGGCCTGTCTGACGGTTACCGCCCGGGCACCGGACCGGGCAGCACCCTGTACTCGCTGAGGATGGCCGGCACCGCGGGCACGGCAGGTCGTACGTCCGCCATGGCCGGACAACACCTCGACGACGAGGTCGAACAGATAACCCACGCGCTCCAAGAAGCCGGCCCGACGAGCGGCGACCGACTCGAACAAGCGGTGGGCGGCCGTTCCTGGGGCCCCCGGCGCCTCCGCCGTGCCCTGCGTGAGTCTCGGGCCAAGGGCCTTGCGAACGGCAGCTGCGCGCCGGCGGACGGACCCGGCCGGCCCGACGGCGCACCGGGCGACCCTCATGACCAGCGGTGACCAAGGCAGAAGGAAGTCAGCTATGAAATACGACGGATTCCTCGCCCGTGTGCGCGAGCGAGGCGAATACAACGACCAGGACGAAGCCGCGGACGTCACCAACGCCGTGCTGGAAGTGCTGGCCCAACGGATCAGCCCGGGAGAGGTCAAGGACCTCGCATCCCAGCTGCCCGGCCCGCTGGGACAAGTCCTGGACCATGCCGCGCCGCAGCAGGCGCGAAGCTTCGGGATCGAAGAGTTCTACCGCCGGGTCGCCGAGCGCACCCATGCCCGGCCGCGTACGGCGCAGTGGGACGCCAGCGCGGTCCTGACCACCGTCGCCGACGCTGTCACCGGCGGAGAGCTGAATCAGATCATCAGCCAGCTCCCCTCCAGTTACGCGGTCCTGTTCGGCAAGGCCGACCTCGCGGACTGAGTCCGTGAGGCGCGGTGGTTGCTGAGCGTGATGATCGTCTGACAGTTCTATGGGATGGATTTTCGTGTTCTGCTGCCGAAGTGTGAGGGGTTCGGAACGCTCTGTCCGGAACTTCCGGAAGGCGGCCGTGGATGACGTGGCATGGAGGGGACCGCTCGCATTCCGTCGGTTCCCCTGAGCAGTGCCGGCATCGGACGGTCCGCCGAGCACGCCTGCGACGGCGGGCAGCGCAGGCCCTGTCGTTGTCCAGCGGACAGCCGGCCCAGCAGTCCGGCCCGATGGCTGGCTCCTCCAATGCGGCGCCAACCTGGACCAGGTCATGTCCGCCATCTTCGGACACCGCCATACCCCGGCTGAACGAAGGAGTGACCGGCCTGATCCGCCAGGCGCCCGACGAACTGCCGGAGGCACTGGAGGTCGTGGGGGATCTCAACCCGGCGCAACGCCGCAAGAGCGTCGTGGATCAGTTCCCGCCGGACGTCATGGCGGCCGGCTACGAGACGGTGTATCTGCGGCCGGCCACCACAGAACCCAAGCCTTCGGCAGCATCGCGTCTGCGTCCTAGCAGTGCCGACGCCACGGCTGCATCCTCCGGCTCTTGCGGTCACGGATCAGGGGGCTGGCACTCGAACATCAAAATCGTGGCGTCGTCGCCGACTTTGTTGTGTCGATGCTCGAGGATGGCATGAATGAGCAGGCGCAGCACTTCTGGGTCGCTTCTGCCCCGCTGCGGTCGACCGGATGATGTAGTCGGTGAAGCGCTCCAGGCCGAACTCTTCGCCTGCCTCGCCGCGTGACTCTACGAGACCATCTGAGGATTTGAGTCCCACGCCGTCACGCTGGTGGCGTCGCTCATCCTCGGCAAGGCGGCTTTCGGCCCGTCCGGCCTGGTGTTTCCCCTGCTCGTGCCTGCGATCGGCGTGGTCACGGCGGTCATCGGCGTCCTGACCGTCACCCCGCGCCCCCGACTTCTCATAACTGACGTACCGTCAAGTAAGTCGGCGTCTGATCAGCATCAATCCCCAGAGGGTCTTCCTGGCAGACGTCTGATCGGCGGCGTCACAACAGCCTGGCTCGCACGGAAGCGCAGGCAGGGAGCCTTCTTCTCACAGTGGACCGATGTTGTTCACGATCTTCGAGTCCGACGCGTGCCAGTGTAGAGTGAAAACTGCCCTTGACCTGCACAAAGCAGGCAGGGAGCCGTCTTCTAGGAGTCCAAAGTGCTGCGCACTCTGTTCAAGTCCAAGATCCACCGGGCCACCGTCACCCAGGCCGACCTGCACTACGTGGGATCGGTGACCATCGACGCCGACCTCCTCGACGCCGCCGACCTGCTGCCCGGCGAGCTTGTGCACATCGTCGACATCACCAACGGTGCCCGCCTCGAGACGTACGTCATCGAGGGCGAGCGCGGGTCCGGGGTCGTCGGGATCAACGGCGCGGCCGCCCATCTCGTGCACCCCGGGGACCTCGTGATCATCATCAGTTACGCTCAGGTCACCGACGCCGAGGCGCGGGAGCTGCAGCCGCGGGTCGTGCACGTCGACGCCGGCAACCGGATCGTGTCCCTCGGCGCCGACCCGTCCGAGCCGGTGCCCGGCACGGACCAGCAGCGCAGCCCGCAGGCCCGCCCGGCCTGACCGGACCGGCCCCCGGGCAAGGACCAGACCAGGAGCGTGTGAGCCCATGAGCGAGATCGAGATCCGCGACGACCGGGCGGCGGGCCGCCTGGAGGCCGTCGGCGAGGGCGAAGTCGTCGGCCGTATCGAGTACTTCGTACTGGAGGCGCCCGAGCGCGCCCTGGTCCCGGTCCACACCGTCGTCGAGCCCGCCCATGAGGGCAAGGGTATCGCCGGCTCCCTCGCCCGCGAGCTGTACGCCCTCGCCGAGCGCGAGGGCGTCCCGGTGGCCCCGCTGTGCCCGTACGTCGTCAAGTGGGCCGAACGCCACCCCGAGGCCGCCCCGCCGGCCGGCCCGGAGCTGCTGTCGGCCGCGAAGCAGTGGCTGCGGGACCACCCCGGCCGCTTCTGAGCACACCGCTCGCCCTGTCGGGTGAGTGAGGGGGGTGGCACCGGGCAGGCGTGGGATGAGTCCATTGAGCCGACGACGTCCCGCGCTGCCCGGAGGATCCCATGACGACACCGGACCCTTACCCGACCCCGGTCCCACCCCCGCAGCCCCCGCCCGGCCCCACCCCGCCCGAGCCGGGGCCCCAGCCCCCACCACCCCCGCCACCTCCGGCCCCGGTCCCACCGGAACCGTCACCGTCCCCGATCCCCCCTGGCCCCGAGCCGGCACCGAACCCCGAGCCCGGTCCGCCGCTGACATGAAGAATCCGGCGCTGAGCGCCGGATTCTCAGGATTTTCAGGGGCGCCGACTACGCGGGGACCTCCGAGCGGTCACCGCCCCACAGGGTGTGGAACGCCCCGTCCTGGTCCACCCGCCGATACGTGTGCGCCCCGAAGAAGTCCCGCTGCCCCTGCGTCAGAGCCGCCGGAAGGCGCTTTGCCCGCAGCGCGTCGTAGTACGCCAGCGCCGCCGAGAACCCCGGCGTCGGCACACCCTGCCGCACCGCCGCGATCACCACCTCGCGCCAGTCGTCCTGTGCGCCCGCGATCTCCCGCGCGAACGTCTCGTCCGACAGCAGGCTCGGCAGATCGGCGCGGGCGTCGTACGCGGCGCGGATGCGGTCCAGGAAGGCCGCCCGGATGATGCAGCCGCCGCGCCAGATCGAGGCCACCGCACCGAGGTCGATGTCCCAGCCGTACTCCTCGCTGCCCGCGGAGATCTCGTGGAAGCCCTGCGTGTACGACACGATCTTGGACGCGTACAGCGCCTGCTCCACCCGGTCGGCGAAGGCCTGCGCCTCCGCCTTGCCGAGCGGCGTCGCCTTCGGGCCCGCGAGTCCCTGCGAGGCCGCACGCAGCTTCGCGTGCCCGGACAGCGAGCGCGCGAAGACCGCCTCGGCGATGCCGGACACCGGAACGCCCAGGTCGAGGGCGATCTGCACCGTCCAGCGGCCGGTGCCCTTCTGCTCGGCCTGGTCGACCACGACGTCCACGAACGGCTTGCCGGTGGCCGCGTCCACGTGGGACAGCACCTCGGCCGTGATCTCGATCAGGTACGAGTCCAGCCGGCCCTGGTTCCAGGTGCGGAAGATGCCGGCGATCTCGGCGGGGGAGTACCCGGCGACGTCGCGCAGCAGCTGGTAGGCCTCGCCGATCAGCTGCATATCGGCGTACTCGATGCCGTTGTGGACCATCTTCACGAAGTGCCCGGCGCCGTCGGGGCCCACATGCGTCACGCAGGGCGCGCCGTCCTTCGCCTTCGCGGAGATCTTCTCCAGCATCGGGCCCAGCGAGTCGTACGACTCCTTCGGGCCGCCCGGCATGATGCTCGGCCCGTGCAGCGCGCCCTCCTCGCCGCCGGACACGCCCATGCCGACGAAGTGGATGCCCTGCTCGCGCATGGCCTTCTCGCGGCGCCGGGTGTCCGCGAAGTGGGCGTTGCCGCCGTCGATGATCATGTCGCCGGGCTCCAGCAGCGGCGCGAACTCCTCGATCACCGCGTCCGTCGGCGCACCGGCCTTGACCATGATCACCAGTCGGCGCGGGCGCTCGAGCGCCGCCACGAACTCCTCGGCGGTCTCGGCCGGGATGAAGTCCCCCTCGGTGCCGAATTCCTCCACCAGCGCCTTCGTCCGCGACACCGTACGGTTGTGCACGGCGACCGTGTAGCCGTTGCGGGCGAAGTTCCGGGCGAGGTTGCGCCCCATGACCGCGAGGCCCGTGACACCGATCTGCGCTGAAGTGCTCATGCCGCCTGCTCCCTGGTTGCCTCGTGACTACGGCTCCGTCAGTACGGGTCCTCGCCCATCCTGACGTGCCACCGTGGCGAGCGCACATCAGACCCGCCAGGCTTGAGTACGCGTCGACGGCACCGGATGCCTCAGTCCTGTGTGGATCACGTCAAGAAGCGGCCGGTCCCAGCCAGTTGGGTGATGCGAGAGGCCGGATTTCCGTCTTGTCATGGCCTGTTCGGGGCGCTTAGTTTTGCCCCTCCTGACGCATGCCGAGGGGACATCGGACATGGCCGTACGCGGCCGGCATCGCCGGTACCAGCCGAACAGGATCAACCGCGCCTCACTCACGGTCACGGCGGGCGGCGCCGGACTCGCGATCCCGCTGGTCGCCGCCGGCACGGCCGACGCGGCTGACGCCTCCACCTGGAACAAGGTCGCCGCCTGCGAGTCCAGCGGCGACTGGAGCATCAACACGGGCAACGGCTATTTCGGCGGGCTGCAGTTCACCCGGTCCACCTGGGAGGCCTACGGCGGCACCCGGTACGCGCCGCGCGCCGACCTCGCGACCCCAGACCAGCAGATCGCCGTTGCCGAGCAGGTCCTCGACGGGCAGGGGCCCGGTGCCTGGCCGGTCTGCTCGGTGCGGGCGGGACTGACCCGCGGCGACAGCGGCCCCGGTGTGCACACGGACGGCGCCGCGACCCGGCCCGTACCGGCCGGGGAGAAGACCTCCGCAGCGGACGTACGGCCGCAGACCACCCCGCAGTCCCGGGCCGGCCGGGCCGAGATGTACACGGTGGTGCACGGCGACACCCTCTCCGGTATCGCCGACGAGCACCATGTCCGCGGCGGCTGGCGCGGGCTCTACGCCGGCAACCGCCGCACGATCGGCGCCGACCCCGACCTGATCCTGCCGGGCCAGCGGCTCAGCCTGCACGGCATGGCGGCCCCCGGCACCAAGTCCCCGACGCGGGAGGCTCCTTCGGAGCACAAAGCCGCGCACAAGAACGAACACAAGACCGGACACAAGTCCGGGCACAAGACCGCACCGCACCGGACCGGCAGCACCGGCCGCACGCTCGTCGCTCCCGTCGACGCACCCATAGGCACCGGCTACCACGTGGCCGGCTCGCACTGGTCGAAGGGTTACCACACCGGCGTCGACTTCCTCGTGCCGACCGGTACCTCCGTGCAGGCCGCCGAGGCCGGGCAGGTGGTGGCCGCGGGCTGGGGCGGCGCCTACGGCTACCAGGTGGTGCTCCGCCACGCCGACGGCCGCTACACCCAGTACGCCCACCTGTCGGCCATCTCCGTACGGATCGGGCAGAGCGTCGACGCCGGCCGGCGCATCGGCCGTTCCGGGGCCACCGGAAACGTCACCGGCCCGCACCTGCACTTCGAGGTGCGGACCGGACCCGGCTTCGGTACGGACATCGACCCGCTCGCCTATCTGCGGGCCGGCGGCGTCAGGATCTGACGCGCGTACGGCCGCTGTCCAGGACGGGCAGGGGCAGCAGGGCGCTCGCGAAGATCGCCGTGTACGGCACGGCGCGCACCCGGAGGGCGGCCGGTTCGCCGCCCTCGGCCTCGGGCCCGCCGCCACCCGTGGCGGGCCCCGGGCCGCCGCCCGGAGCCCGCTCGAGGCCGTCGCCCGGCGGCGGTGACAACAGGTCGCGCAGGGCCGGTTGGCCGAGCCCGCCGCCGTCCTGGACGGTCGCGGGCCGCTCGGCCTCGGCCGGGGCCGCGACGCGCTGCTGCGGCAGGCCGGAGAGCGCTTCCGGCACGGTGGCGGCCGGGTCCGCGGCGGGCGCGGCGGGCTCCGTCGCGGCGGACGTCCCCGTGCGCTCGATCCGCTCCGTGGTCAGCATGACCAGACCGCCCGCCGCCACCACCCCGCAGGTCACGGCGAGCAGGGTGCCCAGGTCGCCGTAGCGGAACGTCTCGCCGAACATCAGGATGCCGACGGCGGCCGCCAGCACCGGATTGACCACGGTGAGCGTGGCCAGCGGGGCGGCGAGGCCGCCGCCGCGGTAGGAGGCCTGGGACAGCACGACACCCGCGGCCGCGAACAGGCCGATCACGGCGAGCGAGGGCACATCGCCCCAGTCGACGCCGTGGGTCCAGTCCTCGGCGACGGTCTTGGTGAACACCGACGACATGCCGAAGGCGATGCCGGAGGCGGTGGCGATCAGCACGCTGCGCACCGCCGGATGGCGGTGCGCGGCCAGCCCCGCGACCGTGAGCGCCGCCACCGCGCCGCCGGTGACCAGCGCGACCGCCACCCGCTGGGCCGTGTCGAGGGAGTGCGAGTCGGAGGAACCGACCACCGACAGCAGGCCGGCGAGGCCCACCGTGGCCATGACGGCACCGCGCCAGGCGGTCGCCCCGGCCCGGCGGCCGACGAACAGCGCCGCCATGGGCAGCGCGAAGACGATGGTCAGCGCGCCGAGCGGCTGGACGAGGCTGAGCGGGCCGTAGGCCAGCGCGACCACGTGCAGCACGCCGCCGAGACCGTTGAGCGCCAGCGCCCCCCACCAACTCGGGCGGCGCAGCGGCATGTACGTGCTGTCGGGAGAGGACACCGCGACCTGCTCCTGCACGATCGCGCCGCCCGCGTAGGCGAGGGCGGACACGACCGACAACAGCACGGACAGCGCGAGAGCGCTCATCGGCGTCTCCCCTGCGTGAGACGGGGGTTCTGTGCCCGGTGCGGCGTACGGACGGCATCCATGTCCAACACTCTGCCCGTCCGTGCACTTCCCGTCGTCGTCCCTGAGCACGCAATGCGTCCTACTGCCGATGGAGTACGGCGGTGACCTGATCATCCTTGCGGCGGGTGCGCCTGGTACTACTGCCTGTCGTGGACCTCGATCCGGATGCCGCGCTCTCCGCCCTCCGCCCGCTCGGCGGCTTCTTCGTCCTGCGCACCGCCATGGCTGCGGCGGGTCCGGTGCCCGCGGCGCTGCCGACGCTCGCGCAGAGCTACGCGACGGCGGCGGCGGACGCTCACGGCGACGCGCTGGCCTCGCGTGTCGCCCTGGTCGCGGAGCGGCTGCGCGCCCCTGAGCCGCGGGTCGCCGCCTCCATCGCGCAGCAGGCACTGGCCGCCCGGCTGTGGTCCGTCTCGCTCGGCTGCGCCGCTCTGTACGGCAGGCTGCCCGACCTCGATCCCCGCCTGCTGCGCTGGGACGTGCGGGCATCGGCCCCAGGCGACCTGCTCCTGACCGAAGTGCGCCCGCTGCCCGGGCACCCCGACCTGGTCTCGGGCGTGCTGTACGGGCATCTGGCCCCCCTGGGGGAAGGCCTGAGGGCCCGTTACGGCGTCGCGGCCGGACTGCTGTGGGGCAATGCGGGCTCCGCGCTCGCCGGGGCGGCCCGGGAACTGGACCGCTGGGCCCGGGCGCACGGCCGCGGCGACGTCGCCGAACGGGCCCGCAGCCTGACGGACGAACTCTTCGCCCACCCCCTCCTGCGCTCCACCGGAACCCGCACCGGTGCCGCGTTCCGCCGCCGCAGCTGCTGTCTGTACTACCGGGTGCCCGGTGGCGGGCTCTGCGGCGACTGCTGCTTCACCCGGCCGCCGCACTCTTCCCCACAGGCCGCATCCGGGCGACCATGAAAGGGACCTGCCGACGAGACCAGGGGGTTGTCGGGTGCGAGTGGGACTGCTGACCCGGGAGTACCCCCCGGACGTGTACGGCGGCGCCGGAGTCCATGTGGAGTTCCTGGCACGGGAGTTGGCCGCCCTGGTGGACTTGGAGGTGCACTGCTGGGGCGAGGGCCGCGGGGTGGGTGTCGTACGCCACCGGCCCTGGTCCGCGCTCGACGGCTCCAACGACGCGCTGCGCACCTTCTCCGTGGACCTGTCGATGGCCGCCGCCCTCGAGGGCCGCGAGCTGGTCCACTCCCACACCTGGTACGCGGGCCTCGCCGGCCACCTCGCCAAGCTGCTGTACGGCATTCCGCACGTGGCCACGGCCCACTCCCTGGAGCCGCTGCGTCCGTGGAAGGCGGAGCAACTGGGCGGCGGGTACGCGCTGTCGGGCTGGGCCGAGCGCACCGCCCTCGAGGCCGCCGACGCCGTCATCGCCGTCTCGGGCGCCATGCGCGAGGACATCCTCGCCTGCTACCCGTCGCTGGAGCCGTCGAACGTCCACGTCGTGCACAACGGCATCGACACCCGCCTGTACCGGCCGGACCACGGCACCGGCGCCCTCGCACGGCACGGCATCGACCCCGCCCGCCCGTACGCCCTGTTCGTCGGCCGCATCACCCGCCAGAAGGGCGTGCCCCATCTGCTGCGCGCGGTCCGGGACATCGACCCGGCCGCCCAGGTCGTGCTGTGCGCCGGCGCCCCCGACACCGCGGAGATCGACCGTGAGTTCCGGGAGCTGTTCGAGGAGGTGAGCCGGGCCCGCGAGGGCGTGTTCTGGATCCCGCAGATGCTGCCGCGCGCGGAGGTGATCCAACTCCTCACCCACGCCGCCGTGTTCGTCTGCCCGTCGGTGTACGAGCCGCTCGGCATCGTCAACCTGGAGGCGATGGCGTGCGGTACGCCGGTCGTGGCCTCCCGGGTCGGCGGGATCCCCGAAGTGGTGGACGACGGCAGGACGGGCCTGCTGGTGGACCCGGGCGAGGACTTCGAGCCGGGCCTCGCCCGGGCGCTGGACGAGGTTCTCGGTGATCCGGCGGCCGCCCGCCGGATGGGGGAGGCCGGACGGGCGCGCGCCGTGGGCGAGTTCGGCTGGGACGCGGTGGCCCGGCGCACCGCGCTGCTGTACGAGGAGATCCTCAAGCGGGCTTAGTCCGGCCGGGCTCGGGGCAGCCATGGGTCAACCAGGGTGAGGGGAGCGGCCATGCGTCGTGGAGGGCCTTGCGTACTCGGGATCGTACTGGCGGGCGGGGAAGGCAAGCGCCTGATGCCGCTGACCGCCGACCGTGCCAAACCGGCCGTCATCTTCGGCGGCACCTACCGGCTCGTCGATTTCGTCCTGTCCAACCTCGTCAACGCCGACGTGCTGCGCATCTGCGTGCTGACCCAGTACAAGTCGCACTCGCTGGACCGGCACATCACCACGACCTGGCGGATGTCCAGCCTGCTCGGCAACTACGTCACCCCGGTCCCGGCCCAGCAGCGCCTCGGCCCGCGCTGGTACCTGGGCAGCGCCGACGCGATCCTGCAGTCCCTGAACCTCGTCCACGACGAACGGCCCGAGTACGTCGCGGTGTTCGGCGCCGACCACGTCTACCGGATGGACCCGAGGCAGATGGTCGCGCAGCACATCGAGGGCGGCGCCGGGGTGACGGTGGCCGGCATCCGGGTGCCGCGCGCGGAGTCCTCGGCCTTCGGGGTGATCACACCGGGCTCGGACGGCCGGACGATCCGGCGGTTCCTGGAGAAGCCCGCCGATCCGCCGGGGCTGCCGGACGACCCGGAGACCGTCTTCGCCTCGATGGGCAACTACGTCTTCACCACCAAGGCCCTCGTCGAGGCGCTGCAGCGGGACGCCGAGGACGAGCAGTCCGTGCACGACATGGGCGGCTCGATCCTGCCCCAGCTCACCGCGCGCGGCGAGGCCCAGCTGTACGACTTCCGCGACAACCACGTGCCCGGCGAGACCACCCGCGACCAGGGCTACTGGCGGGACGTGGGCACCCTGGACGCCTACTACGAGTCGCACATGGACCTCATCGCCGAACGCCCCGCCTTCAACCTGTACAACCGGCAGTGGCCCGTCTACACCCACTCGGGCCAGCTCTCCCCCGCCCGGTTCAGTGCGGGCGGCATCGCGAGCGAGTCCATCATCAGCGCGGGGTGCCTGATCCGCGGTCAGGTCACCCGCTCCGTGCTGTCCCCGGGCGTACGGGTCGACCCCGGGGCGGTGGTCCAGGGCTCGGTGCTGCACGACAACGTGCGCATCGGCCGTGGCGCGGTGGTGCGCGGTGCCGTCCTGGACAAGAACGTGGACGTCCCGCCCGGCGCGACGATCGGCGTCAACCCGGAACGGGACGCGGACCTGTACACGGTGTCCGCGGGCGGGGTGATCGCCCTGGGCAAGGGGCAGCGGGTGACCTGAGGCCCGCCCGGGGAACTCACCTCGGGCGAGCGGTCGTTCGAGCGCCTGAGGCTGAGGTTCCGCCGCGCCCCTTCCGCCTGTGAGTTCAGGCCCGCCACCTGCGCCGAGCTGCCCGCCGTCCTCGCCCTGCTCGCCGACGAGGAGCGGGGGCGGCGGCGGTCGAGGTGACCGAAGACCACGAGCGTGCGTTCGCGGCGATCGAACGGGACCCGGCCCGCACCCGCGGCTGCGGGCTCGTCCAGCTCACCGGCGACAAGAGCCGCAAGGACGCGCACCGCTTCTGCACCGCGCTGGGCTTCGCCCGCAGCGACGAGGGCTTCGGACTCCCGCTCTGAGGGCCCGTCACCGCTCGCCCGCGTTCACCTTCGCGCGACGCGGCATGCCCAACACCCTTGGAATGCCCGGGTTTGCGTCGTTCGCCCCTCAGGATGCAGGGAACGATGTCGAACCTGCGGAGGTCATCCGACATGAGAGGGACCCGGCGCACACGGCTGTGCCTGGCCGGGGTGATGGCAGCGTCCACGCTGATCGCCACCCCCGCCGCACGGGCCGCCGAGCGGACCGACGGCCACCTCACCGACCTGGTCAACCCCTTCATCGGGAGCCAGAACGAGGGCAACACCTTCCCCGGCGCGGCCGTGCCCTTCGGCATGGTGCAGCTTTCCCCGGACACCGGGCACATGACCGGCTACGACTACACGCAGAACCGCATCCGCGGCTTCTCCCTCGTCCATCTCTCGGGTGTCGGCTGCCAGATCGGCGGTGACCTGCCCGTGCTGCCGACCACGGGCGACGTGACACAGACGGACTACACCAAGTACGCCGCCGGCTTCTCGCACCAGGACGAGACGGCGAGCCCCGGCTACTACCGCGTCGGCCTGTCCTCCGGCATCCGTGCCGAGCTGACCGCGACCGAGCGCACCGGCGTGCAGCGCTACACCTTCCCCGCCACCCGGAAGGCCAACGTCCTGCTGAACGCCGCCCAGTCGCTGCACAAGGCGGTCTCCACCGGCGTCGAGATCCTCGACGACCACACCGTGCGCAGCGAGATCACCGGCCACGGCTTCTGCCGGGACACCGGCCCCTACACCGTCTACACCATCACCCGGTTCAGCCGCCCCTTCACCGCGTACGGCACCTGGGACGGCCAGAGCGTCAGCCCGGGCTCCCGCCGCGGCCACGGCGGCGCCTACGTGCGCTTCGACACGAGCAAGGACCGCACCGTCGAGGCGACCACCGCCCTGTCGTACGTCGACGCGCGCGGCGCGGCCGGGAACCTCGCCGCCGAGGGCGGCCGGTCCTTCGACACCGTGCGCGAGCGGGCCCGGGAGGAGTGGGAGAAGCGGCTCGCCGGCGTCCATGTGCGAGGCGGCACGCGCACGCTGCGCCGGACCTTCTACTCCTCGCTGTACCGGTCGTTCCTCGCGCCGAACATCGGCGGCGACACCGACGGCCGCTACTTCGGCTGGGACCGCCGTACCCACCACGCCGACGGCTACACGTACTACCAGAACTGGTCGCTGTGGGACACCTACCGCACCCAGGCCCAGCTCCTCGCCCTGCTCGCGCCACGCGAGGCGCGGGACATGGCCCGCTCCGTGGTCGCGATCGACGAGGACGGCGGCTGGCTGCCCAAGTGGGGCTACGGCCCGGTCGAGACGAACGTCATGAGCGGCGACCCGGTCACCCCGTTCCTGACCACGGCCTACCAGTCGGGCCTGCTGAAGGGCTTCGAGGAGCGGGCCTACCGCGCGCTGAAGAAGAACGCCGACGGCGTCCCGCCCGCCGCGAACCCGGGCATCGGCCGGGAGGCCAACGCCGAGTACCTCGCGCACGGCTTCGCCCCCTACGTCGAGAAGCGCCCGCTCGCCAAGATGGGCGATTCCGACTACCACCACGGCGCCTCCGTCACCCTGGAGTACGCGCTGGCCGACGCCATGCTGGCCCAGATGGCCCGCGGTCTCGGCCATGACGCGGACGCCGCCCGCTACGCGGCCCGGGCGCAGAGCTACCGGAACATCTTCGACCCCGCGACCGGTTTCTTCCGGGCCCGCGACGCCTCCGGTGCCTTCACCGGCTCGGCCGACCCGGCCCGCGGCACCGGCTTCCACGAGGGCACCGCCTGGCAGTACCAGTGGCTCGTCCCGCAGGACGTGCCCGGCATGGTGAAGCTCATCGGCGGCGAGCGCGCGGCCAACGACCGGCTGGACTCCTTCTTCGCCTACGACCGGCTGCTCGACGACCCCGCGAAGGCCGCCCGCGAGGCGTGGGTGCACGGCGACGCGTACGCCTACTACAACGCCGACAAGTACAACCCGATGAACGAGCCCGACCTCATCGCGCCCTACACGTACCTGGCCACCGGCCAGCCCTGGAAGACCACCGACGTGGTCCACGCCGCCCTGACCCTGTTCACCGACGGGCCCACCGGCATGACCGGCAACGACGACCTGGGCACGATGTCCGCCTGGAACGTGCTGTCGTCCATCGGCCTGTTCCCGATCCAGCCCGGCTACGGCACCTGGGGCCTGTCCACCCCCGTCTTCGACCGGGTCGACCTCACCCTGGACCGCCGCTACTGGCCGAGCGGCGGGCTGACCATCGCCGCGCCCGGCACCTCGGCCGCCGACCGCTACATCCAGTCCGTGCGCACCGACGGCCACGCACTCGGGCGGACCTACGTGACGAACGGCGCGCTGCGCTCGATGCGCTCACTGGCGTTCACGGTCGGCTCGCGCCCGTCTGAGTGGGGTACGTCACCCGAGGCGGCGCAGCCCGTGCTGAGGTGATCCCGCGTATTCCATGGTCCCGCCCCTGAGTGAGGGGCGGGACTTAATCTGCCGTTAACTGTGCGTAGCACGATCGTACTTGACCGTAATCGGGTGTCGGAGATTGACTGCGAGTGACTGCACATCCACCCGTCGTCGATGCGTGAGGCAAGCCCTTGACTTCCGATCTGCTCGCTCCCCTCGACCTGGCGTTCTGGAACATCGAGTCCGACCGGCATCCGATGCACCTCGGCGCGCTGGGCGTCTTCGGCGCCCACTCGCCCACCGCCGGCGCCCACGCGGCCGACCTGCTCGCCGCCCGCGCCGCCGCCGTACCCGGACTCCGCCTGCGCATCCGCGACGTGTGGCAACCGCTCGCCTTCGGCGCCGCCGTCCGCGAGACCGATCCGGACTTCGACCCGCTGAACCACGTACGCCTGCACGCCCCGACCGCCGACTTCCACGCGGACGCCGGCCGGCTGATGGAACGTCCGCTGGAACGGGGCAGGCCGCCGTGGGAGGCACATGTGCTGCCCGGCGAGGACGGGATGTCCTTCGCGGTGCTGTTCAAGTTCCACCACGCCCTCGCCGACGGGCTGCGCGCGCTGAAGCTCGCCGCCGGGGTCCTGGACCCGATGGACCTGCCCGAGCGGGCGCCGCGCGCCATCGAACCGCCTCGCGCTCTGCTGCCCGACGTACGGCGGCTGCCGGGTCTGCTGCCCGGGCTGGTCCGGGGCGCCCTGTCCGACGCGGGCCGGGCCCTGGACATCGGCGCCTCCCTCGCCCGCTCCACGCTCGGCATGCGGCCCTCCTCCGCGCTGGCCTCGGCCCCGAGCGGCACCCGCCGCACCGCCGGCGTGGTCGTCGACATCGACGACGTGCACCGTGTGCGCAAGACCGTGGGCGGCACGGTCAACGACGTCCTCATCGCCGTGGTGGCCGGTGCGCTGCGCCGCTGGCTGGAGGAGCGCGGCGAGTCGACCAAGGGTGTGGCGCCTCGCGCCCTCATCCCCGTCTCACGGCGCCGTCCGCGCGCCGCCCATCCACAGGGCAACCGGCTCTCCGGCTACCTGATACCGCTCCCCGTGAGCGAGCCCGACCCGCTCGGCCGCCTCGACACCGTGCGCACCGCGATGATCCGCAACAAGGACGCGGGGCCGAACCGGGGCGCGGGCGCCGTGGCCCTGCTCGCCGACCATGTCCCGGCCCTCGGCCACCGGCTCGGCGGCCCCCTGGTCGGTCAGGCCGCGCGGCTGTGGTTCGACATCCTGGTCACCAGCGTGCCGCTGCCGGGACTGGGCCTCAGGCTCGGCGGCCACGAACTGACCGAGGTCTATCCACTGGCCCCGCTCGCCCCCGGTCAGTCCCTGGCGGTGGCGATCTCGACGTACCGCGGCCGCGTGCACTACGGCCTGGTCGCCGACGCGCAGGCCGTCCCGGACCTGGACCGGTTCGCCCACGCGGTGTCGGCCGAGATCGAAGCACTGCTGTCGGCCTGCGCGCTCTGAGGGGTCCCCGCCCGGCCACCCGCACCGCTTTCGCCGTCGGTCGCGGGTGGCCCCGCGCGGGCCGCCCGCACCTTCGGCGCGGGCGGCGCCGCCGGGACGGCCCGAGGGGCGGGCCCCGGGCTCGGGCCGGGGTCGTGTGCCGGACGGCGGCCGGTGCGGCAGGGTCCGGCGCCGCGTCCCGGCGTCACCGACCGCACGGCCTCGGGCACTGGTTGCGGCGGGTTTGGCGGGCAGCCCGTCCGCTCCGTAAAATTCCCCGTTCGAAAGCGGGCGCGAGTCGGCGCGCCGCGCGGGTGATCAGGGAAGCGGCAGCGCGATGACGGTGACAGAGGACGGTTCCATGGTCTCCATGGCCACGGACGAGGTGGTCTACGGGCCGGGTATCGACCCCGAGCGGCTGGCCGTCTGCCTGAGCGTGCTCGAGGAACTGGACGGCATCGAGGTCGACCACCCCGACGCGATCAAGGTGCGCCGGGCCACCTCGCACATCTACCGCACGGTCAAGCAGCGCCGCCGCCAGGAGCGCCGGGCGGCCAAGACCGCGCACGACAAGGCCGTCACCGAGGCCACCGCGACCGGCTCCGCCGAGCGCATCGACGACGAGACCGAGGGCCTGCTGCCCTCCTCCAGGATCGAGGAGGGCAAGATCGCGGGCATACTCCAGCGCCCGCGCTCCTGCTACACCTGCAAGGGCCGCTACGTCGAGGTCGACTACTTCTACCACCAGCTCTGCCCGGACTGCGCCCGCACGAACCGGGCCAAGCGCGACGTCCGTGCCGACCTCACCGGCAAGCGCGCCCTGCTCACCGGCGGCCGGGCCAAGATCGGCATGTACATCGCGCTCCGCCTGCTGCGCGACGGCGCCCACACCACCATCACCACGCGCTTCCCGAAGGACGCCATCCGCCGGTTCAAGGCGATGGAGGACTCGGCGGACTGGCTCCACCGCCTCGAGGTCGTCGGCATCGACCTGCGCGACCCCGCGCAGGCCGTCGCCCTGGCCGAGCAGGTCGCCGCGGCCGGCCCGCTCGACATCCTGATCAACAACGCCACGCAGACCGTACGCCGGCTGCCCACCGCCTACGCGGCCCTCGTCGACGGCGAGAGCGCCCCGCTGCCCGCCGGTGAGCTGCCGGCCCACTGCGTCATCGGCGCCTTCAACTCGGGCGCCGTCGACGGCATCGCCGCGCTGCCCGCCGGCACCAGCGGCCTGGAGGCGCAGAAGGTCGCCGACCTCGCCCTCGTCGCGGGCAACGCCAGCGTCGCCCGGCACCTCGAGGGCACCGCCATCGACGCCGGCGGCCTCGTGCCGGACGTCGTGGACACCAACACCTGGGTGCAGACCATCGACCAGATCTCGCCGGTCGAACTGCTCGAGACCCAGCTGTGCAACTACACGTCGCCGTTCATCCTGATCAGCGCCCTGCGCCCGGCCATGGCCGATGCCGCGAGGAAGGCGGCCAGCAAGCGTGCCTACGTCGTCAACGTCTCGGCGATGGAAGGCGTCTTCGGCCGCGGCTACAAGGGCGCGGGGCACCCGAACACCAACGCCGCGAAGGCGGCCATGAACATGGTCACGCGCACCAGCGCCCAGGAGATGTTCGACACCGACGGCATCCTCATGACCTCCGTCGACACCGGCTGGATCACCGACGAGCGGCCGCACTACGACAAGCTGCGCCTCGCCGAGGCCGGCTTCCATGCCCCGCTCGACCTGGTCGACGGCGCCGCCCGCGTCTACGACCCGATCGTGCGCGGCGAGGCGGGCGAGGACCTGTACGGCGTCTTCATGAAGGACTACGCGCCCGGCAAGTGGTGACGCCGGAACCACAGGGGGCCGGGTCCGTCACCAACCTGTCCGGACAGCACACCTAGGTCCCGGGCCCCCCGCGCAGTCGCCGGTGCACGGCGTACGGCCCTGCCGTGGACGCGGCGCGCACGCGCGTCCCGCCGTCCACGAGCAGATCCGCGCCCGTGATCCACCCGGCCGCGTCGGACACCAGCCACACCACGGCCCGCGCCACGTCCTGCGGCTCCCCGATCCGCCCGAGCGGCAGCCCCGCGGCCACCTCCGCCTCGTCCGGCTCCCACACGAACCGGGCCAGCTCGGTGCGCACCAGCCCGGGGGAGACGGAGTTCACCCGCACCCGGGGCGCGAGTTCGCCCGCGAGCTGCCCCGTGAGATGGAGCAGCGCCGCCTTGGTGGTGCCGTACGCGCCCACGTGCGGGCCCGGATGCGTGGCGCCCTCGGTGCACACGTTGACGACGGCCCCGCCCCGCTCGCGCATCCAGCCCCGCCACGCGCACCGCACCAGGCGCAGCGGTGCCTCGACGTTGACGGCGAACGCCTCGCGCCACGCGTCCGGGTCGGTGTCCATCAGCGGTCCGTACGGCCGGTTCGTCGCCGCGTTGTTGACCACGATGTCCAGCCGCCCGAACTCGCGCAGCGCCAGCTCCGTCAGCGCCTCCGGGTGCCCCGGCCCGGCCACGTCCCCGGCCAGCCCGATCCCGCCCAGCTCGGCGGCGGTGTGCCGCACCTCGGCCGCGTCGCGCGCGCTCACGCAGACCAGTGCCCCGGCCGCCGCGAGCGCTTCGGCCACGGCCCGCCCGATGCCGCGCGTCCCGCCGGTGACGACGGCCGCCCTGCCGCTCAGTCCGTACGACGACGTCATCGCCGTACCGTCTCATGACGGGCCGTCAGACAACAGGGGTGTGAGCCGGAACGGTCAGTCGACGGCGCCGAGCCTCGAGTGCCGGGCCGCCACCAGTTCCAGTACCGTGCGCCAGTCCTCCAGGACGCCCGCGTCGAAACCCGCCGAGCGGCCCTCCTCGTCCGCCAGGCGCAGCCGCTGGATGTCGTCGTCGGCGGCGCCCGCGTCCCCGCGGACCAGCCGGAACACCCGCTCCCCGAGCAGGGGGCGCACCGCCTCGGCCGCGCTGCGCGCCCGGCCCGCCTCGTCGCCCGGGGCCAGCACCGGCCCGATCCCGTGCACCAGCCCCGCCACCTGGAGTTCCTTGTCGGCGGGGCGGGTGCGGCGCAGCAGCGCCGCGGTCCGCAACGCGTGCTGGTGCCGACCGGCGTACAGCAGATCCATCAGCTCCTCGACGCTGCGCAGCTCCATGCGTCAGTCCTTCCGCGAGACAGCCGTTGCCCGCACGCCAGCAGATCATGGCGAGCTTGCGGCCCGGCCAACGGCACCTGAACCGTGCCGCGGTGGCAAGTAGACCAATCGGGTGAACCGCGGTGGGGGCTGGTGATGCGCTTTGTTACAAATAGCGGCATATTGAAGGGCATTGGGGGTGCCGCATGACGCGCATTAGTTACAGCTTGTTTGCACTCCCTATCGAGCGGGCCTCCGCTCATTTGGTTACCCTGGAAGGACGGGCAGCAGTACTTGGGTCCCACCCAGACCCATCGTCCGTACGTACCGGCGCCACCGCGTCCGAACTGGCCTTCCATCCAGACCCGAGCGGGCGTCCAGCACCGGAGCGCATGCTGTCCGGCAGGCCCCCAAGGGTGACCCGACACATAAGGAGTGCGCGGTGACACCGGAGAAGACGAATCGAGAACAGCGCCCCAAGGAACGCACGGAGCGCGGGGGCCGACGGCGGCCCGGAGAGCTGGGCAGCCTCGACGTGTGGGCCCGCTCGGCACCGATCCGCCTCGCGGGCTACGAGGACGACCTCGCCGAGCCGCACATCCTGCCCAGCGTCGACTGAGGCCCGGCGGACCCGCTGCGAGCGCCGCAGGCATGGGCGTGGCCGCCGGTGAGGACCTGGCAGACTCACGCCCATGCTGATAAGACAAGCCGCGGCCGGCGACTGGCCGCGGATCTGGCCTTTCTGGCACCGGATCGTCGCGGCCGCCGAGACGTACGCCTGGGACCCGCACACGGGTGAGGACGACGCCCGCGCACTGTGGATGAGCCCGGCCAAGCGTGTCTACGTCGCCGAGGACGCGGCGGGGGACGTGGTCGGCTCGGCCTACCTCACCCCCAACTACGGCGGCCCCGCCTCCCGGGTGGCCAACGCGGGCTTCATGGTCGACCCCGACCGGGCGGGAGAAGGCATCGGCCGCGCCCTCGCCGAACACGTCCTGGCCGAGGCCGGGGCGCACGGCTATCGCGCGATGGTCTTCAACGCCGTGGTCGAGACGAATCCCGCGGTGGGCCTGTGGACCTCCCTCGGTTTCACGATCCTCGGCACGGTCCCGCAGGCCTTTGACCACCCCCGGCACGGCAGGGTGGGGCTGCACATCATGTACCGGTCGCTCGAGTAGGCGCGGATCAGGCGCCGGACAGCCGCGCCGTGCGCTGCCAGGGGCGCCGCTTCTCCAGCTCCGCCGCCAGCCCCAGCAGGACGTCCTCCGAGCCCGGACGCCCGACGAGCTGCACGGCACAGGGGGCGCCCGAGGGGAGCGTGCCGAGGGGGACCGACATCGCGGGCCAGCCGGTCAGGTTCCACGGCGGGGTGAACGGCGAGTACGCGCTGTTGGCGAGGATGTTGCGCAGCCAGCCGCGCTCGTGCCACGGCCCGGCCGCGGGGGAGCGGCGGGCCAGGGCCGGGGTGAGCAGGACGTCGTGCTCGGTGAAGAAGGGCGTCATCCGCTCGCGCAGCCGCTCGCGGCCGTCGCCGGCGCGCACCGAACCGGCGAACCGCCGGCCCAGCGCCGCGTGCACCCGGGTCCGCCGGGCCAGCCGCGCCCGGTCCAGGCCCTCGGCGTCCACGGCCGTCCCCGCCGTCCAGTGCCGCAGCGCGGTCACGCCCAGGGAGAGCGGATACGGCGGCTCGGCCCGCCGCACCTGGTGCCCGCCCCGCGCCAGCACCCCGGCCGCCTCGCGGACCGCGGTCGTATACGGCCTGCTCACGCTCATTCCGGCGAGCGGGCTGCGCAGGGCCACGGCGACCCGCAGCGACGCGGGCTCCTGAGCCCGGGGGACGGGGGTGTCCGCGAGCACGTCCAGCATCAGCCGCAGGTCCTCGACCGTCGTGGCCAGCGGGCCGTTCTCCGCCATGCCGAACCAGTCGCCGTTGCCGATCCCGGCCGGCACCACCCCGTGGCCCGGCTTCAGCGTGACCAGACCGCAGTTCGCGGCCGGGATGCGCAGCGAGCCCATGCCGTCGTTGCCGAGCGCGAGCGGCACCAGCCCGGCGGCCACCGCGGCCGCGCTGCCCCCGGAGGATCCGCCCGCCGTGCGGGAGAGGTCCCACGGATTGCGGGTCGTGCCGTACACGCCCTCCGTGGTGCCGAACACGCACAGTTCGGGCACGTTCGTCAGCCCCACGACCACGGCACCGGCCGCGCGCAGCCGGGCGACCGTCACATGATCGGCGCCGGCCGGGGCGTCGGGGGTGGCGGCCGAGCCGTCGCGATGGGACTCGCCGCGCACCGCCAGATTGTCCTTCACGGCCAACGGCACGCCCGCAAGCGGCAGTTCGGCCAGATCGGCACGCGCGGCCAGCTCGTCGGCCTCGGCGAGCGCCGCCCCTGCCCGTACCTTGCGGAACGCCCCGATCCGCCCGTCGAGCCGCTCGATCAGCGCGAGGTGCTCCGCCACCACCTCCCGGGGCGTGACCTCCTTCGCGCGTACGGCGGCGGCGATCTCTGCGGCGGTCCGGCCGGCCCACTCGGTCACGGGCACACTCCTCGGTCAGTGCGGAGACGTGTCGGCTACTCGTCGGTATGTGTCAGGCGTGCAGGGAGAACTGTGCACGGTCGTGGGCAGCACGTCGAGAGGACCAGGACAACCCCTGGACGGGTCATCCGATCTCTGGCTCAAATCCCTCTCGTTGCAGCCCCGTTGACAGTCAAGTAGCCCCCACACAATCATCAGACATCCGATGAATCGGAAAGTATGGGAGCCGCTCATGAGCACGTATCCCAGACGAGGCATCCTGGGCGCGGCGGCGGGCGTGACCGCCGCGGCCGCCCTCCCCCTCACCGCGGCCACGACCGCACGGGCCGCCGGACGACAGGGGCCCTGGGCCGCCGTACCCGACCCCGTGCCCGTCCCGCTGGACGCCCTCTACGACAACGACGGCATCGACACCGCCTCCGCGCGCGGCGGTGACTTCGACGGATCCGGCTACACCTTCCCCGGCGAGGAACTGCCCGCCGGCCGGGTCGAGGTCGACGGCGTCCCCTTCCTCTTCCCCGCCTCGGCCGCGGGCGCGAAGAACAACGTCGTCGCCCTCGGCCAGCGCCTCGACCTGCCCAGGGGCCGCTGTCTGTCGGCGTTCTTCCTCACCGCCGGCAGCTACGGCGACGCCTTCGGGCAGGCCACCGTGCACTACGCCGACGGCACGACCACCACCGCCGCTCTCGGCGGCGCCGACTGGTATTCCGCGGGCGGCCCGCTGTCCGCGCCGTACCGCTACCGGCCGGACGGCGGCAAGGACGAGCACAGCGTCGGCATCGGGGTCGCGGAGGTGTGGCTCGACCCGCGCCGCGAGGCGGTCGCCATCACGCTTCCCGTCACCAACCCGGCCGCCGCGGGCAGGGCTTGCCTGCACCTCTTCGCCCTCACCCTCCAACCAGCGGCCGAAGGACGGGCGTTGGCCCTGCGCGCCCCGCACTCCACGCCCTCGCTGCTCGAACCGTCCGGCGCGCAGAGCGTGGAGGCGACCGTCGTCAACGCGGGCACGGTCCCCGTCCTGGCCGCCGACGGCGTCTCGGTGGCGGTCGACGTGCCGGGCGCCCGCACGGTCCAGCCCGCCCGCGTCCGCCGCCTCGACCCCGGCGAACAGGCCCGCGTCCGCATAGGCATCCGCAACCGCCCGGGCACCGCGCCGGGCACCCGCGCGGACGGCACGGTCACGGTCACCGGCCGGGGCACCAGGGTGAGCGCGGTCGAAGCCGCGCTGACCCTCGGCACCGCTAACTACGCCCCCACCGAGGCCTCCTTGTCCGCACACCAGGCGCCGTACTGGTTCCAGGGCGCCAAGTTCGGCATCTTCATCCACTGGGGCGTCTACTCCGTGCCCGCCTGGTCGCCGGTCGGCAAGGAGTACGCCGAGTGGTACTGGGACCACATGCAGGACCCGGCGAACGCGGTGTACGCCCACCACCGGGACACCTACGGCGAGGACTTCGGCTACGACGACTTCATCCCCCGCTTCACCGCGGAGAAGTTCGACCCGCGCGCCTGGGTGGAGCTGTTCCGTGACGCGGGCGCCCAGTACCACGTGCTGACCTCCAAGCACCACGAGGGCTTCGCGCTCTGGGACACGAGGGTCTGCGACCGGAACGCGGTCAGGATGGGCCCCGGACGGGACCTGGTGAAGGAACTCTTCGAGGCGAGCCGCCGCTACGCCCCCGAGCTGCACCGGGGCCTGTACTTCTCGATGCCGGAGTGGTTCAACCCCGACAACCCCTGGATGGGCCACGCCCCGCGCAACCCGTACACGCTCGCCCCCGTGCCGTACACCGGATACACCTCGGGCAAGGACTACGTCCGCGACTACCAGGCCCCGCAGATGCTGGAGCTGATCCACGGGTACGACCCGGAGATCATCTGGTGCGACATCGGCGGCGCCAACGACAGCCTGCATGTCCTCGCCGAGTACTTCAACCACGCCAAGAACCGCGCCCGCCCCCTCGACGTGACCGTCAACAACCGCTCGGGCATCGCCTTCCACGACTTCACGACCCCCGAGTACACGACCTACGGCAACACGGTCGTCGCCAAGTGGGAGGCCAGCCGGGGCCTGGACCCCTTCAGCTACGGCTACAACCAGGCCACGCCCGACTCCGCGTACATGACCGCCGAGGAGGTCGTGCACAGCCTGGTCGACATCGTCTCGAAGAACGGCAACTTCCTCCTCGACATCGGCCCGCGCGCGGACGGCACGATCCCCGAGATCATGCAGACGCGGCTGCGTGAGACGGGGGAGTGGCTGAAGGTCAACGGGGAGGCGGTGTACGACACCACGTACTGGTCGCGGACGGCCCAGCTCGGCGACGACCTGCGCTTCACGGTCCGCCCTGACGAGGCCTTCTACATCCACTCCCTGGCACAGCCCGGCGCGAAGCTGACCGTGGCGGCGCCCGTACCGGTGCGGCCCGGGGACAAGGTGACGATGCTCGGTCACGACCGTCCCCTGACCTGGACCGTCACGGGCGGATCCCTGGTGATCGACGTACCGGAGGCGGCCCGGAAGGCGGGCCGGTACGCGTGGGTGTTCAAGGTGGAGTGGCACGACTGAGCACCCGCACCCAGGCCCTGTCGTCACATTCCCCTAGTGCGGCGGCTGTTCGGGTACCCGGCCCCGTGAGGACGCCGCCGCCCCCGTGCTCCCCCGCCCGGTCAGCCGTGGCACCGGCACCCCCACGGAGCGGGCCTCGTTCCCGTCCAGCAGTGCCAGCAGCTCCCGGGCCGCCGTCCGGCCGAACTCCGCGCTGTCGCGGGACAGCGCCGACAGCCGGGGGGTGACCATGCGGCACAGGGCCGAGTCCTCCCAGGAGACGACCGAGACGTCCTGCGGGACGCGGAAGCCGAGTTCGGCCGCCGCCGCGAGGCCCGCCACGGCCATCACGTCGTTGTCGTAGATCAGCGCCGTGGGAGCGGGGGAGCCGCCCAGTACCCGGCGGGTCACCGCGGCGCCCTGCGTGTCGGAGTAGTCGGTGGTCACCGAGCGGACCCCGGTGAGCCCGCGCCGCTCGGCCTGCGCGCGCAGGGTGGCGATACGGCGCTGGGTGTGCGCCAGGTCCGGCAGGCCGGCGATGTGCACGATCCGGCGGTGGCCGAGCGCCGTCAGCCCGTCCACCACGGAGGCCATCGCACCCGCGTCGTCCGCCCAGACCGTGGACAGCCCCGGATGGCACACGTCGGGCGCGCCGCCGATCACCACGGCGGGCAGGCCCAGTTCGTCCAGCAGGCCGGGGCGCGGGTCCTCGGCGCGGGGGTCGGCCACCAGGACGCCGTCCACCCGGTGCTCCGCCCACCAGCGCCGGTAGACCGCGCACTCGTCGGCCACGTCCTCGGCCACCTGGAACAGCAGCCCCAGATGGCGTTCGGCGAGCACTTCCTGGATGCCGGAGACGAGCTGGAGGAAGAACGAGTCGACGCCCAGGGTGTGCGCGGGACGGGCGAGCACGAAACCGAGCGTGGCCGCGCCCTCGCCGGACAGCGCGCGGGCGGCCGTGCTGGGGCGCCAGCCCAGCTGCTCGGCGACCCGGCGGACCCGGGCGCGGGTGGCCTCGGAGACCCCGGGGCGGTCGTTGAGGGCGAAGGAGACCGCACTCTCGGAGACCCCGGCCCGCCGGGCGATGTCCTTCATGGTGGGCCGGCGTGCGGGGGACCGTCTGGTCGGCGGCACGCTCCACCCCCTTCCGGGCGTAGTTCGCTAATGCGCTTGAGTGTCAAGACCCTAAAGCGCATTAGCGAACTGTGGCAAGTTCTCGATCTCATCTCCGGTCCACCTCTTCGACCTGGACTAATGAACGCCGAATTTCTTTAGTTCGCGAATCCGTTGACTTTTTCCGGACGCCCCGTGCATGGTCACTGGCACCCCCAACCGCCGGACACAGCAAGGGAGCCGTGTCACCGTGCCCGTACCTCGCAGAGCCCTCTTCGCCGCTGCCGTCGCCCTCGTCCTGCCGCTGAGCGCCTGCGGCTCGGGCGGTGACGCGGGCGGCTCGACCGACGCCTCCGGAAAGGTCGAGGGCACCATCACCTTCCAGACCTGGAACCTGCGCGCCAATTTCAAGTCCTACTTCGAGGGTCTGATCGCCGACTTCGAGAAGAAGTACCCGGGCACCCATGTGAAGTGGATCGACCAGCCCGCCGAGGGCTACGCGGACAAGCTGAGCGCCGACGCGGGCGGCGGCACCCTGCCCGACGTCGTCAACGTCTCCCCGGACCTGGTCGCCCCGCTCGCCAGGGCCGGGCTGGCGATGGACCTCGACAAGGCCGCCGCGAAGTACAAGTCCGAGTATCTGCCCGGTGCCTGGGCCGGCCACCAGATCCCGGGCCTGAGCGGCACGTACGCCTTCCCCTGGTATCTGAACACCGGCCCGCTCTTCTACGACAAGGCACTCTTCCGCAAGGCCGGCCTGGACCCCGACAAGCCCCCGAAGACGTACGACGAACTCTTCGCGGACGCCCTGCAGATGGCGAAGAAGAGCGGGGGCAAGGTCGCTACCCTCGCCAACGTGCCCACCATCGAGGACTTCGGGCGCTACGGCGTCCCGCTGATGAACCGGCAGGGCACCGCGTTCGCCTTCGACAACGCCAAGGGAGTCCGGCTCCTGACCGCATACAAGGAGTTGTACGACGCGGGCGCCCTCGATCCGCAGGCGCTGACCGCGACCCCGGAGTCCTCCGGCAGGAAGTTCCTCACCGGCGCCGTCGCCATGAACCCCGGCAGCGCCCTCGACCTCGACAACTTCAAGAAGAACGCGCCCGGCCTCTACAGGAACATCGGCATCACCGACCAGATCACCAGCACCGGGCACGTCAACATGTACGTCATGGGGGTGATGGTCAACTCCCGCACCAGGCACACACCCGCCGCCGTCGCCTTCGCCCACTTCGTCACCGACGCGCAGAACCAGATGTCGTTCGCGAAGAAGGTCGCCATCTTCCCGAGCACCGCGGGCTCCCTGAACGACCCGTACTTCACCGAGCAGGACGGCACCGACGAGACCAGGGTGCGCATCGCGGCCGCCAAGTCCCTGAAGAGCGCGGTCAATTACACCCCCGTGCTGTTCAGTGACCAGATGAAGACCGCGCTGCGCAACGAGGTCGCCAAGGCGCTCCAGGGCAAGGAGAGCCCCCAGCAGGCCCTCGACAACGCTGTCAAGGCCGCCGACCGCCTGCTCCAGCAGGGCTGAGCGGCCATGGCCGTACCCGTCCACGCCACAAGCCGCCCGCCGGCCAGGATCCGGCGCCAACTGCCCACCAGCCCCTGGCTGTTCGCCGCGCCTGCACTGCTCGTCACCGGCGCCTTCGTGCTCTACCCGTTCGTCTCCACCCTGGTGAACTCCTTCACCGACCGCCGTACCCTGCTGCCCGGCCACTTCGTGGGCCTCGCCAACTTCCGCGAGCTGCTGCACGACGACATGTTCTGGACCGGCCTGCGCAACAGCACGCTCTACGTCCTCGGCGTCGTACCCGCCCTCGTCGTCCTGCCGCTGCTGCTCGCACTGCTGGTGCAGAAGAACATCCCCGGCATCACCTTCTTCCGCTCCGCCTTCTACACCCCGGTCGTCGCCTCGATCGTGGTCGTCGGACTGATCTGGGTGTGGCTGCTGGACGAACGAGGCCTGGTCAACTCACTGCTGGAGACCGTCGGGATCGGCCGGGTGGGCTTCCTCAGCGACCAGTGGCTGCTCCTGCTGAGCGCGATGGCCGTCACGGTGTGGAAGGGCCTCGGCTACTACATGATCATCTATCTGGCGGCGCTCGCGAACGTGCCCCGCGAACTGCACGAGGCCGCCGCCGTGGACGGCGCGGGACCGGTGCGCCGCTTCCTCACCGTCACCGTGCCCGCCGTGCGCTCCACCATGGTGCTCGTCGCCGCCCTGTCCTCGGTCGCCGCCTTCAAGGTGTTCTCCGAGGTGTACCTGATGGCGGGCCCGGACGGCGGCCCGGCCGGCGAGGACACCACCCTCGTCATGCTCGTCCAGCGCACCGGCACCGGCCTGACCGGCCGCGTCGGCTACGCCTCCGCGCTCTCGGTCGTCGTGTTCGTCGTCACCGTCGCGCTGATGCTGCTCGTGCTGCGCGCCGACCGCGGGGAGGAGTCGTGAGCGTCCTCGAGAAGGTACGGCCCGAGCGGGCCCGGTCCACCCCTGCCGCAGGTGCGCCCCGCCTCACCGACCAGCACGGCCGTCGCGTCCGCGCCGGCGAGCTGGTCTGGCGCTATCTGCTGCTCCTCGTCGTCCTCGCGCTGACCGCCGGCCCGTTCCTGTGGCAGCTGTCCACCTCCCTGAAGGGCCCCACCGAGGACATCTACAGCTCGCCGCCGAGCTTCCTGCCCGCGCACCCCACCCTGCACAACTACGCCCGGGTCGCCGACACCATCCCCGTCTGGGACTACGCCCTGAACTCCCTGAAGGTGGCCACCGCGGGCGTCGTGACCAACTGCGCCGGTTCGGCTCTCGCCGGATACGCCCTGGCCCGGCTGCGCTTTCGCGGCCGGCGCGTGACCGCGCTCGTGTTCGTGCTCGCGATGCTCGTGCCCGTCGAGGGCATCGTCATCGCCCAGTTCACCACCATGCGCGAACTCGGCCTGAACAACACCCTCATCGGGGTCGTCCTGCCCGGCGCGATCGGCGCGATGAACGTGCTGCTGATGCGCAATGCCTTCCGCAACCTGCCCTACGAGATCGAGGAGGCCGCCTACGTCGACGGCGCCGACGTCTGGCAGCGGTTCCTGCGCGTGGCCCTGCCCTCGGTGAAGGGGACGGTGGCCGTCGTCGCGATCTTCGCGTTCATGGGCGCCTGGGACGACTTCCTGTGGCCGCTGATCGTCCTCAGCGACCCGTCCAAGTTCACGCTCACCATCGGCCTCAACTACCTGCACGGCACTTTTGCCAACGACGAGCGGCTGGTCGCCGCCGGCACCGTGATCGCCGTGGCCCCGCTGATCGCCCTCTTCGCCTGCCTCCAGCGGTACTTCTTCCGCGGCGTCGGCGAAGGCGCCGTCAAGGGGTGAACCCCCGTACGTCACAAGGACACGTCATGCCTCCTGCCGTGCGCTTCGGCGTCAACTACACCCCGAGTGAAGGATGGTTCCACCACTGGCTCGACTTCGACCTCGACTCCGTGCGCGCCGACCTCGACGCGATAGCCGCCCTCGGCCTCGACCACATCCGGGTCTTCCCGCTGTGGCCCTACTTCCAGCCCAACCGCGCCCTGATCCGCCCGCGCGCCGTCGAGCAGCTCGTGGCCCTCGCCGACGCCGCCGCCGAACGCGGCCTGGACGTCAACGTCGACGGGCTGCAGGGGCACTTGAGCAGCTTCGACTTCCTGCCGGCATGGACCCGCACCTGGCACCGGCGCAACCTGTTCACCGACCCGGACGTGGTGGACGCCCAGTCCGCCTATCTGCGCACCCTCGCCGCCGCCCTCGCCGACCGCCCGAACTTCCTCGGCATGACCGTCGGCAACGAGGTCAACCAGTTCGCCGCCGGCCCCCACCCCGACCCCGACCGCATCACGGCCGAGGAGGCCGGGAGCTGGCTCGCGCGGATGCTGGCCGCCTGCGCCCAGGGCGCCCCGGACCGGCTCCATCTGCACGCCTCCTACGACGCCGCCTGGTACCAGGACGACCAGCCCTTCACCCCCGGCCACTGCGCCCGCCTCGGCGCTGCCACGGCCGTGCACTCCTGGGTGTTCAACGGCACCGCGCAGCGCCACGGCCGTACCTCCGTGCCGGCCGAGCACCACGCCGCCTATCTGGTCGAGCTGAGCAAGGCCTGGGCCGACGCGCCGCACCGGCCGGTGTGGCTGCAGGAGGTCGGCGCGCCCGCTCCGCTCGTGCCCGCCGAGCACGCCGCCGCGTTCGCCGAGGCCACGATCGCCCATGCCCTCGACTGCCCCGACCTGTGGGGCATCACCTGGTGGTGCTCCTACGACGTCTCGCGCGACCTCGCCGACTTCCCCGAACTCGAGTACGGGCTCGGCCTGTTGACCAACGACCGCAAGCCCAAGGACATCGCGCGGGTGCTCGCCGGGACGGCGCACCGCAGGCATGAGGTTCCCGCCGTGCGCACCACCGCCCTCGTCGTGCCCGCGGATCCGGCCCGCCGCTCCCGCTGCGCCCCGGGCGGCGCCGTCTTCGACGCCTTCTTCCGGCTCGTCGCCGACGGCGCCCGCCCCACCACCGTCCTCGACACCCGCGCGGACGACCGGGACCATCTCGCCGCCCGCGGCATCACCGAAGTCGTCACGCCCGGCCAGGTACTCCCCACCCCACGCGCAGGCACGTGCCCGCACGGTTCGACCTGACCGCTGAGGGGGAGCTGTACAACACCTCGGCCCCGTGACCCTCACCCCCCTGGTGACCACCCGGAATCCCGCAACCACCCGGAACCCCGCAGGGAGCACCCCGTATGCATGACGACCGCACTCTGGTGGAAGCCCGCCTCAGGCGGGTCCTCGACGAACGCATTCGCCCCGCCGTGTACCCCGAGTCCGTGCCGCTGGACGTCGCGGTGTGGCACGCGCCCGGCGAACCCGTACCGGTCGCGGAGGGACTCGCCGCCGAGCCCGAGCCGGTCGAGGCGGGCGCCCGGTGGGGTGCTCCCTGGGGCACGAGCTGGTTCCGGGTGACGGGGACCGTGCCCGGGACATGGGCCGGGAAGACCGTCGAGGCCCTGCTCGACCTGGGCTTCGACGAGAACATGCCCGGCTTCCAGTGCGAGGGCCTGGTGTACCGGCCCGACGGCACCCCGGTGAAGGGCCTCAACCCGCGCAACCAGTGGGTGCGCATCGCGGCGCCCGCCGCCGGCGGCGAGGAGGTGCGCCTGCACATCGAGGCCGCCTCCAACCCGGTGATCCTCGACTACCACCCCTTCCTGCCCACGCCGCTCGGCGACAAGGAGACCGCCGGCAGCGAGCCGCAGTACACGCTCGCCCGCATGGACCTGGCCGTCTTCGACGAGACCGTGTGGCAGCTGGTCATGGACCTGGAGGTGCTCGGCGAGCTGATGGCCGAGCTGCCCGTCGACTCCGCGCGCCGCTACGACGTCCTGCGCGCCGTCGAGCGCGCCCTGGACGCCGTCGACCTGCAGGACGTCAACGGCACGGCGGCGCGCGCCCGCGAACAGCTCACCGGCGTGCTGTCCGCCCCCGCGGTGCCCTCCGCGCACCGGATCAGCGCCGTCGGCCACGCGCACATCGACTCGGCGTGGCTGTGGCCGCTGCGCGAGACCGTCCGCAAGGTGGCCCGGACGACCTCCAACATGACACAACTCATCGAGGACGAGCCGGAGTTCGTGTTCGCCATGTCCCAGGCGCAGCAGTGGGCGTGGGTGAAGGAGCACCGGCCCGAGGTGTGGGCGCGGGTCAAGAAGGCCGTGGCGGACGGGCGGTTCGTGCCGGCCGGCGGAATGTGGGTGGAGTCGGACACCAACATGCCCGGATCGGAGGCGATGGCCCGCCAGTTCGTGCACGGCAAACGGTTCTTCCTCGACGAGTTCGGCATCGAGAACGAGGAGGCGTGGCTGCCGGACACCTTCGGCTTCGCCGCCGGACTGCCGCAGATCATCAAGGCGGCGGGCAGCACATGGCTGCTGACGCAGAAGATCTCCTGGTCGCGGACGAACACGTTCCCGCACCACACCTTCCAGTGGGAGGGCATCGACGGCACCCGGATCTTCACCCACTTCCCGCCCGTCGACACCTACAACTGCTCCATGAAGGGCAGCGAAGTCGCCCACGCGGCACGCAACTTCAAGGACAAGGGCCGGGCCCGGCACTCCCTGGCACCGACCGGCTGGGGCGACGGAGGCGGCGGCACGACCCGCGAGATGGTCGCCAAGGCGGCCCGGCTGCGTGACCTCGAGGGCTCCGCGACCGTCGTCTGGGAGACACCGCGCGCGTTCTTCCGCAAGGCCGAGGCCGAGTACCCCGAACCGCCCGTCTGGGTCGGCGAGCTGTACCTCGAACTGCACCGGGCCACACTCACCAGCCAGGCCCGGACCAAGCAGGGCAACCGGCGCAGCGAACACCTGCTGCGCGAGGCGGAGCTGTGGGCGGCCACGGCGACGGTCCGCACCGGATTCCCCTACCCCTACGAGGAGTTGGACCGCATCTGGAAGACGGTCCTGCTGCACCAGTTCCACGACATCCTGCCGGGCTCGTCCATCGCCTGGGTGCACCGGGAGGCGCGGGCGACGTACGAGCGTGTCGCCGCCGAACTGAACGGCATCATCGACGCGGCCCAGCGGGCCCTGGCCGGTGACGGGGACCACGAGCTGGTCTTCAACGCGGCACCGCACACCCGCGCCGGAGTACCGGCCGGCGGCGCCCGGGCACGGCGCCCGGTGCCGCGGGGGACGACCCTGACCGACCGGCCCGGTGGCGGCCACGTGCTGGCCCATGACCTCCTCCGGGTCGAGATCGACGCCCGGGGCCTGATCGTCTCCGCCTACGACATCGAGGCCGACCGCGAGACCGTCGCCCCCGAGGCGGCGGCGAACCTGCTCCAACTCCACCCGGACTTCCCGAACATGTGGGACGCCTGGGACGTGGACGAGTTCTACCGGAACACGGTCACCGACCTCACGGACGCGGACGAGGTGAGCGCCGGCGCGGACGGCGTCTCGGTGCGGATCACCCGGTCCTTCGGGGATTCCCGCGTCACCCAGGTGCTGACCCTGCCGCCCGGCGAACGGCGGCTGGTGATCGACACCGAGGTCGACTGGCACGAGACGGAGAAGTTCCTCAAACTGGCCTTCCCGCTCGACCTGCACGCCGAACGGTACGCGTCGGAGACCCAGTTCGGGCACGCCTACCGGCCGACCCACACCAACACCTCCTGGGAGGCGGCCAAGTTCGAGGCGTGCAACCACCGCTTCGTGCACCTGGAGGAGCCCGGCTGGGGCGTCGCGGTCGTCAACGACTCGACGTACGGCCACGACGTGACCCGCACGGTCCGCCCCGGCCGTGGGCGCGGCACGACGGCCACCGTCACCACGGTCCGGGTGTCCTTGCTGCGCGCCCCCCGTTTCCCCGACCCAGAGACCGACCAGGGCGTCCACCGCTTCCGGCACGCCCTGGTCCCGGGTGCCTCGATCGCCGACGCGGTGCGCGAGGGCTGGCGGATCAACCTTCCGGAACGCCGGCTGACCGGCGCCCACGAGATCGCCCCGCTGGTCACCGTCGACAACGACGCCGTCGTGATCACGGCGGTGAAACTCGCCGACGACGGCAGCGGGGACGTGGTGGTCCGCTTCCACGAGGCCCACGGCGGCCGGGCCCGGGCCACCCTCACGGCGGGCTTCCGGGTCAGCGACGTCACGGTGACCGACCTGCTGGAACGGCCGCTCGGCGACACCGATGCGCCGGCCCGCGAGGGTGAGCGGATCGCCGTACGCCTGCGGCCGTTCGAACTGGTGACGCTGCGGCTGCGACGCTGACCTCTCGGGACACGAACCGCCGGCCGGCGAGGGGGCGCTGTCCGCCCGGACGGTCACGCGGAGGACACCCCGTGCGAGACCATGGCGGGATGAACCGCGACAGCAGCGGCGGCCTCGCCGGGCGGCCACCGGCCCACCGGGCCGGCGCCGACGTGCCCGGCGAGGGCGAACTGCCCGCCCCCACCGGGGAGTTGCAGGGAGCCACGCCGGTGGACGAGCGTCCCGGAAGGCCGCTGTGCGCGATGCGGGACCCCTTCGCGCTGGAGGTGCACCGAGCCATCGACCTCGGCCCGTTGCCCGGTGCCGCGGCGCCGCCGGAGCTGCCGGTCTACGTCGAACGGCCCCACGACGCGGTGCTGCGCACCCTCGTGAGCGAGGCCGCGGCGGGCAGCAGCCGCTTGGTGATGCTGGTGGGCGAGTCCTCCACGGGCAAGACACGCGCGTGCTGGGAGGCCTTGCGTGCCGTCCCCGGCGGATGGCGCCTGTGGCACCCGATCGACCCCACACGGCCCGAGGCGGCCCTCGCCGAACTGGCCCGGTCGGCGCCCCGCACCGTCGTATGGCTCAACGAGGCGCACCACTATCTCCTCACCCCTGCCACAGACTTGGGCGAACGGGTGGCCGCCGGTCTGCGCACCCTGCTGGGCGACCCGCGCCGGGCTCCCGTCCTGGTCCTGGGCACGATCTGGCCCGAGTACTGGACGAGACTCACCACCTCCCCGGCCGCACGGACGGGCGACGACCCCCATGCCCAGGCCCGTGCCCTGCTGACCGGCCACGAACTGAGGGTGCCGTCCGCCTTCAGCGGACCGGAGCTGAGGGCAGCGGCCCGGCAGGCGGAGCGCGACCCGCGACTGCGGTACGCCCTCGAACACGCGGAGCAGGGACAGATCACGCAGTACCTGTCCGGTGCTCCCGCGCTGCTGGAGCGGTACCGCACGGTCCCCGCGGCGGCCCGGGCCCTGATCGAGGCCGCCATGGACGCCCGGCGCCTGGGCCACGGTCTCGCCCTGCCCCGAGCCCTGCTTCGCGGCCGGGGCCGGGGGCTATCTCACCGACGACCAGTGGGACCTCCTCGGCGACGACTGGCTCGAGACCGCCCTCGCCGATGCGACCAGTGCGCTGCGCGGCACCCGCGGTCCCCTCACGCCGATGCGTCCCCGGCAGGGCCGGGTCCTGCCGGCCGGGCCCTGCCTACGGCTGGCGGACTACCTCGACCAGTACGGCCGGGCCGGCCGCCGCGGCGCGGCCGTACCCGAAGCGCTGTGGAACGCCCTGGTCGACCACGCGGCCCCGGGCGACCGGCTCAGGCCGGCCCGGGAGGCCCACGACCGCGGCCTGCTGCGGATCGCGGCCCGGCTGTACGAGACGGCGGCGGACCACGGGGACACCTCGGCCCTGCTCGCCCTGGCGGGCTTGCTGGACGAGGCCGGGCGGCTGGACGAGGCCCTCGACTGCTGCCGGCGCGCGGCCGCCCGCGGAGGCGTGCAGGCCGTCCGGGCGGCCGCGCAGATGCTGTACGACAACCGCCGCACGGACGAGGCCCTGACCTGGTACCGGCGGGCAGCCGAGGCGGGTGACGACCACGCGGTGCGCGCCCTGGCGGAACTGCTGCACGAAGCGGGACGCACCGACGAGGCGATCCACTGGTACCAGCGTGCCGCCGGCACAGGTGACCGGCACGCGATGCGGGCGGCGGCCGACCTGCTGCACGGACTGGGCCGCACACAGGAGGCGATCACCTGGCTGGAGCCCCGCACGCGGGCCGACGACGTCGAGGCATGGTGCCTGACCGCCAGACTCCTGGCACGCGTGGACCGCGGTGCCGAGGCCGCCGAGGCCTACCGGCGCGCCGCCGCGCTGGGCGATCCCTGGGCGGCGCGGGAAGCGGCCCATGCGGCGGCCGGTGCCACGCGCGGTCATGAGCCGGTCCTGCTGTCCCCGGGAGGGGACGGGACGGAGGAGCGGCTCGCCCGGCTGCGGCAGCGGGCCGAGGCGGGCGACACGGACGCCATGTGCGCGATGGGCGAGATGCTGCGGCAGGCCGAGCGGACGGACGAGGCCCTCGAGTGGTTCCGGCGCGCCGCCGGTGCGGGGCACGCCGATGCCCTCGGGCGGCTCGCGGAGGTGCTTCAGGACAGCGGCCGCACCGACGAGGCGCTGGTCTGCCGGCAGCAGGCGGCCGACGCCGGGGACGCCGGGGCGGTGTGGGCGGCGGCACGCATGCTGAACGCGGCCGGACGGGTGGACGAAGCGCTGGTCTGGTACCGGCGGGCCGTCGAGACGGGAGATGACGACGACCTGTGGGCCCTCGCCGACGAGCCGGGTGCGCGAGGGCAGTTGGACCAGGTGCAGGCCTGGCTCGGGGAGCGTGCCGAGGGCGGCGACGGGAACGCCGCATGGGTGGCCGCCGTACGGCTGCAGAGGGCCGGCCGGCCGCGTGAGGCGGCCGGATGGTACCGGCGGGCCGCCGAGGCCGGCCTTCGCGGGGCCGCGGAGCGGGCCGCGGAACTGCTCGCCGAACTGGGGGACGTGGACACGGCGTTGGACGTCCTGGGCACCTGCGCCGAGGCCGACGACCCCGACGTGCTGTGGGCGGCGGCGGGCATACAGCGAGCGGCGGGACGCACCGCCCCCGCCGGGGAGACGTACCTGCGGGCCGAGGCGGCCGGCAGCGAGGACGCCCCGTGGGCCCATGCCGCCCTGCTGTGCGAGGAGGGGCGGGCGGGCGAGGCCCATGACCGGCTGTGCTGCAGCCCGTACGTGCGCACCTGGATCCGTGGCGCCGCGACCGCCGAGACCGTGGCCGGGATGCTGGAACTGGCCGAACGGACGCAGGAGGCCATCGCCTGGTACCGCAAGGCCGCCGACGCGGGAAGCCACCCCGCCCTGGACCGGGCCGTGGAACTGCTCGCCGGGAGCGGCCGGACGGACGAGATGGTGCACTGGCTCCGGCGCCGGGCCGAGTCCGGAGACGCGGCGGTGGCCCGCACCGTGGCCGGCGTCCTGACCAGGGCGGGGCGCGTCGACGAGGCGTTCGCCTGGTACCGGATCGCCGCCGAGCACGGCGACCCGTGCGCGGCCCGGGAGGCGGCGGACATGCTGGCGCGGGCCGGCCGGATCGAGGACGACCTCGACTGGCTGCGCGACCGCGCGCAGGGCGGCGGGGACGTCAACTGCCTGTGGACGGGGGCCGGAATGCTCCTGGACCGGGGCCGCGCCGAGGAGGCCGTGGCCTGGTACCAGCAGGCCGCCGACTGCGGCTACCCCCGCGCCCTGCCGCGGGCCGTGCAGTTGCTCGAGACCGCGGGCCGGCGGGACGAGAGCGGGAGACTGCACCGCTTCGGCTGGGAACCGGACGGATCGATCGCCGGGCCCTGGCAGGTGGGTCACCTCGGCTGAAACCTTCCCGTGGCGGGGAGGTCATGTGCCGAGCTGGGCCCGCAGCCACTCCTCCACCTCGCCCACGTGGGCCGCGGCCGCCGCCCGGGCCGCCTCGGGGTCGCGCGCGGCGAGGGCGCGGTGGATCGCGGCGTGTTCGCGGCGGGTGCGGGCGAAGGCCCCCTCCTCCTGGTAGCCGCGCCAGACCCGGGCGCGGAAGGTGCGTGAGGACAGGCCCTCGAGGATGGCGGCCATGGTCTCGTTGCCCGCCGCGGCGGCGATCTCGCGGTGGAAGGCGAGGTCGTGGGCGAGGATCTCCTCGGGGTCGTCGGTGGCGTTCATCGCCGCCAAGTGCTTTCCGACTGCGGCCAGTTGGTCGTCCGTGATGCGTGCCGCGGCCAGCGCGGTCGCCGTCGACTCCAGGATCCGGCGGACCTCGAGGAGGTCCACCAGGCGCGGGCCCCGGGACAGGTCCGCGACCACCCCGAAGGTCTCCAGGAGGTCACCGGCCTCCAGTGCGGTGACGTAGATCCCGGAGCCGTGCCGGGCCTCCAGGACGCCGAGCACCGTCAGCGCGCGGATCGCCTCCCGCATCGAGCTGCGCGAGATGCCCAGCCGGGCGGCGAGATCCCGCTCGGTCGGGAGCCGCTGGCCCGGCTCCAGCCGGCCCTCGGCGATCATCGCCTTGATCTCCTCGATGGCGCGCTGCGTCACCGTGCCCTTCTGCGGCACTTCTTCCTCGTCCACGCCGCTCCTCCTTCCCCCCGCTGCGCCGCAGTCTAACCAGCCGATTGGTCCGACCACTACGCCCGGAATCCTTGAATTTTCCGTGCACGAGGGTGTTGATGCGGCTCATTGGTCTGATAAGTATGCGGCGTCTGCTCGAACACCCTCGACGAGGAGCCGCGAGATGCCCGCCAGCACAGTGAGGAAGCGCAGCAGGTCCCGGATCGTCGGCGCGGTGGCTCTGGCCGCCGGCGCCTCTCTCATGCTCGCCGCCTGCGGCAGTACCAAGGACACCGCGAGCGCGGGCAGCGGCGGCACCGGCAAGGTCGGCGTGATCCTGCCGCTGCTGACCTCGCCGTTCTGGCAGTCGTACAACGACTATGTGCCGAAGATGGCCAAGTCCGAGGGCGTCCAGGTGCTGAAGACGGTCAACTCCAACAGCGACCCCTCGCAGCAGATCACCGACATCGACAACGAACTCACCCAGGGCGTCAAGGGACTGGTGGTCGCCCCGCTGGACAGCGCCGCCATCCAGGCCGGGCTCGACCAGGCCGAGCGCAAGGGCGTACCCGTCGTCGCCGTCGACGTCGCGCCCGACAAGGGCAAGGTCGCCATGGTGGTGCGCGCCGACAACGTGGCCTACGGCGAGAAGGCCTGCGACTACCTCGGAGCGCACATCACCAGCGGCAAGGTCGTGCAGATCATGGGCGACCTCGCCTCGGTCAACGGCCGCGACCGCTCCCAGGCCTTCCGGTCCTGTGTGAAGAAGAAGTACCCGAAGCTCAAGGTGCTGGAGGTCCCCGCCAAGTGGGAGTCCGACACCGCCGCCGCCAAGCTCGACACCCTGCTGGGCGCCGACCCCGACATCAAGGGCATCTACCTCCAGGCCGGCGGCGTCTACCTCGCGCCGACCCTGCAGACCCTGAAGTCCAAGAACATGCTCAAGCCGGCCGGAGCGCAGGGCCACATCACCATCGTCTCCAACGACGGCATCCCGCAGGAGTTCGACGCCATCCGCAAGGGCCAGATCGACGCCACGGTCTCCCAGCCCGCCGACGCCTACGCCAGGTACGGCCTGTACTACATCAAGGCGGCGATGGCCGGGAAGACGTTCAAGCCCGGGCCCACCGACCACGGCTCCACGATCGTCGAGCTGCCCGGCGGCATCCTGGAGGACCAGCTGCCCGCGCCGCTGGTCACCAAGGCCGACGTCGACGACCCCAAGCTGTGGGGCAACACCGTCAAATGACCACGCCATTGGTGCAAGCAGAGGGCATCGTCAAGCGGTACGGCCCCACGGTCGCCCTCGCCGACGGCCGCCTCACCGTCGTGGCCGGCGAGTCCCACGCCCTCGTCGGCCGCAACGGCGCCGGCAAGTCCACCCTGGTCAACGTCCTCACCGGCCTCCAGTCCCCGGACGAGGGCACGGTCCGCTTCGACGGCCGGGCGGCGCCCGCGCTCGCCGACCGGGACGCCTGGCGCCGCAGGGTCGCCTGCGTGTACCAGAAGCCGACGGTCGTCCCGGAGCTGACGGTCGCCGAGAACCTGTTCCTCAACCGGCAGCCCACCGGCCGCGGCTTCATCAGCTGGCGGCGGCTGCGCCGTGCGGCCGCCGAACTGCTCGGCACCTGGGACGTGCGCGTGGACCCCGAGGCGCGCACCGCCGACCTCAGGGTCGAGGACCGCCAAATGGTCGAGATCGCACGGGCGTTGAGCTTCGGCGCCCGGTTCATCGTGCTGGACGAACCCACCGCCCAGCTCGACAACCGGGAGATCGAGCGGCTCTTCACCCGGATGCGCTCCCTGCAGGACTCCGGCGTCACCTTCCTGTTCATCTCGCACCACCTCCAGGAGGTGTACGAGGTCTGCCAGACGGTCACCGTGCTGCGCGACGCCCGCTGGATCACCACCGCACCCGTCGCCGACCTGCCCAGGGCTGCCCTGGTGGAGGCCATGGCGGGGGAGTCCGTCACCGAACAGGCCGTCCGGCGCGGGGCGGTCGACGAGAGCGCGCCCGTCCTGCTGGAGGCGCGCGGGCTCACCTCACCGGCGTACGAGCGCGTCGACCTCACCGTCCGGCGCGGCGAGGTCGTCGGACTCGCCGGCTCCAGCGGCAGCGGCAAGACCGAACTCGCCGAGTCCTTCGCCGGACTGCACACCCCGACCGGCGGAACGGCCCGGCTGGACGGCGAACGGCTGCCGTTCGGCGACGTACGGGCCGCACTGCGGGCCGGGGTGGGCTGCGTTCCGCGCGACCGGCACGTACAGGGACTGGTGACCGGTATGAGCATCGGCGACAACGCCACGCTCAGCGTGCTGGAACAGCTGGGCAGGCTCGGCTTCGTCGCCACCGACCGGCGGCGCCGCTTCGCCGCCGAGCTGATCGACCGGCTCGACATCCACGCCGAAGGCCCCGACCAGCCCGTGTCCGACCTGTCCGGGGGCAACGCGCAGAAGGTCGTCATGGCCCGCGCCCTCGCCTCCGACCCCCGCCTGCTCGTGCTGATCAACCCCACCGCGGGCGTCGACGTGAAGTCCAAGGAGTCGCTGCTCGCCCACATGGACAGCGCCCGCGACGACGGCACCGCCGTCCTCGTCGTCTCCGACGAACTCGACGACCTGCGCCGCTGCGACCGCGTCCTCGTCCTCTTCCACGGCCGTGTCGCAGCCGAGCACCCGGCCGGCTGGCGCGACCACGAGCTGATCGCCTCCATCGAAGGAGTTGACCATGGCTGACACCCGGGAGGCCCCGCCGCTCGCGCCCCCGAAGAACCCTGACGCGCGGTCGGCGCGGACCGTCCTGCTGCGCCGGGCCCGCGAACTCGCCCTCGTCCCCGCCCTGTTGCTGCTCATGGTGCTCGGCGCCCTGGTCAACGACTCCTTCCTGACCGAGCGGAACCTGATCTCGGTCCTCGGCGCCTCGGCCGCGCTCGCCATGGTGGTGCTCGCCGAGTCCCTCGTACTGATCACCGGCAGGTTCGACCTGTCCCTGGAGTCTGTGGTCGGCATCGCACCGGCCGTCGGCGCCCTGCTGGTGCTGCCCGCGAGCCAGTCCGGCTGGGGCACGGAACTTCCCGCCGGGCTCGCCCTGCTGACGATTCCCGTGGCCGGCGCGGCCGTCGGCGCCTTCAACGGCATCCTCGTCGTCAAGTTCCGGCTCAACGCCTTCATCGTCACCCTCGCGATGCTCATCGTGCTGCGCGGCCTGCTCGTCGGCGCCACCAAGGGCAGGACCCTGTTCGGCATGCCCGACAGCTTCTACTCGCTGGCCACCACCACCTTCCTCAGCGTCCCGATGTCCGTGTGGCTCGCCGCGGCCGCCTTCGCCGTCACCGGGTTCCTGCTGAAGTACCACCGCACCGGCCGTGCTCTGTACGCCATCGGCGGCAACGCGGACGCCGCCCGCGCCGCCGGCGTCCGCGTCGACCGGGTCATGCTCGGCGTCTACGTGATCGCGGGCGTCCTCGCCTCGATCGGCGGCCTGCTGCAGACCGGGTACGTGGGCGCGATCAGCGCCAACCAGGGCCAGAACATGATCTTCACCGTGTTCGCCGCCGCGGTGATCGGCGGCATCAGCCTGGACGGCGGCAAGGGCACCATGTCCGGCGCCCTGACCGGCGTCCTGCTGCTCGGCGTCGTACAGAACCTGCTCACCCTCGCCCAGGTCCCGTCGTTCTGGATCCAGGCCATCTACGGCGGCATCATCCTCGTCGCCCTCATGATCGCCCGCGTGACGACGGGCCGCGCTCAGGACTGACGGTCACGTCCCATGTGATGGAGCGTCAAGTATCCGCCGACCGAAAGGACTTCAGTGTCCCAGGCCCCCGCCCGCGTCACCGCGGTCGACACCCGCGACATCCGTTTCCCCACCTCGCGCGAGCTGGACGGCTCCGACGCGATGAACCCGGACCCCGACTACTCGGCGGCCTACGTCGTGCTGCGCACCGACGCCGCCGACGGGATCGAGGGACACGGATTCGTCTTCACCATCGGGCGGGGCAACGACGTCCAGGTCGCCGCGGTCGACGCGCTGCGCGACCATGTGCTCGGCCGCGACGTCACGGAGCTGTGCGCCGACCCGGGCGGGCTCTTCCGGGACCTGATCGGCGACAGCCAGCTGCGCTGGCTCGGCCCCGAGAAGGGCGTGATGCACATGGCGATCGGGGCCGTCGTCAACGCCGTCTGGGACCTCGCCGCCCGCCGGGCCGGCAAGCCGCTGTGGCAGCTGCTCGCCGACGCCGACCCCGAGTGGCTCGTGGCGCAGATCGACTTCCGGTACATCGCCGACGCCCTCACCCCGCAGGAGGCCCTCGACCTGCTCAGACGCGGCAGGCAGGGCGCCGACGCGCGCCGGGCCCGGCTGCTGGAGCGTGGCTTCCCCGCCTACACCACCTCCCCGGGCTGGCTCGGCTACGACGACGACAAGCTCGGCCGGCTCGCCGCGCAGGCCGTCGCCGACGGCTTCACCCAGATCAAGCTGAAGGTCGGCGCCGACCTCGACGACGACATCCGGCGCTGCCGCGTCGCCCGTGCCGTGATCGGACCCGACGTCCGGCTCGCCGTCGACGCCAACCAGCGCTGGAACGTGGACGAGGCGATCCGCTGGACCAAGGCCCTCGCCGAGTTCGGCCCGTACTGGATCGAGGAGCCCACCAGTCCCGACGACGTCCTCGGCCACGCGGCGATCCGCCGCGCGGTGGCCCCGGTGAAGGTCGCCACCGGCGAACACGTGCACAACCGGATCATGTTCAAGCAGCTGCTCCAGGCGGGTGCCCTCGACATCGTCCAGATCGACGCGGCCCGCGTCGCCGGCGTCAACGAGAACCTCGCCGTCCTGCTGCTCGCCGCCAAGTTCGACGTCCCCGTGTGCCCGCACGCCGGCGGGGTCGGCCTGTGCGAACTCGTCCAGCACCTGTCCATGTTCGACTACCTGGCCCTCTCCGGCACCACCGAGGACCGGGTCATCGAGTACGTCGACCATCTCCACGAGCACTTCGTCACCCCGGTCGTCGTCCGCGACGGCCACTACACGGCACCCACCGCACCCGGATTCTCCGCCGCCCTGCGCCCGGAGTCCGTCGAGCGGTACACCTTCCCCGGCGGCACCTACTGGGCCGCCGGCCCCGACACCCGGAAGGGGCAGGCTGCATGAGCGACTTCACGGGGCTCAGGGCCCTGGTCACCGGCGGCGCCTCGGGCATCGGCCGGGCAACCGCCGACCTCCTCGCCGCGCGGGGCGCCCAGGTCGCCGTCCTGGACCGGGACATCACCGGCGTCGGCACACCGCTCCTCGCCCACCGCGCCGACGTCACCGACGACGCCTCGGTCCGTACGGCGGTCGAGCGCGCCGCCGAGGCCCTCGGCGGCCTGGACGTCCTGGTCAACAACGCCGGAATCGGCGCCCAGGGCACGGTCGAGGACAACGACGACTCCGAGTGGCGAGACGTCTTCGACGTCAATGTCCTCGGCATGGTGCGCACCGCCCGCGCCGCCCTCCCGCACCTGCGCCGCTCCGCGCACGCGGCGATCGTCAACACCTGCTCCATCGCGGCCACCGCCGGACTCCCGCAACGCGCCCTGTACAGCGCCACCAAGGGCGCGGTGTACTCCCTGACCCTCGCCATGGCCGCCGACCACGTCCGCGAGGGCATCCGCGTCAACTGCGTCAACCCCGGCACGGCGGACACCCCGTGGGTCGGCCGGCTGCTGGACGCGGCCCCCGACCCGGCCGCCGAGCGCGCCGCCCTCAAGGCCCGCCAGCCCACCGGCCGCCTCGTGTCGGCCGCCGAAGTCGCGGGCGCCATCGCCTACTTGGCGAGTCCCCTGTCCGGCGCCACCACCGGCACCGCGCTCGCCGTCGACGGCGGCATGCAGGGCCTCAGGCTGCGCCCGGCGGGCCGGTGAGCCGGCTCGGCGCAAGCGGCGTCGAGGTCACCCCGCTCGGCTTCGGCGCCGCCTCGATCGGCAACCTCTTCACCCCGCTGGACGACGACCAGGCCGGCGAGGCGGTCCGGGCCGCCTGGCAGCGCGGCATCCGGTACTTCGACACCGCCCCGCACTACGGACTCGGCCTGTCCGAACGCCGGCTCGGCGCGGCCCTGCGGGCGTACGACCGGACCCGTTACACCGTCTCCACCAAGGTCGGCCGCCGCCTCGAGCCCGCCGACGGCACCGGTGACGACCTGGCCAACGGCTTCGCCGTACCCGCCGCGCACCGGCGTGTGTGGGACTTCAGCGCCGACGGCGTCCGCCGCTCGCTGGAGGCCAGCCTGGACCGGCTCGGCCTGGACCACGTCGACATCGTGTACCTGCACGACCCCGACGACCATGCCGAACAGGCCTTCCGCGAGGGCTATCCGGCCCTGGAGAAGCTGCGCGGTGAGGGCGTGGTGGGCGCGATCGGAGCGGGCATGAACCAGACGCGGATGCTGACCCGGTTCGTCCGCGACACCGACGTGGACGTGGTCCTGTGCGCGGGGCGTTACACCCTGCTCGACCAGAGCGCCGCGGCAGATCTGCTGCCGGCCGCCGCCGAGTGCGGGGTGCCGGTCGTCCTCGGCGGTGTCTTCAACTCGGGCCTGCTGGCCGACCCGAAGCCGCAGTCGACGTACGACTACGCCCGGGCGCCGGCGGAGTTGCTGGAGCGCGCGGTGCGCATGCGGGCGGTCGCCGAACGGCACGGCATCACCCTGCGCGCCGCCGCGCTGGCCTTCCCCGCCGCCCACCCGGCCGTCGCCTGCGTGCTGACCGGACCCCGGTCCGCGGCCGAAGTCCACGACTCGGCCGACCAGTTCGCGGCCGAGGTGCCGGCGGCGTTCTGGTCGGAGCTGCGCGAGAGCGGACTGCTGCCCCGTGAGGACCCGTCATGAGACCCGAGGACCCGTGAAGAGACCCGAGGACCCGTCATGAGACGCGAGGACCCGTCATGAAAGTCGCCCTGCACACCAAGGTCCGCGCCGACCGGATCGCCGACTACGAGGCCGCCCACCGCGAGGTCCCGAAGGAACTCACCGACGCCATCCGCGCCGCCGGCGCCACCTCCTGGACCATCTGGCGCAGCGGGAGAGACCTGTTCCACCTGCTCGAGTGCGAGGACTACCCACGTCTCCTCGCCGAGCTGGAGCAACTGCCGGTGAACGTGGCCTGGCAGGCCCGCATGGCCGAGCTGCTCGACGTCGTGCACGACTACTCCCGCTCCGGCGCGGACGCCGGGCTGCCCGTCGTCTGGGAGCTGCCGTGACCGTCGACGCCCACCACCACGTCTGGGACCTCTCGGTGCGGGACCAGGACTGGATCCCCGAACACAGCCCGCTCAGACGGGACTTCACCCTCGCCGACCTCGAACCCGAGGCGAGGGCGTGCGGAGTCACCCGCACCGTCCTCGTCCAGACGGTCACGGTGCCCGAGGAGACCCCCGAACTCCTCGCGCTGGCCGACGCCCACGACCTGATCGCGGGCGTCGTCGGCTGGACGGACCTGACCCGCCCGGACATCGCCGGGGAACTGGCCCGGCTGCGCCGACTGCCCGGCGGCGCCCACCTGAAGGGCATCCGGCACCAGGTCCAGGGCGAACCCGACCCGCGGTGGCTGCTGCGCCCGGACGTCCGCCGGGGCCTGACCGCGCTCGCGGACGCGGGACTCGTCCACGACCTCGTCGTCCTGCCCCACCAGCTCCCGGCCTGCGTGGCGGCGGCCCGGTCGGTCCCCCGGCTCACCTTCGTCCTCGACCACCTGGGCAAGCCGCCCATCGCGTCCGGCGCCCTCGAACCCTGGGCCACCGACCTGCGCGCCCTCGCCGCGCTGCCCAACACGTTCTGCAAGCTCTCCGGCCTGGTCACGGAGGCCGACCCCGCCTCCTGGACCGTCGGTGACCTGCGCCCGTACGCCGAGACCGCCCTGGAGGCCTTCGGCCCGGACCGCCTGATGTTCGGCTCGGACTGGCCGGTGTGCACGGCGGCCGGCACGTACGGCGAAGTCCTCGGTGCGGCAACCCGGTTGATCGGTCCCGCCGAACGGACCCGCGTCCTCGAGACCACCGCCACCCGCGTCTACGGCCTCTGAGCCGTCCCGGCCAGCCGCGTGGGCGGCAGGTACTCGCGCACATACGTCCGCTCCCAGCAGGCGCCCGTCTCCCGCAGCTCCCGCCAGGTCGTGTAGCGGTAGCGGAAGAGGCGGGCCCGGACGAAGCGCGGCGGGGTGTCCTCGGGGAAGGGGGAGCGGCGCAGCAGGCGCAGGGTGTCGCGGTCGTTGTCCAGCAGCCGCTCCACCAGAGCGCCGAACCACTCGCCGGCATAGCCCGGGGACAGCGCCGCGAACCACATCAGCCAGTCCAGGCGCAGATGGTACGGCGCGAACTGGCGCGGCCAGTGCCGGATGTCCCCGGGCTTGCCCCGGAACTCGTACTCCCGCCAGTCGGATTCCTCGCGCGGCAGGTCGTCCAGCGTGCCCTCGACCACCACCTCGTAGCGGACCCGGCTCACGCTGCCGAACGCGCCGTAGGTGTTCACCAGGTGCAGCGGATCGAAGGAGCGGTTCATGACCTGGCCGCGGGAGATCATGTTCGTCACCGGGCGGTAGCTCAGGCAGAGGAGCAGCGCGGCGAGCGCGAGCACCAGGACCTCGTACCACAGCGGCGCCGGCGCCGCGGAGGACGGCGCGGAGGCGGGGATCCGCAGCGCCGACAGGGCCAGCACCATGGTGATCCAGTTCAGCCAGGAGAAGTTGCCGGACAGCACCAGCCACAGCTGGGTGACCATCATCAGGGCGGCGGCTGCCGAGGCGACCGGCTGCGGGGTGAACAGCAGCACGGGCACGACCAGTTGCGTGACATGGTTCGCGGCCACCTCCACCCGGTGCAGCGGTCTCGGCAGACGGTGGAAGAACCAGCTCAGCGGGCCCGGCATCGGCTGTGTCTCGTGGTGGTAGTACAGGCAGGTCAGCTCGCGCCAGCAGGCGTCGCCGCGCAGCTTGATCAGCCCGGCGCCGAACTCCACCCGGAACAGGATCCAGCGCAGCAGGAACAGCACCACGACCGGCGGCGCCACCTCGTCGTTGCCGAGGAACGCGGCCAGGAAGCCCGTCTCCAGCAGCAGCGACTCCCAGCCGAACGCGTACCAGGTCTGGCCCACGTTGACGATCGACAGGTACAGCGCCCACGGCACCAGCCACAGCAGGATCCCGGCCCACAGCGGCAGCAGCGAGTCCGCCCCGGCGAGCAGGGCCGCGGACACCGCGCAGCCCGCCCAGGCGCAGCCGGCGAAGAAGCGGTCCGAGTAGTGCAGCTGGAACAGGCTCGGGGCCCGCTTGAAGGGCGCCCACGCCACGAAGCGGGGGATCGGCAGCATGCCCCGCTCGCCCAGCAGCGCGCGGAACTGCCGGGCCGCCGTGAGGAACGCGACCAGATACACGGTGGCCAGAGCCCGCTGGAGGACCAGCCGGCTCAGCCAGTAGTCGGGAGCGGTGAACCAGTTCACGGCTGCGCGCCCTTCGTCTCGGCCACACCGCCGGGGGCCGTCTCCATCATGACCGCCCCCCGAGTTGCCAGCCAAACGGGTGCAATGCAGACAATAGAGGTTAAATAACCCACAGTGATGCGGAGTGTACGGTGCGGATACCCCCCGGATCCATCGTCACGGCCTGCGCGCTCTCGGTCGCGCTCCTGCTGGCCGGCTGCGCCCGCCCCGGCGTCAAGGAGACCCGGCTGGGCGTGGAGATCTACCTCCAGCCCGCCACCTCCCAGGGGCCCGAGCCCTTCACGGACTCCACGGTCACCGATGCCGCCGTGTGGCAGCCCCCCGGCCCCGGCGGCACGGGCCCGGACGCCACCGCCCCGACCGTCGCGGCGTCCGCCCGCCCGCCGATGCCCGCCGTGCTGGCCGTGGTCCCGCCGCGCGCGATGCGCGCCCTGTCCGGCGGGACGCCCGGCCTCTACAGCGGCGTCGCGCACGTCTCCGGCTGTGACGTGGAGCGGCAGATCGGGTACCTGACGGCGGACCGGGCCCGAGGTGACGCCTTCGCCCGCGCCGCCGGCGTCTCCGCGACCGGCCTGCCCGGCTACCTGCGCGGCCTGACCCCGGTCGTGCTGCGCGCCGACACCCGGGTCACCGATCACACCTACCACGACAGGCGGGCGGCCGCCTATCAGGCCGTGCTCCAGGCCGGCACCGCCGTCCTCGTGGACAACCGGGGCGTGCCCCGGGTGCGCTGCGCCTGCGGCAACCCGCTGGGGCCGCCCGCGGCGGTCCCCGGCGGCCTCGGCGCCAGCGGCAGCACCTGGTCCGGGTACCGGCCGAGCCTGGTGGTCGCGGTGATCCCGGCGCCCCGGGCCGTCACCAGCATCACGATCGTCGATGTCGGCACACACACTTGGATCGAGCGCCGGACCGGCCCCGACGTCCGCCACGACCGCGCCGTCCCCGCGCCCGCCGGGGCCACCCCGCCCGAGGACGTTCCGGACCCGGCGAACACCGTACTCACCGGCACCGCACCGGCGTACACGGCGCCGGCCGGCCCGCGTCCGGGCACCGCGACACCCTTCGCCCCGGCCACGCCGGGCCGCACCCCCGCGCCCACCGCCCGGCCCACCCCGGCGGCCGGACTGGCCCTCCCGCAGGCCCCGCCGTCCCTCGGCCTCACCCTGGACGCGCCCGACGGCCCCGGCCCGCCCGCCGGCCCCGGCCCGCGCTACGACCCCGGCCCGCCCGGCGGCTTCGCGGACGCCTCCGGCGGCTGAGCACAGCCGCTCGGGCCACCCCGGCCGGGCCGTGGCACGCCCCCGCGGGGCCGGATCCCCGGACAGTTCCCGGATCGGCCGGCCGATCAGGTCGAAGAATCCGGCGAATCCTGGCAAGGTGGGCCCATGGCTGATCGGGGAGCGAGTGCCCTGTCACTCCCGGAGGACCGGCCCGCTCATCCGGAACCGATCCTGGCGCTCAACCGCATGGGCACCTTCGACTGGGACCTGGACACGAGCCTGATCCACATGGACGCCCAGGCCTGCGCGGTGTTCGACCTGCTGCCCGGGGAGTTCGACGGACGCCCCGGGTCCCTGGCCGCGCGAGTGCCGCCGCCGGATGCCGCCCGGCTGGACACGGTGGTGGCCCGCGCCATCAAGGACGGCAGTGAGAACTACGGTGCCTACTTCCGCATCCGCCGCCGCGACGGCACCCTGCGCTGGACCCACTCCCAGGGCTACATCCGCCGCGACACCACCGGCCGCCCGCGCCGGGTCATCGGCATCGTCCGCGACGCCACCCAGGAACTCGCCGACACCACCGCCCGCGGCCTGCGCGCCGCCCAGGACGAGGCGTTCCGCCAGCAGACCAGCATCGTCCAGGCCGTCTCCGCCGCGCTCGCCCACGCCCGCACCGTCCACGACGTCATCGACGTCCTCAAGGACACCCACGGGGTGCGCCATCTCGGCGCTGCCAGCCTGGTGATGGGCCTCGTGGAGGCGGGACGGATCCGGCTCGTCGCCGAGGGGCCGATGTCCGCATCCGTGCCCGGCACCCGGATCACCCGGATCGAGGAGCCGTACCCGATGGGCGAGGTCGTGCGCACGCTCGTGCCGCGGTTCATCGAGTCCCCCGAGGAGTTCGCCGAGTGCTTCCCGATCCTCTGGCCGCACCTCACCGACCTGAACATCACCTCGGCCGCCTACCTCCCGCTGATCGCGCAGGCCCGCCCGATCGGCGCGATGGGCCTGCTCTACGACGACCGGCGCGGCTTCTCCGCCGAGGAGCGCGCCGTGCTGGTCGCGCTCGGCAGCAGCATCGCGCAGAGCCTGCAGCGGGCCATGCTCTACGAGCAGGAGAAGGACCTCGCCCAGAGCCTGCAGCAGGCCATGCTGCCGCGCAGCATCCCCAGCGTGCGCGGCGCGGACGTCGCCGTGCGCTACCGTGCCGCCACCGCCGGCGGCGCCCTCGGCCGGGACATCGGCGGCGACTGGTACGACCTGATCCCGCTGCCCGGCGGCCGGGTCGGCGCGGTCATCGGCGACGTCCAGGGCCACGACACCCACGCGGCGGCCGTCATGGGCCAGCTGCGGATCGTGCTGCGCGCCTACGCCGCCGAGGGACACACCCCGGCGACCGTGATGGCCCGCGCCTCCGTCTTCCTGCACGAACTCGACACCGACCGCTTCGCCACCTGCCTGTACGCCGAGGCCGACCTGGCCACCGGAGTCGTACAGGCCGTCCGCGCCGGTCACATCGACCCGCTGGTGCGGCACAGCGACGGCACCTGCCGCCAGGTCCCGGTCGAGGGCGGGCTGCCGCTCGGCCTGTCCGCCGAGTTCGGCCGGCTGGAGTACCCCGTCACCACCCTCGAACTCGACCCCGGCCACACCCTGCTGCTGTGCACCGACGGCCTGGTCGAGCAGCCCGGCGCCGACCTCGCCGACGGCATGCGCGGCCTCGTGGCGCTCGTCGGCGAGGGCCCGGACGACGTGCGGGACCTCGCCGACCGGTTGATCCAGCTGGCGGAGGAGCGGGGCGGCGACGACGACGTGGCGCTGCTCCTGCTGCGCCGGCACGCCCCACGGGCGGCGAGGGCGGCCGGCCGGCTCCAGCAGCATGTGGCGTCCGGCGACCCGCAGGCCCTGGTCCGGGCCCGGCACATGATCCGCGCCACGGTCCTCGCCTGGGGCGCCGCCGAGCGGGCCGACGAGATCGAACTGGTCGCCGGCGAGCTGATCACCAATGTCCTCCTGCACACCGAGGGCCCTGCGGTCGTCACCCTGCGGGCGCTGGAGGGCAGCGACCACCGGCTCCGGATCGAGGTCGAGGACTCCTCCAGCGCCCTGCCGCGCCGCCGCGAGGCGGGGGAGGACGGCGTCTCCGGCCGGGGCCTGCTCCTGGTGGACCGGATCGCCGACGTCTGGGGCGTGGAGGCGCGCGGCTGCGGCAAGGCGGTGTGGTGCGAGTTCCTGGTGCCCGGGCTCACCTGACCCGGCCCCGGATGGCACTGTGGACATATGCCGGAACTGCCCGAAGTGGAAGCGCTGAAGGACTTCCTCGCCGAGCACCTGGCGGGCCGCAGGGTCGCCCGGGTGCTGCCGGTCGCCGTCAGCGTCCTGAAGACGTACGACCCGCCGGTCACCGCCCTCGAGGGCGCCGAGGTGACGGCCGTGCACCGGTACGGCAAGTTCCTGGACCTCGAGGCGGACAGCGGCCTGCACCTGGTGACCCATCTGGCCCGCGCGGGGTGGCTGCAGTGGAAGGACCGGCTGCCCGACGGCCCGCCCAGGCCGGGCAAGGGCCCGCTCGCGCTGCGCGTGGCGCTGGAGACCGGAGAGGGCTTCGACCTCACCGAGGCCGGCACCCAAAAGCGCCTCGCGGTCCACCTCGTCCGCGACCCGCACGAGGTCGAGGGCATCGCCCGGCTCGGCCCGGACCCGCTCGCCGACGGCTTCGACGAGGAGCGCTTCGCCGCCCTGCTGCACGGCGAGAGACGACAGCTGAAGGGTGCCCTGCGCGACCAGTCCCTGATCGCGGGCGTCGGCAATGCCTACAGCGACGAGATCCTGCACGCCGCGAAGATGTCCCCGTTCAAGCTCGCCTCCTCCCTCACTCCGCAGGAGACCCGGCAGCTCTACGAGGCGCTGCGCAGCACGCTCACCGAGGCGGTCGAACGCGCCCGGGGAGTTGCCGCCGGGCGGCTGAAGGCGGAGAAGAAGAGCGGGCTGCGCGTCCACGGCCGTACCGGCGAGCCCTGCCCGGTGTGCGGCGACACCGTCCGCGAGGTCTCCTTCAGCGACTCCTCGCTCCAGTACTGCCCCACCTGCCAGACGGGCGGCAAGCCGCTGGCGGACCGCAGGCTGTCCCGGCTGCTGAAGTGAGCGGTCACGGCGCCTTCAGGCTGACCAGGGGCTGTCCGTCGGTGGTGCGCACGTCGTAGCGGGCGATCTCGTCCGGGTGCAGCGGGGAGGCGCCGAGCGTGGTGAAGGTGCCGGCGTCGGGGCCGGACTCGGTCCAGGTGCCCGCGACCTGCTCGGAGCCGTCGCGGCCCACGACGACCAGCCGGCAGATGTGGGGGCCGGTGCGGTCCTTGACCCGCAGCAGCAGCCGGCTGCCGGTGTCCTCGCCGTCCGTGGTGACCTCGGCCCACACCCCGGTGTGCGGATCGGTCGCCGCGGTGACGTGCGCGGCCGGTTCGTCATGGCCGGTGAAGGCCACCAGCCCCGGACCGGCCACGGCCAGCACCACGGAGGCGGCCAGGCCGTACAGCAAGCGGCGGCGGCGTACCCGCTGCCGGCGCGCGACCTCGCCGAGCAGCCGCTCCAGCAGCCGGGGACCGGGCTGCGCCATGGGGTGCACGAAGCGCGGCGTGGCCCGGCGGTACAGCAGCAACTGCCGTGCTGCGGGCCCGAATTCGGTCACCTGTGCCGCGCACTGAGAGCACTCCATGAGGTGGTCCTCGAAGCGGAAGGCGTCCGCCTCGTTCAGCACGCCGAGCGCGTAGGCGCCGACGTCGCGATGCCTTTCCTGGGACCTCATGCCGAATCCTCGTGCCTATGGGTGTGGGTGGGGTTACTCCTTGCTCCCACCCGTACGCAGCCGACAGCCGAATCACTCAAGCCACCCATGAAAACCCGGACGAGGGATTCGGAGCGGCCCGGCCCGCGGATTGGTCGGTTTTCGAAAAAGTCCGCGGCCCCGGACGCCCGTGGGTCAGAACAGGTGGATCGCCAGGTGCCCGAGCGGCAGCCCGAGCCGCCAGGCCGGGGTCCACACCTTCGGCCCGTCGTCCTCGCCGGGCACCGCACCGCCGCCCGGCACCGCGTCCAGGTCCGGGGCGAGCAGCTCGGTCTCCTCCAGCCAGCGCCAGGCCTGTGCCGCGAGGGCCAGGTCGGGCGAGCCGGTGCCGCTCTCGGCGGCCCGCTCGGTCAGCTCGGCCATCCGCGCGCCCACCCACTCCTGCCAGGGCTGGTCGTAGGCGGTCAGCGACAGCCAGTTCTCCAGCTGGGAGATCACCCGGATGCCGGACAGTTCCCCCTCGGTGTCGGACAGGAAGACGGTCAGCGCGAGCGCGTCCCGCCCGGCCCGGAACTCGAAGGACGTCGGCGGCATGAGGTCGCCGGTGCGCAGCAGCTCGTCGGCGATGTACTCGGCGTACAACCAGGCCATGGGGACGGCCAGTTCACCGCCGTCGGTGCCGCCCGTGCTCTCGTGCCCTCTGTGCAGCATCCCTTCCTGCCCTTCCTCCGGTACGTGCGCGTGGCCCGGGCCCCGTCGGGGTCGCTCCCCCGGCCCCGCCCGGAACGCGGATGAGGACAGCCCATTGCCCCAATGGGGGCCACAGCAAGGCGCTTTGCCGAGGTTTGACCCGGCCTCCGGTTTCAGTGCAGGTCGGCCGCGTAACCGGGCAGGACCCGGCGCAGCGCGCGCAGCGCGTAGTACGCGCGGGACTTCACGGTACCGGGTGGCACGCCGAGGGTCTGCGCCGCTTCCGCCACACTCGCCCCGAGGAAGTACACGAGTACAAGGACGTCACGGTGCTCCGGCGTGAGTGTCTTCACAGCCTCGCGCACATCGAGCGTGGCCGCGGCCCGTTCGGCGTGGTCGGCGCTGACCCGCGCGGTCTCGGGGACCTCGCCGCCGGCCTCGGGCGGCCGGGCCAGCCGGGCTCGCCGGGCGTCGATCGCGAGCCGCCGGGCGACCGTCAGCAGCCAGGGCCGCACCGAGTCGAAGCCGTCGGCGTGCAGCGCCTCGGGGTGCTGCCAGGCGCGCACCAGGGTCTCCTGGACGAGGTCCTCGGCGCGCTGCCGGTCCCCGTCGCAGAGCCGGAGCAGCAGCGCGAAGAGCGGGCCGCCGTGCTCGCGCTGGAGCGCGGCCATTTCGTGCTCGGCGGTCGTCGTCCCACGGGCGGGTGCCGCCGTCCGGTGGGCGGGTGAGGTCGCGGCCGTCATGGCCGTATGGCAGCGCAGGGCGGGACCGGGGGACAGGGGGCGGGTGCCGTGGTGCGACGGACGGTCGATCGCGTCGGCGAACGGTCGGACGAGCGGTCCGGCAGGCACCGGACGGGCTAATCAGGGCACCTGGTCCGTTTATTCGCCGGGCCAGATTCGTACCCATAGGGCCATCACTACCTTATCGGTAAATATGACATATCTGGGGTGCATCGATGCTCGGACGCAGACAACACATGGCCCTGGCCCTCACGGCCGTCCTCGCGGCCACCGCGGCCTGGACGAACCACGCACGGCAGGAGTCCGGGCGCGCGGCCCCCGTCGGCTCCGCCGCCCGCGGCTTCACCCTCGTCGCCTCCGGCGGCGTCCTGCCGCAGGCCTCCGTCATCGACCGGGCGGCCTACGACGCCGGGGAGAGCGGCTACGACTTCCGCTCCATGCTCGCCGACGTGGAACCCGTGGTCTCCCGCGCCGACCTGGCGCTGTGTCACATGGACACCGTCTACGGCACGGGCGGCGTCCGCTCCCGCCGCCCCGCCTTCACATCCCCGCCGCAGATCGCCCAGGGCCTCACCGCGACCGGCTACGACGGCTGCTCCACCGCCTCCGACCACGCCCTGGACGACGGCGCCGCCGGCATCCGCCGCACCCTGGACGCCATGGACGAAGCGGGCCTGAGGCACAACGGCACCGCCCGCAGCGTGGCCGAGGCCCGCTCGGTCATGATCTTCAGGGCCGGGCCGGCCAGGGTCGCGCACCTGTCGTACACCCTCGACACCAACGGCAGGCCGCTGCCGGCCGGTGAGCCGTGGGCGGTCAGTCTCGTCGACGAGCAGCGGGTGATCGCCGACGCCCGCGCCGCCCGGCGGGCCGGCGCCGACGTGGTCGTGGTCTCCGTGCACTGGGGCACCGAACCGCAGGACGAACCGAACGGGCAGCAGCTCGCCCTCGCCCGCCGGCTCACCGCCTCGAACACCGCCGGCCGCCCCGACATCGACCTGATCCTCGGCATCCACGCCCATGTCCCACAGGCCTACGAGAAGGTCAACGGCACCTGGGTGATCTACGGCATGGGCGACCAGATCCCCGGCGGGCCGGCCGACGGCCACGGCGTCCGGGACCCGCGCGGCAACGAGTCCACCCTCGGCCGCTTCACCTTCACCCCGCCCGCGCGGCCGGGCGGCCGCTGGCAGGTCACCAGGGCCGAGTTCATCCCGCAGTGGTTCGACCTCGAGGCCGGCCGGGTGGTCGACCTCAACCGGGCCATCGGCGACGGCGCCGAACTGGGCGCGGTGCGCGACCGCATCCGGGACGTCGTGCTCAGCCGCGGCGCCGCCAAGGACGGGCTGGTCATGGGGGAGTGATCAGCAGGCGCTCATCCGGCGGGCCGCCGCTCGGCCAGCGCCGAGCGCCGGTAGGAGTAGCCGAAGTAGATCACGCACCCGATCACGAACCACACCGCGAACCGCACCCAGGTCTGCCACTGCAGGAACGTGATCAGCCAGATCGAGAAGACGACCCCCAGCGCCGGCACGACCGGCATCCCCGGGGTGCGGAAGGTGCGGGGCAACTCCGGCTGCCGGTAGCGCAGCACGATCACCGCCGTGCACACCACCACGAACGCCAGCAGGATGCCGATGTTGGTGAGCTCGGCCGCCGAGCCGATCGGCACGAACCCGGCGATGGCCGCCGACCCCGCCCCGACGATCCAGGTCACCCGGGTCGGCACATGGCGGGTCGGGTGGGTCCTGGCGAACCACCTGGGCAGCAGTCCGTCACGGGACATCGAGAACCACACCCGGGTCACGCCCAGCATGAACGTGAACATCACGGTCAGGATTCCGATGATGGCGCCCACCGCGATCACGTCCGCCAGCGCGTTCAGCCCCACCGACTTGAACGCCGTCGAGAAGCCGCTCTCCGGGTCGATGTGCCGGTAGTCCTGCATGCCCGTCAGCACCAGACAGGCCGCCACGTACAGCACCATGGAGATCGCCAGCGAGTAGATGATCGCCTTCGGCATGTGCCGCTGCGCGTCCTTGGACTCCTCGGCCGCCGTCGACATCGCGTCGTAGCCGAACACCGCGAAGAACACGGTGGCCGCGCCGGTGAACGCGCCACCGACGCCGTACGGGAAGAACGGGTGGTAGTTCGCGGTGTCGATGTGGAACACACCCACCCCGATCACCAGCAGCACCACCAGCACCTTCAGCGCCACCACCAGCGTCTCGAAGCGGGCCGCGCTGCGGATGCCCAGGTTGAGCAGCCAGGCGATCAGCAGGCACAGGATCGCCGCGAACAGATCGACCCGGTGACCGTCCCCGGTGCCGGGCGCGCCCAGCATCCAGTGCGGCAGGTTCGCGCCCATCTCCCCGACCAGGAAACCGAAGTACCCGGAGATGCCGATCGCCACCACCGCCACGATCGCGGTGTACTCCAGCAACAGGTCCCAGCCGATGAACCAGCCCGCGAACTCGCCGAGCACCGCGTAGCCGTACGTGTACGCCGACCCCGCCTTCGGGATCAGCCCGGCGAACTCGGCGTACGACAGCGCCGCACAGGCGCTCGCCACACCGGCGATCAGGAACGACACCAGCACCGCCGGCCCGGCCTTCTCGTTGGCCACCGTTCCGGCCAGCGTGAAGATGCCGGCGCCGATGATGCCGCCCACGCCGATCGCCGTGAGCTGCCACAGGCCCAGCGACCGCTCCAGCCGGGCGCCCTCGCCGACTTCCGTCTCCTCGATGTGCTCGATGGGTTTGCGGCGGAGAATGCCCTCACCCGCGCGGATCCTGTCCATGAGCCTCACCTCTTCGCCGACGGCAACGGCTGCCGGCGGATCATGATGGCTCAGGCCGGTCGGGTACGGAAGACGCCACGCACGGCTCAAAACCCCCGCGCCGGGCCACGACCGCCGCCGTGACCGCCTACGGGACGACCGTCACCGGCCAGCGCCCGGCCTTCACCAGCCGCACCGCCACCGAGCCGATGATCCGGTGCCCGGCCTGCTCCGAGGCGCCCACGACCACCGCGTCCGCCTTCAGCTCGTCGGCGGCCTTCACCAGCCCGCCGTAGGGATCGCCGCGGAAGGTGTGGAACTCCCAGCGCACCTCGAATATCCCCTTGACCCGCTCGGCCGCCTCCCGGATGTAGGTGACCAGGTCCTCGGCGATCTCGTCGGTCGTCTCCGCCACCGGCGCCCCGAGCGCCGCCCCGGCCGCGAGCACCGGCTGCACGTACACCACGGCCAGCAGCGCGTGCTGGCGCCGGGCGAGCCCGCCCGCGTACGCGGCCGCGCGCAGCGAGGAGTCGGAGCCGTCCACCCCGACCACGATGACCTTCGGCCCGTCCGTACCCCGCTCGAACCGGTGCGCGTGCGAGTGGGAGTGCTGCCCCTGCTGTTCCGTCACGGCTCCGAGGCTATCGGAACCGGCGGTTCCCGATGTTCCACGAGGCCCCATCACGGCAGGACAACGGGCATCCGCAGCCCCCGCGCCGGGCTCTCGACGGGCGAGCCGCCCGGCCGCTTCCTACAGTCGGAACCATGACCGCCAGCGCGGAGCCCGCCGCCCGCAGGGACCCCACGGCCGCGACACGCCCGCCCGCCGGCGGGCGCCTCGGCTGGGTGCCCGAGGCGTTCGCGACCTTCTTCGGCGCGCTCGGCCTGCTGTGCGCCCTGCTCGCCCTCATCGAACCCCTGCGGCGCCTGTTCCGGCCGGTCGCGGAGGCCCTTGAGGTGCTCCTCGTGCCCATCAGCGCCAACCTCGCCTACGCCGTCTTCCTCTTCCTGCTGGCCGGAGCCACCGCCGCCCGCAAGAAGGCCGCCTGGTGGCTGGTCGTCGTCTACCTCGGCCTGCTCGTCCTCACCGACGCGCTGGCCGTGGGCGTCGGGATGTACACCGAGGCGCTGCTGCCCCTGGTGGTGTCCGTCCTGCTGCTGGCCCTGCTCGTCGTGGCCCGCCGGGAGTTCTACGCCGCCTCCCGCCGCGCGGCCGTACGCCGGGCCCTCGGCGTGCTGGCCGCCGGGCTCATCGTGGCGATCCTGCTGGGCTGGGGGCTGGTCCTGCTGTTCCCGGGCACGCTCCCGGCGAGCCAGCACCTGGCCTGGGCGGCCGACCGGGTGTGCGGCGGACTGATCTCGGAAGGCAGCTTCTCCGGCCGCCCGCCGCGCAAGGTCTCCTTCGTGCTCGGCCTGCTCGGCGCCCTCGCCCTGCTCAACGCCGCCGCCACGCTGTTCCGCTCCCAGCGCCTGGAGGCCGCCCTGCACGACGACGAGGAGGCCCGCATCCGCGCCCTCCTCGCGGCCTACGGCGAGCGGGACTCCCTCGGCTACTTCGCCACCCGCCGGGACAAGGCCGTCGTCTTCTCGCCCAGCGGCAAGGCCGCCGTCACCTACCGCGTCGAGGCCGGGGTGTGCCTGGCCAGCGGCGACCCCGTCGGCGACATGGAGGCCTGGCCGCACGCCATCGCCTGCTGGCTGGACCTGGCCCGCCGCTACGCCTGGGCGCCCGCCGTGATGGGCGCCTCCGAGGACGGCGCCCGCGCCTACGCCCGCGCCGGGCTCGGCGCCCTCCAGCTCGGCGACGAGGCGATCGTGCCTGTGGCCTCCTTCGACCTCGACGGCCGCGACATGCGGGTGACCCGGCAGGCCGTGCACCGCGTCGCCCGCACCGGCGCCACCTGCCGCATCCGCCGCCACTCGAGCCTTGGCGAACGGGAGATGGAGGAGGTCGTCGACAAGGCCGACGCCTGGCGCGACACCGAGACCGAGCGCGGCTTCTCCATGGCCCTGGACCGGCTCGGCGACCCCGCCGACGGCGACTGCCTGCTTGTGGAGGCCCTCGGCGAGGACGGCCGGCTCCTCGCCCTGCTCTCCTTCGTGCCCTGGGGCCGCAGCGGCATCTCCCTGGACCTGATGCGCCGCGACCGCGCCGCCCCCAACGGGGTCATGGAGTTCATGGTCGCCGAGCTGTGCACCGCCGCCCCCAAGCTGGGCCTGCGCAGGATCTCGCTGAACTTCGCCGTCTTCCGGTCCGTGTTCGAGGAGGGCGCCCGCATCGGCGCCGGACCCGTCCTCAGGCTCTGGCGCCGCCTGCTGCTGTTCTTCTCGCGCTGGTGGCAGCTGGAGGCCCTGTACCGCTCCAACGCCAAATACCACCCCGAGTGGTACCCGCGCTTCATCTGCTACGGCGAGACCGCCTCCCTCGCCCGGATCGGGCTCGCCTCCGGCATCGCCGAAGGCTTCGTCTCCGTTCCCTCGCTGCGCAAACTCTGGGGCAAGGGGCACGCGAAGAACGGACCGCGGCCCGCCACCACCCAGGGGCTGCCCCCGCTCACGGCGCCCGGCCCCGGCGAGGGGGACCGGGCCGCGGCCGCGGCCCCGCAGGCGGGCCTGCCCGACCAGGTCCGGGTGCGCCGCCGCACCCTGGACCGGCTGCGCGCCGCCGGCACCGACCCCTACCCCGTCGGCGGCCCCGCCCCCACCCACGCCCTCGCCGACGTCCGGCCCGGCCAGGACGTCACCGTGGCCGGCCGGGTGATGCTGGTCCGCGACTTCGGCGGCATCGTCTTCGCCGTACTGCGCGACTGGTCGGGTGACCACCAGATCGCCCTCACCCGGGACACACCCGGCGCCGCCCTCGACCGCTTCGCCGCCGACATCGACATCGGCGACCACATCACCGTCACCGGCCACACCGGCCGCAGCGACAAGGGCGAACCCACCGTCTTCGTCACCTCCTGGCAGCTCACCGGCAAATGCCTGCGCCCGCTGCCCGACAAACGCCGTGGCCTCGCCGACCCCGAGGCCAAGGTCCGCCGCCGCTATCTCGACCTCGCCACCAGCCCCGCCGCCCGCGCCGTGATCCGGGCCCGCTGCACCGCCGTCCAGGCCCTGCGCCAGGGCCTGCTGGACCGCGGCTACGTCGAGGTCGAGACGCCGATGCTGCAGCAGATCCACGGCGGCGCCAACGCCCGCCCCTTCACCACCCACATCAACGCCTACGACCTCGACCTGTACCTGCGCATCGCCCCCGAGCTGTATCTGAAGAGGCTGTGCGTCGGCGGCTTGGAGAAGGTCTTCGAGCTGGGCCGCACCTTCCGCAACGAGGGCGTCTCCTACAAGCACAACCCCGAGTTCACGATGCTGGAGGCCTACCAGGCGCACGCCGACTACACCGTGATGCTCGACCTCACCCGCGAGCTGATCCAGGGCGCGGCGAGCGCCGTCTTCGGCTCCCCGGTCGCCCGCAAGGACGGGCAGGAGTACGACATCTCCGGCACCTGGCCGGTCAGGACCGTGTACGGGGCGATCTCCGAAGTGCTGGGCGAGGAGATCACCCCCGGCACCGAACTGCTGCGGCTGCACCGGCTGTGCGACCGCACCGGGGTGCCGTACACCGCCGACGACACCCCCGGCGACGTCGTCCTGGAGATGTACGAACGGCTCGTCGAGGAACGCACCCGGCTGCCCACGTTCTACAAGGACTTCCCGGCCGGCGTCTCCCCGCTGACCCGGCAGCACCGCACCGACCCGCGGCTCGCCGAGCGCTGGGACCTCGTCGCCTTCGGCACCGAACTGGGCACCGCCTACTCGGAGTTGACCGACCCCGTCGAACAGCGCCGACGGCTGACCGAGCAGTCGCTGCGGGCCGCGGGCGGCGATCCGGAGGCCATGGAGCTGGACGAGGACTTCCTGCAGGCACTCGAGTACGCGATGCCCCCGACCGGCGGCCTCGGCCTCGGCGTCGACCGGCTCGTCATGTTCCTCACCGGGCTGACGATCCGGGAGACCCTGCCGTTCCCGCTGGTGCGGCGCCGCTGAGGCCCGGCTCCGGCAGGCTCATCCGACCGGGTGGTTTCCTGCCGCCGCAGCGGTGTCGTTGTGGTGCGCCGGAGAGTTGCGGGGCGACTGATGAGTCATGCAGAAGGATCAGTACCTCACGCGGCGCCGGATGCTTCTCGCCGGCGCCGCCGCGCTGGGGGCCGCGGGCAGCGCCGGAGTCGTCCTCGCGGGCGGCGCCGAGGAGAGCGCGCCGCGTGCCCCGGCCCCCGTTCCCGGCCCGCAGGCCCGCCAGGCCCTCAAGTCCTCCGGTTTCCGCCTCCAGCCGCTCACCGGCGACGCACCGCCGCGCGCCGCGCCGCGCCGACTGAAGGTGCGCACCGAGCCGATTCTCCGGATCTCCGGCCGCGGCCGGCACATGATGCTGACCTTCGACGACGGCCCCAACCCGGAGTACACCCCGCACATCCTGGACACCCTGGCCAAGTACAACGTGCGGGCGATGTTCTTCCTGTGCGGGGAGTGCGTCGTGGAGAACAAGAAACTGGTGGCCCGCATGGCCGACGAGGGCCATGTCGTCGGCAACCACACCTGGACGCATCCGCTGCTGACGACCCTCAACCGCAAAGAGATCCACGCCGAGATGGCGAGCACCAGCGACGCCATCGAGGCCTCCTACGGCGAGCGCCCCCAGTGGTTCCGGGCCCCGTACGGCGCCTGGAACCGGGCCGCGTTCCAGCTGGGCGCCGCGCTGGGCATGGAGCCGATGGCCTGGACGGTGGACACCACCGACTGGATGACGCCGGGCACCTCCACCATCGTCGACCGGGTGGAGCAGGGTGCCGCCCCCGGTGTCGTGGTGCTCTCCCACGACGCCGGGGGCGACCGTTCGCAGACCGTCCGCGCGATCCGTGAATGGCTGCCCCACCTCATCGACTCCGGGTATCACATGACGGTGCCGCCCAGACGCCTGTGACGGTCTGCGCCCGGTCGCGGTGGCTTTCAGTTCACCGCGACCAGGCGGGCGAAGACCACGACATTCCCGTCGTATCCGTTCCGCTTCGAGAATCCGCCGCCGCAGGTGATGACCCGCAATTCCGGTGTCCCCTTCGAGCCGTACACCCGGTCGCCGGGGAAATGGGCCTTCGAGAAGACCTCGATGCCGTAGACCTCGAACACCGCGGTCTTCTTGTCCCTGCGCAGGACCTCGATCCGGTTCCCCTTCCTCAGGGCCCCGAGTCCGTAGAACACGGCGGGGCCCCGCCGGTTGTCGACGTGTCCGACGATGACGGCCGTGCCCTTCTCGCCGGGGGAGACGGCACCGGTGAACCAGCCCGCGAGATGGGGTTCCTCGGGCGGCGGCGCGCCGATCCAGCCGTCCGCGTCCAGGCTGACGGGCGTCACCGGCGCGTCCACCTGGATCGCCGGGATCCGCACCCGGCCGGGGACGGAGAAGCCGAGCGGGGCCGAAGGCGCGGCGAACGTGCCCGCGATGGTACGGCTGTCCGGGGCCGCCACCGGGGCGGGCTGCGGCGGACCGATGTCGAACTGCCCCGAGCCATTGCGGATGAGCGCCAGCCCGGTCAGCAGGGCAAGCGCTGTCACACCCCACGGGGCGCGCTTCCTCCGCCGCTCCTCCTCGGCAAGCTCGGACAGTCCGGACGCAGACATTCGCCATCCCCTCTCGACGCGGCCGCAGCCGCGTGCGTCAGCACTTGGGAAAACGCTAAGTCCCGCGCGCACCGCGGCCGACGGCGGCGAGCGGCGAACGGGTGGCCCGCAACGAGTGCGGTGCGCCATCCGAGTTGCTGTTTCCAGGAATTTTCTGACGGTCCGTGACCTGCAGCAATATCAGATTGTGTGCTTTCCCTCCGGCGTGTTGTCTCACCAGGACGGAGGATTCTCGACATGCGGGCGTGTTCCCGGGGTTCGAGGGTCTTCCCGGGAGGCGTTTTCTCGCCGATCGACCGGGACCGGACCCGGCGCGCCTCCCGCGGAGGATCACATGCGAAACCAACATGTGCTCGCGGCCGTGTGCGCCGCGGTCGCCGTGCTCGGGTTCGCCGCCCCTCGGGCCGTCGCGGACGGCGTGGGCCAGGGCAACGGCGGTGTGTCCGACAGCGGCAGGGGCCTCGGCCCGGGCGGTGACGGCAGCGGCGGCGGCTTCGGCATCCGCGGTCACGACGACGCGAGCGGCCGTCGTGCTGTCGGCGACCGCGACGACTGCGACTGCAGCGGTGGCGACGACGGCAGGAACGGAGGGCGGGCCGGTGACCGGGGCAGTCGTGCCGGCAGCGGCCCGTGGAACATCGTCGCCAGGCCCAGCGTGGTCGCGAGCGGTGCCCGGCTCAGAGTCACCGTGGACGGCTGCCGCGGCGGTGCCGTGTCCTCCCGGGGCTTTCCCCGCACCTGGATCGTCCCGTTCCGCGACGACGCCTCGCGGGGATCCGTCGCCGTCGACCGTGACGCCCGTCCCGGCCGGTACGGGATCACGGTCCACTGCGACGGCAGGACCCTGACCCGCCCGGCCGCGTTCACCGTGCTCGGCGCCGTCAAAGCCGGTGCCGGCGGGGCCGGGACCGCCGGGGCCACGACCACCGACATGGCCATCGGGGCCGGACTCGTCGGCTCGGCGGTGACCGGCAGCGGTGTGTACTGGCTGCGCCGCAGGAAGGAGAAGCGGATCTACGAGGACGCCGTCGCGTCCCGAATCATCCGGTGACGGCCGGGAACAGGTTCACGAACGGTTCCGCGGTCACCGCGATGCCCCGGCTGAAGGGGGCGTCGAAGTCCCAGATGAGGAACAGCATGAACGCGATGGTCGCCGAGAACAGGCCGGCCAGGACCAGTTCGCGTCTGGTGCGCCGGATCTGCAGCGCGAACACCATGCCGACGGTGACCAGGCCCCCGATGAGCAGTCCCCACCACACCACCGACGGCATGGTGTCCCCGGTGGAGTCGGCGCGGTCGTTGCGTGCCTGGTCGGCGGCGGTCATCTGGTCCAGCAGCGGCTGGTAGGCCTGCGCCTCGAAGTCGTTCTTCGGCCGGTAGTCGGTGACGTCCTGGCGGACCTTCTGCAGCAGCGCGGCACCGCGGTCGGTGACGCGCCCGTCGTGCGACATCGTCCTCCACTCGTGGTCGACGACGTAGGCGACATAGGTGTTGACATCGGCCCGGATCCGGTCACGCACGTCCGGCGGGTAGACCCTCACCCGCTCCGAGATCTCGTGCAGCGCCTGGGCCTCGTTCTGCACGTAGTCCTGGGCGGAGCTGCGGGCCTCCCAGACGCCCGCGATGGCGAGGCCGAGGACGATGGCGTACACGACGCCGATCCACATCGTCATGTACTCGATGACGTCCGGGGTCTCGCTGGGGTCCTCGTCCTCGGGAGCCCGCCTGTTGCGCAGGAAGGTGACGAGCACCACGACGGCGCAGGCCCCCAGCATCGCGAGGACGAGAACAAGCCAATCCGGCAACGGATACCTCCAAGGGTGAGCGGACGCGCCTCAGCGCGGACGCAGGGCCGCCACGGCGACGATCGCGGGGACGGTGATGAGCAGGACGTAGATGACCGGCGTGGTGGTGCTGGGAGCCGGGTGGCGGACGGGGTGCGGGTGGTACGCGGGATAGCGCACCGGCCTCGGCGAGGGCGCCGGTGCCACCTTGGGCCCGGGCGCCGACGCGGTGGGGGTGGGCGTGGGCGCCGGCACCGGCCGGGGTGCCGGCGCGGGCGGGCCGGGCCGGGGCGGTGGCTTCGGCTCCGGATCGGGTCTGGGAGCGGGCTTCGGCCTCGGGGCGGGCTTCGGTGCCGGACGCGGCGCCGGCTTCGGCTTCGGCGGCGGTGAGGGGGCCGGTGTGGGGGTGGGCGGGCACGGCGGCGGTGTCGGCAGCGGGCAGGGCGGGGGCGTCGGCCAGTGATCGCCGTCGCCGGCCCACGCCACCGCCACCGTGCCGTCCGGTCCCGTGGAGGCGGACGCGCAGGCGTCGGCCGACGCGCTGCCGACCGGGCAGCCCACCAGGGTCCAGCTCAGCGTCAACAGAGCCAACGCCCTTACGGCGGGCGCGCGTCGGGTCACTTCGGGTCCATGCACGACGAAGATCATGGGGTGTGGAAACCGGAAGAACGCCGTAGTGCGCCCGGATTGCTTCGAAGGGAGGACATCTCACGATCAATGGTTTGACGCGCCCAAGCGTGCGGTTGGCGTGAAACGTGCGCCCGCGTGAGCCCCCGGCGCAGGGGCGTGACACGGCATCCGGAAAGAAATTCCCGAAGAAATTCCCCGCCGCGTTGAACGCTCGGGCCCCCGCGGTGCGTACCCATGGCCGTGCGGCGGCTCGGCAAGGCGCTGCAACATCCAGGCGATAATGGGGAGTTGAAGATGAAGACCTCCTGGCGGACCGCCTCACTGGTGGCCACAGCCGCCTCGGTGCTGGCGCTGACGACGGCGTGCGGTCAGGACAACAGCACCACCCCGGCCGCGGCGGCCCAGAACGTCGGGGCCACGGCTCCCGCGGGCAGCCCGACCACCGGCGCGGGCACCGGCACGGGCGCCGCGAACGGCTACGGTGCCGACGGCAACCAGAGTTCCGCCTCCCCGGCCGCGGCCGCCCCCGCGGGCAAGCTGACCGTGGCCGCCAACCCCGACCTGGGCAATGTGCTGACCGACGGCTCCGGCCTCACCCTCTACCGGTTCGACAAGGACACCGCCAACCCGCCCAAGTCGAACTGCGCCGGCGACTGCGCCACCACCTGGCCGCCGGTGCCCGCGGGCGACGCCGCCGCCGGAGCCGGCGTCGACAAGGCGCTGCTCGGCTCGGTCACCCGCGCCGACGGCACCAAGCAGCTCACCATCGGCGGCTGGCCGGCGTACCGCTACGCCAAGGACGTCAACGCCGGTGACGTCAACGGCCAGGGCGTGGGCGGCAAGTGGTTCGCGCTCGCCCCCAACGGCAAGAAGGCCTCCCTGGCCTCCCTGCCCGGCCTGTCCGTCCGCAAGGACCCCAAGCTGGGCGACATCGTCGTCGACAAGAACGGGCGGACCGTCTACCGCTTCCTGAAGGACAAGGCCTGGCCCAAGTCCGTCTCGAACTGCACCGGAGCCTGCCTCGTGAAGTGGCCGGCGGTCGGCATCGTCAGCCCCGACGACACCCAGGGCGTCAAGAAGAAGGGCCTGATGGGCTTCACCCGTCCCGACGGTGTGAAGCAGATGACCGTCAACTGCTGGCCGATCTACACCTTCTCCGGGGACAACGCCCCCGGTGACACCAACGGTCAGGGCGTGGGCGGCACCTGGTACGCCGTCTCGCCCGACGGCAAGCCGGTCGGCGCGCCGGGCAAGTAGATCACCTCCCCAGGGTCGATCGCCCGCCCGGCCCGGAGCGCCACCGCTGGTCCGCCCCCTCCGCACCGCACGGAGGGGGCGGACCGTTGTGCGAAGGGCGCGAGCCGCAGGCGGCGGCAGGGTCGTCACACAGCGGGGTCATATGGGCACAAGCCACAGGCAGTGACCGGGAACGGATGGTCAATTTCCGGTTCGGGTCGCCCCTTTGGCGGGCGATCAGTAGCCTCAGCTCGAACACCGGATCGCCTGGCCTGTCGTCCACGCCTTGGAGAGATACATGGAGCGTCCCGCCTGGGCCCCACGGAGCATCGACATCTCGGTGCCGAGCGTCTCGCGGATCTACGACTACTACCTGGGCGGTTCGCACAACTTCGAGGTCGACCGGGAAGCGGCCCGCAAGGCCATGGAGTTCATGCCCGGCCTGCCGAAGATCATGCAGGCCAACCGGGCGTTCATGCGCCGGGCCGTGCGGTTCGCGGCCCAAGAAGGCCTCACCCAGTTCCTCGACATCGGCTCCGGCATCCCGACGTTCGGCAACGTCCACGAGGTGGCCCGGGCGGCCGCGCCGGGCGCACGCGTGGTCTACGTCGACCACGACCCGGTCGCCGTCGCGCACAGCCAGGCGGTACTCTCCGGCGACGAGGACGCGGACGTGATCGCGGCGGACTTGCGCAAGCCTCAGGAGATCCTCGAGAGCCCCCAGTTGGAGCGGCTGATCGACCTGAATCGGCCAGTGGCCCTCCTGCTCGTTGCCATACTGCACTTCGTGGAAGACGTGGACGACCCCTACGGTGCGCTGGCCGAGCTGCGCGAGGCGCTCGCCCCCGGCAGCATGCTGATCCTCACCCATGCCTCGTACGAGGGAATCCCGCTGCCCGCCGAGCGGGCCGAGGGCGCGGTGGGCGTGTACAAGGACATTCGCAACCCGCTGATCATGCGCTCGCGCGACGAGATCGCGCGGTTCTTCGAGGGGTACGAGATGGTGGAACCCGGACTGGTGCCGATGCCGCACTGGCGCCCGGAGTCGGCGCCGGAGGACGAGGATCCGTTCGCCTTCTCCGGATTCGCCGGCGTGGGGCGCGCGGCGTGAGCGCGGAGCCGGACGGGCCGGAGGGCAGACTGCGCCGGTTCGCGACGATCTGGAGCCGTGCGGTCTACCCGGTGACCTCCACCTCGCTGACCCGCGCCGAGTTCGAGGAGCGGCTCCTGCCGCTGGCGCGCCGGCTGCGCGAGCTGCTGCGGGCGCACGGCTTCGACGCGGACGGCGCGAAGGCGGTCGGCGCCGCCCTCGTCGGCGCGCACTGCACCGACCCGGAGGCGCTCACCCGCACCCTGGACTGCGTCGACGCCTATCTGGTGCTGTACTGCGGCGAGGACGGCCCCGAGGCCCCCCAGGACGGGCCGCGGCTGCGCTGCTCGCGGCTCCAGCACGCGATGGCCGCCGGGTACGCCGAGGCGCTGCGCGAGCGCACCCTCGCCGAGCAGGAGTCCATCGCCCAGGCCGCCCTGCAGGCCCAGGGCGTGGTCGCCCAGGCGCTGCATGCCAGCGAGGCCCGCTTCCGCGCGGTCTTCGAGGGCGCGGCCATAGGGATCGGCATCGCCGACCTCGACGGCAACGTCCTGCAGGTCAACGAGGCGCTGCTGCGCATGTTCGGCCTCTCGGAGCCGACCCTGCGCGGCCGCCGGGTCCAGGACTGGGTGCACCCCGAGGACGCCCCGCAGACCTGGCGGCTCTACGACGAACTCGTCCGCGGCGAGCGCGAGCACTACCACCTCGAGAAGGCCTTCAACCGCCCCGACGGCACGGTCCTGTGGACCAACCTGACGGTCTCCCTGCTGCGCGACGCCGACGGCGCACCGCAGTACCAGCTGGCCCTCATGGAGGACACCACCGAGCGGCGGCTGCTCAACCTCCGGCTGCGCTACGAGGCCACGCACGACGCGCTCACCGGACTGCCCAACCGCACCCTGTTCTTCGAGCGCCTGGAGAAGGTCCTCGCCCTCGGCGAGGGCCAGCGGTTCGGCCTGTGCTATCTCGACCTGGACGGCTTCAAGACCGTCAACGACAGCCTCGGGCATGCGGCCGGCGACCGGCTGCTGGTGGAGGTCGCCGACCGGCTGCAGTCCTGCGCGACCGCGCCCGGCGAGATGGTCGCCCGGCTCGGCGGCGACGAGTTCGTGGCCCTGACCACCGGCCCCGGCACCGAGCGCACGGTGGACGAGCTGGCCGAGCGCATCATGAACGCGCTCGTGACCCCCATCAGCATCGACGGCCGGGACCTCATGGTGCGCGGCAGCCTCGGCATCGTGGAGGGCCCGGCCGGCGAACGCACCGCGGCCGAGGTCCTGCGCAGCGCGGACATCACCATGTACCGGGCGAAGTCGGCGGGCGGCAACCGCTCGGAACTGGCCGACCCGGAGGCCGACGCCCGCGCCATCACCCGGCACGGGCTCACCACCGCCCTTCCCACGGCTCTGGAGCGCGGCGAGTTCTTCATCGAGTACCAGCCGCTGGTCCACCTCGGCGACGGCAGTGTGCGCGGCGCCGAGGCCCTGGTGCGCTGGCTGCACCCGCAGCACGGGGTCCTCGGCCCCGACCGCTTCATCCCGCTCGCCGAGCACACCGGCCTGATCGTGCCGCTCGGCCGCTGGGTGCTGGAGGAGTCCATCCGCCAGGCCCGCGCCTGGCGCGAACGCTACGGCGCCGAGACGAGTGCCGGGCCGCTGCGCATCAACGTCAACCTGTCGCCGTGCCAGCTCAGCCACCCGGGCCTGGTCCAGGACACGGTCGACATCCTGGAGCGGGCCGGCGTCACCCCGGACGCGCTGTGCCTGGAGGTCACCGAGTCCGCGCTCATCGGCGCCGACGACGATCTGCTCAAACCGCTGCGCCGGCTCGCCGAGATGGGCGTCGACATCGCCCTGGACGACTTCGGCACCGGCTACTCCAACCTCGCCAACCTGCGCCGCCTGCCGGTGAGCATCCTCAAACTGGACCGCTCCTTCACCCAGGGCATGCAGCAGTTCCCCGCCGACCCGGTCGACCTGAAGATCGTGGAGGGAATCGTCACCCTCGCCCACAGCCTGGACCTCGCGGTCACCGTGGAGGGCGTGGAAACCGGCGCCCAGGCCGAGCAGTTGCGGATACTGGGCTGCGACACGGCCCAGGGCTGGTACTACGCCCGCCCGGGCCCGCCGGAGCGCCTGCACGAGCTTGCGCTGGTGGACGCGACGGGCTGAGCGGCAGGGGCGGCCTCCGCCGCGGATCCGCTCAGCGCTCCAGCAGCATCCGCTGCAACTCCCGTGCCGCGCGCGGCGGAGCGACGTCACTGCGGTGCGCCAGTGCGATCGTCCGGTGCAGTCCGGGCCGGGCCAGCGGGGTCACCCTCAGGCCGCGCCCGGACCGGGACGCGACCATGCGCGGGACGACGGCCGCGCCCAGCCCCGCCCGCACGAACCCCAGCACCGCGTCCATCTCGCCGCCCTCGACCGCGAATTCGGGCTCGAAGCCCGCCGCCCGGCATGCAGCGACAGTCAGCTCCCTGAGGTCGTAGCCGTGCCGGAACATCACCAGCCGCTCACCCTCCAGGTCGGCGATGCGTGCGGACCGGCTGCCCCGGCCGGGCGCCGGTGTCTCCGGTGACGACACGACCACCAGCTCCTCCCGCAACAGCTCCACCGTCGACAGCGCGGGCGCGGGCGTCGGCAGCGGCAGGACGATCAACGCAAGGTCCAGAGCGCCCCGCGCCAGCTCCCGTACCAGGTCGTGCGAGCCGCTCTCCTCGATCAGCAGCCGGATGCCGGGGTAGCGGTCGTGGAAGGCGCGCAGCACGTCCGGCAGCAGGCCCGTGCACAGGCTCGGCGTCGCCCCCAGCCGCACCCGCCCCCGGCGCAGCTGCACCAGCTCCTGCACCTCGTACCGGGCCGTGTCCGCGTCGGCCAGGATCCGCCGGGCGAGCGGCAGCAGCGCCTCGCCCGCGTCGGTCAGCGTGATGTTGCCCCGGGCGCGCAGGAACAGATCCGCGCCCAGCTCCCGCTCCAGCGCCTTGATCTGCTGCGACAACGACGGCTGGGCGACATGCACCAGCTCGGCGGCCCGGGTGAAGTGCCGGGTCTCGGCCACGGCCACGAAGTACTGGAGCTGCTGGAACTGCATCCAGCCAGGATAGCCTCTCCCTATCGAAACAAGCTGGACCATGTCTTGGACCGATCGGGTCCCCCGGTCCTAGCGTTCTGTGCCATGGCTCTGGCAACGCGGACGGACCGACGGCCGTCCATGGCACGCACGATGTGGGACTCCTCCGTCGGCAAGAAGACCGTGATGGCCGTCAGCGGCCTGATCATGCTGGCGTACCTGGTGGCGCACATGATCGGCAACCTGAAGATCTACTTCGGTCCGGGCGAGTTCAACGACTACGGCCACTGGCTGCGCCGCATCGGCGAGCCGTTCATGCACCACATGTGGACGCTGTGGCTCATCCGGATCGTCATGGTCGTCGCCGTGGTCGCCCACGCCACGTCCGCGTACCAGCTCAGCCGCCGGGACATCAAGGCACGGCCCACCAAGTACGTGCACTCCAGGCCCCGGGCGAGCTACGCCACCCGCACCATGCGCTGGGGCGGGATCATCCTCGGCCTGTTCGTGATCTGGCACGTCCTGGACCTGACCACCGGCACCGTGCACCCCGGCCGCTTCGAGCACGGCCACCCGTACCAGAACGTCGTCTCCGACTTCTCCCACTGGTACAGCAACGTCATCTACATCGTCGCGATGCTCGCGCTCGGCCTGCACATCCGGCACGGCTTCTGGAGCGCCGCGCAGACCCTCGGCGTCGGCAGCCGCACCCGCGACCGCGCCCTGAAGACCATCGCCGACGTCCTCGCGCTGCTGCTCACGGCCGGCTTCATCGCCGTACCCGTGGGCGTCATGACCGGAGTGGTGAACTGACATGACCGAATACGTGAACTACGCGACGGGCGAGCCGGTCATCGACGCCAAGGCCCCGTCCGGCCCGGTCCACGAGCGCTGGGACAAGCGCCGCTTCGAGGCCAAGCTCGTCAACCCCGCCAACCGGCGCAAGCACACGGTCATCGTCGTCGGCACCGGGCTCGCCGGCGGGTCCGCGGGTGCCACGCTCGCCGAACAGGGCTACCACGTCGTCCAGTTCTGCTACCAGGACTCCCCGCGCCGCGCCCACTCCATCGCGGCGCAGGGCGGCATCAACGCGGCGAAGAACTACCGCAACGACGGCGACTCGGTCCACCGGCTCTTCTACGACACCGTCAAGGGCGGGGACTTCCGCGCCCGCGAGTCCAACGTCCACCGCCTCGCGCAGATCTCCGTCGAGATCATCGACCAGTGCGTGGCCCAGGGCGTGCCCTTCGCCCGCGAGTACGGCGGGCTGCTCGACACCCGCTCCTTCGGCGGTGTCCAGGTCTCGCGTACGTTCTACGCCCGCGGCCAGACGGGGCAGCAACTGCTCCTCGGCGCCTACCAGGCGCTGTCGAGGCAGATCGCCGCCGGGAACGTGGAGATGCATCCGCGCACCGAGATGCTGGACCTGGTCGTCGTGGACGGGCGGGCGCGCGGCATCGTGGCCCGCGACCTGATCACCGGGAAGATCGACACGTACTTCGCCGACGCCGTCGTCCTCGCCTCCGGCGGATACGGAAACGTCTTCTACCTCTCCACCAACGCCATGAACTCCAACGCGACCGCGATCTGGCGGGCGCACCGGCGTGGCGCGTACTTCGCCAACCCCTGCTTCACCCAGATCCATCCGACCTGCATCCCGCGCACCGGCGACCACCAGTCCAAGCTGACACTGATGAGCGAGTCGCTGCGCAACGACGGCCGGATCTGGGTGCCCCGGGCCAAGGGCGACACCCGCCCGCCGGACCAGATCCCCGAGGACGAGCGCGACTACTACCTGGAGCGCATCTACCCGTCCTTCGGCAACCTTGTCCCGCGCGACATCGCCTCCCGGGCCGCGAAGAACGTCTGCGACGAGGGCAGGGGGGTCGGCCCCGGCGGCCAGGGCGTGTACCTGGACTTCGCCGACGCCATCCGGCGGATGGGCCGGGCGGCGGTCGAGGCCAGGTACGGCAACCTCTTCGACATGTACCAGCGGATCACCGACGAGGACCCGTACCAGGTGCCGATGCGGATCTACCCGGCCGTGCACTACACGATGGGCGGCCTGTGGGTCGACTACGACCTGCAGACCACCGTCCCCGGCCTGTTCGCGATCGGAGAGGCCAACTTCTCCGACCACGGCGCCAACCGGCTCGGCGCCTCCGCGCTGATGCAGGGCCTCGCCGACGGCTACTTCGTGCTGCCGGCCACCCTCAACGACTACCTGGCCCGCAACCCGCACCAGGAGCCGCTGACCGCCGAACACCCCGCCGTGCAGGAGGTGCTGGCCGAGACCGAGGACCGGCTGGCCCTGCTCCTCGCGGTGGACGGCGACCGCACCCCGGACTCCTTCCACCGCGAACTCGGCGAACTGATGTGGGAGTTCTGCGGCATGGCCCGCACCGACTCCGGGCTGCGCAAGGCCCTGGAGCGCATCCCGCAGATCCGCGAGGAGTTCTGGCGGCGCATCAAGGTGCCCGGCACCGGCGAGGAGTTCAACCAGTCGCTGGAGAAGGCCAACCGCATCGTCGACTACCTGGAGCTGGCCGAGCTGATGTGCCTCGACGCGCTGCACCGTGCCGAGTCCTGCGGCGGCCACTTCCGCGAGGAGTCCCAGACCCCCGACGGCGAAGCGGCCCGCAGGGACGAGGAGTTCGGCTACGCGGCCGCCTGGGAGTTCACCGGCACCGGGGCGGCTCCCACCCTGCACAAGGAAGACCTGGTCTTCGAGTACGTCCACCCCACCCAGCGGAGCTACGCATGAGGCTCACCCTGCGCGTCTGGCGCCAGAAGAACGCCGACGCCGAAGGAACGATGTCCACGTACGAGGTGGACGGCATCTCGTCCGACATGTCCTTCCTGGAGATGCTGGACGTCCTCAACGAACAGCTCATCCTGTCCGGCGAGGACCCCGTCGCCTTCGACCACGACTGCCGCGAGGGCATCTGCGGCGCCTGCTCCCTCGTGATCAACGGCGACGCGCACGGCCCCGAGCGCACCACCACCTGCCAGCTGCACATGCGGTCCTTCCAGGACGGCGACACGATCGACGTCGAGCCGTGGCGGGCCGCCGCGTTCCCGGTGGTCAAGGACCTCGTCGTCGACCGGTCCGCGTTCGACCGGATCATCCAGGCAGGCGGATACGTCACCGCGCCCACGGGTTCCGCGCCGGAGGCGCACGCCACGCCGGTGCCCAAGGCCGACGCCGACTTCGCCTTCGAGCACGCGGAGTGCATCGGCTGCGGGGCGTGCGTGGCCGCGTGCCCCAACGGCGCGGCGATGCTGTTCACCTCCGCCAAGGTCAACCACCTGAACGTGCTGCCCCAGGGCGCGCCCGAGCGGGAGACGCGGGTGCTGGACATGGTGGCGCAGATGGACACCGAGGGCTTCGGCGGGTGCACGCTGACCGGCGAGTGTGCCACCGCCTGCCCGAAGGGGATTCCGCTGGTGTCCATCACCAGCATGAACAAGGAGTGGCTGCGGGCCACCCGCAAGGCGGGCCGGCGGTAGCGCGGCCGACAGGGACGTTCGCCGACACGGAGGCGGGCGGGCGGGGCCGGGAGTGGTGCTCATCCCCGGCCCCGTCTGGATTCCCGCCCTCGGCGGGCCCACTCCCGTGATCGCCGGGGACCCGGCGTTCAGCATTCCCACATCCTCGCTCCGGGCACAGGTCACGCGCACGCCAACCGGCATCGGAAGAACAGGAGCGACGGGCCGTACGCACCGAACCCGTCGCCGTCGCCGAACCGGCCCGTGACCAGGAGTGAGCCATGACCGGCGTGTCCACCCTCGACCGTCCCCCGCAGCCCGCGGCACCCGTCCGCTACACCGTCACCCTCGCCCGCGACGAGGACGACGTACGAGCCGCACAGCGGCTGCGGCACGACGTCTTCGCCGGGGAGATGGGGGCCCTGCTGGCCACCCCGCAGCCGGGCCTCGACATCGACGCCTTCGACGCCCACTGCGACCACCTGCTGGTCCGCGACACCGTGAGCGGCCAGGTCGTCGGCACCTACCGGCTGCTGCCCCCGGAGCGGGCCGCGGTCGCCGGCCGGCTCTACTCCGAGGGCGAGTTCGAACTGACCGCGCTCGACGCGATCCGGCCCTCGCTGGTCGAGGTCGGCCGCTCCTGCGTGCACCCCGACCACCGCGACGGCGCCGTCATCAGCCTGATCTGGGCCGGCATCGCCCGCTACATGACCGACCGCGGCCACGAGTGGCTGGCGGGCTGCTGCTCGGTGCCGCTCGCCGACGGCGGGGCCCTCGCGAGCGCCACCTGGGAGCGGGTGCGCGCCAAGCACCTGGCCCCCGAGGAGTTCCGGGTACGGCCGCTGCTGCCGTGGACCCCGAACGCCGAGGCCCCCGCCGTCCCCGGCGAGCTGCCCGCCCTGCTGCGCGGCTACCTCCGCCTCGGCGCCCGGGTGTGCGGCGAGCCCGCGCACGACGTGGACTTCGGGGTCGCCGACCTGTACGTGCTGCTGTCGATGCGCCGGGTCAACCCGCGCTATCTGCGGCACTTCCTCTCCCTCGTGCCGGCCTGATGAGCGTCTGGCTGCCCAGCGCGCCCTGCACCCCGGGCGCCTGTGTGGAGCCGGCCCGCACCGCGGCGGCCGTACCGCGGGCGGTGCTGCGGCTGACCGCCGTGGTGGCCCTGCTGCTGGCCGGGATCGCGCTGTCCCCGCTCGGCGGGAGGATCCCCGCCGAGTGGGTCAGGCGCTGGTGCCGGGCGATCGTGCGGGCCATGGGGGTCCGGGTCCGCCTCTTCGGCACCCCCGCTCCGGCCGGCGGACTGCTGCTGGTCGCCAACCACGTCTCGTGGCTGGACATCCCGCTGCTGTCCGCCGTACGCCCCGCCCGCATGCTCGCCAAGACCGAGATCCGGCAGTGGCCGGTGGCGGGGCCCCTGGCCGCGCGCGGCGGGGCGCTGTTCATCGAGCGCGACCGGCTGCGCGCCCTGCCCGGGACGGTCGACCGGATCGCGGAGGCGCTCGGCGCGGGCGCGGCCGTGGCCGCCTTCCCCGAGGGCAGCACCTGGTGCGGGCGGGCCCACGGCCGCTTCCACCGGGCCGTCTTCCAGGCCGCCCTCGACGCGGGCGTGCCCGTACAGCCGGTCGGCCTGCGCTACCGGCAGGAGGACGGCGGGCCCGGCACGGCGGCGGCGTTCGTCGGCGAGGACACCCTGCTCGCCTCCCTGTGGCGGGTGGCCCGCGCCCGGGGCCTGGTCGCCGAGGTGGAGATACGGCCGGTGATACCGCCGGGCACCCACCCGGACCGCCGCGCCCTCGCGCATGCCGCCCAGCCGGTCGCCGCGGAGCCCGCCTGGACCCACACGGCCCTGGTCACGGGCCGGCCCGTGCAGGCATCGCACGTCCCCGCGGGACAGCCGCCGAAGAAGCCGACCTAGTCGAGGGGGCGTACGACCAGCTCCGCCAGCCGCAGGAAGGCCTCCGCGGTGGCCGCGCGCAGATCCTTCAGCTCCCAGTGCGCCGACTGCAGCGCGGCGTCGAAGGGCACGTGCACCACCCGGTCGGACTGGATGCGCAGCTGCCAGTGGAAGTCGTGGGGCAGCTCCCGGCGGTAGGAGCCGTCGGTCCGGGTGGCGACGACGACTGCCTGGTGCGCCAGCTCATGACGCCCGGTCTCCCGGATCTGGTCGAGGATGTCCACCGCGGCGTCGCGGGACGAGTCGCCGGTGCCGCAGCACACGATCAGCCGGTCCGTGTGGTCGAGGATCACCTCCAGCGTCGGGTCCAGGCGCACCGGCGCCCAGTCGGTCAGGACGAAGGAGTAGTACGGCGCCGTGTGGGCCAGTACCCGCAGGTACTCCTGGGCGTGCGCGGAGTTGGGCCCGTAGTGCCCCGCGCGGTGCGCGAGCACCTCCAGGCCCGAGGGCAGGCGCGTGGTGCGGTCGCGGATCCGCTCGTACGACGGGCCGAGCGGCAGGGCGGCCAGATCCCGCGGCACGGCCCGGTTGCGGTCCCGGGGCAGGAAGTCGGCGAGGGCGCCTTCGGTGGCTGCCCCGTCGACGGCGAGGACGGGTTCGGACCGTACGGCGGCCAGCAGCGAGCCCAGCGCGATCGTCGCGGTGGCCCGGCCGCTGTAGTGGTGGGCGCTGATCAGCGTCAGACGCCTGCTGAACTGCAGGGGCACGCGCACCCGTTCCAGGCGTTGCCTGGTCTGCGGGCGGGACGCCCTGAAGCGGGACAGCGGCAGCTGCACGGCCCGCGACGTCTCCCGGGACCCGGCCTGACGGGTCAGCGGTACGGGTGCGGCCGGCCGGCCGGCCGGCGGCAGGGCCGGTTCCGGCGTGTCGTCGCCGGTCCGCAGCCGGGCCATGGCGATGTACCGGGCCAGGGCATCGGCGACCTCACTGGCGGTGGGGCGGCGGGCCGGGTCGTCGTCGAGGCAGCGCAGCACCAGCCGCCGCAGCTGCTCCCAGCCGTCGCCCTGCCACAGATGCATGCCCTCCGGCAGACTCGGCACCTCCACGCCCGCCTTGCTGCTGATCAGCTGCAGCAGCGCGCCCAGCGCCCGCATGCTGTCCGCGGCGGTGGGCGCCGGGCCCGAGCCCAGATAGCGGCCGTCGACGGCGTAGTCGGACAGATCGGCGAGCGCCACGGTGCGGCGCAGCACGTACACGCTGTCCATGCCGAAGTCGGCGGGCACCAGCCCGCCGGCGTGACACAGGGCGAGCGCGTTCGCCAGATGCCAGGACACCAGCAGGCCGCGCACGAGGTCGAACGGGGCGGTGCCGTCCTGCAGCGACTGGGCGAACACCTCGGACAGCCGCGGCGGCCGGCCGTCCCGGTCCTCCCGGTCACCGATCGGCGCCATCGCCAGCCAGGGTGGGGAGTCCTCCGGGCCGGAGGCGAGCAGGGCGGGCGCGTACTGCCCCTGCAGCCGCGACAGCGCCTCGGCCTCCATGGTGATCAACTGGGCGTTGGCCGCCGGGAGATCGGGCCGTGGCGTGCGCAGCACCGCCTCGGTGCCCTGCGCGTCGGTGCCCCGGTACAGGATCGTACGGCGGCCCCGGCGCCGGTCGCGCAGGGTGTACGGGCCGAGCCGCACCGGGTCCGCGCCGGTGAGCGGCGCCCAGCCGTCGGCCCCGTCGACGGCCGGCTCCGGCGCCTGTGCGGGCAGGCCGGGGATCCGGTCGAAGGACACCCCGAACCGGGCGAGCAGCCGGCGCTCGACACTGGTGAACGGCTGGTGGGTGCCCGGCAGATGGGCGGAGCCGTCCGGATGGGCCAGCCAGGCCGGGAAGTCGGGCGAGTTGCCCGCGAGTTCCTCCAGATGACGGCCGATCCGGCGGCTGGTGCGCAGCAGTTCGGCCTGCGGGACGGAGTCCAGGAGCACCGACTTGGACTCCTCGGCGAAGTCGAACACCCGGTGCTTGGCGGGCAGCGGGCCGGGCACCGGCGCCGGATGCGGCCGGACCAGACCGCCGAGGAACACCTCCGCCAGATGCGAGGTCGTGGCCGGCCACGGGACCGCCGACTGCACCAGCCGCATCACCGGCACCGACAGCGGGGAGACCGCCGCGAGATGGGCCGCCAGCCGGTACGCCTCCGGGGTGGCCGCGTCCCGGAAGTGCTGGGCACTGGTCAGAGCCCGGGCGTCGGCCACGCTGCCGTACAGGTCGGGGCCGGCCAGCAGGGGCAGCTCCACGGTGGTGCCGGGCGAGGCGAGCAGCCGTGCCCACTCCCGCAGCGACTCGGCCGTCGGTTCCAGGACGGGCACCGGCACCCCGCCGAAGGCGGACAGCTCCGGCGGCAGCACCGGATCGGCCACCTCCCAGGCCGAGTTGGCGCCCCCGATCCGCCGGGTGGTGGCCTGCCAGCGCTCGGCGGCGATGCCGGAGGCCTCCCACATGTCCGGCGGCAGCGTCTGCAGGACCGCGGCCGGTCCCCGGGACGCCCACCCGGCCAGCAGCCGGTGCAGGGCACCGGAGCGCCATGCGGCGCCCATGCCGTCGCTGACGACGAGAACGAGGGTGCGGCCCGAGGGGTCGTTGACCGTGCTCAGCGGCAGCGCGCCGCTCCCGGGCTTGAACGGCCGTGCGTGCAGGCGCGGTTCGCGGGCGGAACGGGTGTCGAGGCCGAGCACCCGGGTGGTCGCGAAGGCCCCCAGCCGCTCCAGCAGAGTGCGCAGTTCGGCGCCGAGCCGGTGCCACAGCAGCATCGACAGGCCGTCGTCGACGAGCAGCGCCAGGTTCAGCCAGCGTTCCCGCACCGGCCGTTCCACCACGTCGGGCAGACCCGTCTCGGCGAGCTGGGTGGCGGTGCGCTCCTCGTCGATCTCCGTGCGGTATCGGCTGTCGAGGCGGCGGCGCAACGGCCGTAGCGCCCGGCTCAGTTCCAGTTCGTCGGCGAGGGCCTTGTCCTCCGGCACCCGCACCGGCATCGCCCGGCGGGGCTCGGGCGCGGACGGGGCGAGCCGCACCTCCGGCACCGGGGACCGCCGGGCCGCCGCGTACAGGGCGGGGGCGGTGAGGTCGGGCAGATCGGAGTCGTCGGGATCCGGCGCCTGCGTCTGCGGGGCGGCCGGGCCGGGCTCAGGGGCGTCGGGGCCGGGCGCGAGACGGCTCGGCACCGGCGGCGGTTCGCGCAGCAGCGGGGCGTCGGTGCCGGCGGGCAGGCGGCGGGCGAGCCAGAGCACGTCGAGGACCTGGTCGGCGTCCAGGTCGTGCCCGCAGGCCGCCAGCACCCGCAGTGCCTCGGCCAGCCGCCCGCCCCCGCCCGCCACGGTCACATCGCCCCGGTGAGCTGGTGCAGTACGGCGTCCAGCAGCCCGTCCGCATCCAGGTCGACGCCCGCGGTGCGCAGGAACACGGCGTTCAGCAGCTGGTCGGTGGCGAGTTCGCCGAGGGCGCGGCGGCGCAGGAAGGCGTCGATCAGATCGTCGGCCTCGCGCAGCGCGTCCTCGCCCAGGTGCGCGACGACGATGGTGCGCAGCCGCTCCTCGTCGGGCACCGGCAGCTCGAGCCGCAGACAGCGGCGCAGGAACGCCGGCGGGAAGTCCCGCTCGCCGTTGCTGGTGATGATCACGACCGGGAACTCGGCGCACTGCACGAGCCCTTGGTGCACCCGGACCGTGCCCCGGTGGTCGGAGGTCTGCACCTCCACGTCGGCGGTGTCCTCCGGCAGCCGCACCAGCTCCTTGACCTCGAAGTAGCCCTCCTCGAACACGGTGAGCAGATCGTTGGGCAGGTCGACGTCGCCCTTGTCCATCTCGTCGATGAGCAGACAGCGCGGCGCGGCCGACGCCACCAGCGCCGTACCGAGCGGCCCGAGGCGGATGAACTGCCCGATGGAGGGTTCGCGTTCACCGCGGTCCCGGCTGAGCGTGGTCTCCCGCAGCCGGCCGATGGCGTCGTACACGTACAGCGCGTCCGGCACGGTGGAGCGGCTGGTGACGGACCAGCGCAGCAGCTCGCCGAGGCACAGCTCGAGCGCGACGGCCCGGGCGAGCGACGACTTGCCGGTGCCCGCGGGCCCGGTCACCAGCAGCGGACGGCGCAGATGCAGCGCCGCGTTGACGATGTCGGCGTGCCGCGGGTCGATCACGTAGGGCAGCTGCGGACGCGGGGCGCGCGCCGGGGCGAAGCGCCGCCAGGGCGGGGCGGAGGGCAGGGCGACGTCCCGGGGCACGCCGTCGCCCCGGAACAGGCGCCACTCGGCGCCGGCGGCGGATGTCATGGGCCCTCCTGGGGTTCGGACAGATGCAGACGCGGGACGGTGCGGTCGGCGTCGGCCCAGGCGAGGACCGGACGGCCGGGGAACTCGGGCGGATTGGCCTGGGCGCTCGCCCGGTAGCTGTGGACGCCGTCGGGCAGCTCCCGGGTGGCGACTTCCGCCATCTGCCGGACGCTGTGCGAGGGGCCGTCCTCGCCGCGGTCCCACAGCACCACAGGTATGCCCAGGGCCAGGCAGGTCTGCACGATGCGGTCCCGAGGAGGCCCGGGGGGCACGTCCACGAAGACGCGTACCGTGTCGAGTTGGTTGACGAGCTGCGAGTAGAGCGCGTCCCGGTCGCCGGGATCGGAGACGACGAGCGCCTTGCCGGTGTCCAGACGGCTCCATCTGCTGCGCCAGCGGGCGACGAACCGCCCGTTGCGACGCAGGAGTTCGGGGCAGTGCACGACCAGCGGGAACTCCACGCCGAGCACACCGGGCACCAGCTCGGCCGGATCCCGGACCGCCCACTCGTCCACGGGCAGATTGAGACCGCCGCGGTCGACGAGCACCTCCACCAGCGGCGGGCGTTCGTCCTCGGGCGGGGGAGTGAGCGAGTCCAGGACCCGCAGCACCTCGCGGGCCGCCTCCGAGGCCGTGTACGTCCGCACGCTCTCGGTGGACACCTGGCGGGGCCCGGCACCCTCGTCGCACCAGATCCGCAGCCGGTGCCGGCCCCGCCCGGCCTTCGTCACCTGCACCAGGACCCGCACGCGCGCGGCCCGTCCGCGCACCGAACGCGCCCACTCCTGGGCGTCGTAGCGCCGTTCGCCCAGCGCGGAGCGGTCGATGCCGAGCCGGACGGCCACCGCGTCCGACCACATCCGCAGCCGGGCCCGCCGGGGCTCGGGGACGAGGGCGCCGATGTACTCGATCACCCGCAGCAGCGCGGGCACCCGGCGCTCGTCGCCGCTGGCGTGCCCGTCGCCCGGCAGGATCTCCAGGTGGTCGACCAGCGCGTCCGGGCTGTCGTCGCCCGGCTGGGCCGCCAGGTGCGGTAACGCGGCACGGACCGCCTCGGGGAACCGTCCGGTCACCGCGGGGTCGAGGGCGCGCAGATGCCCGCGCAGATCCGCGTACTCGGACGGGGTCAGCAGCCGCGGGGTGCGGGACAGGGCGCCCGCGGTGAGCAGCCGGTCGGCGGACCTCGGGTCGTCCCGGCGCAGCAGACCGGTCAGCGCCGCCAGCGCGCGGGGATGCGTCAGCAGGAACGCGGCGAACTCCTCGGCGGAGGGCGGGCGGACGTCGCTGTCGTGCGCCACCGCGCACAGCCGGGCCAGCCGGCGGGCACAGTCGCCCCGCCCGCTGGGGGAGGGGAGCGCGTCCTCGATGGCCGCCACCAGCAGCTCGTAGGCGTGCTCGTCGGTGTCGGGCGGCAGGGGCCGGGCCCGCTCCAGCACGCCCAGGGGCTGCAGTTCGGCCTCGACGGCCTGCCAGGGGATGACCCAGCTGCGCCGGATGACGTTCTGGAAGTCGAGCGGGAGCGGATGTCCGGCGGCGTCCACCGGCATGAAGTGCCCGGCGACCAGCCCGACCACGGCGTTCTCCTCCTGGCACCACAGCGGGCCACCGCTGTAGCCGGGGCCGATCGCCATCCCGGTGGCCGCGCCGTCGACGTAGCCGTGCGGGCCGTGCAGGGCGGCGACGGTGAGCCGGGCGACGGTGGAGTCGCGGCTGCTGCCGTGCCAGGCGTGGAGCTTCTGGCCGACCGACAGGGAGCTTTGGCGGGGGCCGCCCGGCAGCCCCGGGGCCGCGATGTCGACCCGCAGTACGGCGAGGTCGCCGAGCCACTCACGAGTCCCCGGTCTCAGCCGCCCGCCGTCCCGGCTGCGGGGCGGGATCCAGTGAGCCACCCGGGCGAAGGTGCGCTGGGTGGCGAGGGCGGACGTGCGCACCTCGAGGGGCACGTTCCGGGGGCCCGGGGATGTGGGGTGGAACATGTCCCGGCCCAGCGCGGCATTCACGACATGCGCGCAGGTCAGTACCGTGTCATGGCCGAGGACCAGCCCCGCACCCGCCGTTGTGTCGTCCTCGGCCCGCCGTACGGTCACGACGTACCGGGACGGATCGTCGCCGCCGTCCCCCGCGATGCGGAACCAGCCCACGCGTCACTCCGCGCGGATCGTGCCGCTGTCCGCGGCCGGCTTCCAGCTGGCGGTGACGGTGAGGTGCGCCTGCCCGGCAGCGCCCACGATCCCGAACTTCAGGTCCTGGCCCACCTGCACGCCGAAGGTCACGCTCAGCTCGGTCGGCGGCTCGGACACCGCCGTGGCGGCGTCGTGGACCTCCTGGAGGAGCGGGCCGATCGGCCGCAGCGCGCCCCGCAGCGCACCGGCGGCGAAGTTGGCGACGGCCCGGCCGCCCGCGCCGACCGGCACCACCGTGCCCAGGCCCGGGGGGAGGTCGTCGTCCTGCGCGGCGGGCGCCGCGCCCGCCTGGGGCGTGAGGAAGAACCGCACCGGCGTGCCGTCGTCGAGGCTGAGTTCGGGTTCTGGTCCGGCTGGACGTTCGGGTGAAAAGGACACGGCCACATTATCGTCAGGGATCACTCACCGGCCGCCCCGGCTGTCCAACTCGGTTACCACATCGATGCATTGGGCACGAGAGAGAGCCCTGCGTGGCGCTCAGGGCATGACCCGTGCCAGATACGGCGCCGTCGCGCTCGCCGCCGACCGGGCCACCCGCTGCGGCGGGCCGGACGCCACGATGCGCCCGCCCCGGTCGCCGCCGCCGGGTCCCAGGTCGACGACCCAGTCGGCGCCCGCGACCACCGTCATGTCGTGCTCGACGACCACGACCGTGTGCCCGGCGTCGACCAGCCCGTGCAGCCGCTCCATCAGCACCTCCACGTCGGCCGGGTGCAGCCCGGTGGTCGGCTCGTCCAGCAGGTACAGGGTGTGGCCGCGCCGCCCGCGCTGCAGCTCGCTCGCCAGCTTGATCCGCTGGGCCTCGCCGCCGGACAGCTCGGTCGCCGGCTGCCCGAGCCGCAGATAGCCGAGGCCCACGTCGAGCAGGGTGCCGAGGCTGCGGGCGGCGGCCGGGACGTCCCCGAAGAACTCCGCCGCCGCCTCCACGGTCAGATCGAGCACCTCGGCGATGTCCCGCCCCCGGTAGGCCACTTGGCGCGTCTCGGGGTTGTAGCGGGCGCCCCCGCAGTCGGGGCAGGGCGCGTACGTGCTCGGCAGGAACAGCAGCTCGACGCTGACGAACCCCTCGCCCTGGCAGGTCGCGCAGCGTCCTTCGGCCACGTTGAAGGAGAAGCGTCCGACGCCGTACCCGCGCGCCCGCGCCTCCTCGGTGCCGGCGAACACCTTGCGGACCACGTCGAACAGGCCGGTGTAGGTGGCCAGGTTGGACCGCGGGGTCCGCCCGATCGGCTTCTGGTCGACCCGTACCAGCCGCTCCACCCCTTCCAGTTCCTCCGTCAGCTCGCCGATGAGTGTGGACTTCCCGGAGCCGGACACCCCGGTGACGGCGGTGAACGCGCCGAGCGGGAACCGGGCCGTCACCGCACGCAGGTTGTGCCGGGTCACCGGTCCGACCGTCAGCCAGCCGCGCGGCTGCCTGACTTCGCGCGCCGGGCCGGGTGACTCGTCGAACAGGAAGGCCGCCGTGGCCGACTCCTCGACCGACGCCAGTTCGGCCGGCGGCCCGCTGTACAGCACGCGTCCGCCGTGCTCGCCCGCGCCGGGCCCGACGTCCACCAGCCAGTCGGCGCCGCGCACCACCTCCAGATGATGCTCCACCACGAACACCGAGTTGCCGGCGGCCTTCAGCCGCTCCAGCACGGTCAGCAGCGCCTCGGTGTCCGCCGGGTGCAGCCCGGCCGACGGCTCGTCCAGCACGTACACCACACCGAACAGCCCCGAGCGCAACTGCGTGGCCAGCCGCAGCCGTTGCAGCTCGCCTGCCGACAGGGTGGGGGTGGCCCGGTCGAGGCTGAGGTAGCCGAGGCCGAGTTCGGCCACGGGCGCGATCCTGGCCCTGAGGTCCTCGGTCAGCACGCGCGCGGTCTCGTCGTGACCGTCGAGCAGCCCGGCCAGGTCGGTCAGCGGCAGCGCGGCCAGCTCGGCGATGGTGCGCCCGCCGAAGGTCACCGCGAGCGCCTCCGGGCGCAGCCGGCTGCCCCCGCACTCAGGGCACGGCGCACTGGCCAGGAAACGCTCCGCCCTCGCCCGCAGCGTCTGGGACTTGGTGTCCGAGAACGTCTTCAGCACATAGCGCCGCGCGCTCATGTACGTGCCCTGGTACGGCCGTTGGATCCGCTTCGCGTCCCGGACCGGATGAACGGTGACGACCGGCTGCTCGTCCGTGAACAGGATCCACTCCCGCTCCTCGGCGGGCAGGTCGCGCCAGGGCCGGTCCACGTCGTGGCCGAGCGCGTCGAGGATGTCCCGCAGGTTCTTGCCCTGCCAGGCTCCCGGCCACGCGGCGATCGCTCCGTCGCGGACGGACAGCGCGGGGTCCGGGACCAGCAGCTCCTCGGTCGTCTCGTGCACCTGGCCGAGGCCGTGGCACCCGGGACAGGCACCGGCCGCCGTGTTCGGTGAGAACGCGTCCGAGTCGAGCCGCTCGGCGCCCGGCGGGTACGTTCCGGCGCGCGAGAACAGCATGCGCAGGGAGTTGGAGAGGTTGGTGACCGTGCCCACCGAGGAGCGCGAGGTGGGGGCCGAGCGGCGCTGCTGGAGCGAGACGGCCGGCGGCAGCCCGCTGATCTCGCCCACCTTGGGCGCCCCGACCTGGTGGATCAGCCGGCGTGCGTACGGCGCCACCGACTCGAAGTACCGCCGCTGGGCCTCGGCGTAGATCGTGCCGAACGCCAGCGACGACTTCCCCGAACCGGACACGCCGGTGAACACGGCCAGGACGTCCCGCGGGATGTCGACGTCGACACCCTTGAGGTTGTGCTCACGGGCGCCGCGGACGCGGACGAAGGGGTCGTGTGGACGGTGCATTTCAGGCGCAACTCTATCCGCGCCCGTGCGCGGCTACTGCGGAGGCTGGTCCTTGTCCTGGTCCTGGGCTCCGAGCTGTTCCTTCAGCTTGTCCTGCGCCGTGTCGACCTGGGAGCTGTACTTGCCCTGGGTCTTCTCGTCGAGCATGTCGCCCCCCTTGTCGATGCCCTTGCCGGCCTGCTCCTCATGGCCCTTGAGCATCTGCTTGAGCTTGTCCATCACGGACATGGCAGCCCTCCTCGTCGCTTGCGGCTTCCCCTCCCAGGTTCACCGGCCCCGGCCGCCTGCGCATCTCGGGACGTCAGCGGCCCGGGGCGAAGAGCGCGGCGAGCCGCCGGTAGGAGTCGAGCAGGGCCGTGCGGTCGTACGTGCTGGTCGTGACCAGGACCTCGTCGGCGCCCGACTCCTTGAGCACCGTCTCCAGCTCGTGCGCGACCTGCTCCGCGGTGCCGGCGAGGTGCCCGGCGAGGTGGGCGTCGTAGAAGCCGCGCTCCCTCGCGGTCATCGTGCGGGCCTCGGTCTCCTCGGCGGGGGCGAGCGGCGGGAAGGTGCCGTGCGTGCGGGAGTACGCCATCGACCAGGCCTCCGGGACCAGCAGCCGGCGCGCCTGAGCCTCGGTGCCGGCGAGCGCGACGGTGCCCGAGATCACGACGTACGGCTCGGCCGTCCAGGGGGAGGGGCGGAACCCGGAACGGTACTGGTCGATGCCGCGCAGCAGCTTCTCGCGGTCGCGGAGATCCCCGATGACCACGGGCAGCCCGGCGCGGGCCGCGATCCGCGCGCCCTCGCCCATGGCCAGCACGAACGGCGGCACCCGCAGGCCCTCCGGGGGACGGGCGTGCACCCCGGTCGGCGAGGTGCCCTCGAACCAGCCGAGCAGTTCGCCGAGCTGGGCCGCGAAGTCCCCGGCGGCCTCCCTGTCCCGGCCGAGGGCCTTGCGCACCCCGTCCGTGAAACCGACGGACCGCCCGAGTCCCATGTCGATCCGCCCGGGGAACACGGCCTCCAGGACGCCGAACTGCTCGGCGACGACGAGGGGCCGGTGGTTGGGCAGCATCACCCCGCCGGTGCCGACCCGGATCGTGCGGGTGGCGGCGGCGACCGCGGCCGCGAGCACGGTCGGCGCCGAACCGGCGACCCCGGGCACACCGTGGTGCTCGGACACCCAGAACCGGTGGTAGCCGAGCGCCTCCGCCTCCTGGGCCAGCGCGACGGTGTCCCGCAGCGCCTCGGCGGGGGGATGCCCCTCGCGGGTGCGGGAGCGGTCGAGGACGGAGAACCGGGTCCGGGCGATCACTGAGCTGCTCACACAGTGTTCAACGCCCTGCCCGGCCGGGGATTCCCGGGGCAGGTCCGCGCCCGGGGCGAGGACGGGTCAGTCGCCGTCCTCGATGCGGAAGCCGACCTTCAGGCCCACCTGGTAGTGCTCGATCCGCCCGTTCTCGATCTGCCCGCGGACCTGGGTCACCTCGAACCAGTCCAGGTTGCGCAGCGTCTGGTCGGCGCGCGCGATGCCGTTGCGGATGGCCTGGTCGACGCCCTCGTGCGAGGTGCCGACGATCTCGGTGACCCGGTAGGTGTGATTCGACATGCGGGTGCTCCTCTCGTGTCAGGCCACCCTCCACCGTGCCGCATCCCCGCCCCGACCGCACGGCGTCCCCGGACTACCGCTGGTAGGCCTTGACCTCCGCATTGGTCCATACCAAAATCCAGCACACCCGTACGAGCGCCCGTGCTCGGCCCCCCCCACGTCGGGCCCCCACACCTGTCCGCACCCCATGCCAGACAGAACAGGAGCCCTCGTGAGACCTCGTCTGCTCGCCCTCGTCTGTGCCACCGGCTGCCTCGTGAGCGCCTGCGGGATGCTCCCGGGCGGGCACGAGCGCAAGACCGTCACCGTGTGGCTGATGAAGGACAGCGCTTCCGGGGAGTTCCTGCAGCGCTTCACCGAGGACTTCGAACGCACCCACAAGGACCTGCGCCTCGACATCCGCATCCAGCAGTGGACCGGCATCGTCGAGAAGGTCCGCGCGGCGCTCAAGGACGGCACCGGAAAGGGCCCCGACGTCATCGAGGTCGGCAACACCCAGGTGCCGCTGTACGCCGACGGCGGCCGGCTCGCCGATCTCACGCTGGAGTCGATGCGCGACTGGGGCAAGGACGCCTGGCTGCCCGGCCTCGCCGAGCCCGGCAAGGACGGCAGCGCACAGTACGGCATCCCCTGGTACGCGGCCAACCGCGTCGTCATCTACCGCAAGGACCTGTTCGAGGCGGCCGGCATCACCCGCCCGCCGAGGACCCGCGAGGAGTGGCTCGCCGACACCGGGAAGCTCAACACCGGCGAAAACCAGGGCATTTACCTCGCCGGACAGGACTGGTACACACTCTCCGGCTTCATCTGGGACGAGGGCGGCGACCTCGCCGTGCAGCAGGACTACGAGTGGAAGGGCAGCCTGGAGACCCCGGCCGCGCTGCGCGGCATGGAGTTCTACCGGCAACTGCAGGCCTTGGGCCGGGGCCCGGCGGGCGCCGACGAGGAGCACCCGCCCCAGGCCCAGGTGTTCGCCGGCGGCCAGGTGGCCCAGATCATCGCCGTACCCGGGCTCGCCCAGTCGATCGTGCGGCAGAACCCGGACCTGCGGGGCAAGCTGGGCTTCTTCCCGGTGCCCGGGAAGAGCGCCGCACGGCCCGGCACCGTGTTCACCGGCGGCTCCGACCTCGTCGTCCCGGGCAACACCCGGGACCAGTACGCCGCGACCGCCGTCGTCGGCGCTCTCACCGGCGCCAAGTGGGACACCGAACTCGCCCGCACCATGAACTACGTGCCCAACAAGACCACGCTGGCGGGCAGCGTCGCGGGCGAGGAGGGGGTCGCCGCCATGGCCGCGGGCGCGGCCCGGGGCCGCGCGACCCCCAGTACCCCTCAGTGGGCCGACGTCGAGGCCGACAACCCCCTCAAGCAGTACATGACCCGGGTGCTGAACGGGGCGGACCCGGCGACAGAAGCGCGCTGGGCCTCCCACCGGATCACCGAGGAGCTGACCCCGAGTCTCTGACTCGTCCGCAGCCTCATGCGGCCACGCTCAGCGAGAGCGCGAACCGGTCCTCGGAGTCCGTCCACCAGTGGGTCAGCTCCAGTCCGGCATCGGCCAGTTCGGTGCTCACTCCGTCCCGGCGGAACTTCGCCGACACCTCGGTGCGCAGCTCCTCGCCGGCCGCGAAGTCCACGGCGAGGCCCAGCGCGGGCACCTTCACGGTCTGTGCGACACGGGAGCGCAGCCGCATCTCGATCCACTCGCGCTCGGCGTCCCACAGGGCCACGTGGTCGAAGGCGTCCGGATCGAAGTCGGCGCCCAGCTCACGGTCGACGACGGCCAGCACGTTCTTGTTGAACGCGGCCGTCACTCCGGCCGCGTCGTCGTACGCCCGCACCAGCACCCGCTCGTCCTTGACCAGGTCGGTGCCGAGCAGCAGCCCGTCGCCCGGTGCCAGCAGGGAGCGCACGGAGGCAAGGAACTTCGCGCGCTCGTCGGGCAGGAGATTGCCGATCGTGCCGCCGAGGAAGGCCACCAGCCGGGGCCCGGGCGTGGCGGGCAGGTCCAGCGGCGCGGTGAAGTCGGCGATCAGGGCGTGGACCTCGAGGTCCGGGCGCTGTTCGACGAGCGCCTGCCCGGCCTGGACGAGGGCGCTCTCGCTGACGTCGACCGGGACGTACACCGCGGGCGCGAGCGCGTCGAGGAGGTAGCGGGTCTTCTCCGAGGAGCCCGAGCCGAGTTCGACCAGCGTGCGGGCACCGCTCGCCGCGGCGATCTCGCCGGACCGGGTGGCCAGGATCTCCCGCTCGGCGCGGGTGGGGTAGTACTCGGGCAACTCGGTGATCCGCTCGAACAGTTCGCTGCCGCGCGCGTCGTAGAACCACTTCGGTGGCAGCCACTTGGGGCGGACGGTGAGGCCGTGCAGGACGTCGGCGCGCAGCGCGGCGTCCGTCGTGTCCTCGGGGAGGGTGCGGGTGACATGAAGGGGGCTCACGTACAGGGCTCCTTGGATGGTGCGGCCGCCGGTTCCTCCAGCGGGGCGAGCAGCACGCCGGCGCGGCTCGCGGTGAGCACGGTGCGGTCGGGGACCTCCTGCCAGAGCGGGTCGTCGTCGTACGGCTCGGAGGCGACGACCGCGCTGTGGCCGGGCTCGGTGCGGTACCAGAGGCTGTCGCCCCAGGTGGTGGCGGCGATCGTGACGCCGTCCGTCAGCAGCAGGTTGAGCCGGGAGGCGGGCGCCGCCCCGGCCAGCCGGCGAACCGCTTCGGCAAGGGCCTGCCCCGGCTCGTCGCCCGAGCGCAGCCGGTGCAGGACCAGTGCCCAGACGAACGCCGAGTCGGTACGGGCCTCGAGCGTCAGCAGATCGACCGGGGGCAGCGCGGACACCAGCGGGGCCGCCGAGTCCGGCCAGCCCGCGACGGCGCCGTTGTGGCTGAACAGCCAGTGCCCCGAGGCGAAGGGTGCCGCGGCCGCCTCGCCGTCCGCGGTCGCGGCCGTCGCGTCCCGCACGGCGGCGAGCAGGGCGCCCGTGCGCACCACCCGGCCCAGATCGGTGAAGGACACGTCGGCCCAGACCGGCCCGGCCCGCCGGTACCGCGCCGGGACCGGATCGTCGGGGGCGTACCAGCCCACTCCGAAACCGTCGGCGTTGACCGTCCCGGAAGCCTGCCGCTGCGGCGCCCACGACTGGTGCACCAGGCTGTGCGCCGGCTCCACGAGGATCCGGCCCAGTGGCGTCTCGGGTCCCACGTACGCGATATGACGGCACATCAGGCGGCCTCCGAACGCGCGGTGCGGAACCCGGAGAAGATCTGCCGCCGGACCGGGTAGTCCCAGTTGCGGAAGGTGCCCCGGCAGGCCACCGGGTCCACCGCGAACGAGCCGCCGCGCAGCACCTTGTACTCGGGGCCGAAGAACACCTGCGAGTACTCCTTGTACGGAAAGGCCTGGAAGCCGGGGTACGGCAGCAGGTCGCTGGCTGTCCACTCCCACACGTCCCCGATCAATTGCCGTACACCGAGCGGGGATTCACCGGCCGGATGGCTCCCGGCGGGTGCCGGGCCGAGGTGGCGCTGGCCCAGGTTGGCGTGCTCGGGCGCCGGGTCGGCGTCGCCCCACGGGTAGCGTCGCGAGCGGCCGGTGGCCGGGTCGTGCCGGGCGGCCTTCTCCCACTCCGCCTCGCTGGGCAGCCGGCGCCCGGCCCAGCGGGCGTAGGCGTCGGCCTCGTACCAGCACACGTGCAGCACCGGTTCGTCCGGCGGGACCGGCTCGGTGACCCCGAACCGGCGGCGCAGCCACCGGCCGCCCTCCCGGTGCCAGAACAGCGGTGCCGTGATCGAGTGCTGCCTGATGTGCGCCCAGCCGTCCGGGGCCCACCAGCGCTCGGTGTCGTACCCGCCGTCCTCGATGAACGTCTGGTACGCCGCGTTCGTCACCGCGGTGGTGTCGATCCAGTACGGCGCCACCTCCCGTACGTGCGCGGGGCGTTCGTTGTCCAGCGCCCACGGCTCGGACGAGGTGCCCATCGTGAACGGGCCGCCGGGCACGAGGACTTCGGCCGGACCGGTGAACGGCGGTGCCGGCTCGGGGTCGGGGGCGGTCAGTGCCCGCGGCCCCCTTCTGAGCTGATGGGTGATCAGCATGGTTTCGTCGTGCTGCTGTTCGTGCTGGGCGATCATTCCGAAGGCGAAGCCGGCCTCGGTCAGCCGGGAGCCGTGGAAGTCGGCGCCTGCCAGCAGGTCCATGACCCGGCCGCGCACCTCGGCCGCGTACGCGCGCGCCTCGGCGGGCGGCAGCAGCGGCAGCGAGGGGCGCTCGGAGCGCGGGTGCTCGAAGGCGTCGTAGAGGCCGTCGATCTCGGGCCGCATCGCCTCCCGGCCGCCGACCGCCCGCAGCAGCCACATCTCCTCCTGGTTGCCGATGTGGGCGAGGTCCCACACCAGCGGGGACATCAGCGGGGAGTGCTGGGCGGTCAGGTCCGGGTCCTCGACACAGGTGGTCAGCAGCGTGGTGCGGTCACGGGCGGTCAGGAGCGAGGCGAGCGCGCGCTCCCGCAGCGCCTCGGTGTCCGGTTCGGCCGTGCCGGCGGCGAAGGCGCCGCTCTCGGGGGCGGTCATGTGCGGATGTCCTTCCTCCGGCGGTCGGTGGGGGTGCCCCCGGTACTGCCGGGCCGTGCCGGGTCCGGGCCGCGCCGCAGGTCCAGCAGGTCGTCGGCCGGGCAGCGGCCCCGGGCGACGTAGCGGTCCCGGAACGCGGCCACCGCGCCGGTCACTTCGGCGGTGGCCCCGAGCCGGGGCAGCGCCTCCAGCGCCGCCGCGAAACACACGGCGGCCGCCTCGCGCAGCTCCGGGTCGGCGAGACCGTGCCGGGCCGCGTCGGTCCACAGCGGGTTGTGCGGGGCCGGCAGGTCCAGGGCCCGCTCCGCAAGGGGCTTCACGGTCCGGTACGCCGTCTCGGCGGCCTCCGGGTCGTCGAACAGCGCCGCCGTCACCGCGAGCGGCACGATCCAGCCGTCCTCGCCCGGCTGCGCGTCGATCATGCGCAGCTCCAGGTGGCCGCGCGGGCGGACGGGCGGGAACAGCGTGGTCAGGTGGTAGTCGAGGTCGGCCCGGGTGGGCGGCCGGGGTGAGCGGGTGCGCGTCCACTCCCGGAAGGTGAGCCCTTCGGGCACCTCCCACGGTCCGCTCTCGCGGCGGACGCACATCACCGGCGAGTCCAGCACGTGCCGGGCCCAGGCGGCCCGGGGGCCGCCGTCCAGCCGGGGAGCGCCCGCGCGGCCCGCGCCGATCTGCATCCACAGCAGCTGCCGGGTGGACAGCCAGCCAGTCGGTTCCTGCCCCATCAGCGGGGAGTTGGCGAAAGCGGCCACCAGGACCGGGCCCAGGTGATGCGCCAGCCACCAGCGCCGCACGTGTCCGAGCGGGCCGGGCTCCTCCTGCCCGGCGTCGACACAGACCTGCACGGAGGCGGAGGCGCACATCATGTGGCGGCCGGCCGGACCGGTGCGGTCCAGGCACGTCTCCATGGCGTCGTAGCGCGGTTCGTGCAGGAACCTGCGCGGGGTGTGCCAGGGATCGTGGCCGATGCCGACGAGGGTGAGCCCGTCCTCGGCGAGGACGCCGCGCACGGTGTCCAGGTCGGCGCGGACGCTGCGGATGCACTCCATCAGGGAGGCGGCGGGGAGCGAACTCAGCTCCAGCTGGCCGCCGGGTTCGACGGTGAGCGGCGAGTGCAGGGGTACGGCCCGCAGGGCGGCGTACACCGCTCGAAGTCGTTCGGGTGTCACGGGGAGCTGCGGTGCGCGCAGCTCGTGAACCAGCCACTCCAGTTCCACACCGAGCGCGCGGGGCGGCCCGGTCTTGAAGCAGATGCCCCGGACCAGGGCCTCCACCTCGGCCTCGGTGACGGCGGTGCGGTGCTTGGTACAGTCGCCGTCGGTATTCGAGTCGGACATGTCGGGATCCTCCTGAGATTCCACCATGCCGGCGGCCCGGTCGGTCATGGCCGGGCAGGCATGCGCTCCACCCAAGACCCTCGAGCCGATTCGCACAAGGGTGCCCCCTCGGACGTTCCCGTTCGGTCATCTCCGTTTCCGTGCGCGTTCCCCGGGCCGTCGCGGGGCGGGGAAACTCCGTTGCAGCGCATCACCAGCATCGCCCAGGATGCGTGCATGAGCACGACGGGGGAGACCGCGCAGGCGGTCGCCAGGGCGTCCACGGGGGTGGCGCCGTGAGCGCGCGCCTGCGCGGGATCGCCGCGGAGACGGAACGGATCGTGGCCGCGGGCCGGTACCGCGCGCCGGACGGCCGGGAGGTGTCCCTCGGGGCGGACATCGAGGCCGCCCGGGCGGGGACGCGGATGTTCGGACCGGAACCGGTCCCCGTACGGCAACCGGGTGACGCCCGGGCCACGGAGGAAGCCGCCGCCGAAGGCACCGTCTTCGAGGTCACCGGTGAGAGCAGCCTGGAAGCCGCCCGCCGGCTGGCCGGTGCACCCGTCGCGGTCCTGAACTTCGCCTCGGCCCGCAATCCCGGCGGCGGCTACCTCAACGGCGCGCAGGCCCAGGAGGAGGCCCTGTGCCGCGCCTCGGCGCTGTACACCTGCCTGCTCACGGCCCGCTCCTTCTACGATCACCACCGCGCCGACCGCGACCCGTTCTACACGCACCGGGTGATTCACTCACCAGCCGTCCCGGTCTTCCGTGACGACCGGGGCCGGCTGCTGGCCGAACCGTTTCGCGCGGGCTTCCTGACCGCCGCCGCCCCCAACGCGGGCGTCGTACGGCGTACGGCACCCGAGCGCGCCACCGGTCTGCCGGGCGCCCTCGCGGTGCGTGCCGAGCGGGTGCTGGAGACGGCCGCCGCCCACGGCTACCGCCGGCTGGTGCTCGGTGCCTGGGGCTGCGGAGTGTTCCAGAACGACCCGGCCGAGGTCGCGGGCGCCTTCCGGGCGCTGCTCGGCCCCGGCGGCCGGTTCGCCCGCACCTTCGACCACGTGGTGTTCGGGGTGCTGGACCGCACCCCGGGGGCGACGGTGCGGGAGGCGTTCGCCCGCGCGTTCGCGCAGTCCCGGCAGCAGCGGGTGCCGCAGGGCGGTCAGGTCCAGCCGTAGCGCTCGTGCAGCCGCCGGCGGACCAGGTCGAACCGCCCCCGGTCCAGCGCGCACGCCTCGCGGCGCATGCCCTCCTCGTGCAGCCGCAGCACCCGGTCCACGTCCACCCAGGAGTCCCGGTCCGAGCGGTCCCACGGCCCGCTGCCGATCGCCACGTAGTCCCGGTCGCCGTCGTGCCGCTTGCTGGTCAGCTGCACGGCGAGGAAGGTGCCCGCCGCCTCCCGGGCGACGACCAGCACCGGGCGGTCCTTGCCCCGGCCGTCGTGCTCCTCGAACGGCACCCAGGTCCACACGATCTCGCCCGGGTCGGGGTCGCCGTCGTGGGCCGGGGAGTACTCGGTGCGCACCCGGCCGACCTCGCGCGGGTCCGCCTCGGTGGTGGCGTGGGGGCCGTACCGGCCGGGGACGTTCTCTTCGGTAAACGTGCTCACGGGGGCACCTTAGCGGTCGTCCGGCGCCGGGCAACGGGCGCCCGTCGTGCGGGTGTTGCACAGGTGCGGTGAGGGTGCGCGGAAGGGGGCGGGCCCGCCGGGCGGGGCCGGTCAGGAATCGGGGCGGGTGCCGATCCGCATGCCGGGGCGGCGGCGGTGCACGGTCACGTACGTCAGCCCGGCCGGACCGGCGGTGAGGCCGCGCGCGGCGCCGTGCGGCAGCCAGACGAGGGCGCCCTCGGCCAGCGGCTGCGGCGTGCCGGAAGGACCCGGGCCGAGCACGCCGTCACCGGCGACGACCAGGACCAGCACGTCCAGCTGTGTCTCCGTGTGGGTCTCGATCCGCCGGCCCGGAGCCAGCCGGACCACGTTGGCGTCGAGCTGCCGGCCGCTCTCGGCCAGCTTCCACACCACCCCGTCCGGCACCGGCGGGGACCCGGCCAGGTCCCGGGCGTCGCACAGCACGCGCGCACGGGCCGCCGCACCACCGGCCGGCCCGGTGCCGCTCGCGGACGGCGATGTCATCTGCTGCACCCCTCGAAGCTTCGCTCCACCACTCACCCTACAATTTACACAGGTAGGATTCGTGAAAAATAAGCGCAGGTGGAGAGGGGTCGGAGACGGGTGGAGAGGGGTGTCCGCACGTGAGCACACGCGAGAGCCCGCGGCGCCGGGAAGTGCTGGACGTGCTGCGCGCCGCACCCTCGCCCCTCGGTGTCGCGGAGACGGCGCAGCGGATGGGCGTCCACGCCAACACGGTCCGGTTCCATCTGGACGCCCTGGCCGCCGAGGGCCTGGTCGAATGCCGGACCGCACCGTCCTCGGGACCCGGCCGGCCTCGTACGGTCTACACCGCGCGCCCCGGCATGGACCGCGGCGGCACCCGTGACTACCGGCTGCTCGCCCGCGTCCTGCTCAGCCGGTGGGCGTCCGCCGACCCCGCCGAGGCGCGCGCGGAGGCGATGGAGACGGGCCGCGCCTGGGGCGGTCACCTGGTGGACCCGCCGCGCCCGTCCGAACGGCCGTCGGCCGAACGCTCGGTGGCCGTGCTCGTCGCCCTGCTGGACGACCTGGGCTTCGCCCCCCGGCCGGAAGGACAGGAAGGGCCGGAAGAAGAGGAGCCGGATGGAGGAGAGGAGCCGGATGGAGGAGAGGAGCCGGATGGACAGGAGAGCCCTGGCGGGCCGCCCGGCCGGATCCGCCTGCGGCACTGTCCCTTCCTCGAACTCGCCGAGGAGTACGGCCGGTTGGTCTGTCCGCTCCATCTCGGTCTGATGCAGGGCGCGTTGGCCCGGCTGGGCTCCCCGCTGACGGCCACCGCACTGGAACCCTTCGCCGAACCGGACTCCTGCGTGGCCCACTTGGCCGAGGCCGACGCGGCCTGACGCACCCCGGAGCGAGCCCGGCCGCCTCGGCTTCCACCGAACCGACTCCCCCCCGCCGGCTCCGGCGGAGAAAGGCCCACGCCGATGAACGCCACGTCCGCCGCCCTCGCCGGTGCCGTCACCTTCGTCTGGCTCGGGATGGTGCTGGCGATCTCCTTCCTGGAGGCCCCGCTGAAGTTCCGCGCGCCGGGCGTGACCATTCCCGTCGGCCTGGGCATAGGCCGGCTGGTCTTCCGGGCGCTGAACGCCGTGGAGGCCGTCCTCGCGGTCGTGGTGATCGCCGCGATCGCCGCGGGCGGCGCCCCGGCATGGCTCATCGGGCCGACCGCGGCCGTCGCGGTGCTGCTCCTCGCCCAACTCACCGTCGTCCGGCCCATGCTGAACCGCCGCTCCGACCGCGTCCTCGCCGGCGAGGACCTGCCCCGCTCCCGCAGCCACCTGTGGTACGTGGCCCTCGAACTCCTCAAGGTCGCCGCACTGATCGGCTTGGGCATCGCCCTGCTCACGGTGTGACGGCTGCCGTCCGCCGGGGCCCGCAGGGGCCGTGGCCCCTCGGTCCGCAGGCGCCGCCGGTGGTGCGGGCCACGCACCGCCGTCGGCCCGGCTCAACTGCCGCGGACCACCGGGACGTACGCCCTCACACGGGCTGGGAATCCACCGCCGGCTCCGGTGGCCACAGCTCGTGCCAGTGCAGCTCCGACTCCAACTGTGCGGCGAGGCAGACCAGCCGGGGCTCGCTGCCGGCCGGGCCGAGCAGCTGGGCGCCGACTGGCAGGCCGCCGTCGACGAAGCCGGCGGGCACGTTCACGCCCGGCCAGCCCAGCACGTTCCACGGCCAGGCATAGGGACAGGCGGCGATCATCGCGCGGTCCGTGGCGAGTCCGCCCAGCCGGGACAGGGTGCCTGTCCGGGGCGGGGGAGCGGCCGTCGTGGGCGCGAGGATCACGTCGTAGGAAGCGAAGAACCGGCCGATGCGGCGGTGCAGCACCGTCTCCGCGCGCCGGGCCGCCCGCAGCGGCGCCCCGCCGAGCAGCCGGCCCATCCGGGCCGCGCCCAGGGTGCGCGGATCGAGCAGCGCCGGGTCGGGCACGTCGCGGACCCGCTCGGCGATACCGGCCGTGGCGCGCGGTACGAAGGTCAGCCCGATCGGCCCGTACGGCGGATCGGCCTCTTCGACGTCGTGCCCCAACGCGGCCAGTTGCCCGGCGACTTCGACGACCCGGGCGCGTATCTGCGGGTGCAGCCGGGCCGGCAGGGCGGTGAACGGAGGCTTCAGCGACACGGCGACGCGCAGTCGGCCCAGGTCGCGTCCGACGGCGTCCGCCACCGTGAGGGCGGACGGCCGGTGCGGGTCGCGGGCGTGGTTGCCGCTCGCCGCGTCCAGCAGCAGGGCCGCGTCGGCGACCGTGCGGGCGAGGGTGCCGTTGACCGTGATGCCCTGGAAGGACTCTCCGTGCGGCCAGGTCGAGATGCGCCCGCGCTGCGGTTTGATGCCGATCAGATGGGTCCAGGAGGCCGGGATCCGGACCGAACCGGCGCCGTCGGAGCCGAGCGCGGCGGGCACGAGCCCGGCGGCGACGGCGGCGGCGGAACCTCCGGACGAGCCGCCGGGCGTGTGCCCGGTGTGCCACGGATTGCGGGTGTCCCCGAACGCCGGCCCCTCGGTGAAGGGCCACTGACCCAGCTCACAGGTGTTCGTCTTGCCGATGATCACGGCACCGGCCGCGCGCAGCCGCCGTACCGCCTCGCCGTCCGCTGCGGCCGGCGGGAAGTCGCCGCGGCAGCCGAACGCGGTCGGCTCGCCGGCCACGTCCATGTCGTCCTTCACCGCCACCGGCACCCCGAGCAGCGGGCGCCGCACCCCGGCGGCCAGCTCCCGGTCGGCGGCCTCCGCCTCGGCGAGCGCGGCCTCGGCCCGCACGATCCGGAACGCGTTCAGCGTCGGCTGCGTGGCCTGGATCCGGGCCAGTGCCCGCTCCACCAGCGCGACGGAGGTCACCTCCCCGCCGGCGAGGGCACGTCGGCTCTCGGCGAGGCCTGGGGCGCGGTCGGGCGTCATGGGGAGTACCTCCGGGAGGCTCCGGGCACGATGTCTACCGAACGGTAACGCCCGGGCGGGGGCTGCCCTACGGGTTTCGGTCAGGCGGGCTCGACCGAGCCGCCCGCGCACGCGAAAGGGGGCCGGAGTGTGCGACTCCGGCCCCCTTTGGGGTGTGCGGCGGCTCAGGCGGCCGCGGTCTCACCCACGTTGCCGTGCAGCCGGGCGACGACCTCGGTCAGCTGGGCGGCGACCTCGGCGTCGTCCACCGGGTGGGTCTCGGCGAAACGGGTCACGGAGCCCGGGATGGAGAGCTTGATGTCCTCGATCACCTTGCCGCCGGCGATGCCCACGGCCTTGCGGGCCTCGTCCTGCGCCCATACGCCGCCGTACTGGCCGAAGGCGGTGCCGATCACGGCCACGGGCTTGCCGCCGAAGGCGCCGGCGCCGTACGGGCGGGACAGCCAGTCGATGGCGTTCTTCAGCACGGCCGGGATGGTGCCGTTGTACTCGGGGGAGAACAGCAGGAAGGCGTCGGCGGCCTGGGCGGCCTCGCGCAGCTTCGCGGCGGCGGCCGGGACGCTGCCCTCGGTGTCGATGTCCTCGTTGTAGAACGGGACGTCGGCCAGGCCCTCGAAGAGCACCACCTCGGCGCCCTCGGGAGCGAGCTTGACGGCCGCCTCGGCGAGCTGGCGGTTGTGGGAACCGGCGCGGAGGCTGCCGACGAACGCGAGGATACGGACAGACATGGGAACTCCAAGGGGCTGAAACATCGCGGTGATGATCCGGACCGAGGTCCGTTTAGTGTGTACCACTCTAAGCGGACCGCGGTCCAGTTTTCTTCCCGATGCTTTACGCTGGCGTCATGTCCGCCGCGCCGCCCCCCTTCCCGATGCCTGAGGAGCCCTTCGACGCGCCTCAGCTGCTGCAGGTCGCCCCTGTCTCCGAGGAGCCGTGCCTGCGCGCCGACGCGGCCCGCAACCGGGCCCGGCTCCTCGAGGCCGCCGCCCGCCTGATCGCCGAACACGGGGTGGCCGGGGTCACCATGGAGGCGGTGGCCGCGGCGGCCAAGGTCGGCAAGGGCACGGTGTTCCGCCGCTTCGGTGACCGCACGGGGCTGCTGATGGCCCTGCTCGACCACTCCGACCGGCGGCTCCAGGCCGACTTCCTGGGCGGGCCGCCGCCGCTGGGCCCCGGGGCGCCGCCCCTGGACCGGCTGCGCGCGTTCGGTGTGGCGGTGCTGTACCGGTCCGCCGAGCAGCTCGACCTCCAGCTGGCCGCCCAGCCGGAGCCCAGCCGTCGCTTCTCCCATCCGGCGATCGCGGCGCGGCGCACGCACATCACGATGCTGCTGCGGCAGATCGTGCCGCACGCCGACTGCGACCTGCTGGCCCAGACCCTGCTGGCCTCGCTCGACCCGGCCCTGATCCACCACCAGACCCGGCAGTGCGGTATGCCCATGGAACGCCTCGAGGCCGGCTGGACCGACCTGGTCGCCCGGGTGACCGGCACCGAACCGCCGCCGCGCTGACGGCCGCTCGGGCGTCCTGCGTGACCATCGCGGCCGGCCCCTGCGGGGCATCGGCCGGGAGCAGCTGCCGCCGCGAGCGTCCGGCCGGGCCCGCCCTCTGCTGTCCGCGAGGGCGTTCCGGTCCGGGAGAACTGGTCGAACGGTGAACCACATCGCCCCGCCCGCTCCCGGCGCCCGCCGCTCTGCCAAGATGCGGTCTGTCATGGTGCAGATACCGAACACGCCCACGAGCGCCGACGTCGCCCGCCTGGCCGGAGTCTCACGCGCGACCGTGTCCTACGTCCTCAACAACACCAGCGCCGTACGGATCAGCGAACCGACGCGCCGGCGCGTCCACGAGGCCGCGCGGGAACTGGGGTACGTGCCCCACGCCGCCGCCCGCAGCCTGCGTGCCGGACACAGCCGCATGGTCCTCATGCCCGCCCCCGCGATCCCGGCGGGACCCCTCTACAGCAGGTTCCTCAACGATCTCCAGCAGGCGCTCGGCCGCCTCGACTACACCGTCGTGCAGTACGGCACGGTCGGCCTGCACGCCGACGAGGCCGCCCGCGCCTGGGCCGAGTTGCGGCCGGTCGCCGTCCTGGTGCCCGGCGCGGAACTCGGACCGCGGGGCGTGGAGGTCCTCAAGCGCTCCGGTGCCCGGGCCGTGGTCACCCTCGGCCCCGTGCGCGTCGAGGGCGCGTACGCCCTGCTGATGGACCACGACGCGGTCGGCCACTGCGCGGGTGAGCACCTGCTGGCCCGGGGCCGCCGCCGGATCGGTGTCGTGGTGCCGGAGGAGCCCGGCCTGGAGTTCTACTCCCGGCCCCGGCTCGCCGGTGTGCGCGAGGCCGCGCGCGCCGCGGACGCGGCCGTGACGGAGCTGCCGCTCGCGTACTCGGAGCAGTCGGCCGCCCGGCTCGCGGCCCGCTGGCGGGAGTGGGGGCTGGACGCGGTGTTCGCCTACAACGACGAGTACGCGATGCTGCTCATGCGCGCCCTCCAGGACGAGGGGCTGCGCGTCCCCGAGGACGTGGCCGTGATCGGCGCCGACGACCTGATGCTCGGCCGGCTGCTGCGCCCCCGGCTCAGCACCGTCCACATCGACCTGCCCTCGGGCCGCGATCTGGCCGAACTGGTCGACCGCGCGGTGCGCGACCCCGGCGGTGAGCCGGAGGTGCGCACCGTACTGGGGGCCTCGGTGATCCCGCGCGAGTCCAGCTGATCGCGCCGCCGGGGCCCCGGCCCGCGGGTCCCGTCCGGTCGCGTTACTGCGCGCCGTCCTGCTGGGCGGCGACGCTCTTGCGGACCTCGTCCATGTCCAGCTTCCGGGCCTGCCCGATGATGTCCGTCAGCGCGGGCGCGGGCAGCGCGCCCGGCTGGGCGTACACGGCGATCTTGTCACGGACGATCATCAGCGTAGGGATCGACTGGATGTTGAAGGCCGCCGCCAGCTCCGGCTGGGCCTCGGTGTCCACCTTGCCGAAGACCAGGTCGGGGTTGTCCTCGGCGGCCTTCTCGTAGACCGGCGCGAACTGCCGGCACGGCCCGCACCAGGACGCCCAGAAGTCGATGAGAACGAACTCGTTCTCGGTGACCGTCTGGTCGAAGTTGTCCTTGGTCAGCTCCACGGTGCTGCTCATCGTGTGAATCCCTACTTCCCGGTGTGGGGTGTGCCGTCGGCGCAAACACGGCCGTGCGGTCGCCTATTCCACCTGTGCACGACCGCATTCCGCGCACGTACCCGTGTGGCCGCCGCGCACACCACCCACCAGACTGGGTCCATGACGGAAACGGAAGTCATCGCGTACGACGTCGTGGTGCTCGGGGCCGGACCCGTGGGGGAGAACGTCGCCGACCGCACGCGCGCGGCCGGCCTCACCACCGCGATCGTGGAGAGCGAGCTGGTCGGCGGCGAGTGCTCGTACTGGGCCTGCATGCCCAGCAAGGCCCTGCTCAGGCCAGTGATCGCCCAGGCGGACGCCCGCCGCCTGCCCGGCCTCGACGGGGCGGTCCAGGGCCCGCTCGACACCCCGGCGGTCCTCGCCCGCCGCGACGAGTACACCTCGCACTGGAAGGACGACGGCCAGGCCGCCTGGGTGCGCGGCATCGGCGCCGACCTGTACCGCGGCCACGGCCGGCTCGCCGGCCCTCGCACGGTCACCGTGACCGCCCCGGACGGCACGGTCACGACCCTCACAGCCCGGCACGCCGTCGCCGTCGCCACCGGCACCCGCGCCCAGCTGCCCGACCTGCCCGGCCTCGCCGAGGTGAAGCCCTGGACCAGCCGGGAGGCGACCAGCGCCGAGGCGGCGCCCGCCCGGCTGATCGTCGTCGGCGGCGGTGTCGTCGCCACCGAGATGGCCACCGCATGGCAGGCCCTCGGCTCGCGGGTCACCCTGCTGGTGCGGGGCAAGGGCCTGCTGAACCGGATGGAGCCGTTCGCCGGGGAACTGGTCGCCGAGGCGCTCACCGAGGCGGGTGCCGACGTCCGCACCGGTGTCTCCGTCGCCTCCGTCACCCGCGAGAACGGCACCGCCGTGGTGGTCACCGACGCGGGCGAGCGGCTGGAGGCCGACGAGATCCTCTTCGCCACCGGCCGCGTCCCGCACACCGACGACATCGGCCTGGACACCGTCGGCCTGGAACCGGGCTCCTGGCTGGACGTGGACGACAGCCTGCGCGTCACCGGCACCGACTGGCTGTACGCCGTCGGCGACGTCAACCACCGTGCCCTCCTCACCCACCAGGGCAAGTACCAGGCCCGGATCGCGGGCGCGGCCATCGCCGCCCGCGCGGCGGGCAGCACCCCGCTGGAGGAGCCCTGGGGCGCGCACGCCGCCACCGCCGACCACCACGCCGTACCGCAGGTCGTCTTCACCGACCCCGAGGCCGCCGCGGTCGGCCTCTCGCTCGCCGAGGCGGAACAGGCCGGCCACCGTGTGCGCGCCGTCGACGTCGAGTTCTCCTCGGTCGCCGGGGCGGGCCTGTACGGCGACGGCTACAAGGGCCGCGCCCGGATGGTGGTCGACCTGGAGGACGAGAGCCTGCGCGGTGTCACCTTCGTGGGCCCCGGTGTCGGTGAGCTCATCCACTCGGCGACCGTCGCCGTCGCGGGCGGTGTCCCGGTCGGCCGCCTGTGGCACGCGGTCCCCTCGTACCCGACGCTGAGCGAGGTGTGGCTGCGGCTGCTGGAGGCGTACCGCGACAACTGAGCCCGGAGTCAGGGGAGTTCGAAACCGAGGGCCTCGGCCGCCGCGTCCGGCGTCGGCTGGGCCCACAGGGCCGCCACGGCCTCGTGCGTGGACAGGGAGCGCAGTTCGGCGCGGTCCAGGTAGAGGGTGCCGTCGAGGTGGTCGGTCTCGTGCTGGACGATCCGGGCCGGCCAGCCGGTGACCACCTCGTCCAGCGCCCTCCCCTGCTCGTCCGCACCCCGCAGCCGTACCTCGGTGTGCCGGGCCACCACCGCCTGCCAGCCCGGCACGCTCAGGCAGCCCTCGAAGAACGCGGCGCGCGCGGTGCCCACGGGCTCGTACACGGGGTTGACCAGGACCCGGAACGGCTGCGGGACGCGGCCCCGGGCCGCCGCGACCTCCTCGGGCACCGGCGCCGGGTCCTCGATGACCGCGATCCTGAGCGGTACACCGACCTGCGGCGCGGCCAGGCCCACGCCGGGAGCGGCGTGCATGGTGACGCGCAGGGCCTCGACGAAGCGGGCGAGCAGGGCGGGACCGAGCTGGCCGTCGTACGGCTCGGCGCCGTGCCGCAGCACCGGCTGTCCGGCGGCGACGATGGGCAAGGGGCCGCCGGCGGCGAGGAGTTCCTCGACCCGCTCGGTGAGTTGCGCGTGATCACGGGAGGGTGCCATCGCGCCAGGATGCCATGCCCCCGCGCCGCTCCCGGTGCGTGTCCGCATGCCGTGGGCCCGGTCCCCGCACCGGAACCGGGCCCACGACGTGCCGGTCACTCCTGCGGGAAGTCACCCGCGAGCGCCGAGGCGATCCGCAGATGCCGCCCGGCCTCCTCGTGCCGGGACTGCCGCTCGAGGGTGCGGCCCAGCAGCAGCCGGGCGTAGTGCTCCACTGGGTCGCGCTCGACGATGACACGCAACTCGGCTTCGGCGCGGCTCAGTTGGGCCGAGTGGTAGTAGGCGCGGGCCAGCAGCAGCCGGGGTCCGGTCTGCTCCGGCACCTCCTCGACCAGCCCGGCCAGCACCTGTGCCGCGCCCGTGTAGTCCTTGGCGTCGAAGAACTGCTGCGCCCGCTCCCAGCGCTCGGCGGGCGTGCCGTGCTCGTAGTACGTGGTCTCCACTCGCGTCTCCACTGACGACCTCCTTCGGCGGCCACAACGGAACCCGGTCGTTCAATATTCCACTAACCGTTCCGTGTGCCCGGGCGGCCAGTCAGCTCACGGGTGAACTCGCGGGCGCGCGCTGTCCGGTCCGCCGAGCGGGTCCAGCCGCCGCAGCAGCAGCCCCTGGACGACGTCGATGGCCTTCCCTGTGTTTGGAGACGTAGAGAGCCTCCAGGCCGGTGTGGTCGGCGAGCCGGCGCCCTCGACCCCGTGGCCTGCTCAGCCGCGGCAAGGCGATCGGCCGTTGAGACGGCCGGTGGCGTTAGGGTCGCCGGCATGACCGACACCTCCCTGCGATCTGTCACCGTCGAGCGCACCAGTACCGGCCACTACGTGGCGACGAACGCACGCGGCGGCACGGTCTCCTTCGGCACCGGCGCCGAAGGAGACACCGAGTTCAGCCCCGTCGAGCTGCTGCTCGCGGCGCTCGGCGGCTGCACGGCCGTGGACGTGGACCTCGCGACCGGCCGGCACGCCGAGCCCACGGCCTTCACCGTCGCCGTACAGGGCACCAAGACCGAAGACGAGCTCGGCAACCGCCTCACCGGCCTCGCGGTGACCTTCCACGTCACGTTCCCGGACGGCGAGGGTGCCGAGCGGGCCCGGGCGATCCTGCCCCGGGCGGTGAAGGCCTCCCACGACCGCCTCTGCACGGTCAGCCGTACGGTGGAGACGGGAACACCGGTGACGGCGACGATCGCGCAGGCCTGACCCGGCCGGAACGAGGGAAGGGCGGCGCAGGTGCGCGAGCCGCTCGGGGTCACACCCCGACCGCTCCGTCGATTCGTTCGCGGATCAGGTCGGCGTGCCCGTTGTGACGGGCGTACTCCTCGATCATGTGGATGAGCACCCAGCGCAGACAGACCGTGCCCCGCCAGGGATCGTGCCCCTCGATGTCGAGATGCGGCGCCTCGGCGACGAACGCCTGCGCGAAGGCGACTTCGGCGTGCCAGGCCGCCCAGGACGCCGCCACGACCTCGGGGCCGGGCCCGGCGCCGTCGAAGTCGCCCTCGGGGACGTCCGCGGAGGAGAAGCGCAGTTCGACGTCGTACCCGGCGAGCACGGCCCGGAACCAGCGGCGCTCCACGTCGGCGAGGTGCCGGACGAGGCCGAGCAGGGAGAGCGAGGAGGGGGACACGGACCGCAGGGCCAACTCCGGGCCCAGCCCGGAGCACTTCAGCTTCAGGGTGGCGCGCTGGGCGTCCAGCATGGCCACGAGCATGCTCCGTTCGTCACCGGTCGCGGGGCCGCCGAACCGGTCCTCGCTGCCGGCACCGGTGAACAGTTCGATCCGTCGGTCGGGAATCTTCATGCCCGCATCATGGGCTCCGGGCCGCCGTCCCGGGAACCCGCACCCACTGATCACGTGGCGGGGAAAAGGAGTTGGCGGGTGATCATCGCGTGGGTAGTCTGGCGTTGACCGTGACACCGTCCAAGGAGGTGAGACCCGTGAACGCTGTATCGACGTGGGTGCTCCCCCTTGCCGTCACGGCCCGGCGACTGACGTAGGTGTCGCCGGGAGCGCCCGACACCCAGGCACTCCCGAAAGGCAACACCTGTGCACTCTTTGCAGTTCACCGCCGAGTCGTCGTCGAACGGCATGCTCGAGCGCGACTTCACCGTGGGTGAGGTCCCCGGCGTCCTCTGGTCGCCGGCTTCCGGCGCGGATCGCGCTCCCCTGGTCCTGATGGGGCACGGGGGCGGCAACCACAAGAAGCATCCTGCGATGGCCGGCCGCGCACGCCTCCTCGTGACCGGCTGCGGCTTCCATGTCGCGGTCATCGACGCGCCCGGTCACGGCGACCGGCCGCGAACGGCACACGACGAGGAGGAAATCGCCGAGCTGTTCCGGGCGAGGGCGGCGGGCGAGCCGGAAGGGCCGATCGTCGTCCGCTACAACGCCCACCTCGCGGAACTCGCCGTGCCCGAGTGGCGGGCGACCCTGGACGCCCTCCAGGAACTCCCGGAGATCGGCACCGCCGGGCCGGTCGGCTACTGGGGCATCAACATGGGCACTGCGATCGGCGTGCCGTTCGTCGCGACCGAACCCCGGATCACGGCCGCGGTCTTCGGCCAGCACTGGCCCGACGTCCTGGCCGAGAAGGCGAAGCAGATCACCATCCCGATAGAGTTCGACATGCAGTGGGACGACGAGCACATCCCGCGCGAGTCCGCTCTCGCGCTGTTCGACGCCTTCGCCTCGAAGGAGAAGTCGCTGCACGCCAACTCGGGCAGGCACAAGGAACTGCCCAGGTTCGAGGCCGACAGCGGGGTCCGGTTCTTCGCCCGGCACCTCGGCCGGGCGGCCGCCTCACCGGCCTGACGTGAGCGGTCGCGGCGTCCGCCTTCCCGGCCGGGCGCCACGACCGCGGCCCCGGGCCGACGCAGCGGACATCGCCGAGGTCGCCGCACCGGCGTGGGTTCACACCTGCCGTCCGACGATGTGACGGGACTGGGACGCCGCCATGCCCTGGACGTCGCGTTCGGCGATGTTCAGCAGCTGGTGGGCGAGGTCCTCCATGGCCCTGCCCGCCGCCAGCTCGTCGCCGATCTCCGGCACGTTCGTGTCGGCCGGATTGCAGTGCGCCGTGCCGTGGCCGGTGAGCGCCGTGGTGCCGGTGTCCAGCACCACATGTGCCTTCGTGGTTCCGTCGTCGTCCTCGAAGAGGTCCAGACGTACCGTCCACTGTGCTGTGTGCGACATCGTTCTCTCCTCGCTATCTCTGCGGGCCGTCGCTTCCCTGCGGGCCGTTGCTCCCGTCACCGCTGGGGAACGACCGCGACGGGACACGGCGCGTGATGCAGCAGCGCATGATTGATCAGACCCAGTTGCAGACCCGGATGCCCGAGCCGCCGGCGGGCGCCGACGACCAGCAGATCTGCCGTCGACGCGGCTTCCAGCAGTGCCCGGCGCGCCGGCTTTTCGATCAGCTGCCGGTTCACCGGGGTGTCGCGGTACCGGTCCGCGGGGTGGCGCAGGGCGTCATCGAGCACCTGTGCCGGCGGGCGCCGGTGGGCCTCCAGGAACCACGACGGGGCTCGCGATGTCGTGCACGCGCCGGACGGTGCGGTCCAGGCGTGCACCGCCACGAGCCGGCAGTCCCGCACACGGGCCTCGCGGAACGCGAAGTCCACGGCCGTACCGCTGCCCTCCCCGTCCTCGACGCCCACGACGACGCTCCCGAACCGGGCGTCGCGGTGCTCCGCGGTGCCGCGCACCACGACGACCGGGCAGTCCGCGCGGGCCGCCACAGCCAGGCCGACCGAGCCCAGGAGCATGCTGTCGAGGTCCCCGCACCCCCTGGACCCCAGGACCAGCGCGAAGGCGTTGTGCCCGATGCCGAGCAGGGCGGAGGCCGCGTCCCCGTGCGACACCTCGCTGGACAGCGGGACCGCGGGAGCCCGCTTCCTGGCCCGGGCCGAGGCGGCCCTGATCACTGCGGTGGCCTCGCTCTCGCCCGCGCCGGCCGCCGAGTGCACGAGCTGGAGCGGGACTGCGTGCCGGGCCGCCTCGGCGGCCGCCCAGTCGACCGCACCGAGGCTCGCCTCGGATCCGTCGACACCCACCACCAGGGGAATCGTCACCGCCCAGGTCTCCTCTCGTGCCGGATTCCCCGCCAGGTCCTCCAGGGAGCCTCTCGGCCGGGCGGTTCACCGTCACGTCCAGCTTCTTACGAGACGGAAGCGGCTGCCACGCAACCAGCGGTCGCCACGGGCCTCGGAGCACAGGTGCCCTGCCGGCGCCGATGAGGTTCCGCGTGCCGGGCGGCATGGGGCCGAAGGGCCTGCGGCGCGGGCCGAAGCGCCCTCGTGACCCGGCCACGACGGTGCGACGGTGAAGTCCACCCTCTGCGCCGCCTGCTGCGGCGGCCCCAGGAAAGGCGGTGGGGACCATGACACTCCCCGTGGTGGTGGGCGTCGACGGATCGGACTCGTGTCTGCTCGCGGTCGACTGGGCCGTCGACGAGGCCGTCCGCCACGGTCTTCCGCTCAGGCTGGTGTACGCCTCCCTCTGGGAGCGCTACGAGGGCGGGGTTCCCTCCACGGGGCACGAACGCCCCTTCGAGCAGGTGCTGGCCGAGCGCATCGTGGCCTCCGCGGCCGACCGTGCCGCGCGGCGCAGCACCGATGTGAAGGTCACGACCGACATCATCCCGGAGGACGCGGCGGACGCCCTCCTGCGTGAGGGCAACCATGCCTTCGCTCTCGTGACGGGGTCACATGGCCGTGGTCTGCTCAAGGGCCTGCTGCTCGGGTCGGTCGGTCTGGCCGTGGCGGCCCGCGCGCACTGCCCGGTGGTCGTGGTGCGCGGGGACCGGGCGGGCCTGGCGGGTGCGCACGAGCGGATCCTGCTCGGCCTGGGGGAGGCCGACACGAGTGCGGAAGCCGTGCGGTTCGCCTTCCGCGAGGCCGAGGCGCGCGGCTGTGTACTGGACGTGGTGCACGCCTGGCGCAGGCCCGCCTACGACCGCAGCGGCGACCGGACACCGCCCGCGGGACCGGCGGACACGGCCGAGAAGCGGGCCTGCGCTCTCATCGACGCCCTGCTCGAAGCCGCGACGGCCGAGCACCCGCAGGTCCGGATGCGCCGGGCGGCGGCCGAGGGGCCGGCCGGCAAGGTTCTCGTGGACCGGTCGGCGGCCGCGGATCTCGTGATCGTCGGGGCCCGGCGCAGGGCGGGCCACTTCGGGCTTCAGCTGGGCCGGGTGAGCCACGCGCTCCTGCACCATGCCCAGTGCCCAGTCGCGGTCGTCCCCCAGCGGCACTGACGGCGCGGCCGAGGGCCCGGGGCCGCAGGGATCGCGCTCAGCCGAACAGACTCGGCACCCGGAGCGTCTCGACGTGGCGCCACGTGCCGTCGGGCAGCAGCAGCCGGTCGCCGTTCGGGCCGCGGGGGCTCGAGCCGGCGGTGCCGGCCGACGGCCGCCCCGCCCGTCGCCGTGCCTTCCGGGCCGACGGCAGCGGAGCACCGCAGCAGCCGGGTTCCGCGCGCGGGCCGGATCCGACGCGTTCGCTCATCGCCCCTCCGTCCTCAGCTCCGTCGCCATGGCGTCGGCGACACTCCCCAGCATGACTCCGGGCCCCGTCGAGCGACGACTCCGGAGCGCAGGGCCGAGTGCTCCGCGTCATGCCGCCGGATGCTCTTCTCTGGCGGTGCGGCGGTACGTCTTGCAGCGTGGAGGAGAGAGCCGGACCGGTCGCAGGGCGCACACACCGAAAGAGGTGGCACGCATGGACAGGGATGTCTCCGAGCGCCGGGTGGTGGTCGGCGTCGACGGGTCACCGTCCTCGTACGAGGCGCTGCGCTGGGCCGTGCGCTACGCCGGTCTGGTCGACGGCACCGTGGACGCCGTCGCGGTGTGGGAGCTGCCGGGCCTGTACGGCTGGTCGGCGCCCGCCGTGGACATGGACGTCGACGAGAACGAGACCCGGCAGGCCATGCGGAAGGAACTGACCGACGTGCTCGGCGCGGACGCGGCGGGCTCGGTCCGTACCCATGTGGTGCACGGCAACGCCACCGACGTGCTGCTGCGGGCCGCCGACGGAGCCGAGATCCTGGTCGTCGGCAGCCGGGGCAGGGGCGGGTTCGCCGCCGCCCTGCTCGGTTCCGTCAGCCAGCACGTGGCGCAGCACGCGAGCTGCCCGGTCGTGATCGTCCGCGCCCCGAAGCAGTGACTGGGGGCCCGGACCGTGCCGGGCCCTGGGACTGACCGGACGGCCCCGGCGGTTCCTGCAGGACGCTCCAGCCGACCGGACCCAGCAGGTCGGCCAGCCGCCGGAAGATGTCGAGGAACAGGTCGTCGATCGTGAGCACGCCCACCACCCGGCCCGCGTCCAGGACCGGCAGGCGCCGGACCCCGGTACGGCGGAACGTCCGGTAGGCCGCCTGGAGGTCGTCGTCGGCCTTGACCGTGAACGCCTTCGCCGACATCACCGCGTCCGCCCGCGCCGTCTGGTCCAGGCCACCGCCGATGCCGCGCAGGACGAGGTCGCGGTCGGTGACGATGCCGTGCAGCGCTCCGTCCTCGACCACGAGGACGGAGCCGACCGCGTACGTCGCCATCCGCCGGGTCACCTCGGCCACGGAGGCGTCGGGCGTGACGCACACCGGCGGAGCGGTCATCAGCTCGGAGACCTTCATCCGGTTCCTCCTGTCTGCCGGCCGGGGCTGCGCGCGGGGCCCGGGTCATTAGGGCACCTTCTTTCCTGCGGCACCTGGGATGGTGATCGTGCAAGTCCGGTGAGAGCTGGGGTGACGGCCTGGCGCGGTCGCTCCGACAGGGCCCCTGTGACACTGCCGCCCCCGGACGTCCGCCTCGAGCTGCGGGTGCCGGGCCGTGACGAAGCCCGCGGCCTCCTCCAGCACCTGCTTCCCGGCGCCGTGCAGCGCCTCGTTCCACTCCTCCCAGGACGGCGGCACCTCGCGTCTGCGATAACCCCTGGTCGGAACGCCCTCGGCATGGACCGTACGCAACGGAAGCCGGCGGCGGACGGCCTCGTCGGCTGCCCAGGCCAGCGCCGTCCTGCGGGCCGGATCGGGATCGACGCCGACGACGACCGGCCGGGGGTCACCGGGCCGGGACATGGCCCGCTCCGGCCGTCAACTCGTCGGGAGCCAGGACCTGTTCGGGGCCGGCAGCAGGTACGGTCCGGTCATCCTCCTCGAACGGTGCGGGAGCGGGCATCGCCCTCGCCTCTTCCCTGCGGTGGCGCGGACGAGCGCCGCCGCCGATTCCATGGAAGGCCCCGCTGCGGCCGGCCCGACATGGGCCATTGGTCCCCGCACCGGACCCGTCGGCCCTGGCACCGGGGCCGTGAAAAAAGGGACAAAGGGGAACCGGGCGTGGGCCGTTCGGCCTCAGTACGACAGCGTCGGGCGCGCTGCACTGAAGGTGTCGGCAGACGACGACCGAGGAGGTGCGGCGATGGCCACACTGGCACGCAGGCAGAGGTTCCCGTTCCCGGATATCCCGGACTGGTTCGAGACGTTGCCCAGCAGGCTCACCATGCCCGCGGTCCACATCGAGGACTACACGGAGGACGACCGCTACGTCATGCGCGCCGAGCTTCCGGGCATGGCCCCCGGGGACATCGACGTCATGATCAGCGACGGAGTGCTGACGGTCCAGGCCGAGCGCACCGAGCGGGAGGTCGACAAGAACCACAGCGAGATCCGGTACGGCGAGATGAGCCGCAGCGTGACGCTGCCGCCCGGCGCCGACGAGAACGACGTCAAGGCCGATTACACCGATGGCATGCTCACCATCAGCGTGGGTCTGGGCGCCGAGAAGGCGGAGGCCAGGCACGTGGAGATCCGGCACGGCGGATGAGGACGCATCTGTCCGCGGCGGGCCCCGGGCGGGCCCGCCGTCGTGGTCGCGCACGACTGATCCATGGTGACGAGAAGTCCGACGAGAAGTCCGGCCAGAAGTCCGGCCGGAAGCCGACCCTTACGCCGCTCTCGAGGTCGACGCGGGGCCGACGGGGGCGGTGTCCCGGGCTCACTCGGCCCATGACGCAGGCCACACTCTGAAGGTGTCCGATGTCGGCAGCCGAGCCCGTGGAGGATGCCATGAACGGCACCCCGACGGCAGTGAACGACGTGATGACCCGCCGGGTCGTCGCCCTGCGCACCGGGGCGGGCTTCAAGGACATCGTGAAGACCATGCGCGAGTGGCAGGTGAGCGCCCTGCCCGTGCTGGACGGCACCGGAGTGGTCGTGGGCATCGTCTCCGAGGCCGATCTGCTGTCCAGGCAGGAGTACGGCGGCGACGACATCGGAGGGTACGGTCAGTCGGCGCACCTCGCCGGTGTACGCGACCTGCACAAGGCGGACGCGGTGACCGCGGGCGAGCTGATGACCGCGCCCGCCGTCACCGTGAGGGCCGGCGCCCCCCTCGCCCACGCCGCCCGCATCATGGCCCGCACCGGGGTGAAACGACTGCCGGTCGTCGGCCGCGACGGCACCCTGAAGGGCATCGTCAGCCGCTGCGACCTGCTGAAGGTCTTCCTGCGGGACGACGCCGACATCGCCGAGGAGGTGCGGCGCGAGATCGTCGTCCGGCTCTTCGGCCCGCACGCCGACGCGATCCGGGTCGAGGTGCACGACGGCGTCGTCACACTCTCCGGGCAGGTCCGCGAGCCCATCCTGATCATGCCGGCCGCCCGGCTCGCCCGGGCGGTGCCGGGCGTCGTCGACGTGCAGTGCGCCCTGACCGGCCCGCCGGGCCCCCCGGACCCCGAAGCGGGCTTCCCCGACGCCGCCCGGGCCCGCACGGCCTGAGGCAGAGCCGCCGGCCCAGCGATGTCGATCAGGTCGCGGTGATCCGGCAGCCCACGCCCACCACACCCTCGACGCCATGCACCAGGCGGACGGCGAGCGGGAGGTCGTCGGCCACGGTCACCGAGATCTCATCACGGACTCTCCGCCGTCTCCTCTTCTTCCTCCTCCTCGGGGCGGCCGTATCCGCCTCCGCCGGGGGTGCGAATGACGAGCACGTCTCCGGCGGCGACGTCTGCCGTGTCGCAGCCGCGCAGCGGCGTGACGGTGCCGTCGGCGCGTTCGACGAGGTTCTCGCCGAGGGCGCCGGGCCGGCCGCCGGCCATGCCGTAGGGCGGGATACGGCGGTGGCCGGAGACGACCGCGACGGTCATCGGTTCCTGGAAACGGATCCGGCGCTCCACGCCGCACCCGCCGTGCCAGCGGCCCGCGCCCCCGCTGCCCTCGCGGATGCGGAAGTCGTCCACCCGTACCGGGTAGCGCCATTCGAGGACTTCGGGGTCGGTGAGGCGGGAGTTGGTCATGTGTGTCTGTACGGCGTCCGCGCCGTCGAAGCCGTCGCCGGCGCCGGAACCGGAGGCGATGGTCTCGTAGTACTGCACGTGGTCGTTGCCGAAGGAGAGGTTGTTCATGGTGCCGGAGCCCTCGGCCTGGGCGCCGAGCACGGCGTACAGGGCGCCGGTGACGGCCTGGGAGGTCTCGACGTTGCCGGCGACGGTGGCGGCCGGGTGGGCGGGCGCGAGCATGCAGCCGTCGGGGATGCGGACGTCGAGGGGTTTCAGGCAGCCGCTGTTGAGGGGGATGTCGTCGGCGACCAGGGTGCGGAAGACATACAGCACGGCCGCCATGACGACGGACGTCGGGGCGTTGGTGTTGCCGGGCTGCTGGGGTGAGGTTCCGGTGAAGTCCAGTACGGCGCCGCGGGTTTCGCGGTCGACGCGCAGGGCGACCTGGATGACGGCGCCGTTGTCCGTCTCGTAGCGGTGCTCGCCGTCGTGGAGGGTGGCGATGATGCGGCGCACGGACTCCTCGGCGTTGTCCTGGACGTGCCGCATGTAGGCGTGGACGACGTCGAGCCCGAACTGGTCGATCATCGCGCGCAGTTCGCGGATGCCCTTGTTGTTGGCGGCGATCTGGGCCCGCAGGTCGGCGAGGTTGGTGTCCGGGTCGCGTGACGGGTACCGGGCGCCGGTCAGCAGGTCGCGGGTCCCGGTCTCGCGGAAGCTGCCGTCGCGCACTAGCAGCCAGTTGTCGAACAGCACGCCCTCCTCGTCGATGGTGGTGCTGAAGGCGGGCATGGAACCGGGGCTGATGCCGCCGATCTCGGCGTGGTGGCCGCGCGAGGCGACGAGGAAGAGCAGATGTTCCCCCGGCTCGTCGAAGACCGGGGTGACGACGGTGATGTCGGGCAGGTGGGTGCCGCCGTGGTAGGGGTCGTTGATGGCGTACACGTCGCCGGGCCGCAGGGTGCCGGTGTTGCGGCGCAGCACCTCCTTGATGGACTCGCCCATCGATCCCAGGTGTACGGGGATGTGGGGCGCGTTGGCGATGAGGTTGCCCTCCGGGTCGAACAGGGCGCAGGAGAAGTCGAGGCGTTCCTTGATGTTGACGGAGTGGGCGGTGCTCTGCAGCCGGACGCCCATCTGCTCGGCGACGGACATGAAGAGGTTGTTGAAGACCTCCAGCAGCACCGGGTCGACGCTGGTGCCGACCGCGACGCGGGACGGGCGGGGCCTGGTGCGGGCCAGGAGGAGGTGGCCGTGGGCGTCGGCGGTGGCCCGCCAGTCGGGGTCGACGACGGTGGTCGCGTCCGGTTCGGCGATGATGGCCGGGCCGTCGACGCCGTCGCCGGGGCGGAGGTCCTCGCGGCGGAACAGGCGGGTGGGCTGCCGGCGGCCCTGTGTGAACATCTCCACCGTGGCGGCCGGGCGCAGCGGGCCGTGCCGTGCGGGCGGGGCGGCCACCGTGTCCTCGGCGAGCGTCCCTGTGCCGGTGGCGGGCGGGCCCGAGGAACCGGTGGCCTCGGTGGCGACGGCCTCGACGACCAGGGGCTTGTCCATGGTGAAGCCGTAGCGGTCCCGGTGGTCGCGCTCGAAGGCGGCCCGCATCCGGCCGGCCGTGCCGAGCGCCACGGGCAGGGAGAAGTCGGTGCCCTCGTAGCGCAGCAGCGCGCGAGCGGTGGTGCGCACCGTCTCCGGCGGCACTCCGTCCTCGTGCAGCTGCGCGCGGGCCTGTTCCTCGAGTTCGGCGCGTACGGCCGTGACGCGCGCGGCCGTCTCAGGCGCGTCGAGCGGGGCCTCGACGGAGCGTTCGCGCAGCGCGACCGCGTCGGCCATGCCGATGCCGTACGCGGACAGCACTCCCGCCAGCGGCGGGACCAGGACGGTGTCGATGCCGAGCCGGTCGGCGACCGCGCACGCCACCTGGCCGCCCGCACCGCCGAAGCTGACCAGCGCGTAGTGGGTGATGTCCCGGCCGCGCTGGACGGAGATCTTCTTGACGGCGCCCGCGATGTTGAGGACGGCGATGTCGAGGAAGCCCGCCGCGACCTCCTGCGGACTGCGGTGCTCACCGGTCGCGGTCGCGGTCTGCCGGGCAAGTTCCGTGAAGCGTGCGCGGACCGCCTCGTCGTCCAGCGCCCGGTCGCCCGTCTTGCCGAACACCCGCGGGAAGAAGGCGGGTTGGATGCGGCCGAGCATGACGTTGGCGTCGGTGACGGTCAGCGGCCCGCCCCGCCGGTAGCAGACCGGGCCGGGGTCGGCGCCGGCGGAGTCGGGCCCGACGCGGTAGCGCATGCCGTCGAAGTGCAGGATCGAGCCGCCGCCGGCGGCGACGGTGTGGATGTCGGTCATCGGCGTGGTCATCCGCACCCCGGCCACCTGCGTGCCCAGTACCCGCTCGATCTCGCCGGCGAAGTGGGAGACGTCGGTCGAGGTGCCGCCCATGTCGAACCCGATCGCCCTGCCGAGGCCGGCCCGGGTCGCGGCCCGTGCCATGCCGACGACGCCGCCGGCCGGGCCGGACAGCACGGCGTCCTTGCCCCGGAAATGCCCGGCCTCACGCAGACCGCCCCCGGACTGCATGAACATCAGCCGCACGCCGTGCAGCTCGCCGGCCACCTGGTCGACGTAGCGGCGCAGGATCGGCGAGAGGTAGGCGTCCACCACCGTGGTGTCACCGCGCGGCACCAGCTTGATCAGCGGGCTCACCTCGTGCGAGCAGCTGACCTGCGAAAAGCCGATCGCGCGGGCGGCCTCGGCGACGGCGGCCTCATGGCCGGGATGACGGTAGCCGTGCAGGAGGACGACCGCGGCGCTGCGGAACCCGTCCTCGTACGCCGCCCGCAGCGCCTCGCGAGCGGCGTCCAGGTCGAGCGGCCGGACCGGCCCGCCGTGCGCGTCGATCCGCTCCTCCACCTCGATCACACGGTCGTACAGGGCCTGCGGAAGCAGGATGCGGCGGTCGAAGATGCGCGGCCGGTTCTGGTAGGCGATGCGCAGGGCGTCTGCGAATCCCCGGGTGGTGACGAGGACGGTCGGCTCGCCCGTGTGGGTCAGCAGCGCGTTGGTGGCGACGGTGGTGCCCATCTTCACCACCTCGATCCGGTCGGCCGGGACCGGCTCGTCGGGCTCCAGCTCCAGCACCTGCCGGATCCCGGCGACCGCCGCGTCGCGGTACGACTCCGGGCGCTCGGACAGCAGCTTGCGGCTGACCACCCCGGCCCCCGGCGTCACCGCCACGACATCGGTGAAGGTGCCGCCGCGATCGATCCAGAACTGCCAGCGACCCGCCATGGACTCATTGTGCGCCCGGCCGCCCGCGCACGAGGGCCGACGGCCGCCATACTGCCCGTGCGGCACGGGCGGGACGGGCGGGGACGGCAGTCAGGATGCGTTCAGGTACCCGATGGCACAGTCGGGCGGCATGACCTACGAAACGTCTGAGAGTCCTGTGGTTCCAGGGGCAGGCACCCAGCAAGGAGACCGGCAGCGGGCCGGGGCGGCCTCTCACCGCCGCTCCTCCGAGAGTCTTCGGACGCCTGGCCGGCAGATGCTGAACAAGGTGCCCGAGGTCACGATCTGGTTCTGGATCATCAAGATCCTGTGCACCACGGTCGGCGAGAGCTTCGCCGACTGGATCAACATGAACCTCGGTGTCGGCCTGATCAACACCGCGTTGATCTTCACCGTCGTGCTGGCCGGCGTCATGGCCTGGCAACTCGGCACCAAACGCTACATCCCGTTCGTGTACTGGCTCACCGTCGTGGTGGTGAGTGTGACCGGCACCCTCTACACCGACATCCTCACCGACAGCCAGGGCGTTCCCCTCGCCCTGAGCAGCAGTGTGTTCGCCGGTGTCCTCGCCGTCGTCTTCGGCATCTGGTACGCACGCGAGCGGACCCTGTCGGTCCACAGCATCACCACCCGTCCCCGCGAACTCTTCTACTGGCTCGCGGTCCTCGTCACGTTCGCCCTCGGCACCGCCACCGGCGACTGGACCCTGGACCTGACCGGCTGGAGCCCGGGCGTCTCCGTGTTCCTGCCGCTCGGGTTGATCGTCGCGATCGTCCTCGGATGGCGCCTCGGTGCCAACGCGGTGCTCTCCTTCTGGCTGGCCTACATCCTCACGCGCCCGCTCGGCGCCAACCTCGGCGACTGGCTCGGCTCGCCCGGCGGCGACGGCGGCCTGGGCCTCGGCACCGCGGTGACCAGCGTGATCTTCCTGGCCGCCATCCTTGCCACGGTCGTGTACCTCACGCTCAGCCGGAGCGACGTCATCGAAACCCAGGACCCGGCCGACACCCCCCAGGCGCCGAACCCGGCACGTGAGCGGGTCATGCTCGGCTACTACGCCGTCGTGGCGGTCGCGACCGCGGCGCTTCTCGTCTGGGCACACAACCAGCCCCACGCGGCGGCGGCCGGCGATGACGCGCCCGCGCCTGTCACCACCCATCTCACCCCGAAGCAGGCGACGTCACCGTTCCCGGCGACTGAGATCGCGAAGTTCCGCACGATCACGGCCGACACTCTGGCGAAGCTCAACTCGGGCGACCAGCGGGCCGCGACCACCCGGGTGACCGACCTGGAGTCCGCTTGGGACGACGACCAGCCCACTCTCGAGCCCAAGAGCGAGAAGGCGTGGCACTTCCTCGACGGCGAGATCGACCAGGTCCTGACGTCACTGCGCGCCCCGAACCCCGACAAGGCCACCGAGGTCAAGGCACTCGACACGCTCCTCACCTCACTCGGCTGACCGACCGGGACGACGGACTGCCCCGGCACATTCCCTGCGCCGGGGCAGTCGGCATCCGGGGCTTCACCCGGCTCGCGGTCGCCGGCTGCTGCGGTGGTCACTCTTCCGGGTATCCCTGAGCCGGCTGCCGCCCCCGTCGGACGCCGGCTTTCCGCTGGTAGTCCTACATGTTGTAGGACTAGTCTGGGTCCGGGACCGCCGTGTTTCCCGGGGCACACGTGCGTCCGGCGACCCGAGCCGATGGATCGCGTCGGGCCGGCGCGACCGGTATGACGTTCCGCCCGGTACGCGCATCCCACGGCCTTCGCGGGACCTGCGGGGAGAATCGTCCGGGCATTGGTCAGTCACAGGTCCGGTCGCGCACGGCAGCCACCGACACTCGCCTGGAGGACATATGGCAACAAGCGACAGCCCAGCCGCCCAGCCGTCCGAGGAGGAGGTGCTCATCAGCGTCGTCCTGCCGGTCTACCAGGTGCAGGAATTCCTGCCGGAATGCCTGGACTCCCTGCTCGGAGCGTCGCAATCCTTCAGGGGCGTCGAGGTGGTGGCGGTGGACGACTGTTCCCCCGACGACAGCGGTGCCCTGCTCGACGAGTACGCGGCCGGGGATTCCCGGCTGCGCGTCGTGCACCTGCCGGAGAACGTCGGGCTCGGCCGGGCGCGCGACGAGGGCCTGGCCCGGGCCAAGGGCGAGTACGTCTGGTTCGTCGACAGCGACGACCGGCTGACGGCCGGGGCGCTGGCCGCGGTCGCCGAGCGGCTGCGGCGGACCAGTCCGGATGTGCTTCTCGTCGACCATGCTCTCGTCAACCCGGACGGAAGCGTGCAGCGCAACGTGCGCGCCCATCTGTTCCGGGACGCTCCCGAGACGTTCACGCTGGGGGAGCGGCCCAGCACCCTGGACCTCATCATGACCGCGTGGAGCAGAGTGCTGCGCCGGGACTTCCTGCTCGGCCTGGACCTGGAGTTCGGGCACGGGTACTACGAAGACATCTCGGTCACCTATCCCACGCTGCTCGCAGCGCGCCGGATCAGCATGCTCGACCGGGTCTGCTACCACTACCGGCGCGGACGTGAGGGCGCGATCACGAGCACCGCCAGCCCGAAACACTTCGATCTCTTCGGCCAGTACGAGCAGATCTTCGCCTTCATCGACCGCGAGACCACGACCGCCGAGCCGTTCCGCAAGGCGGTCTTCGACCGCACCGTGCGCCATGCGACGACCGTGCTCGCCACTCCCGGCCTGGTGCCGGAGAATCTGCGACGCGAATTCTTCGGGCGGACGTCGGAGCACTTCCGGCGGTTCCGGCCGCTTGACCACTCCCACCCGTCCGGGCTGCGCGGACTGCAGTACCGCCTGGTGGAGCGAGGGGCCTATCCCGCGTACGCGGCGCTGGAGCCGGTGAACCGGCTTCGGCTCGCACTGCGCACCGCCCCCGGCCGGGCGCGCGGTGCGGCCCGCCGGGCACCCCGGCTCGCGGCGACGGCGCTGCGGCGGGCCTACTACCGCGCCTGCCTGCGGCTTCCCGCCGACGACACCCTGGCCGTCTACGCCGCCTACTGGAACCGCGGCTACGCCTGCAACCCCGCGGCCATCTTCGAGAAGGCCCGCGAACTGGCGCCCGGCATCCGCGGAGTGTGGGTGGTCGCCAAGGACCGGACGGCGTCCGTCCCGCCGGGGGTCGAGTACGTGGTGGAGGGAACCCCCCGCTTCCTGCGCACCATGGCACGGGCCAAGTACCTGGTCAACAACGTCAACTTCCCGTACGACCTGCCCAAACGGCGTGGCGCGGTGCTGGTGCAGACACAGCACGGCACCCCTGTGAAGAAGATGGGGACGGACCTGCGGGACCATCCCGCCGCCGCACGCGGTATGAACTTCGACCGGCTGGTGGAGCAGTGCGGCAGGTGGGACGTCCTGGTCTCGCCTAACCCGCACACCACCGAGGTGTTCACCAGGGTCTACCCCGGCGGCTACCAGGTGCTCGAGACGGGCTATCCGCGCGTCGACCGGCTGGTCAACGCCTCCCTCGACGAAGCGAACCGGGTGCGTGGCGAACTCGGCATCGCGCCCGGGCAGACCGCCGTCCTCTACGCCCCCACCCACCGCGACCACCAAGGCGAGAGGGCGCCCGTACTGGACGTGCAGCGGTTCGCCGACCAGCTCGGCGACGACCATGTCCTGCTGGTGCGCTCGCACTACTTCGACCTCCCGAGGACCTCCTCGTCCCGGGGCGTCGTGGACGTCTCCTCCCACCCGTCCGTCGAAGACCTGTGCATCGCCTCCGACGTCCTGGTCACCGACTACTCCTCCGTGATGTTCGACTACGCCGTCCTGGACCGGCCGATCGTGATCTACGCGCCCGACTGGGAGACGTACCGGCGCTCACGCGGGGTCTACGTCGACGTCCTCGCCGAGGGGCCCGGCGCGGTCGCCACCACGCAGGAAGCGCTCGCCGAGGTGTTCCGCAGCGGCGAGCACACGGGGCCCGAGGCGGCGGAGCGGCTCGCCCGGTTCCGGGACCGCTTCTGCCCCCACGACGACGGACGCGCGGCCGAACGCGTCGTGCGCAGCGTCTTCCTGGGGGAGCCGGCCGACCCGGACAACCCGACGCCGTCCGGTGGTTGAACCCGTCGCCGGTCAGCGCCGCACGCGGCGGGCGAGGCGCCCGGCGACAACGGTGCGCATTCCGACGACGCCGTCGGCGACGCGCAGGGCGAGACAGCCGCTGTTGGTGGCATACGGCTGCAGCAGCAGCGGCCGTCCTCGCCGGCCGAGCCGCACCAGCCGTCTGAGGCCTGATCCGGCGCGCAGCGGCCGGGTGACCGGCCGGCCGTCCCGGAAGGCCAGCGTCACCCAGGCGTCCCACGTGGTGATCGTGCCGTGTTCACACAGCGCCGCCGCGTCGACGGCCACGACGGCACGCCGGCCCTCGCCGCCGGGCAAGGTCTCCCACGTCCCCTCGCACCGGTGTGCCGTGTCCGTCACCCGGTGCCGGAACTCGACGGTCGCGCGCTGCGGGCCGGCCTGTGTGGTCCTGCCGTAGAGTTCGGGCAACCGCAGTTCGAGCAGGAGCCGGCGGCCCGCGTCCACATCCGCGGTGACGTAGAACGGCAGCTGTGCGACCGGGGCCTCGGCGAGGCCGTCGAGCACGATCTCGCCCGCTTCGTCCGGGGCGGAACGCACCTCGTCCCACAGCGGCTTTCGCGCGTCACCGGCGTACGGGGGCGGCAGCCGCGGCGGGTCGGCCGCCAGCTCGGCCAGCCGTCGCAGGTCCGCGGCCTGCCGCTCGCGTCCGAGCAGCACCGCGGTGCGCCAGCGGGCCGCGGGCGTGGCCCGGGACACGGCCTCCTCCTCGAAGGCGCGTACATGCTCGCGGGAGATGCGCCACCAGGCGTCCTGGTACTCCGGCGCACGCTGAGGCAGCTCGCGCAGGTAGACGGCGAGATCGAACTCCAGGAACTTGGTCTGCGCGGCGACCAGCAGATCCCGTTCACCGCTGTCCCGCATGATCTCCAGCACCTGCTGATGGGCGCTGACCCTGTCCTGCCAGTTCCGGATCCGGTCCCGGCGCAGCGAGATCGAGGCCTGACCGGTGCCGTAGCGCACATGCCAGACGTACACGGTCTCGGGGGTGACGGCGAGGCGCGGACGGGCCGCGTAGACACGCGCGGTGAAGACGAAGTCCTCGTAGTGCGCCGCGCCGTCGGGGAAACGGATCCGCCGGGACACCAGGAACTCCCGGCGGTACAGCTTGTTCACCGACAGCGTGTCCCACAGCGTCTCGGGGCGCCGGGCCACCCCGTCGTGCACCGACTCCGCGGTGAACAGCTGTTGCTGCCAGGGGATCTCACGTCCACCGGGCAGCTCGCGCCGTACACACAGACCCGCCGTCACATCGGCGTCATGCCGTCGTGCGACGGCGAGCAGCGCGTCCACGGCCTTCGGCGCAAGCACGTCGTCGCTGTCCAGGAAGACGAGCCACGGGAAGCGGGCCGCGTCGACACCGTCGTTGCGCGGGGTTCCGCACCCGCCGCTGTTGCCGGCCCGGCGTACGACGCGTACCCGGGGGTCGGCGGCTGCGAGCCGTTCCAGCAGGCGGGGCGTGTCGTCGGTGGACGCGTCGTCGACCACGACGACCTCGCCGACCGCATCGCCCTGTGCGAGAGCCGAGGCGACCGCCTCCGAGACTCGTCCGGCGTCGTTGTAGGTGATGACCACCACCGTCACGACGCCATGTTCCACGCTGGACACCTCTGCTCCCCTTCGTGCAGCCATGACAGGCACCCCGGCCGGCCGTGGAGCACAGGGCCCGGCGTGGGCGGAGCCCGATGAACTCCCACATTATGTGAGACAGAAGAACTCACGGGGGTCTTACCCGGCGCAGGTCGAACGAGTGACCAACCCGTGCTCTACTGGGGCGCCACATGTAAGGAATGGGCGTTGAACACCGCAAGCGCGTGCAGCCCCACGATCGCGTGCACGAGTCGCGGTGTGCTCAATACCCGGCGGACGACCGGAGCCGCTGTGCGCATCACCGTCTACCTGCTTCTCCTGGCCTCGGTCGCCCTGGCCATGCTCGGCCCGCAGCTGGGACGCCGGCTGGCCCCCGCTGCCGCGGTGCGCGCACTGACCCTGCTGAGCCTCGTCGCGACGGCCGCCCTGGTGTGGGGTCTGACCGCCGTCACGGTGGGCGGGCTGGGACGCACCGACGCCTTCCAGGACCAGGCGCACAGCAGCCCGGCCGCCCTGGCCAGTGACGACCCGGTCCCCGGCGCCCTGGGCGCGCTGGCGGCCGGACTGCTCGCGGTGTCGATGGTCAGGGCACTCACGGTGACAAGGCGCCGGTGGTCCGCGCTACGTGCGCTCGCCCCGCTCAGACAACAGCCGGCGGCCGGTGACCTCGTCGTGATCGAGGCGGAGGGGCCGGACGCCTACGCGCTGCCGGGCCGGTCACGGCGAGTCGTCGTGACCTCCGCCATGCTGCGCGCCCTGCCCGCCGACGAACAGGCGGTGCTGCTCGCCCACGAACGGGCCCATCTGCTCCACCGGCACCACCGCTACGCGGCGGTCGCCGAGACAACGGCCGCCTGCAACCCCCTGTTGCGGCCGGTGCGCGACCTCATCACCTTCCACATCGAACGCTGGGCGGACGAGGAAGCCGCGCGGGCGACCGGCAGCCGCCTGCTCGCCGCCCGTTCCCTGGCCCGGGCCGCACTCGCGATGGCCGACGCCACTCGAGCGCATGAGCCGCAAGGCGCCCTCGCCTATCTGCGGCACAAGGTCACCGCGCGCGTCGGCGCTCTGCAGGCCGAACGTCCGACCAGTCACTGGGTGGCGCTCTCGCCCGCCCTGGCGGTCACCGCCCTGACCGGTCTGGCCTTCGCCGAGGTCACGTGGGATTTCGCCCGTTGCCTGCACGCTCTGCGGCTGTTCTGACCTCGAGCGCAGGTCGCGTCACTCGCCAGAGCCGAGCAGGGCGCGCAGCGCGGCCTCGTCCGCGGGGTCGAGGGTCTCGACGAAGCGCTGCAGCACGGCGGTGCGGTCGTGGCCGCGCTCCAGCGCGGTCTTCATCTGCTCGGCGGAAGCCTCGGCCGCTTCCCGGTGCGGGAGGTAGGCGTGGGCCCGGCCGACGCGCTCGCGTTCGAGCATCCCTTTGGCGTGCAGTCGCCCCAGCACGGTGAGCACGGTCTTGTAGGCGAGCGCCGGTGTGAGGGCAGCCTGGACGGCTCCGGCGGTCAGTGGCTTTCCGGCGCTCCAGAGCACGGCCATGATCTCGGCCTCCAAAGCCCCGCTCGCCCGGCGGTCGGCGTGCTCGCCACCGATGTCGTGAGCCATGCCCGACCCCTCCTGTGCCTCCCGTACGCGCCCCACGATCGATCCTACGCGTCGTGGGGCTTTGCCCAGAGGCGGTTGCGGGCGCGGTCCGGGCACCAGTTAGTCTTACATTTTGTAGGAAGTTAGAGCATCAGTGCGCCCCGGGCCAGGGCATCCGTCGCCGACCACAGCGGTGCGGCGAGTTCGGCTTCGCGGCGGCGTACGGGCTCGAACCTGGTCGAGGAGTGGCGAAGATGGGCGGACACCGGCGCAAACCGTCTGGCAGGACGGGGCCGTCCGGCCCCGACGGCTCGCGGCACGGCGTCCGGGCCGCCCCTGTCGATGGCGGACGGGCGGGACGCCGGAGGGCGGACGACCGGCGTCCGGACACCGGGCGCGGTGGCCGGCGCGGTCTCATCGACTACCCGCGGGCCGGCCGGCAGGGCCTTCGGCGGTGGCTGCCCTCGTGGAAGCAGGTGACCTGCGCCTTCCTGGTGTTCTTCGGCGGCCTGCTGGGCCTGTTCGGGTACGCCTATGCGACGACGACGATCCCGAGTGCCAATCCCAGTACCCAGCAGCAGAGCAACACCTACTACTGGTCCGACGGCTCGGTGATGGCCACGCAGGGCTCGACCAACCGGCAGAACGTGGACCTGGCCCAGGTGCCGAAGCTGGTGCAGTGGGACTTCCTCGCCGCGGAGAACGCCACCTTCTACACCGATCCCGGCGTCGACACGCAGGGCATGCTCCGCGCCGTCTACCACATGGCCACCGGCGGCGAGGTGCAGTCCGGGTCCACCATCACCCAGCAGTTCGTGAAGAACACCTACCTCTCCCAGAACCAGTCGGTCACCCGCAAGCTCAGGGAGATCATGATCTCCCTGAAGATCGGTGGCCAGATGTCCAAGCAGCAGATCCTGCAGGGCTACCTCAACAGCTGCTACTACGGCCGCGACGCCTACGGCATCGAGGCCGCGGCCCGCGCCTACTACCACGAGCACGCCTCCGAACTGACCGTCAGCCAGGGCGCGTTCATCGCCGCCGCGGTCAACGAGCCGAGCCTGCTGATGCACGCCGACACCGACCCCCAGGCCAGGGCCCAGGCCCAGGCCCGCTGGAAGTACGTCCTGGACCGCATGGCCACCATCAACAAGATCAGCCAGGCGCAGGAGCAGCAGTACCTGGCCGCCGGTTTCCCACGCCCAAGGCGTACACCCCCTCGGCGGGGATGTCCGGGCAGACCGGCTACCTGGTGGACACCGCGAAGAAGTACGTCCAGGCCCACTCCTCGCTCACCGACCAGCAGCTGGGCCACGGCGGCTACCAGATCTACACCACCTTCGACAAGAAGAAGGTGAACGCGCTGGCGGCGTCCGTCGCGGCGATGCAGAAGAAGCACCTCGACCCCGCCGCCGCGCGGCCGACAAGGACGTCCAGGTCGGTGCCGCCTCGCTGGACCCGTCCAGCGGCGCGGTCGTGGCCCTGTACGGCGGGGCGGGCTGGGACAAGGGCCACTGGACCGACAACGCGGACGCCACCGGTGTGCCGGTCGGCTCCACCTTCAAGCCCCTGGACCTGGCGGCCGCCCTCGACCACGGCGCCGTGCTCTCCCCGGGCCAGGCGCCCCAGCCCATCACCCCCGACTCCAAGTTCGACGGCGACGACGGCATCACCGTCAAGGACCAGCAGGGCCGGCAGATGCCGGATCCCTCCGACCCCTCGGGCCTGCTCCACCAGCGCAACGACGTCCCCACGAAATGGGGTTACATCACCCTGCGCAAGGCCATGGAACAGTCCGTCAACACCCCCTACGTCCAGCTCGGCGAGTACGTCGGCTACGACAACGTGGAGGGCGAGGCCCTCAAGGCGGGCCTGCTGCGCAAGAGCCTGCAGTACGACACCCCCGGCTTCTACATCGGCACCTCCACCCCCTCCGCGATCCGCATGGCCGACGCGTACGCCACCTTCGACGACAACGGCGTCCAGCACGAGCCGTACTCGGTGACCAAGGTCATCGCCGGCGGCCAGCCACTGCCCGGCTTCGACAAACCCAAAGGCACCACGGCCATGCCCGCCTCCACCGCCGGCACCGTCACCGACGTCCTGCAGGGCGTCGTCAAGAGCGGAACGGGCACCAACGCGCAAGCCCTGAACCGCCCGGCGGCCGGCAAGACCGGCACCACCGACGACTACAAGTCCGCCTGGTTCATCGGCTACACCCCGCAACTGGTCACCTCCGTCGCCATGTTCAAGGAGGACCCGAAGAACTCCGGCCTGCAGTCGATGAAGGGCGTCGGCGGGTTCTCCAAGGTCTTCGGCGCCGACATGCCCACCGAGGTGTGGACCGCCTACATGACCGCCGCCCTCCAGGGACAGCCCGTCCAGCAGTTCCCGCCCGCACCCCCGCTCGGCCACGGCAGCAACGAACCCGGCGCCCCCCAGCCCACCCCACCGCCACCCGCAGCACACCCACCCCCACCCGAGCACACCCGCCAAACCCAGCCCCTCCACCGGAGCCTGCCGCCACCACAAGAAACAGTGCCCCGCCCCGAGCCCGACCGACACCACCGGCACCACCGGCGGCACGACCGGCGGCACGACCGGCGGCGGACTCCTCGGCGGCACCACCGGCAACGGCGGCACCACCACCGGCACAACCGGCGGAGGCACCAACGGCGGAGGCACCAACGGCGGCGGCACCACCGGGGGCACCTCGCCCACACCCACCTTCGGCGGCCAACGCCGGCATCCGTAGCGGGACGGCGGGACGCTCATGGTTCTCCGGCGTCCCTGCCGGCCTGTGGTGGCGGACTGCCCGCAAGGAGCACCGTTACGGGCGGTGCTCCTTGCGCTTCTGCCGCTCATGACCGCCGCGGCAGGAGCCGGACGGCGTCCCGGCCGATGCGAGAGCGGCGCGCTGTCCACCATGTGATCGCTGTCGGACGCGGCGTCGGCCAAGCCGGCACAGCAGAACGCCGGCAGCACGCCACCCGTCGCGAAGGCCGGCGGGACGTCGTCGTCCACCACCGCCAACTCCGTGTCTCCGGGCAGGCGGACGCACTCCCGCCGCGCCCGCACGAGATGACGGAGCTGCCGTACGGCGGCCCCGGCCGGCGAGACGATGCCGGCACGGCCGTGACGGCGAACGGGACGTAGACGCCGACCAGCATCCGGCTCACCGCTTCCGGCGGGAGCGCTCACTCTCGGCGGGTGTCTCCTCTTGCCCGGACAGCAACTGCTGCAGCAGGTGCTCGTCCTGCGCCGACAGTTCCGACACGAAGCTGGCCAGCACGGCCTCGCGGTCGGCGCCGCCCACGAGCAGGGAGTGCATGCGCTGGGCGGTGTGGGACGCCTCGTCACGGGCCGGCTCGTAGGCGTAGCCGCGCCCCTCACGGTGCCGCACGAGCATGCCCTTCTCATGAAGCCGGGTCAGGATCGTCAACACGGTCGTGTAGGCCAGGTCGCCCGGCAGCCGCTCCCGGACCTGCCGTGCGGCGAGGGGCTCGTCGGCGGCCCAGAGCGCGGCGAGCACATCGCTCTCCAGCTCACCGCGGGCCCGCCTGCCGGCTGCTCCCCGGGTGTCCCCGCGCCTTCGGTCCTCCACCGTCCGCCTTCCTTCGTTCGCTTCCGTACAGGCTACCGGCGGCCAACTACTACTTGTAGGAGGTATGCTCCGGCTTCAAACCTCGGACTACTACATCTCGTAGAGTTCCGTCGCTCCCTTCATGCTGCGGAGGAAAGCCCATGCCCCACGCCGGAAACACGGCGCCCGGACTCGCCCTCGCGGGCGCGATTCCGCCGCAGCGGGCCACGACGCGTCACTCAGGCCGGATCGCCGTCGTCTCCGCGAGCGTCGGAGCCGGTCACGACGGTGCGGCCGCCGAACTCGCCCGGCGCCTCACGGCGGACGGCTTCACGGTCGACCGGTTCGACCTGCTGGATCTCCTGCCCGCCCAGCTGGGCCGTGCCGTCCAAGAGGGTTACCACCGCATGCTCGTTCGCGCGCCATGGGTCTATCAGCGGATCTACTCCAGCACCGAGCGCGCCGGAGGCGGCGGCCCGATCGCGCGCGCACTGCTCCGCACGGCCGAGGACCGGGTGTTGCGTGCCCTTCCCCAGGGCACAGGAGCGGTGGTCTCCACCTACCCGGGGGCCAGCCGGGTCCTGGGCAGCCTGCGCCTGAAGAGGCGTCTGAGCGTTCCCGTCCTGACGTATCTGACCGATTTCTCGGTGCATCCCCTGTGGGTGGCGGACGGCGTCGACGTCCACCTGGCCGCCCACGCCGTACCCGCCGCCCAGGCGCGGGCGGCAGGGGCACGGGACGTGCGGGTGTGCGGCCCGGTCGCCGACCCCCGGTTCCGCCCCTGCGACACCGGGCAACGCACCCGTGCGCGCGCGGAGTTCGGGCTGCCGCAGCGGGCCCCGCTCGCCCTTCTGGTCGCGGGGTCGTGGGGCGTCGGACCGGTCCGCAAGGTCGCGCGCGAACTGCGCGACTGCGGGGCCGCCGTTCCGGTCGTCGTGTGCGGCCGGAACGAGACCCTGGCCGAGCAACTGCGCGCGGACGGCATCGAGCACGCCTACGGCTGGGTCGAGGACATGCCCGGCCTGATGCACGCCGCGGACGTCCTCGTCCAGAACGCCGGCGGACTCACGTCACTGGAGGCGTTCGCCTCGGGGCTGCCCGTCGCCAGTTACCGCTGCATACCGGGGCACGGGCTGACCAACGCGGCCGCCCTGGACGAAGCAGGCGCGGCCGTGTGGATTCGTGACCTGGCCGGTCTCAAGGCGGCGCTGTGCGACCTGATCGACGGTCCGCTCGGGGCACAACAGCGCGCGACGGGACTCGCCTTGTTCGCCCGGACCCCGGACGGTGGTCCGGCGGCCGAGATCGCGCGCGTGCACCGGACGGGTCTGCCCGAGGGGAATCAAGAGCCCCCGCTGCCGCGGCGGAGGCGACCGCGCCGGCCGGCCGCGACCGCCGCGGTGGCCACCGCCGTGTGGGCGTGCGCCGTCGGCACGGGGATGGCGACGGCGCACGACGGTCCGGACCTGATGCGTGCCATCGGCAACGGCCTTGTGGACGGCTTCGCCGGGCACCACGCCCACCGGCAGGGGGATCAGCACTCGTGACCATCGCCCGGACACCGCCCCGGCCTTCGACGACGGACCCGACCCCCGCTCGCCCTGGTCCGGGAGATCGCGGCGGCCGGCGGCGGTCAGGATGTGTTCAGGTGCCGGGTGGCACGGTCGGGCAGCATGACCCATGAAACGTCTGAGAGCCAGGTGGTTCCGGAGGCAGGCCAGGCAGGGCTCGCCCGTCACCGGCCGCGCTGGAACAAGGTGCCGGAAGTCACCGTCCACTTCTGGATCATCAAGGTGCTGTGCACGACGGTCGGGGGGACCGCGGCCGGCCTGCTGAGCGAGAAGGCCGGTCTGGGGCTGACCGGTGTGTCGCTGCTGATGAGCGCCCTGCTGGCCGTCGTCCTGGTGGTCCAGTTCCGTTCCAGGGGTCACCGCCCGGGCGTCTACTGGCTCGCCGTCGCGCTGATCGGCGTCGTCGGCACCCTGGTCAGCGACAACCTCACCGACACCATGGGCCTGGCGCTCGAGACCACCACCACGGTCTTCGCGATCGCCCTGGTGATCGTCCTCGCCGCCTGGTACCGCACCGAGCGCACCCTGTCGGTCCGTCACATCGACACCACCCGCCGCGAGGCGTTCTACTGGCCGGCCGTCCTGTTCGCCTTCGCCCTCGGCACCTCCGCCGGCGACCTGGCCGCCGAGAAGACGGGCCTCGGGTACTGGCTGTCCGCCGTCCTGTTCGCGGCCGCCATCGCAGCGCTGGCCATCGCGCACTTCGCGCTGGACCTGGACGCGGTGTGGAGCTTCTGGATCGCCTACATCCTCACCCGCCCCCTCGGCGCCTCCATCGGTGACTACCTCTCCCGGCCCACCGGCGACGGCGGCCTCGGCCTCGGCTCCGTCGTCACCGGCGCCCTGTTCCTGGCGGTCGTTCTCGGGCTGGTCGTCCACCTCTCCGCCACCCGCGAGGAAGCGGTCAGGCGGCCGGCAGACTCACCGTGAACCGTGTCCCGGGCGTGTGCGCGGGGTCGTACGACACGTCGCCGCCGACGGCGCGGGCCAGGCGTCGCGCGAGCGGCAGCCCGAGGCCGGCGCCGTCGTGGCCGTCCTGCTCGTCGGCGCGCCGGCCGGGCTGGAACAGCTCGCCGGCGAACGACTCGGGCACGCCCGGGCCGTCGTCGACCACGTCGATGCGTACGGTGCCGGACACGCGCCGTGCGGCGACGCTCACGCCGGAGCGGGCGTAACGCAGGGCGTTGGCGAGCAACGGGCTGACGATGCGTTCCAGGAGGGCGGGGGCGACCCCTGCCTCAAGCCCCGTTGCCCCGGGCACGACGGTGGCCTTGACGTCGTCCGGTGTGTCGAGGCGCTGGATCATGCGGTCGAGGACGGGGACGACGTCGGTCGTTCCGGGGGCCGTGGGCTGGTTCAGCGTGTTGTCACGGGCGTCGTCGAGGAGCGTGTCGCAGATCGTGCGCATCGACTGCGCGGCCTCGGCGATCACTTCGTGGGTGGCGCGCGTCTCCGCTTCCGAGCGGGGGCGGGTGCGCCACCAGTCGAGTTCGATGACGATCCGGGTGAGGGGGGTGCGCAGTTCGTGGGACAGCTCGCCGGTGAGCTGCCGTTCGTGGCGCAGCACGGTGCGGATGCGGTCGAGCAGTGCGTCCAGGGAGGCGCCCAGGCGGGCGAGTTCAGCCGGGTGTTCCTCGGCCCGGAAGCGGTCGTCGGAGCCCACGGCACTCCACTGGGTGGCCTGGTCGGTCATCGTCCGCACCGGGCGAAGTGCCCGTCCGACGGCCAGACGCGTGAGCACGTAGGTGCACGCCAGCATGATCGCGTCCAGGATCACCGATCCCAGCAGCAGGGTGTCGGCCGAACTGCGGTAGGGGCCCAGGTCCAGGGCGGTGACGACCGTTGCGGCGGTGTGCCGGCCGTGCAGGGGCCTGGAGCACAGGCGGACGGGCTGGTGCCCCTCGCCGTCGACGGCGGTGCACGCCGGGGTGCGCCGTGCGGCCAGCCGGTCGGCGGCCTGCGTCAGCGGGCTGCCGGCCACCGCCGACGCGGGCTTTTCCAGAAGTCTGGGGCCGGCGTAGATCCACACGTTCGCGTCGAGGAGACCGTCGTTGGAGGTCTCCAGGACGCGCACCCGCGAGCCCCTGGTATCGACGGTCGTGGCGACGGCGGCGGCCCTGTTGCGCAGTTCGTCGTCCGCCTGATGTTGCAGGTGCCTGTCCATCACGACGTTGAACACCACGGTCAGGACGGCGATCAACAGGGCGGCCGTGGTCAGTGCCACGAGGGAGAGCCGGCCGCGCAGGGTGCGGGGCGCCAGACGGCGCAGGACGCGTTCGGGATTCATGACAGGCGGTGTCCGATCCCGCGTGCCGTGCCGATCGTCAGCGAGCTGCCGGCCTCGCGCAGCTTACGGCGCAGCCGCGTCAGGTACTGGTCCAGGGCGTTGTCACTCACCTGCGCTCCTTCGGGCCAGGCCGCCCTGATCAGCTCGCGCCGCGGCACATGGGAGCCCGCCGCGGCGACGAGGGGCCCGAGCAGCCGGAACTCCGTCGGGGTCAGGGCGACGCGGACACCGTGCACAGTGGCGCTGTGTCCGACCGGGTCCAGGACGAGGTCCCCGACCGTGGCCGTCGAAGCCGGCGCGCCTCGTTTGAGAGCGGCTCTCAGCCGTGCGGCGAGTTCGACGAGGTGGAAGGGCTTGGGCAGATAGTCGTCGCCACCTGCGGAGAAGCCGGACAGCCGGTCGGTGAGCCGGTGCCGGGCGGTCAGGAAGATCACGGGAGCGAGGAAGCCGCTCGCGCGCATGGCCTGGCACACGTCCCGTCCGTCCGCGTCGGGCAGTCCGATGTCCAGGACGGCCGCCGCGACATCGGCGGTGGCCAGCCGCAGGGCCGTCGCGCCGTCGGGGGCGAGGACGGGTTCGAAGCCCTCCTCGGTCAGGCCCCGGCGCAGTACGTCGCGCAGGGCGTGATCGTCCTCGACGACGAGGATCTTGTGGCGCATGATCCTCCAGAGGTCTTCTCGGTCACATGGCGGGTCGGGTCGGCGACGGGCTGTCGGTTCACGCGGCGACGAGCAGGGGACGCAGCCGCCCGGATGCGATCCGCCGGGCCAGCGTGTGCGCATGTCTGTGCAGCACGGTCATCGGCAGCAGCGCGGCGAGGGCGCCGACGGCGAGTCCGGCGACGACGTCGTGCGGATAGTGTGCACCCACCCAGACGCGTGAGGCCGCCATCGCCAGGGCGGCCGCGGCCCCGAGCGCGCCCAGCCGCCGTGAGACGAACAGGAGCGCCACCGCGGCGGCCGCCGCGATCGCCGCGTGGTTGCTGGGGAAGGACCAGTCGCCGGGGGCGGGGCACGCCTCCAGAACCTTCACGTGCAGGCTCTGGCACGGGCGGTCCTCGCGGACCACCAGCTTGAGCGCGGAGTCGACGCCGTACGCGGCGATGACGACCACCGGTACCGCCAGTGCCGCCACAGCGGCCGCGGGCCCCACCCGCCGGGCGCGCCACCAGCCGACGGCCGCCAGAAGAGCGAACAGCGCGAGTCCGTACGTCGACCAGAACGACACCAGAGCGTCCAGCCAGCCGGGCGAGTGCCGGGCCAGGCGAACGACGTCCAGGTAAGCGGATCCGTCGACCGAGGACCCGTCGAAGGCCATGATCATCCGCGCTCCTCCCGCGCCTTGGCCGTCCGGCGGGACCGGAGGACCTCGCTCAGCACAGGGATCAGCGACACGAGAACGATCAATGCGACCAGCGGCAGCAGGTAGCGGTCGATGTTCGGTATCGAGGATCCGAGTGCGTAGCCGGCGAGAGTCAGGCCGAGGCTCCACACCAGCCCGCCGATCACCTGCCAGACGGTGAACGTCCGGACCGGCACGCCGAGCGCGCCCGCCATCGGATTGAGGACGGTCCGCACCACCGGCACGAAGCGGGCCAGGACCACGGCCTTCTCGTATCCGTACCGCTCCAGCAACTCCTCGGCCCGCTGCGCCCCCTCACGCAGCCGTGCCGAACGGCTGCGGGCGAGCAGTGCCCCGCCCGCCTTCCGGCCGAGCACATACCCGCACTGCGCACCGGCCAGCGCACCGAAGGCGGCCGCGACCAGCAACGGTCCCAGCGACAGGTGGACGGGCTGGCCGGCCGACCCCGTGCACAGCAGCCCCGCCGTGAACAGCAGCGAGTCCCCGGGGAGGAAGAAGCCCACCAGCAGTCCGGTCTCGGCGAACATCACCACGCCCACGCCCAGGACGCCGAACGCGGTGAGCAGCGATCGTGCGTCCAGCACGTTGACGGCCAGCTGCGAGGCGAGATGCAGCGGTGTGGTCATTGGCGCCGGGCCTTCCCAAGAATGACTACAGGCATGTAGACGATTTACGAACTGTAGACGAACGGCGAGCGGGGAGCGTTCCCGCGGACCGACGGCAGCCGGTGGACACCGGTCGGTGAACGGCGGTCAGTGACCTGAAGCACCACCACCGGCGGGGTGAACGTCGTCGTCCCGCACCTCGGTACCGCCGGCCCCTCCGTGGTCGACCAGCCGGCCGACCTCGTACCCCAAGGGCGCCCAGGGCCGGACGCCGGCCGCCGGGGGAGGGGGCGCAGGTGCAGGGGTACACACTACCGGGGTGACCGGGACGCGGACCGCATGCGCCGCGAACACGGCGTCCGCGGGGCCTGCACGGTGCTGGTGGACGGCGAGGCCGTCCGGTCCTGCCTCATGCTGGCCGTGCAGTGCGAGGGCAGCTCGGTACGGACCGTGGAAGGACTGGCCGGACCCGACGGCGAGCCCCACCCGCTCCAGCGGGTCCTTCTCCGCCGAGCACGCGTTGCAGTGCGGCTTCTGCACGCCCGGCTTCCTCATGGTGGCCGCGGGCGTCCTGGAGGCCGACCCCGCGATCGGGGAGGACCCGGAACGCGTCCACGGCCTCGTCGAGTCCAACATCTGCCGCTGTACCGGGTACGAACCCATCCGGCGGGCGATCACGCGTGCCGCGACCGAGTCGTCCACGCGCAGCGACCCGGGACGCGGGGCGTGACGCACCGGTCCCGTCGCCATCGACATCCGTACGTCCTCGACGCATGTGTTCGGCACCGCAGCAGCCTCGGCAGATCGCGCTCGGGGCACGTTCGTGTAACACACACGGTTGACCCGTCCGAAACCCTCCGTCAGCTCGCCGTCAAGGCCCGGAAGCAGGTAGCACAGCATCTGCAGGCCGTCCGAGCCGGAGAAGGCGTACCGGCCGGCCGGCGGCGGCCGCCGGCGGCGTACGCACGAGGTCGGCATCCCACCTGGTCCGCATCCGCCACACGCGTCATGCGTGAGCGATGAGCCGCCCCTCGCGGACCACGGTGACGGTCGTCTTCACGGCACGCCCGACCGCCGTTCCCGCCACGGTGAAGGTGCCCCGCCGTCCTCGAACCTCGGTTTCGGCAGATGTCGAACCGGTTCGATCGTGGTGTCGTGTCAACGGAGGGGCTTTCCCGGGGGGCGGCACGGCGGCCTGCAATCCCGGGGGTTGGGTGCCAGGGCGTCGGGTGGATCGCTTCTTCGAACCGGTTCCGGGAAGCTAGCACCGGGTCATCTGACCAGCAATCCCTTCGGCCCAAGGTCTTCCCGGCCTCCTCGCGGGTCGGAAAAGTCCCGCCGGAGGTGTTGACAGGCGTAGGGACACTTCCTACCTTCGCTTCACGCGAACCGGTTCGACAACTGGCTTCGTTTCGCGTTCCACCCCGCCACTCTCACTTCCGGTGAGTACTCCATCAAGGAGTCGAACCGGTTCGAGCAAGGAGCCGTCCGTGAACATCGGTGAGATCGCCCGGCGGGCCGGTGTCTCGCGGAGCACCGTGTCCTACGCGTTGAGCGGCAAGCGCCCGGTGTCGGACGACACCCGGCGGAAGATCCAGGAGGTCATCGACGAGCTGGGCTACCGGCCGAACGCCAGTGCGCGAGCCTTGGCCAACGGCCGGACCAGCACGATCGGTCTGGTGTTCCCGCCGGCCGGGAACCACTACACCGGCATGCAGCTGGACTTCATCGGCAGTGTGGTGGAGGCCGCCGCGGCCTACGACTACGACGTACTGCTGTCCCCGAGCGGGGTGGACAGTGACCGCTCGTTCCAGCGGCTGCTGGGCGAGCGGCGGGTCGACGGCGCGATCCTGATGGAGATCAGACTGGAGGACGACCGGGTCGATCACCTGGCCGCCCTGGACTTCCCCTCCGTCGCCATCGGGCGTACCGCCCATCCGGAGGGCGGCTGGTGGGTCGGCCTGGACCACACCGCACTGGCGGCGGCCTGCGTGCACCACCTGGCGGACCTCGGCCACCGCAGGATCGCCTTCGTCAACCGTCCCGAGCAGCTGCTGCGGGCCGGGTACGAGTCCGCGCACCGCGGCCTGGACGGATTCACCAAGGCCGCCGCCGAGCGCGGGCTGACGGTGCGGACGTACTGCTGCGGGGACGACGCGGCATCGGGCCAGGCCTGTCTGGAGCGGATCCTGCACGACGACCCGGCCACCACGGCTCTGGTCACGCTGAACGAGGCCGCCCTCGGTGGCCTCTACCGGGGGCTCGCCCAGGCGGGCCGCCATGTGCCGCGTGACTTCTCCGTCACCGGGGTCGTCGCCAGCCGATGGGCGGAGACGGTGACCCCGCAGCTCACCGCGGCCGACGTACCGGCGGAGGAAATGGGCCGGCGGGCCGTCGACCTGCTGGTGGAGCGGCTCGACCACCCCGACGCGCCGCCCCGGCACCACCTCCTCGCACCGCCCGTCTCCCTGCGGGCCAGCACCGGGCCCGCCGGAGCCGGTACGGCGTCCTGACCGCATCGGCGTAATCCCGCCTCACGTCACGTAGCTCTCCTCACCTCTGGATCGCCTCACCACACCGGACGCACGAACTGCCCGGCAGCGCGGTTCGCCGTGCCCGTTTTTCCGGATCACCCCATGCCCTCGGCACCCGCACGTCCCGAACAAAGGAACTCCTGTCATGGACAGATCCACCAGACAGCTCCGTCTGACCGCCGCGGCCGTGACCGCCCTGGCCGTGGCCGTCACCGCCACCGCCTGCTCCTCCGGCTCGGGCAGCAGCGGCGCCAACGGCGCCGGCAGCGGCACGTACACCGTCTGGGACCCGTACCCGCAGTTCGACAAGGGCTCGGCCTGGGCGAAGTTGCTGGACCAGTGCGGCACCAAGGCAGGCGTGAAGATCAAGCGGACCACCTTCGACACCAGCGACCTGGGCAACAAGACGCTGCTCGCGGCCCAGCAGGGCAACTCGCCGGACGTCCTCATCGTCGACAACCCCGTGGTGTCGACCCTGGCCGAGGCGGGCGTGCTCACCACGACCGACGACACCAAGCTGGACACCTCGAAAGTCGACCCCAACCTGCTCGCGGCCGGCCAGTCGGGCGGCAAGACCTACGGCACGCCCATCGGCGCCAACACCCTTGCCCTCTACTACAACAAGAAGGTGCTCAAGGAGGCCGGCGTCGACATCGCCTCGGTCAAGGACTGGACGTCGCTGACGGCGGTGCTGGCGAAGGTCAAGAAGGCGGGGAAGAAGGGCATCACGTTCTCGGCGATCGGCACGGAGGAGGGCAGTTTCCAGTTCCTGCCGTGGTTCTGGGGCGCGGGCGCCAAGCTGACCGCACTCGACTCCGCCCAGGCCGTGTCCGCCCTCTCCCTGTGGAAGGACTGGCTGAAGAACGGCTACGCCCCGAACTCGGTGCTCAACAACACCCAGACGACCAGCTGGCAGGAGTTCGCCGGCGGTGACTTCGCGTTCAGTGAGAACGGCACCTGGCAGCTCTCCAATGCCAAGAAGGCAGGCCTCGACTACGGCGTATTGCCCATCCCCGGCGCGAATGGAGGCAACGCCGCGGCCCCGACCGGCGGCGAGTTCGTGACCATCCCGGTCCAGAAGGACACCGGCCGCTACACCACCTCCCAGAAGCTGGTGACGTGCCTGACCAGCACCGACAATCTCCACGACACCGACAGCACCCTGTCCTACGTGGCCCCCACCAGTGAGGTCCAGGACAAGCAGGTGGCGGGGAACGCCGAGTTGAAGCCATGGGTGGACGCGGTGAAGGCAGCCAAGGGCCGCACCAGCGACGACCTGGGCATCAAGTACCCCAAGATCTCCGAGCAGATGTGGAAGGCCGTCCAATCCGCCCTCAGCGGGTCCAAGTCACCCAAGGACGCGCTCACTTCGGCACAGGCCGAGGCCAAGTGACATGAGCCCGATGAAGCAGACGACACATCCGCCGGCCCACCGGACCGCGGGCGTCCGCAACGGGGCGGCCACCGCTGCTCCGCCCCCGGCCCGCAGCGGGAAACGCCGCCGGCCCACCTCCACGCAGTGGGCCGCCTGGGGCTTCCTCGCCCCGGTGACCCTCTACCTCGCCCTCTTCTACGCCTATCCGCTCTACCGCAACCTCGACCTGAGCCTGCGCAACTACACCGTCCGCTCCTTCGTCCAGGGCGACGCCCCGTTCACGGGCCTGGCGAACTACCGCACGGTCTTCGACGACCCGACCTTCGCCCCGGCCCTGCTCCACACTGCGCTCTTCACCGCCGTGTGCCTGGTCTTCCAGTACGCCATCGGCCTGGCCCTCGCGGTCTTCTTCAACCAGAACTTCAGGCTGTCGGCCACTCTGCGCGCCCTGTTCCTCGTGCCCTGGCTGCTGCCGCTGATCGTCTCGGCCTCCACCTGGTCGTGGATGCTGGGCAGCGAGTCGGGCGTCGTCAACGCGGCCCTGCACGCCCTCGGCGTCGGGCCGGTGAACTGGCTGACCTCGCCCTCGTGGTCGCTGACCTCGGTGATCATCGCGAACATCTGGATCGGTGTCCCGTTCAACCTGGTCGTGCTCTACAGCGGCCTGCAGTCCATCCCCGCGAGCCTGTACGAGGCCGCTGCCCTCGACGGTGCGAACGCCTGGCAGCGCTTCTGGCGCGTCACCTTCCCGTTGCTGCGCCCGGTGTCCGCGATCACCCTGCTCCTGGGGCTGGTCTACACGCTCAAGGTCTTCGACATCATCTGGATCATGACCAAGGGCGGCCCGGCGGACTCGTCCACCACCTTCGCCACCTGGTCGTACCAGCTCGGCTTCGGCAACCTCCTGCCGGCCTTCGGCCCCGGCGCGGCCGTGGGCAACCTGCTCGTGGTCGCCGCCCTGGTCTTCGGCCTGGTCTACGTCCGGGCCCAGAGAAAGCAGGCCCTGTCATGAGCCGAAGCCGCAGGCGTACGTGGGCGAAGACCACGATCGGTGTCGTACTGACCGGGATCATGCTCTTCCCGGTCTACTGGATGCTCAACGTCTCCCTGACCCGTGACCAGTTCATGCGCAAGAGCCCGCCGGACCTGCTGCCCCTCCACGGCACCCTGGCCGGCTACCGCACCGTCCTCGACGAGCAGCTGCCCTACCTCGGTACCAGCCTCGTCATCGGCCTGGGCACCGTCGTCCTGACCGTCGCCCTGTCCGCACCCGCAGGCTACGCCCTGGCCAAGCTGCGCCCGCGCGGCGCCGGCATCCTGAACTTCGTCCTGCTCGCCGCCCAGATGATCCCCGGCATCATCATGGCGATGGGCTTCTACGCCATCTACCTCCAGCTCGGCCTGCTCCAGTCCGTCCCCGGCCTGATCCTCGCCGACTCCACCCTGGCCGTCCCCTTCGGCGTCCTCATCTTCACCGCGTTCATGTCCGGCATCCCCGGCGAACTGCTCCAGGCCGCCAGGACCGACGGCGCCGGACCGCTGCGCACCTTCTGGTCCATCGTCCTGCCGATCAGCCGCAACGCCGTCGTCACCGTGTCCCTGTTCGCGTTCCTGTGGTCCTGGTCCGACTTCGTCTTCGCCGCCACCCTGGTCAACGGCGGCGCCCACGAGCCGATCAGCCTGGGCATCTACCACTACATCGGCAACAACGACCAGCAGTGGAACGCCATCATGGCCACCGCCGTCGTCGCCTCCCTGCCGACTGCGGTCATCCTCGTCCTCGCCCAGCGCTACGTCGCCGCCGGCGTGACCGCCGGTGCCGTCAAGGACTGAGTCCCCCAGCCCCGGTGTGCGACGGCTGACCCCACGCGTCAGCCGGCCGCTGCCCCCTGCTCCAGAAACGAGTCACGCCACATGACCGCCGCCCGACCCGGCCCGGCCTTCTCCGTCCGCGACATCCCGTTCAGTACGTACGGTTCCTGGTTCGACATCTCGCCCGTCGTGGCGGAGAAGACGTACGCCGAGGACCTCCACCTCGTCTCGCACCAGAACGGCATGCACGCCGTGCTGCGCCTGGTCCCCCGGAACACCACAAAGGGCGACCGCGCCGAGACCCGCGTCGAGGCGACACCGGGCCTGCTCAGCTGGCTCGGAGCGAGCGGGCACATCGACCTCGCCTACGAGTCGCCGGACACCGTACGCCTGCGGGGGAGCGGCCTGGGCTTCGGTGTCCTCGCCGCCGCGCACGCCCTGACCCCTTTCAGCGGAACATACTTCTTCCACGACCCGGCCGCGGACGCGTACGTCTTCACGTCGTACGAGACCGGGCGCCGGTACCGCGTCACCCTGCTCGCCGGCACCGTCGCCGAGGCGGCGGGAGCCCAGGCGCTGGGCAGCGCCGAGCGTGGACTCGCCGTGACCGCGGAGGGGGACGGCGCCTGGGAGATCGCGATCGAGGAACTCGGCACCTCCCGTCCCCCGTACACGAACTCGGCGAGCTTCGAGGACGTCGTGGAATCTGCGCGGGGCGCGTTCGCGGACTTTGCCGACGCGGTGGCCCCCTGGCGCTCGGCAGCCACACCGGCCGCCGAACTCGCGGCCTACGTCGTCTGGTCGGCGACCGTACGCCCGGCGGGCCTGGTCACCCGGCCCGCCGTGCTGATGTCCAAGCACTGGATGGACAAGGTCTGGAGCTGGGACCACTGCTTCAACGCCCTCGCCCTGGCACCCGGTTGCCCCGAACTGGCCCTGGACCAGTTCGCCCTCCCCTTCGACCACCAGGACGACAGCGGCGCCCTGCCCGACTCCGTCACCCACGCCGAAGTCCTGTACAACTTCGTCAAGCCACCCATCCACGGCTGGGCCTTCGGCCACCTGCGCCGTCGGCTGCCGACGCCTCTCACCCAGGCCGAACTCGCCAAGAACTACGACCGGTTGGAGCGCTGGACCGACTTCTGGCTCACCGCACGACGAGGCCCCGACGCCGAACTCGCCCACTACCAGCACGGCAACGACAGCGGCTGGGACAACGCCACCACCTTCGACCCCGAGCGAGCCGTCGTCACCGCTGACCTCGCCGCCTTCCTCGCCCTCCAGCAGCGCGAACTCGCCGAACTGGCCGAGGTGTTGGGCAAAGTGGATGCGGCGCGCCGGTGGAGGGCCGCAGCGGAGAAGACACAGGCGGCGCTGCTCGACCAGCTCTGGACCGGCGACCGGTTCGTCGCCCGGGGAGTCGCCACCGGGGAAAGCTGGAGCAGCGCCGGCCTCCTCGACCTGATGCCCATCGTGCTCGGCGAGCACCTGCCCGGCGACGTCAGCAACGCGCTGGCCCATCACATCAAGGCCCACCTGACGCCGTACGGCCTGGCCACCGAACTGACCACCTCACCGCACTACCTCGCCGACGGCTACTGGCGCGGCCCGATCTGGGCCCCCGCCACCGTCCTCGTCGAAGACGGCCTGCGCCGCGCCGGCCACCACCGGCTGGCCGACGACATCAGCGCCCGCTTCCGCACCCTGTGCGAGACACATGGCTTCGCCGAGAACTTCGACGCCCTCACCGGAACGGGTCTGCGCGACCGCGCATACACCTGGACCGCCAGCAGCTACCTCCTGCTGGCCGAAGCACACGCACACCGGGCCGGCCGCTGACCGGCCGTCTCCCGCACAGCCCCGGTGCCGTACGAGCCCCGGCCGTCCTCCGCCCCCAGGAGCCGCACAATGAACTCGCCCATGACCCTTCGCAGGCCCACGACGCGCACCAGGCGCCGAGCGGTCTCGTCCGTCGCCGTCCTCATGGCAGCCCTGGCCTCGACCCTGGCGCCCGCCGCCCCTTCCCAGGCCGCGGACACCGGCGTCACCGTCGACTTCGCCACCGCCGGAGGTGCCCCCACCTACCACGCCTCCGGCATGATCTACGGAATGACGCCGAACGGCTCACTCCCGCAGGACCACTTCTTCAAGGACATCAAGTGGCACTTCATGCGGGCCGGCGGAGCCCAGCTCAACAGCGGCGGCTACGCCACCAGCCTCGCCGACTACCAGACCCGCTGGAACTCCACCCTGGCCCAGTACAAGCGCACCGTTGCCCTCGGCGGCACCTTCGTCCTGCTGCCGCACGACCTGTGGGGCGCGGACGGCACCACCAACCAGGGCTGGCCGGGCGACAACGGTGACTGGACGCAGTTCGACAACTTCGTCACCCAGCTCATCAGCGACGTCAAGGCCAACAACATGACCGTCGAGTGGGATCTGTGGAACGAGCCCGACGGCAGCGGCTTCTGGAAGCCTCCGCAGGCGCAGTACCTGCAGATGTGGTCGCGCTTCTACGCCCGGGTCCGGGCCGCCTTCCCGGACCAGCTCATCGTCGGCCCCAGCACCGCGAGCCAGCCGAACGCGTCCAACACCTGGTGGACCACGTACCTGAACTACGTCAAGGCCAACAAGGTCGCGCCGGACATCTACAGCTGGCACGACGAACCGGGTGATCCCGCGACCGACGTCAGCCGTGCCGACTCCGCCCTCGCCGCGGCCGGCCTGACCCGGACCCGCCCGTACCAGATCAACGAGTACGCCACCTTGTCCATGCAGTCCCCGGGCGGTGGAGCCTGGTTCATCGGCCGCCTGGAGCGCGCCGGCGCCGACGGTCTGCGCGGCAACTGGGCCTCCGGTACGGGCCTGCACGACGACGAGGCCAATCTGCTCACCAAGAACAGCGTCGGCCAATACCTGCCGCTGGGCGAGTGGTTCATGTACCGCTACTACGGCTCGCAGACCGGCAACATCGTCAACTACATCCCCGGCAGCAACACCGACGGCCTGGCCACCAAGGACAACACCGCCCAGAACGCCAAGGTCCTCATCGGCAGCAACGGCAACACCGGCAACGTCACCGTCCACCTCACCGGCCTGAACACCACCTCGGTCGTGGAGAACAACCAGGTCCGCGCCGTCGTCCAGCGCATCCCCTACAACAACGGCGCCGCCGTCACCGGCCCCGTCACCGTCTCCGACACCACCCTGGCCGTCACCGGCAACGCCGCCTCGCTGACCGTCCCCTACACCGACGCCAAGGACGGCTACACGATCACCCTGCTCCCGCCTTCCGACACCACCGTCTCCACCGTGGCGGTGAGCGAGAACAGCGGCCAGTGCCTGGACGACACCGACCTCAGCACGGCCAACGGCACCCAGTACCAGCAGTACTACTGCGAGGGCGGCTACCAGCAGATGCTCGACCTCAAGCAGGTGAGCGGCAAGCCCAACACGTACACCGTGGTCAATGAACTGAGCGGCAAGTGCCTCGACGTCTCCGGGGCCTCCACCGCCGACGGTGCCGCCGTCATCCAGTACGCCTGCAACGGCGGCACCAACCAGCAGTTCACCCTCAACCGAGTCACCGCACTGGGCAACGGCGAGGACTACCAGCTGGTCGCCGTCCACAGCGGCAAGTGCGTGGACGTCAGCAATGTATCCACCACGGCCGGCGCCCCGATCCACCAGTGGACGTGCGACCCGGCGAGCGCCCTCGCCACCAAGAAGAACCAGGTCTGGCGGCTGGTCGGCAAGGGCTGACGGACGACGGATCCAGCAGGCCCGCGCCGCGTGGCCGTCCCACAGCAGGACGGCCACGCACGTGCGTGCACCTGCACGGCGTGAAGGCTGTTGCCCCGACTGAGTGGGGCTCACCCGCGAAACGACCGTACGACGCGGGGCGTCGAAGAGATCGCGGGCCCGCTCCGTGTTACGGCGAGGTGGGCGGGTGCGGGGAGCGGAGTACGAGCAGGGTGATCTCGCTGGGGGCGAAGACGCGGAACGGCGGGCCCCAGAAGCCGGTGCCGCGGCTGGTGTAGAGGAGGGTGCGGGTGCCGTGGTGGCTGAGGCCGGCGAGGGCGGGCTGGTCGATGCCGACGAGGTGGTGGAAGGGCCAGATCTGGCCGCCGTGGGTGTGGCCGGAGAGCTGGAGGTCGACGCCCGCGGCTGCCGCCCGGTCGACGAACTTGGGCTGGTGCGCCAGGAGCAGGACGGGCAGGTCGGGGTCGGCGCCGTTCAGGGCTCCGGCGAGGTGGGCGCGGTGGCCCGCCAGGCCGGAGGACTCGGCGGTGACGTCGTCCACGCCGGCGACCACGAGGGTGTCGCCTCCGCGTTCGAGCAGCAGGTGGCGGTTGCGCAGCGGCTCCCAGCCCAGCTCGTCCATCAGGTCGACCCAGCCCTGGGCCTCGCTGTAGTACTCGTGGTTTCCGGTGACGTAGACCCGGGCCCGGGTGGCCCGCACGGTTCCGAGCGGGGCGGCCTGGGCGCGGCGGCGTTCGGCCGTGCCGTCCGCGATGTCGCCGGTGTGGCAGACCAGGTCGGCTTCCAGGGTGTTCACCGTCTCGCACACCCGTGCCGACCAGCGGGCGCGGTCGAGCGGGCCGTAGTGGGTGTCGGTAATGAGAACGACGCGGATGCCGTCCAAACCGGCGCCCAGTCGGGGGAGTTGCACGTCGAGTCGGCGCACGCGTGGTACGCGGCGGGCCTCGGCGTAGCCCCAGGCGAGCAGTACGGCGGTTGTGCCGAGGACGGCCCACGTGACGATGCGGGCCCGGTCCTGACTCCCGCCGACGCCGGCCACGCTCAGGGCGAGCCGCAAGAGGACGCCGAGCAGAACGGACCAGGTGAACAGGACCCAGCTGGCGCCCAGCAGGGTGTCGCCGACGATCGCCGCCCGGTCCTGCTGGCGCCGGCCGTGGCCGCGCCCCATCGCGACCGGCATACATATGAGGCCGAGGGCGAACAGGGCGGTGCCGGCCGGCGTGACGGGCAGCGGCCAGTGCTGGCCGGTGTACAGGAGCACCCAGCAGGGCACGGCCCACAGCAGGACGGGGGCGATCAGGGGGATGTAACGCATGAGGCGGTGCAGTCGGCTCTGCCGCGGAGCTTGTGCTTCACCCTCGGCGGGCCGAGTGCTGCTGGTGTCGGTCACGCTTCCCCTCCCTGACCACGCTGCCGTCCCGCGCACTGTATCCGGTCGCCCTCGGGCCGGCCGGACCGGCGTTCCCGGCCTCCTCGGAAGAGCCGGCTGTTGCCTCGGAGGAGGCGAATTGGCAGAAATTACCCGCTCAGCGCACCCGACCCCGCGGCTTCAGTGGCACGGCCGGCAGCTCGGGTGCAGGCAGCGGGTTGCCGTCGTACCCCTTCACCTCCCCGAATCTCGACGCGTTCATCCAGTCCGTGCGGGCCTGTTCGATCTCCGTCTGGGTACGCGCCACGAAGTTCCACCACATGATCAGCTCCTCGGCGAACGGTTCGCCGCCCAGCAGCATGATCCCGGCGTCCGACTCGGCGCGCAGCGGCAGTTCGGTGCGGCCGCAGCCGAGGTAGAGCATCGAGCCGGGCAGCACCGGTACGCCGTCCACGTGCACCTCGCCGGACATCGCCAGCACGCCGTACTCGAAGTCCGGTTCCAGGGGCAGCCGGACGTCGGCGCCCCGGGTCAGGGTCAGGTCCGCGCCGACGATCGGGGTGTACGTCGTACCGGGGGAGAGCGAGCCGTCGAGGTCGCCCAGGATCACCGTGGCGGTCAGGCCGGGCGCGGTGACCGTGGGCAGGTCCGGGTGGTACTCGAACGCCGGGTCGGTGTGGCGGTGTTCGTCCGGCAGCGCGACCCACAGCTGGGCGCCGTGCAGGAAGCGGGCGTGCGGGCGCGGGCTCTCCTCGGAGTGGCTGATCCCGCGGCCCGACGTCATCAGGCCCAGTTGGCGGGGGAGGATCGTGCGCAGGCTGCCCGTGGAGTCGCGGTGCAGCACCTCGCCCTCGTGCAGCCAGCTCACCGTCTGCAGGCCGATGTGCGGATGCGGCGGGACCTGCATACCGGGCTCGTCGGCGATGTCGTCGGGGCCGTAATGGTCGACGAAGGCCCACGCGCCGATCATGCGCCGGCCGAGGTTGGGCAGCAGCCGGCGCACCTCGGTCGACTCGCCCAGCTTCACATGACGGGGGCTCAGCAGCTCGCGCACGGGTTCGGCGACGACGAACCCGCGGCCACCGCAGACACTGGGCACGGGCGCGCGGTCAAGGTTGCTCATGCCGCCCAACCTAGCGGCCGGCGGTCCGGGTTGCCGGGCGGACGGGCCGCCGGACCCGCGAACGGAGTCCGGTCCGCGTCGCGGGCGGATGTGCGGGATCGGTGACAATGCTTGGTTAAGTCAATCAACTGACTTACCTTCGGATGGAGCACGCCCACCGTGTCCCCGATGGAGGCCCGCCCATGTCCTCAGCGCATCCCCGGCACGCCGAGGCGGGGGAGCCCGCCGCAGCGCGGACGAACGTCGTAGTCGCGGTGCTGGCCCTCGGCGGGATCGTGGTCTCGCTGATGCAGACCCTGGTCATCCCGATCGTGCCCGAACTGCCCAGGCTGCTGCACGCCTCCGCCTCCGACGCGGCCTGGGCGGTCACCGCGACCCTGCTCGCGGCGGCCGTCGCCACGCCCGTCATGGGGCGGCTCGGCGACATGTACGGCAAACGGCTGATGCTGCTGACCAGCCTGGCGATGCTGGTCGCGGGCTCGGTGACGGCCGCGCTCAGCGACGGTCTCGCCCCGATGATCGCAGGACGGGCGCTGCAGGGCCTGGCCTCCGGAGTCATCCCGCTCGGCATCAGCATCATGCGCGACGAACTGCCCGCCGGACGGCTCGCCTCCGCCACCGCCCTGATGAGCGCCTCGCTCGGTGTCGGCGGCGCGCTCGGCCTGCCCGCCGCCGCGCTGATCGCCGACCACTACGACTGGCACGTGCTGTTCTGGACCTCGGGCGCACTCGGCGCCGTCGCCGGCGTGCTCGTGCTGCTGCTCGTCCCCGAGTCCAGGGTGCGCACCGGCGGCCGCTTCGACCTGCCCGGCGCGCTCGGCATGGCCGCCGGCCTGAGCTGCCTGCTGCTGGCCGTCTCCAAGGGCGCGGACTGGGGGTGGCGGAGCGGTACGACGCTCGCTCTGTTCGGGGCGGCCGTCGTCGTCCTGCTGGTCTGGGGCCTGTTCGAACTGCGCACCGGACAGCCCCTGGTGGACCTGCGTACCACGGCCCGCCGCCAGGTGCTGTTCACCAACCTCGCCTCGGTCGCCTTCGGCTTCTCCATGTTCGCGATGTCCCTCGTGCTTCCGCAGCTCCTGCAGCTGCCCAAGGCGACTGGATACGGCCTCGGCAAGTCGTTGCTCGACGCCGGTCTGGTGATGGCGCCGACCGGCCTGGTGATGATGGCGGTGGCGCCCGTGTCCGCCCTCATCTCCCGTGCCTGGGGCCCGAAGGTGACGCTGATGTGCGGCGCGGTGATCGTCGCCGCCGGGTACGGGCTCAACGTCGTGCTGATGCACGCCGTATGGGAGCTGCTGGTGGCCTCCTGCGTCATCGGCGCCGGCATCGGCTTCGCCTACGGCGCGATGCCCGCGCTGATCATGGGCGCCGTCGACCCGGCCGAGACCGCCGCGGCGAACAGCCTCAACACCCTCATGCGGTCCATCGGCACCTCCACCGCCAGCGCTGTCGCGGGCGTGATCCTCGCGCAGATGACCACCGCCTTCGGCGCGACGGCGCTGCCCTCCGAGAACGGCTTCAAGGTGGTCATGGCGGTCGGGTCCGGCGCCGCGATCCTCGCGCTGCTGGTCGCCGTGTTCATTCCGCGCCGGGCGGTACCGGTGGCGCGGGCGGTGCCGCAGGCACAGGCGCGGGCGCAGGGGGCAGCGGTGGGCGGCGGCGCGCCGGTGCGGGCCGGTGCCGAGGCGGAGGCCGCAGGCGGGGCCGGCGCAAGGGAGCCGGGCGGGCGCCGGTTCGCACGGCCGGCGCGCGCGGCGCCGGGGGTACGCCCGTGCGCGGGTTCGTGCGGGAAGCCGACGGGACCGGCGTCGCGCGGGCCGCGGTCACGCTCGTGGCGCTGGACGGACGGCAGGTGGGCCGGTGCGTCGCCGGGGCCGACGGCGGGTACGCCGTGACGGCGCCCGGCGAGGGAAGCTATGTACTCGTCGCCTCCGCCGGTGGCCGTCGTCCGCAGGCCCGCACCGTCGTCGTCGGCGCCCAGCCGGTCGCGTACGACCTGCTGCTCGACGGCACCAGCGGGCTGGCCGGCGTGGTGCGGGCCGCGGACGGCGGGGCGCCGGTCGCCGGGGCGGCCGTGATCGTCACCGATGTGCGCGGGGAGGTGCTGGCGAAGCAACGGACCGACGGGACGGGCGAGTTCGCCTTCACCGGTCTTGTGCCGGGCACGGTCACCCTCGCGATCAGCTCACCCGGGCACCGCCCGCTCGCGCTGCCCGCGGAGATCCCCGCCACCGGTGTCACCCGCGTCGAGGCCGAGCTGCGCTCCGGCGCGCAGGTGCACGGCACGGTGCGGGGCGCGGGCGGACCGCTCGGCGACGCCCGGGTGACCCTGGTGGACGCCGTGGGCAACGTCGTCGCCTCGACCACCACCGGCGACGACGGGGCGTACGCGTTCTCCGACCTGGACGGCGGCCAGTACACCCTGATCGCGGCCGGTTACCCGCCCCGGGCCGCGGGAGTGACCGTCCGCGGCGCGGGAGTCGAGGGCCACGACATAGAACTCGCCCATCCGGCGGCGTAGTCGGCCCGGGCGCTCGTCACGGTTCGGCGCGCCCGTGCACGGCCCTGCGCCGAGCAGCACCCGGCGCAGCAGCACCCGGCGGGGCCGTACCGTGCCGGCCGGCGGACGCGGCGGCCGCGGTACGGCGCGGTACGGCGCGGTGCGCCCGCGCGGCCAGGGTGGCCCGCGGCCGCTCCTCGAGCGCAGCTCGGTCGTCTCCGCGAGCGGGGTGATCTCGTGACCGGCGCCCGTGGTGTCCCGGGGCCGGATGGCGGCGCCCCGGCGCGGGGCCGACGATGGAGGCGTGGGGTACGGCCGTCGCCGCAGCGCCGGTGCCGTCCGAGGCCGCCGGGGGACGGTGGCCGGCCCCGGCCGCGGTCAGCGGCCGGAAGGAGGACGCCGTCATGCTGGAAGTGAAGACGGTCGAGAAGCCGGACGAACGGCGCGACTTCCCCCGCGGCCACATCGAAGCCCTGCACCTGACCGGCCTCGACTTCGCGGTGGGCACCTTCGAGCCCGGCTGGCGCTGGTCGCAGTGCGTGGCCCCGATCGCGGGCACGAAGAGCTGCATGGTCGCGCACAGCGGTTATGTGCTGCAGGGGCGGATGCATCTGGTGATGGACGACGGTGGCGAGGGCGAGGTCGGCCCCGGCGACGTCTTCGTGATCCCGCCCGGCCATGACGCCTGGACCGTGGGGGACGAGCAGTGCGTGGTCCTCGACTTCGCCGGAACCATGGCCAACCAGTACGCGAAGAGCTGATCCGCCGAGGGCGGCGGGCCGGTCACATCATTGGAGGACGGATCTCCGGGCCGCCCAGGGCGCGGCCCGGTGATCCGTACGGGTCGCCGCGGTCAGTTCACTTCGTCGGTGAACTCGGCCGCCCCCTCCTCCGCGAACGCCACCGCGTCCGGATGACCGAACAGGCCGGGCAGCCCGCCGGTGTGGACGAACACCGTCTTCTCGCCCGGCCGGACGTCCCCCTCGGCGACGGCCGCGCGCAGACCCGCCAGGGCCCGGCCGGTGTACACGGGGTCGAGGACCAGACCCTCGGTACGGGCGGCGAGCCGGAGTGCCTCGCTCGCCGGGCCGGTCAGCGTCGCGTACCCGCCGCCCACCTGATCCCGGCGCACCCGCAGCCCCTCGGCCGTGATCTCCTGTGTCGCGAGCGGTGCCGCGAACCGGGCCACCGCCGCGGCCGGGTCCGCCAGCGCGCCCACGTCGACACCGAGCACCGAGCCCGGGCCGAGGGCCGCGACCAGCCCGGCCATGGTGCCGCCGGAGCCGAGCGCGACCACCACCGTCCGCATCTCGGGCACCTGCTCGTCCAGCTCCTCGCCGCAGCGCACATAGCCCCGCGCGCCCGGCACGCCCGACCCGCCGAACGGGATCAGCGCCGGCCGCGCACCGTCCGCCCGCAGCAGCGCACACACCTCGGCCGCGGCCAGGTCCAGCCCCGCCTGGTCCACGTCGCCCGCCCAGGCGAGCCGCGCGCCGAACAGCCCGTCCAGCGCGAGGTTCCCGGAGCGCGAGAGGCCGGGCGCGCCGCGCAGCACGAGCACGGCGGCCAGACCCAGCCGGGCGGCCGCGGCGGCGGTCAGCCGGGCGTGGTTGCTCTGCGGGGCGCCCGTGGTCACGAGCGTGTCCGCGCCCTCGGCGAGGGCCGCGCCCACCGTCCACTCCAGCTTGCGGATCTTGTTCCCGCCGCCGCCCAGACCGGTCAGGTCGTCCCGCTTGATCCACAGGTCCTCCGGCCCGAGCCCGAGCGCGGCGGCCAGCCGGGGCGCCGGTTCGACGGGCGTGGGGAAGGTGCCGAGCGGTACGGGGGAGTGGCTCATGACGTACGTCCTTCGGAGCGGATCAGGGGCAGACCAGGTGCGGACCAGGTGCGGATCAGGCGCGGACCGCGGCCGTTCGGGACCAGTCGATCACACCGGCAGCAGCCGGGCGATCAGCGCGCTGAGCTGACGGGCCGTACGGCACTCGTGCATCTCGACCAGGCCGGCGTAGGCGGGCGCGGCCGAGTCGCCGGTGCCCCAGCGGTCCTTCGGCTCCGGGTTCAGCCAGTACACGCGCCGGGCCCGCCGGGCGACCTCACGTACGGCGGCCAGGTTCGGGTCGCTCATGTTCGTGCGCGCGTCGCCGAGGACGAACACGGTCGTGCGCGGGCCGACCGCGTCGCCGTACCGCCCGGTGAACTCGCCCAGTGCCACGCCGTAGTCGCTGCTGCCGTGCCAGCCGGTGAGCGTGGCCTCGGCGCGGATGCGGGCACCGAGCCCTTCGGGGTCGGCGCGGCCGTGCTCGAGCAGTGCGGTCACCTCGTCGAGCCGGTTGACGAAGGCGAACACCCGGATCTTGCTGAACTGGTCGTGCAGCGCCTGGACCAGCAGCATCGTGAAGTCCGAGAAGCCCGACACCGAGCCGGACACATCGCACAGCAGGACCAGTTCGGGGCGGACCGGGCGGCGCCTGCGCAGCACCGGCCGCATCGGCACGCCGCCGGTGGACAGCGAGGAGCGCAGCGTGCGCCGCAGGTCGACCGTGCCGCGCGCGGCGCGGCGCCGGCGCGCGGCCAGCCGGGTGGCCAGCTTGCGTGCGAGCGGCTGAACCGCCCTGCGCAGTTCGGCGAGTTGGTCCCGGCCCGCGAACAGGAAGTCCACCCGGTCCGCGGTCGGCAGGACACCGCGCCGGGCGATCTCGTCCCGCCCGCGCCGCTCCGCGACCCGGCGCCGTGCCTCCGTCCCGACCATCCGCCGGAACTGCTCGATCCTGCGCCGGATCTCGTCGTCCAGCAGCCGGTCGGCGAAGCCGTCCCCGCCACTGTCCCCGTTCCCGCTCCCGTCCCCGCGCCCGTTCCGGCCCCGGAGATCCGCCCGCACCCGGGCCAACAGGGTCTGCGGGCGCAGCCGTTCGAGGGTCTGGTACGCCGAGAAGCCGTCGGAGCCCGGTGAACTGCCGTATCCGCCCATGCCGTCGACCGCCTCGGCCGCCAGCCGGGCCATCTGAGCCTGGTCGCCCGCGGCAAGTGCCTCGGCCAGCCGGTCGCGCAGCTCGTCGCGGTCCGCGCCGGCGCCGGCGCCGTGCAGGCCCCCGACCGTGCGCGGGAAGTACAGGTCGAAGACCGGGTCGAACACCGCCCGCTGACCCGGGCCGTGCAGCAGCGTCGCGGCCAGCCCCTCCCGCAGCAGCTCCCGGTCCGCGAGCCCCAGCGCCTCGACCGCGCGGGCCGCGTCCACGCTCTCGCCGGTGCCGATCCGCATCCCGTGCGCGCGCAGCGCCCCGACCAGGCCGGTGACCCGCTCGGCGACCTCGGTCACAGCGCGTCCAGGTCGAGCTTCGCCGCCGCCTTCTGGATGTCGTCCTGGTGCTTGAGGATCACCCCGAGACTGTCGCGTACGACCGTCTCGTCCAGCGTGCCGGCGCCCAGGGCCAGCAGGGTCCGCGCCCAGTCGACGGTCTCGGCGACGGACGGCGCCTTGCGCAGGTCCATCGCGCGCAGCGCCCCGACCACCCGGACCACCGACTCGGCCAGCGCCTCGGGAAGGCCCGGCACCTTCAGCCGGACGATCCGCCGCTCCAGCTCCTGTTCGGGGAAGCCGATGTGCAGGAACAGGCACCGCCGGCGCAGCGCCTCGGACAGCTCCCGGCCGGCGTTGGAGGTGAGGACGACGAACGGGCGGCGGGTCGCGGTGACCGTGCCCAGCTCCGGGACCGTGATCTGGAAGTCGCTGAGCACCTCAAGCAGCAGCCCCTCCATCTCCACGTCGGCCTTGTCGGTCTCGTCGATCAGCAGCACCGTCGGCTCGTCCCCGCGGATCGCGGTGAGCAGTGGGCGGGGCAGCAGGAACTCCTCGCTGAAGATGTCGGTGCGGGTCTCGTCCCAGCTCTCGTCGCGGCCCGCGCTGATGCGCAGCAGCTGCTTGGCGTGGTTCCACTCGTACAGGGCCCGGGACTCGTCCACGCCCTCGTAGCACTGCAGCCGGACCAGCCGGGCCCCGGCCACCTGGGCGACGGCCTTGGCCAGCTCGGTCTTGCCCACCCCGGCGGGTCCCTCCACCAGCAGCGGCTTGCCCAGCCGGCCGGCGAGGAACACGGTTGTGGCGACCGCGGGCGAGGCGAGGTAGCCGGTCTCGGCGAGGCGGGCGGAGACGTCGTCGACGGACGTGAACAACGGGGCCTCCGGCGGGTCGGGAACAGGATCCGGCTCCTATCTAAGCGCTTGTTCACCCGCCGTGTCACGGGGATACACCGATCGGTTTCCCCGCTGCCCGTGCCGAGGTAACCTCAGCGTATGCCCACCACCCCCGACAAGGCGTCCTCCCGCGACCGGCTGCTCGACGCGGCCGCCAGGCTCTCCTACCGAGACGGCGTCGGCATCGGCATCGAGGCCCTGTGCCGGGAGGCCGGTGTCTCCAAGCGGTCGATGTACCAGCTCTTCGACAGCAAGGACGCGATGCTGGCCGCGAGCCTGGAGCGGCGGATCCCGCGCTACGAGGCCCGCCTCGCGCACCCCGACCCGCAGCGTGCCACCCCGCGCGAGCGCATCCTCCACATCTTCGAGCAGGTGACGAAGTCCGCCGCGGACCCCGACTACCACGGCTGCCCCTACCTGGCCGTCCTGGTCGAGCTGAAGGACCCGCAGCACCCGGCGAGCGTGGTCGCCCGCACCGTCAAGGAGCGTCTGACGCAGGCCTTCCGCGCCGAGGCGGAACGCGGCGGCGCCCGCGACCCCGAACTGCTCGCCCGCCAGCTGGTCCTGGTCTTCGACGGCGCCAGCGCCCGGGCCGGCGCGAGGGTGGAACGCCTGGACGACGGCCTCGCCACCACGACGGCGACCGCCCTGCTGGACGCGGCGGGGATGGCCTGACCCGGGAGCCTGCGTCCACGTCCACCGGGGCGGACGGTGGTCGCGCCGGTGGACGGCACCACCCGCACCGGCCTGCTCGACGCGGACATGCCCGGCTTCGCTCGTACGGGCCAGCCCACCGCGCCGCACCCCTCGCCCGCCCTGTCCAATGGAACCGTGACCGCGCCCCCGCACGACTGCCTCGCGCGCAATGACTGGATCTGCGGCGCCTACCTCAGCACGCGCCGGCACATCCTGCTCGACGCGGTCGTACAGCACCTCCGGCTGACCGCCCTGTCGGTCCTCATCGGCCTGGTCGTCGCCGTGCCGCTCGCGGTACTGGCCCGCCGCTGGCGCTGGGCGGCCGGACCGGTCCTCGCCGTGACGACCGTCCTCTACACCATCCCCTCGCTCGCCATGTTCTCCCTGCTCCTGCCGCTGTACGGTCTGTCGGCCACCCTCGTCGTCGCCGGGCTGGTGCTCTACTCGCTCACCCTGCTCGTCCGGAACATCCTCGCGGGCCTGCGGGCGGTGCCCGAGGAGACCCGGCAGGCCGCGCGCGGCCTCGGCTACGGCCCGGTCCGGCTGCTGCTCACCGTGGAGCTGCCCCTCGCGCTGCCCGCCGCGATGGCCGGACTGCGCATCGCCACCGTCTCGGCGGTCTCCCTGGTCACGGTCGGCGCGATCGTCGGCTTCGGCGGCCTCGGCAACCTGATCTACGCGGGCATGAACACCTACTTCAAGGCCCAGGTGCTCACCGCGTCCGTGCTGTGCGTGCTGATCGCCGTCGCGGCCGATGTGCTGCTGCTCGGCGTGCAGTGGCTGATCACACCGTGGACGAGGGCCGGGCGGGCGCGTGCGCCCACCGGGCGAGGCCGGCCGCGCACGAGGCTCCTCGGGGCCGGAGCGGGCCGCGGATGAGCACCCTCACCGCGAGCTGGCACTGGCTCACCGACCCCGCGCACTGGTCCGGCGACGACGGCATCCGCAGCCGGCTGCTCCAGCACCTCGTCCTCACCGTCGTGTGTCTCGCCGCCAGCTGTGTGATCGCGCTCCCGCTCGCCCTGGTCCTCGGCCACCTCGGCAAGGGCGGTGCGCTCGCCGTGAACATCTCCAACGCCGGCCGGGCCGTCCCCACCTTCGCCGTCCTGGTGCTGCTGCTCCTGACCCCGGTCGGGAGGTGGGGCGAGGGGCCCACCGTGGTGGCGCTGGTGCTGTTCGCCGTGCCGCCGCTGCTCACCAACGCCTACGTCGGCATGCGCGAGGTCGACCGCGGCATCGTCCAGGCGGCTCGGGGCATGGGGATGACCGGACGGCAGATGCTGCTGCACGTGGAACTGCCCCTCGCCCTCCCGCTGGTCATGACCGGGGTCCGGATCGCCGCCGTCCAGCTGGTCGCCACCGCCACCATCGCCGCGCTCGCGGGCGGCGGCGGCCTCGGCCGGATCATCACCGCCGGCTTCAACCTGGCCAGTACGCCCCAGGTGGTCGCCGGCGCGGTCCTGGTCGCCGTGTTCGCGCTGATCGTCGAGGCCGTCTTCGCGATCGCCGAACGGCTCGCCCCGCGCTGGGCACGAGGGCCCGGATGAGGCTCCGTACGGCCGCCGTCGCCGCGCTCCTCGCCCTCGCCGCCTGCACCACCGGACCCTCCCTGGAGAACCGCGGCGAGGTCACCGCCCCGCCCGGCGACAGCCACCACCTCACCATCGGCTCGGCCGGCTTCACCGAGAGCGACCTGCTCGCCCAGATGTACGCCCAGTTGCTGAACCAGGCCGGCTACCGGACCTCGATGCTCACGGTCGCCAACCGGGAGCTGTACGAACCGGCCCTGGAGTCCGGCCAGATCGACGTCGTGCCCGAGTACGCGGCCACCCTCGCCGACTGGCTGAACGCCAGGACCCACGGCGCCGGCGCGAAGCCCGTCGGCTCACCCGACCTCGACGCGACGATGCGGGCCCTGCGCGGGCTCGCCGCCCCGCGCGGCCTCACCGTCCTCGCGCCCGGCCGCGCCGTCGACCAGAACGCCTTCGCCGTACGCGCCGACTACGCCCGCGAACACCGTCTCAAGAACCTCAGCGACCTGGGCGCCTCGGGGCTGAAGGTGCGCCTCGCGGCGGGCGACGAGTGCGTCCGACGGCCGTACTGCGAACCGGGGTTGAAGAAGGTCTACGGCATCGACGTCACGGGCGTCGACCCCAAGGGCGTCGGTACCACCCAGGCCAAGCGGGCCGTGCAGGCGGGCCGGGACCAGATGGTGCTGACCACCACCACGGACGCCACGCTGGACCAGTTCGGCCTGGTGCTCCTCGCCGACGACAAGCACCTCCAGAACGCCGACTACATCGTCCCGGTCGTCAACCGCTCCCGCGCGGGCGGCGAGGGCGTGACCAAGGCGCTCGGCAGGCTCAACGACGTCCTGACGACGGCCGACCTGGCGTCCATGAACCAGCAGGTCGACAGCTGGCGCCGGCTGCCCGCCGACGTCGCCCGCACCTATCTCACGGACAAGGGCCTGCTGAAGTAGGCCGATCGGCCCTGCCCGGCTCAGGCGTCCGACACCGAGTCGAACGGCACCTGCCCGCGCGCCACGCCCCGCGCGTCCGCGTCCACCGAGCGGCGCAGCGCCTCGTGCAGCTTCGCCGGGGTGAGCACGCCGAGGAAGCGCGCCCCGTCCAGCACCGCGACCCACCCGGCGTCGTGCTGAAGCATCACCCCGAACGCCTGCTTGAGAGGCGCGCCCACCGGCACCCACGCGGTCATCCGGTGGGTGCCGTCCCCGACCGTGCCGCCCGCCGCCAGGGCGTCGATGCCGACCCAGCCGTGCAGGTCGCCGTCCGCGTCCAGGACGACCGCCCAGCGCGCGCCCTCGGCCCGCAGCCGCTCCCGGGCCCGCTCGGCGCGCTCGTCCAGCCGGGCCACGGGAGGCTGTTCCAGGTCGTCCGGCTCGATCTCGGTGACCGACAGCCGCTTGAGCCCCCGGTCGGCGCCCACGAAGGAGGCGACGTACGGCGTGGCGGGCGCGCCGAGCACCGCGCCGGGCGTGTCGAACTGCTCGATCCGGCCCTGCCCGTACACGGCGATCCGGTCACCGAGCCGGACGGCCTCCTCGATGTCGTGCGTGACCAGCAGCACCGTCTTGCGCACCGCGGCCTGCATGCGCAGGAACTCGTCCTGCAACTGCTCGCGCACCACCGGGTCGACCGCGCCGAACGGCTCGTCCATCAGCAGCACCGGCGGATCCGCGGCGAGCGCCCGCGCCACCCCGACCCGCTGCCGCTGCCCGCCGGACAGCTGTTCCGGGTAGCGCGGGCCGTACGTCTTCGGATCGAGCCCGACCAGGTCGAGCAGCTCGGCCGCCCGCGCCCGGGCCTTCGCCCGCTTCCAGCCGAGCAGCGCGGGCACGGTCGCGGTGTTGTCGAGGACGGTGCGGTGCGGGAAGAGGCCCACCTGCTGGATGACGTACCCGATCCGGCGGCGCAGCCGCACGGGGTCGACGCGGGCGACGTCCTCGCCGTCGACGAGGATCCGGCCCGAGGTCGGCTCGATGAGCCGGTTCACCATCATCATGGTCGTCGTCTTGCCGCAGCCGGACGGCCCGACGAGCGTGACCAACTCGCCCTCGGCGACCTCGAAGGAGAGGTCGTCCACGGCCGTCGTCCCGTCCGGATACCGCTTGGTGACCTGCTCGAACCGGATCATTCCCTCACGCTAACGGGGCCGTGCGCGCCCTGCCCGCCGGCGTGGCGCAACGGGGCACCGGTCAGCCGAGCAGGATCACCTCCAGCGTGCGCGGTCCGTGCACGCCCTCGACCCGGTCCAGCTCGATGTCGCTCGTCGCCGAGGGGCCCGAGATCCACGTCAACGGCCGTGCCGGATCGAGGCGTTCGAGGGCCTCGGGCACGGAGGAGACGACCTGGTCCGGGACCCGGACGACACAGATGTGGTGATCGGGGATCAGGGTGATGCGGCGCCGGCCCTGGTCGGGGGAGCCGTCCAGGACGATCGTGCCCGTCTCGGCGATCGCCACCGCACACCCCGTCACCACACTGCCCACCCGGTCCAGCCGCTGCGGAGTACCGGCTGCCCGGTCGTGGATCCACACCGGGTCGGCGGCGGCCAGCCAGTCCGGCGGCAGTCCGGGCGGCACGAGCATTTCCTGCGAGCCGCGCCTGGCCAGCAGCCGCATGATGAGCATCCGCACGTCCTCGGCGGCGGCGCGGTGCACGATCGCCCGGTAGTCCGCCAGGTTCTCGGCCAGCAGCTCCACCGTTTCCTCGGTGCTGCGCCGCCCGTGCACGCGCAGATAGTCCCGGCCCACGGCCTCCTCGTACGGCCGTTCGTCCGGGACCACATCGGCGAGCGCCCGCCGTACCCGGCCCAGCACCCTTTCCCTGCTGCTCACTTGGCGCCTCCCTTGTCGTCGCCGGCACCGCGGGTGCGCTGCCACCAGTCCCGGAACGGCTCCGCCGGCACCGGCGGCAGATCCCGGGTGCCGGACCAGGCCCGGCCCGGGCCCGGCAGGGTGCGGGGGTGCAGCCGGCGAGTGCGGGAGGCGAACCGCTGGCCGGTGCGCAGGGCGCCCGGCCGGGCCAGCGCCCAGCGGGCCGCGCGCATGGCCGCACGCTCGGCCGCGTGCCCCTTGGCCGGTTTCAGCAGCACCCGGTTGCCCGCCCGCACCGCCGGACCGCCCTCGGCCACCCGCTCCCGCAGGTGCACCAGCACCTCCGGGATGTCGATGGCGACCGGGCAGACGTCGTAGCACGCCCCGCACAGACTCGACGCGTACGGCAGCGAGGCGTCGATCTCGCTTGCCGTGCCCCGCAGTTGAGGACTCAGAATCGCGCCGATCGGGCCCGGGTAGACCGAGCCGTAGGCGTGCCCGCCCGCGCGCTCGTAGACGGGGCAGACATTGAGACAGGCCGAGCAGCGGATGCAGCGCAGGGCCTGGCGGCCGACCTGGTCGGCGAGCGCGTCGGTGCGGCCGTTGTCGAGCAGCACCAGATGGAAGGCCCGGGGCCCGTCGGCCGTTTCGGAGTCCGTCGTGCCGGTCCACATGCTGGTGTACGGGTTCATGCGCTCGGCCGTGGAGGAGCGGGGGAGTGTCTGCAGGAAGACCTCCAGGTCCCGCCAGGTCGGCACCACCTTCTCGATGCCGACGACCGAGATCAGCGTCTCGGGGAGGGTCAGGCACATCCGGCCGTTCCCCTCGGACTCCACCACCACCAGCGTGCCGGTCTCGGCGACCATGAAGTTGGCGCCGGAGACGCCGACCTTGGCCCGCAGGAACTTCTCCCGCAGGTGCAGCCGTGCCGCCTCGGCGAGTTCGGCGGGCGTGTCCGTCAGTCCCTCGGGAGCCGGGCGGCCCCACGCGCCCATCTCGGCGCGGAAGATGTCCCGGATCTCGCCCCGGTTGCGGTGGATGGCCGGGACCAGGATGTGCGAGGGCCGGTCCTTGCCCAACTGCACGATCAGCTCGGCGAGATCGGTCTCGTAGGCCCGGATGCCCGCTGCCTCGAGGGCCTCGTTGAGCCCGATCTCCTGCGTGGCCATCGACTTGACCTTGACGACCTCCGACTCGCCGGTCGCCTTGACGAGGCCGGTCACGATCCGGTTGGCCTCCGCGGCGTCGGCCGCCCAGTGGACCGTACCGCCTGCCCGCGTGACCGACTCCTCCAACTGCTCCAGATACCGGTCGAGATGGCGCAGCGTGTGGTCCTTGATGCGCCGGCCCGCCTCCCTCAGCTCCGCCCAGTCGGAGACCTCCGCGACCGCCTTGGCCCGCTTGGCGCGGATGGTGTGGGTGGCGTGCCGCAGATTACCGCGCAGGGTCGGGTCGTGGACGGCTTCGCGGGCCGCCTCGGGGAACGCCGGGTGTACGGGCATGCCTACGAACGTCCCGCTCATAGGGCCGGTTCCTCCTCCGTGCTCGCCAGGATCTCCGCGATGTGCACCGGCCGCAGGCCCGACCGCAGCCGGCTCATCGTGCCGCCGATGTGCATCAGACACGAGTTGTCGGCCGCGCACAGCACCTGCGCGCCCGTCGACTCGGCGGCGCGCACCTTGTCCGTGCCCATCGCCGCCGACACCTCGGCGTTCTTCAGCGCGAAGGTGCCGCCGAACCCGCAGCACTCCTCGGCGCCCGGCAGCTCGACCAGTTCCAGCCCCTTGACGGCCTCCAGCAGCCGCCGGGGCCGGTCGCCGAGCCCGAGACCGCGCAGGCCGTGGCAGGTGGGATGGTAGGTGACCTTGTGCGGGTAGTACGCGCCCACGTCCAACGCCCCGACCACGTCCACCAGGAACTCCGTCAGTTCGTACGTCTTCGGCACCACCGGGGCCAGTGCCCGGGCCAGCGAGTCCCCGCGCCCCTCGGCCCGCGCCCGCTCGCCCAGCCGGGGATACAGCTCCCGCACCATCGCCGCACACGATCCGGACGGGGTCACGATCGCCTCGTAGTCGCCGAAGACATCGGAGAAGTGCCGGGCCAGCGGCTCCGTCTCGTGCCGGTAACCGGTGTTGTAGTGCGCCTGCCCGCAACACGTCTGGCCCAGCGGGAAGTCGACCTCGACGCCCAGTCTGGTCAGCAGTTTCACCACGGCACGGCCGGTGTCCGGATAGAGCGTGTCGTTGATACAGGTCAGGAACAGGGCGACACGCATCGCGGCTCCTCGGGGTCGGTCATCGGACGAGTGCAGGGTAGTAGGCGCATACCCGCCGAGGGGAGAGGGCGACTCGCCGCCGGGCGGGCGCGCCGAGCCGCGGGCCCACTGCGGGACAGGCGCACTGTGCGGCGGGCGGGCCGAGCGGCGGGGGTCACCGCGGGGCGAGCCGTGCCTCGGCCGCCCGCCAGCGGGCACCGCCGCCGCGCGGTGCGTACCGGGTCAGCGGCTGGGTACGGGTGAGCAGCCGGCGCATCGCGGCCAGGTCACCGCCCTGCCCGTGGGCGCGGGCCTGGACGAGGACGTTGCCGAGGGCCGCCGCCTCCGTCGCGCCGGCCACCACGGGCAGCCCGCAGGCGTCCGCCGTCAGCTGGCACAGCAGCGCGTTGCGGGTGCCGCCGCCGACGACGTACACCACGTCCACCGGATGGTCGGCGAGGCGCTGCGCGTCGGCGACGGCCCGCCGGTGGGCGAGGGCGAGGGAGTCGAGGATGCAGCGGGTGGTCTCGGCCCGGGTCCTGGGCGCCGGCTGCCCCGAGGCCCGGCACGCGGCGGCGATCCGCTCCGGCATCCGCCCCGGCGCCAGGAACGCCTCGTCCCCGGCGTCCACCACCGACCGCAGCGCCGGCACGGTCCCGGCCTCGCGCAGCAGCAGCCCCAAGTCCGGCTCGCCCCAGGTGCGTTGGCACTCCTGGAGCAGCCACAGCCCCATGATGTTGCGCAGATACCGGACGGTGCCGTCCAGCCCCAGCTCGTTGGTGAAGTTCGCCGCCCGGGACTCCTCGGTGAGCACCGGAGCGGTCAGCTCCAGCCCCGCCAGGGACCAGGTGCCGGTGCAGATGTAGGCGAAGCGCTCACCGGCCGCCGGGACGGCGGCCACCGCGGAGGCGGTGTCGTGCGAGCCCACGGCCGTCACCGGGACCGGCCCGGCCAGCCCGGTCTCCGCCAGCACCTCGGGCCGCAGCACGCCCGCCGGATCCCCCGGCGCCCGCAGCGGAGCGAACAGGCCTAGGTCGATGCCGAGCCGCTCGGCCACCTCGTACGACCAGGTCCGCGTCCGCGGATCGACGAGCTGTGTGGTGGAGGCGTTGGTCAGCTCGGTGCCCTGCTCACCGGTGAGCCAGTACGTCAGCAGATCCGGGATGAGCAACAGCCGGGTGGCGCGGGCGAACTGCTCCGTGCCCCGGGCGGCGACGAGCTGGTACACGGTGTTGAAGCGGGCGTACTGGAGCCCGGTCGCCGCGTACAGTTCCGCGGCCGGCACGGTCGCCCACACCTTCTCGGCGACGCCCTCCGTGCGGGCGTCGCGGTAGTGGACCGGGTTGCCCAGCAGGGCCCCGTCGGCGTCCAGCAGGCCGTAGTCGACGGCCCAGCTGTCGATGCCCACGGAATCCACCGGACCCGCCGCCCGCAGCCCCTCCAGCACACCGCCGTACAGCGCGAGCACGTCCCAGCGCAGCCCCTCCGGGACGCGCACCGGCCGGTTGGGGAACCGGTGCGCCTCGCCGACCTCCAGCGAGTGGGGCCCCACGCGGCCGACCATCACCCGCCCGCTGGACGCGCCCAGATCGACGGCGGCGTACGACTTCACGCCCGCGCTCATCGCAGGAACGCGGCCGCCACACCCGCGTCGACCGGGATGTGCAACCCGGTGGTGTGCGTGAGGTCCCCGCCCGTGAGCGCGAAGACGGCGCCCGCGACATGCTCGGGCAGCACCTCCCGCTTGAGGATCGTCCGCTGCGCGTAGAACTCGCCCAGTTTCTCCTCCGGCACCCCGTACACCGCCGCCCGTTGCGCACCCCAGCCGCCCGCGAAGATCCCGGAACCGCGCACCACCCCGTCCGGGTTGACGCCGTTGACCCGGATCCCGTGTTCGCCCAGCTCGGCGGCCAGCAGCCGGACTTGATGAGCCTGGTCGGCCTTGGCGGCGGAGTAGGCGATGTTGTTGGGACCGGCGAAGACGGCGTTCTTGGAGGCGATGCAGACGATGTCCCCGCCCAGCCCCTGGGCGATCATCACGCGGGCCGCCTCCCGCGACACGAGGAAGGACCCGCGGGCCATGATGTCGTGCTGGAGGTCCCAGTCCCGCACCGAAGTCTCCAGCAGGGGCTTGGAGATGGAGATCCCGGCGTTGTTCACGACGAGGTCGACCCCGCCGAAGGCGAGCACGGCCGCCCGGAACGCGGCGGCGATCTGCTCCTCGTCGGTGACGTCCACGGTGACGGCGACGGCCTTGTCGGACCCGCCCAGCTCCTCGGCGACGGCCGCGGCACGGTCGGCATCGAGGTCGGCGACCACGACACACGCCCCCTCGGCCGCGAGCCGGTGCGCGACGGCCTTCCCGATCCCGCTGCCGGCCCCCGTCACCAGCGCCACCCGGGTCGCCAGGGGCCTCGGCGGCGGCATCCGCTGCAGCTTGGCCTCCTCCAGCGCCCAGTACTCGATCCGGAACTTCTCGGCCTCCTCGATCGGCGCATACGTGGAAACCGCCTCCGCGCCCCGCATCACGTTGATGGCGTTGACGTAGAACTCACCGGCCACCCGGGCGGTCTGCTTGTCCTTGCCGAAGGAGAACATCCCCACGCCGGGGATCAGCACGATCGCCGGATCGGCACCGCGCATCGCGGGGGAGCCGGGCCGGGCGTGGCGCGCGTAATAGGCGGCGTACTCCTCCCGGTACGCGGCGTGCAGCTCCTTCAGCCGGGCGACGGCGTCCTCGAGGGGAGCGGCCGGGGGCAGGTCGAGCACCAGCGGCCGTATCTTCGTCCGCAGGAAGTGATCGGGGCAGGAGGTGCCGAGCGCGGCCAGCCGGGGATGTCCGGCGCGGGCGAGGAAGTCCAGGACGACGTCGCAGTCGTCGAAGTGCCCGACCTGAGCCTTGTCCCGGGAGGCGAGGGCGCGCACGTACGGCGCGAGCGCCGCCGCCCGCTCCCGCCGCTCGGCCGCGGGCAGCGCCGCGTACCCCTCGATGGCGGGCCCGAAGGGCTCCGCCTTCCCGCGCTCGGCGAGGAACTCCTCGGCCGTGCGGATGATGTGCAGCGAATTGCGCTCGCACTCCTCGGAGCTGTCGCCCCAGGCGGTGATGCCGTGTCCGCCGAGGACGCATCCGACGGCCTGCGGGTGGGCGGCCTTGAGCGCGGCGATGTCGAGCCCCAGCTGGAACCCGGGCCGCCGCCACGGCACCCACACCACGCGGTCCCCGAAACACTCGGCGGTCAGCTTCTCCCCGTCGGCCGCACAGGCGAGCGCGATACCGGAGTCCGGATGCAGATGATCGACGTGCGGGGCGTCCACCAGCGCGTGCATCGCGGTGTCGATGGACGGTGCCGCCCCGCCCCTGCCGTGCAGGCAGTAGTCGAACGCGGCGACCATCTCGTCCTCCCGTTCGACCCCGGGATAGACATCGGCAAGCGCCCGCAGCCGGTCCAGCCGCAGTACGGCCAGGCCGGATTCGGTGAGGGTGCCCAGATCACCGCCCGACCCCTTGACCCACATCAGCTCGACGTCACCACCGGTCACCGGATCGGTTTCGACGCCCTTCGCGGAGGCGTTGCCGCCGGCGTAGTTGGTGTTACGGGGGTCGGAGCCGAGGCGGTGGGAGCGGGAGAGGAGAGCGGCGGCTTGGGGGTTGGTGGTCATGAGTGCGGTTCCTTTTCCAGGAGGGAGGGGGACATACAGGGGCGCGGGGAGCTGCGCGGGAAACCACGACGAACCCGCACTCCGCAACGGCGCTCACCAGAAGGACGCATCACGCCCCCCAGCCGGCCTGCTGCCCCCCGACGCGCTCGGCGACGATCCTCTCGGCCCACCCGGACCGGGCGTACGCGGCAAGCGGATCCGGGTCCAGCCCCATCTCCTCCCGCACCTCACGCAGCAACGGCCGCACATCCGTGCCGTACGCGTCCATCAACACGGCATTCGCGCCCAGCACATCCCCCGCAGCCTGCGCCTCGGCCAACGCCGGCCAGTCGACGAGCAGTGCCTTGCCCGTGGCCTCCTGGACATTCATCACCGAGCGGATGATCGCCGGAATCTTCGCCTCGATGTTGTGACACTGATCGAGCATGAACGCGACGTCGGCCGGGAACCCGCCCCCGCGCAGCACCTCGCACATGATCCGGAACAGCTGGAACGGATCGGCCGCCCCCACCATCAGATCGTCGTCGGCGTAGAACCGGGAGTTGAAGTCGAACCCGCCGAGCTTCCCCTCCCGCAGCAGCGTCGCCACGATGAACTCGATGTTGGTCCCCGGAGCGTGGTGCCCGGTGTCGACGACCACCCGGGCCTTGTCGCCGAGCTTGAGACAGTGCGCGTAGGCGGTTCCCCAGTCCGGCACGTCGGTCGTGTAGAACGACGGCTCGAAGAGCTTGTACTCCAGCAGCATCCGATGTCCCTCGCCGAGCCGCTCGTACACCTCGGCCAGCCCCTCGGCGAGCCGGTCCTGCCGGGCGCGGATGTCGTCCTGCCCGGGATAGTTGGTGCCGTCGGCGAACCACAGCTTCAGGTCCCGGGACCCGGTCGCGTCCATGATGTCGACGCACTCCAGCAGATGCCCGACCGCCTTGCGCCGCACGGCCGCGTCCGGATGACAGATGCTGCCCAGCTTGTAGGCGTCGTCCTGGAAGGTGTTGGAGTTGATCGCGCCCAGCCGCAGCCCGCGCTCCTCGGCGTACTTCGCCAGCTCCGCGTATCCGTCGGGGCCCTCGACGCTGTCCCAGGGAATGTGCAGGGCGACGGTCGGGGCGACACCGGTGAACTCGTGCACCTTCGCCGCGTCCTGGAGCTTCTCCCACGGATCGCGGGGCACGCCGGCCTGGGCGAACACCTTGAAGCGGGTGCCCGAGTTCCCGTACGCCCACGACGGCGTCTCGACGGCCTGGGTCTTGAGCGCGGCCTTCACCGCGGCGAGGTCGGTCACTGCAGGGCTCCTGGTGGTGTGTCGGCCGGAACGGCGGAACGGCGATGCATGGGATACGACGAGAACCGATGTGAAACGACGAGAAACGATGTGAAACGATTCAGGAACCGCAAGCTAAGGGCCCTTCGCGGGGGTGTCAACCACTCCGACCGACCCGGCTTTCCGTGATCCCGCTGTGACCTTGAGCTATCGAAACTTTTTCGATACGGACCCATTGACGTGCCATGGCTGCGGTGTCTACGGTCCCGGCAATCCAGTTGAAACCTTTCACGGCGCCGTGGCGGCCTCGCGGCCGTTCCGCCGGTGTCGTCGAGGAGCCTGACATGACCCACCCGCCCGACACGGGACAGGCGCCGGTGCTGGCGCTGAAGGGCGTCTCCAAGTCCTTCGGTGCCGTACGCGCTCTCAGGGACGTCTCCCTGGAGCTGCTGCCCGGCGAGGTGCATGCCCTTGCCGGCGAGAACGGCGCGGGCAAGTCGACGCTGATCAAGACCCTCGCCGGGGTGCACCGGCCGGACACCGGCCAGGTACTGCTCGACGGCGGGCCCGTCGTCTTCCACGGCCCCGGCGACGCCCGCGACGCCGGGATCGCCGTCATCTACCAGGAGCCCACGCTCTTTCCCGACCTGTCCATCGCCGAGAACATCTACATGGGCCGCCAGCCCCGGCGGGCCCTCGGCCGCATCGACCACAAGGCCACCCGCGCGGCCACGGTCGCCCTGATGAAACGGCTCGGCGTCGACCTCGACCCCGCCCGGCCCGCCCGGGGGCTGTCGATCGCCGACCAGCAGATCGTGGAGATCGCCAAGGCCCTCTCCTTCGACGCCCGGGTCCTGATCATGGACGAGCCGACGGCCGCCCTGACCGGCAGCGAGGTCGCCCGGCTCTTCGGGGTCGTGCGCACCCTGAGCGAGCAGGGCGCCGCCGTGCTGTTCATCTCCCACCGCCTGGAGGAGATCTTCCGGATCTGCCACCGGGTGACCACCCTGCGGGACGGCGCCCGGATCGCCGGCGAGCTCCTCGAGGGCATGACCGAGGACGACCTGGTCCGCCGGATGGTCGGCCGCGACCTGGACGAGCTGTACCCCAAGCAGGAGGTGAGGCCCGGCCAAGTCGCGCTCAGCGTACGGAGGCTGACCCGCGAGGGCGTCTTCACCGACGTCTCCTTCGAGGTGCGGCGCGGTGAGATCGTCGGTCTTGCCGGGCTGGTGGGCGCCGGCCGCAGCGAGGTGGCCCGCGCCGTGTTCGGCGTCGACCGGTGGGACGCGGGCGAGGTCGAGATCGACGGGTGCCGGCTCACCGGCGGCGCGCCCTCCACGGCGATGGCCGCGGGCCTGGCCCTCGTCCCCGAGGACCGCCGCGCCCAAGGCCTGGTGATGGACATGTCCATCGAGCGGAACATCGCCCTGACCGGGCTGCGTACGACCGTGAAGGCCGGGCTGGTGGACCGGGGCGCCGAACGCAGCCGGTCCCTGGACTGGGCGGTGAAGCTCCAGGTGAAGTACGCCCGGATCGCCGACGCCGTCGCCACCCTCTCGGGCGGCAACCAGCAGAAGGTCGTCCTCGCCAAATGGCTGTCCACCGGCCCGAAGGTGCTCATCGTGGACGAGCCGACGCGCGGGATCGACGTCGGCACCAAGGCGGAGGTGCACCGGCTGCTGTCCCAGCTCGCCGCCGACGGGGTGGCGGTGCTGATGATCTCCTCGGACCTGCCCGAGATCCTCGGCATGGCCGACCGGGTGCTGGTGATGCACGAGGGCCGGATCACCGCCGAGATCCCCCGCGCCGAAGCCACCGAGGAGACCGTGATGGCCGCAGCCACCGGGAGGGCCGCATGACGGTCACCACTCCTGACCGGACCCCCGTCGCCGAGGACCGCCGGTCCGGCGGGACCAGGCTGGTCGACCGCGTCTTCAGGATGCGCGAACTCGCCATCCTCGTCGTCTTCCTGGTGATGATCGCGCTCACCCAGGCCGGCAACAGCCAGTTCCTGTCCCAGCAGGGCATCAAGGACCTGCTGCTGAACGCCACGATCCTGGTGCTGGTCGCCACCGGCCAGTCCCTCGTCGTCATCACCCGAAACGTCGATCTGTCCGTCGGCTCCACCCTGGGCATCACCGCCTTCGCCGCCGGCACCTACCTCCAGGGCGGCGGGAACGCCGTCGTCGCGATCCTCCTCGCGGTGCTGCTCGGCATCGGCCTCGGGCTGCTCAACGGGCTGCTGGTCAGCCTCGGCCAGGTGCCCGCACTGGTCGTCACGCTCGGCACCCTGTACATCATCCGCGGCGTCGACTCCATCTGGGTCGGCTCCCGCCAGATCACGGCGGCCGGCCTGCCCGGCGGATTCGTCGACTTCGGCTCCGGCGGCGTCCTGGCGATCCCCTGGCTCGCCGTCATCGCCCTCGTGGTCCTCGTCGCCACCGCCTACTACCTCAAACACTTCGGCGGCGGACGGGAGTTGTACGCCCTCGGCTCCAACCCCGAGGCCGCCCGGCTGGCCGGCATCCCGGTGCGCAGGCGGATCCTGGCCGCCTACACCTTCTGCGGTGCGCTCGCCGGACTCGCCGGGGCCATGTACCTGGCCCGGTTCGGCAACGTCGACTCCGGCACCGGAAACGGCTACGAACTCACCGTCGTCAGCGCGGTCGTGGTCGGCGGTGTCGTCTTCACCGGCGGCTCGGGCAGCGTCTACGGCGCGGCCCTCGGCGCCCTCCTGCTCACCTCCGTCAACAGCGTGCTGCCCGCGCTCGGCGTCAGCTCCGTGTGGGTGCTCGCCATCAACGGCGTCCTGCTGCTCCTCGCGATCGCCGTCGACCGGATCGTCGCGGTACGCGTGGCCGCCGCCCTGAAGAAGAAGCCGGACCGGCACAAGACCGCCCTGCCGAAGGAGAACGCCGGTGCCTGAGTCACTGACCCGCGCCGTCCGCTGGGACACGGTCGTCGGCGCACTGCTCGTCGTCCTGTTGCTGCTGTCGTCCGGCTGCGTGGACGGTTTCGCAAACGCGCTGAACCTGTCGTTCCTGATCGGCAACACCCTGCCGATCGCGCTGATCGCGCTGCCGATGACCCTGCTCGTGGTCTGCGGCGAGATCGACCTGTCGGTGGCGTCCACGGCCGGGCTGTCCGGGGCGGTGATGGGCAAGCTCTGGAACGAGGGCATGGCCATCGAGACGATCATCCCGCTGTGCCTGCTGCTCGGCGTGGTGTGCGGGCTGGTCAACGGCCTGCTCGTCACCCGGCTCGGCCTGCCGTCCCTCGCCGTCACCATCGGCACCCTCGCCGCCTACCGGGGCGTCGCCCAGATCGTGCTCGGCTCCGACGCGGTCACCGACTTCCCCTCCCAGTACCTGGACTTCGCCTCCGGCCGGCTCGGCAACACCTTCCTGCCGCAGGCGTTCTGGCCCTTCCTGGTGCTGTTCGCCGTCGCCGTGGTCGTCCTGCACGCCACCCCGTTCGGCCGGTCGCTGTTCGCCGTCGGCGCGAACGAGGAAGCGGCGCGCTTCGCCGGGATCCGGGTGAAGCGGACCAAGCTGATCCTGTTCGTCGTCACCGGGTTCATGTCGGCGCTCACCGGTGTCTTCTGGGCGCTGCACTACGCCAGCGCCCGGTACGACAACGCCACCGGACTCGAACTCTCCGTCGTGGCCGCCGTGCTGCTCGGCGGGATCGACTTCGACGGCGGCAAGGGGACACTGGGCGGTGCGATCGCCGGGGTGTTCCTGCTGGGTGCGCTGCAGAACGTGATGAGTCTGCTGAACGTCTCCGCGCAGTCCCAGATCGTCGTCACCGGTGTGCTGCTGGTCGTCTCCGTGCTCGGCCCCCGGGTCGCACGTCAGATCTCCGCCGTGAGGGCGCGCCGCACCGCCGCCTCGGCTCCGGCCTCGTAGCCCGTCACCCCGAGCCGGCACGCAACTGGTGCTCTCCGTCGAACGCCTGCCTCGGCTCCGGCCTCGTAGCCCGTCACCTCCTTCGCAAAGGACCCTCCGCCATGCGCAAGCCATCCCTCCGCCGTGCCTGTGCCGCCCTCGCCGCCGGCACCTCCCTCGCGCTCGCCCTCACCGCCTGCGGCGGCACCACCAAGAACGACGTCAAGAACGACAGCAGCGACAACAACTCGGCCGCCACCGCCGGCAAGGCCGATCCGCACGCCGCCACCAAGAAGGGGCTCACGGTCGGCTTTCTGCCCAAGCAGGTGAACAACCCCTACTTCACCACCGCCGACCAGGGCGGCGAGAAGGCGCTCACCGAACTCGGGTCGAAGTACAAGGAGGTGGGCCCCTCCAGCGCCACCGACACCGCGGGCCAGGTGAGTTACGTCAATACGCTCACCCAGCAGCAGGTGAACGGGATCGCCGTGTCCGCGCAGGACCCGGGGGCGCTGTGCACCGCGCTGAAGCAGGCGATGAAGAACGGCATCAAGGTCGTCACCTACGACTCCGACACCAGTCCCGGCTGCCGCAACGCCTTCGTCTCGCAGGCGTCCGCGGAGGACCTGGGCCGTACCGAGGTGCGGTTGCTCGCGCAGCAGATCGGGTACAAGGGCGAGATCGCGATCCTGTCGGCCGCGCAGACCGCGACCAACCAGAACACCTGGATCGGGTACATGAAGGACGAGCTGAAGGACCCCAAGTACAAGAACGTCAAGCTCGTCAAGATCGCCTACGGGAACGACGACGCCCAGCAGTCCTTCCAGCAGACCCAGGGCCTGCTCCAGGAGCACCCGGACCTGAAGGGGATCATCTCCCCGACCACCGTCGGCATCAAGGCCGCCGCCCAGTACCTGTCCGGTTCCAAGTACAAGGGCAAGGTCAAGCTGACCGGTCTCGGTACGCCGAACGACATGCGCACGTACGTCAAGAACGGCACCGTCGACGCCTTCGAGCTGTGGGACCCGGCGAGGCTCGGGGACCTGGCCGCGCGGACCACGGTCGCGCTGGCCTCGGGGCAGATCACCGGCAAGGCGGGCGAGACCTTCCAGGCGGACGGGACGACGTACACGATCGGCGAGGACGGCGTGATCAACCTGGGCAAGCCGACCGTGTTCGACGCGAAGAACGTCGACCAGTTCAACTTCTAGCGGAGGGAGGGCTGTTGATGCAGCGTGTGTGCTTCCTGCTGAAGGTCCGGGCGGACCGGCTCGACGAGTACCGGGAGCGGCATGCCGCCGTCTGGCCGGAGATGCTCGACGCCCTGAGGGCGACCGGCTGGCGCAACTACTCGCTGTTCCTGCGCGAGGACGGCCTGCTCGTCGGCTACCTGGAGACGGAGGACTTCGCCGCCGCCCGGGCCGGCATGGCGGCCACCGGCGTCAACGCCCGCTGGCAGGCGGACATGGCGCCGTTCTTCGAGTCGCTGGACGGCGCCCGGCCCGACGCGGCGATGAAGCCGCTGACGGAGGTGTTCCACCTGTCATGACCGCCGCCGCAAGCAGGCCCGCGGCGCCCCGGATCACCCCCCTCGGCCGCACCCTCCTGGACCCCCGGGCCCTGTACTTCGTGTCGTACGACGGCCTCGTCAACAACAACTCCTTCCAGAAGAACGGCCTGTTCACCTACGGGGGCCGGCAGTACGCGGCCTGGTACTCCGCCGACCGCAGCGCGACCGTCGCACGCCGCACACCGGGCACCGGCCACTGGTCCGCCCTCGCCCTCGGGCACCGGCTCAAGAGCGACGACTCGCACAACGTGATCTCCATGGGCTTCTCGCGGGCCGACGGCCGGCTGCACGTGGTCATGGACGCGCACAGCGACGGTTTCAGCTACGTGAAGTCCGTCGCCGGGCTGCTCGACCGCCCCGCGGCCATGCCCTGGACGCCGTCCGTCTTCGGCCCCGTACGGACCAGCCTCGACGGACTCGCCCTCACCGCGCGGTTCACCTATCCGCAGTTCATCGCGACACCCGAGGGCGGGCTCCAGCTCTGCTACCGCGCCGGCATCTCCGGTGACGGCCGCAACGCCCTTGCCGAGTACGGCCGTTCGGGCTGGACCGCGCTGGGGGAGTGGACCGGCTCCACCGGTACCTACACCAGCGCGCACGGCTCCAGCACCGCCCGGAACATGTATCTGCACGGCATCGACTACGACGTCCACGGCCGGCTGCACGCCCTGTTCACCTGGCGCGAGCAGAACGCCGCCGTCATGTGCGGCGGTGGCGCTCTGACCAATCACGACACGGGGTACGTCCGTTCCGACGACCGCGGCCGGACCTGGCGCAACGACGCCGGTGCGGTCGTCGGCACCACCGGCGGCCGGGACACCGTCGCCGTCACCGGCCCCGGCCTGGTCGTGGACCGGCTCGGACCCGGCCACGCGCTGATGAACCAGGAGAGCCAGGCCACCGACTCCGCCGGCCTGCCGCACGCGATCATCAGCTACGTACCGGGCCGCTTCGGGCAGTGCACCACCGACTACGCCGCCGACCGCGTCGCCCACGGACGCGCCTTCCACCTGCGCAAGAACGCCTCCGGCAGCTGGCACAAGACCGAGATCCCCGTCCCGCTGAACTCCAGCCAGCGCACCGGGCTCGTCCTCGACCGGTACGACAACGCCTACGCGGTCCTTCCGTTCGGCCGTGTCGCCGCCGCCTCGAAGGCCTCCGGCCACACCGACTGGACACTCCTGTACGACGGCGGCGGCCTGAACGCCTTCGGCGAGGTGGTGATCGACGGGACGCGGGCCCGCTCGGACGGCGTCCTGTCGTTCATGTACCAGGAGAAGTCCACCGGTACGACGCCCTCGCCCCTGTACGTGGCCGACTTCGCCCTGCCGGCATGACGGTACTGTGAAGGACCGCCCGCCGTCCCGTTCTCGTCCCTGGAGGTCCTCGCCCGATGACCCAGTCGGTGGGTATCAAGGACGTCGCCCGCGCCGCCGGAGTGTCGGTGGGCACGGTGTCGAACGTCATCAACCGCCCGGACACCGTCGCCAGTGAGACCCGAGCCCGGGTGCAGTCCGCGATCGACCGGCTCGGCTACGTCCGCAGCGAGTCCGCGCGCCAGCTGCGGGCGGGCCGCAGCCGGATCATGGGCCTGCTCGTGCTCGACATGGGCAACCCCTTCTTCGTGGACGTGGCGCGCGGCGCCGAGCGGGCCGCCCGGGAGGCGGGGCTCGGCGTGATGGTCTGCAACAGCGCGCAGAACGCCGCCGAGGAGGCCGAGTACCTGTCCCTGTTCGCCGAGCAGCGGGTGCGCGGCGTGCTGCTGACCCCGGCCGACGCCACCGGCCGCAACATCGAGACCTTCCGCCGGCACGGCATTCCGTTCGTCCTGGTCGACAGGGTCGCCGAGGGCACCACCGAGTGCTCCGTCTCCGTGGACGACGTCGCCGGCGGCGCCCTCGCGGTGCGCCACCTGGCGGACGCGGGCCACCGCTCGATCGCCTACGTCAGCGGACCGCCCGGCCTCAACCAGGTCCGCGACCGCCGTACCGGCGCGCTGAACGCGCTCGCCGAGGCGGGGCTCGGGCCGGACGTGCTGCGCGAGCTGCCCACCGAGCGCCTCGACGTCGCCGCAGGCCGGGACGCGGGCGCCCGCCTGCTGGGCCTCGCCGACCGCCCCACCGCCGTGTTCTGCGCCAACGACCTGCTCGCCCTCGGCGTCCTGCAGGCCATGTACGCGGCGGGCGTGAGAGTCCCGGACGACCTGGCGATCGTCGGCTACGACGACATCGAGTTCGCGGCGGCGGCCGCCGTACCGCTCACCTCCGTACGGCAGCCGGCCGTCACCATGGGCGCGCTCGCCGCCGAACTGCTCCTCGAGGAGACCGAGCAGGGCGAGGGCGGGCAGACGCACGAGCACCGCCGGGTGGTGCTCCAGCCGGAGCTGGTGGTGCGCCGCTCCAGCCTTGCCGCACGCTGACCGGAAGTTCAGTAAAAAACCATGATCCCCGGGGTCGGCCGACGGCCGCTCATGTGCTGAACTGGGTCACATCCGACCCGTCCGCCCCGGGAGCCCCGTTGAGCCTCAGCTACCGCCAGCCTGGTGCCGTCCTCACCGACCGCCGCTTCACCGTGCCCCTCGACCACGCCGACCCGGGCGGCGAGACCATCGAGCTGTACGCCCGCGAGGTGGTCGCGAGCGACAAGGCGCGGCAGGACCTGCCCTGGCTGCTGTATCTCCAGGGCGGCCCCGGCTTCGGGGCGAATCGTTTCGTCGGGCGTCAGTCCTGGCTCGACCGGGCGCTGAAGGAGTACCGCGTGCTGCTGCTCGACCAGCGCGGCACCGGCAGCTCCACGCCCGCCACCCGGCAGACCCTCCCGCTGCGCGGCGGCCCCGCCGAGCAGGCCGCCTACCTCGCCCGCTTCCGCGCCGACTCCATCGTCCGGGACTGCGAGGCCATCCGCCCCGAGGTCACCGGCGGCGCCCCCTGGACCGTACTCGGCCAGAGCTTCGGCGGCTTCTGCACGGTCTCGTACCTCTCCCTCGCCCCCGAGGGCCTCGCCACCGCCGTGATCACCGGAGGCCTGCCCTCCCTGCACGCCCACGCCGACGACGTCTACCGCGCCGCCTACCCGCGCATCGAACGCAAGGTCACCGCGCACTACGCCCGCTACCCCCAGGACGTGGACCGGGCCCGCCGGATCGCCGACCACCTGCTGTCCCACGACGTGGTCCTCCCGAACGGCTACCGGTTCACCGCCGAGGCCTTCCAGTCCCTCGGCCGGATGCTCGGCGCGAGCGACGGCAGCCATCGGCTGCACCACCTCCTGGAGGACGCCTTCGTGCGCACCCCGGCCGGCCAGGAGCTGTCGGACGCCTTCCAGGAGCAGGCCCAGAGCCTGCTGTCGCACGCCCAGTACCCGCTGTACGCGCTCGTCCACGAGTCGATCTACGGCCAGGGCGCCCGCCCCACCGCCTGGGCCGCCGAGCGGATCCGCGCCGAGTTCCCGCAGTTCGACGCGGCGAAGGCGCTCGCGGGTGACACCCCGGTGCTCTTCACCGGTGAGACGGTCCACCCCTGGATGTTCGACACCGACCCCGCCCTGCGCCCCCTGCGCGACACGGCCGCACTGCTCGCCGCCCGCACCGACTGGGAACCGCTGTACGAACCCGCCCGCCTCGCCGCCAACGAGGTGCCGGTCGCCGCGGCGGTCTACCACGACGACATGTACGTCGACACCGCTCACGCCCTGGAGACCGCGCGTGCCGTCCGCGGTCTGCGTACCTGGGTCACCGACGAGTTCGAGCACGACGGGCTGCGCGCCGGTGCTCCGCGGGTACTGGACCGGCTGCTGGCGCTCACCCGGGACGAGGTGTGAGGCGGCTGCGCGCAGACACCGCACCCGCATCGAGGCGTCGACCGGTCAGGACGCCGAGACGCACGCCCGGGACCTCCTGACCACGCGGACCACCGCCGCCCGCCGCGGCCGCCCCGTGCCCTCCTCATTCCCGGGCGCTGTCGCAGGTCAGTAGGCTGGCGGCCATGCCGGAACAGATAGCCGACCTCTCCGACCTGCGCGGCGACTGCGCCCAGTGCTTCGGGCTGTGCTGTGTCGCCCTGCCCTTCGCCGCGTCCGCCGACTTCGCGCTGAACAAGCCCGCCGGCAAGCCCTGTCCGAACCTGAGGGGCGACCACCGCTGCGGGATCCACGCGGATCTGCGGACGAAGGGCTTCACCGGCTGCACGGTCTACGACTGCTTCGGTGCCGGCCAGAAGGTCTCGCAGCTCACCTTCGGCGGGCAGGACTGGCGGACCGGGTCCAAGGATCACGCCCGGCGGATGTCCGAGGTGTTCCCGGTCGTACGGCAGCTGCACGAGCTGCTGTGGTACCTGACCGAGGCGCTCGGCCTGCCCGCCGCCCGGCCGGTCCACGCCGAGCTGCGGCGCGCGCTGGAGGAGACCGGGCTACTGACCCGGCAGAGCCCCGCGGAACTGGCCGCGCTGGACGTGGCCGCGCACCGGCAGCAGGTCAACGTCCTCCTGCTGCGCACCAGCGAACTGGCCCGGGCCGGCGTCGCCGAGAGCAACGGCGGCAACGGCGGCAAGGGGGGCAAGGGCAACAAGGGTGGCAAGAAGGGAAAGGGGGGCGGGAAGGACCGGCGGGGCGCGGATCTCATCGGGGCCCGGCTGCGCGGTGCCGATCTGCGCTGGGCGAGCCTGCGCGGCGCGTATCTCATCGCCGCCGACCTCACCGGCGCGGATCTGCGCGACGCGGACATGATCGGCGCGGACCTGCGTGACGCCGACCTGAGCGACGCGGACCTCACCGGCGCGTTCTTCCTCACCCAGCCGCAGCTCAACGCCGCGCGGGGCAGCGCCGGTACCCGGCTGCCGCGGTCAGTCAGCCGGCCGGTGCACTGGGCAGCCAAGGGGTGAGTGCCGCGATGTGTCGTCGTCCGGCTGCTGCGCCGTCCTGGTCGCCCGCGCAGCACCCCGCGCCCCTTCGGGGTGCTTTTCCAGCCCCAGCCTCAGTCCCTCCGGCATCAGTGTCAGCCGCTCAGTGACCCTCAGCCGGTAGGCGGGGTCGGGCTTCAGGTCGTAGCGGCGCAGCAGCAGGCCGAGGACCAAAGTCGCCTCGTGCAGGGCGAACTGGCGGCCGATGCAGGCCCGCGCCCCGGTCCCGAACGGCTTGAAGGTGTGCGGCGGGCGGGCCCTTACGGCTCCCGCGTCGAAGCGGTCCGGGTCGAACCGCTCGGCGTCCTCGCCCCACACGTCCGGATCGCGGTGCAGCATCGGTGTCAGGACCAGCGCCCACGCGCCCCGGCGCATCGGATGGTCGCCGGCGAGCACCGTGTCCCGCACGGCCTCGCGGGCGAAGGCCGGTGCGGTCGGCCACAGCCGCAGCGACTCGTCCAGCACCCGGCGGACGTAGCGCAGCTTGGCGACCTGGTCGTAGCCGGGCCGCTCCGTGTCGCCCCAGACGCGGTCCACCTCGGCGCGGGCCCGGGCGGCGACCTCGGGGTGCCGGGCGAGGTAGTACAGCGCGAAGGAGAGCGCACCCGAGGTGGTCTCGTGGCCCGCCACCAGGAACGTGATCACCTGCCTGCGGACGTTCTCGGCCGACAGCCTCTCGCCGGTCCGCGGATGCGCCGTCTCCAGCATCCGGTCCAGCAGGTCGCCCTCGCCGCGGCCGGAGCGGCGCCGGGCCGCGACCAGGTCGTCGACCGTGCGGTTGAGGTGGGCCATGTCGGCCGCGTTGCGCCGGGCGGCGGCGCGCAGCATCAGCGGGGCGAGCGGTGCGGGCACGCTGTTCAGGCGCTGGGCGTAGGTGAGGGTGCCGACCATCGCGGTGACGAAGGGGTGCGGCCGGTCCCGCTCGAAGGAGCCGAAGTCGTGCCCGAACCCCGTGCGCGCGATCGTCTCAAGGGTCAGCTTGGTCATGTCTCCGGGCACGTCCACCGTGCGCCCGGCCGCCGCCTCACGGTCCCAGTGGCCGGTCAGCCGCTCGGCGACCGCCAGCATCATCCCGTGGTACCCCTCCATGGCCTCCCGGCTGAAGCCGGGCGCCAGGACGTCGTGCGCCAGCTGCCAGTTGGGCTCGTGGTTGTAGGCGGTGAACAGCCCGTCCCCGGCGACCGGCCGCAGATTGGCCACCCCGAGCCCGACGTGCTTGGCGAACCGGGACTCGTCGGCGAGGTCGGCGGCGAGCGGCGCTCCCCAGACGAACACGAACTCCTTGCCGAACGCCCCGCGCCGGAAGATCGGGCCCAGCTCGCGCGCGAGGCGCATGGACTCCTGTACGGGCTTGCGCCGGTTCACCCCGAGCACATCGCCGAGCAGCGGCACCCGGTGTGGCGGATGCGGGATGCGGTCCAGTTCCGGCCAGCCCGGCTCGGCACTGCGGAAACCCTTCGGCGGGCCGGTCCGGGTGGTTTGCGTGGTCTGCGGCATCCGAGTCGTCTCCGCCATGACGCCGATCTCCCTTGATCCAGCGGACCGTTGAGCCTGTACCGCGCACCTGTTGTACGTGGGTTCAATAACCGCTCCCAGTGTGATCCGCCCCTCGAACCGGCGTCAAGACTTGTTGAACCCGTGTCCAGTAAAGTGAGGGCATGCCCGCGAACCAGGGGGAGCGAGCCCGGCGCCGACTCAGCACCGGGGAGCGCCGTGAGCAGCTGCTGTCGGTCGGCGCCAGACTGTTCTCGGAGAGCCCCTACGACGAGGTGTGGATCGAGCAGGTGGCCGAGATCGCCGGGGTCTCCCGCGGGCTGCTGTACCACTACTTCCCGACCAAGCGGGACTTCTTCGCGGCGGTCGTGGAGCGCGAGAGCGAGCGGATGCTGCGGATGACGGCGGCCGTCCCGGGCGTGCCGGTGCGCGAGCAGCTCGGTGCCGGCCTCGACACCTACCTCGGCTATGTCCGGGCCCACGCCCATGGCTTCCGCGCCTTCCACCGTGCCGACGCGGCCGGCGACCGGGCCGTGCGCCGGGTCTATCAACGGGCGCTGGCCGCCCAGGAGAAGCAGATCCTCGCCGCGCTGGCCGCCGACCCCGAGTTCGGGCCCGTGCTCGAGACCTCGCCGCAGGTGCGGCTGGCCGTGCGCGGCTGGCTCGCCTTCACCACGGCCGTGTGCCTGGAGTGGCTGCGCGAAGGGGAGTTGAGCCAGGAGCAGGTGCGCGATCTGTGCGCCCGGGCGCTGCTGGGCGCCATCGCGTAGCCGTCCGGTGCGGGGCGTGGTTGGCGTGCGCCCCGATCTCCGATAGGTTAGGCAAGGCTTACCTAAGGAGGTTCGGGATGGGTGACACGCAGGACTGGACGGCCGCACCCGGCGCGGCGGAGCGTGCGCGGTCGGTGCTCGCCGTCGCGTGGTCGTGCGCGGTGACCGCGGACGGCGCCCGCGAGGAGTACGTCGGCGCGCACACCGTGACCGAGGACGGCGCGGTGCGGCTCGCGGTGCCCGACGACAGCGCCCTGCTCACCGCGGCCGTCTGCGCCCCGCGCCAGGAGCCGTCCGCCGTCCTGGAGTTCGCCGACGTCGCCCCCGTACCCGTGCGGGGCCGGATCCGGGCCCGGCTCCACCTCGCCGGCTGGTTCGCCGCGGACGCCGGTGAGTTGCTGTTCCGGCCCACCCGGGTGGTGCTGCGGCAGTCCTCCGGGGCCGTCGTCGTCGGCCTCGACGAGTTCGCCGCCGCCCGGCCCGACCCCCTCGCCACCGCCGAGGCCCGGCTGCTGACCCACCTCGCCGAGGCCCACCCGGACGCCGTCGAGCGCCTCACCCGCCTCGTGCGCCCCGAGAGCCTGCACACCGCGACCCGCGTGCTGCCCCTCGCCGTCGACCGGCACGGACTGACCCTGCGCATCGAGCGCACCCGCGCCCACGGCGACGTACGCCTGCCCTTCCACACCCCCGCCGACGACGTCGCCCAGCTCACCGAGCGCATGCACGCCCTGCTCGCCCAGGCGGGCGCCGCCGGCTGCCCCCGGGCCCTACAGCAGCAGCGCGCAGACGGCGACGGGTGAGGCGAACGGCTCGCCCGCCGACGCCAGTTCGCCGGTCGAGGCGTCGACGTGGAAGACGGTGACCGTACCCGAGCGCTGGTTCGCCGCGAACAGCAGGGCGCCGTCCGGCGAGAGAGCGATCTGCCGCGGGAAGTCCCCGCCCACCGGCACCGTGCCGAGCAGCCGCAGCCGGGATCCGCCGGCCTCGACCGCGTACCGCGCGAGGCTGTTGTCACCCCGGTTGGCCAGGAACGCGTACCGGCCGTCCGCCGTCACCACGAACTGCGCCGGGTAGTTGGTCGTGCCGCCGGCCGAGCCCGTGGACTGCGGTGCGCCGATCGTCAGGCGCCCGGACGCGGGGTCGTAGGCGCAGACGGCCGCCGTGTCGTCCACCTCGTTGGCCAGATACGCGTACCGCCCGCCGGGATGGAAGGCCAGATGACGCGGGCCCGCCCCGGGCCGGGTGTGCGCCTGCGCCACCTCCGTGAGCGTGCCCTTCGCCCCGTCCAGGCGGTAGGTGTAGACGGTGTCGGTGCCGAGGTCGACCGCGAGGACATGGCCGCCGTCCGGAGCGGTGATGAACTGGTGGGCGTGCGGCCCCTGTTGACCCGGCCCGGGAGCCGGGGAGGTGTGCGTGACCAGATCGGTGCGCTCGCCGAGGGCGCCGGAGGCGTCGATCGGATGCACGGCGACAGAGCCCGAGCCGTAATCGGCGCTCAGCAGCCAGCGCCCGGAGGGATGCACCGACAGATGGCAGGGGCCCGCGCCGCCCGCGCTCCGGGTGCTGAGGATCCGGCGGTCCGCACGGCGTACGGCCGTCACACCGCCGTCGTCCCGCTCGTCCACCGCGTACAGCGTGCGCCCGTCCGGATGCACGGCGAGATACGAGGGGTCGGCGACCCCGGTGAGCGTGCCGGAACCGGAGATCCGGCCGGTCGCCGGGTCGTACGAGGCCAGCCCGATGCCGGTGCCGCCGCCGTCGACAGAGGTGTAGGTGCCCACGTACAGCGGGCGCGGGCCGGACTCGTCACGGGGCGGCGTGGCCGCCGGGGACGCGGCGGCCCGGGGCGGGGAGCCGGGCGCCGGGGCCGCCGGGGACGGCACCACCACCACGGCCGCCGTGCCCGCCACGGCTCCGGCGAACCGGCGCCTGCTCCAGCGCCCGCCGCCCGCCCGCGCCCGCGTGTCCATGCCGCACCTCAGGTCGTCGCTCGCCCCGGTCGTGTCAGCCACCTTGGCGCCTGGCGGCCGTCAAGGGCAAGTACGGCAACGGGTGTTGCACACAATGCAACGAATGCAACGGGAACTACCACTCGCCGTCCTCGACCGGCTTGCCCGGAGCGTCCTTCAGCGGCTTCACCTGTCCGGCGGACGGCGCCTTCCAGGGGTCGAGGTCGTCCCCGAGCCAGTCACCGACCGGTTTGACGTCCTGGAGGGGGCCGGCCGGGGCCAGGTCCTCGGCGCCGGTGTCGTAGTAGTCGTACCAGGGCAGGCCCGCGCTCGTGTACGCCGCCCGGTCGACCGGTGACGGCGGGGGTGCCTCGCCGGTGATGCGCCGCCAGTCGGGCGGCGTGACCAGGTGGACGAACACGCGGCCCGCGGGCTCCTCGGACCAGTCGGTGAGCGGCCGGTCGTCCCGGTAGACCTCCTGGCGCATCGAACCGCCGACGCCGAGGCCCAGGGCCGCGGCCCCGGGAGCACCGGGTGCGGGCGCCGCTCCCGGCGCGGACATCGTCATCGGCGCGCCGTACCCGCCCGACGGCCCGGCCGCCAGGGACCTGCGCCGCGCCTCCGCGTTCTCCTGCTCACGGCGCCGCCACTCGGCGAGCAGGTCCGCCCGCAGCGGGAACGACTGGAGCTGCACCCCGCCCCACACCTCCTCGCCGGTGACCTGCCCCTCCACCGTCGCGCCGAGCCCCAGCGGCACGGCGACGAACTGCCGGACGCTCCCCTTGCCGGAGTTCACACCGTCCAGCCAGGGCTGGCGGGGCAATACCGCGTAGTTCTGCGGATCCCGGGTCAGGCGGGCGCTGAAGGGCTTGCCGGACACCGCGCACACCTTGCCGACGCCGACCTGGAGCGCGGCCGGCTCCCGCGTGCCGGAGAAGCTCAGCCACATCGCCTCGCGCAGGTACATCGGCAGCATCACACCGCCGCGCGCCCGCCACCGCTCGGGCACCCGGTCGGCGTAGTCGGCGACCCGCCGGAGGGGGAACTCGCCCAGCCCGGGCGGGAGTGGATGCGTGCCCGTCTCGGGCAGCCGCAGCGTGCGGATGAACCGCACCGCCACCTCGCCCGGCAGTCGCAGCGTGTTCCCGTCGATCCGTACTCCGGCACCGGTCATCCGGTCGTCCCCCTCGCAGTGTTCTCCGTGCCCTTTCACCAAGAACGCCCGCCGAACCCCGCACGGTTCCGCCACAGCTCCTCCTGGACGCCGAGCCGCTCGCGCAGCCGGGTCATGCGCGGCAGCTTGGCCCGCGTCTCCCGGGAGACCCGGTCCAGTTCCTCCAGCAGGCGGCGGGTGCGGTGCTCGGTGTTCAGCTCGTCGATGATCCGGGTCGCCTCGGTCAGCACGGCGCCGAGCAGCTGCCAGTTCGCCCAGTCCCGGCGGATCTCCTCCTGGAGCAGCTCGGCGAGCCGGTCCCGGGTCCCGGCCGCCGTGTGCAGCTCGGCCGTCAGACGCGCCTCCGCCGACTCGGCGCTGTCACTGAGATGGGTGGTGACGAGGACCGCGAAGCTGACGACGGCGTCGCCGATCTCGGACAGCAGCTGTCCCACGGTCGGCCCGATCCCGGACGGGAACTGCTCCTGCGGCCCGCGGGCCTTCGCCAGATCCGTGAAGGAACGGGCCAGCACCCGCAGGACCACCGTGCAGATCTCCAGCGTGTCGAGGCCGGTGCGCAGCACGACCCGGTGCAGCAGCCCCTCCTTGACACGCGGATTGAGCCGCAGGCTGTCCTCGGCCTGCCGCAGCGACGCGTCCACCTGGGCGATGTGCTGGTCCAGCAGCCGCGCCTCGTGCAGCCGCTCGGCCGCCCGCTGCCACGGGGTCCCGCCGCCGGCCTCCTCGCCCATCCGCAGCATCAGCTGCCGCAGCCGGCGGGCCAGGTCCTCGATCGAGCGGCCCGCCTCCTCCACCCACACCGGGGGCGGCAGCAGCAGGTTGCAGGCCGTTCCGACGACCGCGCCGATCAGCGTCTCCACGATGCGCGCCCAGGCGGTGAACCCGACGGTGGTGACCCCGAGCACCAGCATGGCGCTGATCGCCACCTCGGCGACGTACTCGTCGACCCGCACCAGGTGCCCGACCGCCAGCGCGGCCACGATCAGCAGCGCGAGGCTCCACCAGGTCAGGCCCACCAGCACGCTGAACGCGATGGCGACCAGCACGCCGGCCACCACCGAGTTCACCCGCCGGATGCCGTTGGTGAGCGTGGCGTAGAAGGTCACCTGGACGACCAGCAGGGCGGTCAGCGGCGCGGTGAGGGGCGCCGGCTCGGGGCTCAGCCGCAGGGCGATGACATAGGCGATCGTCGCAGCCGTGGCCGACCGCAGCGTCTGGACGACCACCGGCTCCCGGCGACGCTCCAGCAGACGCGGCAGCCCCGCGGACCACTTCCGTACGACGTGCATCCCTTGGCCTGTTCCCGTTCCCCCGCGGTTTCAGGCGTCCAGTTTGTCCAGGAACGCGTTCAGGTTGCCCCTCGCGCGCGTGATCTGCTCCTCCAGGGTCAGGCTCTCCTCGATCCGGATGCCGGACTCCGGGATCTTCCGGCCCCGTACGTACAGCGAACACGCCAGGTCGGTGCACATGTACAGGCCGGCCGAGTTGCCCTCGCGGCCCGCCGGTCCCGCCTTCCGTGCGGTCATCAGCGTCACTCCGCCGCGCGGATGCGTGGTAAGGCACACCGAGCACATGCTGCGGTGCAGGAACCCGCGCTGCGAGGCCTGGGAACGCAGGGTGACGCCCACGAGCCGGTCGCCCCGCTCGGTGACCAGATAGCTGCGGTCGGGCGCGCCCGGATCCCGCCAGCCGAGGAAGTCCAGGTCGTCCCACGGGCGTTCACCGAGGTCGCGCGGGACCGCCAGCCGCTTGGCCTCACCCTTCGAGCAGTTGACAAAGGAGTTGCGGATGTCCTGCTCGGTGAGCGGTCTCATGGGGGAGTCCTTCGGGATGCGTCGGAGAATCGACCGGCTGCGTAGCCGACCGTACCTAGGAGGTCTAGGTACACGACTAGCGTACGTAGCCAGGGGAGGGTGGGCCAATGGATTTCCGGGATGAGCTGTCGCCGCGCGCCCGGCGGGCGCTGGACCATGTCGCGGCCGGGGTGTCCGGCCCGCCGCTCGACCCTGCCCTGCGCATCACCCTGAACTTCCACCCCGACCGGATGTCCACCGGAGTGCCGGTCCTGGCGGCGCTCGCCCGGGACGGCGCGTACCACTCGCAGTACGTCACGGGCACCAGCAACGGCGGCCTCACCGCGCACCCGGGCGGCGACCGGACGCGCTGGGAGAGCCGGATCTTCGGGGGCGCGTACGACGACGCGCCCCCGGTCGAGCGCCCGGTGTACGGCGCGCTGGACTTCCGCCGCCAGGTGGTCGGTGCCGCCCCGCGCTTCGGCTCCTCGCACCTCCGGCTCACCGGGGCGGTCCTCGAGCGGGCCACCTTCTGCTATCCGGACAGCGCGGCCGAGCCCGCCCACTTCGGGGTGGCCACGGCGATGCCGCTGATCACGCTCGCCGAGGCCGACGAGCAGGACCCGCTCGACGACTACATAGAGAGCCATGTGCACGCCGGTGTCCTGCTGGCCAGAGACGTCGAAGCACTCGTCCTCGACGCCGGCTACCGGGGCACCCCGGTGGAGACGGCGGCCCGGCGCCTGCCCGTCCCGCTCGTCTGGCACCCCGGCTACCGGCTCACCGTCACCGCACTGCGCCGCCATGCCGGCTACCGGGGTCCGCAGTACGCCGACCTCGGCGCGGCCATCGCCGAGCGCGGACTGCTCACCCCCCGCGTCCTCGGCGACGCGGCCCGCAGCGGACGCTACGCACTCCAGGACCTGAAGATGGTCTGGCACACCCTGGCCCGCTTCGGGGCACCGGAGGGCGCGGGTACGGCGTACCCGGCGACGGCCGGGCCGGCGCCGGGTGACGCGCCGGTGGCCGGTTCCGGGGCGGCCGGCTGAGAGCGCGGGCGCGAACACCTTCCGCCGTGCACCCGGGGACATCTCTCCCGTGCGTCCGCGGACATCTCCCCCGTGCACCCGCGAGCACATCTCCCCGTGCACCCGCACCCGGTGACGACGGCCCGCTCCCCCCGGCGCTATCCCCCCTCCGGCACCCCCGCCTCCGGTGGCCACACCCCCGGCCTGAGGACGCCCAACGCATAGGCGCGGGCGACGAGTTCGGTCCGGTTGGCGGCGTTCCAGCGGGCCGACAGGCGGCGCAGGTGGTAGGTGACGCCGTCCTTGCTGAGGCCCAGTTCGCGGGCGGCGGCCGCCGTGCCGGCGCCGCCCGCCAGCAGCGCGAGGACCCGGGCCTCGACCGGGGTGACCGCGGGCGGCTCCGGCCCGGCCGGTGCGCAGTCGCCGAGCACGCGCAGCATCACCAGCAGGGCCGGTGTCTCGTCCACGGTGTCGCTCACCGGGTCCGCCGTCAGCTCCCCGAACCGCTCGGCGCCGCCGGGCGCGCGCCAGCGCACCGACACCTGGTAGCGCGAGCGGTGCCGCAGCCGCAGCGCCTCGGCGATCCGCTCGACCTGACCGGCCTCCTGCGGGCGGAACAGCTCCAGCACGTCCCGGCCGCGCAGCCGCCCCGGGGTCGTACCGCACTCCGCGGCCATCGCGGGATTGGCCAGCACCACCTGGCCGTACACATCGCACACCGCGACCGGCACCGACACCCGGTCGAAGACCAGCAGGGCCCGGTTGCGCCAGACGACCGCATCGGCCCGCCCCAGGTCCATGCCCGCCTCCCGACGTGTCCGAGCCACCTCTCGATCCCCGCTCATCCAAGACGAAGATCCAGGTCAGCGGCAAACCGCGCGGGTCCCGGGGCGCATGCCGAGTCCTGCAGCCGGGGCCGGCGCAAGCCCCGCAACCGAGTTTTGACTGCGCGATCGTGTAGTGCCACGGCGCTGGCACGTGCCACCGGTCGCCCACGCTGGATCCAGTGCTCGGTTACCGCGAGTACTCCGCTACGGCGAAAGGCAGTTGTCGCGTCATGCCCCCCACCGCACCGCACCCCGACCTGGCCGCGGCCCTGCCCGGCGTCCCCGTCGTCGACATCACCGCAACCGGTCCCGGCCACACTCCCATCCAGCAGGTCATGGAGCTGATGCGCACCCACGGCCCGGTGCTGGTGCGCCGGCTGCACGGCCGTGACGCGATGTTCGTCGCCGACGCCGACCTGGTCGCGGACCTCGCCGACGAGGAGCGGTTCGCCAAGCACATCGGGCCCGCCCTGGAGAACGTACGGGAATTCGCCGCCGACGGCCTGTTCACCGCCTACAACGACGAGCCCAACTGGGCCAAGGCGCACGACATCCTGATGCCCGCCTTCGCGCTCGGCTCGATGCGCACCTACCACCCGGTGATGCTGAAGGTGGCCCGCCGGCTCATCGATGCCTGGGACCGCGCCGCCCGGGGCGGGCAGGCCGTGAACGTGCCCGACGACATGACCCGGATGACCCTCGACACCATCGGGCTCGCCGGGTTCGGCTACGACTTCGGCTCCTTCGAGCGCGACGAGCCGCACCCCTTCGTGGAGTCCATGGTCCGCTGCCTGGAGTGGAGCATGAACCGGCTCGCCCGCACCCCCGGCGAGGACTGCTCCGCCCTCGACGTGGCCTTCCGGCGGGACGCCGGCCATCTCGCCCAGGTCGTCGACGACGTCATCGCCTCCCGCGCCGGCACCGACCAGAGCGGCGCCGAGGACCTGCTCGGCCTGATGCTGAGTGCCCGGCACCCGGCCGACGGCACCACCTTGGACCTGGCCAACATCCGCAACCAGGTCATCACCTTCCTGATCGCCGGCCACGAGACGACCTCCGGGGCGATGTCCTTCGCCCTGTACTACCTCGCCAGGAATCCGGCCGTGCTCCGGCTGGTGCAGCGTGAGGCCGACGCGCTGTGGGGCGGCGCCGCCGACCCGGAGCCGACGTACGACGAGATCGGCCGGCTCACCTACACCCGCCAGGTCCTGAACGAGGCGCTGCGGCTGTGGCCGACGGCCGCCGCCTTCAGCCGCAAGGCACGCGAGGACACCCTGCTCGGCGGCCGGATCCCGATGCGCGCCGGACAGGCCGTCACCGTGCTCGCGCCGATGCTGCACCGCCAGCCGGTGTGGGGCGACAACCCGGAGCACTTCGACCCCGAGCGGTTCACCGCCGAGGCGGAGGCGGCCCGTCCCGTGCACGCCTTCAAGCCCTTCGGTACCGGTGAACGCGCCTGCATCGGGCGGCAGTTCGCGTTGCACGAGGCCACCATGCTGCTCGCCATGCTGGTCCACCGCTACCGGCTGCACGACCACGCCGACTACCGGCTCCAGGTCAAGGAGACCCTCACCCTCAAGCCCGAGGGCTTCACCCTCACGCTCACCCCACGCACCGACGCGGACCGGGTGCACGCCCCGCTGCCCGGCGCCGCGCGCCCGCAGGAGGACGGCACCCCGGCCCCGGACGCGCTCCCCGCCCGGGTCCGCCCCGGCACCGGCGTCCTGTTCCTGCACGGCAGCAACTACGGCACCTGCCGGGCCTTCGCCGCCCAGCTCGCCGACGAGGCCGCCGCCGTCGGCTGCGCCACCGAGGTCGCAGCGCTGGACGCCTACGCGGACGCGCTGCCCACCGACCGGCCCGTCGTCATCACCGCCGCCTCCTACAACGGCCGCCCCACCGACGACGCCGGCGCCTTCACCGCATGGCTGGAGGGCACCCCCGACCTGACCGGCGTGACCTACGCCGTCCTCGGCGTCGGCGACCGCAACTGGGCCGCCACCTACCAGCAGGTCCCCACCCGCATCGACGCCCGCCTCGCCGAACTCGGCGCCACCCGCCTGACCGACCGGGCCGCCGCCGACGCCTCCGGCGATCTCACCGGCACCGTACGGGAGTTCACCGCCCGGCTGCGCACCGCCCTGCTGACCGGGTACGGCGACCCCGACGCCGTGGGACAGGCCGCCGGTGAGCCCGCGCACGCCTACGAGGTCCGCACCCTGACGGGCGGCGCTCTGGACGCCCTCGCCGAGCGGCACGAGCTGGTCCCCATGACGGTGACCGAGGCCCACGACCTCACCGCCCCCGGACACCCGCGCACCAAGCGGTTCCTGCGCGTCGCCCTGCCCGAGGGCGTCACCTACCGCACCGCCGACCACCTGACCGTGCTGCCCGCGGGCGCCCCGGACCTGGTGGACCGCGCCGTCGCCGCGTTCGGCCTCGATCCCGACGCCGTCCTGGACATCCGCTCCACCCGGCCGCGCCGCGACGGCCTCGCCGTGGACCGTCCGTTGACGGTGCGTCAACTGCTCACGTACCACGTCGAGTTGCAGGACCACCCGACCGGCCGGCAGCTGTCCCTGCTCGCCGAGGCCAACCCCTGCCCGCCCGAGCGTGCCGCCCTCGCCGCCGTCACCGCCGACGACCCGCGCACCCTCCTCGAACTCGTCGAGGACAACCCCGCCCTGCGCGGTGCCCTCGACTGGCCGCTCCTGCTCGACCTGCTGACCCCGCTGAGGCCGCGCCACTACTCGGTGTCCTCCTCGCCGGCCGTCGATCCCGGCCACGTGGACCTCATGGTCTCCGTGCTCGACGCCCCCGCCCGCTCGGGCAGGGGCCGCTACCGGGGCACCGGCTCCGGCCACCTCGCCGCCCTGAAGCCCGGCGACACCGTGTACGCCCGCGTCCAGCCCTGCCGTGAGGCCTTCCGCATCGACGGCTCGGCGCCGGTCGTGATGATCGCCGCGGGCACCGGACTCGCCCCGTTCCGCGGCGCCGTCGCCGACCGCATGGCGGCCCGCGCCACCGGAGCCGAACTCCCGCCCGCACTGCTGTACTTCGGCTGCGACGCCCCCGACGCCGACTTCCTGCACGCCGACGAGCTGCGGGCCGCCGAGGCCGCCGGCGCCGTCTCGCTGCGCCCGGCCTTCAGCGCCGCCCCCGTGCACGGCGCCCTGTTCGTCCAGCACCGCATCACCGCCGAGGCCGACGAGGTCTGGGACCTGCTGAACTCCGGCGCCCGGGTGTACGTCTGCGGCGACGGCGCCCGGATGGCACCCGGAGTCCGCCAGGCGTTCCGTACCCTGTACCGGGAACGCTCCCACGGCGTCGACGAGGCGGCCGCCGAACACTGGCTGAACTCGCTGGTGGCGGAAGGGCGTTACGTGGAAGACGTGTACGCGGCCGGCTGAGCCGCGGGGGAGGGGCGCACGGTGGCGGACCCAGTGGTGGCGGACGCCCGCCGCCCGGCCGGGGAGCGGGCGTGGCCGAACCGGGGCACGACCGTCTTAGCTCATAGCGTGAACTAAGACGGGGAGAAAGTCGCCTTCCGGCTACCCGAAGGGGTACATTGCAGGTCGGGCAGGGTTCGTGAAGGGAGCCGCATGGCGGAGCGGAACGGGCGCACGGTACGTGACCTCAGGCGGGGCAACCGCACGGCCGTGCTGCAGAAGCTGTACTTCGACGGCCCCCTCAGCCGGTTCGAGCTGGGCCCGGCAACCGGCCTCAGCTCCGGCTCGGTCAGCAACGTGGTCGCCGACCTGATCGCCGACGGCCTGGTCGAGGAGGCCGGCAGCGTCGACTCCGACGGCGGCCGGCCGCGCACCCTGCTGCGCGTCGCGCCGCACAGCGGGCAGATGATCGGCGTCGACGTCGGCGAGACCCGCGTCCGCGTCGAGCTGTTCGACCTGGCGCTGACCGAACTGGCCCGCACCGAACGCCCGTTGACTCCGCAGGGCTACGACGTCGAGGTGATCACCGGCCATGTCCGCGACGGCATCGCCGAGGTACTCGGCGCCGAACAGGCCGCGCCCGAGCGGCTGCTCGGTGTCGGTGTCGGCGTCCCCGGGATCGTCGAGCACACTGTGGACCGGGGCGCCGTCGTCCACGGGCAGACCATCGGCTGGGACGCGGTCCCGCTGGAGCGGCTGCTCCGCTCGGCCTCCCAGCTCCCGGACGAGATCCCGTACTTCATCGACAACGGCGCCAAGACCCTGGGCCAGGCGGAGATGTGGTTCGGCGCCGGACGCGGTGCCCGTAACGCGGTGGTCGTGCTCTTCGGCTCCGGCGTCGGCGCCTGCCTCGTCACCCCCGAGGTGGAGCATGGCCGGGCCGTCGAATGGGGGCATCTGACCGTGCGGGTCCGCGGGCGTCGCTGCCGGTGCGGTGCGCCGGGCTGCCTGGAGGCCTACGCGGGCGCCGAGTCGCTGCTCGCCCGCTGGCGCGAGGAGGGCGGCCGGCCGCCCGAGGGCACCGACGAGGAGACCCGGCTCACCGCGATGCTCGCCGCCGCCTACCCGCCCGAGGGCACCGCGCCCGACCCGGTGGCCCTCGCCGTCCTGGAGGAGACCGCCGAGTATCTCGGCGCGGGCCTGTCCGACCTGATCAACCTCTTCCAGCCCGAGCGGATCATCGTCGGCGGCTGGGCCGGGCTCCAGCTCGGCACCCGTTTCCTGCCCTCCGTACGCCGCCACGCGACCACGTACGCGCTGCGCCACCCGGCCGACCGGGTGAGCATCGACCTCGGCCGGCTCGGCCCCGACGCCGTCACCGTCGGCGCCGCGATCCTGCCGCTGGCCGACTTCTTCGCCAGCGGCGGCCGGCGTCCCGAACCGGTCGCCGAGGACCGCCTGCCGGCCTGGCGCGCCGCCCTGCGCGAACGCACCCCCCGCTGAGAAGCCGGCGCCGCGCGCCGCACCCGGCGGGTGGGCGGGGGCCATGACCTGAGGGGTAATCGACCCGTGCGGGGGATCCGGGAAGTATCGGGGACGTCAGCGCGACCGAGCGGGCCGCACCTGGTCCGGACAGCCGAGGAGGCATCCCATGCCGTACTACGAGAGCCCCGTCGACGGTACCCGACTGCACTACACCGACCACGGCCCCGCGACCGGCCCCGTCGTCGTCTTCGTCGCCAGCGCCTACGTCGGCCACGAGATGTGGGAGTACCAGGCCCTGCCGCTCGCGGAGGCCGGATTCCGCTGCGTGGCGCTGGACCGGCGGGGCCACGGGCGCTCCGACGACGTCTGGTCCGGCTTCGACCTCGACACCCTCGCCGGCGATCTGAACGGCCTGCTCGACCACCTCGACCTGCGCGGGGTCACCCTCGTCGGGCACTCCGTCGGCACCGCCGAGGTGATCCGCTGTGTGACCCGGCACGGCACCGCACGCGTGGACCGCGTCGCCCTGGTCGCCGGGGTCAGTCCCGGAGTCGTCCGCTCGGCGGAGTTCCCCGAGGGCATCGACCCCGCGGACATCCGTGCCGACGAGGAGCTGTTCCGGCGCGACCGGGCCGCCTACTACACCCGGCTCGCGGACGACTTCTTCGCCGTCCAGTTCCCCGAGAACGAGGTCTCCCCGGCCTACGTCCGCTACCTGGTCGACCTCTGCCTGTCCGCCGGGCCCCGCGCCGCGACCGGGATCCGGGCCGTCGTCGCCGAGCTGGACGTCGCGGGCGAACTGCCCGGGCTGGAACTCCCGGTGCTGGTCGTGCACGGCACGCACGACACCTCCGCGCCCCTGGCCCTCACCGGTGAGCGGGCGGCCCGGCTGGTGCCGGACGGCACCCTGAAGGTGTACGAGCACGCCGGCCACGGCCTGTTCGCCACGCACGCGGCCCGGCTCACGGCGGACCTCCGGGAGTTCGTCGGGGCCGGGGCCGCCCGGAGTGCCGAGCCGGCCCGGGCGGGCGCGCGGTAGGACAGTGGAAAGCCCCGGCCGTGACGGGGGAATCACGGCCGGGGCGGTCAGGAGGTGGGCGCACCCACAGTTGGTTCAACGGGCAACTACCCGCGGGTGTTCCGGCCCCGTATGTGACCTGCCTCACGCAGGGTGACGATCGCCCCGGGTCCAGGCCAGCAGTTCCTCGGCGGACCAGGTCGTCACCACCCGTTCGGGGGGCACCCCGCACTCCTCGGCCCGTGCGCAGCCGAGGATCTGCCAGTCCAGCTGGCCGGGGGCGTGCGCGTCGGTGTCGACCGAGAAGAGCACCCCGGCGGCCACGGCCTTGCGCAGCAGCCGCCGGGGCGGATCCAGCCGTTCCGGCCGGCTGTTGATCTCCACCGCCGTACCGGACTCGGCGCAGGCGGCGAACACCGCGTCGGCGTCGAACTGCGACTCCGGCCGCCCCCGCCCCGTGACCAGGCGCCCGGTGCAGTGCCCGAGCACATCCGCGTGCGGATCGCGGACCGCGGCCACCATCCGCCGGGTCATGGAGCGGGCGTCCATCCGCAGCTTGGAGTGCACGGACACCACGACCACGTCCAGCCGCCGCAGCAGCTCCGGCTCCTGGTCCAGCGAGCCGTCCTCGAGGATGTCGCACTCGATGCCGGTGAGCAGCCGGAACGGCGCCCAGCGCGCATTGAGTCCGGCCACCACGTCCAGCTGCTCGCGCAGCCGCTGCGGCGACAGCCCGCGGGCCACGGTCAGCCGCGGGGAGTGATCGGTGAGGGCCGTCCACTCGTGCCCGAGCGCGGCCGCCGCCCGGCCCATCTCCTCGATCGGGCTGCCCCCGTCGGACCAGTCCGAGTGCGTGTGGCAGTCCCCCCGGATCAGCGCCCGCAGCCCGGCGCCGGCACCCCCGGGGGCCGCGGGACCGCCCTCCTCCTCCAGTGCGCGCAGATACCCGGGCACCTCCCCGGCCAGCGCCTGACGCACCACCTGCGCGGTCTTCGGCCCGACCCCCTTGAGCGCCTCCAGCGTCCCCGCCGCCGCACGCTCGGCGACCTCGCCCTCGGGCAGGGCCGCGAGCGTCCGGGCGGCGGTGCGGAAGGCCTTCACCCGGTAGGTGGGCGCGAGCTGCCGCTCCAGCAGGAAGGCGATCCGGTCGAGGGCGGCGAGGGGGTCCATACACACCAGGGTGGCCGCCTGCGGCCGCATCCGAAACCGCTCCGGATCACCCCTGGGCCGGATGAGTCTTAGGCTCTATTGCATGACCGAACAAGCAGCTCCCCACATCTCCCATCCTCGGGTCATGGTGCTCGGGGTGTGCCCGGGCCGGCCGGGCCACCGGCCCTTCAGGATCATGGAGATCGACGGTCAGGTGATCGGTGAGGTCCGGACCGTCACCGACGTACTGGAGATCGCCGCCGCGCACGGCATCACCATCCACGACCTGGACGACCCCGATGCGGTCCGCTGGGTCGGCGGGGACAAGTACACCTGGACGCTGCACTGAGACGGGCGCGGCTCAGCCGACCGTCCACTTCTGGTTCGCGCCGCCCGTGCACGTCCAGATCTGCAGCCGGGTGCCGTCGGCCGCGTTGTTCCCGGTCACGTCCAGGCATTTGTCCGCCTGTGGGTTGACGATGTCGTGCGCCCCGGTGACGGTCCACTTCTGGTTCGGGCCGCCGGTGCAGTCCCACAGCTGGACGGTCGAGCCGTCCGCCGTGCCGTTGCCCGTGACGTCGAGGCACTTGCCGAGCGCCCGGATCGTGCCGTCGGAGCCGACCGTCCAGTTCTGCGCCGCCGTGCCGTTGCAGTCGTAGAGCTGGACCGGGGTGCCGTTCGCGGAGTTCGCGCCCGCCACGTCCACGCACTTGCCGGCCAGGCCCCGGATCGGGAGCCCGGCCGCGCTGTCACTCGTCGTCACCGACACCGAGTCCACCACCAGTTGCTGCGGGAACTGGGTGGTGCCGTCGGGGTCGCCGGGCCAGTAGCCGCCCACCGCCAGGTTCAGGATCAGGAAGAAGGGCTTGTTGTTGAACACCCAGGTCTTCCCGCCCAGGTCGGCGGGCGTGCGGCGCTCGTAGACGGTGCCGTCCACCGACCAGGTGATGGAGTCGGGCGCCCAGTCGACGGCGAAGGTGTGGAAGGCGTCCGCGAAGGCCTGGCCGCCCGGCAGGGTGTAGGCGGCACCTATGCCGCCGGAGCCGGAGTAGCCGGGGCCGTGGATGGTGCCGTGCACGGTCGAGGGCTCGAACCCGACGTTCTCCATCACGTCGATCTCGCCCGAGTCCGGCCAGTTGACCGGTGTGCCGAGCATCCAGAACGCCGGCCACATGCCCTGCCCGCGCGGGATCTTCATCCGCGCCTCGACGTGCCCGTACCGGGCGTTGAACTTGCCGGCCGTGTTCAGCCGGGCGGAGGTGTACTGGCAGGTGCCGTACCAGCACTGGTAGCCAGCCGGGTTCTCCTTGCGGGCCGTGATCACCAGGTGGCCCTGGCCGTCCAGGGCCGCGTTGTCCGTCCCGGAGGTGTAGTACTCCCGCTCGTGGTTGTTGACGTTGTCGCCGGTCTCCGTCGTCCACTTCGAGGAGTCGACCGGGGACCCGGCCGGCCCGTCGAAGGTGTCGGAGAAGGTGGTGGTGGCGGCCGCCGGAGCGGCGGTCTGGGCCCGTGCCGGGCCGACGGCGGCGGAGCCGACCAGGACGGCGGACAGGGCGGCGAAGAGGCATCTGCGCAGCAGGCGCGGGGAGGCCATGGCTCTCCGTTCGGCGTGGGGGGTTGGATGCCTCTTGATTTAAGGAGTGAGATAAGTGGGCGTCAATACTCTGGTACGGACCTGTTTCTGACGGCCCGTCAGGTGAGTGCGGGTGGCGACCCCGGTAAGGAATTCACTTGACCGGCGTAATCGCCATCTCATGCGGTTAAAGAGTCGCCCTCGGGGCGGTGAGAAAATCCTTGAAAGGGAGCCTCGTCGGTGCCGCGGGCCGACGCGGTGACGAAGACTGCTGCGCATGGCCACGAAAGTCCTCGACGCAACCGCCCCCACCGGTGCCGTCCGCCGCCCCCCGTGGAGATCACCACAGGGCGAGCCCGAATACGCCCGACCTGCGCTGCTGCTCCTCGTCGTGCTCGCCGCCGTGCTCTATGTCTGGGGCATCGAGCGCAGCGAGTACCACACGTTCTACGCGAGTGCCGTCCGCAGCATGACGGAGAGCTGGAAGGCCTTCTTCTACGGCTCTTTCGATCCCGGGAATTCCATCACGCTCGATAAATTGCCGGGATTCCTGTGGCCGCAGGCGCTTTCTGCGCGGCTCTTCGGGTTCCATCCGTGGTCGCTGTCCCTGCCCCAGGCCCTCGAAGGCGTGGCCAGCCTGCTGGTGCTGCACCGTGTGGTGCGCCGCTGGGCCGGGGTGCACGCGGCGCTGATCGCCGGTGCGGCGTTCCTGGTGACCCCCGTCGCGGTCGGGCTGTTCCGTACCTCGGTCGAGGACCCCGCGTTCACGCTGTGCCTGCTGCTGGCGGCCGAGGCCACCCAGCGCGCCGCCGTGGCCGGCCGGCTGCGCCCGCTCGTCATGGCCGGTGTCTGGGTCGGCGTCGGCTTCCAGGCCAAGATGCTGGAGGCCTGGGTCGTCCTGCCCGCGCTCGCCCTGGTCTATCTGATCTCGGCGCCGCTCGCGCTGCGCCGGCGGCTGGTGCATCTCGGGGTGTCCGCCCTGGTGATGACCGCGGTGTCGGTGTCGTGGATGCTCGCCGTCACCCTCACCCCGGCCAAGGACCGCCCCTATGTGGACGGCACCACCAACAACTCGGTGTTCAGCATGGTGGTCGGCTACAACTTCCTGACCCGTTTCTCCTCGCTCGGTATCAGCGCGGCCTCCACCGGCAGCATCAGCGCGACCCAGGGCGGCGGAGGCGGCCACGGCGCTGCCGGTGCCGGTCAGGGAACCGGCCGTGGGTTCGGCGGAGCCGCCGGCCCGGCGGCGGGCACGGGCACCGGGGGCCTCGGCTCCCGTGGCGCGGGCGCGTTCGGCGGTGCCGGTGCGTACGGCCGTGGCCGGGCCTTCGGTGCGGGCGGTGGGCAGGGAGCCGGGCCGGTGCGGGGCACCCGCGGCTCGACGGCCGCCGGGGCACCGGCCGCCCGCTCCCAGGCCGTCGGCGGCTTCGGCGACGACCAGAACGGCTGGTCGAAGATGTTCGGTGCGTCGCTCGCCTCCCAGACCGGCTGGTTCTACCCGATCGCCGCCCTGGCCGCGGTGTGCGGACTGCTGTGGTGCCGGGGACGGCCGCGCACCGACCGGCTGCGCGCCGGGTACGTCCTGTGGACCACCTGGCTCGCCCTCTACTTCCTGGTCTTCAGCGCGGGCAGCGTCGCCGGGCACACGTACTACATGGGTGTGGTCGCGGTGCCGCTGGCCGCGCTCACCGGCGCCGGGACCGTGCTGATGTGGCGCGCCTACCGGACCGGCGGGCCCCGCGCCTGGGCGCTGCCGGGCGCCGTGGCGGCGACGGCGGCCTGGGCGGCGTACCTCGCCGGCCAGTTCCCGGCGTTCCGGCCGGGCCTGGTGCCCGCCGTGGCCGTGCTCGGCCTGGCCGCCGTCGTGCTGCTGGTCCTGGCCCGGCCGGGCCGGCCGCGGGCCGGCGGACGGCTCGCGCTCGCCGGTCTCGCCGCCTCCCTGGCAGCCCTGCTCGTCGCCCCGAGCGCGTGGGCGGTGCAGGTCTTCGCTCCCTCGTACCGCACCAACACCATGGGCGCGGTCGGCCCGGCCGGCGCGAACCGCGGCCAGGGCGCGGCACGTTCGGGCTCCGGACGGTTCGGGCGCACGGCCTGGGCCGGCGGTGCGATGCCCGGGCGGATGGGCCAGGGCGGCCTGCGCGGCATGGAACGGGGCGGGGCCGGCGGCTTCGGTGGCGCCGCCCCGGGCGGCGCGCTGACCGCGGCCCAGCGCCGGCTGCTCGACTACACCCGTGCGCACCAGGGCTCCGCCGCCTATGTGTTCGCCACGAGCAGCTGGAGCACGGCGGCGCCGTACATCCTCGCGACCGGCGCCGATGTCCTGCCGATCGGCGGCTTCAGCGGCCGGGTGCCGTACCCGACCGAGGCCCGGTTCCGGCAGCTGGTCGACGCCGGCACGGTTCGGTACGTGCTGCTGGGCGGCGGCCGGGGCATGGGCGCCATGGCCCAGGGCACCGGGCCGGCGGCCGCGCGCACCGCGCAGACGGGCACGGACCGGACGGCCACCGGCCAGACCGCCGCCGCACAGATCACCGCCTGGGTGCAGGCCGCCTGCACCCCGGTCCCGGCCTCGGCCTACGGCGGCACGGACTCCGCCGTGGTGCCGTCCCTGCCGGGCCGGGCCGGGAACACGGCCGCCGCGCAAGTGCTCTACCGGTGCGGGCCGGGCCAGTAGCATGAGCCCGGCAGCCCGTGCCGATCGTGCGAGGAGCGGATCGTGCGAGACATCGCCGTCTTCAGCGGCAGTGCCCATCCCGAACTGGCCCAGGAGGTCTGCGCCCACCTCGGGGTGCCGCTCAGACCGACACGGGTCAGCCGGTTCGCCAACGACTGCCTGGAGGTGCAGCTTCAGGCCAACTGCCGGGAGCGGGACGTCTTCCTCATCCAGCCGCTGGTCCGGCCGGTGCAGGAGCACCTGGTGGAGCTGCTGCTGATGTGCGACGCCGCCCGGGGCGCCTCCGCGGCCCGGATCACGGTGGTCATGCCGCACTACTCCTACGCCCGCTCGGACAAGAAGGACGCGCCGCGCATCTCGCTGGGCGGGCGCCTGGTCGCCGACCTGCTGGTGGCGGCCGGCGCCCGCCGGGTCCTCGCCATGACCCTGCACGCCCCCCAGGTGCACGGCTTCTTCTCGGTGCCGGTGGACCACCTGCACGCGCTGCGCGAACTGGCCGCGCACTTCGGGCAGTACGACCTGACACGCACGACGGTCGTCTCGCCGGACCTCGGCAACGCCAAGCAGGCCGCCGCCTTCGCCCGGCTGATCGGGGCGCAGGTGGCGGCCGGCGCCAAACAGCGGTACGCGGACGACCGGGTGAGCATCAGCTCCGTCATCGGAGATGTCACCGGCCGCGATGTCATCGTGCTGGACGACGAGATCGCCAAGGGCAGCACCGTCATCGAACTCCTCGATAAACTCCGGGAGTTGGAGCCACGCTCGATCCGGGTGGCGTGCACCCACGGGGTGTTCGCGGGCGGCGCCGTCAAGCGGCTCAGCGAGCAGCCGGACGTGCTGGAGATCGTCTGCACCAACACGGTGCCGGTCGCCGCCGCCGAACACACCGGCAAACTCCGGGTGTTGTCCATCGCCCCCGCCCTGGCCGAGGCGGTCCGGCGCATCCACAACGGTGAGTCGGTGAGCGCCCTGTTCGAGCACTCGTAGCGGCCCTGGAACCCCTGTGTGTCTACAGTGAGCCGGACGCGGCCTCGGAGCGGGCCAGGGCCGCGTCCAGGCTCGGGTGCGCGGGCAGCAGCCGGGACAGCCCGGTGACCCTCATCACGCGCAGGGTCAGCGGATGCGTGCACACCAGGAGCAGCCGCCCGCCGCCGCCCAGCACCCGGGTGCGCGCCCGGTACAGCAGCCGCAGCCCCGAGCAGTCGAAGAACTCCACCGGCCGCAGATCGATCACGACCCGGGCCTGGCGCCTGCCGGTGAACCGGTCCAGCACCGGGCCGATCTCCGTCGCCGAGACGAGGTCGATCTCGCCCCGCAGCTCCAGCACCGTGTAGGCCCGGTGCTGGTACACGCGTACGTGCCGGTGGAACGGTGCACGTTCGTCCCGCACGACCGCCTCACCTCCCGCTCGCGCCCGACCGCCCGCCTCCCGGCGGACCATGCTCGGACGGTCCCCCTTCTGACCGTCAAGTTACCCTCGACAGAGGGAATTTGAGCATGTTCGAATGACATATGTCATCGAGTTTGACGGCGGCTGTGAGGCGGCTGTGCCCGGTCGGTCAGTCCGCCAGCAGCACCAGCTTCCCCGTCGTCCGGCCGGTCTCGCCCAGCGCGTGCGCCTTCGCCGCGTCGGCCAGCGGGAACGTCCCGGCGATCGTCGCCTTCAGCTTCCCCGACCGCGCCAGCTCCGCGATCGCCTCCATCCCGGCCCGGTCGGCGTCCACCAGCATCCGCACGGCCCGTACGCCGAGCCGCTCGGCCTCGTCGTAGAACTCCCCGGAGCCGACGGGCAGGATCGACACCACGACACCGCCCGGCCGCAGCACCTTCAGGGAGTCCACGGAGGTGTCCCCGCCGAGCGTGTCCAGGACGACGTCCACGTCCCGCACCGCCTCGGTGACATCGGTCGTGCGGTAGTCGACCGGCTCGTCCACGCCGATCTCCCGCAGGAAGCCGTGTTTGCCCGCGCTCGCCGTGCCGATCACATACGCGCCGCGCGCCTTGGCGATCTGCACCGCCACGTGCCCGACCCCGCCTGCCGCCGCGTGGATCAGCACCCGCTGACCCGGCCGTACGTCCGCGTGCTCGGTCAGCGCCTGCCAGGCGGTCAGGGACACCAGCGGCAGCGCGCCCGCCTGGACGTGGTCGACCGAGGCCGGCTTGTGCGTGAGGGCGCGCACCGGGGCGAGCACGTACTCGGCGTGCGAGCCGGCGCCGTAGGGGTAGGGCAGCATGCCGAAGACCTCGTCGCCGGGCTTGAAGGCGGCAACGCCGATCCCGGTCGCGGCGACCTCGCCGGAGACGTCCCAGCCGAGGACGAACGGCGGTTCGCCGAGGAACAGGCCCCCGGACCGGTGCTTCCAGTCGGTGGGGTTGACCCCGGCGGCGCGCACCCGGACCAGCACCTGGTTCGGCCCCGGCTCGGGCCGCTCCACCCGCACTTCCTTCAGTACCTCGGGACCGCCGAGGACGTCCTGGCTGATGGCTCGCATCGTGTTCACATCGTTCATGGTCACCCAGCCTGCCCGGATTCGCGCGGCCGGGAAATGGCATGACAGCCACCTTCCGATAGGATCCTGCCATGCCTGATGCACCGCTGCGCACCCGGCGCCCCGAGCGGGTGGCCGTGCTGGCCCTGGACGGCGTCTACCCCTTCGAGCTGGGCATCCCCAGCCGCATCCTCGGCGCGGCCGACGGCCACTACGAGGTGCTGACCTGCTCGGTCGACGGCCGGCCGGTGCGCAGCAGCGCCGACTTCACGATCGGCGTCCAGCACGGCCCCGAGATCCTGGACACGGCGGACACGGTGGTCGTCGCCTCCATGCCCCCGGCGTACATCCCCGACGAACTGCCCACCGAGGTCGCCGCCGCGCTCGCCCGCATCCGCCCGGACGCCCGGATCGTCTCTATCTGCACGGCCGCGTTCGTCCTCGCCGAGGCCGGCCTGCTCGACGGCCGCAGCGCCACCACCCACTGGCACATGACGGAGCCGTTCCGGCGCCGCTTCCCGCAGGTCGACCTCGACCCGGACGTCCTCTTCGTCGCCGACGGCCGCATCCTCACCTCGGCCGGCGCCGCCGCCGGGGTCGACGTCTGCCTGCACATGGTGCGCACCGACCACGGCAGCGAGCTGGCCAACTTCGTCGCCCGCTGCTGTGTCGTCCCGCCCTTCCGGGACGGCGGCCAGGCCCAGTACATCGAGCAGCCCGTCCCGCAGAGCGGCGCGGCGAGCACGGCCGGGACCCGCCTGTGGGCCCTGGAGCGGCTCGGCGAGCCGCTCACCCTGAGCGACCTCGCCGGCCACGCCCGGATGAGCCTGCGCACCTTCGCCCGCCGCTTCAACGACGAGGTCGGCCTCAGCCCCGGCCGCTGGCTGATCCAGCAGCGCGTCGCCCGCGCCCGGCACCTGCTGGAGTCCAGCGACCTGCCGGTGGACCGGATCGCCGCCGAGGTCGGCTTCGCCACCGGCGCCTCGCTGCGCCAGCACCTGCACACGGCCATCGGGGTGTCCCCGCAGGCCTACCGCCGGACGTTCCAGCGGGCCCGCTGAATCACGGCGCGCCGTACACCCGCTCCCCGCCCACATAGGTGAGCGCCACCGCCGTCCGCGCGATCTCCTGCGGCGGTCCGGCGAACGGGTCCCGGTCGAGCACCACCAGATCGGCGAGCGCCCCGACGGCCACCCGGCCGGTGTCGTCCAGATGGTTCACGTACGCCGACCCGGCCGTGTACGCCGTCAGCGCGTCCGTGAGGTCCAGCCGCTCCCCGGGCAGGAACACCGGTCCGGCGCCGCCCGGTTCGACCCGGTTGACCGCGACATGGATGCCCTGCAGCGGATCGGGGCTGCTCACCGGCCAGTCACTGCCCGCCGCGAGCCGCGCCCCGGACCGCAGCAGCGCCCCGAACGGGTACTGCCAGGAGGCCCGTTCGGCCCCGAGGAACGGGATCGTCAGCTCGTCCATCTGCGGTTCGTGCGCGGCCCACAGCGGCTGGATGTTCGCGGTCGCGCCGAGCCGCGCGAAGCGTGGTACGTCGTCGGGGTGCACGACCTGGAGGTGCGCGAGATGCGGCCGGGTGCCGCTCGGCCCGTTCGCGGCGCGCGCGGCCTCGACGGCGTCCAGCGCGTCCCGTACGGCACGGTCGCCGAGGGCGTGGAAGTGGCACTGGAAGCCGAGCGCGTCCAGCTCGGTGACGTATTCCGGAAGCCGGGACGGGTCGAGGAAGGTCTTGCCGCGGTTGGCGGTGGCGCACCCGCACCGGTCCAGATAGGGCTCGAGGAGCGCGGCCGTGCCGTTCTCGGCGACGCCGTCCAGCATCAGCTTCACCGTGCCCGCCTGGAACCGGCCGTGGCTCAACTCCCGTCGCTTCTCGGCCAGTTCGTGGATCTGCTCGGCGCCGCGCTCCCGGTCCCACCACAGTGCGCCCCGCACCCGCGCGGTGAGCGTCCCCTCCCGGGCGGCCGTGCGGTACGCCTCGGCCGGGTCGTCCATGCCGAGGAAGTCGCCGACCAGTGCGTCCTGCCAGGCGGTGATGCCGAGCGCGTGCAGATGCCGCTGGGCGCGCAGCAGGGCGGCCAGCCGGTCGGCCGCCGTCGCGGGCGGGGTCAGCCGGCCCACCAGCTGCATCGCCCCCTCCTGCAGCGTGCCGGCCGGCTCCCCGGAGGCGTCCCGCTCGATCCGGCCGTCGGCCGGATCGGGTGTGTCCCGGCCGATCCCGGCCAGCTGGAGCGCCCGGCTGTTCACCCAGGCGCCGTGGTGGTCCCGGTTGGGCAGGTACACCGGCCGGTCCGCAACGACGGCGTCCAGCAGCTCCTTCGTCGGTGTCCCGCCGGCAAACGCCTCCATCGACCAGCCGCCGCCGAGGATCCACTCCTGCTCGGGATGAGCCTCGGCGTAGGCGCGTACGGCGGCCACGGACTCCTCGGCCGTCGTCGCGCCCGTCAGATCGCACTGGGCCAGCTCCAGCCCGGCCGGCACCGGATGGACGTGCGCGTCCTGGAAGCCGGGCAGCAGCAGCCGCCCGGCGAGGTCCACCACCTCGGTGCGGGGCCCGGCCAGTTCGCGCACCTCGTCGTGCCCGACGGCGGTGATCCGGTCACCGGTGACGGCCACGGCGGACGCCGTACGGCCCTCGGGGGTGAGGACGGGACCGCCGGTGAAGAGGAGATCGGTGTGCATGATGCCTTTCCTGCAGTCGTCTTTCGTATCAGGTCAGTTGGAGGGCGTGAGCAGCCGCCGGGAGTCGGCGTCGGTGCCCGTGCCGGTGCGGAAGTACGGCGACTTGCGCACCCACTTCGCCCACGCGGCCACGGCGAACCCGGACGCGATCATCGCGAACGGCATGAGCAACAGGAACCAGCCGTTGTCCGCGCGCAGTTCCAGGTGGTCGGCGGAGTGGTAGAAGGACCAGCCCAGATATCCGCCGAGCCCCAGGAGCGCGAGCGCGCTCAGCGTGGGCAGCACCACCGCCCGTACGCCCTGGCCCACGCCCTCCCGCAGCAGGGCCCGGAACCGTACGGCCGCGGCGAGTGCGGTGAGCGCGTAGGACAGGGCGACGACGATGCCGACGGCGTTCACGATCGCGTCGATCATGTCAGCGACACGCGGGATCACCAGCGCGAGCAGCGCCACCGCCACGGACAGCGCCCCGATCAGCAGCGTCCCGGCCGACGGCGTCCCGTACCGGGGGCTGATCCTGGACCACACCGGCCCGAGCGTACGGTCCCGGCTCATCGCGAACATCCCGCGCGCCGTCGGGATGACCCCCGCCTGGAGCGAGGCCACCGCCGAGAACATCAGCGCCACCAGCGGCAGCGCGGCCAGTGGCTGATGGGCCAGCCGGTCCCCGAAGTACGCCAGCCCCTCGGCGCCGTGCCCGGCCAACTCCCGCTCGGACAGAACCCGTTGGAAGGCGACCGAACCCAGCAGGAAGAGTCCGAGCATGGTCACCAGGGTGATCGTCCCGGCCCGTGAGGCGTCACGCGGATCGCGGACCTCCTCGTTGACGGTGAACGCGGCCTCGAACCCCCAGTAGCAGAACACCGACAGCAGCAGCCCCTGCGCCAGGGCGGACGCCGAGGGGATCGCGAAGGGGTCGAACCAGGAGAGCCGGAACGGGTGCGTGCCCATGACGAGGCCGTATCCGCAAAAGCCCAGCAGGACGGCGTACTCGAAGGCCAGCAGCCAGGTCTGCAGCCGGGCCGCCGTGCGCACGCCGGTCACGGCCGTCAGGGTGACGGCGACCAGCACCACGATGCCGACCGCCGTCGTCTGCGCCGTCGAGCCGGGGTCGAGCGCGAGCGATCCGATCCGGTGCACTCCCGCCTCCCCGGCCAGCTGGAGCAGTGCCGATCCGGTCACCGCCGTGGTGTAGGCGAGGAAGGCGACGCTCGCCACGCAGTTCACCCAGCCGACCGTGAAGCCGAGCCAGGGGCTGAGCGAACGGCCCACCCAGACATAGCCGTTGCCCGCGTTCGGCTCCACCCGGTTGAGCCGGGAGTAGGCCCCGGCGATGCCGAGGACCGGCAGGAACGCCAGCAGCATGATCGCCGGCAGATGCAGGCCGACGACACCGGCCGTCACCCCGAGACCGATGCCGATGCTCGTGGTCGCGGCCGTACTGGAGGCGGCGACGGCGACGCCGTCCAGTACGCCCAGGGACTTGCGCAGTTCGGGCCGCGCGGGGGGATCCACACCGAAGGGGGTCTCGCTCATCGCCGCATCTCCGCTCGCACCGGGGGGCCTGGTCGGCCCCGGTGACCGGAGATGAAACCGCCCGTGCACTTCACAGGTCAACGGTGTTGTCATAAGGTGCCGGGCACATCAGAGGGAGGCCCAGCATGAGCGAACGCGTCGTACCGGCGGCCGGCCGGCAGCGCCGGCGCCCCACCAAACAGGGCGTCGTCCTCTCCGAGGAGCTGATCGTCGCGACCGCCCTGCGGCTGATCGAGGAGCACGGCGCCGACGCCCTGTCCGTGCGCCGCCTCGGCCGGGCCCTGGGCGCCGATCCCAGTTCCCTGTACCGGTACTTCCGGCACACCGACGACCTGATGCTTGCCGTCGCCGACGAGCTGATCGGCCGCACCATGCGCTCCTGGCGGCCGACCGGGGACTGGCTGGCCGACCTGCGCGACCTCGGGCTGCGCATGCACGCCGGTGCCCTCGCGCACCCCCGGGCGGCGGTGCTCAGCGCCCACCGTGTCACCGGCCGGGCGTATGAGATCCAGGCCGTGGAGAGCATCCTCGGCGTGCTGCGGGAGGCCGGGTTCCCGGACCCGGAGGCGGTGCGGCTCTACCACGCGTTCGTCGACCAGGCCCTCGCCTTCGGCGCCCTGGACTCCGCGGGCACCGCCCTGCCACGGGCCGCGCGCGAGGCCGAGGCGGAGGTGTGGCGCAGCACCTACGGACGGCTGCCCGCCGGCACGCATCCGCACATCGCGGCCATGTCCCGCCACCTCGTCGCCACCATGCGCGCCAGCTCCTACCCGGCCGCCCTCGACCTGTTCCTGACGGCGGCGCGGACACGCCTCGACCACGTCCGTGCGGACCGGGCGGGCTGACGGTCACACTGGGCGGGATCCGCATCCCGAGGAGGCCGTACGCCATGACCCCACCGCCCGCCCGCACCACCGCGGAGCGCACGAAGGACACCCTGCACCGGCTGGAGCACGACGTCGACCTCTGGGTGGCCACGGCCGGTCCCGACGGCGGCGCTCCCCATCTCGTGCCGCTGTCCTTCGTGTGGGACGGCGCCACCCTGCTGATCGCCACCCCGGCCGGGAGCCCCACCGGCCGCAACCTCGTGGCCACGGGCCGGGCCCGCCTCGGTCTCGGCCCGACGCGGGACGTCGTCATGATCGAGGGCACCGTCCAGGCGGTGACCCCGCAGGACCTCCCCGAGGAGGACGCGGAGGTCTTCGCCGGCAAGACCGGCTTCGACCCCCGCCGGCTCAGCACGCGCTACCTCTACTTCAGGGTCCTCCCGCAGCGCGTCCAGGCCTGGCGCGAGGAGAACGAGCTGGAGGGCCGCGAGCTGATGAGGGACGGGGAGTGGTACAGCGCGCCGTGAGCGCAGGAAAGGGCCCCGCCGCGACGGGGGAACGCGGCGGGGCCTGTGGCACCAGTGCCCGCTGCGGGACGGCCTCACACCTGTCCGGCGTAGATTTTTCTAATTCCCGCCGGTTCCCGGCGCGAATCAGCTCCCGTCGAGGGGCTCCAGCACGAACACCGGGATCTCCCGCGAGGTCTTCTTCTGGTAGTCGGCGTAGGGCGGGTAGGCGTCGACCGCCCGCTCCCACCACAGCGCCTTCTCCTCGCCGGTGACCTCACGGGCCCGCATGTCCTGCCTGGCCGGGCCGTCCTGCAGCTCGACATGCGGATCGGAGGTGATGTTGAAGTACCAGACCGGGTGCCTGGGCGCGCCGCCCTGGGAGGCGACCACCGCGTACGTCCCCGCGTGCTCCACCCGCATCAACGGCGTCTTGCGGATCTTCCCGCTCTTCGCGCCCCGGGTCGTCAGGATGATCACCGGAAGCCCGGTGTCCATGAGCGTCGTCCCCTTCGTCCCGCCCGAGCCCTCGTACAGCTCGACCTGTTCGCGCACCCACTGCGTCGGGCTGGGCTCGTACTCACCCTCGAGAGGCATGGGATCCGTCTCCTTCGTCGGTCCAACGGCTGTCCGTCACCGGCTCCAACACCGGTGGCCGCACGGATCATCCGTACCGCGGATGTCTTCCCCCGCACGGCCCCCGCCTCACAGGCGATCGCGTCCCGGCGCCGGCGCCGCGGTGCGGACAGCCTCGCCGTGGCGCGCGCCTTCGGGCCGAAACGGAGTCGTACTCTGGAGTCATGACCGGCCATCCGGGCGGACCCCCGAAGGCCGGGCCACGGCCCCAGGCCGCCGGATCAGGCCGGTCCTCCTTCCTCGCACCCCTCCTCTTCGGCCAGATCCCACGATTCACCGAAGTGGCCGAACTTGCCGTGGACCTATAGGTGCCTCGGGCATCTAATGAAGATCGGTACCACGCACCTCTTCGTCTGCGAGGTCTTTCCATGACGGAACTGACGGACACCACCGTCCCGGCGACCCCGGCCGAGCCCGTCGCCTTCCCGCAGGACCGCACCTGCCCCTACCACCCCCCCACCGGATACGAGCCGATGCGCGACGGGCGAGCCCTTGCCCGCGTCACCCTCTTCGACGGCCGCGAGGTCTGGGCGGTCACCGGGCACGCCGCCGCGCGCGCCCTGCTCTCCGACCCCCGGCTGTCCTCCGACCGCCGCCGGCCCGAGTTCCCCATCCCGGCCGAACGCTTCCAGGGCATCCGGGACCGCCGGGTGGCCCTGCTCGGGCTGGACGACCCCGAGCACAACCGGCAGCGGCGGATGATGATCCCGGAGTTCACCGTCCGGCGCGCCGCCGAGCTGCGGCCCTGGATCCAGCAGGTCGTGGACGGGCTGCTGGACAGGATGATCGCCGAGGGCCCGCCCGCCGAGCTGGTCTCCGCCTTCGCACTGCCCGTGCCGTCGACGGTGATCTGCGGCCTGCTCGGTGTGCCGTACGCCGACCACGAGTTCTTCGAGGAGCAGTCCCGCAGGCTGCTGCGCGGCCCGAAGGCGGCCGACAGCGTGGCCGCCCGGGCGCGCCTGGACGAGTACCTCGGCGGGCTGATCGAGGACAAGGCGAAGGCGGCCGAGCCCGGCGACGGCATCCTCGACGACCTCGTCCACCACCAGCTGCGCGACGGCACCCTGGGGCGCGCGGACGTCGTCTCCCTGGCCCTCATCCTGCTGGTCGCCGGCCACGAGACCACCGCCAACATGATCTCGCTGGGCACCTTCACCCTGCTCCAGCACCCCGACCGGCTGGCCGAGCTGCGCGCCGACCCGGCGCTGCTGCCGGCGGCCGTCGAGGAGCTGATGCGGATGCTCTCCATCGCGGAGGGGCTGCAGCGGGTGGCGCTGGAGGACATCGAGATCGCCGGCCACACGATCCGGGCCGGGGAGGGCGTGCTCTTCTCCACCTCGGTGATCAACCGTGACCCGGTCCAGTACGAGGACCCCGACACCCTGGACTTCCATCGCGCCACCCGGCACCACGTGGCGTTCGGCTTCGGCATCCACCAGTGCCTGGGGCAGAACCTGGCCCGCGCCGAGCTGGAGATCGCCCTCGGCAGCCTGCTGGACCGGCTGCCCCGCCTGCGCCTCGCCGTGCCGGCCGAGGAAATCCCCTTCAAACGCGGCGACACGATCCAGGGGATGCTGGAACTCCCCGTGACCTGGTAAGAGGCTCAGCTCATGCACATCAAGGTCAGCATCGACACAGACGTCTGCATCGGCGCGGGGCAGTGCGCGCTCGCCGCCCCGAACGTCTTCACCCAGGACGACGACGGCTTCAGCACGCTGCTCCCCGGCCTCGAGGACGGCACGGACGACTCGATGGCCAGGGAGGCGGTCCGCGCCTGCCCGGTCGGCGCGATCACGGTGTCGGAGGCCACCGGCTGACCCCGGCCGGGCCGGGGGGCCGGTCAGCGCGGCGGGCCCGCTTCAGTAGGGTGCCCGGATGACCCGACAGGCCGAGAAACCCTTCCTCTACGTCGTCGTCTGCGCGGCCGGCATCGCCTCCGGTGCCGGCCGGCTGATCGCCGCCGCGCAGGAGAGGGGGTGGGAGGTCGGTGTCATCGCGACACCGGTCGCGATGAGCGGTTTCTTCGACACCGAGGCCGTGGCGGCGCAGACGGGCCGTCCCGTCCGCTCGGCCTGGCGCACCCCGGCAGACCCGCGCCCCTTCCCGCCGCCGGACGCCGTGGCGGTGGCACCCGCCACCTTCAACACCGTCAACAAGTGGGCGGCCGGCATCTCGGACACGCTCGCGCTCGGCACCCTGTGCGAGGCGGCGGGCCTGGACATACCTGTGGCGGTCCTGCCCTGCGTCGCCGACGCCCTGGCCGCACACCCCGCCTACCGGGACAGCCTGGCCCGGCTGGGCGCGATGGGCGTCCGCTTCGGCGAGCCGTACAACGGCGAAGTCCGGCCGGACGGCAGCCGGCCGGACTTCGCGTGGGAGCGGGCACTGGATCTGCTCGAGCCGCACCAGGCCCGGGCCTAGTGGCAGGTCAGCTTGGGGCCCTCCAGCATGGCCCCGGTGTACATGCTCTGGCCCTGCGGAATCCAGTAGCCGAGCTTCGAGACCACCGTGGAGCACTTCGCCCCTACGGTGATCCGGACCTTGATCTGCTCCGGGTGGCCGGGCTGCAGCTCGGTCACGGTGCAGTCCAGGGCGTGCGCCAGCCGGGTCTTCGACGGGTACCGGCCGACCAGCGGGTTGACACAGCGGCTGTCGGCGCTGCGGATCTGCAGGCCCTTGCCCTCCTCGCCGATCATCCCCAGCCGCGCGTTGCCGTCACCCTCGTCGCTGTCGCGGCGGATCGTGTACGTCACCGTCGTCGTGGAGTTGGCGCGCAGCTCGCTCTTGTCGACGGAGACGACGTGCGTGGCCTTCGCCATCGGCGCGGTCATCGACAGCGTGGCCCGCACCGAGCCCTTCAGGTCGACCCCGGCGGGCGCCGACTTCACCCGCACGGTGGCGGAGATCTCGTACGCACCCGGACCCGCGTACAGCCGAGAGCCGGGCAGCGCGCCGGTGCCCAGCGTCTTGCCCGCCCGGCGCACCGTCCAGGTGCCCTCGGTACGGCAGACGTACCGGACCTTGGTGTCGGTGCCCTGACAACTGGCTGGAGCCGTGATGTTCAGTCTCGGGGAGCCGGTGTCCGCGCACAGGCTGACCTGGGCCTGCTCGCCGTGGGCACCGTGCAGGGTGCCCGCGGCCGCGCACAGCGTGCCGGGCGTCTCGGCTGCCGCTGCGGCTGTGAACTGCCCGCAGGCAGGGGTGACTAGGGCCATCGGCAGCAGCGCTGCCCCGGCCAGGGTTCTGAGCGTGGTGGAACGTGTCGGCACCGCGTTTCCTCCGAGGCGGCCGTGACCGGCCGGACGCCGGTCGTCTGCCGCTGAGAATGTGCGGACAGTACGAAGATCCGCCGTTTCCCACGCCGGACGGTCACCTGAGGGCACCAATGCGAGAGCCCCGAAGCATCAGCGGCCCCAAGGGCCCCCGGCGGAGCGCTACCGCGTCTTTCGGACGTATTGCGCGCTCCCCGGCGTCGTCACGTTCCGGTCCCGGCGCACGATGCTGATCCGGTCGCCCCAGCGGGCGAGCGCCTTGCGCAGGCCGCTGTCGGTGTACTCGATGTCCACGACGCGGTCGGCGAACGCCTTCGCGTACACGCCGCACTCGTCGTACTGTCCGCACTCCTCCGTCACCGCGAAGTCCAGCCCGGCCCGCCCGCGCTCACCGGCCAGTTCGGCGGTGTTCTTCTGGGCGACGGCCAGGTGCCGGGCGTGCGCGTGCCGGGACAGCAGGGCCGTGTACGCGGTCGCGTCGGACGCGGTGAGCAGGTGGCGGGAGCGGGTGTAGCTGTCGTAGTTGTCCGGCTCGACGGCGTCGAAGCCCTTGTCCGCACAGCCGTCGATCCACCCGTTCACCCGCTCGGCCACCCGCTCGCGCTTGGCCGGGCTGCCGATGTCGAGCAGCGGCTCGTTCCAGTCCTCGTCGATGACGACGTTGCCGTGCGCGTCGCGCAGCAGCAGGTCGGGCGGCCAGGAGGAGCGTTCCTCGGGCTGGACCTGGAAGGCGTTGACGTAGCAGATGTTGTACAGGCCCGGCGCGGGGGAGTCGGAGCGGTCGCGGCTGACGATCCGCACCCCCTCGGGCGGGGGATAGGCCCCGCCGATCTGGTAGTCGAACCCGGCGTGGCGCGGTGGCAGGCGCACCGCGGCCGGGCGTGGTGAGACACCCCCGTCGCGGCCGTCGCCGGTGTCACGGGCGGAACAGCCGGCCAGGGCCGCGGCGGTGACGATCAGGGCCGCTGCCAGGGCGCCTGCGGTCCTTCGGGAAGCCGCGGCGCGGAGAACACCCGTGGGGGGCACGTCCGCTCCATCCTGCCCACGCCGGGCGGCGCGGCACGTGTCAGGATCAAATCGCCCGCGCGTTCTCATAGTCAAGTCGGCGCCCGGTCAGGTCGTACGCTCGGTCGTGACCATCGTTTCCGACGGCGGGAGCAGCATCGATGCAGTACGTGAAGCTCGGTTCCACCGGCCTGGACGTGTCGCGGATCTGTCTGGGCTGCATGACCTACGGTCTGCCCGACCGCGGTGTCCACGAGTGGACCCTCGACGAGGAGGCTTCCCGCCCGCTCATCCGGCAGGCGTTGGAGGCGGGCATCAACTTCTTCGACACCGCCAACGTCTACTCCGACGGCACCAGCGAGGAGATCGTCGGCAGGGCCCTGCGCGACTTCGCGAACCGCGACGAGATCGTGCTGGCCACCAAGGTGAACGGCCGGATGCGCCCGGGCCCCAACGGGGCCGGGCTGTCCCGCAAGGCCGTCATGGCCGAGATCGACCACAGCCTGCGCCGCCTGGGCACCGACTACGTGGACCTCTACAAGATCCACCGCTACGACCACGCCACCGGGGCCGAGGAGACGATGGAGGCGCTGCACGACCTGGTCAAGGCGGGCAAGGTCCGCTACATCGGGGCGAGTTCGATGTACGCGTGGGAGTTCTCCAAGCTGCAGTACACCGCCGAGCGGCACGGCTGGACGAAGTTCGTGTCCATGCAGAACCACTACAACCTGCTCTACCGCGAGGAGGAGCGGGAGATGCTGCCGCTCTGCGCGGACCAGGGCGTCGGCGTGCTGCCGTGGAGCCCGCTCGCCCGGGGCCGGCTCACCCGCGACTGGGGCACCGTCACCGAGCGCAGCGCGGGCGACAACTTCGGCAGCCGGCTGTACCTGGACAGCGACCGCTCGATCGTCGAAGCCGTCACCCGGATCGCCCAGGCACGCGGCGTACCCCGCGCCCAGGTGGCCCTCGCCTGGCTGCTGCACCAGAACACGGTGGCGGCCCCGATCGTGGGCGCTGCCAAGCCCCACCACATCGAGGACGCGGTGGCGTCCGTGGAACTGGACCTGAGCGAGAAGGAGATCGAGGAACTGGAGCAGCCGTACACGGCACGGGCGATCAGCGGCCACTGAGCCCGCGCCGGATCAATGGGGTCCGTGCGGCGCGAACGGGGTGCCGCACGGACCCGCACCCTCGCTCTCCGGTCGCGCCCGGCGCCGGGCGCTGGCGGTTCTGGTGGACACACTGCCGGGCCCGCCCGTCCTGGACGCCCTGGCTCGCGCCGTACGAAGCGGCCGACGGTCTGTATACCGTGCCGTGCGTCCCCGCCGCCCTGCACGACCGGATCGGGGCGGCCTTCGACCGGATGCTCGCCGGTGCCCGCGGTCCGGAGCCGGTCGCCGTGGCCGAGGCCCGCCTGGAGCGGGAGCTGGCGCTCTGCGCGCTGGAGGAGGTCGTCCTGCTCGCCGCCTTCGGCAGCCGGGCCGGCGTTCCGGCGCCGGAGGGCGATGCCCGGGTGCGGCGCGCCGAGGAGCTGATCGCCGCCGCGCCGGGCGCCCCGCACACCGTCCGTTCGCTCGCCGAAGGTGTCGCGCTGTCGCCGTCCCGCTTCGCGCACCTGTTCACGCTGTGCACCGGCCGGTCCCCGATGCGGGCCGTGCGCGAGGCCCGGCTGCGGCATGCGGCCCGGCTCCTCGAGGCCACCGACCTGACGGTGGAGCGGGTGGCGGCCGCCTCCGGATTCCCGAGCCCCTTCCACTTCAGCCGGGTCTTCCGGGCGCGCCACGGGGTGCCGCCGGGCGCCTACCGGGCGGGTGAACGGCGCCAACGGGAGGAATTGGATTCCGTCGGCGAACTGCCTTTGACAAAACGTCAATAGGCGGGCCGCCGCAGGGAATGCAGAAAAGTGTGGGATCCCTTGTTCAAAAGCGCCGCGCTGTGCGAAAGTGTGCGCTGTCCGCGTGCAGACAATTACATTCCCCGCTGCATGCGTCAGGCTGCTCCTCGTACACCCCCACGCTTCAAAAGAGCCGCCTCAGGTGGACGTTCGAGCCGCCCATGACCTCCCCATACTCGTTGGTATGGACTAAATCCCGAATCGCGTCTGGAGGAATGCGGCCGTGAATGAGGCAGGCCTGTCGGACGAGCAACTCAGCGCCGAACTGAAGAAGTGGACGGGCGTGACCCCCGCGCTCCATCCCGTCGGCGAACTGCTCGACCGGCACTGGGAAGCGGCCTTCGCCTACGCCCGGTTGTGCACGGACGGCCCGCGTGCCGCCGGCATGCTCACCACCGCCGCCTTCACCCGGCTCTTCGGCGCCTCGCTCCGGCAGGCCGGCCCGACCGCCGCCTGGCGGCCCCCCGTGCTGGTCGCCGTCCGCCGGATCGCCGCCGAGTGGGACACCGACGGCCGCCAGGAACTCCTCCACCCGGCGCTGCGGTCCGCCGCCACCGGTGAGCGGGCCGCCGCCCGGCTGCTGCCGCCGCCCGCCCGGCGGCTGCTGTCCCGCGCCTTCCAGCGGGTGCCCCAGATCTCCCGCGCCGTGCTGTGGCACACGCTGGTCGAGGCCGAGCCGCTCGCCGTGCCCGCGGCCCTGCTCGGCCTGGACGAGGAGGAAGCCCGCGTCGAACTGGGCCGGGCCCGGGAGCGGCTGCGCGAGGAATGCCTCCAGGCCCACCGCGAACTCGCCCCCGAGGCCGAGTGCCAGCGCTATCTGCGCCTGCTCGACGTGACGTTCCGCCGCGGTGGCATCGAGATGGACCCGGACCTGCGCGGGCACCTGGACCGCTGCACCCACTGCCGCCGGACCGCCGGCCAACTCGACGCGTTCAACACGGGATTGGGCCTGCCGCTGGCCGAGGCGGTGCTCGGCTGGGGCGCCCGCGCCTATGTGGAGTCCCGCGCGCGCCGCGCCGAGGAGCCCGCCGCACCGGCCCCGGACCCCGCGTCCATGACACCGCCCCCGTCCGGCGAGGCCTTCCTGTCCACCGAGCCCACGGACGGCGACGACCCGGCCGAGGCCGCGCGCCGGCGGCGCTTCGCCGAGGCCACGCGCCGCCGCGAGTCCCTCCGGTCCGCACGCCGGCCCGGCCCCGGCGACACCGGGGCCACGCGCCCCCATGACTCCACCGGGCCGGCGCGCAGGCGCCGCGTTGCCGCCCGCACCGGATCCGCCACCCCCGGCACTCCGGCCGACCCCGACGGGAGCGCCCCCTCCCGCCGTTCGGCCCTGCGCGCCGCCCGCCGCGCCCGGCGCCGTAACCTCGCCCTGGCCGTCGGCACCGTCAGCGCCCTGGTAGTGCTGCCCCTGGTGCTGTGGTCGGTGCTCGGCTCCGGTGACGGCCCGGCCCCGCGCGGGTCCGGCGCGTCCTCGCCGGCGCCCGGCAAGGGCGCCCCGAGTCCCGGCGCGTCCTGGGCCGGCGCGAGCGCGGCCGGACAGGGCGCGCTGCACGGCCGGCTGCACAACCTCGCCTCCGGACTGTGCGTCGGCGTCGTCGGCGGCAAGGCCGTCAAGGGCGCCGAGACCCAACTCGCGCCCTGCGGAGCGAGCCCGGGCGAGCAGTGGACGTACGAGACCGACGGACGGCTGCGCAACTCCGCCGCGCCCGACCTGTGCCTGGACTCCAGCCTCGGCTACTCGGTCCGCCTCGCCCCCTGTTCGGCCACCGGCAGCGCCGCCCGGAACATCCGCTACGACTTCACGCTCCAGGGCGTCCTCGTACCCCGCTGGAACCAGGAGCTGGCGCTCACCCCGGCCGCCACCGACGGCTCCGGCGCCCTGGTCACCAAGGACCGCGCCACCGGCGCCGACCAGCGCTGGTCCGTCGACACCGCGAAGCCCGAGCTGCAGATGCAGATCGTCAACTGGGACAGCCGCAGCGCCCCTTCGCCGGCCGTCACCCCCCGCCCCACGACCCCCGGGGCGACGCCCGCCCCCCGGGCGTCCAGGGCCCCTTCGCCGCCGGCCCCGGCTCTCCCGCACACCACCGCCGCACCGACGCCCACACCCGATCCCTGCTCCGCCTCCCCGTACTACTGCGGCTGGGGCGGCGGAGGTTACGGGGGAGGCGGCGGGTGGCACCGCCGCTGACTCAGGGACGGTGCGGCGGCGGTGGCGGGATCGTGCCCAGGGGCGGGGCGGGTTCCGGCCACACCAGCAGGACCGGGCAGGGCGCGTGGTCGACGGCGAAGCGGACCGCCGGGCCGAGGCTGTGCGGCCCGAGCCGGGACCGGTCGCCGTCGCGGGCCAGCACCAGCAGACCGGCGCCCTCGCAGGCGGCCACCACCTCCCGCTCGGGCCGGCCCGTCCGCTCCGCTCGCGCACACGGCCGGCCCAGCCGCCGGGCCGCCGCGTCGAGCAGCGCGGCCGCCGAACTCCCGCCGAGCGCCTCCAGCCGGTCGCCCGGATCCCTCTGCCACCCTTCGGCCGGGAGGTGCCCCAACGGGTGCCCCCGTCCGAGCAGCCCGGCGAACGCCCCGTGCGCGAGGCCCGCCGCCCCGGCGTCGCTCACGTGCAGCAGCACCACCTCGGCATCCTCCGGCGCGTGGGCCCCCACGGCGTCCACGCAGGCGGGCCAGGTGCCCTCGACGAGCCAGGCGATCACACGCATCCGGTCGGCCTCCCGGATCTCGGACAACCCTCAGAAGATCTGCAGCGCCCCCCACAGTGCCACCACCGCGACCGCGAGCGAGGACGGCACGGCGATCAGGCCCAGCCGGGTGAACTCCTTGAGATCCACACCGTGCTCGTGCTGGTGCACGATCCGCCGCCACAGCAGCGTCGCCAGCGATCCGGCGTAGGTCAGGTTCGGGCCGATGTTCACCCCGAGCAGTACCGCCAGCACCGCCCCCGGCCCGCTCGGCACGGCCGGCGGCAGGAGCACCAGTACCGCGGGAAGGTTGTTGATCAGGTTCGCCAGGACGCCGGCCAGCGCGGCGATCCCGAGCAGTGCGGGCAGCCCCGTGCCACCCGGCACCACATGCCCGAGGACGTCCGCGAGCCCGTTGTCGACGACCGCCCGCACCACGATCCCGAGCGCCAGAACGAACGCGAGGAAGGAGGGGGCGGCCGCCCGTACCACGGTCAGCGGGGTCGCCCTGCGGCGCACCAGCGCCCGGCCCGCCAGCACCAGGGCGCCCGCCGCCGCGACCCAGGCCGGCTCGACCCCGAACGCCGAGGCCACCACGAACCCCGCCAGCGTGCAGCCGACGGTGGCCAGGGCGAACAGCGGGAGGGGGTAAGGCTCGCCGGTGTCCTCGCCCACGGGGGCGGCCGCGGCGAGATCCTGGGCGAAGAACTTGCGGAACACGACGTACTCGGCCCCGATCGCCGCCAGCCACGGCAGTGCCATCAGCGCGGCGAACCGGGTGAAACTCAGCCCGCTGGCCGCGAACGCCAGCAGGTTCGTCAGGTTGGACACCGGCAGCAGCAGCGACGCGGTGTTCGACAGATGCGTACAGGCGTAGACGTGCGGTTTGGGCCGTACGCCGGTGCGCGCGGCCGTGGCGAAGACCACCGGGGTGAGCAGCACGATCGTGGCGTCCAGGCTGAGGACGGCCGTGATGGCGGAGGCCAGTGCGAAGACCGCCGTCAGCAGCCGCACCGGCCGGCCCGCCGCCCACCGGGCCGTCCAGGCCCCGCATGCCTGGAACAGCCCCTCCACGTCGCAGAAGTGGGCGAGCACCAGCACGGCCGCCAGGAACCCGACCACCGGGCCGAGCCGTTCCGCCTCGGCCCGGGCGTGACCGAGGGAGATGGCGCCGGTGGCGACCGCGATCCCGGCGGCCGGGACGGCCATGGCCGCCTCCGGCCAGCCGAAGGGCCGTACCACGGCCCAGGCGAGAACGGCGGCGAGCAGTACGGCGGACAGTGCTTCGGCGAGCGGGGTGTTCAGGGCGGGTACCTCTCCGGGCGATCCAGATCGATCATGCGGTGCCCGCCCATGAAAACAGACGACCGTGCACGCGCTCAGGAGGACCGGCTGCCCGCCGTACCCAGGAACTCGGCCCAGTCGCCCGCCGGGGACTGCCCGGGCACCAGGGTGCGCAGCTTGCGCAGCACCGCCGGGTCCTGTGCCTCCAGCCAGTGCACGAGCTGCTGGAACGACACGAAGCGCACGTCGTCGCCGTACGCCGCCATCTTGCCGATCGCCTCCTCGACGGCGTCCATGTAGATGCCGCCGTTCCAGCGTTCGAAGTGGTTGCCGATGAAGAAGGGGGCGCGGTTGGTCGTGTAGGCGCGCTGGAAGCCCGCGACGTAGGCGTCCCGGGCCTGGGTGCGCCAGGCGTCGTACTGGGCGCGGTCGCCGGTCGGGTTGCCGCCGGACTGGTTGAACATCATGTTGTAGTCCATCGACAGCACCTGGAAGGAGTGCCCGGGGAAGGGTATGGACTGCAGCGGGAAGTCCCAGATCTTTCCGCCCTGCACCTTGCCCGGCCAGATCTGCAGCCCGCCGGGGGAGCTGGCGTCGTACTTCCAGCCGAGGGCCGCGGCCGTGGGCAGCAGGTTGGACTGGCCCTCCAGACAGGGAGTGCGGCCGCCGATCAGCTCCTTGTCGTAGTCGAAGGGCAGCGGGTCCAGGTCCGTGAAGCCGGTGTTGGTCTTCCACTGCGTCACAAAGCTCTTGGCCTGCTCGATCTCGCTGCGCCACTCGGCCGGGGACCAGTTGCGCACGCCGCCCGCGCCGCAGAAGTGCCCGTTGAAGTGCGTGCCTATCTCATGGCCCGCCAGCCAGGCCGACCGGACCTCCTGGAGGGTGGCGTGGATGTGCCGGTCGGCGAGGTAGCCGATGGCCGAGGCGCCGACCGGGTGCTGCGGCGGGCGGTACAGGTGCTTCTTGGACTCGGGCAGGGCGTAGATGCCGCTGAGGAAGAACGTCATCTTGGCGCCGTGGTCGGCGGCCACCTTGCGGAACCGGGAGAACAGTCCGTTGCTCAGCTCGCCCGCGCCGTCCCAGGAGAACACCACGAACTGCGGCGGCTTCTGGCCCGGCTTCAGCCGCTCGGGCGTCGGCTGGTGCGGCTGGGCGCCGGTGTCGGCGGTGGAGCCGTCGCCGATCAGCCTCGCCGGCCGGGCCTGGGCGGTGTCCTTGCCGCCGGAGCCCGGGCCGCCGACCGACAGGCCGGTGCCGGAGGAGCACGCGGCCAGCGTGCCCAGGGCGCCCGCGGCCGCGCCCGCCGTCAGCACCCGCCTGCGTGAGATCCCGCTCATCTTGACCCCGATTTCCTTCTCTCGGCCCCCCGCGGGGCCTGCTCGCCGTGCGGTCGACGGGTTCGATCGCCGGAACAGGAAGAAAGATCGCGGCAAGGAGCTGCTGTTGCCGTCCTGTGACAGTTGTGGCGCGCTCATGACGAACCCCGCTGCCCTGGCTCGGGGCAGCGGGGTTTCGTGGAGAGCTTCTGCGCAGGTCAGGGAGCGGTGCCAGGGGCGAACACCGACAGGAAGACGGACGAGGAGTTCCCGCCCACGGGGACCGCTCCGCCCGCCCACGCGACCTTCAGGGAGTCGCGCTCGTCCGGCGGCGTGACCACCAGCGCGGCCGGGGTGGCCGTCTTGGCGCCGCTGACGCCGGGGTTGGAGAAGGTCAGCCCGGCCCAGGCGCTCTGCCCGGGCTTGAGCGTGATCGTGACCGGGGAACCCGACTCCCGCTTGGGGTCCGGGCCGAGCTGGGTGCCGGAGGCGTTCACGAACGCGGCGCCCGGATAGCCGTGCAGGGTGCAGGTGCGGGCGGAGGCGTTGGTGAGCACGACCGGGAAGTTCTCCTGGCCGGCGCCGGGGTCGTTGCGGCCCACGGAGGCGCGCAGCTCAGAGGTGTGGCAGCGGGAACCCGACGCTGCCGAGGTGGTCGCAGCGCCGCCCGCGGAGGTCGTCGCCCGGGGGGCGGACGACGCGGCGGCGCCCGGGCCGGTGGTGGCGGCGGACGGGACGGACGTGGCGGACACCGGGCTCTGGGTGCCGCCCGTCGCGGGCGCGGCCGTGCCGGACGAGGTGAGAGGGGGGCTGCTGTGGACGTCGTGGCTGCTGCTGCCACAGGCGGTCAGGAGGCCCAGCACGGCGAACGAACCGACGAGCAGGGCCCCGTGCCGCGCGGACCGGGGTGCGTACACCATGTCGCTCAACACTCCTGGATGATCACGGCACGCGAGGGACGCGTGCCTGCGGCGCCGAGTGCGCCGTCACCCCACTCCGATGCGCGCAGCGCCCGAAAAGTTCGGCACACGCAGGGTACTTTCCCCGCCCCGGCCCCGGGCAGGCGTCCCTCAGCCCACCCGCAGCGAACGGAGTACGGCGTCCGTGGCGTCGCCGGTTCCCTGCTCGCGCACCTGTACGTACACCTCGGGCTGACCGGAGCCGTCCGCCGGGGTCAGCGCGGACTCCGTGACCGAGCCGCCGTCCGGGCAGCCGCTCCAGGCCCGCACCAGACCGTGGAAGGCGCTGTCGGCGAACGTGCGGCTGCCGGAGTAGCTGCAGCCGGAGTGGGCGAGCGCCTTCACCTTCGCCGTGACGTCGCCGTGCTCGCTCAGCCCGATGAACACGCCGTCCACGGGCTTGCCCAGATCTGACCACCGGGTCAGGTCGTCGGCGACCACCAGCCCCGGTTCGTGCCCCTTGCCGAGGCCCAGCGCGCTCGGGTCCCAGCCGGAGTTGCGCAGCTCATGGCCCCAGCCGACGGGCACCTGTACGACCACCCGCCCCGTCGCGTCCGTCACCCGCGTCCCGTCCGCTCCGCTGCCGTGGTGGAGGAGCACGGTCACCGCGACCGCGGCAGCCGCGGCGGCCGCGACCGCCGCCAGCGTCAGCGTGAGGACGTTCAGCCGCCCGCGCACGCCGTCCAGCCGCCGGCCGGCGGACCCTGCCGCCTGCGGGGCCGCCGCCAGCCGGTCCAGCTCCTGCGCGAACGCCTGCGCGCCGGGCCAGCGCCGGGCCCGGTCCGGCTCCAGCGCACGCAGCAGCGCCCGCTCCACGTCCTCGCCGAGGTCCGGGCGCAGCCGCCGGGGCGGTACGACCCGGCCCGGGGCGCCCGGCACGGTCCCGGTGACCAGCTCGTAGCCGACCGCGCCCAGGCTGTAGACGTCGGCCCGCTCGTCGATGCCCTCGCCGGGCTCGGCCTGCTCGGGCGGCTGATAGCCCGCCGAGCCCGCGGCCAGCGTGAGCACCGAGGCCTGCGCGAGGCTCTTGGCCAGGCCCAGGTCGGCCAGCAGCAGCCGCCGGGTGCCGTCCGGGGCGGTGTGCAGCAGCACGTTGGTCGGCTTGATGTCGCGGTGCACGATGCCCGCCTCGTGCAGCGCGGCGGCACTGCGCGCGGCCTCCGCGGTCAGCGCCAGCGCGTCGGGCACCGGCAGCGGGCCGCCGGCCAGCAGATCGGCGAGGGTGCCGCCGTCGGCGTACTCCATCACGAAGTACGGCCTGCCGTCCGGGAGTTGGCCGATGTCGTAGACCTGCACGATCCGGCTGGAGCCGGCCCGGCGCAGCAGCCGGGCCTCGGACAGGAAGCGCTCCCTGATGTCGAGCCGGTGCGTCCAGTTCTCGGCGAGGACCTTCACCGCGACCGGGGCCTGGAGTTCTTCGTCACGGGCGAGCCACACCGTGGCGAAGGCGCCGCTGCCCAGCGGCCGTTCGAGGCGGTAGCGGCCGATCCGCTCCAGGGAGTGCATACGACTATCATGCCTGCCCTGAGATCGACTCGAAGGAGGGCCCGTCCGTGCAGGACCAGGCGCCGATGGAAGAACTCGCCCGGCGGGCGGCCGCCGGCGACAGCGCCGCACTGGACCGGCTGCTGGCCGAGATCCGGCCGGAGGTCGTGCGCCGCAGCGCGCGTTTCCTGCCCTGCCGGGAGGACGCCGAGGAGGCCGCCCAGGACGTGCTGCTCCAGGTGGCCCGGCACATCACCGCGTTCGAGGGCCGCAGCCGCTTCGGCACCTGGCTGTACACCGTGGTGGCCAACTGCTGCCGGCAGAAGTACCGCGAGCTGAAGCGGCGGGCCGCCGAGCAGCCGGCGGCCATCGAGCCCGCGTCCGCCGTCGACCCGCGCACCACCAGCGTCATCGCCGGCTCCCGGGTGGACCTGCTGGAGGCGCTGGACCGGCTGGAGCGGACACATCCGCATCTGGTCGCGCCGCTGGTCTACCGGGACATCTGCCAGCTGGACTACGCCGAGGTCGCCGAGCGCGTCGGCATCCCGCTCGGCACCCTCAAGTCCCGTCTGCACGAGGCCCGCAAGCAGGTACGGCCCTGGCTCGCGGGCTCCTGAGCCCTACTGGTCCGCCTCGAGGAGGGACAGCTCCGCCCAGATCGTCTTGCCCTCGGGGGTGTGCCGGCTGCCCCAGCGCTGGGTGAGCTGGGCGACCAGCAGCAGGCCCCTGCCGCCCTCGTCGAAGGTCTTGGCCCGGCGCAGGTGCGGGGCCGTGTGGTTGGTGTCGGACACCTCGCAGATCAGCGTGGCCGCGTCGTGGATCAGCCGCAGCCGTATGGGGTGGGCGCCGTACCGGATGGCGTTGGTGACCAGCTCGCTGACCACCAGCTCCGCCGTGAACGACGCCTCGCTCAGCCTCCAGGTGTCCAGCTGCTCCACGACCTGCTTGCGGATCGGTGCGACGAGCGCCGGGTCGGCCGGGATGTTCCAGGTCGCCACCTGCGAGGCGGGCAGGCCCCGGGTGCGGGCGAGCAGCAGCGCCACGTCGTCGGCGGCACCGCCCGGTGGCAGCAGGGTGCGCAGGACGCGGTCGCAGGTCGCGTCCAGGGGGTCCGCGCAGGCCCCGAGCGCCGCGTACAGCCGTGCACGGATCGTGTCCGGATCCTCCCGCTGCCGGGACCACACCAGTCCGTCCGTGTACAGGGCGAGGACGGCGCCCTCGGGCAGTTCGACCTCGGTGGACTCGAACGGCAGCCCGCCCAGACCCAGCGGGGGACCGGCGGGCAGGTCCACGGCCCGGGGCGCGCCGCCCGGCTGCAGCAGCACGGGCGGCGGATGCCCGGCGCGGGCCAGGGTGCAGCACCGGGACACCGGGTCGTAGACGGCGTACAGGCAGGTCGCGCCGACCTCACCGGGGCCGCCGTCGACGCCGGACTCCTCCGACAGCCGGACCACCAGGTCGTTCAGGTGGGTGAGCAGCTCGTCCGGGGCGAGGTCGATGTCGGCGAGGGTGCGTACGGCCGTGCGCAGCCGGCCCATGGTGGCCGAGGCCTCGACGCCGTGGCCGACGACGTCCCCGACGACCATCGCGACCCGCATCCCGGACAGCGGGATCACATCGAACCAGTCGCCGCCGACCCCGGCAGCCCGCGCGGCCGGCAGGTAGCGGGAGGCGACCTCCAGCGCGGCCGTGCGCGGCAGGGTGCGGGGCAGCAGGCTGCGCTGGAGGGCGAGGGCGGTCTCCCGCTCGCGGGAGTAGCGGCGGGCGTTGTCGATGCAGACGGCGGCGCGGGCGGTGATCTCCTCGGCCAGCAGCACGTCGTCCGCGGTGAACGCCTCCGGGCGCTGGTGCCGGGTGAACACCGCGACGCCGAGGGTCAGCCCGCGCGCCCGGATCGGTACCGACATCGAGGAGTGCATGCCGAACTCCCTGACCCGCCGGGCGCGCGCGGTGTGCCAGGTCAGCCAGGCGTCCATGTCCCCCTCGGCCACGGAGGCGACGATCGCGTGGCCCGCGGTCAGCGAGTCGGCCTGCGGCGAGCCGGCCGGGTACTCCTCGGCCTGTCCGGGACCGATCACCGCCTCCGGCACCTGCGGGTGCACCGACCGGTGGGCGATGCGGCGCAGGAGCACCGGCGCCGTGATGCCGGCCGGGGGCTCGCCGCCGTGCTCGTGCGGGTCCAGCAGGTCGACGGTGACGAAGTCGGCGAGGGCGGGCACGCACACGTCGGCCAGTTCCTGGGCCGTACGGGTGACGTCGAGGGTGCTGCCGATGCGCACGCTCGCCTCGTTCACCAGCTGCAGCCGCTGCCGGGCGCGGTAGTTGTCGGTGATGTCGTGCGCGGCCAGGCACACGCCCCGCACCCGGCCCTCGCGGTCGTTGACCGGGGCCATCCGGGCGAGCCAGGCGTGGGCGCGGTCCTCGCCGCCGGTGCGGGTGAAGGTCTGCACGTCCTGCGCTGTGCCGCTGATCAGCACCTGGAGCATGGCCTGCTCCAGCTCCTCGCTCTGCGGTCTGCCGCCGATCTCCGCGACTCTGAGGCCCCGGACCCGCTCCTCGGACAGGCCGACGACCTCGGCCATGGCGTCGTTCATCCGGCGCAGCCGCAGCTTCTCGTCGTACACGGCGAGCGCGCACGGTGACTGGACGAGGCCCGCCTCGGCGAGCGGGTCGTCGGCGGCGGGCGGCTCACGGCCGGTCAGCGGGGTGACCACGAGCCAGCCGCCGCCGTGTCCGTCGCGGGGCGGCCGGCGGTGGGCGAGCAGCCAGACCGGGACCGTTCGGCCGTCCAGGTGGCGCAATCCGACCGTGCCCTGCCAGCGGGCGCCCGTGGGGACGGCCGGGGTGCCGCCCCCCGCCAGCAGCCGGGCGGCGGGGCGGCCCAGGACGGCCTCGGCCGGGTGGCCGAGCAGACGCCGCGCGCCCTCGTTCCACTCCACCAGCGTCCCGTCGCCGTCGATGACAGCCCGGGCCGTCGCCGCCTCGTCGAACGGATAGACCCGGCTCATCGTCGCCGCTCCCAAGCGCACACTCACAGTGAACAGGTGGCACCGCTTCCGTTCCAGCGTAGTGCTTCGCACCCTCCCGTGAACCGTGGCCCCCGGCTGCCCGGCCGGTCCGTCGAACAGGGTCAAGGGGGACTTCAGGCCGATGTGCCGCAAGCGGCGGACACCGGGTTCCGGACCCTTGACGATCGTGTATGGCAGGCCGTCAGAATCTGTTTGGTTCTCGATCAGGTGAGTACTTATGGGCCCTGATGAGTAAGAGCCGCCATGACGGTCACTCGCCGATCGGTACTGGTCGCAGCCACGGCAACGCCCGCGGCCGGAGCACTGCTGAGCACCGCGGCGGCCCCGGCCGCCCTCGCCGCCGACGAGCCCGCGGGCGCCGGCGGACGCCACACCGTGCCCCTGCGGGACGGCTGGCGCTTCGCGCTGGTCAACCCCGGTGGCATCACCGACCCGACCGGCGCCTACGACCGGGCCGCCGACCCCGGCTACGACGACTCCGCCTGGCGCGAGGTCACCGTCCCGCACGACTGGAGCATCGAGCAGACCCCCACCACCGACCACGGCACCACCAGCGGCACCGGCTTCCTGCCGGGCGGCCTCGGCTGGTACCGGGTCGCCTTCACGCTTGCTGCCGCCCGCGTACGCGGGCAAGCGCGTCTCGGTCGAGTTCGACGGGGTCTACATGGACTCCTACGTCTACTGCAACGGCACCGAGCTGGGCCGCCACCCCTACGGCTACACCGGCTTCGCCCTCGACCTCACCGGCCTGGTGCACACCGACGGCAGCACGCCGAACGTCCTCGCGGTCAAGGTGCAGAACCGGCTGCCGAGCAGCCGCTGGTACTCCGGCAGCGGCATCCACCGCGGGGCACGGCTGGTGATCACCGAACCGGTGCACGTGGCCCGCTGGGGCACGTACGTCACCACCCCGCGGGTCTCGGCCGGCAGCGCCCTGGTCCGGGTCGCGACGAGCGTCGTGAACGAGTCCGGCACCGGCACGGACGTGACGGTCCTGTCCCGGATCACCGGACCCGACGGCCGGACGGTCGCCCGCGCCGCCACCACCGTCGCGGTCTCCGAGCAGGCCACCGAGACCCATGAACTGACCGTGCCCGAACCGCGGCTGTGGGACTTCAGCGCCCCCGGCAACCGCTACACCCTGCACACCGAACTGCGCGCCGGCGGCCGCACCACCGACACCTGCAGCACCCTCTTCGGCATCCGCGGCTGCCGCTTCGACCCGGACGAGGGCTTCTCCCTCAACGGCACCCACACCAAGGTCAAGGGCGTCGACCTCCACCACGACCAGGGCGCCCTCGGCGCGGCGATCAGCCTCGACGCGGTGCGCAGACAGATGCGGATCATGAAGTCGATGGGTGTGAACGCCCTGCGCACCTCGCACAACCCGCCCTCGCCGCAGATGATCCAGGCCTGCGAGGAGCTGGGCATCGTGATGATGGTCGAGGCCTTCGCGGGAGCCGCGGCACCTCAACACCGGCGAGAACCACACCCCGGGCAGACGGGCCACCTCCTCCTACGAGAACAACCTCGCCTCCTGGACGATGAGCGGCGAGTACGGCCACAAGAAGGACGGGGACCGGAAGTGGTTCGCCGGCCAGTTCCTGTGGTCCGGCATCGACTACATCGGCGAGCCCACCCCGTACGACGTCTTCCCGGTCAAGACGTCCTTCATCGGCGCGGTCGACACGGCCGGATTCCCCAAGGACATGTACCACCTGTTCAAGAGCCAGTGGACGAGCGAGCCCATGGTCCACCTGCTCCCCATGACCTGGAACCACGAGGACCTCGGGGAGGGCGCCACGGTCGAAGTGTGGGCGTACTCCAACGTGCCCTCCGTCGAGCTGTTCCTCAACGGAACGTCGCTGGGCACAAGGGTGTTCGACGTGAAGCGGACCACCGACGGGCGTAGCTACCGAGGACACCCCGCCCGCCGCGATGCTGGACGGCGATCCGGCCACCGGCTGGTCCAACGCCTTCGTGAAGCCGGCCACCGCGCTGCTGCCCGCCTTCAGCGGAGCCCGCGCGACGGACTGGGTGTGCCTCGACGCCGGGCGCACCCGGACCTTCGACCGGGTGGCGGTCTCCTTCACGGTGGACGCCGGTCACACGCTGCCCGCGCGCGCCGAGGTGGCGGTGTGGGACGGGCGGGCCTATGCGCCGGTGACGGGCGCGAGGACGGACTGGGCCACCGCCTCGGACAGCCCGACGGTGATCACCTTCGACGCGGTGCGCGGCTCCCGGCTGCGCCTGACGCTCACCAGCGCGTACCCGGGTCAGGCGAAGGGGGCGGTGCGGATCAGCCGGCTGGAGGTGTAGCGGGGCGTGCGGCGCCGGGACGGCGTCCTGCGCGGCCGGCCGGGGCCCGGCCCGGGGGCTCGCTCACGCGGCGTCGTGGAACACCAGCCCCAGTGTGCGCCGCCGGCCCGAACGCACGGTGCTCACCCCGTGCCGCATCGCCCCGGCCGACCAGCCGCGACGGGTGCGCACGGGGTGGTCCCGGGTCGTGAACACCAGGCCGTGCCCCTGCCGCAGGATCTGCGCCGTACCCCGGGACTGGGCACGCGGGCGCTGCTCGACCACGAGGAACTCGCCGCCGGTGTAGTCCGTGCCGTACACGTCCAGCCCGATCACCACCTGGAGCGGGAAGACCAGCTCGCCGAACACGTCCCGGTGCAGGGCGTTCCAGTCGCCGGGCCCGTAGCTGAGCAGGATCTGCGCCGAGCGGTCCTGGCCCGCGGCGTGGCAGTGCTCCAGCCACGCCTCGAGCGAGTCGGGCCAGGGCGCCGGGCGGTCCAGGCGGGCCGCCCAGTCCCGGGCGACCGGCAGCAGCCGGGGATAGAGCGCGGCACGCAACGCGGCCACCGGGGCGGGCAGGTCATGGGTGAAATAGCGGTACTGTCCGGAGCCGAACCGGTGCCGGGCCAGGTCGACCGTCGTCCGGAACAGCTCCGGCTCGTCGTACAGCGCGGCCATGCCGGCGCACTCGGCGGGCGTCAGCAGCGGACCGGTGGGCGCACAGCCCTGCTCGTCCAACTCGGCGGCGAGCCCGGCCCAGTCGGTGCCGGCCACGCGCCGGCGTGCCTCGGCCGGGGTCAACGGCATCACGGCCTCCCTCACACCAGCGCCGGCTGCAGCGCGCCCTCGTGCGTCAGCAGCCACACCTTGCGTGCGACGCCGCCCGCGTACCCGCGCATCGAACCGTCCGCACCGATCACCCGGTGGCAGGGGCGGACGAGCAGGAGCGGGTTGGCTCCCAGGGCCCGGCCCACCGCGCGCAGTTCGGTGCGCGGCACGCCCAGCCGGGCGGCCAGAGCGCCGTACGTGGTCGTCGTGCCGTGGGGGACGCTGTCCAGGGCCTGCCAGACCGCCTGCTGGAAGGCGGTGCCGGCGGGCGCGAGCGGCAGGTCGAAGCGGACCGGGCGGCCCGCGAAGTAGGCCTCCAGGCGGCAGTGCGCATCGGCGAACGGCGCGTCGTCGCGGTCCTCGGCGCGGACGGCGGGCGCGCCGCGCTGCCCGGGCAGGGTGAGCGAGGTGAGCGTGAGGCCGGCCGCCGAGACCGTGCCGGTCAGCAGCAGGTCGCCCAGCGGGCTCGGGTGGACGGTGTGCACGGTGCGGGTGGTCATCGGTACTCCTGGTGTCCCGTGGTGATCCGGTCGTCTTTCCGTTTCCGTGCTGCCGAGTCTGCTGCGCCCGCCACCCCGGGACCGGCGGAAATCGGACATGACCCTCTCATCTTTCAGGTACCGTGCCGGATAGCCTCTGACCTGGTGCTATTTACGGGTAAGTACCCGCACGGTACCGTGAGGGGCATGCCAGCTCTCAACGTGGAGTTCAGCGACCGGGAACTTGAGGACCTGCGGCAGATCGCCAAGGAGCGCGGTACGTCGATGAAGGCCCTCGTGCGTGAGGCCGCCGCCGCCGACATCGCCCGGCACCGGGCGCTGCAGGAGGGCGCCGAGGCCTTCCGCCAGTTCTTCGCCGCGCACGCCCAGGAATTCGCGGCGGCCTTCCCCGACGACGAGCCCCCCGCCAAGGACGAGGCCGCCTGATCGATGCCCTCCGTCATCCATATCGACGTCCCCTGGCTGCTCCAGCGCCATGAGGAGGTCCTGCCCGACCAGCCCTCGGTCGACGACTTCTCCGCGCTGGTCGCCGCCGTCGCCCGGCACCGCGTCGACCCGCCCCGGCTCGGCGTGGACTCCGACCCCGCCTGGCGGGCCGCGGCCCTGCTGCACACCCTCGCCGTGCTCAAGCCGCTGCCCGCGGCCAACGCCCGCTTCGCCTGCGCCACCGCCGTGGCCTACATGTTCGTCAGCGGCGTCGGCATCGACCCGCCCTACGGCGCCCTCGTCGACCTCGCCCGCGACCTGATCTCCGGCAAGGCGGACGTCTACGGCGCCGCCGACCGGCTGCGTTCCTGGCAGATCTGAGCGCCGGGACCGGCGCGCGGACCCGCGCCGGTCCGGCCTGCCCGGACCGGCGGGGGAAGCTGCCGGGGCCGCCGGCGGGGCAGGCGGAGCGGGGCCTTCCGAGAGGGCCGGACCCAGTCCACCACCCGGGCCGCGCCGCCCGGCAGCGAGCGCGGCCGGCCGGTGCGTGCGTACCCTTCACACGGGGCGCTCGCAATACCGAATGCGGCCGCACACGAACAGGCGGGACCGCTTCATTTCTGACTTTCTTTCAAACTGTCGATATTGTGCGGGTGCCTTGTTGCTCGTGTGGAAGTTGTGCAAGGGTTGACACGCCCGTGCGGGGGGTAAAGTCCGGGGTTCTTCCGGCAGTTGCGGATCCTTCGCCGGCCGAACGCCGGTGCATTCGCCTCCCCGCGCGTGCCAGAGGTACGCATCGACGCATCAGGCACCAATCTCGCACCAAAGGAATCCGCTCAGTGCCCACCCCCCACCCTCCTCGTCCGCCCTATCCGCCACCGGGCAAAGACGCCGGGGAACCGGACGAGTTGCTCGCCGGCCCGCTGCGGGCCGGTTCCGACGCGGAAGGCTCCCGGTCCACCGCGCTGCTGATGGCCCGGCACTGGCAGCCGGCGCAGGAGTACGCCGTCATCTGCCTGGCCCTGTCCGGGCCGCTCGCCCACATGGTCACCGCCACCGCCTTCCACCAGGTCCTCGGCAGGCTCGCGCTCGGCGAACCCGCCGAGGCGCTGCGGCCCCGGCTGCTCGTGGCAGTGCGGGACACGGTCGTCAACTGGTCCGGCACCGACCGCATCACCGCCGTACTGCCCGGCCTCGGAAAGCCCGCCGGGGGCCGCGGTATGCGCGCCGCCAAGACGCTGATACCGGAAAACCGCGCCCTGTCCGACCGCTCTTTCCACGCACTTCCCCGGCTGGAGCAGACGCTGCTGTGGCACACCGAGGTCGAGGCCGAGCCGATATCCGCTCCCGCCGCGCTGCTCGGTATCGACACCGACAGCGCGACGGCCGCGCTGCAGCAGGCCCGGGAGAAATTCCGCGAGGGCCTGGTGCGCGCCCACCGGGAACTCGCGCCGGGCAAGGACTGCCGCTACTACAACCGGCTGCTCGACGTCCCGATCCGCCGCGGCGGCGCCCTGCTGCCCGATGTCCAGGAGCACCTGTCCGCCTGCTCCTTCTGCCGGCACGCCGCCGAGCAACTCGGCCACGCCGACGCCGCGCCCGGTGTGCTGCTCGCCGAGGCCGTGCTCGGCTGGGGCGCCCGCCGCTACCTCGACTCCCGCCCCGGCCGCCGCCCGCCCGCCCGCGGCGGCTCCCGGCGCTCGGGCGGACGCCGGCGCGGCGGGGCGGGCCTGGCTGCTCGCCCGCGCCGCCCTGTCCGGCGTACGCGGGGCAGCCGACGGCGATCCGTCCGCACCGCGCGCCCGCACCCGGGTGTCCCGCGGCCGGCGGCGCGGCGACGAGACGGGACCGCTCGCCCGGATGCCGGCGGCCGTACTGCGGGCGCCCGGCGCCGTGTTCTCCTCCCGGACGCTGCTCACCGGAGTCGGGGCCGCCTCGGCCGTGCTGCTCGCGACCGTCCTCGTGATCAGCATGTGGCCGGACGGCGGCGACGGCACCGACCCGGTCGCCTCCACCAGCGCGGCCCCCGGCACCGGCGGTCCGGCCGCGCCCGGTTCCGCCACCGCGCCCGGCACCGCCGGCCTGCCCACGGCCGGCCGGTCCGCACGGCTGCGCAATGCCGGTGCCGGCCTGTGCCTCGACATCAAGGGCACGCCGAAGGCCGGGGCGGGCGCGGTCCTGGCCGTCTGTTCCCCGGCCCTCACCCAGCAGTGGACGTACGGCACCGACGGCCTGCTGCGCAGCGCGGCCGGCCCTGCTCTGTGCCTGGACTCGCACGCCGACGCCGGCGTGGTGATCCTCGGCACCTGCGCCGAGCAGGACTCGCAGCGGGCCGCGGACGTGCGCTACGACCTCACCGCGCAGGGCGAGTTGCTGCCCCGCTGGGACCGCACCCTCGCCCTCGCCGGCGCGGGCGGGACCCCGGGCGCCGATCTCGTCGTCAAGGCCCGGGACCGCTCCGCCGGCCAGCGCTGGGTCACCGACGTGCCGTCGGCGACCCCCGGCTCCCTGTCCATCGCCGGGACCGGCGGACCCTCCGCGCAGCCGGCCCGGCTGCCCGGGCAGGACACCTGAGACAGCGCCGGTGGCGGGAGGTCCGCCACCGGCATCGGCGCGTCGTCAGACGGGGTCCTCGACGAGGTCGGCGGCCGACACCGTCCCCGGGCGGGCGTGCCCGGACAGAGCGAGCGTGAGGTCGAACTCGGCCAGCAGGCACCGGATCACATGCTCGACGCCCGCCTGCCCGTCCAGGCCGAGCCCGTAGACGTACGGCCGGCCGAGCAGCACCGCCCGCGCGCCCAGGGCCAGCGCCTTGAACACGTCGTCACCGGTGCGCACCCCGCTGTCGAACAGCACCGTCAGCCGGTCGCCGACCGCGTCCGCGACACGGGGCAGCGCGTCGGCCGCGGCGACCGAGCCGGCCACCTGCCGGCCGCCGTGGTTGGAGACCACCACGCCGTCCATCCCGGCGTCGGCGGCCAGCCGGGCGTCGTCCGGGTGCAGGACGCCCTTGAGGACGATCGGGCCGTCCCAGTGCTCCCGCAGGAAGGCCAGGTCCGGCCAGGACTTGCCCGGATCCCCGAACAGGCCGAGGAAATGCAGCACCGCCGCCTTCGGGTCCTCGTGCACGGGCTTGTCGAGCCCTGCCCGGAACGCCGGGTCGGTGAAGTAGTTGGCGGTGCCGATCCCGTGCAGGAACGGCAGGTACGCCTGGTCCAGATCGCGGGGCCGCCACGCCAGCAACTGGGTGTCGAGGGTGACCACCAGCACCGAGAACCCGGCGGCCTTCGCCCGCCCGAGGAAACTCCGGGTGACCTCGCGGTCCTTGCCCCAGTACAGCTGGAACCACCGCTCGCCGTCCCCCATCGCCTCGGCCACCTGCTCCATGGACGTGCTGGCGGCCGACGAGAGGATGTACGGCACGCCCCGCGCGGCGGCGGCCCGGGCGGCCGCCGGCTCGGCGTCCGGATGCATGATCTCCAGTACGCCGACGGGCGCCAGGGCCAGCGGCGCCGGCAGGGACCGGCCGAGCACCTCGGTCGACAGATCGCGCTCGGCCACGTCCCGCAGCACGCGCGGCACGATCCGGCGCCGGGCGAGCGCGGCCCGGTTGGCGAGGGCCGTGCTGCCGTCGCCCGCGCTGCCCGCCACGTACCCCACCGGGCCCAGGGCGAGCCGGTGTACGGCCATTTCCTCGAGCCGGCTCAGATCGGTGGGCAGCCGGGGCACGGCACCCGTCATCCCGTTCAGATAGATCTCGTACTGGAAGTCGGCCCAGTGCTGCGCCATCCGGCCGTCCGCCTCTCGTCGTCGAGGAGATGGGGACGCGTGCGGCCCGACGCTACTGGCGGGTAGCCGGCGCGTCGCGGGCGGGCGTCCGCAAGCCGCACGCGCCCGGCCGGCCCACCGAGGCGTCAGCACCCGGGATGCCCCCGGGATGGTGATCACTTCATGAACACGAGGAGTCATGAAGGGGCTTGAGGGGGTCGGAGTCGGAATGTTTCAGGACGATTAACGAAGCGCTGATTTTCGGCCATTGAATCGCTTCGAGAGATCGGAACCCGCTTCGTTCCTGGGTCACGCTGTGCGAATTCCGTGACATCACGCCACTGCTTCAACACGAAAGGTTACCGAAACCCATGCGTGCGATGTGTGTTTCGGCGGGGGACTCGGCAGAGTGGCGCTCGCCGCCCCGGGGTCCGAACCGGGCCCGGGCCGGCACCACGTCTGTTCGAGCGGAAGGATGCACACAATGCGGAACACCGCGCGCTGGGCAGCGGCCCTCGGCCTCACGGCCGCCGCCGTTTGCGGACCCTTGACCGGGGCCGCCGTCGCTGCGCCGGGCGCCACCCCGTCGTCGCTGTACGCCCCCTCTGCGCTGGTTCTCACCACCGGCCACGGCGACCAAGCGGCCACGGCCACCCCGGAGCGCGCCGTCACCCTCTCCTGCGCCCCCACGGCCTCCGGCACCCACCCGGACGCGGTCCGGGCCTGCGCCGAACTGCGCGGCACCGGCGGCGACTTCAGCGCGCTCAAGGCCGCTGGGAACGTGTGGTGCAACAAGCTGTACGACCCGGTGGTCGTCACCGTCCAGGGCGTCTGGCAGGGGCAACGCGTCTCCTACGAGCGGACCTTCGGCAACGCGTGCGAGAAGGACTCCATCGTCGGCGGCGTCTTCGCCTTCTAGGCGCTACGCCGTCCAAGACCGGGATCGCACGGCTCTCCGTACACACCGGATCAGGTCCGCAACTGGGGAGTGCGGCCCCTGGAGCGGGGAACCTGCGATCTCGCACCGGAGCCGACGGGCGGAGTGGGGCCGCCCGCCGGCTTCCGGGCACAGAGCCGCTCCCCGGGCAGGTCCGTGGGGGACCTTCCGGGGAGCGGCGAAAAAACACTGGTTTCAACCGAGCCGCCGGCCCGGAATCACTGACTCGTGTCGCGTCGACCGGCGCGGCAGGTCACGGAGCGACACGATGCGGGCGTCGAGCGGCTCCGCCGGCCGCCGCCTTGCATGCGCCGTCACCATGACAGGCCGAGGGGCCGCCGTCTCCCTGCGGACGGCGGCCCCTCGGGCTCTTGGCTCCCGGCGGTCACATGTGGACGACCGGAGCGGCATCGGCGTCCTGCTGCGGCACCCCGCGCCGGTAGAGCAGGAACGCGATCACCGTGCCCGCGGCGAAGAGCCCCGCGGACCACCAGAAGGCGGTCGTGTAGCTCTCGATGGTCGCCTGCGCCCGCACCAGTTTGCTGGTGGCGTCCCGGCCGGACAGGTAGTTGGTGGCGGCGGTCGCGGCGAGGGTGTTCAGCAGCGCCGTACCGATCGAACCGCCCACCTGCTGCATGGCGTTGACGGTCGCGGAGGCCACGCCCGCGTCCTGTGCCGCGACCCCGCCGGTGGCCAGCTGCATGGCCGTCGGCATCACCAGGCCGAGGCCGACACCGATCACGATCAGCTGGGGCAGCACGGCAGCGGCGTAGTGCGAGCCGAGGCCGATGCCGGTCAGCCAGGCCATGCCCGCCGTGGCGATCGCGAAGCCCAGCGGGATGACGGCCTTCGGTCCGATCCGGGGCAGCAGCACCGTGGTACCGGCCTGCGCGGTCACCATCAGCGCGCCGACCATCGGCAGGAACGCCACACCGGTCTTCGTGGGGCTGAAGCCGAGGTTGAGCTGGAGGTAGTAGGTCAGGAAGAGGAACACGCCGAACATGCCGGCGCCGCTGATCAGCACCGCGAGGTAGGAGGCGGCGCGGTTGCGGTCGAGCAGGATGCGCAGCGGCAGCAGCGGGTGCGCGGCCCGGGTCTGCCACCAGGCGAAGGCCGCGAGCAGCACACCGCCCGCGATCAGGAAGCCCCAGGTCAGCGGCGATTCCCAGTCGTGCGTCTCGGCGTTGGAGAAGCCGTAGACCAGGGAGAACAGCCCGGCGGCGACCAGCACGGTACCGGGCACGTCGAGCCTGGCGTTCGCCGCGTCGCGGTGGTTGTCCAGCAGGATCCAGCCGCCCGCGAAGGCGACGACCGCGATGGCCACGTTCACGTACAGGGTCCAGCGCCAGTCGAGGGTGTCGGTCAGCACACCGCCGAGCAGCAGGCCCACCGCACCGCCGGCGCCGGCGATCGCGCCGTACACGCTGAAGGCACGGGCCCGCTCGCGGGCGTCGGTGAAGGTGGTGTTGAGCAGCGACAGGGCGGCCGGCGCGAGCAGCGCGCCGAAGGCACCCTGCAGGGCGCGGGCGGTCACCAGCATGGTGAAGCCGTTCGCGGCGCCGCCGAGCGCCGAGGCTCCGGCGAAGCCGACGACGCCGACGAGGAAGGCGGGCTTGCGGCCGAAGAGGTCGGCGATGCGGCCGCCAAGCAGCAGCAGGGAGGCGAACGCGAGGGCGTACGCCGTCACGATCCACTGCCGGCTGCCGTCGGAGAAGCCGAGGTCGGTCTGGGCTGAGGGCAGGGCGATGTTCACGATCGTGGCGTCGAGGACGACCATCAGCTGGGCGACGGCGACGACCGCGAGGATCCACCACCGCTTCGGCGAGGCCGCGCTCGCCCCGGCCGCGTCGATCGCGGCCGTGGCGGCTCGGGAGCCGTCGGCCAGGGTCTTCTGGGACATGAACCACTCCAGGGAAGTCGTCCGGGTACGGAAAGAGGTGGCACCTAAACGAAACGGTTTCGTACTCGGTGAGGTTAGAACACATTCAGCGAAACGGCAACGTTTCGCTGGACTCCGTGGGTGGGCCGGGCTTGTATTCCTTGACAGGCATCCGGACGCCCTGGGCCGGCGCCTGGACGAGACGTCGGACGACACCTGACGCCCCCACCACCGAAGGACTGGAACACCATGCCCGTCGACCTCACCGGCACCTATCTGACCTTGGACGACGGCCGCCCCGCCGTCCGTTTCACCCGCACCTACGACCACCCGGTGGAGCGCGTCTGGCGGTTCGTCACCGATCCCGGCGAACTCGAGCAGTGGTTCCCCTTCCGCGCCGAGATGGAGCTGCGTCCCGGCGGCACCATCCGCTTCGGCGGCGACCCGAACGTGCCCGATTTCAGCGGCCGGATGCTCGCCCTCGACCCGCCCCGGCACCTGTCCTTCGAGTGGGGCGCCGACGAACTCCGCTTCGACCTGGAAGCGGTCGGCGACCGGCAGACCCGGTTCACGCTCACCGACGTCCTCGGCGAGGCCGACACCGCCGCCCGCAACGGCGCGGGCTGGGAGGTGTGCCTCGCCGCCCTCGACGCCCAGGCGCGCGGCGAGCGCTTCGAGGGGCCGCACGCGGGGCCGAGCGCGCCCTGGAAGGAGTTCTACGCCGGTTACCTGGACGCCGGTGTGCCCTCGGGCGCCCCGGTGCCGGGCCTGGACTGACCGGCCGGGTGCGAGTTGCCCGCGGCGCGTCAGGATGGATGAATCGGCACAGGAGTGCGTGGCGGCGGCGAGTGCGGGAGGAGCCGTGGAACGGTGGCGGCGCGGCCTGCACCGTGCTTGGGCGTGGCTGAGGGTGCGGGCCCTGTTCGATCACGGCCGGGAGCTGGAACTGCTGCACCGGGCCATGGGCTTCGCCACCCTCGCTCTGGTGACACTGGCCCCGCTGCTGATCGTGGTCGCCGCCGCCGACCCCCTGGTACGGGGCGGCTTCGCCTCGTGGCTCACCGACGGCATGGGCCTGTCCGGCCCCTCCGCCCACGCGCTCACCGATGTCATCAGCCCGCCGCGCAAGGTCATCGGCACGACCAGCGTCTGGGGCCTGGTCCTGCTCGGCGCCTTCGGCGTGACCTTCGGCGGCAGCGTGCAGAACGCCTACGAACGGATCTGGGGCCTGGCCTCGGGACCCTGGCACCGGGTGTGGCGGCAGGCGACCTGGCTGGTGGTGCTCACCGCCTACCTCTACCAGGAGGCGGCCACCAAGACGGCGCTGTCCGCCGGCCAGCGGATCGTGGTGTCCGCGGTGACCGGTGTGCTGTTCTTCTGGTGGGGGCAGAGCTTCCTGCTGGGCGGCCAGATCCACTGGCGCTCCCTGCTGCCCGGCGCCGTCGCCACCGTCCTCGGCCTGATCGGCCTGCGGGCCTTCTCCTACCTCGTCTTCACCCCGCTGATCGTCACCAACGCACTCAGCTACGGCGCCGTCGGCACCGTCCTCGTGGTCGAGTCCTGGCTGATCGGCGTCGGGTTCGTCATCTACGGCGGCGCCCTGCTGGGCCGCTGGATCTGCGAGCACCACTGGACGCCGTCGCACCACCACCGGGCCGGGGACGAGCCGGACGAGCCGGACGAGCCCTAGGTCAGCTGCCTGCGCACCAGCTCGTGCAGCCGGCCCCCCGTGTCGGCGAGCAGCTCGGCCGGGGTGCCCTGCTGGACCACCTTGCCGTCCTCCATCACGATCACCCGGTCGGCGTCCAGGACCGTCGACAGCCGGTGGGCGATGACGATCCGGGTGGCGTTCAGCTTGCGGGTGCTGTCGATGACGATCCGCTGGGTGTCGTTGTCCAGCGCGCTGGTGGCCTCATCGAAGAACAGGATGCGCGGGCGCCGGATCAGGGCCTGGGCGATCATCAGGCGCTGCCGCTGGCCGCCGGATATCGCCCCGTTGCCCGCCACGATCGTGTGCAGACCCATCGGCATCCGCTTGATGTCCTCCGCGAGCCCCGCCATCTCGGCCGCCGCCATCGCCTCCTCCGGCGTGTACGGCTCGGTGCCGCAGATGACGTCCAGGATGGAACCGGTGAACGGCTGCGCGTGCTGGAGCACGACCCCGCACTGGCGGCGGACGGCCGACTGGTCGAGCGCCGCGAGGTCCTGGCCGTCGTACAGAACGCTGCCGGAGACCGGCTTGTCGAAGCCGATGAGCAGCCTCAGCAGGGTGGACTTGCCGCAGCCGCTCGGGCCGACCACCGCGACGAACTCGCCCGGCCGGATGGCGAAGGACACGTCGTCCAGCACGAGCGGGCCGTCGTCGGCGTACCGGAAGGACAGCCGGCGGGCCTCGATCGCACCCGACAGCGGGCCCGGCCGGGTGCTCGCCTCCCGCACCTCGGGCGTCGCCTCGAAGACCGGCTTGATCTCCTCGAACAGCGGCAGCGCGGCCACCGCCGAGACGAAGGAGCCGGTCAGCTGGGTGACCGAGGTCAGCACCATCGTCACCGAGGTGTTGAAGGTGAGGAAGTCGGCAGCCGACATCGCGCCCCTCGCCGGGCCCGCCAGCAGCATGAACATCAGCAGCGTGCACACCGGCAGATAGACCGAGCCCAGCACCGACGTGAGGTTCTTGATCCGGCCGACCTTCTGCTGCAGCTCCCGGCTGCGCGCGAACTCCCGCGCCCAGGCGGCGTACGCGTAGTTCTCGGCCGCCGCCACCCGCAGCTTGGGCAGGCCGCGCAGGGTCTGGAAGGCCTGGTTGTTCAGCTTGTTGCCGAGCGACACCAGCCGCCGCTGCCAGCGCACCTGCCACAGCCCGAGGCCCAGGAACACGGCCGCGATGACGACGAGCATGCCGAGCGCCGCCATGGCCATCGACGGGCTGTACCAGAACAGCATCCCCAGGTTCATCGCGCCGACCGTCACCGACTGCGCGACCACCGGGCCGACGCCCGCCAGCAGCCGGCGGATCGCGCTGATGCCCATGGCGGCGCTGGCCAGCTCACCGGTGGAGCGCTGGGTGAAGAACCGGGTGGGCAGCCGGAGCAGCCTGTCCCACACGGCGGGCTGGAGCGCGGCCTCGATCCGGCCCTCCAGCCGCAGGATGGAGAGGTTCTCCAGCAGGGTGAAGGCCGCCGCCACCACCCCGCTCACCATCACGGCAAGGCACACCTGGACGATCAAGCCCGACTGCGCCGTCGGCACGTACTCGCCGAGCACCTTGCCGGTCGCGACCGGCACCAGCGCGCCGATCGCCACCGTCACCAGTCCGGCGAGCAGCAGGCCGAGCAGGTCGCCGCGGGTGCCCTGGAGGCTGAACCGCAGCAGACCGAGCGGTGAGAGCGCCTTGTCGGGCAGCGGCCGGTAGAACATGACCGCGCGCGGCTCGAACTCCTCCGCGTTCGCCTTCTCGATCGGCGTCTCGCGTCCGGTGCCCGGGTGCACGGCCACATAGCCGCCGCGCCGCCACAGCAGCGCGACCGGCGCCCCGGACAGCGCCCGGTGCCCGACCAGCGGGCCCGCGTTCTCCCGCCACCAGCGCCCCTGGAGCCGTACGGTCCGGGTGCGCACCCGGGAGGCGAGGGCGACCCGCTCCACCGGATCGAGGCGTTCGCTCTCGGTGCCGCTCTGCGCGGGCTCGGCGAGGGTGATCCCGGCCGCCTCGGCGACCAGCTTGCAGGCCGCGTAACCGGCGTCGGCGTCCGCGGCCGTCGTCCGGCGGGCCGAGCGCTTGCCGATGGCGGCGAGCAGCGTCCGGTCGGCCTGGGCGCGGACCTCCTCACCGGCCTTGATGCCGGCGGCGGCACGCGTCTCGTGGGTCCGCTCCAGCTGCTCGATCCAGCGGTCCAGCGCGGTCAGCAGCCGGTACTGCTGGTCCACCATGGACTGCCACAGCGCCGGGTCCATCAGCAGATCGGCCGCGGCCTCCGCGCCGTACAGCGAGCCGTACTGCACGCTGCCGGGCGGCACCTGCATCCAGAACACGTCGTCGTCGGTGGGCGTCGCCGGGCGCTCCTCGGCCATCGGGGCCTGGAAGAGGACGGACAGCCCGCGCCCGACGCCCAGCGCGACCGCGTACTCCAGCGGGCTGGTGGCGGGCGGGACGTACTGCGGGTTGCCGTACTCGTCGTACGACCAGGTCTGGGTGTTCGCCGGCTGGTACAGCTCGCGCAGGCTGATGCGGTGCACCACGCAGTCGCGCACCGGGCGTGCCACGAGGGTGTGCTGGGGTCCGGCGACCGGGCCGAGCAGCAGCGTGCCCGCCTCCACCCGGCCGAGGTGGTGCCAGTGGCCCTGCTGGGCCGCGTCCACCGCGAACAGGTCCAGCGCACCCGCCGCGACCAGCCAGAGCACCTGCGGGCCCTCGAGGTCGACGCGGTTGAAGCCGGCGCAGTCCACGCGCGTGCCGAGCGAGCCGAGCGCGCCGAGGACGAGGTCGCCGTCGTACCCCTCCTGAACAGTCGTCATCTCACCGCTCCCTGACCAGTGCCGCGTACGTGCCGCCGCTCGCCACCAGCTCCTCGTGCCGCCCGCGCTCGACGACCGTGCCGTGCTGGAGCACCACGATCTCGTCGCTGTCGCGGACCGTGCTGAGCCGGTGCGCGATCACCACGCAGGCGCAGCCGCGCCGGCGCAGGTTGTCCATCACGACCAGCTCGGTCTCCGCGTCCAGCGCGCTGGTCACCTCGTCCAGCACCAGGATGCTCGGCCGGCGCACCAGCGCCCGCGCGATCTCCAGGCGCTGGCGCTGGCCGCCGGAGAAGTTGTGGCCGTCCTGCTCGACCCTGCTGTGGATGCCGCCGGGCCGGCGCATGACGACGTCGTACAGGGCCGCGTCCTTCAGCGCCTCCACCACGGCCTCGTCCGGGATCGACGGGTCCCACAGGGCCACGTTGTCGCGGACCGAGCCCTCGAAGAGGAACACGTCCTGGTCGACGAAGGAGACGGACGAGGCGAGCGCCCCGCGCGGAATGTCCTCCAGGCGGCGGCCGTCGATGCGGATCACGCCGTCCCACGGGGCGTACAGGCCCGAGATCAGCCGGGACACCGTCGACTTGCCGCTGCCGGAGCCGCCGACCAGCGCCACCTGCCGGCCCGGGCCCACGGTCAGGTGGAAGCCGCTCAGCAGCGGCTTGTCGAGCGGGCTGTAGCCGAAGGTGATGTTCTCCAGCTCGACGTGCCCGTGCAGCCGGCGCGCGGAGTCGCCGGAGCCGGGGCGGGCGTAGAGCGGGTCGGCCTGGAAGTTCTCCACGTCCTTCAGCCGGGCCACGTCGGCCGCGAAGTCCTGGATGCGGCCCGCCACGCCGTTGAGCCGGGTGAGCGGGGCGGTGAAGCGGGTCACCAGAGACTGGAAGGCGACCAGCAGACCGACCGAGATGTGCCCCTCGACGGCCCTCATGCCGCCGATCCACAGGATCAGCGCGCTGTTGAACGTGGCCAGCGTCGGCGCGACCACCCCGAGCCACGCGCTCGGCACGCCGAGCCGCTGCTGCTCCTCCAGCGTGGTGGCGTGCTGCCCGGCCCACTTGCGGAAGTAGCCGTCCTCGCCGCCGGTCGCCTTCATCGTCTCGATCAGCTGGAGGCCGGTGTACGAGGTGTTGGTCAGCCGTGCCGTGTCCGCGCGCAGCTTCGCCGTCCGGGTCGCCCGCAGCCGTACGACGAGGCGCATGGCCACCACGTTGAGCAGCGCCACGCCGATGCCCACGAACGTCAGCTGCGGGTCGTAGGTGTAGAGCAGCACCGCGTACAGCACGACGACGATCGCGTCCACGCCGGCCGCCGCGAGGTCGCGGGCCAGGGTCTCGGCGACCTGGTCGTTGGACTGCAGGCGCTGCACCAGGTCGGCGGGGGAGCGCTGGGCGAAGAACGTGACCGGCAGCCGCAGCAGATGGCGCAGGAAGCGGGCGCTGGACAGGGTGGAGGAGATGATCCGGCCGTGCAGCAGGTTCGCCTGCTGGAGCCAGGTCAGCACCAGGGTGAGCAGCACACAGGTGGCCATCGAGGCGAACAGCACGCCCAGCAGGGACGTCTGGCCGCCGATGAGGAACTTGTCGATGTAGGTACGGCTGAGCGCGGGCACCGCGGCGCCGACCGCGACCAGCAGCAGGCTGGCGAGGACGGCGGCGGGCAGGGTGCCCGCGGTGCCGCGCAGCCGGGCCGGCATCGCTCCGAGCACGCCCGCCTTGCGCCCGCCCTTGCTGAAGCCGTCGCCCGGCTCCAGCACCAGCACCACGCCGGTGAAGCTGCCGTCGAACTCCTCCATGGGCACGAACCGGCGGCCCTTGGCGGGGTCGTTGATGTACACCCCGCGCCGGCCGAACCGCCGGCCCATGCCGTCGAAGACGACGTAGTGGTTGAACTCCCAGAACAGGATGGCCGGGGCCGCGACCTCGGCGAGTGCCGCCAGGTCCATCTGCATGCCCTTGGCGGTCAGACCGTAACTGCGGGCCGCCTTCAGCAGGTTGGAGGCGCGTGAGCCGTCGCGGGAGACACCGCAGGCGATGCGCAGCTCCTCCAGCGGGACGTGCCGGCCGTAGTGGCCGAGGACCATCGCGAGGGAGGCGGCGCCGCACTCGACGGCCTCCATCTGCAGCACGGTGGGGGTGCGGACCGTGCCGCCGCGGGGCTTCGGGACCGGCCGCTTGGCCGGGGCGGCCCGTCTGCGGCCGCGGGTGTCCTGGCCGCTTCCTGTCTGAGGGCTCACGGCAGCAGCCAATCGATCGGGCGCTGGTCGGTCAGCTTGACCGAGGCGGAGGCGAGGGTCATCGAGTCGAGCCCGAACGGCGGCCCGTCGGAGGTGGACCAGCGGTAGCCGCTCTTCGTCGCCGACTTGTCCAGGACGACCGTGACCGCCACCGGGCGGCCCTTGCGGGTGAACTGCTGGCCGAGCTGGCTGTCGCCGAGGAACGCGGAGATCGACTGGGCGGACTGCGCCTCGCGGTCCACGGACTTCACCTCGCCGCGCAGGACGCCGTAGGTCTGCGTGGGCACCGAGGACACGGTGAGGTCCACCGAGGCGTGCGCCGGGATGGAGGCGGCGTTCTCGGCGGGAACGTACACGGTCGCGTACAGCGGGTCGGAGGCGTGGGCGACCTTCTCCACGGCGGCGACGTCGGTGCCGGTCTGGATGATCTGCCCGATGGTCGCGGCGAGCGCGGTGACGCGGCCCGCGGCGACGGCACGCACGAGCGAATCGCCCTGGGCGGTACGGACCTTCAGGACCGGCGCGTTCGCGGGCAGTTGTTCGCCCTGCTGCGCGAGGACGGCCGTGACCTGGCCGGACACCGGGCTCTGCAGCAGATAGCTGCCCTGCCCATGGGTGAGGATGGCGGGCGCGCCGACGGTGGAGGCGACCGAACCGGTCACCGCCCAGACGGAGGCCGCCGCCATGACGACGACGGTGACGCCCAGCGCGAGCCATCCCTGGGGGCGGGCCAGCCGCACCGGAAGGTCCAGCTCTTCCGGCGACTGGAGCTTGGCGAGGGCCTGTTGGCGGAACTGCACGGAACTTCCCTCACCCGAGGAGAGACAGCGTGACGACAAAGATGCGGGCACCCGTCACGGCGGACGCGGTCCGCCCGTACGCGGGCACCCGAGAGCCCCGGAGCCGGGAGACGGCTCCGGGACTTCGGCGACACCGTGGTGCGGTCAGAGACCGGCAACCAGGTCGGTGACCGGCTGAACGTTCAGGCCGGTGACGCCCTCGACAGTGCTGATGCCGGTGTTGACCAGGCCGGAAACCGGGGCGATGCCGTTGACGGCACCCGTCACGGTGTTGAGGGCGTTCACGGACAGACCGCCGGAGACGTTGTCCAGCTCGGCGTCCGAGATCTCGACGGTCTCAACCTGGGGGGTGGAGTTCATGATGGAACTTCCCTTCCTAATGGATATTTCACAAGGGGGGAGCGGCCCCCTCTGGGGACAGACGGGACGCCGCGGCCGCGGGCGCCGGGCCCCCGTCCCCGGGAGCCCGCAGCGACCCCCGCGGTGCGATGGATCAAAGCACGCGCGCGGGGCGCGCTTCCAATCAACCAATGCGCTCACCAGGGCACTTGGCCGGGGAACGGGCTCATCCGTGCAGGTGCGCGCACGGCTTGTCGGCGACTCCTTCACAAGCCGCGCCGCATCGTCGCATCCGGTGTCTTGTCTCGCCGGAGGCGAATCCGGCACTCCGGTCCAAACGTGTGTCCGGGGGCGCGCGGATGTGCAGATCCGCTGGCGTCGGTGACCCGCTTGGGTATTCGATGTGCAGATTCCCTGAAGCCGGGATTCCGCTACGCGCCCGGAACGGACCGTTACTGATCGGTAGCGGACCGTGTCAGCCCAGAATCGCGTACACCGTGCTCGCCCGGGCGGCGAGCGCGCCCGAGTCGGCATCGGTCAGCATGACGTCCGCGAACGCCATCCTGCGGCCCAGCTTCGTCAGGACCGCTTCGATCAGGACATCCGAACCGGTCACCGGCCGCTGGAACGACGTTGACTGCTGCACCGTCGTCATCGGCACGAAGGCCCCCCGCGCGGCCGAGACCGCGATGACCGTCGCCGTGTCGGCCGCCGCCATCAGTGCCTGCCCCGACAGTCCGCCGCCCTCCCGTGCCAGCCGCTCGGACCAGGGAAGACGCAGCACGGCCCGGTCCTCGCCGAGGCCCTCGGCCCGGAGCCCGAGATCGCGCACCCAGGGCGCGAAGTGGGCAGAGATGATCTTGTCGGCTTCGGCGGTGGTCATCGTCATATGGGCGATTGTTCCCGGCGCCGCGCGCCGGCACGCGCACCATGGCCGATTCACCCGCCCCGCACGGCAGTTGCGACCCGGCTTTGAACACAGCGCGCGCCGGGTGCGTACGTACGGCCATCCAGGCGCCCCGATACGAACTGCCCGAGAGCGGCAGACCCCCGTCCCCAGGAGGTCGAGAAGTTTGAGTCACAAGCGAATGCCCAAGCGCAAAGCCGCGATAGCGGTGGGCGGTGTCGCGGCGCTCGGAGCGGCGGCTCTCCTGCTGCCCAACGCCATGGCGTCCCAGGACAAGAGCGGCACGAACGCCGCGGGCACCCTCGGCACCGCGCGGACCCTGAAGGCCTCGGACGCCTCCGGCCTCGCCGCCCAGGTGCAGAAGATCCTCGGCGACACCTTCGCCGGGTCGTACTACGACAGCGCCAAGCAGCAGCTGGTCGTGAACGTGGTCAACGGCGACAGCAACACCATCGTCCAGGCCAAGAACGCGGGCGCGGTCGTCCGCCAGGTGAACAACAGCACCAAGGCGCTCAAGTCCGCCGCCGCGACGCTGAAGACCAAGGCGACGATCCCCGGCACCTCCTGGGCCGTCGACCCGCGCACCGACAAGATCCTCGTCAGCGCCGACTCCACCGTCACCGGCGCCAAGTGGAACAGACTGCAGTCCACCGTCCAGAGCCTCGGCTCCGGCATGGCGACCCTGAAGAAGTCCGCCGGCAAGTTCAGCACCTTCGTCGCGGGCGGCGACGCCATCTTCGCCCAGACGCAGCAGGGCGGTGTCCGCTGCTCCCTCGGCTTCAACGTCACCGCCTCCGACGGCAGCCCCGCCTTCCTGACGGCCGGTCACTGCGGAGTCGCCGCCAAGGCCTGGTCCGACTCGCAGAACGGCCAGCCCATCGCCACCGTCGACCAGGCCAAGTTCCCCGGCAACGATTTCTCGCTCGTCAAGTACAACGACAAGACCACGCAGACGTCCAGCACGGTCAACGCCGGCAACGGCCAGACCGTGCAGATCACCAAGGCCGCGGATGCCACCGTCGGCGAGACCGTCTTCCGCATGGGCTCCACCACCGGCCTGCACAACGGGCAGGTCACCGGCCTCGACGCCACCGTGAACTTCGCGAGCGAGACCGTCCCGGGCGGTACCGACACCGTCAACGGCCTCATCCAGACCAATGTGTGCGCCGAGGCCGGTGACAGCGGCGGCTCCCTGTTCACCCAGGACGGCAGCGCGGTCGGCCTGACCTCCGGCGGCAGCGGCGACTGCACCAGCGGGGGCGAGACCTTCTTCCAGCCGGTCACCGCCGCCCTGCAGGCCACCGGCGCGACGCTCGGCAACGGCGGCAACGGCGGCGGCGCGGGCGGCCAGTCCAGCAGCTCCGCCGCCCCGTCGGCCTCGGCGAGCGATCCGTCCGGCGCAGGCGGCCAGTCCGGCAGCTCCGCCGACCCGTCGGCTTCGGCCACCGACCCGTCCGCCTCGGCCACCGACCCGTCCGGCAGCGGAGCCGGCAACCAGTCCGGGAGCGGCGCCGGTGACCAGTCCGGCACCGGGACCGGCGATCCGTCCGGCAGCGGCAGCTCCGCCTCCGGCAGCGGCTCCGCCGGCGACGGATCGTCCCTGACCGCCACGCGCTGAGCCGACCGGCTCACGCCCACTCCCCGCCCGGCCTCACCCGCGGTTCCCGGCCGGCGGGGACACGGTCCGGCCCTCCGGCGGGAGGGCCGGACCTCTCGCATGCCTCAGGCACCGAGGCACGCCCGCAGCGGCACCGCCACCGGCCGGGCCTGCTGAAACGGGCCGCCGAGGCGGGCGTCCTCGGCTTCGTCGACAAGGCTGGCTCACCGGACCGGCTGCTGCGCGCCAGCCGCAGCGTCGCGTCGAGGGAACGTTTCGTCGATGCCTCGCTCGGCTTCGGATTCCTCAAGGCGGCCCAGACGCCGCTGACCGGACGCGAGCTGAGCGTGCTGTCCCTGGCGGCCGGTGCCGCGTCCATAGCGGAGATCGCCGGGAGCCTGCACCTGTCCAACGGCACGGTCCGCAACTACATGGCGTCGATCACCCGCAAGACCGGCGCCCGCAACCGGATCGACGCCATTCGCATATCGCGTGGGGAAGGGTGGGTGTGACCGCCCGACTAGAGAGGCAGCGGCGCCTGGTGCGGTGTCCAGCCGGCGGTCAGCCGACGGTAGAGGGCGGAGGTGCGCAGCAGCTCGTCGTGAGTGCCACAGGTGGTGCGCGCGCCGTCCATCACCAGGATCCGCTCGGCACGGCGGGCGGAGCTGAGACGGTGGGCGACGATCACGAGGGTGCCGCCGGGGCGCCCGGCGAAGGCCCGCCCGGCGCGCGCCTCCGCCGCCGGGTCGAGATGGCAGGTCGCCTCGTCCAGCAGGGCGAGCGGGGCCGGGGAGCGACAGGCCCTGGTCAGCGCGATCAGCTGGCGCTCGCCGGCCGACAGCGCCGCCGGATCGACCTGGGCACCGGGCCCGCCCAGCGTCCGCAGCACCGGGGTCAGCCCGACCGCGTCGGCGGCGGCCGGCAGCTCCGCCTCCGGCACGGGATGCGGGCGGAACAGGGACAGGTTCTCGGCGAGGGTGCCGCCGTGGACGTAGGCCTCCTGCGCGATCAGCACGGTTGCCTGCGGCGCGGGCGCGGGGATTCCGCACACGTGGATCGTGCCGCACCGCGGGGTGAGCAGACCGGCGATCAGCCCGGTGAGCGTTGACTTTCCGATTCCGCTGGGGCCTACGACTGCCAGGTGGGCCCCAGCGGGGAGGGTGAGGTCGAGGCCGTCGAGGACCGGCTCGCTCGCGGGGCCGTAGGCGAAGGTGACGCAGGCGAGCGTGAGGGCGGGGGCGGCCGATGCCCGTCGCTGGTCGTGGATCGCCCGTGGCCGGTCGCGGCCCGCGGCGGAGCCGCCGGCGCAGACGGTCCCGCGCCCATCAGACGGTCGGGACGGTCGCGCCGTCCGGTGTGCGGAGCCGTACGTCAGTCTGCGCAGTACGACCGTCAGGCGGGAGCCGCTCGTGCCCTGGCCGTGCACCAGGTTCTGCAGGCAGGGGAGCAGGGACTGGGTGATGTAGGCCAGGGCGCCCACCAGGGCGCCGGGGGTGACGCCGTGGCGCAGCAGCCAGGGTGTGGTGAGCAGCAGCAGGACCACGGGCAGTTCACCGCCCACGGCCAGCGCGGCCGTGCGGGCCAGGGCACGGGCGGCACGCAGCTCGGCGTCGATCCGTTCCCCGACGTCCGCCGCGGCGCGCTCCTCGGCACCGGCGGCCGTCACGTCCCGCAGTCCCGGGCACAGCGCGCCCAGCTCCGCGGCCAGCGCCTCGTCGGCGGCGAGGAACGCCTCCTGACGGCGGGCCAGCGGCCGCAGCGTCGCCGCGAACAGGGCCACCGCGGCCAGCAGCGGCGGCAGGACGACCGTCAGCAGCAGCGGCGCCAGCGAGAACAGGCCGATCAGCGCGCCGGCGGCGGTGAACAGGAACGAACGCGACACCATCACCACGCCCGCCAGCGTGTCCCGGGCCAGCTCCACCTGCTGGGTGAGCCCGGACAGCGCGCCCGGGTCCGCCTCCCGCATGTACGGCCCCTCGAACCCCTCGAGCAGCGCGCCCAGTTCGCGCAGGACCTCGTGCAGCTGCGACTCGTCCGCCGGGTAGACGGTGACGAACTTGCCGCTGGTGTCGCGGCCCGCGTACTTGGCGTTGCGCAGGTGCAGCAGCTGCGGCCCGGGCACGAACTTGAACGGGATGCGGCGCGGCACGCAGTAGTCCCACACGAGCTGTGCGATCCGTTCCGCGTTCGCGGCGGTCGCCGAGGAGTGGATCTTCCAGCCCTGGGCCGGCGCCGGCAGCGGCGCGCCGTCCGCGCCGAGCGGGGTCAGGGTCAGCCAGTCGCCGGAGCGTGCCGCGCGCCAGCCGTCGGGGACGGTGCGACGCGCCGTCGCGAACAGCGGCGCGGACTCACCGCCGGCCCCAGCCGGTCGGGCGTGTCGTAGAAGTGCCCGTCGGCGAGCGCGTACACCTCGTAGCGCTTGTCCATGCCCCTCCCGCCCTCGTCTTCCGGTGACCGGAGAAGACACTCGCAGGCACCACGTGGCTGTGGACAGTCACGTCTGTCACGAGGTCACCGTGCGGAACTCACGGGTCAAGATGTGTTCGGCGGCTTTCGACCCGACCGGGCGCACGGGGCACTCGAAGCGTCCACAGGGGCTGCGCGGGACGCTCACACGCGCTGTAATGGCGAACGTGGTGAGCGAGCGCGCTGCGGTCGGCGGGACGAGGACGGGGCCGGAGCGTGCCGAAGCCGCCCTCGGCACGCTCGGCGCGCCGCCCGGCATGCCCGACCGGCTCCGCCGGGTCCTGGAACAGGCCCTGGTCTTCGCCGGCGCGTCCTTCGCCGGGGTGTACACGCCCGGCGACGATCCCGCACACCTCTCACTCGCCGAGTCGGCGGGCCTGCCGCGCACCCTGTACGGCCTGCGGGACGGCTACCCGGCCGACGGCGGCTCCCCGATCGCCGAGGCCCACCGCACCGGGCAGCCGCTCTGGCTCGGCCCCGAGGAGCTGGCCGGCTGTCCCGAGGCCCGGCGCACCCCGTCCCCGGAGTTCTCCCTGGCCGTGCTGCCCCTCGGGCCGGCGGGCACCGGCTGCCTGCTGGCCGTCAGCGAGCGTCCCGGCGGCTTCGGCACGGACGACCGCGCCTGCCTGGAGCTGATCGCCCGCGCCGTCGCCGTACCCGCCCCGTCCGCCGTACCGGGGGACACCGGCGAGCTGCCCGAGGACGCCTTCAGCCTTGCCGTGGACAGCGGCCGGGTCGAGGTCGGCGACGGCATCCTGCGGCTGTTCGGACTGAGCCGCGACGACTTCGACGGCCGGGTGGAGACCCTGCTCGGGCGCGCCGTGCCCGAGGACGTGCCCGCGCTGATGTCCGTGGTCGAGGCCGACCACATGTCCATCGGCGAGCGCGAGCTGGAGTTCCGCATCCTCCAGCCCTCCGGCGCTCCCCGGTGGCTGCGGCTGTGCGGGCGGCTGCTGCCCGCCGCGAAGGGCCGCCCGGCCCGGCTGGTCGGCACGGTCGCGGACGCCTCCACCCTGCGCTCCGACGTCACCGACGTGGCCCGGGTGCAGCGCCTGGCCGCCGCCCTGGCCACCGCCGGCACGGTCAAGGACGTCGGCGGGGCCGTCGTGGCCGCCCTGCGCGAACCGCTGCGCGCCGACCGGATCGCCCTCGCCGAACTGGAGAACGACCGCCTCGTCGTCACCGTCCTCGACCCGCCCGAGCCCGAGGCCTGGCCCGAGCTGTGGCGCACCGAATGGCGCACCGAGTGGCCCGACGCGCCGGTGCGCGCCATGCCCACCCTGGCTGCCGCGCTGCGCGAGGGCCGCGCCCGGATCTGGCCCGCCGGCAGCGCCCTGGAGCCCGCCCTCGCCGGCGTCGGCCCCGGCGGCCTCGCCGTGCTGCCGCTGCCGGCCGGCGGCCGTATGGCCGGCGCCTGCCTGATCGGCTGGGACGACCCGCACGACTTCGGCCCCGACGAGCGTGCCCTGCTCACCGCCTGCGCCGGCCTGACCGGCCAGGCCCTGCTGCGCGCGCACGCCTTCGACGCCGAGCACGAACTCGTCGGCATGCTCCAGCGCACCCTGCTGCCGCGCCGCCTGCCCCGGCTGCCCGGCGCGGTCGCCGTCGCCCGTTACCTGCCCACCACCGCGGGACTCGAGGTCGGCGGCGACTGGTACGACGTGATCCCGCTCGCCGACAACCACGTGGCCTTCGTCATCGGCGACGTCCAGGGCCACAACGCGGGCGCCGCCACCGTGATGGGCCAGATGCGCACCGCGCTGCGCGCCTACGCCGCCGAGGGCCACGCCCCCGACGTGGTCGTCGCGCACGCCAACCGGCTGCTGCTGGAGATGGAGACCGACCTCTTCGCCACCTGCGCCTACGTCGACGTCGACATGGAGGAGGGCACCGCCTGGTGCGTGCGCGCCGGTCATCTGGAGCCCGTGCTGCGCCACCCGGACGGCACCGCCGAGATCGTCCGCGCCGAGGGCGGACCGCCGCTCGGGGTGCTCGGCCAGGCACAGTTCCCGATCACCCCGCTGCGGCTCCAGCCCGGCACGGTGGTCGCGCTGACCACCGACGGCCTGGTGGAGTCCGCGGACTCCGACCTCGACGAGGGCATGGAGCGCCTCGCCCGCGAGCTGTCCGCCGCCGACCCCGCACACCTCGGCCTGGTCGCCGACGCGCTGCTCACCGGCGCCCACCGCACCGACGACGTCGCCCTGCTGCTGGTGCGCTACGACGGCATGGCCGTACGCCCGCTGCGGGAGAGCTGGACGGTGTGGCGGGTGCCGCAGGCGGTCGGGCACGCCCGCCGCTTCACCCGGCGCACGCTGCGCGCCTGGGGCGTCTCGCCGGGCACCATGGACACGGCCCTGCTGGTGGTCTCCGAACTCGTCACCAACGCCCTCGTGCACACCGACGGCCAGGTGCGCCTCGACCTCAGCCTGATCAACCACCGCCTCCGGCTCGCCGTCACCGACTCCTCGCCGCGCAGCCCCGTCAAGCCCACCAGCATCGGCTGGGAGGCCACCGGCGGGCGGGGCATCCTGCTGGTGGAGGCGGTCTCCGTGGCCTGGGGTACGGTCCCGGTCAGCGGCGGCAAACAGGTGTGGGCCGACCTCGTCCCCGACCGCTGACCCGCCACTCGGGTGCGCGTGCGGCCTGGTCCGGCAGGTCGAAGGGGTCCGCCCGCCCGCCGTGCCTAGGGTCGATCGGCGTGGCAGACACCTTCGAAGAGCTGGTGGAGAAGCAGCGTGCCGCAGACGCGGCGCAGCAGACGGTCGAGGAACTGCGGGACACCTACGGTCCGCCGGCCGAGCGCGGGATGACCGGTGCCCAGTCGGGCACCTACGAGACCGCCCTGCGCGCTTGGCGGGACCTGGCCCGCGAGGCGCAGACCGCGCTCAGCGAGTACGCCAGGCAGACCGGCCGGCCCCGCGCGGACATCGAGGCCGAGGTGGCACGCGCCGCGGCGGAGCCGCAGGACACATGAGCGCGGGCGCGGGCGCGCGGGACAGGGGCCGGGCCGGCCGCCGCGCCGCAAGGATCGTCGAGGCCGCGGACGCCCGGCTGCCCGTCCTCGAGGGCGGCCCGCTGCTGCGCAAGGCGTTCCCCGACCACTGGTCGTTCCTGCTCGGCGAACTCGCGCTGTACAGCCTGCTGGTGCTGATCCTGACCGGGGTCTGGCTGACGCTGTTCTTCACGCCGGAGATGCGCGAGGTCGTCTACGCGGGCCCCTATGCGCCGCTGCGCGGGGTGCGCATGTCGGCCGCCTTCGACTCCACCCTGAACATCAGCTTCGACGTGCGCGGCGGACTGCTGATGCGGCAGACCCACCACTGGGCCGCGCTGGTCTTCGTGGCCGCGATCGGCCTGCACCTGCTGCGGATCTTCTTCACCGGGGCCTTCCGCCGGCCCCGCGAGCTGAACTGGGCGGTCGGGCTGACCCTGTTCGTGGTCTCGCTCGCCGAGGGCTTCGCCGGCTACTCGCTCCCCGACGACCTGCTCTCCGGGACCGGACTGCGCATCGCCCAGGGCATCATGACGTCGGTCCCGGTGCTCGGCACGTACGCCGGCTTCCTCGTCTTCGGCGGCCCCTACCCGGCGCACGACATCGTCACCCGCCTGTACCCGGTGCACATCCTGCTGCTCCCGGGCGCCCTGATCGCCCTGGTCAGCGTGCATCTGATGCTGGTGTTCCACCTCAAGCACACCCAGTGGCGCGGCCCGGGCCACACCGTGCGCAACGCCGTCGGCAAGCCCTTCTTCCCGCAGTTCACGGCTTCTTCGGGCGGACTGTCCGTCATCGTCGCCGGCGTCCTGGTGCTGCTGGCCGCGATCGCCCAGGTCAACCCGGTGTGGAAGTACGGCCCCTACCGGCCCGACCAGGTCTCCACCGGCTCCCAGCCGGACTGGTACGTCGGCTTCCTGGAGGGCGCGCTCCGGCTGGTGCCGGCGTGGGAGACGCACGTCGCCGGGCACACCGTGATGTGGAACGTCCTGCTGCCCGCCATCGTGCTGCCCGGCCTGCTGTTCGCGGTGCTGTACGCCTATCCGTTCGTGGAGCAGCGCCTCACGGAGGAGTGGCGCACCGAGCGGCACTTCTGCGACCGGCCCCGCGAGCGTCCCGTCCGCACCGGCCTCGGGGTCGCCGGCACCGTGTTCTACGGCGTGCTGCTGCTGGCCGGCGGCAACGACGTCATCGCGCAGACCTTCCGGATCTCCGTCAACGCCCTCACCTGGATCCTGCGGGCCGCCCTGATCGCGGCGCCCGTCGTGGCCTTCGTCGTGACCCGGTGGCTGTGCCGGGCCCTCACCGAGGCCGAACGCGCCCGGCTCGAGGAAGGCGTGTCCACCGGCGAGATCCGGCAGAGCGTCACCGGCGGCTACGAGAGTGCCCACGAGCCCGTCGAGTCCTTCCGGCCCGGCGCGCCGCGCAGGCCGCTCACCGCTGCGGGTACTGGAACACCATCCCGAACACCCCGCGCACCAGAACTCCCAGACCGATGAGGAACAGCCACAGGCCGTAGACGACGCCGGTCGCCGTCACCGCGGCACCCAGCGCGGTGACGACCGGCCACATGCTCTCGTCCGGGAAGAACGCCACCGGCCCCGCTCCGTCGGCCACCTCCGCCCCGGTGCGGTCCTGTGCGCGGGTGCCCCGCCGCCGGTACTGGATCAGGCAGAAGAACGACACCAGTGCCGCCATCCCGCACGCGACGACCAGCGCGACCGTGCCCGTCTCGTCCCCGGACCACATCCCGTACAGCGCGGCGGAGGAGCCGAAGAACAGCGCCACCCCGCCGAACAGCATCGACTCGGTCTTCATCGCGCGCCCTCGGCACCGGTCTGCCCGGTCTGCCCGGCCTCGGGATGGTGCAGGTCGAACGCGGGCGACTCCGAGCGGATCCGGGGCAGGGCGACGAAGTTGTGCCGCGGCGGCGGACAGGAGGTGGCCCACTCCAGGCCCCGGCCCCAGCCCCACGGGTCGTCCAGGGTGACTTTCTCGCCCTTGGCGGCGGTGCGCCAGACGTTGTAGAGGAACGGCAGCGTGGAGACGCCCAGCAGGAACGCGCCCGCCGAGGACAGGGTGTTGAGCAGGGTGAAGCCGTCCGCCGGGAGGTAGTCGGCGTACCGGCGCGGCATCCCGGCCGCGCCGAGCCAGTGCTGCACCAGGAAGGTCAGCTGGAACGCCGGGAACAGCAGCCAGAAGTGCAGCTTGCCGAGCCGCTCGTCCAGCATCTTGCCGGTGAACTTGGGCCACCAGAAGTAGAACCCGGCGAACATCGCGAACACGACGGTGCCGAACAGCACGTAGTGAAGGTGCGCCACGATGAAGTAGCTGTCGGTCACGTGGAAGTCCAGCGGCGGGGAGGCGATCAGCACCCCGCTCAGCCCGCCGAGCAGGAACGACACCAGGAAGCCCATGGCCCACAGCATCGGGGTCTCGAACGACACCGACCCGTTCACCATCGTCCCGATCCACGCGAAGAACTTGATGCCCGTGGGCACCGCGATCAGGAACGACATCAGGGAGAAGAACGGCAGCAGCACCGCGCCGGTGGCGAACATGTGGTGCGCCCACACCACTGCCGACAGCATCGTGATCGCGATGGTCGCGCCGATCATCGGCAGATAGCCGAACTGCGGCTTGCGGGAGAACACCGGGATGATCTCCGAGATGATCCCGAAGAACGGCAGGGCCACGATGTAGACCTCCGGATGCCCGAAGAACCAGAACAGGTGCTGCCACAGGAGCGCGCCCCCGTTCGCCGCGTCGAAGACATGCGCCCCGAACTTGCGGCCCGCCTCCAGCGCCAGCAGCGCCGCCGCGAACACCGGGAAGGCGGGCAGGACCAGGATCGAGGTGAACAGCACGTTCCAGGTGAACATCGGCATCCGGAACATGGTCATGCCCGGGGCGCGCAGGCACAGGATCGTGGTGATGAAGTTGACCGCGGTCAGCGTCGTCGACACACCGGTGACCACCAGTCCCATCGCCCACAGGTCACCGCCCGCGCCCGGCGAGAAGTAGGCGCTGTTCAGCGGCGCGTACGCGAACCAGCCGAACGAGGCGGCCCCGCCCGGCACCACGAAGCCGGACACCACCATCAGCGCCCCGAACAGGTACATCCAGTACGACAGCGCGTTCAGCCGGGGCAGCGCCAGGTCCGGCGCGCCGATCTGCAGCGGCATCACGGCATTGGCGAACCCGGCGAACATGGGCGTCGCGAACAGCAGCATCATGATCGTGCCGTGGATGGTGAAGAACTCGCCGTAGCCGTGCTCGTTCAGGAACTGCAGCCCCGGCCGGGCGAGTTCGGCGCGCATGCCGAGTGCCAGCAGCCCGGCGAACAGGAAGAAGCAGAACGCCGTGACCATGTACAGCCGGCCGATCACCTTGTGGTCGGTCGTGGCGGCCCAGCGCAGCAGGGTCCGGCCGGGCCGCGGGGCGGGGGCCGCATAGCGCTCGACGGCCTCACGGGCATCGGACATCTGTGGTAGTTCGGTCATCCCGGGCGACGCTACTCCCGCGGACCGGACCGCCCGCCCGCGCCACGCCTGCACACGGCCCGGCGCACTCCTTGCGGCGCCGGGGTCACTCCGGGGCCGCCGACCGGCCGCGCCACGCGGACCGCGCAGACCACAGCAAGGGTGCACATCCGCTCATGAACCTCCTCGTCACCGGCGCCGCCGGTTTCGTCGGCACCGAAGGGCTCGCCGAGACCGTCGCCTGGTACCGCGAGCACCGCGGCTGGTGGGAGCCGCTGAAGCGGCGCGGTGCACGGTGAGACGGCTGGTCACCGGCGCGGGCGCGGGGTGCGCCGGGGACCGGCCGAGCGGGTGTCAGGCGTGGGTCTTGGCCAGCAGTTCCAGGACCTCGGCGGTGGTGCCGCTCTCGCCGAGCCGCGGGAAGATCCGCTCGACGCTGTTCGCGTGCGCCCCGGCGTCGGCGTCGGCCATCGCGTCGGTGGCGAGGGTGACGTGGTAGCCGTGGGCGTACGCGTCCCGGGCGGTGGACTCCACGCCGATGCTGGTGGCGATGCCCGTCAGCACGATCTGGGTGATGCCGCGGCGGCGCAGCTGGACGTCCAGGCCGGTGCCGTGGAAGGCGCTCCAGTTGTGCTTCGTGACGTGGATGTCGGAGCCGTGGCCCAGGAGTTCGTCGACGATGACGTCCCAGCCCTCGGGGAAGGCGAGGCCGCGGGCCTGGCGTTCGGTGCGGCCGGGGACGGCGTCGGCCCAGTCGGGCGCGAAGGAGACGCGGACGAGGACGACGGGCAGGTTCCGGGAGCGGAAGGCCTCGGCCAGTTCGGCGGTGCGGGAGACGACGTCCGAGGCCGCGTGCGGCTGGACGGGCATGCCCACGATGCCGTTCTGCAGGTCGATCGCGACGAGGGCGGTCCGGGGGTCGAGCGTGGTGAGCGACATGAGTCTCTCAGGCCTTTCCGGGGTTGGTGGTACGTGCGGGGGTGAGCCGGCCGAGGGATCGGTCGGACACCGTTGTCGCCGGCAACAGGGCGGAGCCGGTGAGCATGGACAGGGGGCAGGCTGTGCAGCCCGGCCGTGTCGGCGCGGTGCGGGTGGAACGCCGCGGTGGCGGCGGACGCGCCCAGCGCGCCGAGGTACGGCGGGGCGAGCGTCCTTCCCGGGGCGTGCGGCAAGCGTCGGTGTCACGGCCGCGACAGCCGTTCCAGCAACTCCAGGGCCGTCAGGACGGTCTGCCGCTCCTCCTCGGTGTAGCGGTCCTGGAAGGCGCGGGCCAGCCACTCCTCACGGACCTGCCGGTTGCCTTCGATCCGGGCCCGCCCGGCGTCGGTCAGGGTGACCAGCTGGCGGCGGCCGTCGTCCGGGTCGGGGGCACGCCGGATCAGGCCGTGCTGGTCCAGGGCGGCCAGCGTGGTCGCCATCGACTGCGGGCGTACGCCCTCGGCGGCGGCCAGCGCGCTGGCCGTGGCGGCGCCGTGCTTGCCGACCAGGGTGAGCGCGGACTCCTGCGACGGGCTGAGGTCGGTGTTCTGCGCGACCTCGCGGATACGGCGCCGCAGCCGGCTGAACACCACGCGCAGATCGCGCGCGGTGCGGGCGGCGGAGTCGGAGATGTCAGCCATGCCCGGCAGCCTAGACTGGGCAGCCAAAACTGTCCAGTCCAGACTGTTCAGTTGTATCTGATGAATTCCGGATGCCCGCTGTCTGCCGCCTCGGCTAGGTTGGCGGTGTGCGTCTGCTGATGGTGTCCGACACCCACGTGCCGAAGCGCGCCAAGCGGCTCCCGGAGCAGCTGCTGGCCGAACTCCCGCGCGCGGATGTGGTGTTCCATGCCGGGGACTGGGTCGACACCGCCACCCTGGACCTGCTGGAGAGCAGCAGCCGCCGGCTGATCGGGGTCTACGGCAACAACGACGGCCCCGCGCTGCGCGCCCGCCTGCCCGAGGTGGCCTACGCGGACCTGGGCGGCCTGCGCTTCGCCGTCGTGCACGAGACCGGCCCCGCCCAGGGGCGCGAGGCCCGCTGCGCCGCCCGCTTCCCCGGCCTCGACGTGCTGGTCTTCGGGCACAGCCACATCCCCTGGGACACCACCGCCCCGACCGGCCTGCGGCTGCTCAACCCCGGTTCCCCGACCGACCGGCGCCGCCGGCCGCACTGCACCTACCTCACCGCCACACTCGCCGACGGCGCGCTCAGCGACGTGACCCTGCACCGGCTGCCGCGGCGGTAGCGGCGGGCTACGGCGGCCGCGACACCTGGGCCTTAGGGAGTCGCCCGTCCCCGGCGTCTCGTGGTCCGGCCGCTGCGCCGCAGCCGTACCGCGACCCCTGCCAGTACGGCGATCGCCACCGCCACCGCCGCCGCCCGTTTGGCCACCGGCATCCCCGCCGTACGCAGGAGGCCGAGGGGCGGCGGCGCGGGCTCCGCCGGCCGCCGGGGCTCCCCGGCGGCGGGCCCGGGACGCGTGGCCAGCCTGTCCGCCAGGCAGTCCGCGAACCGTCCCACCAGCTTGTCGCCCACCTCCGCCAGCATCCCGCGCCCGAACTGGGCCGGCCGCCCGGTCACCGTCAGATCGGTCCGCACGGACACCGTCGTACCGCCGTCGCGTTCGCTCAGCGTGCCGGTGACCGCGTCGCCCGGGCCGTGCCCTGCCCCTGGGTCTCCCGGCCGCTGGCCACGAGCGCCATCCGGTGCGCCGCCGGGTCCTGCTCCTCGAAGACCGCCGTGCCCCGGTAGGCCACCGTGACCGGGCCGACCTTCACCTTCACCGAGCCGGTCACGGTCGTGCCGTCGTACTCCTCCACGACCGCGCCCGGCAGACACGGCGCGACCCCTTCGATGTCCAGGAGCGCGTGCCAGGCGTCGTCGACCGGCACCGGCACGGTGAACTCGTGGTGCAACTCCATGACGTGCTCCTTCCGGAACGGCTCGGGCCCCCTCAGGCGGCGGGCGGGTGGATGGCCCCGGCGGTGGTGGTCAGGGGCGCGCCGCTGCCGCCCCAGCGCAGGGCGACGATCTCGGCGGCGACGGAGACGGCGACCTCCTCGGGGGTACGGGCCCCGAGGTCGAGCCCGAGCGGCGAGCGCAGCCGGGACAGCTCGGCCTCGGTGAGCCCGGCCTCGGTGAGCCGTGCGCGCCGCTCCTCGTGGGTCTTCCGGCTGCCCATCGCCCCGATGTAGGCGGCCGGCCGGCGCAGGGCCTCCTCGAGGAGCGGTACGTCGAACTTCGGGTCGTGGGTCAGGACGCAGATCACCGTGCGCTCGTCGGTCCCGGTGCCGGCCAGGTAGCGGTGCGGCCAGTCGACGATCACCTCGACGGCCGCCGGGAAGCGCTTGGGCGTGGCGAAGACCGGGCGGGCGTCGCACACGGTGACCCGGTAGCCGAGGAAGTCGCCGATGCGGGCCACCGCGGCCGCGTAGTCGATCGCGCCGAAGACCAGCATGCGCGGTGGTGGCGCGAACGACTGGAGGAACACCGTGACGGTGTCCGCACGGCGTTCGCCGTGCGGCCCGTAGTGCCTGAGCGCCGAGGCGCCGAGGGCGAGTTCGCCGCGCGCGTCGGCGGTGACGGCCGCGTCCAGGCCGCTCGCGCCGAGCGTGCCGTGCGCCCGGTCCGGCCAGACGGCGAGGCTCGCGCCGCGCGGGGCGGGCCCGTCCACCACCGTCGCCGCGGTCACCGGCTCGCCCGCGGCGACGGAGGCGGCCACCGCGCCGAACGCCCGGTCCGCACCGGCGGTCACCGGCCGTACCAGCAGGGTGATCTCGCCGCCGCAGGTGAGGCCGACCGCGAACGCGTCCGCGTCGCTGTACCCGAACGTCTCCAGCCGCGCCTCGCCGCTCGCCACGACCTCCCGCGCCAGCTCGAACACCGCCCCCTCCACACAGCCCCCGGACACGCTCCCCACGACCTCGTCGTCCGGGCCCACCGCCATCGCGGCACCGGGCCCGCGCGGCGCGCTGCGGCTGACCGCGACGACCGTGGCCAGACCGAACGGGATCCCGGCCGCGTACCACCGCGCCAGGCCCGGCAGGATCTCACGCACGCTCCACTCCTTTCCCCGCCTTCGTGCCGGTCGCCGGGTCCGGGCCGGCGACCGGGGCCGCACGGGGTGCCGAGCCGGCTCGGGGATCCGCGCCGCGCACCACCGCGGCCAGCTGTTCCAGCGCGGCGAGGCTGTGCCCCTCGACGAAGGCGTCCACGCTGGGCAGCGCCGCCGCCGTCCCGGCGGCCAGTGGCGCGTAACCGGGGCGGGCCTTACGGGGGTTCGCCCAGACCACCTGGTGCGCCAGGGCGTGCAGTCGGCGCATCTGCTGTCCGAGCAGCTCCGGACCGCCGCGCTCCCAGCCGTCCGAGAGCAGGACGACGACCGCGCCCCGCGCCGTCCCGCGCTGCCCCCAGCGGTTCGGGAACTCCCGCAGCAGCCCGCCGAGCCGGGTGCCGCCGCGCCAGTCGGGCACCGCCGCCGCGACGGTCGCCATCGCCAAGTCGGGGTCGCGGCGGGCGAGTTCACGGGTCACCCGGGTCAGCCGGGAGCCGGTCACCCGGGTCAGCCGGGTGCCGACGGTGAACACCTCCGTACGGCCCGCGCGCACCGCCGCGTGCGCGAACCGCAACAGCGCGTCGGCGTACGGCGCCATCGAGCCGCTCACATCGACGAGCAGTACCACCCGGCGGGGCCGTGCCACCCGCGCGTGCCGCCGCAGTCCGGCCGGTTCCCCGCCGCGGCGCAGCAACTCCCGTACGGTGCGCCGCGGGTCGACCTCACCGCGCCGGGCGGGCCGGCGCCGCGCCGAGCGGCGTGCCTGCCCCCGCGGGGCGAACGCGGCGAGCAGACGGTGCAGTTGGGCCCGCTCGGCGGCGTCGAGCGCGGCGACGTCGCGGTGCCGCAGCACCTCGGCGGAGCCGGCGAGCACGCCGCGGGGCGGCCCCGGCGGTTCACCTTCGCCGGGCTCGGCCACACCCGTGGCCGTCTCCCGTGGGACCAGCCGGAGCCGGGGCGAAGGAGCGGTGCGGGGCGGCGGCGCGGCCCGCTCGCCCGAGGGCCCGAAGTAGGCGGCGAACACCCGCTCGTACCGCTCCAGATCGTCGTGCCCGCCGCACAGCGTCGCCCGCCCCGCCCCGTACACGTCCGTGCGCACCCCCGGCCGCAGCACGGCCACGGCCCGCAGGAACGCGAACAGCCGCTCGGCACTCGCATCGGCCAGTGCCGCCTCGGCCGCCGGTGCCCGCAGCGGGGTCGTGCCCATGTCGGTCAGCCCGATGCGCGCCTCGGCCACCCGCCCGCCGTCCCGCCGCACCAGCGCCGCCACGCCGACGATCGCCCAGGCCTGCGCGACCCGGTGGAACTTCTCGTAGTGGAAGTCCCAGCCGTCCGTCTTCGGCACCCGTACCTCCACGAGGAGTTCGTCGGGCGCGAGCGCCGACTGCAGGTAGTCCACGAAGAACTCGCGCGCCGGGACGGTGCGCCTGCCGCCCGGGCCGGCGGCGACCAGTTCGCCGTCCAGGGCCAGTACGACCGCGGGCAGGTCGCCGGCCGGGTCGGCGTGCGCGAGCGAGCCGCCGAGGGTGCCCCGGTGCCGTACCGCCGGGTCGGCGACCGTGGCCGTCGCGGCGGCCAGCAGGCCGGCGTGCCGGCGGACCAGCGGGTCGCGGATCACGTCGTGGTGCGTGGTCGTCGCCCCGATGACGAGCGTGTCGCCGTCGTCGCGGACCCCGCGCAGCCGGGGGACCCGGCCGACGTCGACGACCAGCTCCGGGAAGGCCAGCCGCAGCCGCAGCAGGGGCAGCAGGCTCTGCCCGCCGACCAGCACCTTCGCCTCCTCGCCCGCGCCGGCGAGCAGGCGCACCGCCTCCTCGACGCTCTCGGGACGGGCGTACTCGAATGCCGGGGGAATCATGCCGAGGTCTCCCGCACCGCGCGCCACACGCGTTCAGGTGCGCAGGGCATCCGCACGTCGTGCACGCCGAGCGGCCGCAGGGCGTCCACGACGGCGTTGACCACGGCCGGGGTCGAGGCGATCGTGCCCGCCTCGCCCACGCCCTTGACGCCGAGCGCGTTCGACGCCGCCGGCGTCTCGGTCAGGCCGGTCACGAAGTCGGGCAGGTCGGCCGCCGACGGGACGAGATGGCCGGCCATGGACCAGGAGGAGGCGGGGTTCCACCTCGTCCTCGTACGTCGTGCCGTCCACGTCCACCGAGATGCGGGTCATATGCCCTCCAACCGTCTGGGAGAGGGAGAGAAGCGACCATTGATGATGTAGGTCACATTACGACCACGCCTCGGCCGCGGCGAGCGCTGTGCGGGGCCTTTCGTTGAGCGTTAATCCATTGCTGCCGGGTGCCGCGGTCTGCTGCACTGCCCGGGATCCGACGTCGCACAGAGAGGACCGGCGATGCGCGCTGCGTGCATGTCCACCCAGGAAGGAATCCACCCCATGCCGAAGGACATCACGCTCAGTGCATCTGCTCAACCTCGGAATTCTCGCGCATGTCGACGCCGGTAAGACCAGCCTGACCGAACGGCTGCTGCACACGGCCGGGGTCATCGACGAGATCGGCAGTGTCGACGACGGAAACACCCGGACCGACACCCTCGCGCTGGAGCGCCGGCGCGGCATCACGATCAAGTCCGCCGTCGTCTCGTTCCCGCTCGACGGCGTCACCGTCAACCTCATCGACACCCCCGGCCACCCGGACTTCATCGCCGAGGTCGAGCGCGTGCTCGGCATCCTCGACGGCGCCGTGCTGGTCGTCTCCGCCGTCGAGGGGGTCCAGGCGCAGACCAGGGTGCTGATGCGTACCCTGCGCCGGCTGGGCATCCCCACTCTGATCTTCGTCAACAAGATCGACCGGCGCGGCGCGAACGGCTCCGCCGTGCTCGAGCAGATGACCCGCAGGCTGGGCGTGCCGCTCGTCCCGATGGGCGGCCCCGTCTCGCCCGGCACCCGCGCCGCCCGCTTCGAGCCCGGCCTCGGCCCGGCCGCGGCGGAGGTACTCGCCGGCCACGACGACGACCTGCTCGCCGCTTATCTGGACGGCGGCGTCCCCGGCAGCCGCCTGTACGCGGCGCTCGTCGCCCAGGCCCGGCGGTCCCTGGTCCATCCCGTGTACTTCGGCTCCGCCGTCACGGGGGCGGGCGTCCCGGAGCTGGTCACCGGCATCGAACGCCTGCTGCCCGCCGCCGGCGGCGACCCCGCAGGGCCCCTGTCGGCCACGGTCTTCAAGGTCGAGCGGGGCCCGGCGGGGGAGAAGGTCGCCTACGCGCGCATCTTCTCGGGCACCCTGCGCGTCCGTGACCGGATCCCGTTCGGGGGTGTCCGGGAGCGCGGCGACTTCGCCGGTGCCTGGGAGGAGGGCGACTTCGCGGGTGCCTGGGAGGAGGGCGGGGCCGTCGGCCGCCGTGCGGGTGCCGGCCGGGCCGCCGGCTCCCGCACGGCCGGCCGGACCGGCGAGGGCCGGCAGGAGGGCCGCGTCACCGCGCTCAGCGTCTTCGAGCGGGCCGGCGACATCCCGCGGCACAGCGCCGGTGCCGGCCGGATCGTCAAGATCCGGGGCCTCGGCGGCATCCGGATCGGTGACGCGCTCGGCACACCGGGGCGGGCGTACGAGCACCACTTCGCGCCGCCCACCCTGGAGAGCGTCGTCGTCCCCGGCCCCGGCGCGGACCGGCGCTCGCTGCACCTGGCGCTCACCCAGCTCGCCGAGCAGGACCCGCTGATCGGCGTCCGCCACGACGAACTGCGCGGGGAGACCTCCGTGTCGCTCTACGGCGAGGTGCAGAAAGAGGTCGTGCAGGCCACCCTCGCCGAGGAGTACGGCCTGGACGTCGCCTTCCGCGAGACGACGACCCTGTGCGTCGAACGGCCGGCCGGCACCGGGCACGCCGTGGAGTTCAACAGGAAGGACCCCAACCCGTTCCTGGCCACCGTGGGCCTGCGTGTCGAGCCCGCACCGCCCGGCGCGGGCGTGACGTTCCGGCTGGAGGTGGAGCTGGGTTCGATGCCGTACGCCTTCTTCAAGGCCGTCGAGGACACCGTCCGCGAGACGCTCGGGCAGGGCCTGCACGGCTGGCGGATCCCCGACTGCACGGTGACCATGACCCACTGCGGCTACTCGCCCCGGCAGAGCCACGCCCACCAGGGCTTCGACAAGAGCATGTCGAGCACGGGCTACGACTTCCGGGCTCTGACCCCGCTGGTGCTGGCCGAGGCGCTGCGCCGCGCGGGCACCGTCGTGCACGAGCCGGTGCACAGCTTCCGGCTCGAGGCCCCGGCGGACTCGCTGGGCACGCTGCTGCCGGTGCTCGCCCGGCTCGGCGCCGTACCGGAGCGCACCGCCGCGGCCGGGGCCGCCGCCGTGCTGGAAGGCACGGTGCCCGCCGCCCGGGTGCACGAGCTGGAGCAGCGGCTGCCCGGGCTCACCCGGGGCGAGGGCGAGCTGGAGACGGCGTTCGACCACTACGCGCCGGTCACCCGGGGCGCCGTCCCCGAGCGGCCGCGCACCGACCACAACCCGCTCAACCGCAAGGAGTACCTGCTGAACCTGACCCACCGGACTGACTGAGAGTCAACTTACTTGTGGGTCAGGTGGTATTGACGTGGCTTTCGGCGGGCCGGACTGTGGTGGACATGTCGAACATCCGGGCACGTCTGCTCGTTGTCCTGGTCGTCCTCAGCGGATTCCTGACAGTGGCGGGCACCCCGCCCGCCACCGCCGCCACCTCGGCTCCTCCCTCCGACTCCCTCTGGTTCGACGGCGCCCCGCTCACCGTGCGGGGCGGCCGCTTCACCGACGGCCAGGGGCGCGAGATCGTCCTGCGCGGCTACAACGTCTCCGGTGAGACCAAGCTGGAGGAGAACAGCGGCCTGCCGTTCGCCTCCGTCGCCGACGCCCGCAGGTCCGCGTCCGCGCTGCGCGCCCTCGGCGGCGGCAACGCGGTCCGCTTCCTGCTCTCCTGGGCGCACGCCGAGCCGGTGCGCGGCCAGGTCGACACCGGCTACCTGGCCGCCGTGACCGAGCAGATGCGCGCCTTCCTCGACGAGGGCATCCGCGTCTTCCCCGACTTCCACCAGGACCTGTACTCCCGCCACCTGTTCACCACCGGCAGCTGGTACACCGGCGACGGCGCCCCCAAATGGGCCGTGGACGCCGGGAGTTACCCGGCCGAGTCCTGCGGCATCTGCCTCTTCTGGGGCCAGAACATCACCCAGAACGCGGCCGTGCAGAAGGCGCAGTACGACTTCTGGCACGACAACCACGGACTCCAGGACGCCTTCCTCGCCACCGCCCAGACGACCATGGCCTACCTCCAGCAGCACCTGAACGGTGACGAGTTCGCGGCCGTAGCCGGCTTCGATCCGTACAACGAGCCGTACGCCGGCTCCTACGACTCCGGGCAGACCTCCCGCACCTGGGAACGGGATCTGCTGTGGCCGTTCTACGTGAGGTTCCGGGCCCGGATGGACGCGGCCGGCTGGCAGGACAAGCCCGCCTTCGTGGAGCCCAACCTCTTCTGGAACTCCAACATCTCCACCCAGAAGCAGGAGGGCGGCCTGCTGGACGCGGGCACCCTCGGTCCGGGCTATGTCCTCAACACCCACTTCTACGACCAGAAGGCCATCTCCGGGATCCTGATGTGGGGCAAGGCGGCCGACGGCCAGTACGCCTCCGACTTCGCCGCCGTCCGCGACCGTGCCGCCTCCGCCGGCACCGCGGCCGTGGTCAGCGAGTTCGGGCATCCTCTGTCCGGCACGGTGTCCGACAAGGCGCCCACCGTCCTCAAGGCCATGTACCAGGCCCTCGACTCCCGCCTCCCGGGCGCCGGTTGGTGGTCCGACCCCTCGGCCTCGGGACCGGTCCTGTCCGGCACCCAGTGGCAGTGGGACATCTACAACGGCCGGCACCACGAGCTGATGAACGGCAACCCCGACAAGGTGCTCACCTCGGGCGACGCCTGGAACGACGAGGACCTCTCCGCCGTGCACACGGACGACTCCGGGAACGTGACCCTGCGTCAGGACGCCCGGCTGCTGGACCGCCTCTACCCGAGCGCCACCGCCGGCACGACACTGGCCTTCACCTACGAGGACCGCTCCCGCGACGGCTCCACGACCCTCACCTGGAACCCGGTGCCCGCTTCCCTGCCGAACGTGGCCCAGCTGGTGGGCTCCGGCCAGTACGGGCTGCTGGTGTGGCGTTCCGGAAACGGCACCGCACCCACCGAACTGCACCTGCCGGCGTCCTTCCCCACCGCGTCGACCACCGTCGTCTCCGACCTCGGCACGGTGAACGCCCCGCCCCCCTACACCTCCGCCGCCCCGGTCGCCGTCGCCCCGGAGCCGGGCGGCACCGGCAGCCGCCGGCTGCTGCTCACCGACGGCGACTTCGGCGTCCTGCACTACGCGCTGGTGACCAACGGGGCCACAGCTCCCTCGGCGGACCTGCTGAGCGCGGCCAGGTCCGAGCTGGCCGCGTGGGCGGCGGCACACTTCTGAAGCTGCCGGGCGAAAGCCGTACGGCCTCCGGGGAGAGTGGGGTCCCCCCGGAGACCGCCGGCGCTCAACTCCCGCTCGGGCTGGTCCAGTCGGCCTGGACGTGCCCCAGCCGGACGCGCTGCGGATGGTCGCCGACCGGCACCGACAGCACCTTCTGTCCGGTGGCGAAGTCGATGGCCGTGACCTGGTCGGCGCCGGCCTCGGAGATGATGCAGTCCTTGCCGTCGCCGCTCACCGTCGCCCAGTACGGCGTCGACGCGGTGATGAGCGGGCCGACGTCGAAGGAGGCCCGGTCGACCACGGTGGCGTAGTTGTCCATGGTCCCGGCGACACACAGCTTGGTGCCCTCGGGGTTCATCGAGATGCCGTGGTGGCGGGAGTCCAGCAGCCAGGTGGTGCGGTCCGGGTTCGTCGCCGGGTTCTGCGGCAGCGTCGCCACCCGGGTGATCTTGTCGGCGGCCACGTCGTACTCCAGGAAGCCGTTGAAGAACGACACCTGGAAGTACAGCTTGGACCAGTCGGGCGTGAAGGCGGCGGGCCGGACCGCGCTGGAGAAGTCCTTCAGCCCGATCGCGTCCAGCCGCTGTCGCATGTCGATGGTCTTGACCTGCTTGAACGTGGTCGCGTCCACGACGGTGATGTGACGGTCGCCCTTGGTCCAGTCCCACGCCGGGGCGTCGAGGGACGTGGTGACCTCGCCGATGGACATGTTCCAGATGTACTTGCCGCCGTTGGTGAAGAAGTTCTCGTGCGGCTTGTCGCCGGTGGCGAACTCACCCAGTTCCCTGCCGGTACCGATGTCCAGCACCTGCACCTTGTTCGCGGTCGAGGCGGAGACCGCGACCCGGGTGCCGTCGGGGGAGACCGCCATGTGGTCGGCGCGGTAACCGGCCACCGGGAAGCGCCAGTTGACCTTGTCGGTGGCCAGGTCGATGGAGACCACGTCGGCGAAGCTCGGGCGGGAGACGACCACCGACTTCCCGTCCGGCGTGGAGTACATGTCGTCCGCGTACTGGTCGTGTCCCTCGCCGACCTCGTTGCGGATCGACGTGTAGTAGATCCACTTGACCGGATCGGCGTTGATCTCGGCCAGCCGCTCCGCCTTGTCGGGAATGACGTTGATCCGGCCGATCTTCGCGAAGTCACCGGAGGAGCGGATGACATCGGCGGTGCCGTCCCAGTTGTTGCCGACGAACAGCACCTCGCGCAGGCCGTCGGAGCCGGCCGTGGCGGCGGAGGCGGCGGTCGCCGGTCCGGCGACGGTCAGGGCGAGGGCGGCGGCCACGGAGCACAGGTGCCTGGTTCTGGAGGCAGGCATGACTGCTCTCCTTCCTCGGAGAGTCTGACGGGAATCCGACAGGTGTCTGACGGGGGGATTGCTCGGGAAGTCTGAACACGCGTGCATTCACAGTGAACTTACTGAAAAGTAAGGAGGGGGCGGGGTACTCGACAAGAGGTGTGCACGACAAGATTGGGGGTCGGTGGGGCGACGGAGGGGGAAGCGTGACGGGCAGGCTCAGGGCGCCGACGGGCCGCTACGGCGGCAGGTCCGCCGAGGAGCGGCAGGCCGAGCGCCGCCGCCGGTTCCTCGACGCGGCCCTGGAGCTGTTCGGCGGCGCACCCGGCTACCGGGCGACCACGGTCGCCGCGCTCAGCCAGGCCGCGGGGCTGTCCACGCGCCAGTTCTACGAGGAGTTCCGCACCCTGGAGGACGTCCTCGCCGCGCTGCACCTGGAGGTCAACGGCTGGGCCGAGCAGGCGGTGCTGGACGCCCTCGCGACGGCGCAGAGCCTGCCGCTGGCCGAGCGGGCCGCCGTGCTCTTCCGGGCCTACGCGCGCGGTGTCACCCGCGATCCGCGCCGCATCCGTATCGCCTTCGTGGAGATCATCGGCGTCAGCCCCCGCCTGGAGGAGCAGCGCCTGGCCCGCCGGGCCCGCTGGGTCGACCTCATCCGCGCCGAGGCGGACGCGGCCGTACGGCGCGGGGAGGCGGCGCCCCGGGACTACCGGCTCGCCGCCACGGCCTTCATCGGCAGCGTCAACGGCCTGCTGCACGACTGGAGCGCCGGCTGGGTGGACGCCACGCTGGACGAGGTGGTGGACGAGCTGGTGCGGCTGCTGCTGGGGATGCTCCGGCCGGAGGGCTGGCGTCCCGCGACCGCGTGACCGCGACCGTGTGACCGGGTCCGCGTGACCCGGGCCGCGGGGACCGCTGTCCGGTGTGTGGGCCCAGGTCAGCGCCGGTACGTGCGGTTCGGCGCGCGGGATCGGCGCGGAGCTGGTCTGCTGGTGCGGGGGGTGTCGTAGCCGTGCCCCGGACCGGAAGACACCGCGAGACACAGGAGACAGAGGGATGAGTACCTATCGAGTCGCGCAGGTGAGGGCCGCGGGCGGCCCGTTCGAGCTGGCCGAGCGGGAGGTGCCGGAGCCCGCTTCCGGGCAGGTGCGGATCGCCGTCGAGGCGTGCGGCATCTGTCACAGCGACGCCATGTTCGTGCACGCCGCGGTGCCGGGCGTGACGTTCCCGGAGGTCCCCGGGCACGAGATCGCCGGGCGGATCGAGGTGCTCGGGCCGGGACTGCAGGACTGGGGCTGGCAGGTCGGCGACCGGGTGGCGGTCGGCTGGTTCGGCGGCAGCTGCGGGCACTGCACGCCCTGCCGGCGGGGCGACTTCATCGTGTGCGCCAACCTGAAGGTGCCCGGCTGGGCCTACGACGGAGGCTTCGCGGAGAAGGTGATCGCGCCCGTCGACGCCCTGGCCCGGATCCCCGACGCGCTCGCGGCGAGCGACGCCGGGCCCATGGCCTGCGCGGGCGTGACCGTCTTCAACGGGCTGCGGCACAGCCCCGCCCGGCCCGGCGACCGGGTCGCGGTGCTCGGCCTCGGCGGCCTCGGCCACCTCGGGGTGCAGTACGCGGTGGCGATGGGCTTCGAGACCGTGGCCATCGCGCGGGGCGCGGAGAAGGCCGACTTCGCCAAGCAGCTGGGCGCCCACCACTACGTCGACAGCACCTCCGGCACTCCGGTCGCCGAGTCCCTCCAGTCCCTGGGAGGGGTGAGCGTCGTCCTGGCCACCGCGGGGAACTCCGAGGCCATCGCGGCCACAGTGGACGGCCTCGGGCCACGCGGTGAGCTGGTGGTCATCGGCGCGGACAGCGAGGCGCTGGGCATCAGCCCGTTCCAGCTGATCATGGGCGGCCGGGTCGTACGCGGCCACCCGTCCGGCACCGCGCAGGACGTGGCGGACACCATGGAGTTCAGCGCCCTGCACGGCATCCGCCCGATGACCGAGACCGTACCGCTGGACGAAGTGGACGCCGCCTTCCAGAAGATGCTCGCGGGCAAGGCCCGCTTCCGGATGGTCCTCACCAACGCCTGACCCCCGCGCCTGCGGTGCTCACCCGCCGCGGACCGAGTCCGGGGCGGTGTCGGCTCATGGCCGGCTCCGGTTCCACGGTCCGGTGAGCGCCGTCGGCCGGTCCGGTCCGTTCACGTCGGTGCCTGCCGTCGGCCGGTCCGGTCCGTGCCGGACTGTGCCCGCCCCCGGTCGGTTGCGGAGTGGGGGCCGTCCTCGGGCGAGGTGTGCGCCTCAGCCGCTCAGCCGCTCCAGTGCCCTCAGGACCGGGGCGGTGCCGTCCTCCTCGCGGATGCGGGTGCCCAGGGTGCGTGCCCGGTCCCGGTACGGGGGCTCGCGGGTGGCTCGTACCAGGGCCGAGGCCAGGGCGTCCACGGTGAGGCGGCGCAGCGGTACGGCGGCCGGGGCGACGCCCAGCGCGACCAGCCGGGCCGACCAGAAGCCCGCGTCGAACTGGACCGGGACCGGCACCGCCGGCACCCCGGCGCGCAGCCCCGCCGCGGTCGTGCCCGCGCCCGCGTGGTGGACCACGGCCGCCATGTGCGGGAAGAGCAGCGCGTGCGGCACCTCGCCGATGGTCAGCATGTCGGGGCCGTCGGCCGCGAGCCCGCCCCAGCCGCGCTGGATCACCCCGCGCAGCCCGGCCCGCCGCAGCGCCGCCACCACCCGGGCGCTGAGCCGGCCGGCGTCCGGCACGGTGGCGCTGCCCAGCCCGACGAACACCGGCGGCGCACCTGCGGCAAGGAACTCCCGTACGTCCTGCGGGAGTTGCTCCTGCGTGTCGTACGGCCACCAGTAGCCGCTCACGGCCAGCCCCGGCCGCCAGTCCCGGGGCCGGGGCACCACCAGCGGGCTGAAGCCGTGGTGCACCGGCCACAGCCGCTGCTCCCTGGCGCGCAGCGCGGCACCGGCCCGCTGCGGGGGCAGCCCGAGCCGCCTGCGCACCCCGGGCAGGGCACCCGTGAAGATGTGCTCCGTGGCGAGACACACCCCGTGCCCGGCCATCCGGTTGGCCGCCGGTCCCCAGGAGCCGCCGCCGAGCACGGGAGGCGCGAACTCCCGTGTTCCGGCGATCGGTTGGAGATAGACGCCCATGCTCGGCAGTCGCAGGCCCTCGGCGATCGTATGGCCGAGCGGGGCCAGTGACGCGGACAGCAGCAGTGCCTCGCTGTCCCGGGCCGCCGTGAGCAGATCCTCGGTCATCCGCCCGACCAGCCGGCGCGCCATGTCCGCGAGCCGCAGCAGCTTCCCGGCGTCGCTGGCGCTGCGGTGCAGGCCCTGGCCGCGCGGTGACTCCAGCTCCGCCAGCGGATCGACGGGCAGCGCGTGGAACCGTACGCCCGACCCCGCCACCAGCGGCTCGAAGCGGGCGTGCGTGACCAGGGTGACCTCGTGCCCGGCCAGCGCGAGGCGGTGCCCCAGCCCGGTGTAGGGGGCCACATCGCCCCGGGATCCGGCCGTCATGATCGCAATGCGCACGATGACCCAGTATGGCGGCACGGTGCCTCGCGCGGGGCCCTACGGGCCAGTAACGGCGGCCGGTTCACCCCTGTCGCAGCTGTTGACTTCACCCCCGGACGGCTCTACGGTCGGCGCGCGACATGTTCGGTTCATCGACCTATGTTCGACATGCCGACCATAGGACTGGTCAGCGTATCGATCAGCGTGGATTCCGTCCGCACGCGGAGGCGCCGATGTATCCCCCACCCCGACCCACCGCCGAAGGCCTCATACGCCGTTGCAGAGCCGCCGCCGTACGGGCGCTCGTCCTGGCCCTGACCGCGGCCGCCGCCCTGCTCTTCGCCCAGCCGGGCCCGGCCCAGGCGGCGACGGCCCGTCAGGTCGCCGTGCCGGCCGCGCCGATGGGCTGGGCCTCCTGGAACAGCTTCGCCTCGAAGATCGACTACAGCGTCATCAAGCAGCAGGTCGACGCGTTCGTCGCCGCCGGACTGCCCGGCGCCGGATACAAGAACATCAACATCGACGAGGGCTGGTGGCAGGGCTCCCGGGACGGCGACGGCAACATCACCGTCGACACCGGTGAGTGGCCCGGCGGCATGAGCACCATCGCCGGCTACATCCACAGCAAGGGCCTGAAGGCCGGCATCTACACCGACGCGGGCAAGAACGGCTGCGGCTACTACTACCCGACCGGCCGCCCCGCCGCCCCGAACACCGGCAGCGAGGGCCACTACGACCAGGACATGCTCCAGTTCTCCAAGTGGGGCTTCGACTTCGTGAAGGTCGACTGGTGCGGCGGCGACGCCGAGGGCCTGGACGCGGCGACGGCGTACAAGTCGATCAGCTCCGCCGTCACCAGGGCCACCGCGGCCACCGGCCGCCCGCTCACCCTCTCGATCTGCAACTGGGGCAAGCAGAACCCCTGGAACTGGGCGCCGGGCGTCGGTTCCATGTGGCGCACCAGCACGGACATCGTCTACTACGGCAACGCGCCCTCCCAGGCGAACATGCTGTCCAACTTCGACCAGGCCCAGCACCCGGCCGCCCAGCACACCGGCTACTACAACGACCCCGACATGCTGATGGTCGGCATGTCCGGCTTCACCGCCGCGCAGAACCGCACCCACATGGCGCTGTGGGCGATCTCCGGCGCCCCGCTGCTGGCCGGCAACGACCTCACCACGATGACGAGCGAGACGGCCGGAATCCTGAAGAACCCGGAAGTCGTCGCCGTCGACCAGGACCCGCGCGGCCTGCAGGGCGTCAAGGCCGCCGAGGACACCACGGGGCTCCAGGTCTACGGCAAGGTACTCGGCGGCACCGGCAACCGGGCCGTCGTGCTGCTGAACCGCACCTCCGCCACCGCGAACATCACCGTCCGCTGGTCCGACCTCGGCCTGACCGGCTCCACCGCGACGGTGCGTGACCTGTGGGCGCGCCAGGACCTCGGCTCGTACGCCACCAGCTACACCACCAGCGTCCCGGCAGGCGGTTCGGTCATGCTCAAGGTGAGCGGCACCGAGGCGGCGAGCGGCAGCTACCGCGCCACCTCCACCGGCACGTACACCGGTGTGAGCGCCGCGAGCACCGGCCTGAACGTGGTCGACATCGCCTACACCAACACCGGCTCCACGCCCGTCACCGGCACCCTGCGGGTGAACGGACAGACGGCCACCACGGTCTCCTTCCCGCCGACCGGTTCGTCCCAGGGCACGGTCTCCGTCCAGGCCGGCCTCACCAGGGGATCCGCCAACTCCCTCACCCTGAGCGGCGGTCCGGCCCTGGGCGCCCTGACCGTCAGACCCGTCCCGGGCACCGACGGCACGCTGCTCGCCGGCAAGCAGTCCGGCCGCTGCGCCGACGTCTACGACAACACGATCACCAACGGCACCCCGGCCGAGCTGTGGGACTGCAACGGCGGCGCCAACCAGGCCTGGACGTACACCTCCCGCAAGGAACTGGTGGTCTACGGCGACAAGTGCCTCGACGCCTACAACCTCGGCACCACGGACGGCACCAAGGTGGTGATCTGGGACTGCAACGGCCAGGACAACCAGAAGTGGACGCCGAACGCCGACGGCACGATCACCAACGTGCACGCGGGACTGTGCCTGGACGCCTACAACGCGGCCACCGGCAACGGCACTTCACTGGTCCTGTGGACCTGCAACGGCCAGGACAACCAGAAGTGGTCCCGTACCTGACCGGCCGGCGCCCGGGTGCCGGCCGGGTACGGCTCAGCGGCGCCGGGCCCGCCGGCCGCGCGGCAGGGGGCGTGGCCGCGCGGCGCTGAACCGACCGCAGGCGTATCCCTCCCAGGGCCGCGCGGGCAGAGAAGGTCCAGGTCATCCGGGAGGTGACCTGGACTCTCGCGCCTCTCCTTCCGATGGCCGTCATACCGGGGTACGCCTACTCGTCCCAGGCCTGGATGATCAGCTGGTCGGCGATCTTGCCGTCCCGCAGGGTGACCATCGACTCGGCGAAGACCTTGGCGCCGTCGCCGTACTGGCACACCTCGCTGAAGGCGAGGTGGTCGCCCTGCAGGACGCACTGCTCGAGCTTGTGCGTCATGTCGCGGTTGTAGACGTCGTTCAGCAACTCGGCGATCTGGCTCCGGCCGTGCAGGACGGTGGGATGACTGGGCTGGTTGTTGTGGTCGACGATGCGGATCTGAGCCCCGTCGGCGTAGAGCGCGAGCAGGGAGTTGCCGGTGGTGCCTTCCACAGCCCGGCGCAGTGTCTCGATGTCGAAGGCGGAACCTGTCGCGGTGCCCATGGTGACCTCCTTCAGGCGCCCGCGGCCCGGCACGCAGCGCACCGCGCGGGCTCCACTCTTCGAGGCTCCTCCGCCGCGGCGGCCACGGCAAGCGCAGCCGGCGGTCGGGGCAGGCACAGCCGGCGGTCACGGCAGGCCCGGGCCGGCGGCCTCCGCCTCACGGGTGAGCGCGCTGCGCCGACCGTGTCCGGCCGGGGCCCGGGGCCGTTGCTGAAGGCATGATCTCAACACGACGTATCGTCGCCGTCCTCGGCCTTGCCGCCGGGGTCACGGGCCTTGCCGCCCCGCTGGCGAACGCGGCCCCCGCGAGCGCACCGCACACCGGGATGATCAACCCCATGACCACGCTCGACTCCCTCGCCGTCAGCGACATCCCGGCCGCGCACAAGAAGCAGGTCCCGAAGGTCTCCGAGCAGATGCGGGCACTGAACAGGGTCAATCAGCTGAACAAGCTGAACGAACTGCACCAGGTCACCGACCTAGCGGCCCCCGTGACGGGCCTGGTGCCGGCCGTGGAGTCCTGACCCGCCCAGGCATCCCCGCCCGCACCGCCGCGCCACCACGAGGGCCGCCCTGCGCGGGGTGGCCCTCACGGCTGCCCGGACCCGATGGCGGCGTGGCCGGTGGACGGCCGGGGCCCCAGGGGCGGGAGACAGACGGGCCGCACGGCCCGGTGCCCTTCCCTGCCGGACGGTCTCAGCCCTGCCCGCCCCCCGAGCCCGGGTCCTCGTCCGGCTTCGCCCGCAGTGCCGCCCAGTCCCGGGAGAGGGCGAAAACCGAATGCGTGCGGTCCGGCAGGCAGCCGGGGAGGAGGCGGACGAGCAGATCGCCCGGCCCCAGTTCCAGCCAGGTGCGGACCCCGTCGCGGTGCAGCACACCGGCCGTGTCCGCGAACGGCAGTGGCGCGCGCCGTACCCAGAACTCCGGCTCGGCGGTCTCGGTGCCCACCGGGCACGGGGTGACATCGCAGACCAGTGGGAGGCGCGGGGCCCGAGGGTGCAGTGTGGCGAGCGTCCGGCCGTACGCGCCGAGGATCCCGTCCATGCCGGGGCACCCGGGTGCCGGGTCGGGCAGGGCGCCGAGGAGCCGGGCCAGGGTGCCGACCGCGTGGCAGGCCTCCGCCAGCGAGAAGACACCCGCGGCATACGCGGCGGCCATCCGCCCGGCCGCCTGCCCGTAGACCACGTCCGGACGGATACCCCAGCTGCGCAGCAGCCGGTACTGCGCCGCCTGGAGCGCGAAGAGCGCCGGGCCGGCGAACGGCGCCCGGTCCAGCAGTGCCGCCGTGCGCGTGCCGTCGGCCGCGGACATCACGCAGCCCAGCGGGAGTTCGAGATACGGGTCGAGGCGCGCGCAGATGTCGTCCAGCGCCTCGGCGAACACCGGGAACTCCGCCCGCAGTTCACGTCCGGTTCCGGGCCGTGGCGGGGCATCGGCCGAGAACAGGAATGCCGTACGTCCGGTGCGGCCGTCAGGGAGCATGCCCCCATTGAGGCACGGCGGGGCCGAGTGCACACACCAGGCAAACTCCCGCACCCTGCAAAAAAATTGTCATCATGGAATGACCATTTCCGGTCACATTCCTATGTGATGCGAAACGATGGCAAAGGGAAGATCCAGGTGCACCGCCGTGGCCCGCCCCGCAGCCGATCGGATACACGTAGGGTCGGCAGCGAAGGCAATCGACGGAAGGGGCCAGACCGTGGCGCAGGAAGTACGCGGCGTGATCGCACCGGGGAAGGACGCACCCGTACGGGTCGAGACGATCGTGATCCCGGACCCGGGTCCCGGCGAGGCCGTCGTACGCGTCCAGGCCTGCGGCGTCTGCCACACCGATCTGCACTACAAGCAGGGCGGCATCTCGGACGACTTCCCCTTCCTGCTCGGCCACGAGGCCGCCGGTGTCGTGGAGTCGGTCGGCGCCGGCGTCACCGACGTCGCGCCCGGGGACTTCGTCATCCTCAACTGGCGTGCCGTGTGCGGGAACTGCCGGGCGTGTCTGCGCGGCCGGCCCTGGTACTGCTTCAACACCCACAACGCGACGCAGAAGATGACCCTCACCGACGGCAGGGAGCTGTCCCCGGCGCTCGGGATCGGCGCGTTCGCCGAGAAGACGCTCGTCGCCGCCGGGCAGTGCACCAAGGTCGACCCGGCCGTCTCCCCGGCGGTCGCCGGACTGCTGGGCTGCGGGGTCATGGCCGGCATCGGCGCGGCCATCAACACGGGCGGCGTCGGCCGGGGCGACAGCGTCGCCGTCATCGGCTGCGGCGGCGTCGGTGACGCGGCCGTCGCCGGGGCGAACCTGGCGGGCGCGGCGAAGATCATCGCCGTGGACATCGACGACCGCAAGCTCGACACGGCCCGCACTCTGGGCGCCACCCACACCGTCAACTCCAAGGACACGGACCCGGTCGAGGCGATCCGCGAGCTGACCGGCGGCTTCGGCGCCGACGTCGTCATCGAGGCCGTCGGCCGCCCCGAGACGTACAAGCAGGCCTTCTACGCCCGAGACCTCGCCGGCACCGTCGTCCTCGTCGGCGTGCCCACCCCCGAGATGAAGCTCGAACTGCCCCTGCTCGACGTCTTCGGCCGCGGCGGCGCCCTGAAGTCCTCCTGGTACGGCGACTGCCTGCCCTCCCGCGACTTCCCCATGCTGATCGACCTGCATCTGCAGGGCCGGCTGCCGCTCGACGCCTTCGTCACGGAGACCATCCAACTGGACGAGGTGGAGAAGGCGTTCGAGCGGATGCACCACGGTGACGTGCTGCGCTCGGTGGTGGTGCTCTGATGACCGTGCGCATCGAACGCCTCGTCACCTCCGGGAAGTTCAGCCTCGACGGCGGCACCTGGGACGTCGAGAACAACGTGTGGATCGTCGGTGACGAGCGGGAGGTGATCGTCATCGACGCCGCCCACGACGCCGAGGCCATCGTCCAAGCCGTCGACGACCGGCGGCTGACCGCCATCGTGTGCACCCACGCCCACAACGACCACGTCAACGCCGCACCGCGACTCGCCGACCTCACCGGCGCCACCATCTGGCTGCACCCCGACGACCTGCCGCTGTGGAGGATGACCCACCCGGACCGCGACCCCGACCGGCACCTCCTCGACGGCCAGGTCCTCGAGACGGCCGGGACCGACCTCACCGTGATCCACACCCCGGGCCACGCCCCCGGCGCCGTCTGCTTGTACGACCCCGGGCTCGGCACCGTCTTCACCGGCGACACCCTCTTCCAGGGCGGCCCCGGCGCCACCGGCCGCTCCTACTCCCACTTCCCGACGATCATCGACTCCATCCGCGACAAGCTCCTCACCCTGCCGCCGGAGACCAAGGTCCTCACCGGGCACGGCGAGTCCACGACGATCGGAGCCGAGGCGCCCCACCTGCAGGAGTGGATCGACCGCGGCCACTGAGGCCGGTTATTCGCGGGCACCGAAGGCCCGTACGCCCGTACGCTGGCGATCATGACCACGAACACGCTCGAGACCCTGCACGGCACCCGAGTCCTGCGCTGCGCATCCGACGGACCGCTCCTCGACGGCGAGCGCGCGGCGCTGGACCTGATCGGCGACGCGTTCGGCCAGGACGCCGAGCTGGTCGCGGTGCCCGTGGCACGGGTGGCGGACGAGTTCTTCCGGCTGCGCTCCGGCGTGGCCGGCGCCGTCGTGCAGAAGTTCGCGAACTACCGGCTGCGGCTCGTGGTCCTCGGCGACATCTCGGCGCACGTCGGGGCGAGCAGCGCCCTGCGGGACTTCGTGCACGAGTCCAACCAGGGCGACCAGCTGTGGTTCCTCGCGGACGAGGCGGGGCTGGACGCGAGGCTCAGCGGGTAGGCACCGACTCCCCGGGCACCCCCGGCAGAACCGGTGATCCCGTCCCGCCGCACCCGGTGAATCGGCGGCGCGCGAGCCGTACGGTCGGCCCATGACCGATCACACCCGTTTCGCCGGACACGGAGTACTCGTCACGGGCGCGGCCCGCGGTATCGGCGCGGCCGTGGCCCGCAGGCTGGCCGAGGAGGGCGGCCGCGTCCTGGTGACCGACCAGGACCTGCCCGCGGCCGAGCGCACCGCCGCCCAGGTGCGCCGACAGGGGTTCACCGCAAAGGCGTTGGCGTGCGACGTCGCCGACCGCGCGTCCGTGGAGGCGGCCGTCGCGCACACCGTCGCCGCGTTCGGCTCGCTCGACGTGCTGGTCAACTGCGCGGCGCACTGCACCCCGGACGCCCCGCTGTTCGAGGACGACCCCGACGAGGCGTGGGCGCGTGACCTCGACATCACCCTCATCGGCGTCCGCCGCTGCTGCCGGGCCGCACTGCCGCACCTGGCCGCCTCCGGCCGCGGGGCGATCGTCAGCATCGGCTCCGTGAACGGCGCGCAGGACTTCGGCAACCACGCCTACAGCGCCGCCAAGGCCGGCCTCGCCTCGCTGACCCGGACCCTCGCCGGGCACGCGGCGGCCCGGGGAGTGCGGGTGAACCTCGTGGTGCCGGGCACGGTCCGCACCTCGGCGTGGGAGGGCCGCGACGACGAACTCGACGCCATCCGGCCCCTGTACCCGCTCGGCCGCATCGGAGAGCCCGAGGACATCGCCGCCGCGGCCGCCTTCCTCGCCTCCCACGACGCCGCCTGGATCACGGGCACCGCACTGGTGGTCGACGGCGGCCTGACGGCGGTGAACACGGGCTTCCACGCGGCGGTACGGCGCCACGCGGCCGAAGGCACCGCGACTCCCTAGGAGCGCGGGGCCATCCTCGTCCTCAGCCGCCCCACAAGCTCCCGGCCGCGGTCAGGATCTGCTGCCGGTCGCCTACGGCCGCAGGCTGCCCGCCGGCCGGCCGCGCGGCGACGAAGTTCACCGTTTCGTCACAGCCTGACCGGAACCACAACCCCCGTGCCCCCGCGCAGGTCTAGAAGTCCGAGATCGTGGGAAGCGCGTAGAAAGCACCCCGGGCAGGTCCCGGTCGGCAAGGGGAGAGGGGAGATTCATGGGGGACATACGGAGCGTACGGAGACGGAGTGTCGTCGCGCTGGGCGTCACGGGGCTGGTGGCGCCGCTCGCACTCGCCCTGACCGCCGCGCCGGCCCAGGCGGCCACGAGCTGCACCACGCAGGCGGGGCCGTACCAGAAGCAGGTGGAGAAATTCCTCGGCAGGCCCGTCGACGGCAGGCAGTCCGCCGCCGACTGCAAGGCCATCAAGGCCTTCCAGGACAGGAACGGCATCACGCCCGACATCGGCTACGCCGGTCCCGTCACCTGGGGTGTGATGGACCTGATCACCAAGCAGCGGGCCGTCGGGAACAACCCGAACAGGGACGGCGCGTGCCCGGTGAACAAGGGCCGGATCGCCTGTGTGAACCTCACACTCCAGCTCAGCTGGATCCAGGACGGCAGGAAGGTCGTCTACGGGCCGGTGCCCGTGCGCACCGGCCGCAAGGGCTTCACCACCCGCACCGGCCTGAAGAAGATCTACTGGCGGGACCTCCACCACGTCTCGACCGTCTACAACGTGCCGATGCCCTACAGCCAGTTCTTCGACGGCGGCCAGGCCTTCCACTCGGTGGGCCTGAGCATGTGGAACCCGCCGGGCTCGCACGGCTGCGTCAACATGACCACCAGGGACGCCCAGAAGTACTGGTCGCTGCTGAGGACAGGCGACGACGTCTTCGTCTACGGCCGCAAGCCGGGCACCTGAGCGGGACCTGAGCGGCTCCGGGCCGTCGCCGCCCGGGTCCTCACTCCTCGGGCGCGTCCCCGAAGTCGGGGATCGCCAGCCGCGTTCCGCCCTGCCGCGCGGACTCGTGCGCGATGATGCCCGGCAGGGTGTAGCGGGCGGCCGTCCACGCGTTCACCGACGGCAGGCGGCGGGTGCCCACGGCGGTGACGAAGTCGTCCACGAGGAAGTGGTGGCTGCCCTCGTGGCCGTTGTGGAGGTGGTCGAACTCCCTGGGCAGCCTCGACCGGTCGTGCACGGGGGCCGAACCGGAGGTGAAGGCGGCCCGCAGCTCGGGCGCGACATGGGCCAGCGAGGGATCGTCGGGGGACAGCGTCGCCTTGGGCTCCAGCAGTTCGCTGATGTCCTTCACTCCGTTCTTGTCCTGCCACAGCGCCACCGTCGCGAGCTGTTCCATGCTGGCCTCGGTGCCGAAGAACCGGAACCGGGACTCGCGGATGTGCGAGGGGTAGCCGACCCGCCGGAACTCGTTCGTGCGGAACGATCCGCCGCCCGCCACCTCGAACAGGGCGGTCGCGTTGGACACGTCGTTGTCGAACCGGCTGACCGAACGGTCGAAGACGCCGTCGCCGCGGTCGTCGCGCACTCCGATGGCCGACACGCTCACCGCATGGGTCTGCCAGGCCCCGAGGACCCCGCCCACCGAGTGCGTCGGATACAGCAGCGGCGGATAGCTGGCGGTCGCCTTCCAGTTCTCGCCGCCGCTGTAGCGGTAGGCGTCGTAGAAGCCGAGGTCCATGTCGTGGACGTAGTCGCCCTCGGCGTAGAACAGTCGGCCGAAGGCGCCCGCGGCGATCTGGTTGCGGGCGTGCACGGTCGCCGGGTTGTACTGGCTGGTCTCGCCCATCATGTACGTCAGCCCGGTCGCCCGGACCGTGTCGATGATCGCGGCGATCTCGTCCGTGGTGATCGCCATGGGGACGGCGGAGTACACGTGCTTGCCGGCGCCAAGGCCCTGCAGCACCAGCGGGCCGTGCGTCCAGCGCTGGGTGAAGACCGCGACGGCGTCGACCGCCTTCGACTCCAGCATGGCCTCGTACGACGGGAACGTACCGGCGAGGCCCTGCGCGGCGGCGAGCCGCTCGGCCCGCTCGGGCAGCAGATCGGTGACATACACGTCACGGACGCCGGGATGGGCCTGGAACAGCGCGGCGAACTGACCGGAGAACTGTCCGGCGCCGACGATGCCGAGGGAGAAAGTCATGCCGATTACTTTTGTTGTGGAAGAATCGGATCGTCAAGGGGGCCAGGGAAAGGCCTTTGGGGCGCACGCTTCGTCGAGTGGGGTGGACCTGGTTACTTCTGAGCAAGAAGAAACCAGAGGCCGAGGAAGAGACCGAGGAAGAAGAGGGGTGCCGTGACCGGCTGGCTGCCGCTGAGCCCCGCGGAGCGTTCCGTCGCCATCGAGGTGCTCGTGCACGGACCGCTGTCCCGCACCGAGCTGGCCCGGCGCCTCGGGCTCTCCCAGGGCAGCCTCACCCGGCTGACCAAGCCCCTGATCGAGTCCGGGCTGCTGGTCGAGGCGCCCGAGGCGGGCGGCGCGGCCGGGACACGGCAGGGACGTCCCTCCCGGCCGCTCGGCGTCGTCGCCGACTCCTGCTGCTTCCTCGGCTTCAAGATCACCGGTGACACCGTCTACGGCGTGGCCACCACCCTGCGCAGCGACGTCGTCGGCCGCCTGGACCGGCCGCTGTCCACCCATGACCCGGCCGCCGTCGCGGGCGCGGTCGCGGAGCTGGCCGCCCGGCTGGCGAAGGGGCGTCCGGCCCCGGCGGGCATCGGCATCGGCGTCGGCGGCCTGGTGCGCGAGCGCGCGGTGGTCGAGGAGTCGCCGTTCCTGGGCTGGCGTGATGTGCCGCTGGCCGCCCTGGTCCAGGAGCGCACCGGGCTGCCGGTCGTCGTGGAGAACGACGTGGCCGCCCTGGCCGAGGCGGAGACCTGGTTCGGTGCGGGCCGGGGGCTCGAGCGCTTCGCCGTCCTGACCATCGGCGCGGGGATCGGCTACGGGCTGGTGCTCGGCGGCCGACGCGTGCCCTTCGCGGAGGAGGGCCGCGGCCCCGGCCTGCACTGGATCATCGACCCGCACGGCCCGCTCACCCCCACCGGACGGCGCGGCAGCGCTGTGTCGTTGCTCACCATCCCCGGCATCGAGTACCAGGTCCGCGCCGCGACGGGCCGCGACGTCGGCTACGAGGAGATCCTCTCCGGCGCCGCCGCGGGCGAGCCCATGGCCTCCCGGGTCGTCGGCGAGGCCGCCCGGGCGCTCGGCGTCCTGGTCGCACAGATCGCCAACTTCGCCCTGCCGCAGCGGATCCTGCTCGCCGGCGAGGGTGTCGGCCTGATGGATGTGGCCGGGAACACGGTGCACGAGACCATCCGCGCCCACCGGCATCCGCTCGCCGATCCGGTCGACCTGGAGACGAAGGTCTCCGACTTCCACGACTGGGCGCGCGGCGCCGCCGTGCTGGCCATCCAGGTGCTGGTGCTGAGTGAGGGCAGGGTGTGAACTCCCTTCTGGCGCTTGACGCATTGACGTGATGAGTAACACGGTCCGGAATGTCCGCATCACGTGTACTTACTCACAGCGCCTTCACGCTGGTCGGCATATGCTTCACAGCATGTCCACCACTGTTGAAGCCGCTTTTGATCGCTCGGAGCGATCGGCCGCGGAGGTCAACGAGGAGATCAGGGCCCTGTGGCGCCGCTCCGGCGGGACACTGACCACCGAGCAGCGCGCGCAGTACCAGCGCCTCGTGATGGAGTGGGCCGCCATGACCCCCCGGTCGCAGCGCGCGGCCTGACCGGCCTCGCGCGGACCGCGCCGAAAACGTCTCCAGGGCACCCGTGAGCGCACGGGTGCCCTTCTGTTGCCCGCCGTGACCGGCGTCCCGTCATCCCCAGGTGGCGGAGTAGTACCGCTGATAGGCCTTGCGGTCCTGCTCGGCCCGGATGTACCGGGTCGCGACGAGCGCGATCAGACTGCCCGCGATGACCAGCAGCCCGGGGCCGATGTTCCGGGTGTCCGTCAGCCGCGCCAGCAGCGTCTGGGTCTGCCCGCCGGTCACCGGCGCGGCCGACCCCGGTGTGACCGCGTTCGGCGCGATCGCCGCCTGGGTGGCAGCCGCGGACGGCGCGGGGGAGGGGGCGGCGCTCTGGGCGGCCGCACCGGCGTTCTGGGCCGCCACGATGAGCTTGACGTTCAGCGCCGCCAGCGCCTTCGTCACCGGCTGGAAGAACGTCGTCCCGCCCGTCGTGCAGTCGCCGCTGCCCCCCGAGGTGACACCGAGCGCGACCCCGTCGGAGAACATCGGGCCGCCGCTGTCGCCCGGTTCGGCGCACACATCGGTCTGGATGAGCCCGGTGACCGTCCCCTCGGGGTAGTTGACGGTCGCGTTCAGTGCGGTGACCGTCCCGTTGTGGAACCCGCTGGTGCTGCCGCTGCGGAACACCCGCTGCCCCACCGTCGCATCGGCGGCCCCGGTGATCCGCACCCCGTTGCCGCCGCCGATCGCGACGACGTCGGCGCCGTCGCCGGCCCTGCCGGAGGCGTACTGCACGAGCGAGAAGTCGTTGCCGGGGAAGGTGCTGCTCACCGTCTGCCCCAGCTGCTGGTTGCCCTGGTTGTCGGCGAACCAGGTGGACCCGGCCGGACCGCAGTGCCCGGCGGTGAGGATGAAGTCGCGCTGCCCGTTGGTCACGTTGAACCCCGCCGAACAGCGGCCGCCGGTCGACAGGATCGGCTGGGCCCCGTTCAGCCGCGTGGTGAAGGTGCCCCGCGTCCGCTCCATCCGCACGAAGTCACCTGTTTTCGCGGCGAGTCGGCTCATCCGTGACCAGTCGCTCCTGGAGACCGTGCTGTCCGCGCTCACCAGCACCCGGTTGGTCCGGTAGTCCACCGCCCACGCGGTGCCCGCCACACGCGGCGCCGAACGCAGCGTGGCGACAGCCGACTTCAGCTCGTTCATGCTGTGCGCGACGACCTTCGCCGTGGCCCCCGCGGCGCGCACCGTCCGTGCCGCCGCGTCGTCGGTCACCGCCACCACCGGACGTCCGTCGGCCCCGATCCAGTCACCGGCCGTGCGGGCCGTGCCGAGCCGCGCCACCAGCGCGGCACCGGTGTCCTGGGCGCCGGAGGCGGCGGACAGTGTTCTCGTGGCGGCCGGAGGTGTCTGGCTCGCCATGGCCGCCTGGGTGACCATCGCGCCCCCCAGGAGGAGTCCGCCGACCGCCGCCAGACGTGTCACTCGCCGGACGATGCGTCGTCGTGCGTGCCGCATGCATGGCTCCCGAAGCCGAACCCGAACGCGCGCCGCCCGTACCGGCGGCGCGAGACCCCCGGCTCGTCGAGGGCCCGCACCTCCATACGCGGCCCGGGGCCCCGGCGTTCAGCGAGGCGCCATGTGGGTCAGCTCCTGGATGCCTGAGGGAAGCCGGGCGAGCGGTGCGGTCACTCGTTCATGACGCAATCCAGACGGCCGAGTTGATCAGCGCTCCGCACTCCGGATTTCCGGGTCGTTCACGCCACTGCCCCCCGACGCCTATCGTGAGCCCCATGACCGGCATCCCGTACGACACCCCCGGTGAACCGGACCCGCTGCGCGCCCTCGGCCTGGAGCGGCTGCGACGTCGTACGAGCATGAAATGGCGCACCTACCCCGAGGAGGTGCTGCCGCTGTGGGTCGCCGAGATGGACGTACCCCTCGCCGAAGCGGTCGTCCGCGCCGTCACCGACGCCCTCGCCCTCGGTGACACCGGGTACCCCGCCGGCACCGCCTACGCCGAGGCGCTGGCCGCGTTCGCCGCCGACCGCTGGGGCTGGGACGGGATCGCGATCGAGCGCACGGCGATCGTCCCGGACGTGATGCTCGGAGTGGTCGAGATGCTCAAACTGGTCACCGGGCCGGGCGACCCGGTGATCGTCAACCCACCCGTCTATCCGCCGTTCTTCCAGTTCATCGGCCACATGGACCGCAAGGTGGTCGAAGCGCCGCTCGGCCCCGGCCTGCGCCTCGACGCGGCCGCCCTGGAGGAGACGTTCCGTCAGGCGACCGCCGGCACCGGCCGCGCCGCCTTCCTGCTGTGCAGCCCGCACAACCCCACCGGCACCGTCCACACCGCATCCGAACTGGCCACCGTCGCCGCCCTCGCCGAGCGCTACGGCGTCCGGGTCGTCGCGGACGAGATCCACGCCCCGCTCGTCGCCCCCGGCGTCCCCTTCGTGCCGTATCTGAGCGTGCCCGGCGCCCGGCGCGGCGTGTCCCTGATGTCCGCCTCCAAGGGCTGGAACCTGGCCGGACTCAAGGCAGCCGTCGCCCTCGCCGGGCCCGGAGCCGCCACCGACCTCGACCGGCTGCCCGAGGAGGTCGGCCACGGCCCCAGCCATGTCGGCGTCATCGCCCACACGGCCGCCCTGCGCGAGGGCACCGGCTGGCTGGACGCCCTGCTGGCCGGGCTGGAAGCCAACCGGAGCCTGCTCGCCCGCCTGCTCGCCGAGCACCTGCCGGCGATCCGCCTCCACCCGGCCGAGGCCACCTATCTGGCCTGGCTCGACTGCCGCCCCCTCGGCCTCGGCGACGACCCCGCACGGGCCTTCCTCGAGCGCGGCCGGGTCGCCGTCAACTCCGGTCTGCCCTTCGGCACCGGCGGCGCGGGCCACGTACGGCTGAACCTCGCGACCTCGCCCGAGATCCTCACCGAGGGCGTACGGCGCATGGCGGCGGCCCTGCCCGCAGCGGGGACCGGCTCCTAGACTGCCGGGCATGAACGACACGCGGCTGGACCCGCTCGGCTCCGGCAAATACCTGCTGGTGACCAGCTACCGCAAGAACGGCACGCCGGTGGCCACCCCGGTGTGGGTGGTCAGGGACGGGGACACCCTCGGGGTGTGGACGGCCGCCGACAGCTTCAAGGTCAAGCGGATCCGGCGCCGCGCGGACGTCCTCGTCGGCCCCTGCGACGTGCGCGGCAACCCCACCGGCGACCAGCTGCCGGCCACCGCCGTGATCGCCGACGCCGCCACCACCGCCCGCTACCGGGACCTCATCGCCCGCAAGTACGGCATCCTCGGCCGCCTCACCCTGCTGGGCAGCCGGCTGCGGCGCGGCCTGGACGGCACCGTCGGGATCCGGGTGAGCCTCACGCAGTGAGAAGCAAGAGCGGTGAGGGCCCCCGGTGCCACCGACGCCCCGACACGCCCCGCGCCCACGACGACGATCGGCAGTCAAATCCCCTCTCGTTCCCGTGACTTGGGGCGTGCCACGGCGGTACGCCGGCGCCGCGCACGCCGTGTGCGCGCCCACCGTCTCATCCAGCGCATGCTGGACGCACTGTTCGGACCGGCTCACGCGCCCGGGACGGACCCTGTTCCCGCTGCCGGCTCCGGCCCCGGTCCGGTGCCCACGGCCACCGAACGCGACGGTGCGCTCGCCCTCGCCGTCGGCCTCGGCGTGAACCGCGCGTTCGAGACCGGACAGCCGGTCGGCGTACGGGAGTTGCTGCCGGGGGTGTGGCAGGGGTGAGGGCCCGGGCCGGGTCGGGCCCGCGGTCCCCTCAGGTCCAGGCCCGCAGCGGCTCGTCGATGAGCTGGAAGACCGGCTCGCCCCGCACCGGGTCCTTTGCGGTGGACAGCCGCACCCGGTCGCCGCTGTGGATGCCGACCGGCGGGCCCATGACCCGGCCCCGTACGACGAACCCCTCGGCCATCTCGATCAGCGACGAGTTGCGCGCGGCGGGCGTGTTGCGGTGCAGCACGGTGGAGTGCCGGACCGTGCCGACGCCCTCGCTGCGCTCCGTGCGCAGTTCGCTGCCCTGGCACACCGGACACAGCAGCCGGTGGTACGTCGCGGTGCCGCACCAGGTGCAGCGCTGGAAGACGATGGCGTCCCTGGAGTCCGCGGAGACGGGATCGAGCACGCCTGCCGCGGCGCCGGCCGCCGGCTGGGTGGCGTTTGCTGAGTGGTGGTACACGCTGGTCAACTCCCTGCGCTCGGCCGGAATCCCGCGTGTCCGGCGCGCACCGGGCACACGTGTGCGCGATGGCCGTGCCGCCGCGCACGCCGACAGAGTATGGCACTGAGTGTCAGACGTAAAGGCACTCGGTACCCTGAATGTGTGTGCGCGAGCTGTCTCAGGCCCGGCCGAGCACCGACTCCAGCTCCTGCACCACCCGCCACAGCGGGGCGTCCCGGCGGCAGGCCAGCACCACCACGTCGCCGGGGTGTTCCGCCGGTCCGCCGGCCGGCACCGGACCGACCCGGGCGGGCGCCACGGCCTCGGCGGACCGCCCGAACGCCTGCTGCACGAAACCGAGCGCGTGGTCCACCGCCGCGCCCGCGTCGCCCTCGCCGTCCGACCGCAGCCAGGAGCGCAGGCCGTTGTTGTGCGCGGCGACGACCGCCGCGGCGATCACGTCGGCCCGCAGCGTCCCGTCGGGGCGTCCCGCAAACCGCCCGCGCAGATACTCGGCGAGCGCGCGTTCGTAGCGCCACACCACCGACAGTTCGTAGGCGCGCAGGCCCGGCACCTGTTTGGTGAGGCGGTAGCGCTGCACGGAGAACGCGGGGTTCTCCGCGTACATCCGCAGCACCAGCCGGGCCGCGTCGCACACCCGCCGCACCGGTTCGTGCTCCTCGCCGCTCGCCGCGAGAAAGGCGGTCATGTCGGCCAGACAGCGCTCGTGGTCGGGGAAGACCACGTCCTCCTTGGAGGGGAAGTAGCGGAAGAACGAACGGCGGCCGACCCCGGCCAGCGCCACGATGTCGTCGACGGTGGTCTGCTCGTACCCGCGTTCCACGAAGAGCCGGAAGGCCGCCGCGACCAGGGCCTCCCGCATCGGCGTCTTCGCGGCCGGCGCCGCGCTGCTGGAGCTCATGGACGGGAACGTAGCACCCGGACGAGGGTCATGACACTCAGTGCAGATGGAGCACCCTTGTGAGGGAACTGAGTGCTGCCGCCCGACTGTCGCCCGCACCCTGGGTGCGACCCGAGGGCCCGCCGCACCGTGAAGGATGCGCCCACCGGCGTCACCACGGCCGGGGGGCCGGTCACCGGATCCGGCGCTGCGACCAGCCCCGCCGGACACCACCGCGCCCCTGCGACGTAACCTTTCTCCACCGTGCCGGGACCGGCCCGAGCCGGCAGGTCCCGCCTGCGGCGACAGGGCACCGGCCGTCCCCGCACCGGCCCGTCCGAGGAGATCGCGCATGCCCGCCCCCCGCCCCCGCCTGCTCTACGTCACCGACCTGGCGTACCAGGCCCGCGGGCGCCGTTACTGCGACGAGGACATCTTCCTCACCGCCCGGCTGCGGGACCGCTTCGACCTCGCGCTGTGCCATCCGCTGGACGCGGCCGCGCTCATGGGCGGCTTCGACGCCGTGGTCGTGCGCAACAGCGGTCCCGTCCTCGGCCACCAGAGCGCCTACGACGCCTTCCGCACGCGGGCGCTCGCCTCCGGCGCCCGGGTGTACAACCCGCTCACCGGCAAGGCGGACATGGCCGGCAAGCAGTATCTGCTCGACCTGAGCGCCGCCGGCTTCCCGGTGATACCGACCGTCGCCGGCGCGGCGGATCTGCACCTGCTGCCGTCCGCCGAGCGGTATGTGGTCAAGCCGAAGCTCGGCGCGGACTCCGTCGGCCTGCGGATCGTGCCCGCGGGGCAGGTCGCCGCGGTGGCCGGCGGCGAGGTGCTGATCCAGCCGTGCGTCGACTTCGTCCACGAGGTGTCCTTCTACTTCGTCGACGACGACTTCCAGTACGCCCTGTACGCCCCCGACCCGCGGCGCCGCTGGGAACTGCGGCCGTATGCGGCCACCGCCGCCGACCTGGAGTTCGCCCGGCGCTTCATCGACTGGAACGACCTCGGCCACGGCATCCAGCGCGTGGACGCCTGCCGTACCCGCGACGGCGGCCTGCTGCTGGTCGAACTGGAGGACCTGAACCCCTATCTGTCCCTGGCAGCACTGCCGGAGGAGGCCAGGGACGCCTTTGTCGGCGCGTTCACGGCGTCCCTGAGCCGGTTCGTGCGAGGAGCGCTGAACCCGGCCTGACGGCGGCCGGACGGTGGCCTGAACGGTGTCGTCGTGCGGGCCGTATCTGAGCACGGGGACCTCGCAGGTCCCGCCCGTCCGGGACGGGCCGGGGACGGAAGGAGAGCCAGGTGCCGACACCGCCAGATCCCGAACGCCCGCAGCCCGGCCCGGTGCTGGAACCCGTCCGGGTGCTGCGGCCCCGCCGGTTCGACGCCCTCGCGGAGCTGATGCGGGAGATCCGGCCCGACCCGGTCACCTACGAGCCCGTCGCCCCGGCGGCCGGGTCGCGCCCCGCCCCGGCGCGCACGGCACCCACCGCCGAGCGGCCCGCTGCGGCGCGTACGGTCCCCACCGCCGAGGACGACACCCAGGAACTGCCGCCCGTACCAACGGCCCGCCCCGCCCCCGGAGTTCGTGCCCCGGCACTCCGTCTGCGCCGGGCCGCCGTCGCCGGAGCCGTGGCGGCGGCCGCGCTCGCCGGCTTCGGCTGCGCCCTGCTGCTGCCCGCCCGTCAGGAGGCCTCCGCGGCCGCGCGCCCGTCCCGGCCCGCGACCACCGCACCGCCCGCCGCCACGCCGACCGCCGCTGCCCCGGCCCCCGCCACCGGTGCCGCCGATCCCGACGGCCCCGGCACCCTCCGCCAGGGCGACACCGGCCCTGAGGTCACCGAACTCCAGGAACGCCTGCTGCGCATCCCGGACGTCTACCGCGACGGCTCCACCGACGGCACCTACGACGCCACGCTCACCGCGGCCGTGGCCCGCTTCCAGCTCTGGTACGGCATCCGCGGCGACGAGACCGGCGTCTACGGCAACGACACCCGCAGCGCACTGGAGTCGCGCACGACCCCCGGTGACGCCTCGTGAAGCCGCCCCCGCCCCGGACGGGAACGGCGAACGGCCGCGATCTGACCCGACGGTGATGCCGGTGCCTCGCCCCGCCGGGCGGGGAAGACCGGCCCGGCGGGGGTGGGGTCAGCGCCCCGCGCCGCGCCCCGCCAGGGCCTCGCTCACCGCGCGCACGCTGCGGGCGATGTGCTGCAGTTGCAGGATCTCGGCGGCGTACAGCTTGATCGTGTGCTCGATGACCGATTCGGGCAGCCCCAGCATGGGCAGTTCGGCCCGCGCGGTCTGCAGGGCCGTGCGGGCCACCCGGATCTCCTGCTGGACCTGGAGCTGCGCGTGCCGGGCCAGCAGGACGGGGTGCCGGATGAGCGCCGGATAGCTGGCGTAGCGCGCGGGGATCAGCTCCCGCAGCCATTTGGCCGCCGAGCGCTCCCAGTCGTACGAGCCCGGCGTCTTGACCTGGCAGGGCCAGTCGGGACTGATGCGCGTGCTGGTCAGGGGCATGATCATCGCTTCCGGTGTGCGGCGTCGTGAGGGTGGTCCGACGAGTGCGGGGCGGCCCCGGCCTAGGGGATGGCCGGGGCCGCCACGGGCGCGTCGTGCAGAGGGCGCGCCCCGGAACACCCCGGGCGCCGACGTGGGTAGGGAACGGCGGCTGGGGGTGTCCGTGCGGGGGCCCCGGGCCATCCGGAGCCGCCGCTGCGTGAAGAGGTGCGTGCGCATGGCTGGTCCGTCGGTCTTCTCGGGGCGGTGTGCGAGCAGTATTTATATATACCGATCGGTTTGCAAGACGTATGAAAACATTCATGCGTGCTTTGTTGCGGATCATCCCGGTACGGGGCGGAGGGGGACCGCAGGATCTTCACGGGTGCCCGGCGCGCGCGGGCAGCCGTGGTTCTTCAGTCCTTCAGGAAGAACTGGTGCTGCTCGGAGAGGTGCTCGTACTTCTCGAGGCGGGCCTGGGTGCGCTCCGGATCGGCGTCGGTCATGGCCTGGAGCAGCGCGGCCGCGAGGACACCGGGCGCGGCGTAGGAGTCGAACACCATCCGTGAGCCGGTGCCCGTGGCGAAGACGACGTCGGCCTCGTCGGCGACCGGCCCGAGCGCCAGGTCGGTGACGAGCGCGACCTTCAGACCCGCGCCGCGGGCCACCCGGACGGCGTTGAGGGTCTCCTGGGAGTGCCGGGGCATGGCGAAGGCGAGCACCCAGGTGCCGCCGGCCTCGCGGGACTGCAGCAGCGCGTCGTAGGCCACGCTGCCCCCGCGGGTGACCAGCCGTACGTCGGGGTGGATCCGGCGGGCCGCGTACCCGAAGTACTCGGCCAGCGACACCGAGATGCGCAGGCCGAGGACCGTCAGCGGGGTGGAGCGGGACAGTGCGCGGCCGACCTGGATGATGCGGTCGGGGTCGGCGAAGTCGCGCCGCAGGTTCTCCAGGTTCTGGATCTCGGCGTCGACGGCGGCCTGGAGTTCGTTGGCCCGGTCCTCCTCGCCGGGCCCGCCCGCGAGCGTGCTCAGCGCGATCGACTGGAGCTTCTCGCGCAGCGCGGGATAGCCGCTGAAGCCGACGGCGGCGGCGAACCGGGTGACGGAGGGCTGGCTGACCCCGACCCGGTCGGCCAGCTCGGTGATCGACAGGAACGCGGCCTCGGTGATGTGCTCGATCAGGTACTGGGCGATGCGCCGCTGACCCGGTGACAGACGGGGACCGTCGAACAGTTCCCTGAGCCGTGAGGTCGGCGCGGCCTCGGCCTCGGGCACGGTCTTGCCCGAGGTGATCGCTGATGCCTGGGCGCGTGCCTGCTGCGGCGAGGGCACCGGTCCGCCTCCTTTGTCTGCCACAAGCACTCAACATAGCTCACCCAAAGCTGTGACCAGCAGGTTGAACGCACGTGCTCAGCGGCGATAGAGAGTGATCGAATGCCCCACATCGTCGATCGGACGACTGGAGGCGATCAGTTCGGCGAGCCGTCCCCGTGCCTTGGCGACCGCCGAGTCCGACACCACCAGCAGCCCGTGCACCCGGTCCGGCGGCACGGCACGCGGATCGGCGGCGTGGATGCCGTAGTACGACGGCACGCCACTGCCCTTGTACACCAGCCACACCCGTTCGCCCGGGTGGCGCTTGCGCAGCCGTTCGGCGAGCCGCCCCAGGTCCTGGCCCCAGTCCACATTGGAGTCGTGCAGCAGCCGATGGGTGTTCGCCGGCCCGCCGAACGCCTCGTTGGCGTACGGCAGGTAGTAGGGGAAGGTCCGCAGCGAACTCAGCGCCGTCCACAGCACCAGCGCGGCGGTGACGGCGACCGTCCACCGCCGGCGGGGCCGCGGCACGCAGGCGGGTACACAGGCCGCCGTCACCGCCAGGAACACCGGCACGAACAGCGCGTACCGCGTCCCGAAGTCCCGCGACCCCGTCATCGCGGCCGCCAGCAGCACGGCGGGCGGCAGCAGCAGATACGGCGCCGCGGGCCGCAGCCGCCGCAGCGCGACGACCGCCACGGCACCGGCCGCACCGAGCGCCAGCAGGCCGAGGGGTGTCTTCACCAGCAGGGCGACGGGCAGGTAGTACCAGCGCGAGCCGGTGTACAGGTGCCCGAACAGGTAGCCCTGCCACGGCTGGTCCTCCAGTGCGAACTGCACCCGCATCCCGGCCCGGTACGCGGGCGGCAGCGGCAGCAGGTCCACCAGCCGGCCGCGCAGTCCGTGCAGGGCCGGCACCGGTTCGGCGGGGGAGAACCGCAGCCGTGGGTCGACCGCCAGATACGCGGCCCACACGACGGCGACGGCCGCCAGCGCCACCACGGCCGCCGCGCCGAGCGCCGCCGCCGGCCGGTGCCACCGGCCGCCTACCGTGCCCAGAACCAGGGCGGGGCCCCGGCGCGGACGTCCGCCTACCGTGCCCGCACGACCGGCCAGCCTCATGCGCCGGGGACCGCCGGGCGCGTCCCGGCGCACGGACGGCACGAGCCGCCACCGGCCCGTGCCCGCGCCCGGCTCGCCCGGCGGCGTCACCTCCCGGTCCCGGCCCGCGCCGAGGACCGACAACGCCGCGAGGCCCATCAGCACTGGCACCGCCGGCAGCGCGCTCATCTTCGTCGCCACGGCCGCCCCCAGCGCCGCGCCCGCCGCCGGGAGGTACGGCACGGGCCGCCGGCGCGCCCGCCACACCAGCCAGGCCGAGGTCAGCACGAAGCCGGTCATCGGCATGTCCAGCGTCGCCAGCGAACCGTGCGCGATCGCATCGGGCGAGAAGGTGTACAGCGCGAGCGCCACCAAACCGCCCGCCGTGCCGGTCAGTTCACGGGCGAACGCGAAGGCGACCAGCCCGAACAGCAGAGTCAGCGCGATGACCGGCAGCCGCGCCCACAGCATCAGCCGCCCGGGGTCGTTGCCCGACTCGTACAGCAGATGCCGGCCCACATCCCCTTGCGTGCCGGAGTACGAGGGGTCGTAGTGCGGGCCCGCCACCGCGACCCCGGCCGCGACCAGCAGCTTGCCGAGCGGCGGATGCTCGGGGTTGTAGCGGATCCGGTGCTCGTGCAGATAGTCGGTCGCCGTCGCCACGTACACCGGCTCGTCGATGGTCGGCGTCTGCCGTAGGGCCGTCGTCACCATGGCCGCGGCCATCTGGGCGAGCAGCAGCGCGACCAGGAGCGGCACCAGCCACCGCCGGTGCCGGCGCACCCCGGCGTACGGGCGGGCGGGTGCCTCGGCAGGAGCCGTCCGGCTGAGGACCAGGTGCTGTTCGCGCGCCATCATCCGCCCCGCGGCGGCACCGGCCGTACGGCGGCGGGCGAGGGCGTGGGCCGGATCATGGCCCTACTGTCGCACCGTTCCCGCCGCCGGGGGTGTCACCGCTGCACGAGTCGTACCGACAGACCTTCTGCCGTGTACACGGGTACGGCCCGCAGCCGGTCGGAGTTCACCTCGATCCGGGCGAACCGGCCGCACAGCCGGGGCGCGTCGAGGACCGGCAGGGTGCTGCCCGCCGCCGGCGGCCGCTCGCCGTCGAGCCGCAGCGACAGCACCGCCGAGCCGCCCAGCACCGCGAGGTGACGGACCGTCAGCGGCGCCTTGCGGCCCGCCCGCAGGGTGACCTCGAGCGTGCCCGCGTCCTGCGCGTAGGCGCCGCGCACCCGCAGCCGCGCGGCGACGCCCAGCGTGCCGTCCGTGATCCGTACGTCCCCGTGGCCGAGCGCGTCCTCGCAGCCGGCGACCAGCGCGCCCTGGGCCAGGACGGTCCCGCCCGTGTAGCGGTTGCGGCCGGTCAGCGTGAGCGTGCCGGTGCCGCGCTTGGCCAGTGCGCCGCGCCCGTCGATGTCGTTGCGCCAGGCGTCGGCCGCCGAGAAGCCGCCCGCCGCCGCGTCCAGCGTGACCGTGACGTCCGTGTCGAAGGCGCCGTAGCCGTCGGCCGCGGCGAACAGGTCGAGCCGGCCCCACTGTTCGAGGCCGTCGAGCAGCACATACCCGGAGGGCAGGGCGGTGGTGCGCAGCACCTCGCGGCGCTGGTCCGCGCTCAGGTAGGGCAGCCGGGTCTCCAGCAGCACCTCCGCGCCCTTCGGCACGGTCAGCGGCACCTGGCGGCCCTGCCGGGCGAGGACGTACGTCAGCCGGGGCCGCAGGGCGCGGGCGTTGGCGTCCCGGTCGGCGTACGCGTCGGCGCCGGTGTGCGCGTAGGCGTAGAGCGCGTCGGCCGTGGTGCCGGTCTGCGCGGTGAAGTAGGCGAGGGCCTGGGCGCGGGCGGCGGCCTTCAGCGGGGCGTTCGCGGGGTCGGCGAGGGTGGCCGCGGCGAGGGCGGTGGCCATGATCCGGCCGCCGATCACGTCGACGGGGTGGTGCATGCCCGCCACGATCCGGGTGTGGCTCAGCTCGACCGCGCGGGTCACCAGCTCCTGGAAGCGTTCCGGGACGGCGTAGGCGTAGGCCAGCGCGGCCAGATGGAAGGCGTTGGTGTGGCCGCTCGGGAAGCCGCCGTCGTCGGTGGCGGAGGTGCCGCGCTGGCGCAGCAGCTGCGGGGCGACGGCCACGGGGGAGTCGTACACCGGGAAGCCGAACGCGTCGCTCCGCCCGGTGTCGACGACCTCGCTGTCCTCGGTGAGCCGCCACGGACGCGGGTACTGGTAGGCGTACTTGGCGGGGTTGCCGGAGGCGTACGGGCCGCGCACGGTGTCGACCAGTTCGGCGACCTTGCCGAGCGCGGAGTCGTGGGCGCCCGCGCCGAGCGCCGAGCCGGCCGGGGCGCCGGCGGGCACGGCGTCGCTGACGGTCGTGGCCGGGGTGCCGTCGGGGGCGCCGGTGATCGAGGTGACCGCCTTGGCGCCGGTGCGGTAGAGACCGGCCAGCGGGCCGAGGCCCGCGATCATCGCGTAGCTCTGGTGCTGACGGTCGTAGACGAAGGCCTCCCTGGCCTGGGCGTCCGTGCGCTCGGCCGTGGTCCGGGCGCAGTAGCGCAGGTCGGCGCGGAGGATCTCGGGGCGCAGCGCGCTGCCGGTGTTCCAGGCGGAGCCGGTCTTCCACACCTGGGCGAAGCCGCCGAGGATCCGGACCACCGCGTTGGTCTCGGGTGTCAGGTTGCCCGTGACATTGGTCTTGTAGTCGTCCACGAACGCGGCCGGCGCGGCCTCGGCCTTGGCGTCGGCCGCCGGCAGCCAGACGGCGACGGCCGGGGCGGCGAGCACGCCCGCGGACGCGGCCAGCGAGGTCGTGAGGAACCCGCGCCGGTTCAGCACGGAGGAGTGGTGCCCGGCAGATGACGGCATGCCTGTGCCTCTCAGGGATGGGCCACGGGGAAATCCCGGCGCGATGTGCCGAGTTGTGCGGTCCCATGGAGAAGAAGGGGGAAGAAGTTGAACGGGTGAATATCTAGGGCCGGGGTGTGACCCGTCGGGGAGACCCGGGTGATCTGCGTCTGTTCCGTGGGTGAACGCGGGGAGACGGGCACACGGAATCCCACAGGCGGCTCACCGGAGAACCGGCGCGCGGCGCACCGGAGTTCCGGTGGCGGGCTCACGATGCCGCACGCGCCAGCACCACCGCCCCGGCCACCGGCGGCACCCGCAGCGGCCGGGGCCGGGCCGACGGCAGGGACTCGGCGAGCGCGGCGGTGAAGGCGTCGTACAGCGGCGGCTGGGCGAGGACCGTGCTGCCCGCGACCACCACGTCCGAGGCCGCCGCGCCGCGCCGGGCGAGGAGGGTGACCAGCGCGGCCAGGCTGCGCCCCCCGGTGGCGATCACCTCGCGGGCGAGCGCCGAGCCCGCCTCGGCGGCGGCGAAGACGGCCGGGGCGGCCCGGCCCCATGCGGCGGACGGGTCGGCGGCACTCTCCAACGCCGCGCCCAGCGCGGGCACTTCGGGCACGTCGAACGCGCTGAGGAGCGCCGAGGTGAGTGCCTCGGGCGGCTCGCCGCGGTCGTGGGCGGCCCAGCAGACGCGTACCGCCTCCCGGACCAGCCCGGCCGCGCCGCCCTCGTCGCCGAGGACCGCGCCCCACCCGCCGACCTGCACGGGCGTGCCGTCGGCCTGCCGGCCCACCGCCACCGAACCGGTCCCGGCGACCAGGCCGACCCCCCGGTCCAGCCCGGCGGCGGGTACGAGGAGTTCCGCATCGCCCACGACCAGCGCGGGCGCGTCGAAGTGGAGGCGGAGCGCGGTGCGTATCTGCGCGCACTGGCGCGGGGTCTCGCAGGCGTGGCCGCCCACCGCCAGCGCCGACGGGCGCAGTCCGGCCGGCAGGGCACCGGCGACCAGCCGTGCCAGCCAGCCGGCGGCGGCCACCGGGTGGTGCGGCCGCCAGCCGCTGCTGGGGCGGACGTGGTCGGCGACCGTGGTGTCCCCGGCCACGGCGCGCAGGTGTGTCTTGGTGCCTCCCACGTCGATGCCGACCAGGACGGGCAGGGAGTCCGGCACGGGACCTCTTTCGTCGTGTGCGCTCCTTCTTCGGGCGCGCGGTGCTGCGACGGCGGGCGAACCGTGCCTGGAAAATGGGGAAATGAGGGAATGGGGAGTTGAGGCGGTCGGGAGGCCCCGGGACGGGCCTCGGGCGGAGTACGGCAGGCGAGTACCGTGTACTTCGTTAGGAAATTAACTAACGAAGTACAGTGCGTCAAGAGTCCTCGCGACCCGTGGGAGAACCGTGGAACACGACGTGGTGGCGGCGCCCCGCCTGTCCGAGAGCGCGAGCGCGGTGTTCGCCGTGCTCGCCGGAGCGGGCAGCGCGACCCGGCCGCAACTGGCAAGCCTGGCCGGCCTGTCCAAACCGACGGTGTCCTCCGCCGTCGCGGAGCTGGAGAGCGCCGGGCTCGCCGCCCACTCCGGCACCGCCTCCAGCGGCACCGGCCGCACCGCCGCCGTCTACCGGCTCGGGCCAAACGCCGGTGCCGTCCTGGCCGTCGACCTCGGTCCGGACCTCACCCGGGTCCGGGGCTGCGCCCTGGACGGGACCCGGCTCGCCGAGGCCACCGGCCCCCGGGCCGCGGCCGCGGACGCCGTCCGCGAGGCCCTGGGCGCCCTGCCCGCCACCGCCCCGCTGCGAGCCATCGTCGTCGCCGTCGGCGATGTCACCGCACCCGCCGCGCAGGGCTCCGGGATGCGTCCGGCCACCGCCAAGGCGGGCCCGGTCTTCGACGCCATGGCCGTCGCGCTGCCCCCGGGCGTCCCCGTCCACCTGGAGAACAACGTCAACTGCGCCGCGCTCGCCGAGCTGCACGAGGGCGCCGCCCGGGGCCGCGGCACCTTCGGCTATCTGCGCGTCGGCGTGGGTGTCGGCCTCGGCATCGTCGTCGGCGGACACGTGCTGCGCGGGGCGAACGGCGCCGCCGGCGAGCTGGCCCGGCTGCCCTACCCGTGGGACGAGGGCCGCGCCCCGCGCCTGGAGGCACTGGAGGAGTACATGGGCGCGCGCTCCCTGCTGCGCCGCGCCGCCGGGGCCTGGCGGGACACGGGGCACGGGCCGGGCCCGAAGACCACCGAGCGCCTGTTCGCCCTCGCCGGCCAGGGGCGGGAGCCGGCCCGTGCGGTCGTCGCCCGGCACGCCGCCGACGTGGGCCGGCTGGCCGCCGCCGTGGCCGCCGTACTGGATCCGGGGCTGATCGTGCTCGGGGGCAGCACCGGATCCGACCCGCAGCTCCTGCCCGGGGTGCGGGCCGAACTGGCCCGGCTGAGCTGGCCCACCGAGGTGGTCAGCAGCACGGTCGGGGACCTGGGCACCGTCGTGGGCGCGGCCCGGCTCGCGGTGGCCCGAGGTGTCCGAACCGTGACCGAGCCCGCGCGATGGAGGCATTGACGGCTTCCGGCTCGTTCTGCCAATGTCCGGACAAGCGCTTTCTAAGCCGGTCGGGACACCGGCTCGAGGTGGCCTCCTGGCCGTACGCGACGTGAGCGACGTGAGCGATGCGAGCGACGTACGGCGAGCGCACGAGGGCGTGCTCGTGCGGCACCGGCCCGGCCGGCCGGGGAGACCCCCGTGCAGCAGGCGGCGCGGCCGGGCGAGGCCGCCCCCGCGAGGCGCGCCTCCACCACCCATGCACCCGTGCCGCAACGACCGGCCGGGGATCCGTCACGCACCCTCAGGGAGGACCCGGTGGGTCACCAGATCTCGCGCAGAACCCTCTTCCGCACCGCGGGCGGGCTCGCCGCCGCAGGCGCCCTCGGCGCCACGCTCACCGCCTGCGCCGGCGGCACCGGAGCCGGCAGCGACAGCGGCGACCTGACCATGACCTGGTGGGGCAGCGACGAACGCCACGCCGCCTACAAGAAGGCGCTCGCGACGTTCCAGAAGAACAACCCGAAGATCAAGATCGAGACCCGGTACTCGGGCTACGACGGCTACTTCGACAAGTTCAACACCCAGGTCGCCGGCGGCAGCGCCCCCGACCTGCTCCAGATGGACACCGCGCTGGTCGCCCAGTACGCCCGCAAGGGCATCCTCGCCCCGCTGGACTCCTACGTCGGCAAGTCCCTGGACCTGACGGGCTTCTCCAAGACCCTGCTGGCCGCCGGCACCGTCGACGGCAAGCTGTACGGCGTCCCCTCCGGCATCGGCGTCAACCAGCTCACCGTCAACCGCACCGGCCTGGAGAAGCTCGGCCTGAAGCTGCCCGAGCGCGAGTGGACCTGGAACGACCTGAAGGCCGTCGCCACCCAGGTCCACAAGAAGAGCGGCGGCAAGATCTACGGCGTCGACGACGGAGGCGGCTCCACCCTGCAGTGCTTCGAGATCTTCGCCCGCGAGAAGGGCCAGCCGTTCTTCTCCGACGACGGCAAGAAGCTCGGCTTCAGCGCCGACACCCTCCAGGAGTGGTGGGAGTTCTGGGCGGGCATGCGGCGGGACAACGCCTCGCCGCCGCCCGCGGTCACCTCCGCCGCGCACAACGACCTCACCAAGAACGCCGTCGTCATCGGCAAGGCCCTGTTCACCTTCGACTCCGGCGTCTACGGCGCCGGCGGCTCGATCACCGACGCCCAGCTGGACTTCCTGCCCACCCCGCAGGGCGACTGGTCGGGCGCCCGCGAGGGCAACTTCGTCAACGGCGGTGTGCTGCTCAGCGCCACCAAGGCCAGCAAGAAGGCCGCCGACTCGGTGAAGATCATGGACTTCTTCGCCCAGGACCCCACCGCCATCAAGGACATGCGGCTGCTGCGCGGCATCCCGCCGACCGAGAAGGCCCGTTCGCTCATCTCGGCCGGGCTGAACGAGACCGACAAGCTGAACATGGCGATGGCCGACTACATCTCCCAGCGGGTCTCCAAGGCCACCGACGCGCTGCCCGCGCCCGTGCCCCCGCCGGGGGGCGCCGACCAGATCTGGGACCTGCTCTTCCAGTCCAACCTGGCCGTCGCCTTCGGCAAGAAGACCATCAAGGCGCAAGCGAGCGAGTTCTTCGACCAGGCGCAGTCCATCCTCGCGGGCTGAGTGCCCGCCCAGCACAGTCCGGCACCGGAGAGGGCCAGGGAGACGATGAGCATGACCACCGCCAAGACCGACGGGGCCGTGGGGGAGAGGCCGGCGGCCCCGGCGACCCCCGCCGGTCCGCGCGAGCGCGAACGCATGCGCCGCCGGGCCGCCAGACGGCGCGGCGGGGGATGGTGGCCGTACCTCTTCCTGGCTCCCTGGTTCGCCGGCCTGTTCGGGCTGACGGTCTACCCGATGCTGGACTCGCTGTACCTGTCGTTCACCGACTTCGACCTGCTGACGCCCGCGAAGTGGATCGGCGCGCAGAACTACACGCACATGTTCTCCGACGACCCGGTCTTCTGGGACTCGGTGCACGCCACCTTGCTGTACGTCCTCGTCTCCGTCCCCCTGAAACTGGCGCTCGCGCTCGGCGTGGCCATCCTGCTCAACCGGCCGCTGAAAGGCATCGGCGTCTACCGGGCCGCCTTCTACCTGCCCTCGCTGCTCGGCGGCGCGGTGGCCGTCGCGATCGTCTGGCGCCAGGTGTTCGGCGGGGACGGCCTGTTCAACGACTTCCTCGGCTGGTTCGGGATCAAGGGCCAGGACTGGATATCGAGTCCGGACACCTCGATCTACACGCTCATCCTGCTCGCCGTGTGGCAGTTCGGCACCCCGATGGTCATCTTCCTCGCCGGACTGAAACAGCTGCCGAAGGACGTGTACGAGGCCGCCGCGATCGACGGCGCGGGAACGCTCACCCGGTTCTTCCGCATCACGCTCCCGCTGCTCACCCCGATCGTCTTCTTCAACCTGGTCCTGCAGATCATCGACGGGTTCAAGACGTTCACCCCCGCCTACGTCGTGAGCAACGGCACCGGCGGACCGCTCGACTCGACCATGCTGTACTCCCTCTACCTGTACAAGAAGGGCTTCACCGACCTGCAGATGGGATACGCCTCGGCGCTGGCCTGGGTGCTGTTCCTGGTCATCGCGGGCTTCACGGCGGTCAACTTCATCGCCGGCCGTTACTGGGTCCATTACGACGATGACATCGACTGAGCGAGGAGTCCGTCCGATCATGTCCGCCCTCACCCCGAGCGCCGCGCCGCTCCAGAAACTCCGTTCGCTCACCGGCCCCCGCCGCATCCTCCTGCACACCCTGCTCATCGGCGTCGCGCTCGTCATGCTCTACCCGCTGCTGTGGATGCTCAGCAGCTCCCTCAAGCCCGACACCGACATCTTCACCCACCCCGGCCTGATCCCCACCAGGGTGCACCCGCGGAACTACGCCGAGGGCTGGAGCGGTTCGGGCAACTCCTTCTCGCTCTACATCACCAACTCGCTGATCGTCACGATCGGCGCGGTGACCGGAAACGTCGTCTCGTGCTCGCTGGCCGCCTACGCCTTCGCCCGCTTCGAGTTCCGGGGCAAGAAGATCTGGTTCGGCCTGATGCTCGGCACGCTCATGCTGCCCATGCAGGCCACACTGATCCCGCAGTACACGATCTTCTACAACCTCACCTGGATCAACACCTTCCTGCCGCTGATCGTCCCCAAGTTCCTCGCCACGGACGCCTTCTTCATCTTCCTGATGGTGCAGTTCATCCGCTCCATCCCCCGGGAGCTGGACCAGGCCGCCATGATGGACGGCGCCAACCCCCTGCAGATCTACTGGAAGATCATCCTGCCGCTGATGAAGCCGGCCCTGGTCACCACGACCATCTTCACCTTCATCTGGACCTACGACGACTTCCTCAGCCAGCTCGTCTACCTCCAGCAGAACGCCCGCTTCACCGTCCCGCTCGGCCTCACCCTCTTCCTGGACAAGACCAGCGGCTCCTCCTACGGCGCCATGTTCGCCATGTCGACACTCGCGCTCGCCCCCACGCTCATCTGCTTCCTCGTCTTCCAGAAGAGACTGGTCGAAGGCCTGGCGACCACCGGAATGAAGGGCTGACCCCAGCGTGCACCTGCCCCACCAGCGCGGCCCGCTGCACGACCTGCCGGACACCCCGCAGGCGTACGACGCGGTGCTCGCCGACGTGACCGAACAGGCCCTCGCGCGGCTCACGCCCGAGGGCAGTCTCGAACACCCCGGCGCCCACGACGACATCGGCGACACCTCGCTCGGCATCACCTCCCTGCTCGCCCTCGCCTGGCAGCGCGGCAAGGACCCCCGGCTGCCCGAGGCCGTCCGCCGCAGCCTCGCCTTCCACCTGCGCGAGCGCGTCCACACCGGGGACAACCCCGGCTACCCGAACCTGCGCACCGCCAACTCCGGCCTTCCGTATGCCCGTTACGTCCTCGAAGCCGGCGCCCACCCCATCGGGGACTGGCCCAGCACCGTCTGGGCGCTGCTCCAGGCCGTCAACGTCCTCGACGCCGCCGACGGCCTCCTGGACGACGAACAGCGCACGGAACTGCGGCAGTTGGCCCACGGCTACTGGCGCTGGCTGACCGAGGCGACCTTCTTCAACCCGCAGGAGGCCGGCAACCAGGCCATCGGCTGCGTCGTCGGCGGCCTCATGCTCGCCCGCCATCTCCCCGAAGAACAGGGCAAGCCGGTGCGGGAGCGGGCGCTGAGCCTGTACGCCGACAAGATCCGCGCCCACCGGGTCCGCGACCGGGGCGCCCTGCTGCCGCCCGAGCACGGCGGCGCCTACGACAACAACTACGGCCCCATCTCCCTGTCCTTCCTCGCCCAGGCCCACCGGGTCAGCGGCGCGGAGGTGTTCGCCGAGGACGGCGACACCCTCGCCCGCTACCTGGACGCCCGGCTGACCGGCGGCGGCTACGACTGCGGAGGACCGCGCTACAGCGAACAGCACTCCGGCTTCGAATCCGTCCTGGGTCTCAGGTACTTCGGCGCGCGCATCGGCGCCGACCTGGGCCGCTACCGCGGCGACACGCGCTGGGGCCGGCACGCGGTCCAGCGCGACGGCCGGATCGACGGGCACTTCGCCTTCATGCTGGTCTGGCAGATCCAGGACCCCACCCGCTGGCACCGCACCCCCTCCCCGCACCCCGCCCGCCACCAACTGCGCTCGGGCACGGTCTCCGTGGCCTTCGACAGCCGGCTGACCCCCTCCCTGATCGAGGCCGCCGGCACCTACTACCTGCCCGCCGCCGTGCGCCGCCAGCACGGCTTCGGCCCGGTCACCGACGGCTTCCTGCTGTGCCGCCCGATGGGCGAGGTACGGGTCCGCGACGTCCGCGCCGACGGCCTCGCCGCCAAGCTGGTCACCAAGCCCGTCGTCGGCCGTGACCACGTCCTGCGCCACGTCCGCTCGCTGTACGTCACCGACGGCACGCGCCTGTGGGTGACGGTCGCCGTGGAGCGGCTCGACGGGGCGCCCTACCTGCTGTCCGGGCTGCCGTACGCCGCCGACGACGGCGACCGGGTGCGCCGCACCGCCGAGGGCGAGGTCACGGCGGCCGGTGCCCTGCGGCTCACCCACCCCGCGGCGCCGGGCGACGACCACTTCGACGCCCGCGCCGAACTCACCCAGGAACAGGCCGCGTTCACGCTCGCCGCCGACCCGCGCGGCTACGGAAACCCCGACGAGGGCTGGAGCCACCTGGTCTCCTCCACCGCCCTGGAGGCCGACCCGGCGCCGGGCGCCCCGGACGGGCTGCACGTGTTCGCCGTGCGGTACGGGCCCGGCGAAGCCTTCGCGCCCGTCTTCGATCAGGGCCCTGACGGCGGGCTCACCGTGCGCACGGAGGCGTTCACGGCGGTCGTCGGTCCCCCGGCCGGGGACGGCCGGGCAGAGCCCTCACTCACCCTGCACGGCTGAGTCCGGGCGCCGCCCGCCCGGCCGTCAGCCCTCGGGCAGTACGGCGGCGGGCAGCGCGGCGGGCGGCACCACCAGGTCCGCCCGCCCCCGGGTCGCCGCCACCAGCTCGGCGTTGCGCTGGTCCGTGCCCAGCACCCAGGCCACGGCCGTCTCGTGGTCCTTGCCGAACTCCTCGTGCCGGGCGACCAGCCGGCGGATCCGCTCGTCCTCGGCGATCTCGCAGAACCACACCTCGTCCAGCAACGGCCGCACCCGCACCCACGAACCCTCGGCCAGCAGAAGGTAGTTGCCCTCGGTCACCACCAGCCGGGCGGCCGGCGGGACCGGGATCGCGCCCGCCAGGGGCTGCTCCAGGACCCGCTCGAACCCGGGCGCGTACACCACCTCGCCGGCCTCCTCGCGCAGCCGCCGCAGCAGCGCCGCGTACCCGGCCGCGTCGAAGGTGTCCGGCGCGCCCTTGCGGCCGCGGCGGCCCAGACGGTCCAGTTCGGCGTCGGCCAGGTGGAAGCCGTCCATCGGCACGTGCGCCGCCCAGGGCGGCCCGTCGCCGTTCAGGGCGCGCACCAGGTGCTCGGCGAGGGTCGTCTTGCCCGCGCCCGGACCGCCCGCGATGCCGAGCACGGCACGCCGGCCGCCCGCGGCGAGGGCACGGGCACGGGCGATCAGATCGTCGAAGGTCAGCGGCATGCGGGACAGTGTGGCACCGATGAGTTCCGCCCGGTCCGCGCGTCCCCGCCGCAAGCTTTGCCGAGAAGTACGCTCCAGTGTGGCGTGCGCCACTCATCGAACGCCGATCCTGGGGAAGAGTGCCGGTATGACTCAGCTCGGTCTGCCCGACGCAATCCAAGCCTGTCTGTTCGATCTCGACGGGGTCGTGACCAAGACGGCCGTCGTGCACGCGGCCGCCTGGAAGGAGACGTTCGACCGGTTCCTGCGCGACTACGACGGCGAGCAGGGGCGGCCGTTCGACGCGGTCGCCGAGTACGACGAGTACGTCGACGGACGCCCCCGCGCCGACGGCGTGCGCGCCTTCCTCGACTCACGCGGCATCCACCTGCCCGAAGGCACCCCGGACGACCCACCCGGGGCGGACACCGTGCACGGCCTCGGCAACCGCAAGAACGACCTGCTCCTGCAGAAGATCCGCGCCGGCGGCGTGGAGGCCTACGAGGGCACCCTGCGCTATCTGGAGGCGGTGCGCGCCGAGGGGCTGCGCACGGCGATCGTCTCCTCCAGCGCCAACTGCCGCGATGTGCTGCGGGCCGTGGGCGCCGAGCACTTCTTCGACGTGCGGATCGACGGCGTCGTGGCCGCCGAGCGGCACCTGCCGGGCAAGCCGCACCCCGACACCTTCCTCGCCGCGGCCCGCGACCTGGGCGTCGAGCCGTCCCGCGCGGCCGTCTTCGAGGACGCGCTGGCCGGCATGGACGCGGGCCGCGCGGGCGGCTTCGGATACGTCGTCGGCGTCGACCGGGCCGGCCAGGCCGACGCGCTGTACGCGCACGGCGCGAGCACGGTCGTGCAGGACCTCGCCGAACTGGGAGGCAAGGAGTGATCACCGACCGGTCGTACGCCGTGGAGCCCTGGGCCGTCCGGGAGACCGCCCTCGACCTCGGCCTCCTCGCCCAGAGCGAGTCGGTGTTCGCGCTGTCCAACGGCCACGTCGGCTGGCGCGGCAACCTCGACGAGGGCGAACCGCACGGCCTGCCCGGCAGCTACCTCAACGGCGTGCACGAGGTGCACCCGCTGCCGTACGCCGAGGCCGGATACGGCTACCCGGAGTCCGGCCAGACGGTCATCAACGTCACCAACGGCAAGATCCTGAGGCTGCTGGTGGACGACGAGCCGTTCGACCTGCGCTACGGCCGGCTCGTCGCCCACGAGCGGGTCCTGGACCTGCGCCGCGGGGTGCTGGAGCGGACCTGCGAATGGACCTCGCCGGCCGGCTCCACGGTCCGGGTGCGCTCCACCCGGCTGGTGTCGCTGACCCAGCGCGCGGTCGCCGCGGTCGGCTACGAGGTGGAGGCCGTCGGCTGCCGCAGCCGCGTGGTGATCCAGTCCGAGCTGGTCACCAACGAGACCCTGCCCCAGGCCGACGGGGACCCGCGCGCGGCCATGGCCCTGCAGTCCCCGCTGGAGCAGGAGGACCACTTCGCCTCCGGCGGCCGGCTGCGCCTGGTGCACCGCACCCGGCGCAGCGGCATCCGGGTCGCGGTGGCCGCCGACCACGTGGTCAGCGGCCCGGAGCGCACCACCGTCCGCAGCGAGAGCGGCACCGACGTGGCCCGGCTGACCGTCACCTCCGTACTGGAGCCCGGACAGACGCTGCGCGTGGAGAAACTGGTCGCGCACGGCTGGTCCGGCACCCGCTCGCTGCCCGCGATGGCCGACCAGGTCGACGCCGCGCTCGCCGCCGCCGCGCACGACGGCTGGGAGGGACTGCTCGCGGACCAGCGGGCCTGCCTGGACGACTTCTGGGACCGCGCCGACGTCGAGGTGGAGGGCGACGAGGAGATCCAGCAGGCCGTCCGCTTCGCCCTGTTCCACGTCCTGCAGGCCGGCACCCGCGCCGAGCAGCGCGCCATTCCGGCGAAGGGCCTGACCGGCTCCGGGTACGACGGGCACGCCTTCTGGGACACCGAGATGTTCGTGCTGCCGGTGCTCACCCACACCGCGCCCGCGGCCGTCGCCGAGGCGCTGCGCTGGCGGTACAACACCCTGGACGAGGCCCGCGAACGCGCGGCCCAGCTCGGGCTCGGCGGCGCCGCGTTCCCCTGGCGGACCATCGCCGGACCGGAGGGCTCGGCGTACTGGCCGGCCGGCACCGCGGCCTTCCACGTGAACGCCGGCATAGCCGACGCCGTCGTCCGTTACGTCGAGGCCACCGCCGACAGCGCGTTCGAGCGCGAGGTGGGCATGGAACTGCTGGTGGAGACGGCCCGGCTGTGGCGCTCGCTGGGCCACCACGACACCGGCGGCGCCTTCCACATCGACGGCGTCACCGGCCCCGACGAGTACAGCGCGGTCGCCGACGACAACACGTACACCAATCTGATGGCCCGGCAGAACCTGCTCGCCGCGGCCGACGCCGTCGAACGCCACCCGCGCGAGGCGGCCCGGCTCGGCGTGGACGAGGAGGAGAGCGCCGCCTGGCGGGACGCCGCCGAGGCGATGTACGTCCCCTACAACTCCGAACTCGGCGTCCACGAACAGCACGCCGGATTCACCCGCTACCAGCGCTGGGACTTCGCCGGCACCCGCGCCGACCAGTACCCGCTGCTGCTGCACTTCCCCTACTTCGACCTCTACCGCAAACAGGTCGTCAAACAGGCCGACCTGGTGCTGGCCATGTACACCTGCGGCGACCACTTCGACCAGGGCGACGGGGAGGCGGCCGAGGAGCAGATCGCCCGGAACTTCGCCTACTACGAGCCGCTGACCGTCCGGGACTCCTCGCTGTCCGCCTGCTGCCAGGCGGTCATGGCCGCCCGGACGGGCCATCTGGACCTCGCCTACGACTACACCGCCGAGGCGGCCCTGATGGATCTGCAGGACCTGGAGCACAACACCCGCGACGGGCTGCACATCGCCTCGCTCGCCGGTACCTGGATGGCGCTGGTGGCGGGCTTCGGCGGGATGCGGCGGGCCGGCGAGAGCCTGCGGTTCGCGCCCCGGCTGCCCGGGCGGCTGAGCCGGCTCGCCTTCAACGTCCAGTTCCGGGGCCGCACGCTGCGCGTGGACATCGGCGCGGACAAGGCGACGTACGCGCTCCTGGACGGCCCCCCGCTGACCCTGAGCCACCACGGCGAGCCACTGACGGTGACCGCCGCCGACCCGGCCGTCCGCGCCGTACCACCGCCGCCCCGCCGCCCCGCTCCCGGGCAGCCGCTGCACCGGGCGCCGAACGGGGGGTGAGCGCCGCTGCTACGGGCGAGTGAAACTCGGCATCGTCGCGCCGTCTCCCGCAGCGCCGGTCTGTGCACGTCGCAGCCCCTCTCCGGTCCCTCGCACAGGCCGGGGGCACGAGGGGGGCCTCGGGTTACTTTCGCCTCTTTGGTGCGAGAGAGAGTCGTATGGGCAGCAACGACACCCCCCGCACCCCGAAACAGATCTTCACCGACATCTCCGTGCAGCTCACCGGCTTCGACCGGGCGGAGCTGGCCGGCACGGGCATGATTGACACGTACTACGACACGCTGCTCAGGATGATCGGCGAACGCGAGGCCGGGCAGCTCTTGCGCTACGCGAGCGAAGCGATCGCGAAGGACCAGGACAAAGGGGCGAGGAACGACGGCGCGGCCTTCAGGGCCGCGGTGATCGAGAATCCGCGCTTCGGGTCCGTCGCCGTCAGCCTGATCAAGCTCTGGTACCTCGGCCGCTGGTACCCGCTCTCCGGTGCGTACCGCGACCGCTTCGGGTCGACCGCGGACGACGTCGAACACGTCGTCTCCAGCCAGGGCTACCGCGAGGGCCTGGTCTGGGTCGCCGCCGGAGCGCACCCGATGGGCGGCAAGCCGCCGGGCTTCGGCTCCTGGGCCCAGCCGCCGTCCCTGCTCGACCCCCAGTCCCTGTGACCCCGAGGTAGCACCATGAGCACCCCCGATTACGACCTCGTCATCGTCGGCGGCGGCATCTGCGGGGCCGTCATCGCCAAGACGGTCGTCGAGCAGTGCGCCAGGAAGAAGAAGTTCCCCCGCATCCTGATCCTGGAGGCCGGCCGGGCCACGGCCCTGAGCGCCGACAAGTACGACACGTATGTGGAGGCGTACCACGAGGCGCTCGTCAAGGTGCCCAACGCCCCCTATCCCGCGAGCAGTTCGGCGCCGCAGCCGGATGTGCTGGACATCAGGCCGCTCCAGGACGCGCAGGGCAGGCCGGCCGTCAGCGACCAGGGGTACTTCGTCCAGAAGGGCCCGATGCCCTTCGGCAGCGACTACGCCCGTTCGCTCGGCGGCACCACCCTGCACTGGCTGGGCACCTGCCTGCGGATGCTGCCCAACGACTTCCGGATGCGGGAGAAGTACCGCAGGTCCGTCAACTGGCCGATCGGCTACGACGAGCTGAAGCCCTATTACGAGCGGGCCGAATGGGACATCATCGGCGTCGCGGCGGACGTGGGCCACCAGTACTACCCGGGCATCGAGAAGGGCGATCCGAGGAAGTTCTTCAAGAGCGCGAACGTGGACAAGTTCCCGGGCGGCACCTACAGCTTCCCCATGGAGGAGATCCCCTCCAGCTACCTCGACCAGTACCTGGCCAAGCACGTCGACGACATGACGGTCACGCTGCCCGCCGGGTACCCGGGCGAGAAGGAGCACAAGTTCACCATCCGGATCAGCAACACCCCGGTCGCCCGCAACTCCACCCCGGCCAGGCCGGACTACAAGGTCGTGGGCGCCGCCGGGAACGCCGACCGGGGCCAGCGCTGCGAGGGCAACTCGAGCTGTATCCCGATCTGTCCCGTCCAGGCCAAGTACAACGCGCTCAAGACGCTCTACGAGCTGATCGTCAGGTACCCGTACGCCCTCGGGGACGGGGAGAAGCCGGGGCGGCGGGCCAGGGTCGACATCCGCAGCCAGTGCGTCGTCACGCAGGTGCTGCACAGCACGGGCGCGGTCACCGGCCTCACGTACAAGACGTACTACGACGACGGCTCCCCGGCGACGGACCACACGGTGACCGCCCGCGCCTACGTGCTCGCCGCCAACGCCATCGAGAACGCCACCTTGCTGCTCGCCTCCGGCAGCGCCGCCAACAGCAGCGACCAGGTCGGCAGGAACCTGATGGACCACCCGCTGCTGCTCACCTGGGGCCTGCTCCCGGAGAACGTCGGCGCCTACCGGGGCCCCGGATCCACCTCCGGCATCCCCGCGTTCCGCGACGGCGGCTTCCGCGACACCCGCACGGCCTTCCGCGTGGAGATCGGCAACTGGGGCTGGAACTTCCCGGAGAACTCCCCCTACGACACCGTCCTCGACCTGGTCGGCGGCAGCAAGGACGGCAGGGCGAAGTGCTACGGCAGACAGCTGCGCAAGGAACTCGGCAGGATCCTGCCCCGCCAGTTCCGGATCGCCTGGGAACTGGAGCAGGACCCGGAGGCACGCAACCGCGTCACCATCGACGACCGTTACAAGGACGCGCTGGGCAAGCACCGGCCGGTCATCGAGTACGACCTGTCGGAGTACGTGAAGGCGTCGCTGCCCTGGGCGGCCGAGGCGAGCAGACAGCTGTTCGCGCGGCTCGGCATGACGGAGAAACGCCGGCGGCCCACGTACGAGACCGGCGACTACTCGCACTACGACGCCGGCGACGCGGCGCAGGTGCGCTACAAGGGCAAGACCTACTGGGTGCGCGGCGCGGGGCACGTCGTGGGCACCCACCGGATGGGCGATGACCCCACGGATTCCGTCGTCGACAGCCACCAGCGCAGCCATGACCTGCGCAACCTGTTCGTCGCCGGATGCGGCAGCATGCCGACGCTCGGCACCTCCAACCCGACGCTCACCATGACCGCCCTGGCGCTGCGCACGGGCGACAAGATCGCCGAGGAGCTGAGCAAGTGAGCGCACGGAACCCGGAACCGATCAAGAACCTCACGGAGCTGAAGGCCGCCCTGCAACTGGCCGTGGGCCTGGAGCTGAGCACCATCCCCGTCTACCTCACCGCGCTCTACTCCATCAAGGACGGCACCAACCCGGACGCGGCGCAGACGATCCGCAGCGTGGTCATGGAGGAGATGCTCCACATGGCACTCGCCGCCAACGTCCTCAACTGCCTCGGCGAGAAACCGAGTACCGGGCCCGTCGAGTTCCGGGGCAGGCAGGTGAACCCGGTCCCCGCGTACCCGTTCACCAGCCCGCTGGTCTCCGGCATCGGGGAACTCGCGCTGCGCCCGCTCACGCCCGAGGCCGTGGACTGCTTCGTCAGGATCGAGCACCCCCACCACGGTGCGAGCAGCCCCGCCGAGATCAAGTGCCCCGAAGGCGGCTACCCCACCATCGGCGAGTTCTACGACGCGATCAGCGCCGCGCTGCAGAACAAGAAGATCTGCAAGGACGCGGATTTCAAGGCCGTCAACCAGGTGAAGGCCACCCAGTACTACGGCGGCGCGGGCGAGGTGGTCGAGGTGAAGGACCGAGGGAGCGCGCTGGCGGCGATTCACAGAATCGTTGACCAGGGCGAAGGCCTGCCCGAGAAGTCCCTGAAGCAGCCGGCCAAGACGGTCACCACCGAGGACAGGCTGGGCTACGGCTGGCAGATGTACTCGCACTACGCCCGCTTCCGCGAGCTGCAGACCGGCCGCCGCTTCCGCAGCACCCAGACGGCGGGACAGACCCCGGCGGGCGCATTGCTGCTGGTCGACTACGAGGCCGTCCACCCGGCCGAGTTCGTCAAGCCCAACGGCGCCACCACGGGAGGTCCCGAGGGTGCCGCGCTCAACGAGTTCGACCTCGCGTACACGCAGCTCGTCGACGACCTGTACCTCGCCTTCTCGGGCGGACAGAAGGAAGTCGGCAACAAGGCCGCGCCCGGCGGCAAGCAGTCCAAGGACCCGCTGCTGCTCGCCGTCCACGACATGCACGCGCTGAAGTACCGGGCCGTGGCCCTGATGCGTACCCCGATGCCGGGCAGCCCGCAGCACACGTTGTGCCCCCGGTTCGGCTACGCCACGACCCCGGACGACCGCAGGAAGCTGCGGGCGGGGGCCGAGCAGATGAGAGGCCAGACCCGGTGACCCTCGCGGCCGGCGGTCACTCGGGGGGCCTTCCGCCGCCAGGCGGTGGGCTCAGGTCAGCACGCCGGACAGCAGCGCCATCAGGTCGCCCGTCGCGTCGGCGGCGAGCAGGGCGGGCAGGGCGCCCAGGGTGAGGACGGCCGCCGCCGCGGACCACAGGTGTGGCGGCGGACTCGTCTGGAGGGCCGCGATCCGGCGGGTGACGGCGTGGTCGGTGAAGCCCAGGGCGCAGCCGGCCCGGGCGCGGCCCGCCGTGAGCGCGGCCCGGGCCAGCGCGCGGGCGGTGGCCCGCCGGTCCCCGACCGCGGCCGCGGCCTGCTCGTCCGCCCACCGCTCCACGAGGAAGGCGACGGCCCTGCACACCGGCGTCAGCAGCGGATTGGCCGCGGCGGCGAGTGTCACCGCGGTGACCAGTGCCCCGTGCCGGTGCGCCAGGTGCGCCCGCTCGTGGGCGAGCAGCACCCGCCGTTCGGCCGGTGCCAGCGCGCTCAGCATCGCCGAGGTCACCAGGATCCGGCCGGGCCGGCCCGGAATCGCGAACGCCCGCGGCACCTCGGAGGCGGCCACGATCAGTTCGGTGCCGGCCGGCTGGCCCGCGCACAGCCGCCGCAGCGCCCGCCGCGTGGACCGCTCGGCCCGCACGGCCCGGTGCACCCGTACGGCGACGGCCAGCAGCGCCACGGCCGCGCCGAGCCCGATCGCCGCCGGCACCGGATCCGGCATCGGGTGCCCCTGCTCGCGGGCCTCGCGGATCACCGGCGGCGCGTGCCCGAGCAGCGCGGTGGTCAGCAGCACCAGCGACCAGGCGGTGGCCGCCGCCGTCACCACGGCCGCCGAGGCCAGGACGCGCGCGGCGAGCGCCGGGGCGACCCGGCGGGCGATCAGCGGGCCGACGACGGCCAGCAGCAGCGACAGCACCAGCGGGCCGTACACGTCGAACATCATGCGCCGCCTCCGGCGAGCAGTTCGCGCAGCGCCCGCTCCTCCTCCGGGCTCAGCCCCGTGACGAACTGCTGGAGCGCGGCGATCGGGTCCGGGCCCCGGTCCAGGGCCTCGTGCATCGCCTCGGCGGTCAGCTCGGCCGCGTTCTTCGCCGGCCGGTACGCGCCGCGCCGCCCGTCGGCGTCCCGCAGCACCAGCCCCTTGTCGTACAGGCGCTTGAGGATCGTGTGCACCGTGTTGTAGGCCAGTGCCCCGTCGACCTCCGCCTGGATCTCCGCCGGGGTCAGCGGCCGCTCGGTCGCCCACAGCGCCGCCAGCACCTCGCTCTCCAGCTCCCCGGCGCTGCGCCGCTCCGCCCTGCTGCGGGACTCTGTGCCAGCCATGCCCCAACCTTACAGCGCGTAGTGCGTAGGCCGGATGGCCCCGTCCACCCGACAAGAGGCCGCGATACGGGGTAGTTTGGCAGTGTTTCCCCCTGGGTCCGGCGGTGCTTTTACCGTGCTTCGGCGGTCTTTTCCCGACTCCCGCTTTGCCCTACAGGCTGTAGGGTGACGGCGAACCCGCACGGCGCGGGGACAGGAGGGGTGATGATGGCCGGCAGCGCGTACGCCACACTCGCCGCACAGCGGCACCACCGCCCCCCTCTCCTGCCCGCCGCACCGCAGGCACCCGTGGACTCCGCGCGCTGCGGGCACACCGGCGGCCGGCCTTCCGGGCCCCCCTGCGGCCGGCGGCCGTCCGTCCCCCCGCCCGGAAGCGGCCGATGACCTCCCACGGTACGCAGACGGCTCCAAGCGCCGAGACGGCACCGGATGCGGAACTCGCCGCGCCGCCCGTCCGGCGCCGCGCCTACTGGCACGCGGGCGTCCTGCTCGCCGTCCTGCTCGGCGGGCTGTTCCTGGCCCGCCGGCACTGGCCCGCCCTCGAGAGCGGGGCCGGGCGGCTGGCCGGGGCCGACCAGGGCTGGATGCTGGTCGGCGCGACGGCGGCCCTGGGCACCTGGGCGGCCTCGGCACTGGCCCAGCAGGGCGCGGTCGTCCGGCGGCTGCCCGGACCACGGCTGGTCGCCGCCCAGTTCGCCGCCTCCGCCGCGAACCATCTGCTGCCCGCCGGGCTCGGCGCGGGCGCCGTCAACCTGCGGTTCCTGATGCGCTGCGGACTGCCCGCGGGCCGCAGCGCCAGCGCCCTCGCCGTCAAGGCCACCGCCGGAGCCGTCGTCCGCCTCGCGCTGATCGCGCTGCTCGCCCCCGCCTGCCCGGGCCTGCTGCACCTGCCGCACCTCTCGCCCACCGTCCTCGCCGTCGCAGCGGCCGCCGCCGTCCTGCCGGCCGCCCTGCTCGCGACCCCCTGGTGGCCGCGCTGCCGCCGCGCCCTCACGGCCGTACTCGCCGACATCCGCGCGCTGCACGCCTGTCCCGCCCGCGCGGCGGCCCTGTGGGGCGGCTCCCTCGCCTTCGCCGCGCTGCACTCCGCGGTCCTCATCGCCGTCGGCCAGGCCGTCGCACTGCCGCTGCCCCCGCTCCAGGTGGCCCTGCTCTACCTCGCCGCCAGCAGCGCCGCCGCCCTGCTGCCCACCCCCGGCGGCCTCGGCTCCCTGGACGCGGCCCTCGCCCTCGCCCTCACCGTCTCCGGCGCCCCCGGCGCGGCCGCCGCCTCCGCCGTGCTCGGCTACCGGCTGCTGACGGTGTGGCTGCCCCTGCTCCCGGGCCTGCTGGTGCTCGGGGCGCTGGTGCGGCGCAAGGCCCTGTGAGCGACGCGGAGTTTCCCGCGGGCCCGCATCAGGTAGGAGTCGGGTGTCGACATGCCGTACAGGAGGGGGAGAGCCATGGCGGGGAACGACACGGCAGGGCTGCCGAGCGAGGCGTTCTTCACACCGGGGACGTCGTCCTTCACCGAGTTCCTGGCCGCCCACCGCCCCGGCCTCCTGCCCACCCGGCCCAGGCTGCCCGAGGGCGTACGGACAGCCCCCGACAGCTTCCCGCACGGCACCACGGTGCTGGCCCTGACCTACGGCGACGGCGTGCTCATCGCCGGCGACCGCCGGGCCACCATGGGCAACCTGATCGCCCAGCGCGACCTGGAGAAGGTGCACCCCGCCGACGACTACACGGCCGTCGCCTTCGCCGGCACCGTCGGCCTCGCCGTCGACATGGTGCGCCTGTACCAGGTCGAGCTGACGCATTTCGAGAAGATCGAGGGCACCCCTATGACCCTCGCGGGCAAGGCGACCCGGCTCGCGGCCATGATCCGGCAGAACCTCGCCCAGGCCATGCAGGGCCTCGCCGTCGTCCCGCTGCTCGCCGGGTACGACGTCGGCGGACCCGACGGCGGACGCGGCCGCATCTTCGGCTTCGACCCGGCCGGCGGCCTGTACGAGAAGTCCGACTTCTACGCCGAGGGCTCCGGCTCACCGTACGCCCGGGGCGCCCTGAAGAAGCTGTACCGGCCGGGCCTGACCCGCCGCGAGGCCGTCCTCGCCGCGCTCCAGGCGCTGTACGACGCGGCGGAAGACGACTCCGCCACCGGCGGCCCCGACCTGAACCGCCGGATCTTCCCCGTCGTGGCGCTGATCACCGAGGACGGCTTCGAGCGGCTGCCGGAGGCGGAGACGGAGGAACTGACCCGGGAGATGATCCTGCGCCGCACCGACCGCCCGGACGGCCCGCACGCGGCGCCCTGATCCCGGTGGGCGTCAGTTCACTCCTCGTCGACATGGGGCCGGATCTCCACCGTGAGGGCCGCGTCCTCGGGGCCGACGCCCTCCTCGTCCTCCCAGACGATCACGCGCACGTGCTGCTGGCCGGTTCCGCTCATCCTCCATTCGGTCACCAGGTGGGTGATGACGAGGGCGGCGACGTACTCGGCATTCTCGGCGGGGTCGTCGGTGGTGACGGTCCCCTGCCAGCGGTCGGGGTCGTCACTGTAGGGGCGCCAGCCGGCCGAGCCGTGCGGCTCGTCGACCCGGTACACCCAGTCCATCTCGGTGCCCATGGCACCGATCCTTTCACTGCGGTGAGGCCGTTGCATGGCGCTGGACGGGGTTCGCCGCCGGCGATCGCCGGGCAGGCGCCATCGGGGCTGTGGATCTACGGTGGTCGAAGGAGTGTGCCGACGAGGCGAACCGGAAGCCGCAGCGCAGGAGGCCGCGATGGAAGAGCACTTCGTCTGGGTGACGACCCGCCGCATTCGGCCGGGCACCCTGGAGGACTTCGAGAAGGCGTGGCGGCCGGCCACCCACCCCCCGGGCATGCGCCGCGCCTTCGCGTACTGGTCCGAGGACGGACAGGAGATCACCGGGGTGTCGTTCTGGGACTCCAGGCAGGCCTGCGACTCCTGGCGGGCCTCCGAGCCCGAGGCGCAGCGACGCGCCGGCATGGCCCCGTACGTGGTCGAGGAGCGGGAAGGTCTCTACCGCGGCGGTGAACTCGCCATCCCCCAGCGGTAGCCGCACACGGCCGGCTCTCGAAGCCTCGGTGATCCGCGGTTCAGGCCGCGGACCGTCGCTTCACCTCCTTGTTGTCCTTCTTGGCGAGGAAGCGCCGCAGCCTTGCCTGCGTCCAGGTGTTGATCACGTCGTCCTTGGCGAGCCAGCCGCGCTGGGCGGTTCCCACGCCGTAGCGCATGTTGGCCAGGTGGAGCGTGGAGTGGGCGTCACTGTCGACGGCGAACTTCACCCCGTGGCGCTTGGCCCGCAGGATGTCCTCGTCGCGCAGGTCGAGCCGGTCCGGGTGCGCGTTGATCTCCAGGGCGGTGCCGGTGCGCGCGCACGCGGCGAAGATCTCGTCGAGGTCGGCGTCGATGGGCGGCCGCTTGCCGATGATGCGAGCGGTGGGGTGGCCGATGATGTTGACGTGCGGGTTCTCGCAGGCCCGTACGATCCGCCGGGTCAGCGCCTCGCGGGACTGGTTGAAGTGCGAGTGCACGGAGGCGACGCACAGGTCGAAGCCGGCCAGGAACTCCTGCGGCCAGTCCACTTCGCCGTCGGGGCCGATGTTGAGTTCCGCCCCGTGCAGCAGCCGCATGCCGCCGCCGCGGCTGCGCCGGCCGCGTCTGCCGTAGACGCCGTCGAGAGCGCGCACCTCCTCGCGCTGGGCCAGCATCCGCTCGTCGGTCATCCGCTGCATGTACAGGTTCGGGCCGTGGTCGGTGATCGCGTAGTAGGCGTAGCCGCGCGCGGCGGCCGCCGCGACCATCTCCTCCAGCGGGGCGAGGCCGTCGGTGAGGTCGGTGTGGGTGTGCAGGTCGCCCCGCAGGTCCGACTCCTCGATCAGGTCGGGCAGTTCACCGTGCAGCCCGGCCTCGATCTCCCCGCGGTCCTCGCGCAGCGTCGGCGGGATCCACGGCAGGCCGATCCGGTCGTAGACCTCCTCCTCCGTCTCGGAGACGATCTTCTTCCCGCTCTCGGCGTCGAACAGCCCGTACTCGGACAGCTTGAGCTTCTGGTGCACGGCCAGTTCCCGGGTGCGGATGTTGTGTGCCTTGGAACCGGTGAAGTACTGCAGGGCCGCACCCCAGGAGTCCGGCGGCACGACCCGCAGGTCGACGGCGAGACCCTTGGTGGTGCGGATGGAGGTCTTCTTCTCGCCGTGCGCGATGACCTCCGAGACGTACGGCAGCTCGGTGAACGCCCGCATGATCGGTGCCGGCTTCTGCGCGGCCACGAGGACGTCGATGTCGCCGATGGTCTCGCGGATCCGCCGCAGCGATCCGGCGTACGCGCACGTGCGGCAGCCGGTGACACGGGACAGCTCGCCCACGACGTCGTCGGCGAGGTCCATGGCGACGTCCAGCAGGACGCGGCCCCCGGAGGACTGCTGGAGTTCGATGCCGTGGAGGATGTTTTCCTCCGTCTTCGGGCCGAAGCCCTTCAGGTCGCGCAGCCGCTCCTCGTGGATGGCGTCGGCCAGTTCCTCGACCGAGGAGATGCCCAGTTCCTCGTACAGGACGCACGCCTTCTTCGGGCCGAGGGTCGGGATGGCGGTCAACCGCCGTACACCTGCGGGGATCTTCGCCCGCAGTTCCTCGACGGCGGACACCGTGCCGGTGCGGAAGTACTCGGTGATCTTCTCGGCGATCGACTTGCCGACGTTCGGGATCTCCTTCAGAGCCTTGGCGTCGAGGGTGGACACATCGGCGTGGTGGCCGCCCACCGACCGGGCGGCCTTCTCGTAGACGCGCGCCTTGTACGCGTCTCCACCGGTGATCGAGATCAGGTCCGCGTACTCGGCGAACAGGGCGGCGATCTCGTCGTTGGACCGGGCCATGCCTCCCGGGTGAGCAGGCTCGCACCGTTTAATCCCCTCATTTCTCCGGAAGCCGGACGATCTCGTCCCGGCCGGCACCGACGAGCAGGTGCCCGGGCCAGGTGGCCGCGGACGAAGACCCGGCAGGTGACGGGGAGACGACGCCAGGTGACCGGACGGACGCGCGGCCCGGTACGGCACCCGGCCGGACGTCAGCGTTCCCGGCGTGAGGTGACCGTGAACTGGGCGCCGTCGTGATCGCGCAGTGTGGCCTCGTGCTCACCTTCGTCCAGGACGCTGCCGCCGTGTTTCTCCGCGGCCCGGGCGCACGCCGTCACGTCGGCGACCGCGAAGTGGACCTGCCAGTGCGGCCGGACGGAAGGATCGGGTGGCGCCTCGACCGAGCCCGATTCGATACGGGCCACGATGTCGCCCCGGCTGCGCAGCAGCACCGCGCCTCCCGCGTACTCGACCTCGCAGCAGCCGGGGAGGTCCGAGGCCCAGTCGAGGATCCCGCTGTAGAAGATGGCGGCGTCGAAGGCGTCGCGGGTGTGCAGTGTGATGAAGGTCGGTGCCGCTCGCCGCCGGCACTCCCAGCGGCCGACGAGTTCCCCCTCCCAGACGCCGAAGGTGGCTCCGTCCCGGTCGGCGAGCAGTGCCACGCGCCCGGGTGGCAACCGCAGCGGCCCGACGGCTGCCGTTCCGCCGCGCTCCCGGGCCCGGGCGGCGGCCTGGTCGGCGTCGGGGACCGCGAAGTAGGGCGTCCAGGCCACCGCCATCTGCCACAAGGCGGCGACCGCGGCGATCCCGGCGACCGGTACCGCGCCGGCCATCGCGATCCGGAAGTGGTCGCCGAGCCTGGCCGGACGCCAGCGCCAGCCCAGCACGGCGCCGTAGAACTCCTGCGTCGCCTCGAGATCGCGGCTGGTCAGGCTCACCCAGCACGGCGCACCGAACACGGAATGGGTGAAAACGAGGTCCGTCCCATCGGGGGAGTGTGTCGTGCCGTGATTCATGCCCACCGCGCCCTGGTCTCGTACACCGGCAGCCCCGTACCTGCTCCAGTCTCCAACGGAGAACCTGAGCCCGCACGTCGTTCCTCCCGGCGTCTTTCCGGGCAAGGGCGCAGTTCCCGTCAACTCACGTTCACCGCAAGGATTTCCGGATACCGGGGGAATGTCACCCCGGTGACTCAATGTGCTCGTCGGCTTGCCCGCTGTGGCATACGTGCCGCCCGCTCGGGGCAGTGAAGGGGCCCGGGAACAGCGGGATTCGGCCCGCGGCAGGGAGGGAGCGGCATGCCCATGGGTACGGGTGTCCGGCACGCGGTGGTGATCGGGGCGGGCATGGCGGGTCTCGCCGCCGCTCGTGTGCTGGCCGACAGCTTCGAGGCCGTCACCGTCGTCGAACGCGACACGCTTCCGAGTGCGCCCGGGCCCAGGGCCGGGGTGCCGCAGGGGCATCATGTGCATGGCCTCCTGGCCCTCGGTGCCGAGGTGTTCGAGGGATACTTCCCCGGGCTGCGGGCCGAGCTGCAACAGGCCGGCGCGCCGGTGTGGGACTGGGGCGAAGGCCTGCGTGCCGTGCTGCCCGGCGGTTCACCGCCGCCCGTACCGATGGACATGCCGACCCAGACGTTCTCACGGCCCCTGTTGGAGCACGTGCTCCGCCGGCGGGTGAGGGCGTTGGAACCCGTCACCGTCCGGGACGGCCTCACCGTGACCGGCCTGCGTACGACCGGTCCCGGCAAGGTCGTCGGTGTGCGCGTGAAGGACGGCGACAGCGAGGACGAGATCGCCGCGGACCTCGTGGTGGATGCCTCGGGCCGCTCCTCCCGCCTGCCGCGGTGGCTCGCCGCCCTCGGCCTGCCCGACCCCCGCAAGACCACCGTCGATGCGCAGATCGGCTACGCCTCACGCACCTACTCCTGTCCGGCAGGACAGTCCCTGCCCTCCTGGATGGGCCTGCTGGAGCCCCTGCGGGCACCCGATTTCCCCAGGGGCTGCTACGCGATCCGGATCGAGGACGACCTACTGCACGTCACCCTGCACGCAGGCGGCGGAACCCAACCACCGCACGGCGACGACGACTTCCTCGCCTTCGCCAAAACCCTGCGCGGCCCCATCGCCGACACCATCACCTCCCTCACCCCCGCCTCCGCCGTGCGCCGCTACGCCCGCACCCTCAACCAGAAGACCGCCTACCACCGCCTGCCCCGCTGGCCCGACGGACTGATCGCTCTGGGGGACTCGGTGTGCACCTTCAACCCCGCCTATGGCCAGGGCATGACCGTCGCCGCCCTCGAGGCCCGGCTCCTGGAGCAGATGCTCCGCAGCCGGCGCACCCGGACCCCCCTGGACGGACATGCCTTCCAGAAGCGGCTGGCTCGCGTCACCGCCTTCTCATGGCTGATGGCAACGATCCCGGACCGGGCCTGGGCACAGTCGCACCCCGCCTGGCCGGTCAAGGCCGGCAACTGGTTCATGAACCGCTTGATCGACACGGTCCCCCACGACCCGAAGGTCTACACCGCCTTCTCCAGCCTCTTCCACATGACCGCCGGACCCCTGACGCTGGCCGACCCACGCGTGTTGTCCCGCGTCCTCATCGGCCCCCGTCCCAGTGGAAACCTGCGCACCACCACGGCCTGAACCCGCATGCACCGAGGCGGCCGGACCCGCCGGCGAACCCCGCACCGCCTCTCCCCGGGTGCCGCCGTCGGAGCAACAGTCGTGCCGGCGGACGTGGTGGTCACCCGCCGGCATGCCGAGTGCGGCCGAGGACGGGCAGGGCGACGGCCAGAGCGAGGGCGGCTGCGCCGGACACCAGAAGCGGAACGTGCCCGTCAGCGCCCCAGGCGAGCCCGGCCCACAGGCCCGCAAGAAGAACGGCGGCGCCGGTGATGCCCTGGTAGAGGCCCTGGGCGGTGCCCTGTTGGTGATCGGGGACGAGGGTGGAGATCCAGGCTTTGCCGACTCCGTCGGTGCAGGCGTTGAAGCCGCCGTACAGCGGCAGCACCACGAACACCGCCCACGGGGCGTGGATCAGGCCGAGGCCGAGGTAGCCGGCGGCGAAGAAGACCAGGCCCGCCGTGAACACGAGCGGACGGGACAGCCGGTCGGACAGGGCTCCGGCAGGGTAGGACAGGGCGGCGTAGACGAGGTTGTAGACCGCGTACGCGCCGACCACCCCGGCGGTGGTCAGGCCGAGGTCGTGGGCGCGCAGCAGGAGCAGCGCGTCGGGGAAGTTGACGAGGCTGAACGCGGTCAGCACCGTCAGCACCCGCCAGTACGGTCCGGGCAGGGCGCGCCACGGCACACGGGCGGCCGATCCGCGGCCGGTGCCCGAACTCGCTGCGTGGCGCGGGTCGCGGACGGCGGCGACCAGGGCGACGGAGGCGATGGCTGGGATGAGGGCGATCCAGAACAGTGGGCGCAGACGGTGGTCCAGCGCCTCGTACAGGGCCAGGCCGACGAGCGGGCCGACCACGGCGCCCGCGGTGTCGGCCGCCCGGTGCAGCCCGAAGACCTTGCCGCGCTGCCCGTCGGGGATGCCGCCTACGAGGAGGGCGTCGCGGGGCGCGCCGCGCAGGCCCTTGCCGAGCCGGTCGACCACGCGCGCGACGAGGACCAGCGGCCACATGGTGGCGAGCGCGATGAGCAGCTTGCCGAAAGCCGCGAGGCCGTAGCCGGCGCCGATGAGCGGGCGGCGGGCGAAGCGGTCGGCCAGGCGTCCGGCGGCGACCTTGGTGACCGAGGCGGCGCCCTCCGCGAGTCCCTCGATGGCGCCGACGGCGGCGGCCGGGGCGCCCAGCACGGTGGTCAGGAAGATCGGCAGGATCGGATAGAGCAGTTCGCTGGCGGCGTCCTGGAGGAGGGAGACCCCGCACAGCACCTTGACGTTGCGGGTCAGCCATGCCGGACCGCGTCCGGCGGCCTGCGGGGGTGTGGTGTCGGGTCCGGTCACGGGTGCGGCACTTCCAGGAAGCGGCCGAGTGCCGCGGCGGCGCCGGCCAGTGCCAGGGCGGTCGCGGCGGCCGGCGCGGTGGCGGGCACGGCTGCCGTGCAGCGACTGTCCGGCCGGGCGCCCTCGCGGTCGCCCCGGTCCTGCGGCCTCGGCATGATCAGCTCCTCCTCCTGGTCCGCCCCGCTGTGACAGGACTGTCGCACACCCTTTGTCGCACGTCCTGTAAGACTCAGACTTCCACAGCAGGACGTCCGCCGGCGGCCCGTCGGAGCAGGTTCTCGCGGATCCAGGGGGTCGGATGTGTCGCCCGAACCTCTGAGTTCGCTCTGAGGCTGATGAAACAGTATTGAACGACAGGTGAAAGATCACCTAACGTCTCGCGGCGCAAGGCACCATCCACCGTGGTGACACCAACGAGCCGTCTGGCCAGCGGCGTTGCACAGCCCTCCCGCAAGTCCAACCGACAGAGAAGGGCACCACCGTGCTTCGTTCTGTACGTGCCGCCGGCTGCGCCACCGCGCTCGCCGTCGTCGGTCTTGCCGCCGCCGCACCTGCCGGGGCCAGCGAACTCGCCCCCCACCACGGGATGAAGGCTCATGGCACACAGGCTGCGGCCGCCGTGGCCGGCAACCTCTCCTACGGTGGCGGCAACGTCGTCACCAGCCCGAAGATCTACGTCGTCTACTGGGGCAATCAGTGGGGCACCGGCTCCACGGTCACCAACGACCCCTCGGGCGAGGCCGCGCTGCAGCTGAACTTCTTCCAGCACGCCTACGGCAGCGGTGACACCTGGTCCAACTCGCAGACCCAGTACTGCCAGGGCGTGGCCACCGGTACCACCCAGTGCAACGGCGCCGGCACGGCAGTGGGCCACCCGGCCGCCAACCCCGTCGGCGGAACCTGGCTCGACAGCTCGGCCAAGGTCGCCAACCGACCGAGCGATGCCGCGATAGCCGCCGAGGCGGTCAAGGCCGCCGCCCACTTCGGGGTCTCCGGCGACAACGCCGAGGTCATCGTGGACCTGCCGCACGGGGTCGTGCCCAACGGCTTCAAGACGCAGTACTGCGCCTGGCACGACCACACCACCACCGGATCCGGGGCCGACCTGCCCTACACCAACATGCCCTACATCACGGACGCCGGTTCGGGGTGCGGTGCCAACTTCGTCTCCACGGGCTCGTCCGGGGTCAACGGCGCCACCGAGGGGATCACCATCGTCGGCGGCCACGAGTACGCCGAGACCCTCACCGACCCGGCACCCAGCAGCGGCTGGACGGACAGCACCGGCTACGAGACCGGTGACAAGTGCGCCTGGATCTCCAGCGGGCAGGGCGCGTCCTCCATCGTCGGCCTGAACGGCACGAACTTCGCCGTGCAGTCGTTGTGGAGCAACAACTTCAATGGCGGCGCGGGCGGTTGCGTCGTCTCCTACACCAGCGCGAGCAACCAGCACTGACAGCGCATCCTGTTCCGGAGGCCGGGCCCGTCCCCTCAGCGGGGCGGGCCCGGCCTGCGGCCTCACCCGAGGAGCACGATCGTGAACCGAGCCCTGCCCGCCTTGACGCTCGTGGCCGCCGCCCTGCTGTCCGCCTGCACCACCGGCACACGTCCGGTGGCGGCGACCCCGGCACCCACCTCACCCGCGTCGGCACCGCCCGCCTGCGCAAAGCTCCCGGCCGCCGTACTGCCGCACTCGGCCGGACAACTGACCCAGGAACACAGCGGGTTGTACTGCTTGCCACGCGGCCGGCGGGTGGACGTCTTCCTGACCGCCCAGAATCGCGACCGGTGGCAGCCGGTCCAGGCAAGCGGGAACGGCGTACTGGCGCCCGCGAACACCGGTGTGATGACCGCGCCGATGGGCGTCACCCCCGCGATGTTCGTCGGTGCCGCGGACGGCACGGCCGTACTGACCAGCACGACCGCGGCAGGAGGCAGGTGGAGGGTCACGATCGAAGTCGAAGGCTAGAAGGCTCATGAAGATCTTGGTGGGGGGCTGTCCGGCCGGAGGCCGGGCAGCCCCTGTTGCTATGCGGTTGGCGGGGCGAGTTGCCAGCGGCCGCCGGTGTGGGTGAGTCCGAGGTTGATCAGTCGGCGGAGGTTGAGGGCGGCGGCTCGGGTGTGGAGCCAGGTGTTGTTGTTGATGGTTCCGCGGTAGCGCAGGCGGCGGTTGCCGTGCTGGACGAGCCAGGCGACGGCGCGTTCGACCGGGGGTCTCCAGCGCCGGTAGTCGGCTTGCCAGTCCGGGTCGGTGGCGGCTTGGTGGCGGGCCGCGGCCTGGAGGTCGTGGTGGGGGCGGATGGTCAGGATGCGGCCGGCCTTGGCCTTGGTGCACCGCTCACGCAGCGGGCATCGGGTGCACAGGTCCTTGAAGGCGGCCTTGCGCTGGTGGTGCTGTCCGCCGGGGTCCGACAGGGGGACCGTGTGCCCGGCGGGGCAGGTCACGAGGGCGGCGGTGGTGTTGATGGTGAAGTCGTCCAGGGTGAAGCCGCCGGGGACGGCGGGCCGTAGCGGGGCGGGTTTGAAGAACAGCCGGTGTCCCGCCTGGTGGAGGGCTTGGCGCGTGTCGCCGGCGGAGTAGGCGGTGTCGCCGAAGGCGTCCACCGGGTTCTCCTCGTCGGCCAGCAGGTCCAGGCCGACGGTGGCCTCGTGGTGCTCGGCTCCGGCGCCGGGCCGCAGAGCCACGGCGGTGTATAAGCCGGTCTCGGGCTCGATGGCCAGGTGGGCTTTGTATCCGTCCTGCTGGTGGGTGCGGGTCTTGTGGATGTGGCGGGCTTCGGGGTCGACGGTGGACACGACGCGGCCTGGAGCGGTCCCCTGGGTGATGCGCCAGCGTCCGTCGCGGCCGTCGGAGTCCTCGGCCGGCTCGACATCCTGCCCGGCGACCAGGGCCAGCAGGCCGAGTGCGTTGGCCGCCTTCTCGCCCAGTTCCTGCTCGGGCAGGTGGCCCAGCAGCCTGAGTGCGTCGGTGACCAGGGCGTCGACGAGGGCGGCGCGGGCCTGTTCGTCGTTCCAGGCGATACGGGGCTTGCCGGGATCGGTGTAGTCGTGCGCGGTGCACTGCACCGCGGCCACCTCGGCCGCGCCGGGGACCTCGCGGATCACCGCGCGGACGGCGGCGATGAGCTGGGTGACGGTGTCCTGGGTGGCGACCGCGTCGTCCAGCACGGTGGAGTCCAGCGCCCGCCGGTGCTTGCCCTTCAGCACGCCGGTGGCCTTCACGACCTCGCGCACGGCCTCGAACACCCGGTTGGGCCGGGGCGAACGCGATAGCCGGCGCCGGAAGTAGGCCAGCAACGACGGATCGAACGCCATGTCATGCAGACCGAGTCCGCAGGCGGCCTTCCATCGCAGGTCACACCGCAGTTCCTGGACCGTCTCGAAGTCCGACAGCCCGTGCAGGGCCTGCAGCGTGATCGCCGCGGCCAGGATCTGCGGCGGCATGCTCGGCCGCCCGTTCGCCGACGGGTACATGTCCGCGAACATCTCAGCCGGAAACAGCGCACCACGGTGCTCGGCCAGAAACGCGAACACACTCCCTGCCGGGATCAACTCCCGGCAGGTCTCCCACACATCCGGTCCGACCGTCTCCCCGGCCCATTCCCCCATCACCACGAAACGAGTCTGGCCCCGCCGCTCACGCGGCGGGGCCAGAACCCCAAGATCTTCATGACCCTTCTAGGGGGTGTCGTTCGGATCGGGCCGGCCGGCCCGAGCGGGGTCAGCCCGCGGGCAGGGTGACCACGAACCGTGCCCCGGGCCGGTGCCCGGGGTCGTGGGAGACCTCGCCGCCGGCCGAGCGGGCCAGCCGCCGGGCGAGCGAGAGCCCGAGGCCCGCGCCGCCGTGCCCGTCGCCGGGCTCGGCCCGCGTGCCGGGCTGGAAGAGCAGCTCGGTGAAGGCGGCCGGTACGCCTGGGCCGTCGTCCGTGACCTCGATCCGGATGCCGTCGTCCGACCGGGACGCGGCGAGCGTGACCGCCGTACGGGCGTAGCGCACCGCGTTGGCCAGCAGCGGACTGACGATCCGTTCGAGGAGCGCCGGCTGCACTCCTGCCGTCAGCGGGCCGGGCCCGTGCCGGACGACGGCCCGCACCGCGCCGGAGCCGTCCGCGGGGGCGGCCAGCCGGTGCAGCACGGTCGGCACGTCGGCGGTGCCGGGAGCCGTGGGCACGCCCTCGCGGGCCTCGTCCAGCAGGGTGTCGCAGATGGTGCGCATCGACTGCGCGGCCTCGGCGACGACGTCGAGGCAGGCCTTCGTCTCGGCGTCGGAACGGGGGCGGGCGCGCCACCAGTCCAGTTCGGCCACGATCCGGCTGAGCGGGGTGCGCAGTTCGTGGGACAGCTCTCCGGTCAGCTGCCGCTCGTGCCGCAGCACCGCCCGGATGCGGTCCAGCAGAGAGTCCAACGAGGCGCCGAGCGCGGCCAGTTCGGCCGGCCGGCCCCGGCCCGCGAAACGCTCCTGGGACCCCACGGCACTCCACTGCGTCGCCTGGTCCGTCATGGTGCGCACCGGCCGCAGCGCCCGCCGCACCGCCAGCCGGGTCAGCGCGTAGGTGCAGGCGAGCATCACCGCGTCCAGCGCGAACGAGCCCAGCAGCAGCGTCCGGGCCGAGCTGCGGTACGGCGCGAGGTCCAGTGCCGTGACCACGGTGGCCCGCGCCGCGGCACCGGGCACCGGCTCCGCGCACAGCCGTACCGTGTCGGGGCCGTGCACCGTGCGGCAGTCGCGCCCGCCCCGGGCGGCCAGAGTGCCGGCGGCGCGGGTGAGTTCACCGGCCCCGGACGGGGGCTGCTCCAGCAGCCGGCCGCCGGCGTAGATCCAGGCGTTGGTGTCCAGGAGCCGGTCGCCGGAGGTCTCCAGCACCCGCACCCGGTCGTGCCGCGCGTCGACGGTGGCGGCCACGGCCGCCGCCCGGGCGTGCAGTTCGTCGTCCGCCTCCCGCTGGAGGCGGTGGCGGACCACGGTGTTGAACACCACGGTGAGGATCACCATCAACAGCGCGGCCGTGGTCAGCGCGACCAGGGAGAGCCGCCCGCGCAGGGTGCGCGGCGCGAGCCGGGCGCGGAGCGGGCGGACGGGTGCGGGGGACCTCATGTCAGGCGGTGACCGATGCCGCGGGCCGTGGTGATGGTCAGCTCGCTGCCGGCCGCGCGCAGCTTGCGGCGCAGCCGGGTCAGATACTGGTCCAGCGTGTTGTCGCTGACCTGAGCCCCCTCCGGCCAGCCGGCGCGCAGCAGATCGCGGCGGCGCACCAGCTCCCCGCCCGCCGCCGTGAGCGCGGCCAGCAGCCGGAACTCGGTGGGGGTGAGGTCGACGCGGCTGCCGTCCACGGTGGCGCCGTGCCGGACGGCGTCCAGCACCAGACCGCCCGCGGCGGTGGGCGCGGCCGGGGGTGCGGCCCGGCGCAGGGCGGCGCGCAGCCGGGCGGCCAGCTCGGCGAGATGGAAGGGCTTGGGCAGGTAGTCGTCGCCGCCGGCCGAGAAGCCCGACAGCCGGTCGGTCAGCCCGCGCCGCGCGGTCAGGAAGACGACCGGGGCGTGGAATCCGCCCGCGCGCATCGCCTGGCAGACGTCGCGGCCGTCGGCGTCGGGCAGGCCGACATCGAGCACGACGGCGGACACGTCCGGCGTCGCCAGTCGCAGGGCGGTGGCGCCGTCGGGCGCCGTGACCGTGTCGAAGTCCTCGTCGTGCAGACCACGGCGCAGCACGTCACGCAGGGCGTGATCGTCCTCGACGATGAGGATCCTTGGGCGCATGACTCTCCACCGGCCCGGTGGCCGGATCGCTGGGACGGGATCTGCCCGGCCACGGGGCACCGGGCAGATGACGCGCGGGCAGCCACCGGGCCACCGCGCAGACGGACAGGGCGAGCCAGCCGGCGGCGAACAGCCAGCCGCCGATCACATCGGTGAACCAGTGCACACCCAGGTAGACGCGGGTCAGTCCGACCGCGGCCCCCCACACGGCGACCAGCGCGGCGAGCACGGTCCGGCCCCGCGGGGCGCGTATGCCGACGGCAAGGATCAGCAGCCCTGCCGTCAGGGCGCTCGTGGTGGTGTGGCCGGAGGGGAACGACCAGCCGGAGGCGTGCGTCTGCCAGTCGTACTGCGGCGGCCGGGCCCGGGCGACCAGGTCCATCACGCCGTAGCGCACCGCCTGGGCGGCCCCCAGGCAGACCACGCCGAGGAGTGCGGCCAGCAGCCGCTGCCGTACGGTGCGCCCCGCGATGACCGCGGCCAGCAGGGCCAGGACGTACGGCACGGCACCCGTGCCCGTATCGGTCAGGCCGCGCGCCACCGCGACCGCCACCGGGGGGCGGTGCCCGACGCTCCAGTGCAACAGGGCCCGGTCCAGGTACAGCGGGGCGCCCTGGTCGCTGATCAGCACGGCGGCCAGCGCCGCGAACGCCATCCAGGCGCCCAGGGCGACGGTGCCCGCGTGCTCCGTGAACCTCGCGCGGTTCATGACACCTGCAGCGGGCGCGGCCCGGCGCCCGGCTGCTCCAGTACGTCCGTGCGGAGCCGTCCGGCGGACGGGTCCCTCAGCGCGAGGTTCATCCGCAGGCTCCCTCCCTGGCGGTCCTGCGGGAGCGCAGCAGCTCGGCGGCGAGCGGGAGCAGGGACACGACGACGATCAGCGCGATGACCGGCAGGAGGTACTTGTCGACGTTCGGGATCGAGGAGCCGAGCGCGTAACCGGCGAGGGTGAGGCCGAGGCTCCACACGAGGCCGCCCACCGTCTGCCAGACGGTGAAGGTTCTCGCCGGCACACCGAGGGCGCCCGCCATCGGGTTGAGCACCGTGCGCACCACGGGGACGAAGCGGGCCAGCACGATGGCCTTGGCGTGGCCGTACCGCTCGAGGAGTTCCTCGGCGCGCTGTGCGCCCTCGCGCAGTTTCGCCGACCGGGTCCGGGCCAGCAGTGCGCCGCCCGCCTTCCGGCCGAGCAGGAATCCGCACTGCGAGCCGGCCAGGGCGCCGACGGCCGCCGCGACGAGCAGCGGACCGAGGGAGAGGCGCACCCCGCGGTCGGCTGCTCCCGTGCACAGCAGGCCCGCGGTGAACAGCAGCGAGTCCCCGGGCAGGAAGAACCCGATCAGCAGGCCGGTCTCGGCGAAGAGCACCACGCCGACGCCGAGCACGCCGAAGGCGGCGAGCAGCGAGTGGGCGTCGAGCACATTGACCGCGAGCTGCGACGCCAGGTGTGGGGGAGTGGCCATCGCCGTACGCCCTTTCTTCGGCTTTCTGCGGCTTCCATCAACTACCTCTGACTACATATTTGTAGACGTTCGACCGGACCGGAAACGAACGCGGGCCGCCGATCGTTCCCGGCCTTTACCTGTACATTGCCATTTCGTGACTGACTGACTACATGGCCGTGGTCATGATGGTCCGCGAAGGTTAGGCATGCCTTCACTAAGTAAGTCTGGGAGGGCCGCAGGTCATGTGGGACGACGCGTTTCCGAGTTTCCTGATCGGATTGAGGGAGGGACTCGAAGCCGGACTCATCGTCTCCATCCTGGTCGCCACCCTGGTCCGGGCCGAGGCGCGCTCGCGGCTTTCCCAGGTGTGGACCGGCGTCCTGGCCGCGATCGCGCTGGCCATGAGCTTCGGCGCGGTGCTCACCTTCACCGCCGCGTCCATGCCCGCGACCGCCCAGGAGGCGTTCGGCGGCACCCTCAGCGTGATCGCCGTCGCGTTCGTCACCGCCATGGTGTTCTGGATGCGCCGCTCGGCCCGCAGCCTGTCCGGCGAGCTGAAGGAGAAGGTGACCGGCGCCCTCGCCATGGGCTCGGGCGTGCTGATCCTCACCTCCTTCCTCGCGGTCGGCCGTGAGGGCCTGGAGACCGCCCTGTTCCTGTGGACGACCGCGCGGGCGGCCGGCGAGTCGGCGGGCCCGATGACCGGCGCCGGCATCGGCCTGGTCCTCGCGGCGGGCCTGTGCTGGGGCCTGTACCGCCGGGTGCTGAAGATCAACCTGACGAAGTTCTTCACCGCCACCGGCGTCGTCCTGATCGTCATCGCGGCCGGCGTCCTCGGCTACGGCCTGCGCGACCTGCAGGAAGGCGGCGTGCTGCCCGGCAACACCGCCTACGCGTTCGACCTCGCCGGCAGCGTCGACGCCGGCTCCTGGTACAGCACCCTGGTCCAGGGCGTCTTCAACCTCACCCCGACCATGACCTGGCTCCAGGTAGTGGCCTACGTCGCCTACCTGGCCGTCGTGATGACCCTGTTCGTGCGCGGTGTGCGGGCCAGGGCTCCGAAGCCGGCGAAGGAACGCCCCGAGCGGGAGGCGAAGGCCGAGCGGCCCGCGCGGCGCCGGCCGGTGTGGGTGGTGCCGGCCGCCGTGGTCGCCGTACCCGCCGTCATCGCCGGACTCGTCGTCGCCTTCTCCCGGCCCAAGCCCGCCGGGGACCAGACCGTCGCCGTCTCCGAGAGCGAGTGCGGCAAGGGCTTCACGGCGCCCAAGCCGGGCCGGCAGACCTTCCAGATGAAGAACACCGGCGGCAAGACCTCCGAGGTGTACCTTGTCGACCCGTCCACCAACGCGGTCTACGGCGAGATCGAGGGCCTGGCCCCCGGTACCACCCGTGACCTCGTCGCCACCGTCGCCGGCGGCACCTACGCCTGGCGCTGCGTCCCCACCGGCGGCAAGGCCGTCACCTCCAAGTCGGTCACCGTCACCGGCGGCGGCGCGGCCAAGCCGGTCGTCCCCGTCTCCGAGCAGGACCTCGCCACGCCCCTGAAGGCGTACAAGACGTACGTCGGCCAGGGCCTGGCCACCCTGGCCGGCCAGACCCGCACCCTCGCCGACGACATCCGGGGCAACCACCTGGACAAGGCGCGCACCGACTGGCTCACCGCCCACCGCACCTACTCCTCGCTCGGCGCTGCCTACGGCACCTTCGAGGACTTCGACAAGAGGATCAACGGCCGGGCCGACGGACTGCCGGGCGGCGTCGACGACAAGGACTTCACCGGCTTCCACCGCATCGAGTACGGCCTGTGGCACGGCCAGCCGGCCACGGAGCTGACCGGCCCCGCCCAGCAGCTCGCCACCGACACCGCCGGGCTCCAGAAGGCGTTCCCGGGCCAGGACTTCGACCCGGGCGACCTGCCGCTGCGCGCCCACGAGATCCTCGAGAACACCCTCCAGTTCGAGCTGACCGGCGACACCGACGAGGGCAGCGGCACCAACCTCGCGACCGCCGACGCCAACCTTTCCGGCACCCGCGAGCTGCTCACCGTCCTCAGGCCGCTGCTCACCACGCGCGCGCCCAAGCTGCTCCCCACGGTCGACGCGGACCTCGCGCGCGTGCAGAAGCTCCTGGACGCGGCCCACGACGGCGACCACTGGACCGGCGTCGACAAGCTGGCCCCGGCCGACCGGCAGCGGCTGAACGGCGCCACCGGACAGCTGCTGGAGGACCTCGCCCCGATCCCGGACCTGCTCGAGATCCGGAAGTCCGCCTGATGAACCGGCCCGCAGACCGCTCGCCGGCCGATCCGGCGGCCCGTTCGACCACCGCCGCGCACCCGCACTCCGAAGGGAACCCACCGATGCCGACCGCCGACCAGCCGACCTGCCCCGCCGGCCCCGCCCGCCGCTCCTTCGTGCGGACCGCGCTGGGCGCCGGTGCCGCCGGAGCGGTCCTGGCCGGCGGCGGCTTCGCCCTCGGTGAGAGCGGCGGCACCGCCGAGGCGCAGACCTCGAACGCCGACAGCAGTGCCAGGATCCCCTTCCACGGCGCCCACCAGGCCGGGATCGTCACCCCCGCGCCGGCCGCCGCCACCTTCGTCTCCCTGGACGTCATAGCCGAGAACCGGCGGGGCCTGGCCGACCTGCTGAGGACCATCACCGAGCGAGCCCGCTTCCTCACCTCCGGGGGCGCCCCGGCCGACCTCGGTGTCGGCGCGCCGCCCTCCGACAACGGCATCCTCGGCCCCGAGGTCCCCTCCGACGGCCTCACGGTCACCGTCGGTGTCGGCGCCTCCCTCTTCGACGACCGCTTCGGCCTCGCCAAGGCCAAGCCGGCCCGGCTCACCCCGATGCGGACCTTCCCCAACGACAACCTGAACGCGGCCGAGTGCCACGGCGACCTGTCGCTGCAGATCTGCGCCCAGAGCACGGACACCGTGCTGCACGCGCTGCGCGACATCGCCCGGCACACGCGCGGCGCCATGCAGATCAAGTGGCGCATCGACGGCTTCCAGAACGCCCCCCGCCCCACCGGCGCCCAGCGCAACCTGCTCGGCTTCAAGGACGGCATCGCCAACCCGGACGTGACCTCCGCGCGTGAGACGGACAAGCTGATCTGGGTCGGCGACGGCCAGGGCGAGCCGGCCTGGGCCACGGGCGGCAGCTACCAGGTGATCCGGATCATCCGGATGCTGGTGGAGTTCTGGGACCGGGTCTCGCTGAGCGAGCAGGAGAAGATGTTCGGCCGGCGCAAGGACACCGGCGCCCCGCTCGACGGCGCCAAGGAGACCGACATCCCCCAGTACGCCAAGGACCCGAAGGGCAACGCGATCCCGCTGGACGCCCACATCCGGCTCGCCAACCCGCGCACCGCGCAGAGCGACAGCTCCCGCATCCTGCGCCGCGGCTACAACTACGACCGGGGCGTGGACAACGTCGGCAACCTCGACATGGGCCTGGCGTTCTGCTGCTACAACCAGGACGTCAAGCGCCAGTTCGAGGCCGTGCAGACCCGGCTGATCGACGAGCCCCTCGTCGACTACATCTCCCCGACGGGCGGCGGCTACTTCTTCGCCCTGCCCGGCGTGAGGGACGCGAAGGACTGGCTGGGCCGGGGCATGCTCTCCGCCTGACCCATGCCGTCCGGCTTATTGCGCATCGGTTGCAAGTGCGGTTGGATAGCGCAGGGCTGCGTTGTGCAGCCGTACCCGCACCACCGAAGGATGACCCTCCCGATGACGGCCGCCCCTGGTTCCGCTCCGTCCCTCCCCGCCCAGGCCGACCGCAGGAAATCGGCCTGGCAGCGCGTCCGTGGCTCCATGACGCGGCAGGAGTGGATCAGGGTCGGCGGGATGGCCGGCTTCGTCCTCGCGCTGCACGTCATCGGCTGGGGCACCCTGGTCGGCATCATCGCGCCGCAGCACTTCAGCGTCGGCAAGGAGTCCTTCGGCATCGGCATCGGCGTCACCGCCTACACCCTCGGCATGCGGCACGCCTTCGACGCCGACCACATCGCGGCGATCGACAACACCACCCGCAAGCTCATGGGCGAGGGCCAGCGCCCCCTCTCGGTCGGCTTCTGGTTCTCCCTCGGCCACTCCAGCATCGTCTTCGGCCTGTCGCTGCTGCTCTCGCTCGGCCTGAAGAGCCTGGCCGGGCCGGTCCGCGACGACAACTCCCGCCTGCACGAGGTCACCGGCCTGATCGGTACGACGGTCTCCGGCGCCTTCCTCTACCTCATCGCCGGCATCAACCTCGTCATCCTGGCCGGCATCTGGAAGGTGTTCCGCACGATGCGCTCGGGCCAGTACGACGAGGCCGCGCTGGAGCACCAGCTCAACAACCGCGGATTCATGAACCGCCTGCTCGGCCGCGTCACCGGCTCGATCCGCAAGCCGTGGCAGATGTACCCGCTGGGCCTGCTGTTCGGCCTCGGCTTCGACACGGCCACCGAGATCGCCCTGCTGGTCCTCGCAGGCTCGGGCGCCGCCTCCGGCCTGCCCTGGTACGCCATCCTGACCCTGCCGGTGCTCTTCGCGGCCGGCATGTCGCTGCTGGACACCATCGACGGCTCGTTCATGAACTTCGCCTACGAATGGGCGTTCTCCAAGCCGGTCCGCAAGGTCTACTACAACCTCACCATCACCGGCCTGTCCGTCGCCGTCGCCCTGATCATCGGCACCGTCGAACTCCTCGGCCTGCTCGCCGACAAGCTGCACCTGCACGGCGCCTTCTGGGACTGGATCTCCGGACTCGACCTCAACACCGTCGGCTTCGTCATCGTCGGCCTCTTCTTCGCCACCTGGGCCGTCGCCCTGCTGATCTGGAAGGCGGGCCGCATCGAGGAGAAGTGGACCGCGGGCCTGGCGGAACAGAGCGCCGACTGACCGGGCCGCCCGGGAGCGGCGGCGACGGCGGCCCGCCGACCGCCGGATCCGGATCCTGCGGCCGGTGACGAGCATGCCGGACCGGAGCCGGAGCCGGGCCCCGGCTCCGGCTCCGGTCCGTGGCACGAGGGGATCGCGGAGCCGCGCGCCGGATGCGGCTCCGCGCCTTCGGATCGGCCTCCCCGGACGCCCTACGGCAGCAGCTTCTCGACGGCCTTCGGGTCCGTCTCCAGCTTGCGGCGGGCCCAGTCGAGGTTCTTCGGGGTGACGTCCCTGCCCGCCGCCATCGCGAGGTCCTCCGGGGTGACGCCCCTGGAGGGAGCGCTGTGGAGCAGGGCGTCCGGGGTGCAGTGGTCGTCGGACGACCGGGACTCGTCGGGTGTGGTTGTCGACATGATGCCTCCTCCTCGGTCCGGATGACCGCATCCGTGCCGGTGCCTCCGAACGGGGCACACTCTCACCATTCCCCGCACCGCCTTCCCACGCCACCGGAGAGCACTCGCTCCTAAGCTGGAAAACATCTCGCACCGCACACCGGGAGGCCGCCGATGGCCGAGACCCCGTTCACCGAGGATGTCCGCCCCGGCCCGCGCTATCTGCCGATCGCCGAGCACGGACTCATCGGAGACCTGCGCAGTGTGGCCCTGGTCGGCACCAACGGCACGATCGACTGGTACTGCTGTCCGTCCTTCGACGCCCCCAGTGTCTTCGCGGCCATCCTCGACGCCGAGCGCGGCGGCTGCTTCGAGCTGGCCGCCACCGTGCCCGCGCGCACCAAGCAGTTCTACTTCCCCGACACCAACGTCCTGATCACCCGCTTCTTCACCGAGGACGGCGTCGGCGAGGTGCAGGACTTCATGCCGGTGACCTCCGACGGCACGGGCGAGGCGGGCCGGCACCGGCTGATCCGGCGCGTGGTCTGCGTCCGCGGCACCGTGCCCTTCAGGGTGCTGGTGGCCCCGCGTTTCGGCTACGGCGCCGTCCCGCACACCCTGAGCGCCGCCGACGGCACCGTGGTCTTCGAGTCCGCCGTGCAGTCCCTGGCGCTGACCTCCACGGTCGACCTGGAGTGCGACGACCGGGACGCGCACGCCGACTTCAAGCTCGGGGAGGGCGAGACGGCCGTGTTCGCCCTCGACCAGGTCGGCGACGAGGTGGCCCCCCGCGGCTGCGCCCGCGCCGAGGCCGAGCACGAGTTCAACGCCACGGTCGCCTACTGGCGCCGCTGGCTGCACCAGTCCCGCTACCGGGGCCGCTGGCGCGAGATGGTGCACCGCTCCGCCCTCACGCTGAAGCTGCTCACCTACGCCCCCACCGGCGCCATCGTCGCCGCCCCCACCACCAGCCTGCCCGAGCAGCTCGGCGGCGAGCGCAACTGGGACTACCGGTATGTGTGGGTCCGCGACGCCGCCTTCGCCGTCTACGCACTGCTGCGGCTCGGCTTCAGCGGCGAGGCCGAGGCGTTCATGCGCTTCCTGACCACGCACGTCAGCCCCTGCGGCTGCGGCGGCGACACCGCGCCGCTGCAGATCATGTACGGCATCGACGGCCGCACCGACCTGCCCGAGCGCGTGCTGCCGCACCTGGAGGGCCATCTCGGCTCCGCCCCGGTCCGCGTCGGCAACGCCGCAGCCGACCAGCTCCAGCTGGACATATACGGCGCCCTGATCGACTCGATCTACCTCTACGACAAGTGGGCCCAGCCGATCTCCAGCGGCCAGTGGGACGACGTGTGCCACGTGGTCGACTGGGTGTGCGCCCACTGGGACCAGCCCGACGAGGGGGTGTGGGAGACCCGCGGCGGCCGCAAGAACTTCACCTACTCGCGGCTGATGTGCTGGGTCGCCATCGAGCGGGCCATGCGCCTCGCCCGCCGGCGCGGACTGCCCGCCGAACTGCTCCGCTGGGGCCAGGCCCGCGACGCGATCTACCGGCGGATCATGGACGGCGGCTGGCTGCAGCGGCGCGGCGCCTTCGTGCAGTACGAGGGCGGCGACGTCCTCGACGCCTCGCTGCTGATGATGCCGCTCGCCAAGTTCGTCGCCCCGACCGACCCCAAGTGGCTGTCCACCCTCGACGCCCTCGGCGAGGACCTGGTCTCCGACTCCCTGGTCTACCGCTACGACCCCCAGGCCAGTCCCGACGGGCTGCGCGGCGACGAGGGCACCTTCTCCATCTGTTCCTTCTGGTACGTCGAGGCCCTGGTCCGGGCCGGCCGGCTCGACGACGCCCGGCTGGCGTTCGAGAAGATGCTCACCTACGCCAACCATCTCGGCCTGTACGCCGAGGAGATCGGCCGTACCGGCGAGCAACAGGGCAACTTCCCGCAGGCGTTCACGCATCTGGCCCTGATCAGCGCCGCGTTCAACCTCGACCGCGCCCTCGGCTGACGGGCCGGCGGCGTCGCCCGGGCTCAGGCGCTGGACACCGGCGGACAGCGGTCCGGCCGGACCGCGAGCGCCCCTTCACGGTTCCCGCACACCGTGTCCAGGGGGTCTACGGCAGCGGCTGCTCCGCCCAGATGATCTTGCCGTTGGGGGAGTAGCGGGTGCCCCAGCGATCGGCGAGCTGCGCGACCAGGAACAGACCCCGGCCGCCCTCGTCGGTCGTCGCCGCGTACCGCAGATGCGGCGAGGTCGTGCTGCGGTCGGAGACCTCGCAGATCAGCGTGCGGTCGCGCAGCAGCCGTACCCCGATCGGGCCGCGCCCGTAGCGGATGGCATTGGTGACCAGCTCGCTCAGGATCAGCTCCGTCGTGAAGTCCAGCTCCTCGAGCCCCCAGTCGGCCAGCTGCCGGGTCACCGAGGCCCGCACCTGCGACACCGCCGCCGGGTCGGACGGCACCTGCCACTCGGCGACCCGGTCGGGGCCGAGCACCCGGGTACGGGCGACGATCAGCGCGACGTCGTCGTCCGGCCGGGCCGGCAGCCGCTCCAGCACGGTGCGGCAGGTCTCCTCCGACGAGGCGCCGGGCGTGCGGTGCAGGGCGTCGCGCAGCAGCTCGAGACCCTCGTCGATGTCCCGGTCGCGGTCCTCCACCAGCCCGTCCGTGTACAGCACCAGACGGCTGCCCTCGGCCAGCTCCAGCTCGGCCGTCTCGAACGGCAGCCCGCCCAGCCCCAGCGGCGGACCCGCCGGCACCTCCGGGAACTCCACGCTGCCGTCGGGCCCCACCACCGCGGGCGGCGGATGACCGGCCCGGGCCACGGTGCAGCACCGCGAGACCGGGTCGTAGACCGCGTACAGACAAGTCGCGCCGGCGATCGCGGCCGAGCCGTCGACGGAGGTCTCGTCCTGGTCGATCCGGCCCACCAGCTCGTCCAGCAGACCGAGGAGTTCGTCGGGCGGCAGATCGAGCGCGGAGAAGTTGTGCACCGCCGTACGCAGCCGGCCCATGGTGGCCGCCGCGTGCAGCCCGTGCCCCACCACGTCCCCCACCACCAGCGCCACCCGGGCACCGGACAGCGGCAGCACGTCGAACCAGTCGCCGCCCACCCCGGACTGCGCCGGCAGATAGCGGTAGGCGATCTCCAGCGCGCCCTGCTCGGGCAGCGTGCGCGGCAGCAGACTGCGCTGCAGGGTGACCGCCATGCTGTGCTCACGGGTGTACCGGCGGGCGTTGTCGATGGACACCGCCGCCCGTGCCACCAGCTCCTCGGCGAGCGCCAGTTCCTCGGAGTCGAACGGCTCCGGCTTCTCCGAGCGCCAGAAGTTGGCCACCCCCAGCACCAGGCTGCCCGCCCTGAGCGGCACGGTGATCAGCGAGTGGATGCCGTACTCCAGCACCTGGTCGGTGCGCTCCAGGTCCTGCGCACGCCAGCCGGGCGCGTCCCGCAGCACGGGCACCACGACCGACTGCCCCGTGGTCAGGCTCCGCGCCTGCGGCGAGGTGGCCACGAACCGGATGCGCTCGCCGACCGGGTACAGCGGGGTGTCCTTGCGCACCCCGGCGGCCGCCGTACGGCGCAGCGCCGTGCCCGGCCGCGGCTCCTCCCCGTGCAGCACCGCCTCGAAGAGGTCCACCGTCGCGAAGTCCGCGAACCGGGGCACGGCCAGCTCGGCCAGCTCCTCCGCGGTACGGGTCACGTCCAGGCTGGTACCGATGCCCACCCCGGCCTCGTACAGCATGTTCAGGCGCTCGCGCGCCACCTCCGCCCGGCCCAGCAGGGCCCGCAGCTCGGTGGAGTCGCGCAGCGTGGCGACACTGCCGGCCGGGCCGCCGCGCACGTCGGTGGGCCGCTGGTTGATCGCCAGCAGCCGGTCCTTGACCAGGTGCACCTCGTCCGTCGCCACCCGCCCGGAGGCCAGCAGCGCCGCCGTCTCGTCGTCCAGACCCAGCTCCAGCACACTGCGCCGTTCGGCGTCCTTGGGCAGGTCCAGCAGCCGCTGCGCCTCGTCGTTGGCGAGCAGCAGCCGGCCGTTGTCACCGACGATCAGCACACCCTCGCGGACCGCGTGCAGCACCGCGTCGTGGTGCTCGTACATCCGGGTCATCTCGTACGGCCCAAGGCCATGCGTCTGGCGCAGCAGACGTCTGCTGACCAGGGCCGTGCCGGCGGTCGCCAGCGCGAGGGCCGCCGCTGCCGCCGCGAGCAGCAGGGGCAGCTGCTGGGCGGCCGTCCCGCCCACGTGCGCCGTGGTGATCCCGGCCGAGACCAGGCCCACCACCTTGCCGGCGGAGTCCTTCACCGGCACCACGACCTGCACCAGTGGCCCTATCGTGCCGTTGACGTGCTCGGTGACCGTGCCGCCGGCCACCGCGGGGGCGATGGTGCCGACGAACTTCTTGCCGATGCGGTCCGGCTTGGGGTGCGTGTAGCGGATGCCGTCGGTGTTCATCACGACGACGAAGTCCACGCCGGTCGACTTGCGCACGGCCTCGGCCCTCGGCTGCAGGATCTTCGTCGGGTCCGGGGTGCGCAGCGCGGCCGCCGTGCCGGGCGCGTTGGCGAACGACTGGGCGACCGCGAGCGAACGGTTCTGTGCCTCGGTGTCGCTGTCGCGCTGCACCTGGAGCACCTGCGCCACCACCGCCGCGACGATCAGCAGCAGCACGATCACCACTTGGAGCAGGAAGACCTGGCCCGCCACGCTACGCCCGGTCACGGCCGCCCGCAGCGCGCCCGCCCGGCCGCCGCCCTTGCCCGGGCCGTCCGACGCCGGGCCCTTCGGTGCGCGCGGGGGCCCGGACGCTCGGGGCGGCCGGGTCGCAGACCGGCCGGACAGTCGCACCATGTGCCCATGTCTACACTGCCCGGCGTCCTGAAGCGAGAGCGTCACCTGGGGTGACGGCCGCCGTCCCCTGCGGCGCGCCTCGGTCACGGCCCGCGCGGGGGAGCCGAACGGCGGACGGCGAGCAGCAGCGCCACGTCGTCGGGGCGGTCGGTGGCGTGCCGGGCGATGGCGGTGAGCCGGTCGGCGACCCCGGCCAGCGACCTCCCGCCGCGCCGCCCGGCCACCGCCCCGGCCCGGGAGAGCGCGAGGCGCAGCGCGGTGATGCCGTCGTCGATGTCGGCACCCGGCCGCTCCACCAGCCCGTCCGTGTACAGGGCGAGGATCGCGTCCGGCTCCAGCAGCAGCCCGGCCACCGGGTACCGGGCGTCCGGATCCACACCGAGGACGACCCCGCCGGGAATGTCCAGCAGCCGGGTGCGGCCGTCGGGGCAGCGCAGCAGCGGCGGCGGATGCCCCGCCCGGGCGACCCGGGCCTGGCCGGTGGCCGGGTCCAGCCGCAGGTAGCAGCAGCTGGCGAACTGGCCGGGGTCGAGATCGATCAGCAGGCGGTTGGTGCCGCTCATCACCTCGTCCGGCGGCCGGTCGCCCAGCGCGAACGCGCGCACCGCACTGCGCAGCTGCCCCATCGTGGCCGCCGCCTGCACCCCGTGCCCCTGCACATCGCCGATCACCAGCGCGATCCCGTCACCGGCCTCGACCACGTCGTACCAGTCCCCGCCCACGTCCATGCCCTGTGTGCCCGGCAGGTACCGGCCCGCGGTCTCCACCCGGGGATGAGCCGACAGCCGGTGCGGCAGCAGCGCCTGCTGCAGGCCCCGGGCGAGGGCCGCCTCGCTGTCGTAGCGCTGCGCCCGCTCCAGGGCGTGCGCGATCAGCCCGGCCAGCGCGGTGAGGACACTGCGTTCCTCGGCGCTGATGCGGCGCGAGCGGTCGAAGCCGAGGATGCACGAGCCGACCGGACGGCCGGAGGCGATCAGCGGAAGAAAGGCACGGGCGCCCTCGTCCGCGTCCAGCGGGATGCCCGGGTAGGCGGCCGTCAGCTGCTGCATCGACTCGAAGAACAGCGGCCGGCCCGTGGTGAGGGTCTCCACGCCGGGCAGATGCGCATCGAGCCCGGTCCCCTCGAACGGGGTGAGGAACCCCTGCGGGAAGCCGCTCTCCCAGGCCAGGTACAGATGCCGGTCCTGCAGCAGGTAGATGGCCAGCCGCCGGCCGCCGAACGCGGGCAGCAGCTCCTGCATGACCACCGCCGACACCTGGCGGGCGGTCACCGCGTCCGTCAGCGCGATGGCCAGCGCGATCGGCCGGTACAGCGGCGCCATCGAGTGCTCGGCCTGCTCCGTGGGCAGCCGCGCCGCAGGGACGGCCCCGGCCGGAGCGTCCATGCGGCTGGCCGGGGCGAGTGTGCAGGTCAGCAGGTCGGCGCCGGGATGCACCGCCACGGCGAGCCAGTCGCCCCCGCCGGCCTCCGCACCGGCACCGGCCGGGCGCTGCACATGGAAGTGCACCGGATCCGAGGCGAGCAGCGCGCCACGCAGGTGATCGTCGTACGGCGGCCCGGCCAGCCACGGCATCGCCTCCCACAGTGTCCGCCCGAGCAGCCACCCGCGCTCCTGTCCCGCGAACCGGGCCACGGCCTCGTTGGCATACACGATCAGCCCGAGCCGGTCCAGACAGAACACGCCCTGCGGCAGCAGGTCGGCCGCGCCGTCCGCGGCCGCGGCGGGCGAGGGGTCCACGACCACCCCGCCGACCAGCCCGGCCGCCGCATCCTCCGCCGCCGGCCACAGGTCCAGCAGCCGGGCCGTGCCGTCCCGCGCCCGCAGGCTCAGCGGCGCGCCGGGCGGCTTGCCCGCGGCGGTCTCGCGCAGCGCGGCCAGGATCCGGTCCGCCTCGACGGGGGCCACGGCGCTCGCGAGCGCCGTGGCCGTGCCCGCGAACTCGCCGGGCAGCAGGCCGAGAAGGGCGTGCAACCGCTCGTCCGCACGCACCGCGCCGGTCTGCGGATCCCAGCTGAACCGGCCTACGACGGCCTGTGCGGGCCGGCTCCCGGGAGGCCGTACGCACAGCGGCTCGGCGTCCCAGACGACCGCGCGCGGGTCACCGTCGGCGAGTGCGAGCAGCTCCGCGCCGAGTCCCTCGGCGAGCCGGCCGAGCAGCTCCTGGTCCAGCGGCTCGTCCGCGGTGTCCGCCACCGCCGGGCGCAGCACCGTGAGCACACCGAGCGGCTCGGTGCCGCCCGGCACCGGGACGTGCACGGACCCGAACGGGAAGGGCAGGCCCGCCGCGAACTGCGGGTACCGGCGCACCGTCTCGGCGGAGTTCGCCAGCACCACCTTCACACCGAGCCGGTAGGCGTCGGCGACCGGGAAAGGCCGGGCCACGTGCAGCCGCCACCACGGGCGGAACAGCGGGCCGGGCAGCCCGGCGAGCACCGCCAGACGCAGCAGACCCGGCGTGCCCGAGCGCAGGTACACGCCCGCCACCCGCCCGCCCGCCGCGCCGAGCGCACCGGTCGAGGCGTCGGTCAGCAGCACGGCCAGCCTGGCCCGCGTACGGACCGGTTGCTCGCCGCCGCTCCCAGTCATCGGCCCTACCTCGTCCCGTGCGCCTTCCGGGTGGCTGACACAGCAAGAATGCGCCTCGACCAGCACGGAATGCACCCTCAGACGGGCACCACTCACCTGGCCTATCCAGAAGGAGGCCCAGGTGGCGGGGGCGGCGGACGGCTATTCCTAATGGAGGCGTACTGCTGCGGCCGTACGGGGGGCGCAGAGGTGGCCGCAGAGGTGGCCGCACCCTTCGACTGGAGCCGAGATGACCACCTGCTCTTCGTCCCCGCGTCCGCAGGACGCCCTCCCGACCTCCGCCCCGGCCCCCACCGGCATCAGCACCCCGTTCCCGCACTTTCTGACCCCGCCGGCACCGCTGCCGCCGACGCCGCTTCCCGAAGGGTTCCAGGAGGCGCGGCAGCCCGTCCGCCATGACGCCGGGGCCGCCGACGCGGCGGGTACCGACAGCGACGGTGAGCCGTACCGGGATCCCCTGCGCGGCCTGGTCCGCTCGGCCGTGGCCGAGCGGCCGCTCGAGGACGTCGTCCGGCTCATCACGCTGCTGGAGAGTTCGCCCGAGCACGCCCGGACCGCGGCCGACGCGCTGCGCGCGGTCGGCCTCGACCGGCCGGTGGAGGACCTCGCCCGCCTGATCACCCTGCTCACCCGGCCGCCCCGGGGGGCCGACAGCGCCGACGAGGTGATCCGCGCCGCCGCCGAACGCCGTCCCCTGGAGGACGTCACCCGGTTGATACGGCTGCTGCACCACACGCCCGTTGAGCCCCACTGCGGGCGGACCGCCGTACAGGCGGCGGCCGTCCACCGGCCCGTCGAGGAACTCGCCGAGCTGATCGGCCGGTTGGCGGCGGACCGCACCGCGCTCGAGCCCGGCCCGCTGCCCGCCCCCGCCCACCTCGAGCCCGCCGAGGCCGTCCCCGCACCCGGCGCCACGGCGGCGCCCGGCACCGGCGGGCAGGACCTGCGGATCCCGGACCGGCTCACGGAGCACCGGCTCGCCGACGACCAGGGGGCGAACGGCCGGCCCGTGGAGGAGCACGAGGGGGCGGTGGGGCTCAGCTTCGTGAAGGACCGGCGTGTGGCCGCCGCCGGGTCTGTGGCTGACTGGTCCATGGCGCTGGGGTCCGCGACGGACCGGTGCATGGGGCCCGGGCCGGCGGTGGACAGGGCCGCGATGGACAAGGCCGCGGCGGACAGGGCTGCGGCGGACAGGGCTGCGGTGGACAGGGCTGAGAAGGACCGGACCATGGCGGCAGGGGTGGACAGGGTTGCGGCGGACAGGGCCGCGGTGGGCAAGGCTGCGGCGGGCAGGGCTGAGAGGGACCGGACCATGGCGGGCGCGACGGTGAGGCGTGCGGGGGGCACGGACCAGCCCCTGAAGGACCGGCCGGCGGCGGATCGTTCCGCGCCGGATCGGGGCCGAGGCCGCCGCAGTTCCCGGGCGGCGGTGTCGAGTGCCCGGGGTGCCGCGCTGCTCGTCCTCCTGTGCGGAGTGGCCCACGCCCCGCGCTCCTGGGCCGGACTGCCCCAGGGCATCCTCGTGGCGGGCCCCGTCGCCTCGGGGCTGTGCGTGCTGCTGGCCCTGGCGCTCGCCCTGCCGCTGCGCGCCGCGCAGGTCCGGCTCGGCACGGTGACCGCGGCGCTCGGCGTCGGCGCGGTGCTCGCCGTCGGGCAGGTGCTCGGCGACCGGCTCGGCCTGCCGGAGCAGTCCCGGTTGTGGGACATGACGCTGGCGCCGAGGTGGCTCGCCGGTACGGCGGCTGCGGCGACGGCGCTGGCGGCCTTGGTGGTGCTGCTGACCGTACGGGTCACCGGTCGCGCCCGCCGTGCGGGCGCGGGCTGATCCGGTGGGCTGACTCAGTGCGTGGGACGGGCTGGTTCCGTGTCGCCGGTGTGCACCGGACGCAGCACCATATGGCCGTCCACCCGGGCGGCCGCCATGGCGAACGGGAAGGTGTCCGCCTCCAGGCACATCGCCACGTCCCCGGGATGGACACCCGCCCAGCCGCGCCGGGCGCCGTCCGCGAGCCGCGCGGCGGCGTCGGAGTCACGGGCCCGCTCGAGGTAGGGACCCGGATCGGTGTCGGCCGTGCGGACGCGGTCGGCGATGTACTGGGCGCAGGCGAGATCCTCCTCCGCGTGCCCGCCGTCCCCGGTGACGACGAAGGTCACCGTCCTGGGCCGGGCCCGCCGCAGCAGCTCGGCGGTCGCGCCGGCCACCACGAAACTCGCGCACAGCAGCAGCCCGGCGTCCGCCACGGCCAGCGCCCCGGTCGTACCGAAGGTGGTCTTCTGCACGACGGTGCGGCCCCGCACGTCCAGCGAACGCAGCCGGGCGGGCGAGTTGGCCAGGTCGAACCCCGGCACCGGCACCCCGTCCTGGAAGGCGAGCCAGCCGGGGTGACGGGCCTTCAGCTCCAGGGCCTCCTCCTGCGTACCGGCGAGCACGATCCGCTCGGCGCCGCGCCGGAAGGCCCAGGCGGCCACGGTGAACGCGCGCATGACGTCGACGACCACAGCGACGTCCGGCGCGCTCGGCGTACCGGGTATCCCGGTGAACTCGGGCTGCATCGCTCCATGATGCGGCACCCGGACACCGTTCAGGGCCCGGTCAGCAGGCCGACCGCGTCGGCGAGCAGCACCGCCGCGCCGGTCACCAGCAGGGCCGTCGTGGTGTCCAGGCGGCCTCCTTCCGGCGGGCTCGTGCGCGCCTTTCGGTGTGGACCCGGTAGTGGTCCCTACGGCGGAGGGGCTACGGTGTCCGGTCCGTGCCGTCGGCCGGATCCGAGCCGCCCTCCGTCGTGGGGCCGTCCGCCGGGGGGCCGTCCGGCGTGGGGCCGGTCGCCGTGGGATCGGCCGGCACGTTCGGTGTGGCGGTCGGCGTGATGCCGGCCGGGCCCTGCGGAGCTGGTGCCTGCTGCCGCCGGCCCCCGGCCGTGAATCTCAGCCGTTCGAAGGTCCGCGTCAGCTGCTGGAACGCGCCCGGCGTCCGGGGCGCGGGCAGCTGCTGCGGCAGGCCGGGCGCGGGGACGTCCCGGTAGGCCTCCAGGGCCGACAGGGCCTGTTCGGCCGCTTCCTTGTACAGGTCCCGGGACTTCGTCATCGCCTCCAGCGCCTCGGCGTACCGGGCGACCAGCCGCCGCTCGCGCTCCAGCTCCTCCTGGAGGGTCATCAGCGTCCAGTTCTCGCGCAGGTCGGCCAGTGCCTCCTCGGCCTCCGGCGGCAGGGGCCGGGGCTGGGCGGCGAAGTGCCGCAGGGCCGCGAAGAGTTCGGCCGGCTCGGAACCGTCCAGGAAGACACTGCGCACCCGGTGCTCCGCGCCGTCGTAGCCCTTCGGCGCCGGGTCCGGGGGCAGCAGGACGGCGCCGCCGCGTGGCACCTCGACCCCGAGGTCCTTCAGCGCGTAGTTGACGGCGCGGAACTGGTGCGGGGCGGCCCGGTGCTCCACCACGCGGTGCCTCAGGCCGGGCGGCAGCAGCCCGGCCAGCGGCAACCGGCCCTGTTCGTCGGGAGTCATCGCCTCGTGCACGACGACGTTGACGCACCACCCCTCCCGGGCCGCGTCCCGCAGCCGGCGGCGCATCTCCTTGTCGTCCTCCGGCAGCGCGTTGACCTGCCGCAGCCGCAGGCCGGCGACCGTGGCGTGGTGGTCCCAGGAGCCGTTCTCGCCCTCGCCCGCCCCGCCCTCGGGCCAGAACAGGGTCGCGGGCGAGGGCCAGGTCTCGTCCCAGGGGCGCTCTGCCTCCGCGACGAGCCGCCACTCGGTTCCCTGCGGACGGGCCGCGCGCGGTACGAGGGTGAGCCGGGCCCGCACGGTCACCGTGCCGGCGGCCCGCCAGCGCGCCTCGAAGATCCGGCCGGCCGCGCCGTCGGGGACGGGCGGTTCGGCGAAGTCGTCGATGTCCCCGCTCTCCTTGCGCCGGCGCAAGGAGCGGCGGAGTACGTCCTCGGGGGCGGGACCGGTGTGGCGGCCGCGGACCGCCCACAGGGTCTGCGGGAAGGCAGCGCGGTCGGTGGCGGAGTTCGACATGAGTCAATCTGCTGATGGGGGCGGGTGAGCTTCCCAGTATCGCCGCTCGGCCGGGCAGCGCGGCGTCCGGGGCCGGGGGTGGCGTGAGGCAAAGGGGTGTGCACCCCGCGCACGGGGTGCACACCGTACGCCCGGGAGGCGCAAGAAACGCGTCGGGTGATCGCCGCGCGCACATGGTCGTGCCCTGGCACGGCACCCAACACTGGTCCGGTGAACGGGGTCCGCCCATCCATCCGCTTGGGGCGGGCCCTGTTCTCTCGGCCTGCTCGATATATATCGCGAGCCGATATATCCTGGCCGCATGACAGCGAAGACCATGACCCGGGCGGCGTTCCTCGTCCTCACGGCGCTCGCCGACCAGCCGCGGCACGGCTACGGCATCCTGCGCGAGGTCGAGGAACTGTCCGACGGCGAGGTGCAGTTGCGGGTCGGCACGCTGTACGGCGTGCTGGACCGGCTGACCGCGGACGGCCTGATCGTGCTGGACCGGGAAGAGGTCCAGCAGGGCCGGCTGCGGCGCTATTACCGGCTGACCGACGAGGGAGTCGCCGCGCTCGAGGCGGAGGCCGAGCGGATGGCCGCCGGTGCCGGGGCCGCCAGGCGGCGCATCGCCGAGGGCCGCCGCGCGGGCGCGCCTCCCCGTCCCGCCGCCGACGGCCCGTCCGGCCTCGAACCCCCTACCGCACCCGGACTCGCGGGAGGCTTCGTATGACCACGCTGCTGGAAGCCCGCTACCGCACGGTGCTGCGCCTGCTCCCCGCCTACTACCGGCGCGAGCGGGAGGAGGAGATGGTCGAGACGTACCTGTGGGACCTCGACCGTGACACACAGGACCAGAGCCGGCCCACGTTCGGCGAGGTGGCGAGCATCGCCGCCCTCGCGGTGCGCAGCCGCCTCGGTGCCGCCGGGGCTCCGCGCCGCTACGCCCTGCTCGGATCCGGCGTCCGGCTCTTCGCCCTGTCCGCGGTGCTGCTTCTGGCGGCCTCCGCCGTCGTCACACCGGTGCTGCAGCTGACCTGGACCTTCACCCGGGGCGGCGCGGAACGGCGGATGTTCCTCTCGGGCTTCACCGGCCACGGCATCGTCGCCGGAACGGTCGCCGTGGCCGGGTGGATCCTGCCGCTGGGCTGGACCGTCGCCTACTTCGCCCTCCTGCACGACCGGCGCCGCCTCGCCCGGACCGCTGCCCTGGTGGCCGCGCTGCCCAGCCTGTGGCCGCTGGCCGGTTCGCTGACGGGTGCGACGATCGTCTCCGAGCCCGCGTTCGTCGTCACACTGGTGCTCCTCGCATGGCTGCCGGCCCTCGCGCTGTGTGCCGCCCACCATCGCGACGCGCCCCCCGCCCGGCTGCCCGCCGGCACCCCCGGCCTGGCCCTCATGGCGACCTGCGTGCTGACGGGTGCGTCGCAGGTGCTGCTGCCCGGCGCCGCCGATCTGGTGTGGGCACCCGCCAACTGCTTCGCCCTCGGCGCCCTCGGCTGGCTGCTGTGGCGTGGCCGCCGTACGGACCCGGGCACACGCGGCGGTGCCCTCGCCCTCGCCTTGCTCGGTCTGCTGCTCCTGGCCGTGCGCGTCGCCGCCCTCTACCCCTGGCTCGGGCTGCCGACGCCCGCCGGGTACCTCGTCGGCGGCATCGGCCAGACGGCCGCACTCGCCCTGCTGACCGTGGTGCTGACGATCGCCGGCCGCCGGGAGTTGACGGCACGCTGACCCGCGCCGGCGGAACGCGCCTGAGTCCGGGCCGAGTTGTCCACAGGCCCGGACTCGGTGTCGGACCCGCCTGCCGGGATCGGCCGTATGCACGAGCACGCCCTGCTCGGCCAGGGCGGCCTAGCCGGTTTCAGGCAGCCCGCCCGGACGCGATCCGGGACTTACGCCCCGCTCTCCCGCAGCATGTCCTCGCGCTCGACGATCTTCACGCGCTCACGGCCCTGCGGCTCGCCCAGCGCGCGCTCGGCGGCGTCCAGCTTGTACCAGCCCTCCCAGGTGGTGTAGCGGATCCCGCGCTCGGCGAGGAAGGCGTCGACGGCCTCCGGCTCGGGCGCGGCCGGGGTGTGCAGCCGGCCGTTCGCGTGGTCGTCCAGCAGGTTGGCGACGGTCTCGTTGGCGTCGCCCTTGGTGTGGCCGATCAGGCCGACGGGACCGCGCCGGATCCAGCCGGTGACGTAGGTGGACTGCAGATGGGTGCCGCCCTCCTCGATGACCCGGCCGCCCTCGTCCGGGACCGTGCCCGAGTCGAGGTCCCAGGGCAGCTTGGGCAGCTTGTCGGAGAGATAGCCGACCGCGCGGTAGACCGCGGTGACGTCCCAGTCCTTGAACTCACCGGTGCCCTTGACGTTGCCGGTGCCGTCGAGGGCGGTGCGCTCGGTGCGCAGGCCGACGACCTTGCCGTCCTCGCCGAGGACCTCCGAGGGCGACTCGAAGAAGTGGAGGAACAGCTTGTGCGGGCGGTCACCGGCGTCCCGGATCGCCCAGTTCTCCAGTGTCTTGGCGACCATGTCGGCCTGCTTGTTGCCGCGCCGGGTCTCGATCGAGCCCTCGTCGTAGTCGATGTCCTCGGGGTCGACGATGACCTCGATGTTCGGCGAGTGGTCCAGCTCGCGCAGCTCCATCGGGCTGAACTTCGCCTGGGCCGGGCCACGGCGGCCGAAGACGTGGATCTCCACGGCCTTGTTCGCCTTCAGGCCGTCGTAGACGTTCGGCGGGATCTCCGTCGGCAGCAGCTCGTCCGCGGTCTTGGCGAGGATGCGGGCCACGTCGAGGGCCACATTGCCGACACCGAGCACGGCGACCTTCTCGGCCTCGAGCGGCCAGGTGCGCGGCACGTCCGGGTGCCCGTCGTACCAGGAGACGAAGTCGGCGGCGCCGTAGGAGCCGGCCAGGTCGATGCCGGGGACCGGCAGCTCGCGGTCGGCCGTCGCGCCGGTGGAGAAGATCACCGCGTCGTAGAGGTCGCGCAGGTCGTCCAGGTTGATGTCGGACGGGTAGTCGACGTTGCCGAACAGGCGGATCTGCGGCTTGTCGAGCACCTGGTGCAGGGCGGTGATGATGCCCTTGATGCGCGGGTGGTCGGGGGCGACGCCGTACCGGATCAGGCCGAACGGGGCGGGCATCCGCTCGAAGAGGTCGATGGACACGCCGGGGCCGGCGGCCACCTCGGACTTGAGCAGGGCGTCGGCGGCGTAGATCCCGGCGGGACCGGCTCCGACGATGGCTACCCGCAGGGGGCGCGGCATGATCAGTTCCCTTCGAACGTGGACAGGCGGCTCGAATGGGAAGAAGCCTAAACTAAGGCAGCCCTAAGTTAGTACGCGGGTCCGGTCTATGACCCCATAAGGTGATCTTATGACTTGTTCAGGGGTTCCTTATGGGTCGACCGCAGGGATCCTTTCGGCGGCGGGGAGGCCGACGGTGAGCGGCTCCGAGGGCCTCGCCCCTGGTCAGGCGGGCCGGACGATCCGGTGGATCGCCGACTCTCCGGCGCCGTAGATCGACTCCTCGCGAATCGTCGACCCCGGGCCCGGCGCGTGGACCATCATTCCGGCGCCGACATACAGTCCCACGTGCCGGTCGTCGTCGAAGAAGAGGACGAGGTCACCGGGCTCGACACCGGCGAGCGTGACCGGGGCACCGGCCAGCGCCTGCTCGTGCGCGGCACGCGGCACCGTGACCCCGGCGGCCTTCCAGGCGGCCTGGGTCAGGCTGGAGCAGTCGTACGAGCCCGGTCCCATCGCACCCCACACGCACGGCTTCCCGATCTGCGCCCGCGCGAACGCGATGGCCTTGGCGGCTCGCCCGGCCCGGGACGACTCGGGGACGGGGGGGAGGCCGGGAGGCGACGCCGTCTGCGCGACGCCGGCCCCTGTGCCGGCGGCGGCAGCGGTGCTCATGGGCTGGAAGGAGCCCGTGCCGGTGAGCGAGGTGCCGCCGGGGTACGGGAGCGAGCCGGTGTCGCCGAGGGGCGTGGGGAGGGCCGGGGATGCGACCGCGGCGGTGGAGGTGCCGGGATCGGGGGGTGTCAGGTAGGGAACCGGGGCGGTGTTGGCGGCCGCTGACGGGAACGCGCCTGAGCCGGTGAGGGGCGTGAGCAGTGCCGGCTGCGGGAACGGGCCGGTGTCGGTGGCGGGTGCGGTGAGTGCCGGGGACGGGAAGGAGCCGGTGGCGATGGCCGAGGTGGCGGCGTCCGGCCAGATGGTCCCGGCCGGGGCCTGCGGTTCCGCCGCGGACCCGACCGGCGCCGCTGCCCACTGCGGTTGCTGCCATTGGCCGGTTGCCTGGCCGGCCTGGGCCGCGCCTGCCTGCGGCACGTGGGCCACCTGGGCGGCGCCGGGCTGTGCGGGCGTGGGCATGGACGCCGCGGCCGTGACGGGCGCGGGCCGTACGGCCGTTGCCGATGCCAAGAGTTGGGCGATGTGCCGGGAGAGGATGTCGCTCGCGGCCGCCAGCTTGCGCTGGTTGCTCGCCTTGGACGTGGCGGGGGAGGGACGGCCCGGCACGGCGGCGCCGGGCGGACTCGTCGGCTCCGGGACCGGCGTGCCCTGGACGGCGGGCTGCGCGGCGCCCGGCAGGCCGGCCGTCTCCACGGGACCGAGGCCGAGCGGGGTTCCCTGCGGGCCCGGGGTCATCAGGGCCGTGGCGTCCAGTGCCCCGGTCGTGGTCAGGGCCGTCGCGTCCAGTGCCCCGGGCGTCATCAGAGCTGCCGTTCCCAGCGATCCGGATGCCGCCGCCACTTCCTGCGCATCGGTCGTCATCAGGGCCGTGGCGTCCAGTGCCCCGGTCGTGGTCAGGGCCGTCGCCTCCAGTGCGCCGGGTGCCATCAAGGACGCCCCTCCTTGGGCGCCGGGAGTCATCAGGGCTGCTCCCCCCTGGGTGCCGGGGGTCATCAAGGTCGCCCATCCCTGCGTGTCGGGGGTGGACAGGACCGTGGCACCCAGTGCCCCGGGCGTGGTCGTGGCCGCCGCCCCCTGTGTGCCGGGGACCGTCGACGTCACCGATTCCCGTGCGCCAGGGGTCATCAAGGCTGCCGTGCCCCACGGATCGGGCGCCGTCGACGTCGTCGCCCCCTGTGTGCCGAGGCCCGGCAGAGCCGTGGCCGCCGGTGTGCCGGGCGTCCTCGACTCCGGTGTGCTCGGGCCGCCGGGCCATTCGGCTCCGTTGCCGAGGCCGGCCGGATTCGTTGCCGTGCCCGGCAGTTCGGGTCGCCGCGGACCCGGCAGTGCCGCGCGGGCGCCGGTCAGCTCGGTCTGAGGTCCGCTCGGGGAATCCAGGGCGGGGCCGCCGGCCGTCAGCTCGGCCACCGCGCGGCGGCCCGGGGCCTGTTCCAGCGACAAGGGACGTCGGTCCGGCAGGCCTGTCTCCAGGGCGTCCCGTTCGCCGCCCCCGCCCCCGCCCCCGCGCCGGTCCAGGGAACGGGCCGGAGCCGTCGAGCGGTCGGGAAGCCGGTCGCCGGGGAGTATGGCAGGCACGGTCGGGCCGAACTTGGCGCGGGCACCTTCGAACCACTGCCGCGTCATCTCGTCGAGCGCGGGATCCGGCCGCCGCCCCGACCGCTTGGCCAGCGGCACGCCCCGAGAGCGCGTCACCGCCGCCATGGCCCGGGTCGCGTTGTAGTTCCCGGTCTCGTTCTCGGCCTGGTCGTAGAGGGATTCGATCCGCTGCCGAACCTCGTCGCGGCTCTCCGGCGCCATGGAAGACACGCTCCTTCCTTGCCCCGCAGGGCAGTTGGGCCGATTTCGTCCGGCTGAGCCGGGCGGCCTCGCGTCAACCTAGCCAAGGTGTGTACCTCGTGTGAAGGTTGGAGCGTGGAATGTCCGATACGTAATTGTGATGTTCGCGGTGACGTTCGAGAGGGAAGTGACGGGAACCGCTTTTTCCTGTGAGATAGCGGTGAATCCGCGATCCTGTTGAACGCGGCGCAGCCGTCCTCCGTATGGAAAGGGGGACTCCATGCCCGGGCCCGGATCCAGATCCGGACCCGCGACACACAGAGGACCACCTTGGCACGCACCAGCCGCAGACGCCCGACCGGCGCACGACGCGCGACCGGCGCACGACGGCCGACCGGCGCACGACGCGTGACCCTCGCGGCGGTCGCCCTGATGCTGGGCGGCGCAGGGCTCGTCGTGGCCGACGTCTGCGCCACGGCGGTCCAGAACCGGGGCGCCGGCCGGGCTGCCGCCGGTCCGAGCACCACGGCCCGGCTGGCGGGCGCCGGCCAGGGGCAGGACGGCACCGGGCACGGCGGGAGCGGAGCCGGTCAAGGGGGCAACGGACCCGTCGTCTCCGACTACGCGGACATCACCTCCGCGGAGCCCGGCCTGCCCGGCCCGCCCCAGCAGGCCGGTGCCTCGCGCGGCACCTTCACCTCCGACTGCGGTGTCAACGCGAACGGCCTGTTCAACTCCGACAACGTCATCGTGGCACCCGGCGTCTCCAACGGCGCCCACCACATGCACGACTACGTCGGCAACCAGGGCAACAACGCCTTCGCCAGTGACGACGACCTGGCGAGGGCGAGCACGAGCTGCGCGGACCGGGGCGACAAGTCCTCGTACTACTGGCCCGTGTTGCGCCTGCAGAACGGCACACAGGAACGCGACGCCGGATCCCCGGGCGGCGGCACGGAGGGCAACGCCGGCCGGATCGTCACCCCCAAGCAGGTCACGCTGACCTTCGTGGGCAACCCGCGCGGCAAGGTCACCGCCATGCCCCGGCTGCTGCGCATCGTCACCGGCGACGCCAAGGCGCTCGTCAACGGTCCCGGCAACGCCAACGCGTCCTGGAGCTGCACCGGTTACGAGGACCGGCAGCTGAAGGACGAGTATCCGCTGTGCCCGCCGGGCAGTGACGTCGTGCGCACCTTCCGCTTCCCGGGCTGCTGGGACGGCCGCAACACCGACAGCGCCAACCACCGTACCCACGTGGCCTTCGCCGCCCCCGACGGCTCCTGCCCGGCGGGCTTCCGGGCGATCCCGCAGCTGGTGCAGCGCGTCGTCTACGACGTCCGGGCACCCAGCCTCGAGGACGGCGGCCGCAGCGTCCCGCTCTTCGCGATCGACTCCTTCCCCGGTCAACTGCACAAGCCCGTCACCGACCACGGCGACTTCATCAACCTCTTCGACGAGGGTCTGATGCGCGAGATGGTCGACTGCATCAACTCCGGCCGCGTCTGCGACCCCGGCGCCGGCGGCTCCGCTGCGGCACCTGCGCCGGCCGCCACCCCGAGCGCGACACCGGAGACCGGCGCGGCCACCTCCGCCGCCCGGTCCGTACCGTCCCCGACCACCCTCGCCGGATACGCCCCGCCCGTCGCCGCACAGCCCCGACCGGGCACAGCGCAGGGCGATGCGGCGGAGAGCGGCGTCGCCCGCCTGTGGCCCGCGGCCCTCGGCGCGCTGCTCGCCCTGTCCGGCCTGATCATGTTCCTGCGGGCCAGACGCCTGCGCTACTGACCGGCGCCCCCCGGCAACCCAACTGCCCGGGGTGCACCTCCACCCTGGCCCGTCGCCCCCGTACCCAGGCCCAGCCGGCCGGTCCGCCCGCCGGGTCGAGCACGACCACGGTGGCGGCCGACTGCGCACCGGGCGGAGCGAGTTCGGCGGCGACGCGATCGGCGTCGGTCAGCGCGCGGCCGTGCAGTGCGCGCTCGCAGGCGACGACCATCCGGTGCAGCGATCCGGCGTCGGCGGCGGTCGCCGGCCGGCACCGGTGACCGGCCGGGAGCGGTTGCGGACACAGGCCGGACATCACCGAACCCGAGCAGGTCACGGCAGTCCCTCCCGTCATGGGGGTGCACGGGGTCCTGCCCGGCCGTGCCGCCCGAGATGCCCGCCGTTTGCGAGGGGCCGAGGCCGCACGGCAGGGTGCGGGGTGTGCCTACCTTGCTGATCGTCCATCACACGCCGTCGCCCAACTGCCAGGCGCTGTTCGAGGCCGTCGTCTCCGGCGCCACGACCCCGGACATCGAGGGCGTGCGCGTCGTCCGGCGGGCCGCCCTCGCCGCCACCGCCTCCGACGTCCTCGAAGCCGACGGCTATCTGCTCGGCACTCCGGCGAACCTCGGGTACATGTCGGGCGCGCTGAAGCATTTCTTCGACCAGATCTACTACCCCTGCCTCGACGAGACCCGGGGCCGGCCCTTCGGCTACTACGTCCACGGGGGCAACGACGTCACCGGCGCCGTCCGCGCCATCGAGGCCGTCACCACCGGCCTGGGCTGGCGCCGGGCCGCCGAGCCGGTGACCGTCACCGGCGAGCCCGGCAAGGCCGGCACCGAGGCCTGCTGGGAACTGGGCGCCACGGTCGCGGCAGGCCTGATGCCAGGCGCGTGAGGGCTCAAGAGCGGACGCGAGAGGCCCTGAGGGTGCCCGCGGCCACCGCGTCGTCCTCGTACCCCTCGGCCGTTCGGGGGACCGGGGCACGGGGGTCCGCCGCGGGGCGGGGTGGGGGAGCGGAGCGGGCACGTGCGGTGGCCGGGCGCGAGACATGTGCCCCCGGCGCCCGGACGCGTCGGGCGCCGGCACCCCGGTGGGCATCGTCCGCCTGGATGGGTGAAGGTGCGGGCCCGGCGCCCCTGGCCGACGATGGGACACAAGGCCGCGTCCCGCCGGGACGGCCGTAACCCGTCCCCCGTCGTACGCCGACTGTCGTGCGACGTCGAAACGAGGGAGTCGCGGATGCGAGCGGACGGCCACGCACCCGGACGGCCCGCGCCGGGCGGTCAGGACGCCGAGGAGGCGCTGCGCCGGTGCGCGCGGGACGTGGCCGACGTCGCCGAGGGCATCCGCGCGGTGTCCGCGCGCACCGGCACCGCGCTGTTCGCGCCCGCCCTGACCGCCTCCGCGCGCCGCCGTCCCCGCACCGGCCTCGCCGCCCAGTGGGCGCTGCTGCGGGCCCTGACCGGCAAGCGGGGCCTCGGCGGCCCGGCCTGCACGGCCCCGAAGGGCCGCCTGGGACATGTGCTCGGTGCGGCCGGCGAGGTGCTGGGCAGGGAGAGCCTCGCCGCGCTGGTCGCGGTCACCTCGCTGCGTCTCTCGATCGCCGCCGTACTCGTCGACCACCCCGAGTTCGAGCGCGATCCGGGCATGCGCCGGCTGACGGAGGCCGTCACCGCCGACCGCGACCGGGAGGCCGTACGGGCCCTGCGCGCGCTGTTCCGGGACAAGGGGGCCCAGCGCGCCCTGTCCGGACTCACGCCTCTGATGGCCGAACTGCTCGCCGCACGCGCCCTGCTGGGCGTGGACCCGCCGGACGAGGGGACCGGCTGGGCGCTCGCCGTCGGCGGCCGCGAGTCGTCCGCCGGCCCGCCGCAGGGCACCGGCGTCGCCCGTCTCACGCACCGGGGCAAGGGCGGGGGTGCCGTCCAGGCCGTCGATCTCACCGACCAGGAGAAGCAGTTCATCGCCACCGAGGGCTCCTTCCTCGGGTTCCTGCGCAACATCGAGGTGCTCTCCACCGACGGGCGGATCCTCGTGCAGAACGTGCGCGGACCCGACGGTGTGGTGAGGTATGTCGTCCAGGCGCCGGGCACGGCACCGGGCCGCCCCCGCAACGACTCCCCGCAGGACTTCGCCGCCGCCTGGCGCAACCTGTTCACGGCCGACTCGCCCCGCCCCCGCTCGATCCGGCTCGCCCTGGGCGACTACGGCATACCGCGCGGCGCCGAACTCGCCCTCGTCGGGCACGGCGAGGGCGGGACCGCGCTGCTGAACCTCGCCCGGGACGAGGAGTTCTGCCGCACCTACAAGGTCACGCACGTGGTCGCCGTCGGCTCCCCGGCCGGCAGCAGGAAGCCCGCCGACCCGCGCACGCACGTGGTCACCATCACCAACCAGCACGACGTCCTCCCCGTCCTCGACGGCCGCCCCGAGAACTCCGCGTCCGGCCCGCGCCCGAACTGGCACGAGGTCGACTATGCGGGGCCCACCCACGAGTTCCCGCTGTGCCACCTGCTCCGCGAGTACATCGAGCACCTGCGCACGGTGATCCCCGGCGCCCGCGAGGACGTCGACGAGGCACTCGCCCGCTACCGGGGCCCCATCGTGCGCACCCAGGCCTACCAGTTGAAGGACGCCACCCGTCCGCCCGAGGGCCACCCCTTCCTCACCCTGCCCACCGCCTCGATCCCCACCACGGCCGGGCCCGTAGAGGTGCCGGTGCGCTACTACGACTCCTCCGCCGTGCATCTCTGCTATCCCGTCCGCGCCGACGCGGCACGCGGGCTGCTGCCCGACGGCACCTGGCTGACCCCGAGCCGGCTGGGCCGGCGCGCACTCGCGGTGCTGTCGCTGTACGAGCACCGCTGCACCACGATCGGCCCGTACACCGAGATCTGCCTGTCCGTCCTGGTGGACGACCTGTGGCGGCCCCGCCCGTACGACGCCCTCGCGGACCTGCTGCGCCGCGTGGACCTGCGCCGCACCGGCCGTTACGTCCTCTCGCTCGCCGTCACCAGCGAGGAGGCCCGGGTGGTCGCCCGGGAGATCTGGAGCCAGCCCGTGATGCGGGTGAGCGCCGAGGCCGACCTGATGGGCCGGGAGATCGGTCTGCGCTCGCGGAACCTGGGCATCACCGTCGAGGGCCGGCCGGGCCCGGGCGTCCGCTGCCCGGAGCCCGACTGGATCCTCTACGGCCGCCGGGGCGAGAGCACCGTGCGCACCCTGGTCCGCGCCCACGGCAGACTGCGGCTGCACCGCGGCACCGGCGTCCGGCTGCGGCTGGAGACCGCGGCGGCCGAACCCCTCGCGGGACAGCTGCGCCGGCTCGGAGTCGACGCGGCCCGGCCCCTGTTCGCGCTCACCTGCCCCCAGTTCATGCTCCACCGCAGCGCCGGCGCCGTCCTGCCGCGCTGAGGCCCCGTCCCGAACCGAAGCCGAGTGGGAGCCGCCATGGTGACCGAGACCCCCCGGGCGACCACCGCCCCGGCCCGCCAACTCCTCGCCCAGGCCCAGGCGTTGCGCACCGACGCCGACCTCATGGACGGCTACGCCCGCCGCCTCACCGCCACGGCCGCCACCCTGAGGATCTGTCCGGCTGCCCCCGGCTGGATCGGCCCCACCCTGGAACAGCAGGTCGCCGCGTGCGTCACGGCGGCGGAGCAACTGCGCGCGGCGGCCGAGGCGTTGCTCGCGCACAACCGCGCCTGACCCCACCGGCGTCACCGACCCGGCGGTGCTGGCAGGGGAGCCGGGCCCCTGGGCCGTACGCGGTCGGCGCGGCCGCGGCCCGGCCGGTGGCGTGAGCCCATGTACATCACCCGAAGGGCCGTTCTCCGGATGGTCCGACGGGGCGGAATGACCGAAACCGCGCGGGAAGCCGACCGGAACACGGCGCAACCCTCCGGCTGCCTCGCGCGCCGGGAACGCGAGGGCAAAAAAGGGCGTGAGAGACGGAACCGGCCCGAGGGAAATCCGGTCTTAAGGTCCGTCGACGGCCGGGATCGGCCTGGTCGTACGGAAACCGGGGGAATGAGACGTATGTCCATTCAAAGTCGCAAGATCCTGCTGACCGCCGTCGTCCTCACGGGCGGACTCACCCTGGCCGCCGTGACCCCCGCTCTCGCCGGGACCACCGCGACCCACACCACCCTGGCCGCCGCCGTGACCTCCGCCCAGGGCGACCCGCGCAACGTCACCCAGCGCGTGGCCGACTTCTACGGCGCCTACATCGACGCCGTCTGGGCCACCGACGACAAGTCCGCCGGCCCCGCCGCCGACGCCCTGCGCCGCTTCTACCTCTCCGCCGCCGCGCAGAAGAAGGTCGCCGCCTTCGAGAAGAAGGAGCACGCCGACGGCATCCTGTTCGCGCAGGACGTGCCGGTGAAGTGGCAGGTGGCCTACACCGGATCCGGCGCGGGCCACGCCACCAGCCGGGTCACGCTCACCTGGAGCGACGGCAGGCACCCGGAGGTCAGCCGCATCGACGTCCAGTCCGACCTGAAGACCCTGAAGATCACCGACCTCAAGGCGGTGCGCTGAACCGGGCGCGGGACAGGTCCGCCGAGCCGGGGGCGTGAACCCGGCCCGCTGAACCGGGGCGTGCGGTCCCGCCCCGCCCCATTCGGAGCGGGGCGCACGCCCCCGTGCGCCGCCCGGTGCCGTACGCCGCAGCCCGTGTGCTGCGCGTGGCCGTCACCCGTGCCGGAAGACGTCGGCGCCGACGGTCCGGCCGTGGTGCCGGCGCCGTTCGACGGCCGTGCGGTGCAGCGCGATGAGGGCGGCGTCGTCTCCCAGCCGGCCACCGGCGTGGACGAGCAGGTCGCGCCGCAGATGGTGCATCAGCGCCTCGGGGCTGTCGTCGGTCCAGTGCACGACCCGCTCGGTCAGCGGATAGAACCGGCCGCGTGCGTCCCTCGCCTCCATCACACCGTCGGTGTACAGCAGCAGGGTGTCGCCGGCCTCGAAGGAGAACACGTCCAGCGTGTGCTCGGCGCCGCCGTGCACCCCGAGCGGCGGCGACGGATGCAGGCTGGGGATGGTGACGGCCTGGCCGGGGCTCAGCAGCAGCGGCGGCGGATGACCGCAGCTGGTCATGCGGGTGACCGGATCCCGGTCCGGTATCTCCACCAGCAGCGCGGTCGCGAACCGCTCGCCCGCCTCCTCCAGCGGTTCCATGTCCGCCGCGTAGCGGGTGATGCTCTGGTCCAGCAGGCCGGCCAGCTCCACGAGGGGGATGTGCCGGTGCGCGCTCTCCCGGAACGAGCCGAGCAGCAGGGCGGCCTCGCCGATGGCGGCCAGTCCCTTGCCGCGCACATCGCCGATCATCACCCGGACCCCGCCCTCGTACTGGGTCACCGCGTACAGGTCGCCGCCGATCTGTGCCTCGTCCTCGGCGGCCAGGTAGAGCGAGGCGATCCGCAGCGGGCCGATCTGCTCGGGCAGCGGCCACATCAGGACGTGCTGTGCGGCCTCGGCGACCGTGCGTACCTGGGCCAGCTGGGCCTGCCGGCGCTCACGCACGGCGCTGTAGACCACCACCATCACCGACAGCACCGCGAGCGTGATGATCTGCACGACGTGGTTCATGGTGCTGATCCCGCCGTGCTTGAGGCCGATGAAGATCTGGGCGGCCACGGCCAGCGCCCCGATGCACGCCGTGGTCCGGGGCCCGGCGAAGGAAGGGGTGAGCGCGGGCGCGATCACCAGCGCCGGGCCGAGATGCACGCTGGAGGGTGAATTCACGTCCACCACCGTGATCACCACGATGAGCAGGACCGGGAGCAGCAGCAGCGCGTGCGAGGACAGCCATGGCTGGCGCACGCCCCCGGCCCCGAGCCGCATCCTCATTCCTACAGCGTGCTCCCGCGCCGGACGCGATGCACGTCAGAGCGGCGCACGTCGGAAACGGCCGGTACACCGGTCAGTACACCGCCGTGAGGATCTCCAGCACCTCCTGCTCCCGCCGCGTCCGCGACCGCGCCAGGACCGCTCATGGCAACGACGCCTGCGACTGAACACCAGTTCGGATTGCTGAGGGCCTCCCCGCCCGTACCACTCCCTGAGGGGAACTGCGAGACCAGCCGCGACGGACCCGCAGCCGCTGGACGGCAGTTCCCCCCCCCAGGACGCAGGACGCTCAGCGATTGACCGCCCGCATCCCCGCCTCGTCGTACCGCTCACCCGCCACCGCAGGCAGCTCCGCGTCGATGCGCGCCAAGTCGTCCTTGGTCAGCTCGACATCGACGGCACCGGCGTTCTGCTCCAGGTAGGTCCGCCGCTTCGTGCCCGGGATCGGCACCAGGTCCTCGCCCTGGGCCAGCACCCAGGCGATGGCCAGCTGGGCCGGGGTCACGTCCTTCTCGGCCGCGATCTCCTTGACCTTCGCCGCGAGGCGCTGGTTCGCGTCCAGGTTGCTGTCCTTGAAGCGCGGGTTGCCCCGCCGGAAGTCGTTCGCGTCCAGCTCGTCCGGCGAGCTGAAGCGGCCGGCGAGGAAGCCGCGGCCGAGCGGGGAGTACGGCACGAAGCCGATGCCCAGCTCCCGGCAGGCCGGCAGCACCTCGGCCTCCACGTCCCGCGTCCACAGCGAGTACTCGCTCTGCACGGCGGTGACCGGGTGCACGGCGTGCGCCCGCCGGATGGTCTCCGCGCTCGCCTCGCTCAGCCCGATGTGCCGCACCTTGCCCTCGGCGACCAGCTCGCCGAGCGCCCCGACCGTCTCCTCGATGGGCACGTTCGGGTCGACCCGGTGCTGGTAGTAGAGGTCGATGCGGTCGGTGCCCAGCCGCTGCAGCGAGCCGTGGACCGACTCACGGACGTGCTCGGCGGAGCCGTCCTGCCGGCCGATCGTGGTCATGTCGCCCGGTACGGCGTCGTCCATCCGGTAGTTGAACTTCGTCGCGATCACATACTCGTCGCGGTGCCCCCGGATCGCCTCGCCGACCAGCGACTCGTTGGTGAGCGGGCCGTAGACCTGCGCGGTGTCGAGGAAGTTGATCCCCAGCTCGAGGGCGCGCCGGATCGTCGCGATGCCCTCGGCCTGATCGGCGGAGCCGTAGAAGGCGGACATCCCCATGCACCCGAGGCCGATGGCCGATACCTGGAGGTCCCGCAGACTGCGCTTCTGCATGTGATGTGCCAGCCTTTCCTGCACACTCGGTCGTCGTCACGTACGGCACGGGGACGCGAGCCCTCGCGTGCCGTACGTCTGCGACGCTACGAGTTGGAGCGCTCTCCAAGTCAAGCAACGCTCCGCGCCCGGCTAGGAATCCAGCCGCACCGGCAGCTCGAACAGGTCGTTCTGGGTGACCACCGGCTTGTTGCGCAGCCCGGCCGCCGGCACCGCCAGGTCCAGGCCGGGGAAGCGGGCGTACAGCGCGGGCAGCGCCACAGCCGCCTCCAGCCGGGACAGGGCGGCACCCGGGCACACGTGCGGGCCGTGGCCGAAGGAGATGTGCCGGTTCTCCGACTCCCGGGCGATGTCGAACTCCCCGGCGCTCGGACCGTGCGCCCGCTCGTCGCGGCCGATCGCGCCGTACGACACGATCAGCGCGTCCCCGGCCGGGATCACCCGGTCACCGACCGGCACGTCCTCGGTCGCGAAGCGGATCAGCACATGCGAGGTCGGCGTGGAGTACCGCAGGGTCTCCTCGATCACCGCGGACCAGCCGGCCGCGCCGGAGAGCACCAGGGCGCGCTGCTCCGGGTGCGCGGAGAGGTTGACGACGGCATTGACGATCAGGGAGATCGTGGTCTCGTGGCCCGCCGCGACCATCAGCTGGAGGGTCGAGACGATCTCCTCGTCGGTGAGCCGGTCGCCGTCCTCGGAGGCGAGGATCAGCGCGCTCGTCAGGTCGTCGCCGGGCTCGGCCCGCTTGGCCGCCACCGTCTCGGCCATGATCTGCGCCAGTTCGGTCAACGTGGCGATGACCTCCCCGGGCGGGGTCTGCGTCGAGAAGAACTTCTCGAACAGCACCTTCAGCCGGGGCAGCCGCGCCTCCTCGATGCCCATGAGGTCGGCGACGACGTACATGGGCAGCGGGTAGGCGAAGGCCGCCTTGAGGTCGACGACCTCGCCGCCCTCGGGCAGCGCGTCCAGCAGGTCCTGCGTGAGCTTCTCGATGCGCTCGCGCATCCGCTCCACCCGGCGCGGGGTGAGCGCCTGCGCCACCAGCGAGCGCAGCCGGCGGTGGTCGGCGCCGTCCGCGGTGAGCATGGAGCGGCCCGGGTTGACGAGCCCGATCAGCGGCCAGTCCGCCGGGATCTCGCCACGCCGCCAGGCACCCCACACGTTGATGTCCTTCACCAGGCGCGGGTCGGTGAGCAGCGCCCTGGCCTCGGCGTGATGGGTGACGGCCCACACCGGGACGCCGCCCGGCAGTTCGACGGCGGCGAGCGGGCCGGCCGCGCGCAGCGCCGCGCCCTCGGCGTCCAGGTCGGTGACGAAGGGGTCCAGGACGATCCGCGATGCTTCGGTACCGGTCGTCATCGTGACGTGCCTCCCAGGGCAGGGGTAGCGGGGGTAGGAGTGCGGCTGCGGGCGGAACTGCGGGTGGTGCGTGCGGGATCACAGGGCCGGTACGGGCGTGAACCGCACCGGCAGCCGGGTCAGTCCCCTGAGCCAGGGCGAGGGCCGGCGGTCGAGGGAGTCGGCGGGCACCGCGAGGTCGATGTCCGGCAGCCGGTCCAGGACGACCTCGATACCGGTCCGCGCGATCACCTCGGCGATCTCCTGTGCGGGGAACGGACAGCGGTGCTCGCCGTGGCCGAAGGAGAAGTGCGCGCTGTTGCCCCCGGTCAGCGCGGAGGCGTCGGTGCGCACCTGCGGATCGGAGTTGGCGCCCTGGAGCCCGAGCAGCAGCAGATCGCCGGCCCGGACACGGCGCCCGCCGAGGTGGGTGTCGCGGGCGGCCCAGCGGCCCGCCACGTTCTGTGTGGGCGTGTCCTCCCACAGCACCTCGTTCATCGCCTCGGCGACGCTGTGCCGCCCGCCGAACAGCGAGGCCGCGAACCGGTCGTCGGTCAGCATCAGCCGCAGCGAGTTGCCGATCCAGTCGGCGGTCGGCTGGTGCCCGGCCGCCATCATCACCATCAGGTCCTGGGTGATCTCCTCGTCGCTGAAGCCGCTGTCGTCGGCCAGCATCCGGGAGACCACGTCGTGCGCCGGCTCCTTCCTCCGGTCGGCGATCAACTGCCCCATGGAGGCGGCCAGATGGGCCTGCCCGGCAAGGGCCCGCTCACGGCCGTCGATCATGTCGTTCAGGGCGGTGACCAGGCCTGGACCGTCCTCGTCCGGGAAGCCGTAGAGCCGGGCGAGGACCCGGACCGGCAGCAGCATCGCGTACTGGGCGACCAGGTCGGCCTCGCCCGCCGCGCACAGCGCGTCGATCAGCTCGTCCGCGAACCGCTCGGCGTGCTGCCGCAGTTCGAAGGGGTCCGCCGCCTCCAGGGCGTTGCTGACCATCGCGGCCCGCTGCCGGTGCCGTTCGCCGACGGTGTACAGGATCGACGGCTGCTTGCGGCCGATCATCGGCAGCAGCGGCCAGTCGGCGGGGATGTTCTCCCACTGGTTCCACAGGTCCGAGTCCCGGCTGAACAGCACCGGATCGCCGGTGACTTGATGCAGTTCGCGGTAGCCCAGCACCAGCCAGGCCGGGACGTCGCCGTCGAGCAGCACCGGCACCACGGCGCCGTGGTCGCGCCGCATCTCCCGGTACAGGCGGGCGGGTTCGGTCTGGAACCGGGGTCCGCCGAGCGGAACGGCGTCGGGGGTGGTCACACGAACTCCTGTCGGGGCAGGCCCGCCCGGGCGGACGGGTCGGCGTACCGGTTCTTCACGTGCCGCACCAGCGTGATCAGCGTCTGCTTGGCGGAGGCGCGGGAGCGGGCGTCGCAGTCGATCAGCGGTGTGTGCGGGTCGAGATCGAGGGCCTCGCGGACGTCCACGCCGGCGCGCACGGGCCCGCCGAAGTCGTTGCAGGCCACGATGAACGGGGTCCCGTGGTGCTCCAGGCGGTCGATGGCGTACCAGGAGTCGTCGATCCGGCGGGTGTCCACCAGGACGACCGCGCCGAGCGTGCCGGAGAACAGCCGGTCCCACAGGAACCAGAACCGCTCCTGACCAGGCGCCCCGAACAGGTACAGCACATTGCGCGTGTCCAGGGTGATCCGGCCGAAATCGAAGGCGACGGTGGTGGCGGACTTGCCGCGGACCTGACGGACGTCGTCGACCGCCTCGCCGGCCTGCGTCATCGTCTCCTCGGTGGTGAGGGGACGTATCTCGCTGACGGAGCGGACCAGGGTGGTCTTGCCGACACCGAAGCCGCCCACGACCACGATCTTGAAACCGTGCTCGGCGGAGGCACCCAACGGGGTGCGTGCGTCAGAGGTTGCGGAGTCCAACGAGCACCTGCTCCAGGATGTCGGGATCGGTTATGGCCGGTCTGTGCGGATGCCGGGCGCTGACGCGGCCCGCCGCCAGCAGGTCGCACAGCAGCACCTTGGTGATGCTCACGGGCAGCTTCAGCTCGGCGGCGATCTCCGCCACCGAGGCGGGGAACTCGGTCATCCGCAGGATCGCCACGTGCTCCGACTGCATGCCGGTCACCGGGTCCGACTCGGCGACGACGAGGGTGACCAGGTCGAAGGGGCTGTCGGGAGCGGTACGGCTGCGTCCCTGAGTGATGGTGTACAGCCGGTCGGGAGCGTCGTCCCGTCCCGGCCGGCTCATACCGGGACCGCCGCTCATGACGATCGGGGCAGCGCGGTCAGGTGCTCGCCGAGCTGCTCCACGAGTTCGCTCATGTTGTGCCCGACGACCCCCGCGTCCGCGTCCTCCGTGGCGACGACGGCCAGATGGGCGCCGGCGCCGGCCTCCACGATGAACAGCACGCCGCCGTAGAACTCGGTCATCGCCGAGCGCACGCCTCCGCTGCCGTCGCCGAACTCGACGGACGCCCCGTGCGACAGCGACTGGATCCCGGCGGCGATCGCGGCGAGCTGGTCGGCCTGGTCGACGCTCAACTCCGGGGTACGGCACAGCTTCAGCCCGTCCCGGGAGAGCACGAGCGCGTGCCGCGTACCCGGGGTCCTGTCCAGCAGGCCCTCCAGGAGCCAGGTGAGCTTGTCGTCGGCGGTGGTCGGGCCGGTCATGAAGTGGTGTCGCCTTCCGGGTGCGCGTGCGGGTGGGAGGGGGCGGAGGAACTGTGCTCACCGGCGCTGCCCCGCGGCCCACCGGCGTGACCGCCGGACACCCCCTCCGGCGCGGCGTCCTGCGGGGCGTCGGCCGCGTGGCCGCCCCGGGGGCCGTCCTGCGCGGTGTCGTCGGCGGGGTGCGCGTCCGGCACGCCGAGCTGTGCGGGAGCGGCCGGGGGGAGGGTCTCCCGGCCGGCCGGGGCGGAGCCCTGCGGGGCGTCGGCGAGGTCCCGTGACGCGCCATCCTGCGGCGCACCGACCGGGCCGCCGGCCTGCGCCGGGCCGGGGGCGTGGACGTCGTGGGCGGTGGCCTGCTCGGCCGGGGCGGGGGCGTGGGCGTCGTCCGCGGTGGCTCGTTCGGCTGGGGTGGTGGTGGAGTGTTGGTCCGTCGGTGACGGCGTGGGCGGGGCGGGGGCGGGTTGGGCGGTGTCCGGCGTGGGTGTGCCGGAGACGGGCCGGGCGGCGCCCGGTGCCGAGGCAGCCGGGCCGGGCTCGGGCCGGTGGGTGTCCGGCGTATCCGGTGTGTGCGAGGTCCCCGGGCGAACCGCCTGGCGGAAGCTGCTGAACCGGGCCGCCCGGGCCTTGCCCGTGTCGGTGCCGGCCGCGGGCCGGGCCACGTCGCGGCCGGCCCCCGGCCTGTCCGTGTCGGTCCGCGGTGCCGAGCGGGAACGTTCGGCCTCGGCGAGGGTGCGGCCCCGGCGTCGCCTGGGCAGCCCGGCCGGGCCCTGATCCGGGGCCGGTGCGGCGGGCTCGTGGACCGGGGCGGCCTCGACGGCGGCCGGAACCTCGGCCCGCGCCTGCGCCGGGCCCTGCTCGACTGGCGCCTCGGCCGGGGCCGGGTTGGCGAGGATGTCCTGCGGGATGAGCATCAGCACGCCCGTGCCGCCCCGCGCGGAGGGCCGGAACGACACCTTCAGGCCGTGCTTGCGGGCGAGCCGGCCGACCACGGCGAGCCCGAGCCGGGTGCCGGTCAGACCGCCCAGCTCGGACTCGTCACCGCGGACCGCCCGCTCGGCGCGGCGCAGTTGCACATCGCCCATCACCAGGCCGCTGTCCTCCACGGACACGATGATCCCGGCCGGCACCTCCTCGACGTAGACGTGCACTTCGGCGGTCGGCGGCGAGAAGTTCGCTGCGTTGTCGAGGAGTTCGGCGAGCGCGTGCATCACGCCCTCGGCGGCGTGCCCGGCCACGGCGGACCCGCTGACCGAGTGCACCCGCACCCGCTGGTAGCCGGCGATCCGCCCCATCGCGCCGCGCAGGATCGACTCCATCCCGATGGGCCGTGCCCACCGGCGCCCCGAACGCGCCCCGGTCAGTACGGCGACGGAGTCGGCGAGCCGGCCGGCCTGAGCGGTGCGGTGGTCGAGATGGAGCAGGTCGGCGAGGACGTCCTCGTCGGAGTGCCGGTCCTCCATCGCGCGCAGGTCGGCGAGCGTGGCCGTGGCCAAGGCCTGCATCCGGCCGGCGGCGTTGGAGGTCGCGGAGACCGCCGCGGCCCGATCGCGCCGGGTGCGCTCCAGCTCGGCCGTGAGCCGGGCGTTCTCACGCCGGAGCCGGTCCGTCTCCTGCCGGCTCTCCCGCTCCAGCCGTGCCCGCTCGGCCTCGGACGTCTCGGTCAGTTCGGTGCGCTGCCGGGCCAGTTCGTCGATGAGCCGCTGCTGCTCCTGGCGAAACTCCTCGGTCGTGCGGGCCTGTTGCTGGAGCAGCCGCCCGAGGTCCTGGGTCACGGTGTGCAGCCGGTGCCGGAGGCCGCGCGTGGTACGCAGGGCGTGCGCGGCCATGGCCACCGCCGCGCTGAGCACGACCGCCGCCGCGCCCGCGCCCCAGGCCAGCGGGGTGCGCACCGAGCCCGGCGCCGCCGCCACGGCCGTGCAGACCACGAGCGCCGAGACGGCGCCGGCCACGGCGAGGGAGGAGAAGAAGATACGGAGAGACGGTCGGTCGCCGGGATGCGTGGGCGGGGTCATCGGTCCGGTCTGGTCCTCGCGGCAGAGACGGGCATGTGGGGGCTGGCAGGAACGTACGGGTCGGGAACGTACGGGTCAGGAACGTTCCGAAGGTGAGGTGTGACACACATCGGTGAACTGGCGGTCACTATACGAGAGTTCGTGATCGAAAAAGAAAGGTTCCGCATTCGTCCCATGAAGTGGGCGGCCATACCCGCGCGTTGGGAGCGAAGCGGGTGACTCGGGCACTTCGGGTCCGCGTCGTCGGCAAAGTGCCGGGTCGGATGTACGAGACCTTGAAATGAAGGACGGATCCAGAGGGGTGGAGGTTGCTTCCCGGCCCCGGATTTCCGCGCCCAGGACCTGTGGGTCTTCTAACACCCCTGTGCATCCGCAATGGATCTTGACGCCCGCCCCCAAGGTCGCTGAACTGTCACCGACCGGGCCTCACCACCACAGAGGCCCACACCGGGGGAGGGACCGGGCATGCACGGCGTGACCCGCACGGAGGGGGTAGGCCGACCGGGGGAGAACTGCATATCTATACGATGGCGCCTGAAAAGGGAGAATGTCGGAAACCCGCCTCGCGCGGCCGGTATGTCGGGAGCGTGGCGAAGGGGGCGATGTGCGTGACGGGGGAGTCGAAGGCGATGGGCTGCCGTGCCTCATGACCACTGAAGGGCGCATCGAGGCATGCCGCTCCCTGCTGGTACGGCTCGCCCGGTTCACCGGGCGCACACTGCGCGGCGAGTGGCACGCGATCGTCGTCGAACCGGTGCAGCGGCTCGCGCGCCGCGGACTGTCCGGACTGCTGCTGGCGTTCGTGGCCGCGTTCGGCGTCATCTTCTTCCAGGGCATCGCCCAGCATCCCCTCGGCCGGCTCTGGGTGACCCGGCTCGGCGGCGTCAAGGCCGACCTGCCGCTGTGGCTGTCGCTGCTGCGCACTCCGGTGTCGCTGTACGTCCCGGCGCTCGATCTGCCGGTGTGGGCGGGCATCACCCAGCTCTTCCTCGCCTTCGCCTGGGCCGAACTGGCCCTGGGCCGGGCCCGGACGCTGGCGATCTCCTACGCCACCACGCTGGCCGGCACGCTCACCGCCCGCGTGATGATCGCGATGGGCCCCGGCTGGGGGTGGGGCTTCGGGCTGCCGCCCGAGTGCGCCCATGTGCTGGACACCGGGCCCTCCGCCGCGGTCGTCGGTCTGTTCACGTATCTCGCGGTGATCAAACGGGCGCCCGTGGTGTTCACGCTGACCGGCGGCTCGATGGTGTGGGAGTCCATCGCCATCCCCAACCTGGCCGGCCGTGAACACCTCATCGCGGTGGGCTCCGCGATCGTCCTCGGCCTGCTGCACGGCCGCCGGGAGCGACTGCGGGCACTCGTCCGCCGCCTGCTGTCCGGACTGGTCCGCCCGCTGCCGTCCCAGGACCGGGATCCCGCACCCGCCCCGACGGCAGCACCGGCCCCCGCGCCCAAGCCGTCGGTGCGAGGAGCGGCGACCGCCCAGGGGGCGTCGGCCCCGGTTCCCGCGACCACGCAGAAGGCTCCGGCTGCGGGAATCGCTCACGCGGCCCCGGCGGCCGGGACCGCCCAGACGGCGTCGGCCCCTACGACAGTTCCGGTGGCCCCGTCTCCTGCGGCCGTTCAGGCGGCTCCAGCCCCCGGGGTCGCCCCGGCAGCACCGGCCCCCGCGTCCGCCCCGGCAGCACCGGCCCCCGGGACCGCCCCGGCTCCTGCGGCCGTTCAGGCGGCTCCAGCCGCCCCCGGGAGCGCCCCGGGAGCACCGGCCCCGCGGCGGCGGCGACCCCGCAGCACCGGCCCCGCGGCCGCCCCGACGGCTCCCGCGGCCGCCCCGGCGGCCCCGCCCCCCGGATCCGCCCCGGCCGCCCCGAACCCCATGACCGCCCCAGTCGCCCCGGCCGCCTCGCCCTCCGCCTCCGCCACCTCGCCGGCGGCCTCCGCCCCCGCGGTGTCGGGTGCTGCCTCCGATCCTGCCCCCGCGCAGCCCCGGGCGGTGCCCGCGCAGGTGCGGGCCGACCGGTGTGGGACGCGGCGATGACATCTGTGGGACGCTGACCGGCCGGCGCCCCTCTGTGGCGTCGGCCACCCCGGCAGTGTGATGGTTTTCGCACGTCGGTGTCCGGGGGAACCCCTATGGTTGCCGCGAGATACGGCAAGGCGTGGCTGACACCGTGGTGTTCGTCGCCGGCAGGCAGCTGAAGGGAATCCAGGATGTTCCGCAAGGTGCTGGTCGCCAACCGTGGAGAGATCGCGATCCGCGCGTTCCGGGCGGGATACGAACTCGGGGCGCGCACCGTCGCCGTGTTCCCGCACGAGGACCGCAACTCGTTGCACCGGCTGAAGGCCGACGAGGCGTACGAGATCGGGGAGCCGGGGCACCCCGTGCGGGCCTATCTCTCCGTCGAGGAGATCGTGGGCGCGGCCCGCCGGGCGGGCGCCGACGCCGTCTACCCCGGCTACGGGTTCCTGTCCGAGAACCCCGAACTGGCCCGTGCCTGCGAGGAGGCGGGCATCACCTTCGTCGGCCCCGGCGCCCAGACGCTGGAGCTGACCGGCAACAAGGCCCGCGCGGTCGCCGCCGCCCGCGCGGCCGGCGTACCCGTGCTCGGCTCGTCCCAGCCCTCCACCGACGTCGACGAACTCGTCCGCGCCGCCGAGGAGATCGGCTTCCCGGTCTTCGTCAAGGCGGTCGCGGGCGGCGGCGGGCGCGGTATGCGCCGCGTGGAGGACCCCGCCCAGCTGCGCGAGTCCATCGAGGCCGCCTCCCGCGAGGCCGCCTCCGCGTTCGGCGACCCGACCGTCTTCCTGGAGAAGGCCGTCGTGGACCCGCGCCACATCGAGGTGCAGATCCTCGCCGACGGCGAGGGCAACGTCATCCACCTCTACGAGCGCGACTGTTCGCTCCAGCGCCGCCACCAGAAGGTCATCGAGCTGGCGCCCGCGCCCAACCTCGACCCGGCGCTGCGCGAACGCATCTGCGACGACGCCGTCCGCTTCGCCCGCGAGATCGGCTACCGCAACGCGGGCACCGTGGAGTTCCTCCTCGACCCCGCCGGCAACCACGTCTTCATCGAGATGAACCCGCGCATCCAGGTCGAGCACACCGTGACCGAGGAAGTCACGGACGTGGACCTGGTCCAGGCCCAGCTGCGCATCGCCGCCGGTGAGACCCTCGCCGACCTCGGTCTCGCCCAGGACACGATCACCCTGCGCGGCGCCGCCCTGCAGTGCCGTATCACCACCGAGGACCCCGCCAACGGCTTCCGCCCGGACACCGGCCGGATCAGCGCCTACCGCTCCCCGGGCGGCTCCGGCATCCGCCTCGACGGCGGCACCACCCACGCCGGTACGGAGATCAGCGCGCACTTCGACTCGATGCTGGTCAAACTCACCTGCCGCGGCCGGGACTTCAAGGCCGCCGTCGGCCGCGCCCGGCGCGCCGTGGCCGAGTTCCGGATCCGCGGCGTCGCCACCAACATCCCCTTCCTGCAGGCCGTTCTGGACGATCCGGACTTCCAGGCGGGCCGGGTCACCACCTCCTTCATCGAGCAGCGCCCGCACCTGCTCACCGCGCGTCACTCCGCCGACCGCGGCACCAAGCTGCTCACCTACCTCGCCGACGTGACGGTCAACAAGCCGCACGGCGGACGCCCCGACCTGCTCGACCCCGTCACCAAGCTGCCGCCGCTGCCGGCCGGTGAGCCCCCGGCCGGATCCCGGCAGCGGCTGGTCGCCCTCGGCCCCGAGGGCTTCGCCCGGCACCTGCGCGAGTCGCCGACGATCGGCGTCACCGACACCACCTTCCGCGACGCCCACCAGTCGCTGCTCGCCACCCGCGTGCGCACCAAGGACCTCCTCGCCGTCGCCCCGGTCGTCGCCCGCACCCTGCCCGAGCTGCTGTCCCTGGAGTGCTGGGGCGGTGCGACGTACGACGTGGCGCTGCGCTTCCTCGCCGAGGACCCCTGGGAGCGGCTCGCCGCCCTGCGCGAGGCCGTCCCCAACATCTGCCTGCAGATGCTGCTGCGCGGCCGCAACACCGTCGGCTACACCCCGTACCCGACCGAGGTGACCGACGCCTTCGTCCAGGAGGCCGCCGCCACCGGCATCGACATCTTCCGCATCTTCGATGCCCTCAACGACGTCGGCCAGATGCGGCCCGCCATCGAGGCCGTGCGCGAGACAGGCACCGCGATCGCCGAGGTCGCCCTCTGTTACACCGCCGACCTGAACGACCCGGCCGAACGGCTCTACACCCTCGACTACTACCTGCGCCTCGCCGAGCAGATCGTCGACGCCGGCGCGCATGTCCTCGCGATCAAGGACATGGCCGGGCTGCTGCGCGCCCCGGCCGCCGCCAAGCTCGTCTCCGCGCTGCGCCGCGAGTTCGACCTGCCGGTGCACCTGCACACGCACGACACGGCGGGCGGCCAGCTCGCCACCTACCTCGCCGCGATCCAGGCGGGCGCCGACGCGGTGGACGGCGCCGTCGCCTCCATGGCCGGCACGACGTCGCAGCCGTCGCTGTCGGCGCTCGTCGCCGCCACCGACCACTCCGAGCGTCCCACCGGCCTCGACCTGCAGGCGGTCGGCGACCTCGAGCCGTACTGGGAGGGCGTGCGCAGGATCTACGCCCCGTTCGAGGCGGGCCTCGCCTCCCCGACCGGCCGCGTCTACCACCACGAGATCCCTGGCGGCCAGCTGTCCAACCTGCGCACCCAGGCCGTCGCCCTCGGCCTCGGCGACCGCTTCGAGGACATCGAGGCCATGTACGCCGCCGCCGACCGCATCCTCGGCCGCCTGGTGAAGGTGACCCCGTCGTCCAAGGTGGTCGGCGACCTCGCCCTGCACCTCGTCGGTGCCGGTGTCTCCCCGAAGGACTTCGAGGAGACACCCGACAGGTTCGACATCCCCGACTCGGTCATCGGCTTCCTGCGCGGCGAGCTGGGCACCCCGCCCGGCGGCTGGCCCGAGCCGTTCCGCACCAAGGCGCTGCAGGGCCGCTCGGAGCCCAGGCCCGCTCCCGAGCTGTCCGCCGAGGACCGCGAGGGGCTTGCGAAGGACACCCGGGCGACGCTCAACCGGCTGCTGTTCCCCGGCCCCACGCGCGAGTTCGACACGCACCGTCAGGCCTTCGGTGACACCAGCGTGCTGGACAGCAAGGCGTTCTTCTACGGCCTGCGTCCCGCCAAGGAGTACGCCGTCGACCTGGAGCCCGGTGTCCGGCTGCTCATCGAACTCCAGGCGGTCGGCGAGGCCGACGAGCGCGGGATGCGCACCGTGATGTCCTCGCTCAACGGCCAGTTGCGCCCGATCCAGGTCCGCGACCGCGCGGCGGCCTCGGACGTGCCGGTGACGGAGAAGGCCGACCGCGCCAACCCCGGCCATGTGGCGGCCCCGTTCGCCGGTGTGGTGACTCTCGCGGTGGCCGAGGGCGACGAGGTCGCCGCCGGTGCCACGATCGCCACCATCGAGGCGATGAAGATGGAGGCCACGATCACCGCGCCGAAGGCGGGCCGGGTCTCCCGGCTGGCCATCAACCGGATCCAGCAGGTGGAGGGCGGCGACCTGCTCGTCGAGATCGCCTGAGGGTTCGCCTGAGAGACAGTCCGACGTGAACGTGCGCCGCGACCGGCATCCGGTCGCGGCGCACGCTGCTGCTCGGGCGCGGCTACAGCCGGTCGCCGCGCTCCCGGAGCCGTGCGAGCAGCAGGTTCGGGTCCTCGCGCGTGACGTACGCGGCGCTCGGCACGTAGACGATCCGGCCGAGTACGGCGACCGAGGTCGGGTTGGACAGCCCGTCCCGCCGGCTGAGGGCGACCGTGCGCGATCCGTCGCGGCGCACCAGGACCACCTGGTTGCCCTTGTTCAGTGCGGCCACCACGGTGCGGCCGGACCCCGTGAAGGCGAAGTCGTCGATTCCGGCGAGACCCTTGGCCGGTGTTTCGGCCCGGGCCGCGGAACCGTCCGGGCCGATGGGGATGCGCAGCAGCGTCCCGCGGTCGGTGTTCGACACCCAGACGGCACCGCGGTGCACCTTGATGCCGTTGGCGCCGACCCCGCTCCCCGAGGGTGCGGTCAGTGGCTTCAGCACCGGGTCCTTGGCCCATGCCGTGGCGGGGCCGCCCTCCTGCGGGACGCGCCAGACGGTGCCGAGCACAGAGTCGGCCGCGTACAGCATGCCGTGGCGCTCGTCGAGGGCCAGGCCGTTGGGGTAGCCGTTCTTCGGCAACTGGGCGATCTGCTCGGGCTCCTCGCCGGGGGCGAGCCGCCAGATGCCCGTCTTGCCCGTGCCGGTCGCGTAGTTGACGTACAGCGTGCCGTCGTGGGCGCGGGCGATGCCGGTCACGAGGGCGCTGTGCACGAGCGGGGTGCCGGGGTGCGCGACGGCCGGCAGGGTCGTGCGGATGCGGATTTGCCCGTCGGGTGTGACGTGGGCGATCTGCCGGGCGTAGGCGAGGGTCAGGTCGGCGGAACCGTCGCTCTCGAGCGCGATGTTCTCGGGCGTCTGCCCGGCGGCCAGGCCGAAACGGGCGGCGATGCGGGCGTCGGTGACGACCGGTCCGGTGTCTGCGGGGGGTGCTGCCGCGATCAGGCCGAGCGCGAGCGCGGCCGTGGCGGCACCGGCCAGGCGGGGGAGTCGGGGCATGTGACCTCTCTCGGGACGGCGCACGTGCGCCGGCGTGCGGGGTCACACCAACATGCGGCTTTGCCCCTCGCCGTGGGCGGGTGCCGGGCCGCGGGGTCGCCCGCGCGGCCCAGCACCCGGCTCCGTACGCCGTGCGCCCGGGTGACGGCCATGAGCGGTCGTCACCCGGGGCGTCCGTCCCGGGGTGTCAGTCCCAGAGCGGGTAGTTCATGACCTGCTTGAAGGTGTCCGGCCGGGCCCCGGTGTAGGTCAGGCTCATGTTCGTGTAGCGGTCGAAGTACGGATGCTTCTGCCACGGCTTCGCGCCGCTGAGCCGGATGACGACCGGGTACGCGTGGAAGGTGCCGGCCGCGCAGTACGGTTTGCAGTCGTTGACCATGTTCACGCCCACGGCCTGTGCACCGTCCGGACCCCACTGGCTCCATCGGATCCCGCTGAGCCGGCTGTTTCCGTCGCCGCAGGCCAGGATGAAGTAGGACGGGCGGACGTTCCTGTGGAAGAAGCAGTCGACGAGCACGGGCTGTGCCGCGGTGGCTTTGACCGGTGCCGTGGCCGCGGTCGGCGGGCTGGCCGACGCCGTCGTCATCGCCGCTGTCAGCAGCGTTCCTGCCGTCAGGGCCACCGCCGTTCGCACCACTGATCCGCGCATGGTCGCTCCCACCGTTGTGCTGTGTCCGACCGCGTCCTCTCGACGCTACGACCGTACGGCCATTTGCACCACTCGCGCAGGTCGGGCCGCGTGTCAGCCGTGTTTGACGGTCAGGCCGTAGAACGCGACACGGGCGCCGTCGGTGGTGCTGTCGGAGGAGGACTGGTTGTAGGAGCCGGCCTTGAAGTACTGCTTGTACTGCTGGAAGGACGACGCGATGGGGTAGTGGGTGGTGGTGCCGGTCACGGTCAGGTCGATGGTGGTGCCGCCGGAGACCGCGATCGTATAGCTCCAGGTCCTGCCGATCGCGACATGGCCGACGGGGTGCGGGGTCTGGCCGCCGGACGGCGAGTCCTCGGTGCCGAGCACGATGTCGCCGTTCGCGTGGTAGTACAGCTCCAGCAGCGGCTTGGTGGACGAACCGCCGCTGCCGAGGTGGATCTGGCCCACGCACACGTTCTTCGTCACCGACACCACGCGCAGGGTCGCGCTCATCTTGTGCGCGCCGGACAGCGACCAGTCGGCGGCGCTGCCGTCGCGGTTCATCTCGCGCAACTCGGAGCGGGCGTAGTTGGAGTTCGGGGTGGTGACGCCCTTCTCCGGGGCCCAGAACGTCATGGCCCCGTCGCGGGTGTCGGTGTAGAAGTACGCGTCCTGGTAGCCGTTGGCGCCCTGGAGCCGGGACGACGGGATGGTGGTCGGGCTGCCGGGGGAGCCGACGGGCTCCTGCAGTTCCCACACGGACAGGTCGAAGTTGCCGCCGGGGGCGACATGCGGGTCGGCGGCGATCGCGCTGGGGCTGCCGAGCAGGGCGAGCGCGAGGGCGAGGCCCGCGGTGGCCGGCACCGTGAGGAGCCGTGATCGGGTCATGGGGGGTCCCTTCATCGCACCGGGATGCGTTCAGCGTTCAGCATGATGAACGCTGAACGCATCCTTGGTCGGTCGGTGACCCGAGAAGCTAGAGGTCTGAACCAAGTGCGTCAAGAGGTTCAGCAGGCTCCCTCGTCCTGCCACGGCCCCCACTGCGAGGCGCCGGGCACCTCGTTCTGGGTCCACCACTTGGCCTTCCAGTTGTGCTCGCCGTACGAGACCTCGTCCCCGGCCGTGTACACCGACGTCGCGCTCCAGGCGGTCTTGCACGAGGTGGGGGTGGGAGTCGGGGTCGGCGTCGGGGTGGGGGCCGGCGGGGTGACCCCGGCGAACTTCACCGAGTACTTGGCGAAGTCCCAGTCGTTCTGCGCCACGCTGGAGCACGTTCCGGACGTGCGGCCACCGTTGTCGGGCGGGGAGCACTGCCGGTCGCGGTTCAAGGACCAGAACGTGAAGCGGTCCATGTTGTGGCTCGTGGCGTAGTCCAGCACGGTCTGGAAGTCGGACTGGGTGAAGATCTCGCCCGAGTCGCTGCGGCCGTTCATGCCGGAGAAGCCCTCATGGGCGTACGCGGTCGCCTGGTCCCAGCCGAAGGTCGACTGCAGGATCGAGTTGAAGCTGGTCAGCGCGCTGGTCTGGCTCGCCGCCCCGTTGAAGCCGCCGTCGAACGGCATGATGGAGAAGTTGTTCGGGGTGAACCCCTGGGACTTGGCCTCCAGCAGCATCTGCTTGCCGAACCATCCGGTGCCGTCCGCGGTGCCGGCCGTCGTCACGGAGACGTACAGCCCCGGGTTGTTCTGCTGGAGGATCTTGGCCGCGCCGATCTCGTTGTGGATCGCCGCCGTGTTCTCGTACTCCGGCTCCTCCAGGTCGAAGTCGATGGCGTGCAGGCCGTACTTGGTGATGACCTGCTGGTACGCCGCCGCCGTGGACGCCGCGTCCGCGCAGGCCTGGCCGAGCTTCGTGCCGCCGTAGCCGCCGATGGAGACCGACACGTCCCCGCCCTTGCCGCGGATGGTGTTGATCATCGACTGTACGGCCGTGTCCGAGGAGACGGACGCGGTGCCGCCCCAGGTCGGCGAGCAGCCGCCGCCGTTGGGGGCGAGGACGAAGGCCAGCTGGAAGGCCTTGAGCCCGGTCGCGTCCATGATGGCGGACGGGTCCGGCGGGTTGTTGTCCAGCGGCATCAGATAGGGGGCCGCGGCGTACCAGCGGTTGCTCAGTGCGGTGGTCGCGCCCGAAGCGTTGCCCGCGACGAGCGCGGTCGTGCCGGCGGCGGCGAGGGTGACGGCCGCCGCCGCGCCCAGACATGCCCGAAGACGTCTCACTGCGTGCCTCCAGAGGGTGGGGGAGTCCCCGGAGCGGGGAGCCCCACCCTCTGGGAGCTGTTGCGGCCACGTCAATAAGTTGGACTAGACCAACGCTCACTTTGGACTAGACCATACGATTCCTTTACCTCCCGTCGACCAGCCGCACGGTGAACCCCCGGTCCAGCGGCAGGCTCGGTGTGGTGATGGTCGTGACATGCGTGCCGGCGTCGTACGACCAGGCGGAGGCGGGCAGTTGGCGCCCGTCGAGGAGCACCTGGCGGGGTGCCGGCTCCCCGTGCACGGTGAACCGGTAGGCGCGCTCGTCCACCTTGCCGGCATAGTCACCCCTGCTCGCGCCCGCGGAGACGGTCGTCCCGGTGCCGTCGCTGTGCACGGACACCCGCTGCGTGGCGGCGGCGCCCTGGGCGAAGCCGCGAGTCACCCCGTCGTCCTCGTACAGCGTGTAGCGACTCGTGCCGTGGCCCGCCGGATACAGGTCCCAGTCCAGCTCGTGGGAGTTGCGGGTCTGCCAACTCGTCGTCCCCTTGGGCCACATGGGCACGACGGCGCCCTCGCGCACGAACAGCGGCAGTGTGTCGAGCGGGGCGTGGTAGCCGTTGACCGTGGTCGGGCCCTGGTAGGTGCGGCCCGTCCAGTAGTCGGTCCAGGTGCCCTTCGGCAGGTAGATGCCGTCGCGGGTGTCGGAGTCCTGGTAGACCGGGGCGACGAGGAAGTCGGGCCCGGACAGGAACTCGTACTTCGCCTGATCGGACAGGGTGCCCGGGTCGTCCGGGTACTCCAGCCACAGCGGACGCACCGCGCCCACCCCGGTTTTCGCGGCCTCGGCGGACAGGGTGTACATGTACGGCAGCAGCCGCTCCTTCAACTGCAGGTACTTGCGGTTGATCGAGGTGTACGGCTCGCCGTCCAGCCAGGGCTGCTGGTCGGCGGGCTTCTTGGTGGTGAGGTCGGTGGCCCAGCCGTCCATGGTCATGATGGCCGGCAGGAACGCCTTCCACTGCAGGTCGCGGGCGTACATCTTGGCGTCGTGACGGTAGATGCTGCCCACGTCACCGGTGTTGTACGCGATACCGGACATCGTCGCCCCGGCGTACGTCGGGATCTGCCAGCGGATGTAGTCCCAGGACAGCTTCTGGTCGCCGCTCCACAGCACCCCGCAGCGCTGCGCGCCCGCCCAGGACACCGGCAGCCAGACGAAGCCGCGCGCGTCGCTGTTGTCCTCGATGCCCTTCTTGGCGGCGTCGCACGCGTCCAGCGCGAACTTGTAGCCGTTGCCGACCCAGGCCACGTCCAGTTTGGCCACCCGCTGGCCGGCCTTGACCTGGTCGGCGAGCTTGCCGATGCCGTCCTGGGTCCACAGCCCGAGCTGGGCGTGGTGGTCCTGGAGGCCCTTCGCGGTCTGCTCCAGGTTCTCGTACCCGCAGCCGTAGCCGTCGTTGACCAGCATCCAGCCGAGCGGCATCTGGTGCTCGGTGTAGCCGTCGGCGACCTTCAGCGCGTCCAGGGTGTGGCGCTCGCCCCGGTTGGCGTTGTGCAGGTAGCAGTCGGAGTCGCCGGGTTCGAGGCCGTACACCGGCGGCATGAACGGCTTGCCGACCAACGACGTGTACTTCGCGATGACTTGCTTGGCGTCACCGAGGAAGTAGTAGGCGTCCAGGCGCCGTTCCTGCTGGCCGGTGGTCACCGGCGAGCCGAAGGTGTACACGCCCGGCGCGAAGGTGTTGCGGAAGACGCCGTAGCCCGCGCTGGAGAGGTAGAACGGCTGGGAGTTGTTGTAGCCGCCCTCGTCCCAGTCGAAGCTGTTGGACACGTACATCGTCCGGTCGCGGTGCGAGAAGCTGCCGTTCTGCTCGCCGCCGCCGAAGAACTGCTCGTCCGCGCCGCGCGCCAGGCTCTGCCGCATCCCGCCGGTCGACCAGCGCAGCGGCTTGTCCTCCTGCCAGATCCGGGTGCGGTTGTCGGGCTTGTACAGGCCGAAGCGCAGGGGCTTCTTGTACACGCGCAGTACGGCCCCGGGGGAGCGGATGCCGTAGTAGCCGCCCGCGTCGAAGGACGAGGTGTGCCGCTGGAGGGCCGGCTGCTTGCGCACGATCGCGGTCCCCGCCGGGTCACCGAGGGAGCCGGACGGATCGGCCTGCAGCCTGAGCTGCCCGTCCGTCAGGAAGTCCGCGCGTGCCGTCAGCCGCCCGGCCGCGACGGTGTAGCTGCCGTCGCCGCCCGAGAAGGCGGTGAGGTCACCGGCGTCCGTGGTCGCGGGCAGATACGCGGTGCCCGTGAAGGAGCCGTCGTGCACGTCGTACGGCACGACCAGCACGTGGTACGTCCCCGACGCCCGCGGGATCACCGTCGCCTCGGGGTCGGCCGTACCGGCGCTGGACGCCACCTGCTTGCCCTGGTCGTCGTAGACGTACAGGTCGAAGTCGTCCGACGGGTTGGCCCACTTGACCGACAGCGGGACACCGCCCTCGGGGTTGTCGTTCCAGTAGCCGTCCGGCACCGAGACGGTCAGGTCGAAGCGGTCGCAGACCTTGTCGCCGGGATCGGTGCCGGCGGCCGGGCAGCTCTCGGTGCCGCCGCCGGTGCCCTTGGCGTAGACCGGGCTCTGCCAGCTGACGCTGCTGTGGGCGGAATCCAGTACGGCACCGCCGGTACCGGCCGCGTCGGCGGCCCGGGCGGGTGCCGGGGTGGCGAGCGCGGTCGCCGCCAGGGCGGTCGCCAGCCCCAGCGGCACCCAGGCCGGCCAGGGCACACGGTGTCGCGGTCGTCGCGGTCTTGGCACTCTTCGCACGGCGGAACAGCTCCCCTCGCAGCACTGCGGACTGACTGTTCTTGCGGAGTGTTGCTCGTACGCGCTCGAAACGAGCTTCAATTGAGCAACTTCACGCACGCAGACTCGAGGTTGACGCAGATTCATGTCAAGAGTGCGAACCCGTGGGACGGCCGGACACGATGAAGGCCGGCCGTCACCGATGTCCGCAGAACCATGGCGGACCTTCCGTCGCCTGAGGCACCCTTGAGGGTGTGCGTACTGTTTCGCGGCGTTTGAGCGGTCACGCACGGTGGGGACGCCAGACATCGGTACGAATGGCAGGACGCGCTCGGCGCGTCATGGGGGGAGCGGTCGCGCATGCGATCCATCAGTCGTGAGATCACCATCCACAGACCGGGCGAACTGACCTCTGAACTGCGCGCGGCCTGGCACCGCGCGATGGACGAGTCGCCGGAGTACGCCAACCCTTTTCTGGCACCGGAGTTCGCGGCCGGTGTCGGCCTCTTCAGAGGCGGGGCGCGGGTAGCGGTCCTGCGTGAGGGCGGGGCGCCGGCCGGCTTCTTCGCATACGAGCGCGGGCCGCTCGGCACCGGCCGCGCCATCGGGCTCGGACTGTCCGACTGCCAGGCCCTCGTGCACCGGCCCGGCCTCACCTGGGACGCCGGGGAACTGCTGCGGGCCTGCGGGCTCAGCATCTTCGAGTTCGACCATCTCGTCCAGGAGCAGCGGCCGTTCGCGCCGTACGTCACCGGGACCTTCGCCTCCCCGGTGATCGATGTGAAGCCGGGCGACGGCGGCTACCCGGAGTGGCTGCGGGCCACCTACCCGGGGCTGGCCAAGACGACGCTGAAGAAGGAACGGCGGCTCGGCCGGGACGTCGGCGAGGTGCGGTTCGTGTTCGACGAACGCGACCCGGAAATGCTGCACACCCTCATGCGCTGGAAGTCCGCGCAGTACCGCAGGACCGGCCGGATGGACCGGTTCTCCCGGCCGTGGATCGTCGCCCTGACCGACCACCTCTTCCGTGTCCGTGAAGAGCACTTCACCGGCGTGCTGTCCGTGCTGTACGCGGGCGACCGGCCGGTGGCCGCCCACTTCGGGCCCCGCTCGAGCACCGTACTGGCGGCCTGGTTCACCGCCTATGATCCCGAACTGCACTACTACTCCCCGGGGTTGATGATGCACCTGCGGACCGCCGAGGGGGCTGCCCGGGCCGGGGTGACCCTGGTGGACCTGGGCCGGGGTGACAAGGAGTACAAGGACTGGCTCAAGACCCGCGAACTGCGGGTGGGCGAGGGCTTCGCCGCCCGTGCCCACCCGGTGGCCCTGGCCCAGCGGCTGTGGCGCAGACCGATCCGTGGCCTGCGCAACACGGTGCTGGCCCACCCCGGGCTGCGTGATCCGGCCGACCAGCTGCTCAAGACGGTGGGCAGGTTCCGTGCCCGGGGCGCCGTCTCCCGGGCCGCATCCCCGGCCGGTCGGCACGATCGCCTGCCGGAACAGTAGTTACTGACAGGTTCTCGTCAAATTTTGGCCAAGCGGCGGACGTCTTCGTGTGTGCGTGGTCGGGTCTCCTGCGTCGGCAGTGTCGATGCCTTCAAGGAGGCCACTGGTGTCCGTGCCAACCCGAAGAAGACGGTGGTTCACCGTCTGCGCACTCACCGCGTCCGCCGCGCTGGTCGCGATCCCGCCGTCCACCGCGTCCGGGCGCTCGCCGAGCCCCTTCGGTGTCCGCGTCCTCGGCCACCTGGCCAAGGAGCGCGAGCAGTCGGTGGGCGTCATGTCCCCGCACGAGGCGGGCGGCGACGGCGGCAACGAGGCGGACGAGATCGCCGAGGGCGCCGACCAGTACGCCGAGGCCCGCACCTCGCCCGGCGTCGTCGCACCGGGCGCGTACGGCGCGGCATGGAACGACCTCACGAACCTCCCTGGCACGGGCGGCAGTTGGCACAACATCACCGACCTGCCGTACAACTCCGACGACCCGCGCTACCGCGACCTCGACTCCAACTCCAGCGGCGGATCCGGCGACGTCACCGGCCGGATGGCCGCCCTCGCCGCCGACGACGACGGCTACGTCTACGCGGGCAGCGCCGGCGGCGGCGTCTGGCGCTCGCGCAGCGGAGGCGGCCACTGGCAGCCCATCAGCGACCGGCTGCCCGCCCAGTCCACCGGCGCCCTCGCGCTCGACGGCGCGGGCCGGCTGTGGCTGGGCACCGGCGAGGCCACCACCAACGCCGACGCCTACCTCGGCAGCGGCGTCTACGTCCTGGACCACCCCCACCACGGCACCTTCTCGCCGCGCCGCCGGGTCGGCGGTGACGAGCTGGAGAGCACCACCATCCATGAGCTGCGCTTCGCCGGCGGCAAGGTGTGGGCGGCCACCGGCAAGGGCGTGTGGAGCCACTCCACACGGCAGCTGAGCGGCCCCTGGAAGCTGGAGTTCGCACCCAACCCCGAGTATCTGCCCGGCGGTTCGAAGGCCGACGACCCGAGCGCCCCGTACAAGAACATCGCCAACGACATCGCCGTCGACCCCAAGGACCCGTCCAAGGTGGTCCTGGCCGTCGGCTGGCGCAGCGGCGACACGTACAACGGCTTCTACACCCAGGTGCGCGGCACCTGGACGCGGATCACCAGCGGCCTCGGTGACCTGCCGGCCGACGCGGACAACGTCGGCAACGTCACCTTCGCCCGCTCCGCCGACGGATCGCGCTACTACGCCATCGACCAGTCCCCGCAGCAGCTCAGCACCAATCCCGACAGCGGCCTGGAAGGCATCTACGTGTCCAAGTCCGGCTCCCCGACCGGCCCCTGGACGAAGATCGCCGACTACAAGGGTCTGGCGGCCGACAACTCGGCGCTGACGACGGCCGGTTACATGCCCGGCGTCCAGGCCTGGTACAACCAGTTCCTCGCCGTCGACCCGGCCGACCCGCAGCATGTGTACGCCGGTCTCGAAGAGGTCTACGAGACCAAGGACGGCGGCACCACCTGGTCGACCGTCGGCCCGTACTGGAACTTCCCCTTCTCCTGCTGGAGCATCGACCCCGCCAAGCAGACCGGCGACTGCCACCAGACCACGCACTCCGACCAGCACGGCGTCGCCATCGGCAGCTACCACGGCGCGTCCTACGTCTACGTCGGCAACGACGGCGGCGTCTACAAGCGCCCGGTGAACGGCACCCAGGACACCTCCGGCCACGCCACCGACTGGACCTCCCTCAACGACGGCACCATCGACACCCTGCAGTACTACTCGGTCGGCATCGGCAAGGACCTCGAGCACGGCGGGGTGTCCGTCACCGGCGGCCTCCAGGACAACGGCCAGTCCGTCCTGCGCGGCAACGACACCGTGATGGGCTCCAACTTCGGCGGCGACGGCGGTGACACGCTCACCGATCCCGCCAACGGGTGCGACATCGCCCAGGAGTACGTCTACCTCGCCGTCCAGGTCACCCAGAACTGCGCGGTGAACAACGGCAGTTGGGCCACCGATCCGAGCAAGGCCACCTCGTACTCGGTCGCCCCGCCCGACAACGCCACCAGCGAGGCACGCTTCATCGCCCCGCTCACCACGGACCTGAAGAGCGGCAGCACCTGGATCGCCGGCGGCCGCCACATCTGGGTCCAGACCCACGGCTACGCCATCCGCAGCGGCTCCGAGTGGACCAGCGTGCACGACTTCGGCGCGGGCAGGGTCGCGACCGCCGTCGCCGCCTCCGGCGGGAAGATCTACGCCGCCTGGTGCGGCCCCTGCAACAACCAGGGCTTCGCCCGTGGCATCGCCGTGGGCAACGCGGACGGCACCGGCTGGCACGACATCAACCTGCCCGTCGACGGCACCGTGCCGAACCGCTACCTGAGCGGCTTCGCCGTCGACCCGGCAAACGCCGACCACGTCTTCCTCACGGTCAGCGGCTTCTCCCGGAACTGGACCGAGGGCCCCGGCGCGGGCGTCGGCCATGTCTTCGAGTCCACCGACGGCGGCACGACCTGGAAGGACGTCTCGGCCGGCCTGCCCGACGTGCCGGCCGACTCCGCGCTGCTGACGGCCGGCGGCGGCCTCGCCGTCGCCACCGACCTGGGCGTCGTCTACCGCGCGCCGGGCCGCACCGACTGGCAGCGGATCGGCACCCTGCCGGCGGTCGCCGTCCTCCAGCTCAAGGCGAGCCCCGACGGCAGCACGCTGTACGCCGCCACCCACGGCCGCGGGATCTACACCGTGAAGGTGCGCGACCTGCGGTGAACGACAGGGGTGACCCCCGAGGTCCGGGGGTCACCCCTTCACCCCCTCACCCCTCACCCCTCACCCTTCTTCCCGAACGGCCCGGCCCACCTGCGTGCGCAGCGCCACGAAACCGGGCAGGCTCCGCGTGGTGAGCTGGTCCCGGGCGGCGGGCAGGCCGACCGGCAGGTCCCGGACGACGCGGGAGCCGGGCCCGCGGGAGAGGACCACGACGCGGTCGCCGACGTACACGCTCTCGTCGATGTCATGCGTGACGAACACGATCGTCGTGCCGTCGGCCCGGTGCACCTGAAGGAGCAGGTCCTCCAGGTCCTCGCGGGTGCGGGCGTCCAGGGACCCGAACGGCTCGTCCATCAGCAGCAGGGAGGGACGGCAGACCAGGGCGCGGGCGATGGCGACGCGCTGTTGCATCCCGCCCGACAGCTCGTGGGGACGACGCCGTCCGGCGCCGGGCAGGCCGACGCGCTCCAGCATCTCCTCGGCCTCGGCCCGGCGCGCGGCCCGTCGAAGACCGAGGCGGCGCAGCGGCAGCGCCACGTTGTCGCGGACGGTGAGCCAGGGCAGCAGCGAGCGGCCGTACTCCTGGAAGACCACCGCGAGCCGCTCGGGGACGCCGGTCACCGGGCTGCCGTCCACCGTGACCGTGCCCTGCTGTGCCGGCAGCAGCCCGGCGATGGTGCGCAGCAGCGTGGACTTGCCGCAGCCGGACGGCCCGACGACGCACAGGAGTTGACCGTCGGGCACGGTGAGGCTGATGCCGTCCAGGACGTGCTGGTCGCCGAAGTGGCGGCTGACCGAGTCGAGGCGCAGCATCCCCTCACCCGGCCCAGGGCTCGTACAGGGTGCCCGCGCTGCCGGTGACCCGCAGGTGCAGCAGGAACGGGCCCGCCTCGTCGCCCCGGCCCAGCGCGTGGTCCAGGGCGGCCGGCAGGTCGCCGGGGTCCTCGGCGCGGGCCGCCGGGCAGCCGAAGGACTGCGCGAGGGCCGCGAAGTCGATGCCGGTGATGTCCGTGCCGGGGACGGGCGCGACGCCGATGCGCCGGCCCAGTGCGCGCACCGCGGCGTAACCGCCGTTGTCCAGCAGGACGTAGGTGACCGGGGCCGCGTGCCGGGCCGCGCTCCACAGCGCCTGCACCGAGTACAGCGCCGAGCCGTCGCCGACCACGCACACCACCCGGCGCCGGTCGGCGAGGGCCCGGCCGGCCGCGAGCGGCAGACCCCAGCCGAGCGCGCCGCTGCCGGTGGTGAGGAAGCCGCCGTCCCGTACGACGGGCACGCGTGCGTGCAGCGCGTCACGGTGGCTCGGCGCCTCCTCGACGAGCACCCGGTCGCGCGGCAGCCGGGCATGCAGGAGGTCGAAGAGGAGTTCCGGGGTGATGTGCGCCCCGGCCTGCTCCCGGGCCCGGCCCGGGGCGGGGGCCGGCCGGGCCGGCGGCGGATCCCGGTCGGGTTTGTCCACCAGTTCCGCGAGCCGGGCCAGCGCGGGGCGCAGGGTGGTGACGATGCTGGTGCCGACGGGCAGCCAGGCGGCCTGGCCGGGGTCGCAGTCCAGGTGGAACAGCTCGGTGCCGGGCGCCAGCGGCGGGCCGTCGTCCGGCACGTGATACGTGAACACCGGTGTGCCGAGGGCCACCACCACGTCGTACGGCGCCAGGCGCGCGGCCAGTTGACGGGCGACCGGCGGCAGGAAGCCCTGGAACAGCGGATGCGACTCGGGGAACCCGGAGCGGCCGGAGAGCGGGCTGATCCACACCGCGGCCCGCAGCCGTTCGGCAAGCGCCCGCACCTGCTCCAGCGCCCCCTCGTCGTCCACACCCGGGCCGACCACGAGCGCCGGGCGGGCACAGGAGTCCAGCCGGGCGGCGAGCGCGCCGAGGGCGTCCGGGGCGGCCGTGAACGCCGAGTGCACCGTGCGGGGCGCGACCGGCTCGGCGGGCCGGTCCCAGTCGTCCTCGGGCACGGACACGAACACCGGTCCGCGCGGGTGGGTCATCGCGGTCCGGTACGCCTCGGCGAGCACGGCCGGCACGTCCTCGGCGCGCTCCGGCTGGCGGGCGGACTTCACGTACGGGCGCGGGAACAGGGCCGGTTCGTCGGCGCCGAGGAACGGCCGCAACTGGAGCAGCGAACGCGCCTGCTGGCCCGCCACGATCACCAGGGGCACCCGGTCGCGGTAGGCGTTGAACACCGCGCCGAGCGAGTGCCCCACGCCGCCGGCCGAGTGCAGGCTGACGAACGCGGCGCGCCGGGTGCCCAGGGCGTATCCGGCCGCCATGGCGACGGCGACGGACTCCTGCAGAGCGAGCACATAGGTGAAGTCGTCCGGCCAGTTGCGGAACATGCGCAGCTCGGTGGAGCCGGGATTGCCGAAGACGGTGGTCGTCCCGGCATCCCGCAGGAACCGTACGACCGCCTCCCGGACCGTGACCGTGGTCGTCGTCATGCCGTTCTCCCCGCTGGGGTCCTCGGGCCGGCGAGCCGTTTCTCGACCGCCAGCAGACCGGTGTTGAGCAGAAAGCCGAGCGCGCCGAGCAGCGCCATCGCCGCCCATACGGTGAGCAGGTCGGAGCGCGTCTGGGCGTCGGTCAGGGTGAAGCCGATGCCGTTGTCGCTGCCCGGCAGCAGCTCCGAGAACACCATCAGGATCAGGGACAGCGACAGGCTGAGCCGCAGCCCCGCGAAGATCCGGGGCAGCGCCGAGGGCAGGATCAGGAACCACAGCCGCTCGGGCGCGGTGAGCCGCAGTACCGCCGCCACCTCGATCCGCAGCGGATCGGTGGCGCGGGCACCCTCGGCCGAGTTGATCAGCACCGGCCAGACGGCACTGAACGCGATCGACGCGACCTGCATGGGCGTACCGAAGTCGAAGAGGACGACGAACACCGGCACGAGCGCGGGCGGCGGTACGGCCCGTGCGAACTGGAACACCGGGTTGCACAGCGCGTACACCCACCGTGAGCGTCCCACCGCGATCCCGAGGCTCACCCCGGCGACGGCGGCGATCCCGAACCCGGCCGCCATCCGGCCCAGGCTGGGCACGATCGTGTCACGGGCCGCCCCGGTGAGGAACAGATGCCGCACCGGCCCCGAGAACCACAGCTCCCGGACGTGCCGGACGATCCGCAACGGCGGCGGGAAGTACACGCTGTCCTGCGCACGAGCGGCCAACTCCCAGCTCCCGACGGCAACGAGCAGCACCGCCCAGGGCAGGAGGAAGGGAACCACGGTGTCCCGGCTCTCCCGCTGAGCCCCGGCTTTCCCCGCCCGCCGCCCCGGGCTCTGCGGCCCGGCCCCGGCCGCCCTGTGCGGTCCCGCCGCGCCGCTGCGCCGCTCCCGGTCCTCACTCGGAGCCCGTCCCGCCGGCGGGGCCTGCCCTTCCTGCGGGGCCCGGCGCTCCTCCCGCCGAGCCGCACCCCCCGCCCGCTCCTTCCCGGACTCCCGCTCCCCGCCCCCGGTTTCCCGCGCCCAGGCGAACAACCGCCGTTCCGCACCGACCAGTACGCCGTTGACGGCCAGCCCGAGGCAGCCCGCCCACACCACGCCGGCCAGGACGTCCCGCGTGCCGTCCGGGTCGGTCTGGGCCTGGGCGATGAAGATGCCGAGGCCCTGGCCGAAGCCGGAGAGGATCTCGGTGGCGACGGCCAGGATCAGGGCGACCGCGGCGGAGATCCGGATGCCCGCGGCGATGAACGGGGCGGTGCTCGGCAGCTCCACCCGCAGCAGTACCGCGAGCCGCCCGAAGCCGAACGCGCGCAGGGTGTCCTTGGCCATCGGGTCGGTCTCGCCGAGACCGTAGACCGTGTTGAACAGCACCGGCCAGAGCGACGCGTACGCGATCAGCGTGACCTCGGTCTCCGTGCCCGACCCGAGCAGCAGCGACACCAGCGGGATCAGCGCGACCGAGGGCAGGGGCCGCAGGAACTCGACGACCGCGCGTACGGCGGCCTCCACCACCGGCACCGCGCCCAGCAACAGCCCCAGCGGCACGGCGATCGCGCAGGCCAGGCCAAGGCCCAGCGCCCACGCCCGCAGGGTCACCGCGATCCCGTCGAGGAAGGCCCGGTCCCCTGCCAACTCCACGCAGCGGGCGAGGACTTCGGATGCGGGCGGCAGATACGCGCGTCGTACGATCCCGGCCCGGGAGACCGCCTCGCACACCCCGAAGGCCGCCGCCGCGCCGAGGAGACCGAGCAGGACGTCCTGGCGTCGCGTCATGTCACCAGCAGCGGCGCCGGATCGATGTCCTTGTTCAGCATTCCCTGCTGACGCATGAGCTGGACCAGCCTGCGCAGTGCGGCCGCGTCGGCGGTGGCCGGATAGGCGGGCAGATGGAGCGACTTGACCTGCGCCGCGCTCACCTTGGCGTACTTCGGCAGCTCCGTGCGTACCGCGTCCGGATCCCCGGCGGCGAGCCTCGACGCCGCCTCGATGGCGCGGCGGAAGCCCGCGGCGGCCTTCGGGTTCTTCCGGACGAAGTCACGCGTGGTGACGTATCCGCTGGCCGGAAGGCCCTGTGCCGGTCCCGATCCGCCGTCCAGCAGCACCCGCGCGCCCACCTGCCCCTGGATCGCGGAGTCGAAGGGCTCGACCGCGTGGACGGCGTCCACCTGGCCCTTCTCCAGGGCGGGGCCCATCTGCGGGAACAGGATCTGCCGGTAGACGGGCCGCCCGGCGCCCTGGGCGTCGAGGATCGCGTTCAGGGTGAGGGACTGGATGTTGTTGAGGACGGCGACGGCGACCTTCCGGCCCGCCAGGTCGCGGGGTGACTTCAGCGCCGAGTCCCTGGGCACGAGCACGTCCATCATGTGCGGGGCGATCCGGACGCCCTCGGCGAGGATGCGCAGGTCGAGGGTGCCCTTCTCGTACGCCTGGAGGTAGGTGACGTAGTTCGCGCTCGCGATCACGTCCACCTGGCCCTTGAGCAGTGCGGGCAGCGCCTGGATGCTCTGCTGCACGGGCTGGATGCGCACGTCCAGGCCCTCCTTGGCGAACAGTCCCCGGTCCCGCGCGAGATAGAGCGCGGCCGAGTCGGTGAGCGGCAGCGCCGCCACGGTCAGCTGCTGCCGCCCGTCCCCGGGGTGCGACGACCCGCCGCTGCCGCAGCCCGCCAGGACCAGTGCCGCCGCGGCGACGAGGGCGGCGAGCCGTTTCGTTCCCGATCGTGATCGACGTAATGCCATACGGGCATGCTCCCCCCGATTTGTCATGATCGCTACAGGCTGGGGCGGGGTTTCCCGTCGTGGGACATGCCCGAAGGCCCCGGGCTACGCCGGCGGGCCCGCGATGCGCAGCGTCGCCCCGGGCGACGGGCCCGTGCCGTCGGCGGCGCCGGTGACGTCCGTCCACCAGTCCGCGCCCTCCTCGAGGTAGCGGAGCAGAACCCCCTCGCGGATCGCCCACGGGCACACGACGGCCCCGCGCAGCCCCATGAGCTTGAGCGCCGTGTGCCCCACGACCGCCCCGGCCAGGCTCTGCTCGGCGCGCGGCGCGGAGATGCCGGGCAGCTGGGCGCGCTCGGCGGCGGGCAGCGCGGCCAGTGTGCGCACCGCCTCACGCAAATCCGCGCAGCCCATCTCCCGCTGCACGAACGGACCGTAGCGCCCCGGCGCCGCCCCGCACAGCCGGGCCAGCTGCTGGAACGTACGAGAGCTGACCGCGGCGGTGCGCGGCGCCTCCCAGCGGATCCGCGCGGCCACGTCCCGCAGTTCATGCCGGATCCGGCGGCGCAGCTCCTTCAGCTCGGCCGGACCCGGCGGGTCCTGGACGCGGAGGTGTTCCCGGGTGAGCCGGGCGGCGCCGAGCGGGAGGGAGGCGGCGAAGTCGGGCAGCCGGCCCCGGCCGAAGGCCACCTCGAGCGAGCCGCCGCCGATGTCGAGCAGCGCGAGGGGGCCCGCGTGCCAGCCGAGCCACCGGCGCGCCGCCAGAAAGGTCAGCTCGGCCTCGGTCTCGCCCGGCAGGGTGCACATCCGGATGCCGGTCCCGCACGCCACCCGCCGCAGCACCTCCTGCCGGTTCGGGGCGCCGCGGACCACCGCCGTCGCGAAGGCCAGCGGCCCGGCCGCATGCCAGCGCCGGGCGGTGGCCCCGGCCGCGGCCACCGCCGTCACCAAAGTCTCCACCGCCTCGTCGGAGATGGTGCCGTCCGGCCCGACGTGTTCGGACAGGCGCAGCTTCCACTTCACGGTGTGCACCGGCAGCGGAACGCCCCCCTCCACGTCCGCGATCACCAACCGGACCGTGTTCGACCCCGCATCCACCACGCTCACCCGCATGGCCGGGACGTACCCACTTCCCCGTCAAAAACCCGTCGCACAGGGGGGCGCTCGTGCGCACGGCACCGCTCGGCGTGCCGGCGACGGCTCGCGGGGCGGTCGCAGGCGGACGAGAGGCTGGTTACTCGATCGGAGCGGATCCTGTCCGGATCCCGCCTCCGGCCTCCCACGGAGCCCCGCCCTGCCCTTAGATGGTCACGACCACTGTCGGAGCGGGGAGCGGGCACTTGAGCGGGACGGACGTGACGAAGGTACTGGTGATCGGTGGGGGCATCGCGGGGACCGCCGCCGCGCTCGGGCTGCACAAGGCCGGGTACGACGTCGCCGTGTGCGAGGCGCACCCCGGCACGGCGGCGGACATCGGCGCCTTTCTGACCCTGGGTAGCAACGGCATGCGCGCCCTGGCCCAGCTCGGCGCCACGGACGCGGTCACGGCGGCGGGCTTTGCGCTGACCTCGATCCGGCTGCTCGACGGCCAGGGCACCGAGCAGGCGCGCGGTCCGCTCGGCGAGGTGGCCGACCCCGCCCTGCACTACCGGTGCCTGCGCCGCGGCGAGCTGAACGCGGCGCTCCAGCGCGAGGCGGCCCGGCGCGGCATCCCGGTGCGCCACGGTCTCCGGCTGGCCGAGGTCAGCGACGGCCCGGACGGCGTCGCCGCGCACTTCGCCGACGGCACCACCGCCGACGCGGACCTCCTCCTCGGCGCCGACGGCCTCAACTCCACCGTGCGCACGCTCCTCTTCCCCGGGGCCCGGCCCGGTTACGCGGGCCAGCGGATCTACTACGGCTACAGCGACGCGGCTCCCGACGGGGTTCCGGCCGGCCTCATCACCTTCGTGCGGGGCGGCGAGTCCACCTTCGGGTACGCGGTGTCGCCGGCGGGGGAGACGTACTGGTTCGCCCGCGTGGACACCGAGGCCCTGCCCGCCGCCGGGACCGCGTACGAAGTCGACCGGCGCGAAGAACTGCTGCCGCTGCTGCGCAAGGACTCCACCCCGGCCGCGGACATCGTCGCCGCCTCCCGCGGCTCGGTCCTCGCCACCGACGCCACCGACCTGCCGCTCGGCACCGCGTGGCACTCGGGCCGCATGCTGCTCATCGGCGACGCGGCCCACGCCGCCTCCCCGGCGACCGGCCAGGGCGCCTCCATGGCACTGGAGGACGCCGTGGTCCTCGCCAAGGCGCTGCGCGACCTGCCCGACGTGCCCACCGCGTTCGCCGCCTACGAGCGGCACCGCCGCCCGCGGGTGGAGCGCAACATCGCCGTCAGCGGCGGCATTTCCCGCGCCGGCCACGGCTCGGCCCGGCCGGGCCGAGCCGTGGCCCGCCCCGCCGAGCCGGACGAGGCGCTCATCCGCCAACTGGCCTGGGACAGCCCGCTGCCCGCCGCCCCGCCCGAGGAGCCCTGACCGGCCGGCTCACCGACCCGGGCGCGCGCTGCCGTTCGCGAAAGTGCAAGAGGGGGCGCACTGGAGTCCATTGCCGGGGAAACCGCCGGGCCGGATCGTTCCGTGCAACCGGCCCTTCGGCAACAAGGAGCACAGTTGCGACACTTGAGCAGAGCACGCGGCGCCGTCGCGGTGACCTCGACGGCCGTCGCCCTGGTCCTGGGCGGCGGCCCCGCGTCCCCGGCCGCACCGGCCGCCGGCACCACTTACACCGTGACCGTGGGGACCCCGGTACCGTTCACCCACCCCACGGACACCCCCGCCACCCCGTACCTGGACCGGGACGGCACCTTCCACTACCAGCAGTCCGCCGCGCTCTACGGCGCCAAGGACCCGCGCACCTGGGACTTCTACACCGGCAAGGACTTCGACACCGCCACCTTCGACAAGACGCTCAGCAAGGCGGTGAACCCCGCCAACTCCGCCGACCGCAACGACGACACCACCTGGCGCTGCAACAACAGCCCCACCGGCCGTGCGGCCACCTACGCGCCCAGCGGCTCGGGCTACGCCCAGAGGAACTACTGCGACCTGTCCGGGGTGTGGGTCGACCCCGACACCGGCGACTGGTACGGCCTGGTGCACAACGAGTTCACCCCGCAGCCCTTCGGCGACGGACTGCACTACGACGCCATCGACTACGCCGTCTCCACCGACCGCGGCCGCACCTGGACCATCAAGAACCATGTGATCACCTCCCCGTACAGCACCGAGCGCGGGGACACGACGGCCTTCCCGAACCAGACGTACTCCTACGGCGACGGCGACCAGCGCCTGTTCGCCGACACGGCCTCCGGCTACTTCTACGTCTATTACGGCTCCCGGATCATCGACAAGAGCGGCGGCTGGAAGGCGTTCTACGAGCACGTCGCCCGCGCCCCGATCTCCGCCAAGATGGCCCCCGGCTCCTGGCAGAAGTGGTACGACGGCGCCTGGTCCCAGCCCGGCACCGGCGGCAAGGAGAGCAACATCGTCCCGGTCGACGCCGGCCACCCGAGCGGCTACACCCCGGCCTCCGCCGAGTACGACCCGGCCAACACCGGTACCGCCGCCCAGCAGATCGCGGCCGGCAAGATGCCCCCGACCTCGCCGCTGTTCGTCATGAACATCGCCTACGACGCCTACCTCGGCCTCTACATCGGCGAACCGCAGGCCGTCGACCAGAGCGGCACCTCACCGCAGTACCTGTATGCCACCGACGACCTGACCACCCAGAAGTGGCACCTCATCGGGGACACCGGCAGCTACACCAACGCATCCTGGTACCGCTGGTTCCTCGACAGCGCGAGCCGCACCAGCTCCACGGTCGTCGGCAAGTCCTTCCGCTCCTACTGCGCCTTCGGCTGCTCGCACGACGCCTCCGGCGAGTACGTCGACATCACCGTCGACTCCGCCGCCCGCCCCCCCGCGCCCATGGACACCTCCCGCGGCTACCGCATCGCCGGCGGCACGGGCCGGGTCCTCGCCCAGGCGGCCACGGGCTCCGCCACCACCTCGCTGGCCCGGCCCACCGGATCCGGCCGGGACGCCTGGGTGTTCACGCCGACCGGCGACGGCGCCTTCACCATCGCCAACGCGGCGAGCGGCCGGCTGCTCGGCGTCGACTCCTCGTCCACCGTGGGCCGGGCCTGGGGCGCCCGTCCCACCGTCACCAAGGCACCGGCAGGCCATCCGGCCGTCGGACAGCAGTGGTTCGTGATCCCGGCCGCCGGCGGCGGCTGCCGTCTGGTCAACCGCTACAGCGGCCTGGTGCTCGGCCTGTCCGCAACCGCCGGGCGCCTCGCCGAGACCACCCCGGAGCGCACCTGGACGGCCGCCGCGGGAAGCTCCGCCGGGGCCGGCCGCACCGCCGCCGAACAGACCCTGTCCCTCACCGCCACCTGAGCGATCCTGCAGGGCCCCGCGCCCCTCCGGGGGCGCGGCAGGTGCGGATATCCTGCGCGCATGACGATCACCAACGGGGGATCCGACGCCCAGCTGGCCGTGACGGCGGCCCGGGCGGGCGCGGACGTGGTCCGAGACCTCTACGGCAGCCGGCTCGCCCGGCACGACAAGTCAGCCGGTGACTTCGCGACCGAGGCGGATCTGGCCGCCGAGCGGGCCATCCTGGACGTGCTGCGCGCCGCGCGCCCCGGCGATGCCGTGACCGGCGAGGAGAGCGGACACTCCGGCGCCGCGGACGCGCACCGCCGCTGGCTCGTCGACCCGCTCTGCGGCACGCTCAACTACGCCGTGCGCACCATGCTCGTCGGCGTGAACGTCGCCCTGCGGGAGGGGGACCGGGTCACGGCCGCCGCCACGGCCGACCCGTTCAGCGGCGAGGTGTTCTGGACCGACGGCAGCACGGCCCGGGTCCGCGCGCAGGACGGCACCGAGGAGCGGCTGACGCCCAGCGCCGGGTCCGCGCTGGTGGACGTCAACCTCGACCCGCCGTTCCCGGGCGCCCCCGGTTTCCAGGCGGTCCGCCTCCTGGCCGACCCCGGCTTCGCCGAGCGTTTCCGGCCCCGGGTGATCTCCAGCACCCTCGCGGTGGCCTGGGTCGCCGCCGGACGCCGGGCCGCCTATGTCACCGACGGCGACCTGCGCGACAGCGTGCACTTCGCGGCCGGTATCGCGCTGTGCCGGGCGGCCGGCTGCACGGTGACCGGACTGTACGGCGAGCCCGTGCTCAGCGGCGCGGGCGGGCTCGTCGCAGCGGCCGACGCCACGACCCATGCCGCCCTGCTGGACCTCGTCAAGAACCAGATGACGGACGGGAGTTGACGACGCGATCTCGACGGGGCAGCGCGCCCTCTGATGTGATTCCGGCATGACGACGCAGGCTCACGACCTCGCCGCCCGCTTCGGCCGGGCCCTGGACACCAGCCCGCAGAGCCTGAACGCGTGCGCGCAGGACTTCGGCCACATCGTGCGCGCGACGCCCCTCGGGGTGCTGCGCCCGGGATCCGCCGCCGAGATCAAGGACGTGCTGGAGTACGCCGGTCCCCGGGGCATCCCGGTGAGCGTGCGCGGCGGCGGCCACTCGATGTACGGCCAGGGGCAGGCGGGCGGCGGGATCGTGCTGGACCTGCGCCGACTGCGCGAGATCGGGCCCCTGTCGGACAGCCAGGTGACGGTGCAGGCAGGGGCGTTGTGGCGCGAAGTGCTGGCCGCCACCCTGCCGCACGGGCGCACGCCCCCGGTCCTCACCGACTACCTCGGCGCGAGCGTCGGAGGCGTCCTGTCGGCGGGCGGCCTCGGCGGCGCCACCCACCGGCACGGCCTGGTCGCCGACCAGGTCCTGGAGTTGGAGGTGGTGACCGGTGCCGGGGAGCACCGTGTCTGCTCGCCCGACCGCGACCCCGCGCTGTTCCATGCCGTGCTCGCCGGACTCGGCCAGTGCGCCGTCATCGTCGCCGCCACCTTGCGCCTGGTCCCCGCGCCCCACCGGGTCCGCCGCTACTGCCTGTACTACACCGACCTCACCCGCTGCCTCGCCGACCAGCGGATGCTCGCCGAAGAGCGGCGCTTCGGTTACCTGGAGGGCCAGGCCCGGCCGGCCGGCGACCAGGGGTGGCAGTACGTGATCGAGGCCGTGGCCCCGTACGACGGCCCGGGCCCGGTCGACGACGGTGCCCTCCTCGCCGGCCTCGGGCAGGACCCCGCCGCCCTGGAGACGGAGGACCTCGGATACGCGGAGTTCACCCATCGTGTGGACACGGACGAGGAGATCCTGACCGCGACGGGGGAGTGGCTGTACCCGCACCCGTGGCTCAATCTGCTCCTCCCGCACGACAGCGCCGAGTCCGTCGTCCGCGCGGTACTCTCCGAGCCGGCCTTCCAGGACCTGCGGGACACCGGTCTCGTGCTGCTGTACCCGCTGCTCTCCGGCCCGCTGCGCGCACCCCTCCTGCGCCGCCCGCCCGGTGAAGTGCTGTACCTGTTCGCCCTGTTGCGCACGGCTCCACCGGGCAGCGCCGAGACGGTCGCGGCGATGGTGGCCGCCAACCGCGTCGCGTACGAACTCGCCCGTGCCCAAGGCGCCGTGGCGTACCCCGTCAATGCCCTGCCCATGTCGGACGCCGACTGGCGCGACCACTACGGCAGTTGCCGGGCGGCCCTCGCGGACGCCAAACGGCGCCACGACCCGTACCTCGTTCTGGCGCGGGGACACGGTCTGCGGTTCTGAAGGTTTTGGCTTCCGAAGGCTTGTGGCCCGCTTGCCTCACCACTTAAATCAAAACATGAACTAAGTCGTGGGGTCGGCCGGCCGACCCTGTTTCCCTTGGGAGCCGCCAGATGAGGAACCAGATCAGAAGCCGTATCGGAATCCGGATCGGAAGCCGCAGGAGACCGAGGTGCCTGGGCGTCGCGCTCGCCGCCACGGCAGCGCTGATCACCCTCCCCCTCGCCCACACCCCGGCCGTCGCCGTGACCCAGGCGGACTGCGCCACGGCCGACGCCGCCCAGGGCAGGCCCGCCGCGGCCTCCTCCACCGAGAACCCCGGCACGCCCGCCTCCGCCGCCTTCGACGGCGACACCTCGACCCGCTGGTCCAGCCAGTTCGCCGACCCGCAGTGGATCCAGGTCGACCTCGGCGCGGTCGAGGACCTCTGCTCGATCGACCTGCACTGGGAAACCGCCTACGGCAAGGACTTCCAGCTCCAGGCCTCCACCGACGGTCAGAACTGGACCACCCTCAAGACCGTCACCGGCGCCACGGGCGGCACGACGTCGTACGGCGTCAGCGGCTTCGGCCGGTACGTGCGCATGTACGGCACCGCACGCGGCACCGGCTACGGATACTCCCTGTGGGAGATGGCCGTGCACACCACCGCCACCGGCACGACGGGGCCGGTCCAGGGCGGCGGCGACCTCGGCCCGAACGTCATCGTCGTCGACCCCTCCACCCCGAACCTCCAGCAGAAGTTCGACGACGTCTTCAAGCAGCAGGAGTCGGCCCAGTTCGGCACCGGCCGCTACCAGTTCCTGCTCAAGCCGGGCACCTACAACGGCATCAACGCCCAACTCGGCTTCTACACCTCCGTCTCCGGGCTCGGCCTGAACCCCGACGACACCCAGATCAACGGTGATGTCACGGTCGACGCCGGCTGGTCCGGCGGCAACGCCACCCAGAACTTCTGGCGCTCGGCGGAGAACCTCGCCATCACACCGTCGAACGGCACCGACCGCTGGGCCGTGGCCCAGGCGGCACCCTTCCGCCGCATCCACGTCAGGGGCGGCATGAACCTCGCCCCGACCGGCTACGGCTGGGCCTCCGGCGGCTACATCGCGGACTCGAAGATCGACGGCACGGTGGGCCCCTACTCCCAGCAGCAGTGGTACGCCCGCGACAGCTCGGTCGGCGGCTGGACCAACGGCGTGTGGAACATGACCTTCTCCGGAGTCCAGGGCGCGCCCGCGACCGACTTCGACAGCGGCCCGTACACCACGCTGGACACCACCCCCGTCTCGCGCGAGAAGCCGTACCTCTACCTGGACGGCAACGACTACAAGGTGTTCGTCCCCGGCAGGCGCACGAACGCCCGGGGCGTCTCCTGGCCGAACACCCCGGGTACGGCCATCCCTCTCGACCGGTTCTACGTCGTGAAGCCGGGAGCCACGGCGGCCACCATCAACGCGGCCCTCGCCCAGGGCCTCAACCTCCTCTTCACGCCCGGCATCTACCACCTCGACCAGACGATCGACGTCACCCGGCCCGACACCGTCGTCCTCGGGCTCGGCCTCGCCACACTGGTCCCGGAAGGCGGCATCGACGCGATGCACGTCGCCGACGTCGACGGCGTACGGCTCGCGGGCTTCCTCATCGACGCCGGCCCCGTCAACTCCGACACCCTGCTGCGGATCGGCACCCCCGGCTCCACCGCCGGCCACTCCGCCGACCCCACCACCATGCAGGACGTCTTCATCCGCATCGGCGGTGCCGGAGCCGGCCTCGCGACCAACTCCGTGGTCGTCGACAGCAACGACGTCATCATCGACCACACCTGGATCTGGCGCGCCGACCACGGCAGCGGCGTCGGCTGGGACACCAACCGCGCCGACTACGGCCTGCGCGTCAACGGCAACGACGTACTCGCCACGGGCCTGTTCGTCGAGCACTTCAACAAGTACGACGTGTACTGGAGCGGAGAGCGCGGCCGGACGATCTTCTTCCAGAACGAGAAGGCCTACGACGCCCCGAACGCCGCCGCCATCACCCATGACGGAAAAGTCGGCTACGCGGCCTACAAGGTCGCCGACTCCGTCACCAGCCATGAGGCCTGGGGCCTGGGCAGCTACTGCAACTACACGGCCGATCCCTCGATCGTCCAGGCCGACGGCTTCGAGGTCCCGGCGACCAGCGGCATCAGCATGCACGACCTGCTGGTGATCTCCCTCGGCGGCAACGGACAGTACGCCCACGTCGTGAACGGCACGGGCGCACCCACCTCGGGGACCGGCACCGTCCCCTCCAAGGTGACGTCCTTCCCGTGATCCGGGCAGGGCGGGCCCCGGACGGCGTAATCGGAGAGGCGGACGACGCGGGGCGCGGGTGTGATGGAAGCGCCCCCTTCGTCAACCAGTGAGGCAGATCATGCGTCTTCGCAGCTTCGCCACGACGGCCGTGCTCGCGGGTGTCCTTGCCACGGGCGGCTCGGCGACCGCCTTCGCGGCCGACCCGAACCCGGTCGGCACGGCCGCCAACAGCCCGGGTGTCGTCTCGGGCGACGTCGTCCAGGTCCCGGTCGACATCGACGCCAACGTATGTGGCAACACCATCAACCTCATCGGCCTGCTGAACCCGGCCACCGGCAACATCTGCGCCAACAAGTGACAGCGCCCGTGCGCCGGTTCCCGACCCGCGGGAGCCGGCGCACGGCTGTTGCGCGTAGGTGCCCGGCGGCTCAGTCGTTCGCCGCCGGCTGGGGTTCCTGACGGGCCGGCGCCGGGGCCGGGCGGCGGCGCCGGAGCAGCAGACGGCGCGCCGGGCACTCCACCGCCTCGTACAGCACCCAGGACAGGCCCAGCGCCAGGGCGAACACGGTCGCGGTGACGATCGATGCCGTCAGGGCACCGAAGTGCGGCTTGACGCCCAGCAGGTGCGTCCCGGCGCGCAGCACCAGCAGATGCACCATGTAGAAGGCGAAGGACAGCTCCCCGAGCCGCACCATCCGCCGGCTCCGCCAGATCGACGGCAGCCCCTGCAGGTCCGCGTTCGCCGCCGCCGGGATGAGCAGGGTGAACCCGATGATCGTGCACATGGTCGCGGAGTAGCCGAGCGGCACCTGCGGGACCAGGAAGTAGCCGATGATCGCCAGGGCGAGCGAGGCCTCGAGGCCGGGCCCGCGCCAGCGGCCGAGCTGCACCAGCCGCGCGCTGACCGCGCCGAGCACGAACTCGGGCAGCCGGGCCGCTGGGAACGAGTACAGCGCGTAGGTCCACCAGTGGTGGGCGTCGGCCCGGGACAGCACCGCCATCGCCACCAGCGCCAGCCCGCCCAGCGCCGCCGATCCGCGCGCGCCGAGCCGGCGCAGCAGCAGGAGCAGCAGCGGGAAGGAGGCGTAGAAGAACGCCTCGCACGCCAGGGACCAGCTGACCGGGTTGAGCGTCTGCCACCACGGCCGCCACCAGGAGTGCAGCAGCAGTACGTTCGCCATCGCCTGCTTCGGCGTCGGCTGCGCGTTGCGCTCCAGCGTGATCGCCAGGAGGAACGCGAGGGCCACGGTGACCAGGTGCACCGGATAGATCCGTGCGATGCGCCGCCGCCAGAAGGCGGGAGCCCGGTCGTGGGGTCTTGCCGACCAGGTCAGCACGAATCCGGACAGAATGAAGAAGAACGACACTCCGGTGGCACCGGCGCCGAAGCCCCAGAACGCGATGCGTCCACCGGTTCCACCGAAATAGCCGAAATTGCTCACGTGCAGTCCGAACACCAGCAGCGCCGCCACCCACCGCAGTCCCGTGAGGGACGGCAGTGAGGCGTTGGCGGCGTGTGGGGAGTCCCTGGCGGTGGTCTCACCGTCACGGGATTGCGGCGTCGTCCGGAGCGTCCGGGTCGTCGCCGTGGTCATCGAATCACCTGCCGCAGAGGATTGGCGTGGGGCATGGAGGGGAACGTTGCCCGTTCTCCCCATTCCATGGCTTCACATGGCAAACATCACACTGCTGCCGAACGACGCACCCCTCCGTATGCCACGGACAGCCGGACCCGGTACACCCTTACGAGTGATGCCGCGCCCACCGCCTTGATCACCGCGGCGGCAGGCCCCCGTAGTCCGGCGACCGCGTCGGTCAGCTCCCCGCTCCTCCGTGCGCAAACGGCAGGGCGGCCCGCATCACGGCGCGGGCCGCCCTGTGCCGACCTGGAGGATTAGACCTGTGCGGCCAGTTCCTTGGTGATCCGTTCCAGCATGAACGCCGAGGATTCGCGCGCCCGCTCCTCCCAGGCGAACACACAAGCCGTGGCCACGCCGTCGAACTTCAGCTCACGCAGCGTACCGAAGAAAGCGTTCCAGTCCACCTCGCCCTGCCCGATGTCCAGGTGCTGATGGACACGGGCCGCGGTGCCGGGCGGGTTGAGGATGTACCGCAGACCGGAGGACCCCTTGTGGTTGAAGGAGTCCGCGATGTGCACATGCTGGAGCTTGTCGCCCGCATGGCACATCATGTCCGCGATGTCCGCCGTCGGGACCGCCCCCGACAGGGGGAAGGAGTGCGGGGCGCAGTACAGGTAGTTCACCCAGTGCTTGTTGACCGCGCGGACCAGGTCGACCGCGGGTGCGTTCTCCTCGCAGAAGTCGTCCGGGTGCGCCTCCAGGTTCAGCGCGATGCCCTCCCGCTCGAACAGCGGGAGCAGCTCCTCCAGCGAGCGCCAGAACGCCGCCTCGCTCTCCGCGGCCCGCTCGGGACGGCCGTTGAACTCCGAGTTCATCAGCGGACACTCCAGGTCCGCGGTGATCTCGATCATCCGCTTCCAGTAGCGGACGGCCGCCTGCCGCTCGCTCTCGTCGGGCGAGGACCACTTGTACAGCGGCAGCACCGAGGAGAGCTGCACACCGTGCGTGCGCAGGGAGTTCTTCAGCTGCGCGATCCGCTCGTCGTCCGCCCGCGGGTGCAGGAAGAACGGCATGAAGTCGTCGCGTGGCGACAACTCGATGTACGCGTAGCCGAGTTCGGCGGCCGTGCGCACCATGTCGTCGATCGGCAGGGCGCGGAACATGTACGGGTCGACGGCGATCTTCACGCGGCACCTCCGTAGAACGCGGGACGGGGCTTGAGGTCCGTGGTGACGACGCGGCCCGACTGCAGGGCCTCGACGGTCGCGGCGGTGATGACGGTGGCGGCGTAGCCGTCCCAGGCCGAGGGGCCGGTGGGCTCATGGCCGGCGGCCAGGTTCGCGACCCACTCGCGGAACTCGGTGTCGAAGGCGTCCACGAAGCGGCCCACCCAGTCCGTCAGCACCTCGGTGCTGTGCCGTCCGGCGGTGCGCACGCCGACCGCGGCCGGGTCGGGCAGCCGGACCAGGCCCTCCTCGCCGACGGCCTCGCACTGGATGTCGTAGCCGTACTGGCAGTTGACGAAGACCTCCAGGTCGATACGGACGCCCTTGGCGGTCTCGAACAGCATGATCTGCGGGTCCTGCAGATGCTCGAACCGCTTGCTCGTGGCGCGCGGGGTGATCACCTGGGTGGACACGATCTCGTCGCCCAGCAGCCAGCGCAGCACGTCCACCTCGTGCACCGCCGTGTCCAGGGCGGCCATCTCGGAGGTGTACGCCTCGAGGACGGTCGGGTTGCGGTGGGCGCAGTGCACGATCAGCGGCGTGCCGATCCCGCCGGAGTCGATGACCTGCTTCATCTTCCGGTAGCCGGCGTCGTAGCGGCGCATGAAGCCGACCTGGACCAGCCGGCGGCTGTGGGCCTGCTCCGCCTCGATGATCTTCAGACAGTCCTCGGCGGTGGTGGCCAGCGGCTTCTCGCAGAACACCGGCTTGCCGGCGGCGATGGCGTTCAGCACGTGCTGGGCGTGGGTCGGGCCCCACGATGTCACGAGGACGGCGTCCACGTCGTCCGCCGCGACCACGGCGGCACCGTCGGGCAGCACACGGGCGCCGGCCCGCGCCGCTGCCTCCTCGGCGCGGGCGGCGTCGATGTCGGTGACCGCGGTGACGCGGGCGCCGGTGACGGTGTCCGTGAGGCGCCGGATGTGCTCCTTGCCGATCCAGCCGGCGCCGATGACACCAATACGTACGGTCATGGTCGTACTTCCTTCGGATTTCTGCAGAAAAAGGTCAGGAGAAGCGCGCCCGGAGTTCGGCTTCGAGGCTTTCGAGAGTGCGGCCCTTGGTCTCGGGGACGTAGACCTTCACGAAGGTGAACGAGAAGACTCCCGCCACGACGAACAGGAAGAAGGTGTTGGAGACCCCGATCCCGGACACCAGGGACGGGAAGACCAGCCCGATCACGAAGTTGGTCAGCCACAGCACCACGGCCGCGACACCCATGCCGAAGCCGCGCATCCGCATCGGGAAGATCTCCGACAGCATCAGCCAGGTCACCGGCGAGATCGCACCCTGCTGGAAGGCCAGGAAGGTGACGGTCATGGCGAGACCGCATGCGCACGGCCGTCACCGGACGGCAGCACCAGCGAGAACACGCCGATCAGCAACAGGGCTGCCGTGGTGCCGATCTGACCTGTCATCAGCATCGGACGCCGGCTGACCCGGCCCAGCAGCCAGATGCCGACGAAGGTCGCCAGCACCGAGATCACACCGTTGGCGATGTTCGCGGTCAGCGCGCTGTCGGCGGCGAAGCCGGCGTCCGTCAGGATCTGGGTGCCGTAGTACATGATCGTGTTGACACCGGTGATCTGCTGCACGATCGCGATCCCGAAGCCGATGAACATCAGCTTGCGCACCCACGGCGTGGCCTTCATGTCCTGCCAGCCGCCGAGCCGCTCCTGCTCCTCCTTCACGGCGAGCGCCGAGACCTCGCTCATCTCGGCCCGCGCACGCGCCTCGGACCGGACCTGCCCCAGGACCTCCAGGGCCTCGGTGAAGCGGGTCCTGGACGCCAGCCAGCGGGGGCTCTCCGGCATGACCAGCATGCCGAACCAGAGCACGACCGCCGGGAGGGTGGCGATGACCAGCATCCACCGCCAGATGCCGCCGGACTCGCTTCCGGCGTTCGCGATGACCGCGTTGGAGGTGAAGGCCAGCAACTGCCCGCTGACGATCATGAGTTCGTTCCGGGTGACCAGCGCACCGCGCCGCTCGGCGGGCGAGATCTCCGCGAGGTAGACCGGCACGGTCACCGACGCGCCGCCGACGGCGAGGCCGAGCACGAAACGGGCCACGATCATGACCGCGGTCGTCGGGGCGAGGGTGGCGCCGAGCGCGCCGACGAAGAACAGCACCGCGAGCGTGAGGATCGTACGGCGCCTGCCGCGCGCGTCCGACATCCGGCCGCCGACGACCGCGCCGAGCGCGGCGCCCAGCAGCAGCGAGCTGGTGACCATGCCCTCGGTGACCGCGGTCAGACCGAGGTCCTTGCTCATATAGGGCAGCGCACCGTTGATGACACCGGTGTCGTAGCCGAACAGCAGCCCGCCGAAGGTGGCGATGACGGTGATGAGCCGCAGCCGCCGCGAGACGGCCGGCGGGGTCTCGGCCGGCGGCGTGGGAGTGGGGGCCTGAATCGCGTCGTCCCTGACGTCCATGGCCGCCTCCTACTGGTCGGTGTGGGGGCGTCGGGTCCCGGTGAGGCCGCAGCCGGCCAGGTGCTCACGGGTGCTGACGGCGATGGGCAGCGGCACCTCGGGAGCGCACGGGTACAGGTCCTGCTCGACGATCACGAACAACTCGGCGTCCAGCTTGGAGAGTTCGGCCACGACATCAGCCGGGTTCGGCACTCCCGCCGGCGGCGACACGCACACGCCCCGCTTGACGGCCTCGCCGAATCCCAGGCCCTCGGCGGCGACCTGCGCCAGCACGGCCGGATCCATCTGCTTGATGTGGACGTAGCCGACCCGCTCGCCGAACCGGCGGATCAGATCGACGTTGTCACCGCCGCCGTAGGCCACGTGCCCGGTGTCCAGGCACAGGTTCGTGTACCGGCCCTCGGACTCGTTCAGCAGCCGCTCGATCTCCGGCTGGGTCTGGATGTGGCTGTCGGCGTGCGGATGGATCACCAGCCGCACGTCGTACTCGTCCAGCAGCAGCTTGCCGAGCCGGTCGGCGGCCGTGCCGAACCCGGCCCACTGCCCGGCGGTCAGCTCGGGCGACTCGGTGAACGCACCGGTCTTCTCGTCCCGGTACATCGGCGGGATGAGCACCAGGTGGTGGGCGCCCGCGGCGGCGGTCAGCGTCGCGACCTCACGGACATGGGCGAGCATCTCGTCCCACGCGTGGGGGCGGTGCAGCGCGCCGAACGCGGTGCCACCCGAGACCTGGAGCCCACGAGACTCCAGCTCCTCCTTGAGCCGCTGCGGATCGGTGGGCAGGTAGCCGTACGGCCCGAGTTCGAGCCACTTGTAGCCGGCCGTGGCCAGCTCGTCCAGGAAGCGGGTGTACGACACCTGGTGCTCGTCCTCGGGGAACCAGATGCCCCAGGAGTCGGGGGCGGAGCCGAGGCACAGGTTGCCTGCGGTGGTGCGGAGCGGTGTCGTTGGCGCCGTTGCCATGGCGTGTCCTTCGGGGAGGGGACGGGGATCAGCTCGAGGTGGGGAAGTCGAAGCCTGCGCCGGTGTGCTGTTCGGTGTGGGGCCAGCGGGTGGTGATGACCTTGGGGCGGGTGCAGAAGCGGATGCCTTCGGGGCCGTGGATGGGGATGTCCAGGTCGGGGGACTTGGGACGGCGGTAGAAGTAGAGCGGGAAGCCGTCCGGCGGGAAGATCTCGCAGAGCGTCACCGGGGTCGGCGCGATGTCCGACGTCCCCACGAAGCCGGTGTCCACGCCGTAGCCGTCCAGCGCGGTGCGCACGAAGTCCCCGAACGGGTCGCGGCCGGTCTTGGTGACCACGGCGGCCGTGTGTCCGTAGCGGGCGGCGGCCACCGCGACGTTCGTCGGCGACCCGCCCAGGTACTTGCCGAACGACGTGACCTCCGTCAGCCCCGCACCCGTCTGCAGCGGATACACGTCCACTCCCACACGGCCGATGGTCAGCACCTCGAACGGCATCACGCTGGTTTCCCCTCGCTCCGGCGGTGATCCGGGTGGTCACAGAACGGCCCAGAGCGGCCCGGTCAGAGGGCCTGTTGCGCTCTACTAGCGCGCTCTAGTGCGAGTACGATGACCCCTGTCCAAATGTCATGTCAATAGGTTGTTGCCGGGAGTTTTCCCGCAGCCCGGCTAGGGTGGGCGCGTCGGAGGGTGGGTGCGCAAGTGGATGTAAACGGCAAGCAGCGGCCGACGATGGCGGACGTCGCCGAGAAGGCGGGGGTCTCCCGCGCGCTGGTGTCGATCGTGTTCCGCAACCAGCCCGGGGCCGGCGAGGAGACCCGGCAGCGGGTGCTGCGCGTCGCCGACGAGATCGGTTACCGGCCCGACAGTGCTGCCCGGCTCCTCGCGCGCGGGCGCAGCCGCACCATCGGCGTGTTGTTCACCGCGCACCAGATCTTCCAGTCGGACCTGATCGAGGGCATTTACCCCGAGGCCGAACGCCTCGGTTACGACGTGCTGTTGTCGGCCGTCGCGCAGGGCCGCAGCGAGGCCAGGGCGATCGAGGCCCTGCTGAGTCACCGCAGCGAGGCCCTGATCCTGCTGGGCCCGGAGTCGGAGCCGGCCTTCCTGGACGAGCTGGGGCAGCGCGCGGTCACCGTCTCGGTCAGCCGCCGGGCACCCGGCGCCCGCGTCGACTTCGTGCACACGGCCGAGGGCAAGGGCGTACGGCTGGCCATGGAGTACCTGCTGGAACTCGGCCACCGCCGGATCGTGCACATCGACGGCGGGCGTGGGCCGGGTTCGGCCGAGCGGCGCCGGGCCTACCGGGCCGCGATGCGCCGGCACGGGCTCCAGGCCGAGGAGCGGGTGATTCCCGGCGACCACACCGAGCGGTCCGGTATCGAGGCGGGGCGGCTGCTGCTCGCCGAGCGGGACGCCGGGACGCCGCTGCCGACGGCCGTCCTCGCGGGCAACGACCGCAGCGCGATGGGCCTGTTGATGGCGCTGACCCGGGCCGGTGTCGAGGTGCCCCGGGACCTGTCCGTCGTCGGCTACGACGACAGCCACCTCTCCCATCTGATGCCGATAGGCCTGACGACCGTACGACAGGACGCCGGGCTGATGGCCGAACACGCGGTCCGCTTCGCCGTACAGCGCCTGGAGAACCCCGAACTGGAGCCCAGCGAGGCGGAGTTGGATCCGAAGCTCGTCGTCCGGGGTACCAGCGGACCGCCACCCGCGTGACCCTGAGGGGGAGCTGAGAGCACAAGGGGAAATGGCGGTCACCCGTACGCGGGCCGTTCACCCTCGGCGCGCCGGGCGGGGCCGGGCGAGGGGCGGCGCGAAGATCGACGTGCGGGTCGGCGGGCGGTCGACGCGAAGGCGAAAGTGATCGCAAAGGCGAAGAGGGCGCCTGGGCCGGTGACGGGGCGTGTGCGGTGGTTCACGGACAGGTGGACGGCGAGCCGCGAGGCGCGACCAAAATTGCATGCCTCGTTTTCTTGAACCCCTCGTGTTTTTGAGGGTAGGTTCGGCCTCATGACCGCCTCCCCGACCCCGACCACCGCCGAGGAGCTTCGCGGTGCCGGCCTGCGCGTGACGGCAGCCCGCGTCGCGCTGCTGGAGACCGTCCGGGACGGCGACCACCTCGGCGTCGAGGCGATCGCCTCCGGGGTCCGTGCCCGCGTAGGCCACATCTCCCTGCAAGCCGTCTACGAGGCCCTTCACGCCCTTACCGCGGCGGGTCTGGTCCGCCGCATCGAGCCGGCCGGACACCCGGCCCGGTTCGAGGGGCGCGTGGGCGACAACCACCACCACATCGTGTGCCGGTCGTGCGGTGCCGTCGCCGACGTCGACTGCGCCGTCGGCGACGCGCCCTGCCTGACCGCATCCGACGACCGCGGCTTCTCCATCGATGAGGCCGAGGTCGTCTACTGGGGCATGTGCCCCGACTGTTCCACCGGCCGCAGTTCCTGAGCACCGAGTTCCGCACAGTTCGGAAGGAATGCCATGACTGAGAACATCGACGCGAACGTCGCAGACGCGAAGGCGGAGGGCGGCTGCCCCGTCGCCCATGGCCGCGCCGCGCACCCGACCCAGGGCGGCGGCAACCGCCAGTGGTGGCCGGAGCGGCTCAACCTGAAGATCCTTGCCAAGAACCCGGCCGTGGCCAACCCGCTCGGTGAGGACTTCGACTACCGCGAGGCCTTCAATTCCCTGGACCTCGCCGCGGTGAAGCGCGACATCGCCGAGGTGCTCACCACCTCGCAGGACTGGTGGCCCGCCGACTTCGGCAACTACGGCCCGCTCATGATCCGTATGGCCTGGCACAGCGCCGGTACGTACCGCATCAGTGACGGCCGTGGCGGTGCCGGCGGTGGCCAGCAGCGCTTCGCACCGATCAACAGCTGGCCGGACAACGCGAGCCTGGACAAGGCCCGCCGTCTGCTGTGGCCGGTGAAGAAAAAGTACGGCAAGTCCATTTCCTGGGCCGACCTGATGGTCCTCACGGGCAACGTGGCACTGGAGACGATGGGCTTCAAGACCTTCGGCTTCGCCGGCGGCCGCGTCGACGAGTGGGAGCCCGACGAGGACGTCTACTGGGGTCCCGAGACCGTCTGGCTGGACGACAAGCGCTACACCGGTGACCGTGAGCTGGAGAACCCGCTGGCCGCGGTCCAGATGGGCCTCATCTACGTCAACCCCGAGGGCCCGAACGGCAACCCGGACCCGATCGCCGCGGCCCGCGACATCCGTGAGACCTTCCGCCGTATGGCGATGAACGACGAGGAGACCGTCGCCCTCATCGCCGGTGGCCACACCTTCGGCAAGACCCACGGCGCCGGCCCGGCGGACAACGTCGGCGCCGACCCCGAGGCCGCCCCGCTGGAGCAGATGGGCCTCGGCTGGAAGTCCAGCTTCGGCACCGGCGTCGGCAAGGACGCCATCACCAGCGGCCTCGAGGTCACCTGGACCGAGACGCCGACGCAATGGAGCAACAACTTCTTCAAGAACCTCTTCGAGTACGAGTACGAGCTGACCCAGAGCCCGGCCGGCGCCAACCAGTGGGTGGCCAAGGACGCCGAGGCGATCGTCCCGAACGCGTTCGACTCGTCGAAGAAGCAGCGTCCGACGATGCTCACCACCGACCTGTCGCTGCGCTTCGACCCGATCTACGGGCCGATCTCGCGCCGGTTCTACGAGAATCCGGAGGAGTTCGCGGACGCCTTCGCCCGCGCCTGGTACAAGCTCACCCACCGCGACATGGGCCCCGTCGTCCGTTACCTCGGCCCCGAGGTGCCCAGCGAGGAGCTGCTGTGGCAGGACCCGCTGCCGCAGCGCACCGGTGAGCTGATCGACGCAGCGGACATCGCCTCCCTCAAGGAGGAGATCCTCGGTACGGGCCTGACGGTCTCCCAGCTGGTCTCCGCCGCGTGGGCCGCGGCCTCCTCGTTCCGGGGCAGCGACAAGCGCGGCGGCGCCAACGGTGGCCGCATCCGTCTGGAGCCGCAGCGGAACTGGGAGGTCAACAACCCGGACGAGCTGGCCCAGGTGCTGCGTGCCCTGGAGGGCATCCAGGAGTCCTTCAACGCCAAGGGCGGCAAGCAGGTGTCGCTGGCCGACCTGGTCGTGCTCGCCGGCTCCGCGGCCGTCGAGAAGGCGGCCAAGGACGGCGGTGTCGAGATCGAGGTGCCGTTCACGGCGGGCCGTGTCGACGCCTCGCAGGAGCAGACCGACGTCGAGTCCTTCGCGGCGCTGGAGCCGGCTGCCGACGGCTTCCGGAACTACGTCGGCAAGGGCAACCGTCTGCCGGCCGAGTTCCTGCTGGTGGACAAGGCCAACCTGCTCAGGCTGAGCGCGCCCGAGATGACCGTCCTCGTCGGTGGTCTGCGCGTCCTCGGCGCCAACCACAACGGATCGAAGCACGGTGTCTTCACCGACCGGCCGGGCGCGCTGACGAACGACTTCTTCGTCAATTTGCTCGACCTGGACACCGAGTGGAAGTCGACCTCGTCCGCGCAGGACGAGTTCGAGGGCCGCGACGCCTCCGGCGCGGTCAAGTGGACCGGCACCCGGGCCGACCTGGTCTTCGGCTCGAACTCCGAGCTGCGGGCGGTCGCCGAGGTGTACGCCAGCGACGACGCGAAGGAGAAGTTCGTCAAGGACTTCGTCGCCGCGTGGGTCAAGGTCATGAACGCGGACCGGTACGACCTCGTCTGATCCGGCTCGCGTGAACCTCTGAACAGGGCGTCCGGGCCCGCCCACCAGGGCGGACCCGGACGTCTGTGTTTTCCGGGGCAGGGAGCGGGGGCGTCAGCGGCCCAGGACCGCAGCGCCCGCCTGCGCGTACCGCTCGTCCAGGGCGCCGGACGGGGCACCCGCGACGCCGATGCCCGCGACCGGGGCGCCCTTGGCGGTCACCGGCGGGCCGCCCGCGAGGAAGAGCGTGCCCGGGACGTCCTTCAGCGCCGGCGCCCGCTCGAGCCGCCCGGCCGGCTCCGAGGCGGGCGCGTTCCAGGACACGGCGGTGTACGCCTTGCGCTCGGCGGACCTGGGAGGGGCGGGCGAGACGCGCCCCGGAAGGGGGCGGGGAACTGCGCGAGGAACCGTACTGAGCCCGCAGCCGCCGCCGGACCGGGATGTCGACGGCCTCGCCGCGAACGCCGCTAGTGGACCACCTTGGCGGGCAGGCCCCGCTTGCGGCCGGGGGAGCCGCGGGGCGCCGCGCACTGAGGCGAGGAGGGTCCGGCTCCTCAGATGGCAGCGCGGACGGCCCGTTCGAAGCCCTCGACATGACGGCGGGCGAGTTCCGCCGCCTGCTCGGGTTCACCGGCGACGATCGCCTCGATCAATGGCCCGTGCTCTCCGACGTGGCCGGCCATGTCCGGCAGGCGGTCGATGAACAGGCACCAGATGCGGGTGGCCAGGTTGTCGTAGCGGACGAGGGTGTCCTCCAGGTACGGGTTGTGTGTGGCGGCGTAGACGGCCCGGTGGACCTGGAGGTCCAGGTGCAACAACTCGGCGTCGTCCTGGCGGCGGGAATCCGCGTCGTCCAGTTCCCGTCGCAGGGCCGTCAGGGTCGCGCGGTCCGTGGGCGTGGCGCGTCGCGCGGCCTGGGCGGCGGCCAGTGGCTCCAGCTCCTGGCGTACCTCGGAGATGTGGGCGAGGTCGGTGATGTTGACGTCGGTGGCGAAGGTGCCGCGTCGCGGATAGGTCGTGATCAGGCGCTCGTACTGCAGTCGCTTGAGGGCTTCGCGCACCGGGGTGCGCCCCACGCCGAGGGACTGTGCCAGCTGGTCCTCGTTGATCGGTGCGCCCGGGCGGATCTCGAGCATGACGAGCCGGTCCCGGACGGCGCGGTAGGCACGCTCGGCGAGCGACTGCGCCTCGCCCCTGGCTTCGGTCGCCACCTGCTGCATCAATGCCCCCTTGACCTGTCCGGCAAGCTCACATACCTTACCGCGAAGGCTGATATATCAATCGCCTTTCAGTCGTCCCTCAGGATGGTGTGCAGATGGCAACCACCCCGTCGACCACGGTCTCCTCTCCTCTCTCCCGCCCCCTGGGCGAACTCGACCCGGATGTCGCCGCCGCGGTGAACGACGAACTGCGCCGCCAGCAGTCGACGCTCGAGATGATCGCTTCGGAGAACTTCGCCCCGGCCGCCGTCATGCAGGCCCAGGGCTCGGTGCTGACCAACAAGTACGCCGAGGGCTACCCGGGCCGCCGCTACTACGGCGGCTGCGAACACGTCGACGTCGTCGAGCAGTTGGCCATCACCCGGGTGAAGGACCTGTTCGGCGCCGAGGCCGCCAACGTGCAGCCGCACTCGGGCGCCCAGGCCAACGCCGCCGCGATGTTCGCACTGCTCGAGCCCGGCGACACCATCCTCGGCCTCGACCTGGCGCACGGCGGTCACCTCACCCACGGCATGCGCATCAACTACTCCGGCAAGCTGTACAACGTCGTGCCGTACCACGTGCGCGCGTCCGACATGCGCATCGACATGGACGAGGTCGAACAGCTCGCCCTCGCCCACCGGCCCAAGCTGATCGTCGCGGGCTGGTCGGCGTATCCCCGTCAGCTGGACTTCGCCGCGTTCCGGCGGATCGCCGACGCCGTCGGTGCGTACCTGATGGTGGACATGGCCCACTTCGCCGGGCTGGTGGCCGCGGGCCTGCACCCGAGCCCGGTGCCGTACGCCGACGTCGTCACGACCACCACGCACAAGACCCTCGGCGGGCCACGCGGAGGCGTGATCCTCAGCCGCGCCGACCTGGCCAAGAAGATCAACTCCGCGGTCTTCCCGGGCCAGCAGGGCGGTCCGCTGGAGCACGTCATCGCGGCGAAGGCGGTGGCCTTCAAGGTGGCGGCGAGCGAGGAGTTCAGGGAGCGTCAGCGGCGCACCCTGGACGGCGCCCGCACCCTCGCCGGGCGGCTGCTGGCCGACGACGTGGCCGAGGCCGGGATCACGGTGCTGACCGGCGGCACCGAGGTCCACCTGGTCCTCGTCGACCTGCGGGACTCCGCGCTCGACGGCCGGCAGGCCGAGGACCGGCTGCACCGCATCGGCATCACCGTCAACCGCAACGCCGTGCCGTTCGACCCGCGCCCGCCGATGGTCTCCTCGGGCCTGCGGATCGGCACCCCGGCCCTGGCCACCCGGGGCTTCGGCGGGACGGAGTTCCGGGAGGTCGCCGACATCGTCGCCCAGGCCCTCAAGGACGAGCGGCTCGGCGACGAGCGCGCGGGTCTGCTGCGCGACCGGGTCGAAAAGCTCGCCGGGGCGTTCCCCCTCTACCCCCACCTGCCCCAGCTGAACGGAGACGCGGCATGACCACCGAGCCGCTGCCCGAGCACCCGGACTGGCTCTGGCGCAACCCCGAGCCGCGCTCCTCGTACGACGTCGTCATCGTCGGCGCGGGCGGCCACGGCCTGGCCACCGCCTACTACCTCGCCAAGAACCACGGCATCACCAACGTCGCCGTCCTCGAAAAGGGCTGGCTGGCCGGCGGCAACATGGCGCGCAACACCACGATCATCCGCTCCAACTACCTGTGGGACGAGAGCGCGGCGATCTACGAGCACGCCCTGAAGCTGTGGGAAGGGCTCCCGCAGGAGCTGGACTACGACTTCCTGTTCAGCCAGCGCGGCGTCCTCAACCTCGCCCACACGCTCCAGGACGTCCGCGAGGGAGTACGCCGCGTGGGCGCCAACCGGCTCAACGGAGTCGACGCGGAGTGGCTGGAGCCGGACGAGGTCGCCAAGGTCTGCCCCATCCTGAACGTCTCCTCCCGCACCCGCTACCCGGTGCTCGGCGCCACCTACCAGCCGAGGGCCGGCATCGCCAAGCACGACCATGTCGCCTGGGCACTGGCCCGCCGGGCCGACGAGATGGGCGTGGATCTGATCCAGGGCTGCGAGGTCACCGGCTTCGTCAAGGACGGCGAGCGGGTCGTGGGCGTCGAGACCGGCCGCGGCCGCATCCTCGCCGGCCGGGTCGGGCTCGCGGCGGCCGGGCACAGCAGCGTGCTGGCCGAGCGGGCCGGCATACGGCTGCCCGTGCAGTCCCACCCCCTGCAAGCGCTGGTCTCCGAACTGCACGAGCCGGTCCACCCCACCGTGGTCATGTCGAACCACGTGCACGTCTATGTGTCCCAGGCGCACAAGGGCGAGCTGGTGATGGGCGCGGGTGTCGACGCCTACAACGGCTACGGGCAGCGTGGCTCCTTCCACGTGATCGAGCAGCAGATGGCCGCCGCCGTCGAGCTGTTCCCGGTCTTCGCCCGCGCACACGTGCTGCGGACCTGGGGCGGCATCGTGGACGTCACCCCGGACGCCTCCCCGGTCATCGGCACCACCCCGGTCGAGAACCTCTACGTCAACTGCGGCTGGGGCACCGGCGGTTTCAAGGCCACCCCGGCCGCCGGCTGGACCTTCGCCCACACCATCGCCACGGGCGAACCCCATCCGCTGAACGCCCCGTTCGCCCTCGACCGCTTCGCGACGGGCGCGCTGATCGACGAGCACGGCGCAGCAGCCGTGGCCCACTGAGGAGGACATGGTGCTTCTGATCACCTGCCCATGGTGCGGTCCCCGGAACGAGACCGAGTACCACTACGGGGGACAAGCCCACGTTCCCTACCCCGAGAACCCCGCGGACCTCACCGACGAGCAGTGGGCCCAGTACGTCTTCTACCGCGACAACCCCAAGGGCCCCTTCGCCGAGCGGTGGATGCACAGCGTCGGCTGCCGCCGCTGGTTCAACGTGGTGCGCGACACCGCCACCCACGAGGTGCTCGCCGTCTACCGGCTCGACGAGCCCCGCCCCGAACTGCCCCAGGCCGGAGGGAAGCGATGAGAGACCAGCACTTCCGGCTCCCGCACGGGGGCCGCATCGACCGCGACACCGTGCTGCGGTTCACCGTCGACGGGCGGGAGATGACCGGGCACCCCGGAGACACCGTCGCCTCGGCGATGCTGGCCAACGGGCTCACCGAGGTCGCTCCGTCGCTCTACCGGGGCCGTCCGCGCGGCATCGTCTGCGCGGGCGTCGAGGAGCCGAACGCCCTGCTGCAGCTCGACGGCACGTGCTCGGAGGGCATGCTTGCGGCGACGACGGTGGAGCTGTACGACGGGCTGTCCGCCACGACCCTGTCCGGCATGGGCCGGCTCGACCCGTCCCCCGACCCCGCCGTCCACGACAAGAAGTACGCGCACACCGACGTCCTGGTCGTCGGCGCCGGACCGGCTGGACTCGCGGCCGCGGCGGCCGCGGCCGGCTCCGGCGCCCGCGTCATCCTCGTCGACGACCAGCCCGGCCCCGGCGGTTCGCTGCTCTCCGGGCGCACCGAGACGGTCGGTGCCCAGACCGCCCGCGCATGGGTCAGCGAAGTGCGCGCGGCACTCGACGCCGCCCCGGAGGTCGTCGTACTCCAGCGCACCACGGCGTTCGGGTCCTACGACGACAACTACGTGCTGGCCCTTCAGCGGCGCACCGATCACCTTGGCACCGCCGCCCCCGAGGGCGTCTCGCGTCAGCGGTTGTGGCACATCCGGGCCCGCCAGGTCGTCCTCGCGACCGGCGCGCACGAGCGTCCCCTGGTGTTCGCCGGCAACGACCGCCCTGGGATCATGCTCGCCTCGGCCGTGCGCACCTACCTCAACCGGTATGCCGTGGCCCCGGGTTCGCGGGCCGTGGTGAGCACCACCAACGACAGCGCCTACGACACGGTCGCCGACCTGCACGCCGCCGGGATCGACATCGCCGCCGTCGTGGACGCGCGCCCCGAACTGTCCCACCGGGCCGCCGAGGTCACGCTGGCCACCGGGGTGCGGGTGCTGACGGGCAGTGCCGTGGCCGGCACGGCGGGCGACAGCCGGCTCACCGGCGTCACCGCCCAGGCCCTCGACGAGAACGGCCGGCTCACCGGCGCCCCGCAGTCCTTCGACTGCGACCTGCTCGCCGTCTCCGGCGGCTGGAGCCCCGTCGTCCACCTGCACAGCCAGCGCCAGGGACGGCTGCGCTGGGACGAGGAACTGGTCGCCTTCGTACCCGACGGCACCGTACGGGACCAGCAGGTCGTGGGCGCGGCGCGGGGGACGTACGACCTCGACGGCGCTCTGGCCGAGGGAGCGCGGGCAGGCGCGCGGGCCGCCACGGACGCCGGGTTCCCCGTGCCGGTACCGTCGCCTGCCGATCCCCGGTCCGCAGGCCCGGTGCGTGCCCTGTGGCTGGTACCCGCCCCCGACGGCGAACCCGGCACCTGGGACACCCACTTCGTCGACCTGCAGCGCGATGTCACGGTCGCCGACGTCTGGCGGTCCACCGGTGCAGGCATGCGCGGCGTCGAGCACGTCAAGCGCTACACCTCGCTCGGCACGGCGAACGACCAGGGCAAGACCTCCGGCGTCAACGCGATCGGGGTGATCGCCGAGGCCCTCGGCGGATCACTGGGAGAGATCGGCACCACCGCTTACCGCGCGCCCTACACGCCGATCGCCTTCGCGGCCCTCGCCGGACGCGAGCGCGGCGAGCTGTTCGACCCGGAGCGCACGACCTCCGTCCACGGCTGGCACGTGGCGCACGGGGCGGTGTTCGAGGACGTCGGGCAGTGGAAGCGTCCCCGGTACTACCCGCAGCCCGGTGAGGACATGGACGCGGCCGTGGCCCGCGAGTGCCGCGCCGCCCGTGAAGGGGTGGCGTTCATGGACGCCTCCACCCTCGGCAAGATCGAGATCTGGGGCAGGGACGCGGGCGAGTTCCTCAACCGCATCTACACCAACGCCTTCAAGAAGCTCAAGCCCGGCATGGCCCGCTACGGCGTGATGTGCAAGCCCGACGGCATGATCTTCGACGACGGGGTGACCCTGCGCCTGGACGACAACCGCTACTTCATGACGACCACGACCGGCGGAGCGGCCGGGGTCCTGGACTGGCTGGAGGAGTGGCTGCAGACCGAGTGGCCCGAACTCGACGTCCACTGCACCTCGGTGACCGAGCAGTGGGCGACGATCGCCGTCGTCGGCCCGCAGTCGCGCGAGGTCGTCGCCCAACTCGCCCCCGGCGTCGACCTGTCCGCCGAGGCGTTCCCCTTCATGGCCTTCCGCGAGACCACCCTGGCCTCCGGCATCCCGGCCCGGATCTGCCGGATCTCCTTCTCCGGCGAACTCGCCTACGAGATCAACGTCTGCGCCTGGCACGGCCCGGCCGTCTGGGAGCAGGTCCACGCGGCCGGGCAGCCGTACGGCATCACCCCCTACGGCACCGAGACCATGCACGTCCTGCGGGCCGAGAAGGGGTACATCATCGTCGGCCAGGACACCGACGGCACCGTCACCCCACAGGACGCCGGCATGTCCTGGGTGGTCTCGAAGCAGAAGGACTTCGTCGGAAAGCGGTCCTACTCCCGCGCCGACACCTCCCGCACCGACCGCAAGCAGCTGGTCGGCCTGCTGCCGAGCGATCGTACGACCCGGCTGCCCGAGGGCACCCAACTCGTCGCGCCCGACGTCTCCTTGGACACGGTGCCCGTCCCGATGCTCGGCCACGTCACCTCCAGTTACCACAGCCCCGCCCTGGGCCGTCCCTTCGCCCTCGCCCTCGTCGCCGACGGGCGGGCGAAGATCGGCCAGACCCTGCTCGCCCCGGTGGGCGAGGCCCTGGTGCCCGTCGAAGTGACCGACTTCGTCCTCTACGACCCCGAAGGGACCAAGCGAGATGGCTGAGCCGACGACCGACGCACGGGTGAGCCCGCTGGGACACCTGGAGGAGCGGATGCGCGCCGCCACGGTCACCGGCGCCCGCGGTGTCGCACTGACCGAGTGGCCGTTCGTCACCATGGTGAACGTGCGCGTCGACCCCGCGTCCGAGGCGGCCGACCGCATCGGGAAGACCCTGGGGGCACCGCTGCCTCGCCGGTGTGGCGACACCGCCGTGTCCGGACCGCATACGGTCGCCTGGCTCGGCCCCGACGAGTGGCTCGTGCTCTCCCAGACCGAACCGACCGCTGTGACCGCCGAGTTGCGGAAGGCACTCGCGGGCGACCCGGGCTCGGTCGTGGACGTCTCGGCCAACCGCACCACGCTGGAACTGAGCGGCCCGGCCGCCCGGCAGGTGCTGGAAAAGGGCTGCCCGCTGGACCTGCATCCCCGTGCCTTCGGGCCCGGCAGGGCGGTGTCGACCACGGTGGGCCCCGTCCCGGTACTGCTCTGGCAGGTCGACGACGAGCCGGCGTACCGGCTCTTCCCCCGCTCCTCGTTCGCCGACTACCTGGCCCGCTGGCTCATCGACGCGATGAGCGAGTACCGCGGGCCCGAGGTCCCCTGATGGCGCTCAGCGCCTTCGAACCGCACGCGGCCGGCACCGGCCACGGGCACGGCTCGGGTGGTCTTCCCGCCCAACGGGGGTCAGGCATCGTCCCCGGCCGTACTACGTAATCGAGGCTGACACCATGACCGACTCCGCATCATCCGCCACAGCGTCCCTTGAACACGTACTCACCGTCGACTGCCCCGAGGCTCCCGGCATCGTCCATGCCGTCTCGCGCTTCCTCCTCGATCACGACAGCGACATCATCGACAACCAGCAGTTCGGCGAACGCCGCGACGGCCACTTCTTCATGCGGGTGCACTTCGCCACTTCCGGCGGCGAGAACACCACCGAGGTGCTGCGCCGCGACTTCGCCGCCGTGGCCGCGCCGTTCGCGATGCGGTGGCACCTCGAACCGGCCCGCACCCGGCGACGTGTACTGATCATGGTGTCCCGCTACGGCCACTGCCTCAACGACCTGCTCTTCCGCGCCCGCAGCGGCGATCTGCCCATCGACGTGGTCGCGGTGGTCTCGAATCACCGCGACCACGAGGCACTCGTCACCTGGCACGGCATCCCGTTCTTCCATGTGCCGGTCACCTCCGCGGCCAAGCCCGAGGCCGAGGCCAGACTCCTCGAGATCGTCGACTCCTACGACGTCGACCTGGTCGTCCTGGCGCGCTACATGCAGGTGCTCTCGGACGACCTGTGCACCCGACTGGCCGGCCGGCTGATCAACATCCACCACTCGTTCCTGCCCAGCTTCAAGGGCGCCAAGCCCTACCACCAGGCACACGAGCGAGGCGTGAAACTCGTGGGTGCGACCGCCCACTACGTCACCGCCGACCTCGACGAAGGCCCGATCATCGCCCAGGAGGTCATCGACGTCGACCACAGCCACACCCCCGACGACCTCGCCGCCATCGGCCGCGACGCGGAGTCGGCAGCCCTGGCCCGAGCCGTCCGCTGGCACAGTGAAGGCCGCGTGTTCGTCCAGGGAAGGCGCACCGTGGTCCTCCGGTGAGGGCCACCGGCGTGCGCCGAGTGGGTGACTGCAAGTCGATCGATCGTTACTATGAAAGCGCGCGGAACTCGGGACGGACGGCAATACCGGACAATCCGGGACCGATCGCGAACCGCGCAGTGGTCATTGACTTCGGGTAGTGGTGTCGCGTTTCTGTGGGAGTGGCTGTGGTTGCGGGTCGTGTGGTGCGTTTTGACAGTACGCGGGGTTACGGATTCATTTCCCCGGCTTACGGCGGAGAGGACGTCTTCCTCCATGTGAACGACCTGCTGATGCCGGAGGCGTATGTGCGCTCCGGTCTTCAGGTCGAGTTCGAGATCGAAGAGGGAGAGCGGGGCCTGAAAGCGTCGTCCGTCAGGCTCGCCGAATCCGCCGAGCGGAAGCCGGCGGAGGTGGTCCCGACCGGGACCGTCGGGCCCGCGGGCGACGGAGAGCAGTTGTGTGACGTGCTCTCCCAGGACGAGTTCAGCAAGGATATGACGGAGCTTCTGCTGGCAGCGGCACCGTCGCTCACGGGCGAGCAGATCCTCACGATCCGGCGCCGCGTGGTGGACTTCGGAAGGCGCCACGGCTGGGTCGAGGACTGAGCCTCTCGAAAACCGGCCCTTGTCTCCACGGCTGACGCGGAGACAGGGGCCGGCCTGCTCACATCGACGCCAGGATCTGCCCAACCACCAACCGTCTGACAGGGCTTGTGAAGAGCTGGATGCCCCAAGATCGGCACGACCGGTTCGCGAGGCGGGCCACCGTACTCCTGTCGGCGTCCAGATGCTGCTGAATCCGAGCCTCCGGATAGGAATATCGGGTAACCGTGATGCACATCCCGGTAAGGCCATCTCCTGTGATGCGGACACGGCGTCAACTTCGCCACCCGGCAGCAGTAATTGACATACAATCGCCCGCGGTTGGGTGATGCATCGTGCCAACAGATTCTCAAGATCAGGTCGGCGCGGCCCACCACAAGTCAGCAGCCTTCTTCTGGGGATGGGAGTGAGTGGGTTCGTGATCGAGCACGGCGTCTCCGAGTTAGCGGCCGCCAGCGAGAAGTTCAGTACGCTGAGACCATCGGATCTGACCATGGTCTTATTGGTCCGGGAGGACCTGGAGGCCGGGACACTCCCGATGCCGACGCTGAGCGTGCGGGATATCGGTCTCACAGTGAAAGAACTGGCCAAGTGCGGGGTCGGTGCGGTGAAGGTTTTCGCCACCGGCGATCGCCGCGACGCTCAAGGGTCGCTGGCGCGCACGCGGAACAACGTCATGTCACGAGCGATTGAAGAGGTCAAGGCGGCCGACGCGTCGATGACCGTGCTGACCGAAACCTGTCTGTGCTCGTACACCGACACCGGGGAGTGCCACGTCAGCGACGAGGCGGGCGTACCGGACACGGCAGCCACCATTGAGGTGATCGCTGAACAGGCCGTGGCGCAGGCCGAGTCGGGGGCGGACATCGTCGGCCCGGCCGCCATGCTGCCCGGCAGCGTGCGAAGAGTACGGCAGGCGCTGGACAGTGCCGGGCGCTCGGACGTCCGCGTCATGCCACACCTCATCTTCGACTCGAAGCTCTACGACGGCTATCGCCGCACCATGGACGCCGTTCCGGCATCCGGCGAGCGTCGAGCGTTCCAGGTGGATCCACAACGGCCGACGCGCGCGATCCAGGCCTCCCTGGACTTCATAGTCGAAGGCGCCGACATGTTGCTGCTGGAACCGGCCATGTTCTGCGTCGACGTCCTGATGGAGCTGAAGCTGATGTGCGACGTGCCCCTGGCCCCGTTCTCGGTGTCGGGCGAGTACACCAGGCTGACGGACGCCAACGGCGACAAGCGCCTGCTGCTGGAGCTTTTCACCATGCTGAAGCGGGCTGGTTCCGATCAGATCATCACTTACGCCGCCGGAGAGCTGGCACGCACTCTGGCGTGACACCCGCAACGTGTTCCCCGCCGGCCGGATGAGCTGATCGCCCGCGTACGAGGCCGGATGCGGTCCGCCTGGTTCGGCCAAGAGAGACACGGCCCCTGTTCGTGACCAAGGCTGCCGAAGCCTTTGGTCACGAACAGGGGCCGCGTTTCCGTCTCGTCCGGCCTGGTCGACGCCGACGCACTCCATCGCCGCCGCGAGGACATCGACTCCGCCCGCCCCGAGCGGGAACCGGAGCGGTCCACCTCCCTAGCCGAGGTGCGGGGCAGGTGCCTCAACCGCTAGGCCCCGACATAGACGCCGAAGCCCGCGAGGATCTCGCGCGCCCCGTGGCCGATGAGTTCGCCGGCCAGGGCCATGCCGAGTTTCTCCGGTTCGTCGGTCCGGCCCGTCATCGACCCGGACACCCGCTGGGTCCCGTCCAGCGACGTGACCTGTGCGTGAAGCGTGAGAGACCCGTTCGGTGCGGTCTCCGCGTAGGCGCCCACAGGCACACTGCATCCCCCGTGCAGCTCTGCGAGCAGGGCCCGTTCCGCTCGCACCTGGGCATCGACGGCATAGTCACCCACGGTGGAGAGGATCCCCTGAACAGGCTTGTCGTCCTCGCGGACCTGGATCCCCAGGGCGCCCTGCCCGGGCGAGGGAGGGAACAGGTCCAGGGGCAGGAGTTCACCGATCGCGTCGTCGAGGCCGAGGCGGCGAAGACCGGCGGCCGCCAGGACCACGGCATCGAGGCCCATGGTTTCGATCTTCTTCAGCCGGGGCGGGACGTTCCCCCGGATCGGAACGACCTCGAGGTCGGGGCGGACCGCCTTGAGCTGGGCGATTCGCCGAGCGGCACCGGTACCCACCCGTGCGCCTTTTCGCAGCCCGGCCAGCGTGGATCCGCAAAGGGCATCCCGTACGTCCTCGCGTCCCGGCGGGGGCAACAGCATCAGGCCCGGCGGGTTCGCCGTGGGCAGATCCTTGAGGGAGTGGATCACAATGTCCACGTCTCCCCTGGCGAGTGCCGCCTCCTGCTCGGAGCTGAACGCACTTCCGCCACTCACAGCCGAGATCTCGGATGTCCGGGAGTTTCGATCCCTGTCGCCGCCCTCGAGAATTACCCGATGTGTGAACGTTACGTGGGGAAAGCGCTGACGAATAGGGGCGAGGTATTCTCGTACCTGGGTCTTGGCCAAGTTACTTGCCCGCGAGCCGACCAGGTATGTTGGCATGAAGATCAACTCCCGGTAGATGGTGGATCACCAGGCCATCGTACTCCCGGCTTCCGAAAGGTTTTCCCGACCAATTGTCGGCATAATGGTGTGGGCCAATCCGGAGCCCTTCGGCAGTGTTTGCCGCCAGGCCCCGCAGCCAGGGGCGATGCGTGTTCACGCCGTGAGCCGGAGCACGGCTGCCGGGTGCGGCGGCGTGGTCAGAAGTGACCGGGCGCGGCGGCGCTCCGCCTCCATCACGACCTGAATGGCGTGGAGCGTGCAACGCCCCTGTGCGCGCTGCGCCGCCGGTGCGGCAGCCGCGTACAGGGGCGTTGCGCACAAGGGAGTTGCCCACAGAGGGGGGAGCCGCCGGCAACGCCCGCCCGTCGGGCGACCGGGCCGGCCGGTGGCGCGCCCCGGGCGCATCAGGGCGGGTCGGACCGAACCGCCGAGTCGGCACCGGCCCGGAGCGGATGGGTGCACCGGCGCGCCCCGCATGGTCTTCCGCCGTGGTGACCAGCGAATTCGACGCCCCATGATCACCGGGAGCCGTGGGCTGCGCATACGGCCGTCCATTCATCGCGAATCGCGAAAACGGCTGAGTCGGGGTAACACGCCCATACCGGCTATGTCGGATCGACACGAGAAAGGCGGAGTTCCGCTTCCTATACTTGCTGGGCACTCGAAAAGGATTCAGTTACACTGAGGCGGCTGATAGGTTCGTGAGGTAAGGGGGGATTGTCATCAGTATTCTGTTATTAGGGGTGAGCTATCGAAGCGCCCCACCCGACGTGTTCGAGCAGGCGGCCGTCACCGGTGAGACGGCCGACAAACTGGCACACGACATCCATCGCGCGCCAGGAATCCGTGAGAGTGCCGTCCTCGCAACCTGCAACCGGGTGGAGATATACGCCGATGTCGATGCCTGCGATCAAACCGCCAAGACCATCACCGATGCGCTCGCCGGGCATTGCGGCATCGCACCGGACCGACTCGTTCCGTATCTTTATGAGTTAACGGACGACAATGCATTACAGCACTTATTCAAAGTAGCGTGCGGGCTGGACTCGATGGTGGTCGGTGAGGACCAGATAGTGGGCCAGCTGCGCGCCGCGTTCCAGCTCGCGCAGGAGCGTCGCACCGTGGGCAGAGTGCTGCACGGCATCATGCAGCGGGCGCTGCGGGTCGGCAAACGTGCTCGGTCCGAGACGGGCGTCAACCGCGCCGGCGCCTCGTTGGTGACCGTGGGCCTGGACATCGTCGGTCCGTCGGCCGGAAAGCACGCACTGGTCGTCGGGGCCGGTTCCCTGGGCGCGCTGACCGCCAAGACTCTGGCCGATCGCGGGATCGCAGCCGTCACCGTGACGAACCGGACCCTGGAACGCGCCGAACGACTGGCGGACGACTTACCGATACGCGCCACCGCGATCCCCCTGACAGCAGTGCAGGAAGCACTCCCCGACGCCGACTTGGTGGTCTCCTGCCTGGGCACCGGTGAGTACGTGATCACCGCGGACATGGTGCGCGGCCCCGTGGCCCTCCTCGACCTGGCCGTCCCACGCAGCATTGACCCAGCAGCCGCGCTGCACCCCGACGTCACCCTGGTGAGCCTGGACGACCTCGCCGATCGGAATCATGCCGCCGATGCCGACATCGAAGGCGTCATGCGCATCATCGCGGAGGAGACGACCGACTACCGGGCGAAGCGGCGCGCGGAGGCGGTGGCACCCACCGTCACGGCACTGCGGGACAAGGCGGCAACCGTGGTCGACAAAGAATTGGCCCGGCTCGCCACCCGAGTTCCGAACCTCGACGAGCACGAGCACGATGTCGTCGCACGAACCGTCAGAAGAGTAGTGAACAAAATTCTGCACGCGCCGACCGTGCGCGTCCAGGAACTGGCCGCAGCACCTGATGGTGAGCGGTATGTGACCATGCTGGCCGATCTGTTCGACCTTGCGCCAGATGCAGATGAGGACCACTCAAGGACAGCTTGAGCGGCTTGTGCTCGACACCGTCTATTACTGACCGTCCAACTTTCCGTGTACGACAGATGCGGATCTTCGCCTGTCGTGGCGGAGCGCAACAACCGGAGGTGCCGGAATTGTCGGATCAAACTCAGCAAAGGCCTGACCAGCCAGTGCTGTTGCTGCTCGTCATCGCCACCGGCAAGCGTATGTACCGCGAAGACCTGCTGCGGTCCGCCGGCCGTGCCTACCCGATCCACATGTTCACCACTGCGGAACCCACCTGGGAAAAGGAGCACATAACCGACTGGACGGTGGTGCCCAGCACCACGGATCCGACCGCAATGGTGGCAGCCGCCCGCAAGGTCGCCGAGTCCAAACCGGTCGGCGGCGTGGTGTGCTGGGGCGACGGCCCGGTAAGCGCCGCCGCGGAGATCGCGAGCGCCCTCGGTCTGCCCACGAGCGACCCGGTCGCCGTCCAGCACTGCCGGGACAAACACCAGACGCGTGTCCTGCTCGAAGCAGCCGGAGTGCCACAGCCGATCTCCAGAGCAGTGGACACACTCGAGGAAGCCCGTCAGGTCGTCGACCGGACCGGCTATCCGGCAGTCATCAAACCACGCGGCTACGGCGGCAGCTTCGGCGTGGTCCGCGTGGACGGCCCGGGGGACCTGGCCGAGCACTTCATGTCCACCCGGGACACCACCGACCCGCACGGGCCGGCCTACGAAGCTCCGGTGCTGGTCGAGGAGTACGTCGAGGGCCCCGAGATCAGCGTTGACTCGGTCATCCGCGACGGGAAGGTCACTCCCCTGTTCGTGGCCCGCAAGGTGGTCGCATACCCGCCCCATTTCGAGGAGATCGGGCACTACGTCGACGCCGGGGACGACCTGCTCACCGCCCCCGAACTGACCCGTCAACTCACCGACATCCACGCCGCGCTCGGCTTCACCCACGGCGTGACCCACACCGAGTTCAAGCTGACCCCCACCGGCGCCAAGCTGATCGAGGTCAACGCGCGCGCCGGCGGGGACTTGATCCCCTACCTGGGAATGCGGGCCACCGGGATCGATCCCGGTGTGGTGACGGCAGCGGTGGCCATGGGCGAGGAAGCCGACCTGACCGCACATCGCAGGCGAGTGGCCGGCATCCGGTTCTACTACGTCGACGAAGACGACACGACGATCGCCGATGTCCGCTTCGAGCCTTCCCTGCTTCCCCCGGCGATCGAGCGCACGTACATCATCGCAGCCCCCGGAGACACCGTGTCCCCACCGCCCAAAGGCATGCGCGTGGGCCGCGTCGCCTACGCCACCGCGGTCGCGGAGTCGATCGAGGAGTGCCGCACCGCACTGGACGCAGCAGGGGCGGCCCTGCAGATAGACGTGGTCTGATTGTCTCAGCAGAGCATGCTGACGCGTCTCGTGCCGGAGCAACCGACCCTCCGCACATTCGTCTGGGCAACCCTCGTCAGCAACTTGGGAAACGGGCTGTTCATAGCGATCAGCGTGGTCTACTTCACGCGGTCCGCCGGACTCACCACCGGCCAGGTCGGGTTGGGGCTGACAGTCGCCGGGGTCTGCGGCGTGCTCGCCGGCGTGCCCGCCGGGCGGCTCGCGGACCGCTGGGGGGCACGACACACACTGACCATGCTGTTCTGTGTCGAGACGATCGGTGTTCTCGGCTACACCATGGTTCGCTCGATGGTGGTGTTCGTGCCCCTGGCCTGTCTCGTCACCTTCGTCGACCAGGCGGCGCTCACCGCACGCAGCGCCCTCATCGCCGTCGCGCTGCCTCCGGACACGCGCGTATACGGTCGATCAGTGTTACGGGTGGTCAGCAACATCGGCATCGGTGCCGGTTCGGCGGTCGCCGCGATCGCTCTGCAGTACGACACTCTCGCCGTGTACCAGGTGATGATGGTCGTGGACGCGGCGACCTTCCTCGGCGCCGCGCTCCTGCTGATGCGGCTGCCTGTCGCCACCGCAACCACGCCGCCACCGGCCGAGCAGACAACAGGGCCCACCGAAGCGCCACGAAGACGCCCACGGCCCCGGCTCCCTCATGTCGACCGCACCTACATCTTGATGGCCGCGCTCAACGGCGTGCTCGCCGTACAGGTAGGAGTACTGGAGGTGGGCGTGCCCCTGTGGATCGTGCAGTCAGCGGATGCCCCACGCTTCGTCATCTCCGTACTCATGGCAGTGAACACGCTGATGGTGATCTTCCTCCAGGTCAGAACAGGGCGCGGCGTCCGCACGCCGCCTCAGGGAGCCCGCGCCTGCCTGCACTCCGGCGCACTGCTGGCCGTTGCCTGCCTGTTGTTCGGGCTGGCGCACGGAATCAGCCGGCCGCTGGCGGTGACGATCCTTCTGGTGGGGGTTGTGGTATTCACCTTTGGCGAAATCCTTTCCTCCGCAGGCGGTTGGGCACTCAGCTTCGGGTTGGTCAATCCGAAAAATTCTGGAGAATACCTCGGCGTATTCAACAGCGGCATCGCAGCGGGGAGGCTCTTGAGTCCTGTATTGATCACCTCGACCGCGATTCGGTTCGGTCTGACCGGTTGGCTGGTGCTGGCCGTCATGTTCCTCGTGGCCGGAGCGGGCATTGCCGCGGTCCGACTGAAGTGACGTGCTGGCCGGTCGTGCGGGTGGTGCGGGTCGTGCGGGTCGTGCCGGTCGTGCCGGTCCCGGTCCCGGGACCGGTCCTGGTCCCGTCTGGGCCCGGGATCTGGTCCCGTCCCCGACCCTGACCGCTGGCCCCTGGCCGTAACCCTGATCGCTGGTCCCTGGCCGTCCGTGGTCCCTCGGGTCCGGGCTCCACGCGTGAGCCGTCGAGGGCGGCCACGGGCCAGCCTCTGTGGGGCAAGGCGCCATCCTTCGCCAAGGCCCCCGGTCCGTCATCGCTTGTACGCCGATGTCGGCCGCATCGCACCGCCGGCCGATGGGCCGGCGCTGCCCTCCCAATGGGTGCGTCGTGGAACGGCGTAATTTTGGGCGGTCGGCACCGGCGGTTAGCGTTCCCAATCATCCCAATCATGAGGGACCGAAAGGTTGGTTCGTGGGCCTACTGCAGGTCTTCGGCGGCAAAACGCTGCGGCTCGGTCAACTGCCACGGGCGGCTGACAGACGGAACTTTTTCGCGCTGCTGGATCGACTCTGTGCATGACGGCCGGCTCGCCTCGAGGGGCGCGTTCGGGCGGCCGGTTGCAGAGATCGCCGCGGGCAGCGCCGACCCGGGCAGCGTCCACAGAGCTGGGTGCCCTCATCGCCCCGGGCACACCTGGCGGCTGTGCCGTCCTTGTGCGCCAGCGGGCCGGCAGCAGGTACGCGCCCGCCCTGGACGCAAGGGTCCGGTGACTGGCGTGGAGGACGTACCGAGCCGGGGTGCCGACGAGGTCAGCGGGCACGTCGGTATCGGCCCCGGCACAGGCGCCGCGCAGTTGGCGGGCGCAGGCAGCGGGGACATGCTCCGGACCTTCTCAGACGCGGCACTCCTTCTTCACATGGGACGGACATGACAAGCGCTCAGGAACTTCCTTCGCAGGATGACATGATCGCAATCGTCGGCATGTCATGCCGTTTGCCCAAGGCGCCGGACCCTGGTGCGTTCTGGCAACTTCTCCGCAGCGGCGGCGACGCCATCACGAAAGTGCCGGCGGACCGACAGGAACTCGATCAGTCACGCGTGAGCGAATCCTTGTCGGGCACGGCATACGGCGGCTATCTGGAGCGCGTCGACCGATTCGACGCAGAATTCTTCGGCATCTCGCCCCGTGAGGCCGTCGCCATCGACCCGCAGCAGCGGTTGGCCCTCGAACTCAGTTGGGAAGCTCTTGAAGACGCCGGGATCGTGCCCGGCAGCGTCAGCGGTGACCGGGTCGGCGTATATATCGGAGCGAACCGAGATGACTACGCCGCGCTACTGCGTCAGGGCGGGCCGGACGCGATCACAGCACACAGCAATGCGGGGCTGCAGCGCGGAATGATCGCCAACCGTGTGTCCTTCACACTCGGGTTGGCCGGTCCGAGTATGACCGTGGACACGGCGCAGTCGTCCTCGCTGGTCGCCGTTCACCTCGCGTGCGACAGCCTGCGCCGGGGAGAATGCACCAGCGCCCTGGTCGGCGGGGTCAAGCTGAGCATCAGCCCGGAGACGGCGGCCGAGGAAGCGAAGTTCGGCGGCCTCTCGCCGGACGGACGTTGCTTCACCTTCGATTCGCGCGCCAATGGATATGCGCGCGGCGAGGGTGGGGCCATGATGGTTCTCAAACCGCTGTCGCGAGCACTTGCCGATGGCGACTCCGTGTACTGCGTGATACGCGGCAGCGCCATCAACAACGACGGTGTCAGCGACGGCCTGACGGCTCCGAGCAGCGTGGCTCAGGAAGCCGTCATCAGGAGTGCCCACCAGCTCGCGGAGCTGCGGCCGGGAGACGTGCAGTACGTCGAGTTGCACGGCACAGGAACCCCGATGGGCGACCCGGTCGAGGCCGCGGCGCTCGGGGCGGCGCTCGGCAGGCACCGCCGCGAACACGGCCCCTTGCTTGTCGGCTCGGCCAAGACGAACATTGGCCACCTTGAATCCGCCGCGGGAATCGCCGGCCTCCTCAAAGTCGCGCTGGCCATCCGGCACCGTGAGATCCCGGCCAGTTTGAACTTCCGGGAACCGAACCCGCAGATCCCGCTCGATGAGCTGAACTTGCGGGTGCAGACCAGTACCACGCCCTGGCCGCGTGCCGAACAGCCACTCGTCGCCGGGATCAGCTCCTTCGGCATGGGCGGCACCAACTGCCACGTGGTGGTCGGTGAACCGCCGGCCGCCGACGGGGATCAGCGGGATAGCGAGGGCCGCCGCGACAGCCCCGATGAGGCGGATGCAGGCTCGGGCGGATCGCCCGACGGGCCCGTGCCGTGGGTGGTTTCTGCGCGGTCGGAGGCGGCGTTGGTGGAGCAGGCGGGTCGGTTGCGGGAGTTTGTTGTGGCGCGGCCGGAGTTGGCTGTGGGGGATGTGGCGTTTTCGTTGGCTTCGTCGCGGTCGGTTGGGTTTCCGTATCGGTTGGTGGTGGTGGGTGGGGAGCGTGGTGAGTTGTTGGATGGGTTGGGGGTTGGTGTGTCGGGTGGTGGTGGGTCGGGTGTGGTGGTGGGGCGTGGGGGTGAGGGCCGGGTGGGTCTGGTGTTTTCGGGTCAGGGGAGTCAGCGGGTGGGGATGGGTGGGGGTTTGTATGCGGCGTTTCCGGTGTTTGCTGAGGCGTTTGATGAGGTGTGTGATGCGTTTGAGGGGTTGTTGCCTGGTTCGTTGCGGGAGGTGATCGGGCGGGGTGGGCCGGAGTTGGATGAGACGGTGTTTGCGCAGGCGGGGTTGTTTGCGGTGCAGGTGGGGTTGTTCCGGTTGGTGTCGTCGTGGGGTGTGGAGCCGGTGTGTGTGGCGGGGCATTCGGTTGGTGAGGTGTCGGCGGCGTTTGTGGCGGGGGTGTGGGATCTGCGGGGTGCGTGTGCGGTGGTGGCTGCGCGTGGCCGGTTGATGCAGGAGTTGCCTGTGGGTGGGGCGATGGTGGCGTTGGATGCGTCGCCGGAGCAGGCGGGGGAGTTGGTTGCCGGGCAGGAGGGGGTGGGGGTCGCTGCGGTGAATGGGCCTGGGCAGACGGTGGTGTCGGGGGTGGAGTCGGTGGTGGAGCGGTTGGCTGGGGTGTGGCGGGAGCGGGGTGGGCGTGCGCGTCGGTTGCGGGTGAGTCATGCGTTTCATTCGCCGTTGATGGATCCGATGTTGGAGGAGTTCGGGCGGGTTTTGGCGGGGGTGGAGTTTCACGAGCCGCGGATTGCTCTGGTGACGGGCAAGCCGGGGGCGCAGGTGACGGATCCGGGGTATTGGGTGGCGCATGTGCGGGAGACGGTGCGGTATCACGACACGGTTGTGGCGATGCGTGATGCGGGTGTGAACATTTTTGCGGAGCTGGGTCCGGACGGGGCGTTGTCGGCGATGGCGGATCCGGACTCTGGGGTGTGGGTGCCGGTGCTGCGGGCCGGGCAGGACGAGCCCGCGAGTGCGTTGAAGGCTCTTGCGGGTGTGTATGTGGCAGGGGGTGAAGTGGACTGGGCGCAGGTCACTGGTCGGGGTGGTCGGGCTCGCAGGGTGGGTCTGCCGACGTATGCGTTCCAACGGCAGCGGTACTGGCCGCGGACCGTGACCCGGCGTGGCGACGCAGGTGATCCAGCTGATGGAGGGTTCTGGGCGGCGATCGAGCGCAACGACGTCGGGGCCCTTGCCGGAGTGCTCCGCCTGCCTGACGCCGAGCGTTCGGCGGTCGAATCGCTGATGCCCGCCCTCTCCGGCTTGCGGCGCCTGCAACGCAGCCACGCGAAGTTCAACTCGCAGCTGTACCACATGGTGTGGGAACCGGTGACTGCGGCGACACGGCCGAGTTCCGGCGGCGATTGGCTGGTCTTTGTCCCTCCCGGATTCCCCGAGGAACGGGTCGTCGCGGAGGCCATCGAGGCGCTCTCCGCCGGTGACGGCGCGGTCCACCGTGTCGAGTTCGACCCGTGGGAATTCGACACCTCCGTCAGCGAGCGCTATGCCGACGTTGTCGGCGTGGTGTCCTTTGCTGCCCCGGGGATGCCGAGCGTCGTGGACGTTCCAGTGTGGAACGCGACAGTTGAGGCTGTATCCGTCGAGTCGCCTGATAGCGGTGGCGACCCGCAGCAGGCCGTCATCTGGGATCGCCCGTCCATGTCCGGGGGCCGAGGCGGATACCTCGACCTGCCCCGAACGTGGGACACCACCCTTCGGGAACAGCTGCGTGCCGTGCTCGGTGGCCAGTACAACGGGGACCGGCTCGCGCTGCGCACGGCAGGAGTGTTCGCCAGGAGGGTGCGGCCCGTATCCGTCGACGTCGGCGCGTCAGAGCTGCCGTGGCAGCCGGCGGGCATGGTGCTGCTTGCAGGAGACGCCAACGACAACGGCGGGTTGCTGGCCGCAGCGTTGACCCGATGGCTGACGGCTGCGGGAGCGACGGTTGTTCGGGGAGCGGAGGTGCCGCCGGAGGCCACTGCGGTCATCTGCCTGCCGGACGAGCAGGCCGGGGACCAAGGCATTGAGGCGCTGCGTCGCCTGCACGAGCAGACCGTCGACCGCGACCTCTCTGCTTTCGTCGTGGTGTCTTACGCGAGCGCTCAACTCGGGTTCGATTCGGATGCGGCCAAACGTGCCCATGGTGCCTTCGCCGAAGCACTGGTGAGGTCGCGCAGGGCAGAAGGCTGCGCGGGCACTTCCATCGGCTGGCACGGCGCGGGTGCTGCGACGGTCGACAGCCTGTCCTACACAGACCCGGACGATTTGGTCGAGGCACTCGCGTGGGCCGTAGGACATGGCGACGCGTCCGTCGTTCTCGCGGATCTCGCCGATGAGGCCCGAGCCGGCGTTCTGAACGGGTCCCGGCACGATGCAATGCCGGTTCATGTTACTGGTGTTCGAGCACTCGACATGTCGAAGACCGACGGCGAGCGCCAACTCGCCCGTCTCGTACTGACTTACGCCGCTGAGGTACTGGGCCACGAGGGACCGCAGGACGTCGATGCCGACCGGAGCTTCCGCGAACAAGGTTTCGAGTCGTACAGCGCGGTCGACCTGCGCAACCGGCTGGAAGCGGCAACCGGTGTGAAACTGCCTGCCACAGCCTTGTTCGACTACCCGACACCGACAGAACTGGTGGCCTTCCTGCACCAGCGCCTCATCGGTGAGCAAACTGTCGCGCAGGAAACACCGACTGCGATTGTGCCGGTCGACGAGCCGGTGGCGATCGTGGGGATGGGCTGCCGGTTCCCTGGCGAGGTCGACAAGCCCGAGCTGCTCTGGGAACTCATGCTCGGAGAACGGGATGTCATCTCGGACTTCCCCGTTGACCGGGGCTGGGAACTTGATGGAGTCGGTGACGGGGAGACATCGTTTGCCCGCGTGGGCGGGTTCGTGTACGACGCCGGTGATTTTGATGCGGAGTTCTTCGGGATCAGTCCGCGTGAGGCTTTGGCGATGGATCCGCAGCAGCGGTTGCTGCTGGAGACGTGCTGGGAGGCGCTGGAGAACGCGGGAATCGACCCGGCTTCTCTGCGGGGCTCGGACGCCGGCGTGTATGCCGGGATCATCGCGTCGGGTTACGAGGCCGGTGAGCGGGATGGTGCCGGTGGCTATGGGATGACCGGGACGACGGTGAGTGTGGCGTCGGGTCGGGTTGCGTATTGCTTGGGGTTGCAGGGTCCTGCGGTGTCGGTGGATACGGCGTGTTCGTCGTCGTTGACGGCGATGCATTTGGCGGCGCAGGCGTTGCGGTCGGGTGAGTGTGGGATGGCGTTGGCGGGTGGTGTGACGGTGATGGCGACGCCGGGCACGTTCACCGAGTTTGCGCGGCAGCGGGGGTTGGCTGGGGATGGCCGGTGCAAGCCGTTTGCGGATGCCGCGGATGGTACGGGGTGGGGTGAGGGTGTGGGGGTGCTGGTGTTGGAGCGGTTGTCGGATGCGCGTGCGCGTGGGCATCGGGTGTTGGCGGTGGTGCGGGGTAGTGCGGTGAATCAGGATGGTGCGTCGAATGGTTTGACGGCGCCGAATGGTCCGTCGCAGCAGCGGGTGATCCGGCAGGCTTTGGCGAGTGCGGGGCTGTCGGCGCGGGATGTGGATGTGGTGGAGGCGCATGGTACGGGGACGGCGCTGGGCGACCCGATCGAAGCCCAGGCGCTGATCGCGACGTATGGGCAGGATCGGCCGGAGGGCCGGCCGTTGTGGCTGGGTTCGGTGAAGTCGAACATCGGTCATACCCAGGCTGCGGCGGGTGTGGCTGGTGTGATCAAGATGGTGTTGGCGATGCAGCATGGTGTGTTGCCCAGGACGTTGCATGTGGATGCGCCGTCTTCGCATGTGGATTGGTCGGCGGGGTCGGTGGAGTTGTTGACCGAGGCGCGGGAGTGGCCCGCCGGCCTGGGGCCGCGGCGGGCTGGTGTGTCCGGGTTCGGGATCAGCGGGACCAACGTCCACCTCATCCTGGAAGAGGACCGGACCTCTGAGCAGGACCTGGCTCCCGAACGGGACCAGGTTCCTGATCCGGGTTTGGTTGCGTGGGTGGTTTCTGCGCGGTCGTCGGGTGCGTTGGTGGAGCAGGCGGGGCGGTTGCGGGAGTTTGTTGTGGCGCGGCCGGAGTTGGCTGTGGCTGATGTGGCGCTTTCGTTGGCTTCGACGCGGTCGGTTGGTTTCCCGCACCGTTTGGTGGTGGTGGGTGCGGAGCGTGGGCGGTTGGTGGATGGTCTGGGGGCCGTGTCTGGGGGTGGTGAGGCGTCTGGGGTGGTGTCTGGTGTGGTGGGTTCGGTGGTGCGTCCGGTGTTTGTGTTTGCGGGGCAGGGGGCGCAGTGGGTGGGGATGGGTTTGGAGTTGTGGGAGCAGGAGCCGGTGTTTGGTGCGTGGATGGAGCGGTGTGGGGAGGCGTTGGCGCCGTTTGTGGAGTGGGGGTTGCGTGATGCTTTGGGGGATGGGGAGTTGTTGGGGCGGGTGGATGTGGTGCAGCCTGTGTCGTGGGCGGTGATGGTGAGTTTGGCGGGGTTGTGGCGGGCTCATGGTGTGGAGCCGTCGGGGGTGGTGGGGCATAGTCAGGGTGAGATTGCGGCGGCGTGTGTGGTGGGTGGGTTGAGTTTGGGGGATGGTGCGCGGGTGGTGGCGTTGCGGAGTCGGGCGTTGGCGGAGTTGGCGGGTTTGGGTGGGATGGTGTCGGTGCCGGTTGGGTTGGATGAGGTGCGGGAGTGGGTTTCTGGGTGGGGTGGGGGGTTGTCGGTGGCTGCGGTGAATGGTCCGCGGCAGGTGGTGGTGGCTGGTGAGGCTGCGGCGTGTGAGGGGTTCGCGGCTGCGTTTGCGGGGCGGGGTGCGCGGCGGATCGCGGTGGATTATGCCTCGCACACGGGGCAGGTGGAGGCGGTTGAGGAGCGGGTGGTGGAGGATCTGGCGGGGTTGGAGCCGGTGAGCAGTGCCGTTCCGTTCTATTCGACGGTTGAGGCGGGGGTGGTGGATACGGCTTGCCTGGATGGGGGGTACTGGTTCCGGAATCTGCGTGAGACGGTGCGTTTCGGTGAGGTGATTGCCGGGCTGGTGGAGGAGGGACACCGTACTTTTGTGGAGATCAGTGCGCATCCGGTGTTGGGGATGGCGGTTGCGCAGGCGGGTGAGGATTTGGTGGTGACTGCCAGCCTGCAACGGGGGCAGGGTGGCCGGGAGCGGTGGTTGCGGGCGTTGGCCTCGGCGTATGTCGCTGGTGTTGAGGTCGATTGGGCCGTGGTGCAGGGTGGCGGTGGCCGTGCTCTTAATGTGGGGTTGCCGACGTATCCGTTCCAGCGGCGGCGGTTCTGGCCGCGCACGGTGGTTCGGCGTGGCGATGCGTCTTCAGTCGGTCAGCAGTCGTCGGGCCATCCTTTGCTCGGGGCTGCGGTGTGGCTGTCCGAGGGCGACGGGCTGGTGCTGACGGGCCGGTTGTCAGTGCAGGCGGCGCCGTGGCTGGCTGACCATGCCGTGCACGGGACCGTGCTGCTGGCAGGGACCGCGTTCGTTGATCTCGCCATTCACGCGGGGGACTTGGTGGGCTGCGGGGTGCTGGAGGAGCTTGCCCTGCAGGAACCCTTGGTGCTGCCCGGCCAGGGCGCTGGCGTGCAGATCCAGGTACACGTCGGTGACAGCGACGGCGACACGGACGGGATCAGCGGTGAGGATGGTGAGGGCCGTCGGTCGGTGACGGTTTCCTCGCGGGACGCGGAGGGCCAGTGGATCCGGCACGCGGTCGGAGTGCTGTCGGCCACCAGTGCGCCTGCGCCAGCTCCGTTGGAGCAATGGCCCCCGGCCGGTGCTGAGCCGATCCCGCTGGATGACGTCTACAGCCAGTTGGCTGAACGCGGTTACGGCTACGGGCCGGTGTTCCAGGGACTCCGCAGGGCTTGGCGTATCGGACAGACAATCTGCGCCGAGGCCGAACTCCCCGAAACAGCCGAAGCAGATGGCGCAAGCGAGCTGCGTGGCGTGGCCGAAGACGGGACCGGGGTCGGTGGTCGGTTCGGTTTGCACCCCGCTCTGCTGGACGCCGTCTTGCACGGCCTGCTTGCCGACAGGCCCGGTGTGGTGGGTTTGCCGTTTGCGTGGTCGGGTGTTCGGCTACTGGCTGGTGGTGCCCGTCAATTGAGGGCCGTTCTCGTCCCGGAGACGGACGGGGCGGTCGCGGTGACCGCGTTCGACGGGGCCGGGCAGCCGGTGCTGGAGGCCCGGTCGCTGGTGTTGCGGGAGATCCCGGCAGACCACTTCACGCGTCCCGACGAGCGCGAGGTGCGCCGTTCACTGTTCACGGTGGACTGGGTCCCCTTGCCCGCTTCGGAAAGTCCGGCTGTACCGCGGTGGGCGAGGCGTGAGGCACTAGCCGGATCAGAATGCCCGCCGAGGGTTGTCGCCGTTGTGCCCTCGGCCTCCGCCGAGCTGAACGCGCCGGCCTCGGCCGCGCAGGCTACGGGGCTGGTGCTCGGGTGGGTGCAGGAATGGCTCGCCGATCCCAAGACGGCTGACGCGCAGTTGGTGATGTGTACCACGGGCGCTGGCGGTGGGCAGGATCTGCCGGCCGCTGCGGTGTGCGGTCTGATTCGCTCGGCGCAGTCCGAGCACCCCGGTCGTCTCCTACTGGTGGACATCGACCCCGCGATGGGGTTGGACCTCGGCAGTGATGCCGACGTGGAAACCGTCTTGGCCGCGGTGTCGGACGGGGTTGAGCCGGAGATCTGGATCCGCCCGGCGGCCAATACGGGACACCCGGTCGCGTTGGGGCGGCGGCTCGTTCGGGCCGAGGCAGCCGACTCGCAGCCCGTGCCCGTGGAGTGGGACCCGGACGGCACGGCCCTGATCACCGGTGGTACCGGAACGCTGGGGCGGCAGTTGGCCCGGCACTTGGTGACGAGCCGGGGTATGCGGCATCTGTTGCTGGTCTCGCGGCAGGGGCCGGGGGCGCCGGGTGCTGCCGAACTGGTTGCGGAGCTGGCCGAACTGGGCGCCGACGTAAGCATAGTTGCAGGGGACGCAGCGAACCGCGCTGCGCTGGCTGAGGTGTTGGCAGGAATAGCAGGCGAGCATCCGTTGACTGCGGTCGTGCATGCGGCCGGGGTGCTCGATGACGCCACCGTTGAGACGCTTACTCCGGAGCGGATGGCCGCGGTGCTGGCGGCGAAGGCGGATGCGGCGTGGAATCTGCATGAGTTGACCGCTGGGATGGACCTGGCCGGGTTCGTTCTGTACTCCTCGGCTGCTGCGATCCTCGGCAGCCCTGGGCAGGGCAGCTACGCGGCTGCCAACGCGTTCCTGGATGCGTTGGCGGCTCATCGTCGTGACGGCGGGTTTGCCGGGCAGTCGCTGGCGTGGGGGCTGTGGGCCGAACGCTCGACCATGACCGCGCACCTCGACGACGCCGGCATCTCCCGGATGGCTCGTGGTGGACTTCGGCCGATGGCGACCGGGCAGGGGTTGGCCCTGTTCGACGCCGCGACCCGGCTGACCGTGCCCCTGGCCGTCCCGGCCCTGCTGGACCTGGCCGGGCTCTCTCGCACGGGTAACCCACTGCCGGCACTGTTGCAGGGGCTGGCCACGAGTACCGGAACACGGCCAACCGCCACGGCGGCAACGGTGGCCGAAGGCCTGGCCGCCCAGTTGGCCGCGCTCAGTGCGCCCGAGCGGGAGCAGGCTGTTCTGCAGATCGTGCAGACCCATGCCGCGGCAGTCCTCGGACATGCGCGGCCCGAGAACGTCGAGCCGCAGCAGGCGTTCAGGGAACTGGGTTTCGACTCCCTGACCGCACTCGAACTGCGCAACCGACTCGCCACCGCGACCGATCTCCGACTGCCTGCAACGTTGATCTTCGACTACCCGACGTCGGCAGCTCTCTCGGGATACTTGCACGATCAGTTGGTGCCTCAGTTGGCCGACGCCGGAGCACGGACAGCGGCACCGGTCGTTCGTGCTGGCGCTGATGAGCCGGTGGCGATTGTGGGGATGGGCTGCCGGTTCCCGGGCGGGGCCGAGAACCCGGAGAGCTTCTGGCGGCTGGTGGCGAGCGAGACGGACGCGATCTCGGGATTCCCCGCTGACCGGGGCTGGGACAGCGATGTGTTCGGTGGTGAGGAGGGGGCGGCCTACGCCCGCGTGGGCGGGTTCGTGTACGACGCCGGTGATTTTGATGCGGAGTTCTTCGGGATCAGTCCGCGTGAGGCTTTGGCGATGGATCCGCAGCAGCGGTTGTTGTTGGAGACGTGCTGGGAGGCGTTGGAGGACGCGGGAATCGACCCGGCGTCTCTGCGGGGTTCTGACGCCGGGGTTTATGCCGGGGTGATGTATCACGATTACGGGACCATTGTCGGCGATGAGGTTGAGGGTGCCGGCTCCGGAAGCACGGGCAGTGCCGGGAGTGTGGTTTCGGGTCGGGTTGCGTATTGCTTGGGTTTGCAGGGGCCTGCGGTGTCGGTGGATACGGCGTGTTCGTCGTCGTTGACGGCGATGCATTTGGCGGCGCAGGCGTTGCGGTCGGGTGAGTGTGGGATGGCGTTGGCGGGTGGTGTGACGGTGATGGCGACGCCGGGCACGTTCACTGAGTTTGCGCGGCAGCGGGGGTTGGCTGGGGATGGCCGGTGCAAGCCGTTTGCGGATGCTGCGGATGGTACGGGGTGGGGTGAGGGTGTGGGGGTGCTGGTGTTGGAGCGGTTGTCTGATGCGCGTGCGCGTGGGCATCGGGTGTTGGCGGTGATACGTGGTAGTGCGGTGAATCAGGATGGTGCGTCGAATGGTTTGACGGCGCCGAATGGTCCGTCGCAGCAGCGGGTGATCCGGCAGGCTTTGGCGAGTGCGGGGCTGTCGGCGCGGGATGTGGATGTGGTGGAGGCGCATGGTACGGGGACGGCGCTGGGCGACCCGATCGAAGCCCAGGCGCTGATCGCGACGTATGGCCAGGATCGTGTGGCTGATCGGCCGTTGTGGTTGGGGTCGGTGAAGTCGAACATCGGTCATACCCAGGCTGCGGCGGGTGTGGCTGGTGTGATCAAGATGGTGTTGGCGATGCAGCATGGTGTGCTGCCCAGGACGTTGCATGTGGATGCGCCGTCTTCGCATGTGGATTGGTCGGCGGGGTCGGTGGAGCTGCTGACGGAGGCGCGGGAGTGGCCTGCTGGTCCCGGGCCGCGGCGGGCTGGGGTATCGGGGTTCGGGATCAGCGGGACCAATGTGCATCTGATTCTGGAGCAGGACGAACTGCCTGAGGACCACCAAGTCCCCGAACCGGACGAGATTCGAGATTCGGGTGTGGTGGCGTGGGTGTTGTCGGCGCGGTCGTCGGGTGCGTTGGTGGAGCAGGCGGGGCGGTTGCGGGAGTTTGTTGTGGCGCGGCCGGAGTTGGCTGTGGGGGATGTGGGGTTGTCGTTGGCTTCGACGCGGTCGGTTGGGTTTCCGCATCGGTTGGTGGTGGTGGGTGGGGAGCGTGGTGAGTTGTTGGATGGTCTGGGGGCCGTGTCTGGGGGTGGTGAGGCGTCTGGGGTGGTGTCTGGTGTGGTGGGTTCGGTGGTGCGTCCGGTGTTTGTGTTTGCGGGGCAGGGGGCGCAGTGGGTGGGGATGGGTTTGGAGTTGTGGGAGCAGGAGCCGGTGTTTGGTGCGTGGATGGAGCGGTGTGGGGAGGCGTTGGCGCCGTTTGTGGAGTGGGGGTTGCGTGATGCTTTGGGGGATGGGGAGTTGTTGGGGCGGGTGGATGTGGTGCAGCCTGTGTCGTGGGCGGTGATGGTGAGTTTGGCGGGGTTGTGGCGGGCTCATGGTGTGGAGCCGTCGGGGGTGGTGGGGCATAGTCAGGGTGAGATTGCGGCGGCGTGTGTGGTGGGTGGGTTGAGTTTGGGGGATGGTGCGCGGGTGGTGGCGTTGCGGAGTCGGGCGTTGGCGGAGTTGGCGGGTTTGGGTGGGATGGTGTCGGTGCCGGTTGGGTTGGATGAGGTGCGGGAGTGGGTTTCTGGGTGGGGTGGGGGGTTGTCGGTGGCTGCGGTGAATGGTCCGCGGCAGGTGGTGGTGGCTGGTGAGGCTGCGGCGTGTGAGGGGTTCGCGGCTGCGTTTGCGGGGCGGGGTGCGCGGCGGATCGCGGTGGATTATGCCTCGCACACGGGGCAGGTGGAGGCGGTTGAGGAGCGGGTGGTGGAGGATCTGGCGGGGTTGGAGCCGGTGAGCAGTGTCGTTCCGTTCTATTCGACGGTTGAGGCCGGGGTGGTGGATACGGCGTCCCTGGATGGGGGGTACTGGTTCCGGAATCTGCGTGAGACGGTGCGTTTCGGTGAGGTGATTGCCGGGCTGGTGGAGGAGGGGCACCGTACTTTTGTGGAGGTGAGTGCGCATCCGGTGTTGGGGATGGCGGTTGCGCAGGCGGGTGAGGACTTGGTGGTTGCGGCGAGTTTGCGGCGTGGTGAGGGTGGCCGGGAGCGGTGGTTGCGGGCGTTGGCCGCGGCGTATGTCGCTGGTGCTGAGGTCGATTGGGCCGTGGTGCAGGGTGGCGGTGGCCGGGCTCTTAATGTGGGGTTGCCGACGTATCCGTTCCAGCGGCGGCGGTTCTGGCCGCGCGCGGTGGTTCGGCGTGGCGATGCGTCTTCAGTCGGTCAGCAGTCGTCGGGCCATCCTTTGCTCGGGGCTGCGGTGTGGCTGTCCGAGGGCGACGGGCTGGTGCTGACGGGCCGGTTGTCAGTACAGGCGGCGCCGTGGCTGGCTGACCATGCCGTGCACGGGACCGTGCTGCTGGCAGGGACCGCGTTCGTTGATCTCGCCATTCACGCGGGGGACTTGGTGGGCTGCGGGGTGCTGGAGGAGCTTGCCCTGCAGGAACCCTTGGTGCTGCCCGGCGAGGGCAGCGGCGTGCAGATCCAGGTACACGTCAGCGAAAGTGACAGCGGTGACGGAGACGGGGGTGCTGGCCAGGGTCGTCGGTCGGTGACGGTCTCTTCGAGGGATGCGGAGGGTGTTTGGGTCCGGCATGCGGTCGGGGTGCTGTCGGCCGCCAGCGGTCCGGCTCCGGCGCCGTTGGTGCAGTGGCCGCCGGTCGGGGCTGAGCCGATTGCGCTGGATGACGTTTACGGTCAGTTGGCGGAGCGTGGGTACGGGTACGGGCCGGCGTTCCAGGGGCTCCGCAGGGCGTGGCGTATCGGAGAGACGATCTATACGGAGGCTGAGCTCCCTGAGACAGGTGGAGCTGAGTTTGCTGGGGCGGCTGGACCTGGGGGCAGCGGGTTTGGGTTGCATCCTGCGTTGTTGGATGCTGCCCTGCATGGTCTGCTGGTCGGTGGTTTTGGCGGGTCTGGTGGTGGAACGGGTTTGCCGTTTGCGTGGTCGGGTGTTCGGTTGCTGGCTGGTGGCGCCCGTCATTTGCGGGCTGTTCTCGTGCCGGGGGCGGACGGGTCGGTTGCGGTGAGTGCGTATGACGGTGCGGGGCAGCCGGTGTTCCAGGCCCAGTCTCTAGCGTTGCGGGAGATCCCGGCGGAGCACTTCACGCGTCCGGGTGAGCGTGAGGTGCGTCGTTCGTTGTTCACGGTGGACTGGGCTCCGCTTCCGGTCTCGGACGAGCTGGTCGTACCGCGGTGGGGGAGGTATGGGCAGGTAGCCGGGTCGGAGTACCCGTCGATGGTCGTGGCAGCGGTGCCTTCTGCCGGGCCAGGGCAGGAGGCACCGGCCGTGGCTCGGGACGCTACGGCGCTGGTGCTGGGGTGGGTGCAGGAGTGGTTGGCTGATCCCGGCACCGAGGACGCGCAGTTGGTCCTGTGGACCCGGGGCGCGGCCAGCGGGCAGGACCTGTCTGCTGCGGCGGTGTGCGGCCTCGTCCGCTCTGCGCAGTCTGAGCACCCCGGTCGGCTTTTGCTGGTCGACGTCGACCCTGCAACGGGGTTGGATGCCGGCCGCGATGCCGATGTGGAGACAGTGCTGGCTGCGGTGTCGAGTGCCGGCGAGCCGGAGACCTGGATCCGTCCGGGCGCGGACGCCGGGGCGCCGGAGGTGTTCGGGCGGCGGTTGGTGCGGGTGGGGGAGCGGGAGGTGTTGCTGCCTGCCGGGGCGGGGTGGCGTCTGGAGGTGGGTGAGCCGGGTGATCTGGGCAGTGTCGGTGTTGTTGATGCTCCTGAGTCGGGTGCGGGGTTGTTGCCTGGGCAGGTGCGGGTGGGGGTGCGTGCTGCCGGGTTGAATTTTCATGATGTGGTGTCGGGGTTGGGGTTGGTGGCTGATGGGAGGGTTCTGGGTGGTGAGGGGGCCGGGGTTGTGCTGGAGGTGGGCCCGGGGGTGGAGGGTCTTGTTGTGGGGCAGGCGGTGATGGGTCTGGTGCCTGGGTGGGGGCCGGTTTCGGTTGTTGATCACCGGTTGGTGACGGGTGTGCCGCGGGGGTGGTCGTTCGAGGAGGCTGCGGCGGTGCCGGTGGTGTTCCTGACGGCGTTTTATGGTTTGCGGGATTTGGCTGGGGTGCGTGCGGGTCAGCGGGTGTTGATTCATGCGGGTACTGGTGGTGTGGGGATGGCTGCGGTGCAGTTGGCCCGGGCGTGGGGGCTGGAAGTGTTTGCCACGGCGAGTCCGGTCAAGCAGGACACGCTGCGGGCTATGGGCATCGCGGACGACCACATTGCTTCGTCGCGTGATCTGGAGTTCGGTGAGCGGTTCCTCGCGGTCACGGGCGGTGAGGGTGTGGATGTCGTTCTGAACTCGTTGACGGGGGAGTTCGTCGAGGCGTCGCTGGCGTTGCTGCCTCGGGGTGGGCGGTTCGTGGAGATGGGTAAGACGGACGTCCGTCGGGCCGATGAGGTGGCCCGGTCGTATCCCGGGGTGGTGTATCAGGCGTTTGATCTGATGGATGCGGGTGTGCCGCGTATCGCGGTGATGCTTGCGGAGATCATGGGGATGTTCGAGGCGGGGTCGTTGCGGTTGCTGCCGGTGACCGGGTTCGGTCTGTCGCAGGCGGTCTCGGCGTTGCGTTACCTGCAGGCGGCCCGGCATGTGGGCAAGGTGGTCCTGCGTGTGCCGGCTGAATGGGACCCGCAGGGGACAGTGCTGATCACCGGTGGCACTGGAACGCTTGGTGCAGAGCTTGCTCGGCACTTGGTTACCACCCGGGGGATGCGACACCTGACCCTGCTTTCGCGGCGGGGACCGGGGGCGCCAGGTGCGGCCGAGTTGGTTGCGGAGTTGGCGGGAATGGGTGCTGAAGTCCGGATCGTGGCCGGTGACGCGGCCGATCGTGGTGTGGTGGCTGGTGTACTGGATGGGATCGCAGCTGAGTGTCCGTTGACGGCGGTCGTGCATGCTGCCGGGGTGCTTGATGACGCCACGGTCGAGTCGCTTACTCCGCAGCGTATTGGGCGGGTGTTGGCGGCGAAGGCGGACGCGGCCTGGAATCTGCACGAGTTGACCGAGGGGATGGACCTGGCCGGGTTCGTCCTGTACTCCTCGGCTGCTGCGGTGCTGGGCAGTCCTGGGCAGAGCGGGTATGCGGCGTCTAATGCGTTCCTTGACGCTCTTGCTGCCTATCGTCGTGAGCGTGGCTTGGTTGGGCAGTCGCTGGCGTGGGGGTTGTGGGCGGAGCGCTCGACGATGACTGCGCATCTCGACGATGTTGGGGTGTCTCGGCTGGCTCGTGGTGGTGTTCGGCCGATGTCCACTGGGCAGGGTTTGGCTCTGTTCGATGCCGCAGCTCGGTTGTCTGCACCGTTGGTGGTTCCGGCTCGTATGGAGTTGGCCGGACTCTCGCGCACCGGTCCGTTGCCCGCCCTGCTGCGGGAGTTGGCCAAGGGCACCGGAATGCGGCCGAGCGCATCGAGGGCAACAGGAGTTGACGAGGGGCTGGCCTCCGAGTTGGCCGTCTTGAGCGCGGCTGACCGGGAGCAGGCCGTCCTGCAGATCGTACGAACCCATGCCGCGGCCGTACTTGGACATGCTCGGCCTGAGAACGTCGAGTCGCAGCGGGCGTTCCGTGACATGGGCTTCGATTCCCTGACCGCGCTCGAACTGCGCAACCGACTCGCCACCGCCACAGGGCTCCGGCTGCCGGCCACGCTGGTCTTCGACCATCCGAGCGCTGTCGCGCTCTCGGGTCACCTGCTTGACCAGCTGCTACCTCAGTTGGCTGACCACAGCAGCCAGGCTGCGGCGCCCGCGGTCCGTGCCGCTCTGGACGAGCCGATTGCGATCGTGGGCATGGGCTGCCGGTTCCCGGGCGGGGTCGAGAACCCGGAGAGCTTCTGGCGGCTGCTGGCAGGCGAGACGGACGCGATCTCAGGGTTCCCCGTTGACCGTGGCTGGGACATGGAGGACCTGGTCGACCTTGATGGCGCGGGTGAGGCTTTCGCGGCCCAGGGCGGGCTCGTGCAGGAGGCCGGTGTCGGGGAGGCTTCGTATGCCCGAGTGGGTGGGTTCCTGCCTGGCGCGGGCCTGTTCGACGCGGAGTTCTTCGGGATCAGCCCTCGTGAGGCTGTGGCGATGGATCCGCAGCAGCGGTTGCTGCTGGAGACGTGCTGGGAGGCGCTGGAGGACGCGGGGATCGATCCGGCGTCGTTGCGGGGTTCTGACGCGGGGGTTTATGCGGGGATCATCACCTCTGGCTATCAAGCCGGTGAGAGGGATGGTGCCGGCGGCTATGGGATGACCGGGACGACGGTGAGTGTGGCGTCGGGTCGGGTTGCGTATTGCTTGGGGTTGCAGGGTCCTGCGGTGTCGGTGGATACGGCGTGTTCGTCGTCGCTGACGGCGATGCATTTGGCGGCGCAGGCGTTGCGGTCGGGTGAGTGTGGGATGGCGTTGGCGGGTGGTGTGACGGTGATGGCGACGCCGGGCACGTTCACCGAGTTTGCACGGCAGCGAGGTCTGGCTGGGGACGGCCGGTGCAAACCTTTCGCGGATGCCGCGGACGGCACCGGTTTTGGTGAGGGCGTCGGGATGGTGGTGTTGGAGCGGTTGTCTGATGCGCGTGCGCGTGGGCACCGGGTGTTGGCGGTGATACGCGGTAGCGCGGTGAACCAGGACGGTGCGTCGAACGGGCTCACGGCGCCGAATGGTCCGTCGCAGCAGCGGGTGATCCGGCAGGCGTTGGCGAGTGCGGGGTTGTCGGCGCGGGATGTGGATGTGGTGGAGGCGCATGGTACGGGGACGGCGTTGGGTGACCCGATCGAGGCTCAGGCGCTGATCGCGACGTATGGCCAGGATCGTGTGGCTGATCGGCCGTTGTGGTTGGGTTCGGTGAAGTCGAACATCGGTCATACTCAGGCTGCGGCGGGTGTGGCTGGTGTGATCAAGATGGTGCTGGCGATGCAGCATGGTGTGCTGCCCAGGACGCTTCACATCGACGATCCCTCCAGCCATGTGGATTGGTCGGCGGGGTCGGTGGAGCTGCTGACGGAGGCGCGGGAGTGGCCTGCTGGTCCCGGGCCGCGGCGGGCGGGTGTGTCGGGGTTCGGGATCAGTGGTACGAACGTGCATCTGATTCTGGAGCAGGACGAACTGCCTGAGGACCACCAAGTCCCCGAACCGGACGAGATTCGAGATTCGGGTGCGGTGGCGTGGGTGGTTTCTGCGCGGTCGTCGGGTGCGTTGGTGGAGCAGGCGGGGCGGTTGCGGGAGTTTGTTGTGGCGCGGCCGGAGTTGTCTGTGGCTGATGTGGCGCTTTCGTTGGCTTCGACGCGGTCGGTTGGTTTCCCGCACCGTTTGGTGGTGGTGGGTGCGGAGCGTGGGCGGTTGGTGGATGGTCTGGGGGCCGTGTCTGGGGGTGGTGAGGTGTCTGGGGTGGTGTCTGGTGTGGTGGGTTCGGTGGTGCGTCCGGTGTTTGTGTTTGCGGGGCAGGGGGCGCAGTGGGTGGGGATGGGTTTGGAGTTGTGGGAGCAGGAGCCGGTGTTTGGTGCGTGGATGGAGCGGTGTGGGGAGGCGTTGGCGCCGTTTGTGGAGTGGGGGTTGCGTGATGCTTTGGGGGATGGGGAGTTGTTGGGGCGGGTGGATGTGGTGCAGCCTGTGTCGTGGGCGGTGATGGTGAGTTTGGCGGGGTTGTGGCGGGCTCATGGTGTGGAGCCGTCGGGGGTGGTGGGGCATAGTCAGGGTGAGATTGCGGCGGCGTGTGTGGTGGGTGGGTTGAGTTTGGGGGATGGTGCGCGGGTGGTGGCGTTGCGGAGTCGGGCGTTGGCGGAGTTGGCGGGTTTGGGTGGGATGGTGTCGGTGCCGGTTGGGTTGGATGAGGTGCGGGAGTGGGTTTCTGGGTGGGGTGGGGGGTTGTCGGTGGCTGCGGTGAATGGTCCGCGGCAGGTGGTGGTGGCTGGTGAGGCTGCGGCGTGTGAGGGGTTCGCGGCTGCGTTTGCGGGGCGGGGTGCGCGGCGGATCGCGGTGGATTATGCCTCGCACACGGGGCAGGTGGAGGCGGTTGAGGAGCGGGTGGTGGAGGATCTGGCGGGGTTGGAGCCGGTGAGCAGTGCCGTTCCGTTCTATTCGACGGTTGAGGCGGGGGTGGTGGATACGGCTTGCCTGGATGGGGGGTACTGGTTCCGGAATCTGCGTGAGACGGTGCGTTTCGGTGAGGTGATTGCCGGGCTGGTGGAGGAGGGACACCGCACCTTCGTCGAGATCAGTGCGCATCCGGTGTTGGGGATGGCGGTTGCGCAGGCGGGTGAGGACTTGGTGGTTGCGGCGAGTTTGCGGCGTGGTGAGGGTGGCCGGGAGCGGTGGTTGCGGGCGTTGGCCGCGGCGTATGTCGCTGGTGCTGAGGTCGATTGGGCCGTGGTGCAGGGTGGCGGTGGCCGGGCTCTTAATGTGGGGTTGCCGACGTATCCGTTCCAGCGGCAGCTGTACTGGCCGCGTGCTGTCGCCAGGCGAGGTGACCCGTCCTCCGTAGGGCAGCAGCCGGCGACTCATCCGTTGCTAGGGGCTGCGGTGTGGCCGTCCGAGGGGGATGGGCTGATCCTCACCGGCCGCCTGTCGCTGTCGTCGGCACCGTGGCTGGCCGACCATGCCGTGCACGGGACCGTGCTGCTGGCAGGTACCGCGTTCGTTGATCTCGCCATCCACGCCGGCGACCTTGTCGGCTGCGGGGTGGTTGACGAACTCGCCCTGCAGGAACCCTTGGTACTGCCCGGCCACGGTGGCGTGCAGATTCAGGTCCATGTCGGGGGCAGTGAGGGGGCAGGTGAGGGGCGTCGGTCCGTGACGGTTTCCTCGCGGGAGGCGGAGGGCGGTTGGGTCCGGCACGCGGTCGGGGTGCTGTCGGCCGCCAGCGGTCCGGCTCCTGCTCCGTTGGTGCAGTGGCCGCCGAACGGTGCTGAGCCGGTACAACTCGACGAGCCATACGATCAGTTGGCGGAGCGTGGGTACGGGTACGGGCCGGCGTTCCAGGGGCTCCGCAGGGCGTGGCGTATCGGGGAGACGATCTACACCGAGGCTGAACTCCCTGAGACAGGTGGAGCTGAGTTTGCTGGGGCGGCTGGGGCTGGGGCTGGGGTCAGCGGGTTCGGGTTGCACCCGGCGTTGCTCGACGCCGTTTTGCATGGCCTGCTGGTTGATGGGTCGGATGGATCGGGTGGGGCGGGGTTGCCGTTTGCGTGGTCGGGTGTTCGGTTGCTGGCTGGTGGCGCCCGTCATCTGCGGGCTGTTCTCGTGCCGGGGGCAGACGGGTCGGTTGCGGTAAGCGCGTACGACGGCGCGGGGCAGCCAGTGTTCCAGGCCCAGTCTCTAGCGTTGCGGGAGATCTCGGAGGACCGCATTGCGCGTCCCGGTGAGCGGGAGGCGCGCCGGTCGCTGTTCACGGTGGCCTGGATCCCGCTGGCCGCTCCGGAGAGTCCAGCCGTGCCTCAGTGGGCCAGGTATGGGCAGGTAGCTGGGGCGGAGTATCCGTCGGTGGTGGTGGCGATGGTGCCCTCTGCTGCAGTTGGGCAGGAGCCGCCGGCCGCAGTTCGGGTGGCGAGCGCTCTGGTGCTCGGGTGGGTGCAGGAGTGGCTGGCCGATCCCGCCACCGCTGGCGCGCAGTTGGTGGTATGCACTGAGGGCGCGGCCGGTGGACAGGATCTGTCGGCCGCGGCGGTGTGCGGTCTGATTCGCTCCGCGCAGTCGGAACACCCCGGGCGGTTTCTGCTGGTCGACATCGACCCCGCGAGCGGGTTGGACGCTGCCCGGGATGCCGACGTGGAGACCGTGCTGAGTGCGGTGTTGAGCACCGGTGAGCCCGAAGCTTGGATACGCCCGGCAGCTGATACCGGAGGACCGGTGGCGTTCGGGCGGCGGTTGGTACGGGCTGGGGTGGGCGATTCGCAGACCATGCCTATGGCGTGGGATCCGGACGGCACCGTGCTGATCACCGGTGGCACCGGCACGCTCGGCAAACAGCTGGCCCTACACCTGGTGAAGGCTCAGGGGATGCGGCACTTGGCGCTCCTCTCGAGGCAGGGCGCGGGTGCCCCGGGTGTCGTTGAGCTGGTCACGGAACTGGCCGAACTGGGGGCTGACGTAAGCGTGGTGGCCGGAGATGCGGCGGACCGTGTTGCGCTGGCGAGGGTGTTGGAGAGGATTGCGGGCGAGCGCCCGTTGACGGCGGTGGTGCACGCTGCCGGGGTGCTCGATGATGCCACCATTGAGACGCTGACCGCGGAGCGATTCGCGACGGTACTGGGGGCGAAGGCGGACGCAGCCTGGAATCTGCACGAGTTGACCGAAGGGATGGACCTGGCCGGGTTCGTCGTCTATTCCTCGGCCGCAGCCATCCTCGGCAGTTCTGGACAGGGTAACTACGCGGCTGCCAATGCGTTCCTGGATGCGTTGGCGGCTCATCGTCATGAACGTGGGTTGGTGGGGCAGTCGCTGGCGTGGGGGCTGTGGGCCGAGCGTTCGACCATGACCGCACATCTCGATGACGCGGGTATGTCCCGGCTGACTCGTGGTGGTATTCGGCCGATGACGACAGAACAGGGCTTGGCCCTGTTCGATGCCGCGGTCCGGCTGGCCGTACCCTTGCTCGTCCCGGCCCGGCTTGATGTGGCCGGCTTCTTCCGAACTGGTGGGCCACTGCCCGCGCTTCTGCACGAGTTGGCCACCAGTGTCGGTACACGGCCGACCGCCGTCGCCGCCGCAGCGGCCGAGGGCCTGGCCGCCCAACTGGCCGCGCTCAACACGGCTGACCGGCAGCAGGCCGTCCTGCAGATCGTGCAGACCCACGCCGCGGCGGCGCTCGGTCATGCGGGTTCCGAGGCGGTCGAGCCACAGCAGGCATTCAGGGATATGGGCTTTGATTCCCTGACCGCACTCGAGATGCGTAATCGACTTACGACCGCGACTGGACTCCGGCTGCCGGCCACTCTGGTCTTCGACCATCCCAACGCCGCCGCGCTTTCGGGATACCTGCATGATCAGCTGCTGCCCCAGTTGGCTGATCACAGCAGCCAGGCTGCGGCGCCGGTGGTCCGTGTCGGTCTGGATGAGCCGATTGCGATCGTGGGAATGGGCTGCCGGTTCCCGGGCGGGGTCGAGAACCCGGAGAGCTTCTGGCGGCTGGTGGCGAGCGAGACGGACGCGATCTCGCGCTTCCCTGATGACCGCGGCTGGGACCTGGAGGCTCTCGACGGCGTTGTCCGTGATTCCGGTCGTGAGGGTGCGGCATTCGCGGCTGTGGGCGGGTTCGTATATGACGCTGGGGAATTCGACGCGGAGTTCTTCGGGATCAGTCCGCGTGAGGCTGTGGCGATGGATCCGCAGCAGCGGTTGCTGTTGGAGACGTCCTGGGAGGCGTTGGAGGACGCGGGAATCGACCCGGCGTCGCTGCGGGGTTCTGACGTCGGTGTGTATGCCGGGGTGATGTATCACGACTACGGCACCATTGTTGATGGCGAGGCAGAGGCATCCGAGGGGACCGGCAGTGCCGGGAGTGTGGTTTCGGGTCGGGTGGCGTATTGCTTGGGGTTGCAGGGTCCTGCGGTGTCGGTGGATACGGCGTGTTCGTCGTCGTTGACGGCGATGCATTTGGCGGCGCAGGCGTTGCGGTCGGGTGAGTGTGGGATGGCGTTGGCGGGTGGTGTGACGGTGATGGCGACGCCGGGCACGTTCACTGAGTTTGCGCGGCAGCGGGGGTTGGCTGGGGATGGCCGGTGCAAGCCGTTTGCGGATGCCGCGGATGGTACGGGGTGGGGTGAGGGTGTGGGGGTGCTGGTGTTGGAGCGGTTGTCTGATGCGCGTGTGCGTGGGCATCGGGTGTTGGCGGTGATACGTGGTAGTGCGGTGAATCAGGATGGTGCGTCGAATGGTTTGACGGCGCCGAATGGTCCGTCGCAGCAGCGGGTGATCCGGCAGGCTTTGGCGAGTGCGGGGTTGTCGGCGCGGGATGTGGATGTGGTGGAGGCGCATGGTACGGGGACGGCGTTGGGTGACCCGATCGAGGCTCAGGCGCTGATCGCGACGTACGGGCAGGATCGGCCGGAGGGCCGGCCGTTGTGGCTGGGCTCGGTGAAGTCGAACATCGGTCATACCCAGGCTGCGGCGGGTGTGGCTGGTGTGATCAAGATGGTGTTGGCGATGCAGCATGGTGTGCTGCCCAGGACGCTCCACATCGACGATCCCTCCAGCCATGTGGATTGGTCGGCGGGGTCGGTGGAGCTGCTGACGGAGGCGCGGGAGTGGCCTGCGGGCGCCGGGCCGCGGCGGGCGGGTGTGTCGGGGTTCGGGATCAGTGGGACCAATGTGCATCTGATTCTGGAGGAAGATCAGCAGGCTCAGGTTGTTGAGCAGGAGCGGACTCCTGATTCGGGTGCGGTGGCGTGGGTGTTGTCGGCGCGGTCGTCGGGTGCGTTGGTGGAGCAGGCGGGTCGGTTGCGGGAGTTTGTTGTGGCGCGGCCGGAGTTGTCTGTGGCTGATGTGGGGTTGTCTTTGGCTTCGACGCGGTCGGTTGGGTTTCCGTATCGGTTGGTGGTGGTGGGTGCGGAGCGTGGGCGGTTGTTGGATGGTCTGGGGGCCGTGTCTGGGGGTGGTGAGGCGTCTGGGGTGGTGTCTGGTGTGGTGGGTTCGGTGGTGCGGCCGGTGTTTGTGTTTGCGGGTCAGGGGGCGCAGTGGGTGGGGATGGGTTTGGAGTTGTGGGAGCAGGAGCCGGTGTTTGGTGCGTGGATGGAGCGGTGTGGGGAGGCGTTGGCGCCGTTTGTGGAGTGGGGGTTGCGTGATGCTTTGGGGGATGGGGAGTTGTTGGGGCGGGTGGATGTGGTGCAGCCTGTGTCGTGGGCGGTGATGGTGAGTTTGGCGGGGTTGTGGCGGGCTCATGGTGTGGAGCCGTCGGGGGTGGTGGGGCATAGTCAGGGTGAGATTGCGGCGGCGTGTGTGGTGGGTGGGTTGAGTTTGGGGGATGGTGCGCGGGTGGTGGCGTTGCGGAGTCGGGCGTTGGCGGAGTTGGCGGGTTTGGGTGGGATGGTGTCGGTGCCGGTTGGGTTGGATGAGGTGCGGGAGTGGGTTTCTGGGTGGGGTGGGGGGTTGTCGGTGGCTGCGGTGAATGGTCCGCGGCAGGTGGTGGTGGCTGGTGAGGCTGCGGCGTGTGAGGGGTTCGCGGCTGCGTTTGCGGGGCGGGGTGCGCGGCGGATCGCGGTGGATTATGCCTCGCACACGGGGCAGGTGGAGGCGGTTGAGGAGCGGGTGGTGGAGGATCTGGCGGGGTTGGAGCCGGTGAGCAGTGCCGTTCCGTTCTATTCGACGGTTGAGGCGGGGGTGGTGGATACGGCGTCCCTGGATGGGGGGTACTGGTTCCGGAATCTGCGTGAGACGGTGCGTTTCGGTGAGGTGATTGCCGGGCTGGTGGAGGAGGGACACCGTACTTTTGTGGAGATCAGTGCGCATCCGGTGTTGGGGATGGCGGTTGCGCAGGCGGGTGAGGATTTGGTGGTGACTGCCAGCCTGCAACGGGGGCAGGGTGGCCGGGAGCGGTGGTTGCGGGCGTTGGCCGCGGCGTATGTCGCCGGCGCGGCGGTGAATTGGGCATTGGTGACTGGTGAGGGTGGCCCGGCTCGCAGGGTGAGCCTGAGCCTGCCGACGTATCCGTTCCAGCGGCGGCGGTTCTGGCCGCGCGCGGTGGCCCGTAGCGGAGATGCCTCTTCGGCCGGACAGCAGGCATCGGGCCATCCGTTGCTGGCGGCGGTGGTGTGGTTGTCCGAGGGTGACGGGTTGGCCCTCACGGGACGCCTGTCGCTGTCGGCGGCACCGTGGTTGGCTGACCATGCCGTGCACGGGACCGTGCTGCTGGCAGGGACCGCGTTCGTTGATCTCGCCATCCACGCCGGCGACTTGGTGGGCTGCGGGGTACTTGAGGAACTTGCGCTGCAGGAGCCGCTGGTGCTGCCCGGCCGGGGCGCCGGCGTGCAGATCCAGGTACACGTCAGCGAAAGTGACAGCGGTGACGGAGGCGGGGGTGCTGGCGAGGGGCGTCGGTCGGTGACGGTTTCCTCGAGGGATGCGGAGGGTGTTTGGGTCCGGCATGCGGTCGGGGTGCTGTCGGCCGCCAGCGGTCCGGCTCCGATGCCGTTGGTGCAGTGGCCGCCGGTCGGGGCTGAGCCGATTGCGCTGGATGACGTTTACGGTCAGTTGGCGGAGCGTGGGTACGGGTACGGGCCGGCGTTCCAGGGGCTTCGCAGGGCGTGGCGTGATGGGGAGGCTATCTATACGGAGGCTGAGCTCCCTGAGACAGGTGGAGCTGAGTTTGCTGGGGCGGCTGGGGCTGGGGGCAGCGGGTTTGGGTTGCATCCTGCGTTGTTGGATGCTGCCCTGCATGGTCTGCTGGTCGGTGGTTTTGGCGGGTCTGGTGGTGGAACGGGTTTGCCGTTTGCGTGGTCGGGTGTTCGGTTGCTGGCTGGTGGCGCCCGTCATTTGCGGGCTGTTCTCGTGCCGGGGGCGGACGGGTCGGTTGCGGTGAGTGCGTATGACGGTGCGGGGCAGCCGGTGTTCCAGGCCCAGTCTCTAGCGTTGCGGGAGATCCCGGCGGAGCACTTCACGCGTCCGGGTGAGCGTGAGGTGCGTCGTTCGTTGTTCACGGTGGACTGGGCTCCGCTTCCGGTCTCGGACGAGCTGGTCGTACCGCGGTGGGGGAGGTATGGGCAGGTAGCCGGGTCGGAATACCCGCCAATCGTTGTGGCGGCAGTGCCCTCTGCCGCGGACGGGCAGGAGGCACCGGCCGCGGCACGGGCGGCGAGCGCGCTGGTGCTCGGGTGGCTGCAGGAGTGGCTGGCAGATCCTGCTGCTGCCGATGCGCAGTTGGTGATGTGGACTCGAGGTGGGGTCAGCGGGGAGGACCTGTCTGCTTCCGCGGTCTGCGGGCTGGTGCGTTCTGCGCAGTCTGAGCATCCGGGGCGGTTTGTGTTGGTGGATGTCGACCCCGCCACCGGTCTGGATGCCGATCGGGACGCCGACGTGGAGACAGTGCTGGCTGCGGTGTCGAGTGCCGGTGAGCCGGAGACCTGGATCCGTCCGGGCGCGGACGCCGGGGCGCCGGCGGTGTTCGGGCGGCGGTTGGTGCGGGTGGGGGAGCGGGAGGTGTTGCTGCCTGCCGGGGCGGGGTGGCGTCTGGAGGTGGGTGAGCGGGGTGATCTGGGCAGTGTGGGTGTTGTTGATGCTCCTGAGTCGGGTGCGGGGTTGTTGCCTGGGCAGGTGCGGGTGGGGGTGCGTGCTGCCGGGTTGAATTTTCATGATGTGGTGTCGGGGTTGGGGTTGGTGGCTGATGGGAGGGTTCTGGGTGGTGAGGGGGCCGGGGTTGTGCTGGAGGTGGGCCCGGGGGTGGAGGGTCTTGTTGTGGGGCAGGCGGTGATGGGTCTGGTGCCTGGGTGGGGGCCGGTTTCGGTTGTTGATCACCGGTTGGTGACGGGTGTGCCGCGGGGGTGGTCGTTCGAGGAGGCTGCGGCGGTGCCGGTGGTGTTCCTGACGGCGTTTTATGGTTTGCGGGATTTGGCTGGGGTGCGTGCGGGTCAGCGGGTGTTGATTCATGCGGGTACTGGTGGTGTGGGGATGGCTGCGGTGCAGTTGGCCCGGGCGTGGGGGCTGGAAGTGTTTGCCACGGCGAGTCCGGTCAAGCAGGACACGCTGCGGGCTATGGGCATCGCGGACGACCACATTGCTTCGTCGCGTGATCTGGAGTTCGGTGAGCGGTTCCTCGCGGTCACGGGCGGTGAGGGTGTGGATGTCGTTCTGAACTCGTTGACGGGGGAGTTCGTCGAGGCGTCGCTGGCGTTGCTGCCTCGGGGTGGGCGGTTCGTGGAGATGGGTAAGACGGACGTCCGTCGGGCCGATGAGGTGGCCCGGTCGTATCCCGGGGTGGTGTATCAGGCGTTTGATCTGATGGATGCGGGTGTGCCGCGTATCGCGGTGATGCTTGCGGAGATCATGGGGATGTTCGAGGCGGGGTCGTTGCGGTTGCTGCCGGTGACCGGGTTCGGTCTGTCGCAGGCGGTCTCGGCGTTGCGTTACCTGCAGGCGGCCCGGCATGTGGGCAAGGTGGTCCTGCGTGTGCCGGCTGAATGGGACCCGGATGGCACGGTGCTGATCACGGGCGGTACTGGGACGTTGGGGCGGGAGTTGGCCCGGCATCTGGTGACGGCCCGGGGTATGCGGCATTTGCTGCTGGTCTCGCGGCAGGGGGCGGGGGCGCCGGGGGCGGCGGAGTTGGTTGCGGAGTTGACCGGACTCGGTGCTGCGGTAGAGGTAGTGGCCGCTGATACCTCGGATCGTGACGCTCTGGCCGGGGTGTTGCATGAGGTAGCGGCTGAGCATCCGCTGACTGCGGTGGTGCATGCTGCCGGGGTGCTCGATGACGCCACGGTCGAGTCGCTTACTCCGCAGCGTATTGGGCGGGTGCTGGCGGCGAAGGCGGACGCGGCCTGGAATCTGCACGAGTTGACCGAGGGGATGGACCTGGCCGGGTTCGTCCTGTACTCCTCGGCTGCTGCGGTGCTGGGCAGTCCTGGGCAGAGCGGGTATGCCGCCGCCAACGCCTTCCTTGACGCTCTTGCTGCCTACCGTCGTGAGCGTGGCTTGGTGGCGCAGTCGCTGGCGTGGGGGCTGTGGGCGGAGCGCTCGACGATGACTGCGCATCTCGACGATGTTGGGGTGTCTCGGCTGGCTCGTGGTGGTGTTCGGCCGATGTCCACTGGGCAGGGTTTGGCTCTGTTCGATGCCGCAGCTCGGTTGTCTGCCTCGTTGGTGGTTCCGGCTCGTATGGAGTTGGCCGGACTCTCGCGCACCGGTCCGTTGCCCGCCCTGCTGCGGGAGTTGGCCAAGGGCACCGGAATGCGGCCGACTGCTACTGCCGCAACGGCGGCCGAAGGCCTGGGCGCCCAGTTGGCTGCGCTCAGTGCGGCCGAGCGGGAGCAGGCCGTCCTGCAGATGGTACGAACCCATGCCGCGGCCGTACTTGGACATGCTCGGCCAGAGAACGTCGACCCACAACATGCGTTCCGTGACATGGGCTTTGACTCCCTGACCGCGCTCGAACTGCGCAACCGACTCGCCACCGCCACAGGGCTCCGGCTGCCAGCCACGCTGGTCTTCGACCATCCGAGCGCTGTCGCGCTCTCGAGCCACCTGCATGACCAGCTGGTGCCTCAACTGGCCGAGGCCAATGCCCAGGCTGCGGCGCCCGCGGTCCGTGCTGCTCTGGACGAGCCGATTGCGATCGTGGGCATGGGCTGCCGGTTCCCGGGCGGGGTTGAGGATCCGGAGGGCTTCTGGCGGTTGGTTGCGGGTGAGACGGACGCGATCTCGGCATTTCCCGTTGACCGGGGCTGGGACAGGGACGTGTTCGGTGGTGAGGACGCTTCGTTCGCCCAGGTGGGTGGGTTCGTGTACGGGGCTGGTGATTTTGATGCGGAGTTCTTCGGGATCAGTCCGCGTGAGGCTTTGGCGATGGATCCGCAGCAGCGGTTGCTGTTGGAGACGTGCTGGGAGGCTTTGGAGGACGCGGGGATCGATCCGGCGTCGTTGCGGGGTTCTGACGCGGGGGTTTATGCGGGGATCATCACCTCTGGCTATCAAGCCGGTGAGAGGGATGGTGCCGGTGGCTATGGGATGACCGGGACGACGGTGAGTGTGGCGTCGGGTCGGGTGGCGTATTGCTTGGGGTTGCAGGGTCCTGCGGTGTCGGTGGATACGGCGTGTTCGTCGTCGTTGACGGCGATGCATTTGGCGGCGCAGGCGTTGCGGTCGGGTGAGTGTGGGATGGCGTTGGCGGGTGGTGTGACGGTGATGGCGACACCCGCCACGTTCACCGAGTTTGCGCGGCAGCGGGGGTTGGCTGCGGACGGCCGGTGCAAACCTTTCGCGGATGCCGCGGACGGCACCGGTTTTGGTGAGGGCGTCGGGATGGTGGTGTTGGAGCGGTTGTCTGATGCGCGTGCGCGTGGGCACCGGGTGTTGGCGGTGATACGTGGTAGCGCGGTGAACCAGGACGGTGCGTCGAACGGGCTCACGGCGCCGAATGGTCCGTCGCAGCAGCGGGTGATCCGGCAGGCACTGGCCAGCGCGGGGTTGTCGGCGCGGGATGTGGATGTGGTGGAGGCGCATGGTACGGGGACGGCGCTGGGTGACCCGATCGAGGCTCAGGCGCTCATCGCGACGTATGGGCAGGATCGGCCGGAGGGTCGGCCGTTGTGGCTGGGTTCGGTGAAGTCGAACATTGGTCATACCCAGGCCGCGGCAGGTGTGGCCGGGGTCATCAAGATGGTCCTGGCCATGGAACATGGTGTGCTGCCTAAGACACTTCACATCGACGATCCATCCAGCCATGTGGATTGGGCGGCGGGGTCGGTCCAACTGCTCAGTGAGGAAATGGAGTGGCCTGCCGGCGCCGGGCCGCGGCGGGCGGGTGTGTCCGGGTTCGGGATCAGTGGTACGAACGTGCATCTGATTCTGGAGCAGGGTGAGCTGTGTGAGGAGGATCCGGCTCCTGAACCGGATTCGGGTGCGGTTGCGTGGGTGGTTTCTGCGCGGTCGGAGGCTGCGTTGGTGGAGCAGGCGGGTCGGTTGCGGGAGTTTGTGGTGGCGCGGCCGGAGTTGGCTTTGGGGGATGTGGCGTTTTCGTTGGCTTCGTCGCGGTCGGTTGGGTTTCCGTATCGGTTGGTGGTGGTGGGTGGGGAGCGTGGTGAGTTGTTGGATGGGTTGGGGGTTGGTGTGTCGGGTGGTGGTGGGTCGGGTGTGGTGGTGGGGCGTGGGGGTGAGGGCCGGGTGGGTCTGGTGTTTTCGGGTCAGGGGAGTCAGCGGGTGGGGATGGGTGGGGGTTTGTATGCGGCGTTTCCGGTGTTTGCTGAGGCGTTTGATGAGGTGTGTGATGCGTTTGAGGGGTTGTTGCCTGGTTCGTTGCGGGAGGTGATCGGGCGGGGTGGGCCGGAGTTGGATGAGACGGTGTTTGCGCAGGCGGGGTTGTTTGCGGTGCAGGTGGGGTTGTTCCGGTTGGTGTCGTCGTGGGGTGTGGAGCCGGTGTGTGTGGCGGGGCATTCGGTTGGTGAGGTGTCGGCGGCGTTTGTGGCGGGGGTGTGGGATCTGCGGGGTGCGTGTGCGGTGGTGGCTGCGCGTGGCCGGTTGATGCAGGAGTTGCCTGTGGGTGGGGCGATGGTGGCGTTGGATGCGTCGCCGGAGCAGGCGGGGGAGTTGGTTGCCGGGCAGGAGGGGGTGGGGGTCGCTGTGGTGAATGGGCCTGGGCAGACGGTGGTGTCGGGGGTGGAGTCGGTGGTGGAGCGGTTGGCTGGGGTGTGGCGGGAGCGGGGTGGGCGTGCGCGTCGGTTGCGGGTGAGTCATGCTTTTCATTCGCCGTTGATGGATCCGATGTTGGAGGAGTTCGGGCGGGTTTTGGCGGGGGTGGAGTTTCACGAGCCGCGGATTGCTCTGGTGACGGGCAAGCCGGGGGCGCAGGTGACGGATCCGGGGTATTGGGTGGCGCATGTGCGGGAGACGGTGCGGTATCACGACACGGTCGTGGCGATGCGTGATGCGGGTGTGAACATTTTTGCGGAGCTGGGTCCGGACGGGGCGTTGTCGGCGATGGCGGATCCGGACTCTGGGGTGTGGGTGCCGGTGCTGCGGGCCGGGCAGGACGAGCCCGCGAGTGCGTTGAAGGCGCTGGCGGGTGTGTATGTGGCAGGGGGTGAAGTGGACTGGGCACAGGTCACTGGTCCGGATGGCCGGGCGGGTGGTCGGGCTCGCAGGGTGGGTCTGCCGACGTATGCGTTCCAGCGGCGGCGGTACTGGCCGCGTGCGCTGGGCCAGCGGGGCGATGTGTCTTCGGTGGGTCTGCAGTCGTCGGGGCATCCGTTGCTGGCGGCGGCGGTGTGGCTGTCGGAGGGTGACGGGCTGGTGCTGACCGGCCGCCTGTCGGTGGCGGCGGCGCCGTGGCTGGCCGATCACGCTGTGCGCGGGACGGTGTTGCTGGCCGGTACCGCGTTTGTGGACCTGGCCGTCCATGCCGGCGACCTGGTCGGCTGCGGGACGCTTGATGAACTCGCTCTGCAGGAGCCGTTGGTGCTGCCCGGCCAGGGTGGCGTGCAGATACAGGTGCACGTGGGCGACAGCGAGGGCGGTGCCGATGGTGATGGCGTTGGCGGGGGCCGTCGGTCGGTGACGGTTTCTTCGCGGGACGCGGAAGGCGCCTGGGTCCGGCACGCGGTCGGGGTGCTTTCCACCGCCGATGGCCCGGCTCCGGCGCCGTTGGTGCAGTGGCCGCCCTCGGGAGCCGAACCGGTTCCACTCGACGACGTCTACGAACAACTGGCCGAGCGTGGTTACGGGTACGGCCCGGCGTTCCAGGGACTCCACCGTGCCTGGCGCATAGGGGACACGATCTACACGGAGGCTGAACTCCCCGACGCAGCCGAGATCGAAATTCCTGAAGCCGCCGGCGCGGATTCGCTCGGGGCCGCGACGGGGGCTGGTGGGTTCGCGTTGCACCCGGCTCTGCTGGACGCCGTCTTGCACGGGCTCATGGCCGGTGGTCCCGATGGGCATGAAGGTGGGCACGGTAGGCCTGGCGGCCTGCCCTTTGCGTGGTCGGGCGTTCGGCTGCTCGCCGGCGGTGCCCGTCACCTCCGGGCCGTTCTGGCTCCGGGGGCGGACGGCTCGATCGCGGTGAGTGCCTTCGACGGGGCTGGCCAACCAGTTCTGCAGGCCCAGTCTCTGACGTTCCGGGAGATCCCGGCGGACCACATCAGTGCTTTCGGCGAGCGCGAAGTGCGCCGATCGCTGTACACGGTGGACTGGGTCCCGCTAACGGCTCCGGAACGTTCTGCCGTGCCGCGGTGGGCCAGGTATGGGCGGATGGCAGGGGCTGAATGTCCGTCGGTGGTTGTCGCGGTCGTGCCGTCTGCTCCTGCCGGGGAGGAGGCGCCGGCCGCGGCCGCCCAGGCTGCGGCGTTGGTGCTGGCGTGGGCGCAGGAGTGGTTGGCCGATCCCGCCACCGCTGACGCCCAGTTGCTGATATGCACCCGGGGTGCTGCCGGGGGGCAGGATCTGTCGGCCGCCGCGGTCTGCGGTCTGATGCGCTCCGCGCAATCCGAACACCCAGGCCGGCTCCTGCTGGCCGACATCGACCCGGCGACGGGGTTGGACGCCAACCTGGATGCCGATGTGGAAACTGTGCTGGCCGCAGTGTTGAGCGGCGGCGAAGCCGAGACCTGGATCCGTCCTGCGGCCGACACAGGGGCCCCGTTGGCCTTCGGGCGAAGGTTGGTGCGGACCGGGACGGGCGACGCGCAGGCTGGGCATGCCAAGTGGGATCCGCACGGGACGGTGCTGATACTTGGTGGCACCGGCGCGCTAGGGCGGCAGTTGGCCCGGCATCTGGTCGTAACTCGGGGAATGCGAAACCTGTTGCTGGTCTCGCGGCAGGGGCCGGGCGCTCCCGGCGCCGCCGAGTTGGTCGCGGATCTCGCCGAGCTGGGCGCCGCCGTAAAGATAGTGGCCGGAGACGCGGCAGAACGCGGCTTGCTGGGCACGGCCATTGAGGGGATACCGGTCGAGCATCCGCTGACGGCGGTGGTCCATGCTGCTGGGGTCCTCGATGACGCCACGGTTGAGTCGCTCACTGCGCAGCGGATTGCGACGGTGCTTGCGGCGAAGGCGGATGTGGCCTGGAACCTGCATGAGCTGACCAAGGGGATGGACCTGGCCGGGTTCGTGGTCTTCTCCTCGGCCGCTGCCATTCTCGGCAGCCCGGGGCAGGGCAACTATGCGGCGGCCAACGCGTTCCTGGATGCGCTGGCGGCTCACCGTCGTGAGCGTGGGTTGGTGGCGCAGTCGCTGGCGTGGGGGCTGTGGGCCGAACGCTCGACCATGACCGCGCACCTTGACGACGCCAGCATGTCACGGCTGACCCGCGGCGGCATCCAACCGATGACCACGGAGCACGGCCTGGCCCTGTTCGACGCCGCGGTCCAGCTGGCCGCGCCACTGGTGGTCCCTGCCCGCCTGGAGTTGGCCGGCTTCGCCCGCGCCGGTGCGCAGTTGCCCGCAGTGTTGCAGGACCTGGCCACCAGTATGGGTACACGGCCGACTGCCGCGGCGGCGACGCAGGTCGAGGGCCTGGCGGCCCAGCTGGCTGTCCTGAGCGAGGCCGACCGCGAGCAGGCCGTTCTGCAGATCGTGCAGACGCACGCCGCGGCTGTCCTTGGACACGATCGGCCTGAGAACGTCGAGCCGCAGCAGGCGTTCCGGGAGATGGGCTTCGATTCCCTGACCGCTCTCGAACTGCGTAACCGTCTCGCCACTGCCACGGGACTCCGACTGCCCGCCACCCTCATCTTCGACCATCCGGCACCCCTCGAACTCAGCCGGCAATTGGGCAGTCTGCTGGCCGTGGACAAGCCCACCGCGTATGCGCCTGATCAGATCTTCAGGGATCTCGATCTCTTGACGACGGCGCTGTCTCATCTCGTTGCCGAGGAGGGCGAACGTGCAGCCATTACGAACCGGCTTCAAAGCTTGTTGACGGAATGGATGAAAACGGCGCAAGTCGAAGATTCTGACTCGGTCAGAAATCGCATCAGTACGGCGTCCGACGAAGAGATCATCGACTTCGTCGGCAAAGAGTTCGGCATTTCATGACCGTCGGCTTTCGCTGAATTCCGTGCCCTTCCGCTGCATCTCATTTCTTCCGAGAGGAATCTGATGAGTGACGACAAGTTGCGAAACGTTCTGAAGCAGGTCGTTGCTGAACTGTACGAGACGCGAAGCCGACTGCAGAAGTTCGAGTCCGGTGTGGATGAGCCGGTGGCGATTGTCGGGATGAGCTGCCGGTTCCCGGGTGGGGTTGAGGATCCGGAGGGCTTCTGGCGGTTGGTGGCAGGCGAGACGGATGCGATTTCTCGGTTCCCTGCCGACCGGGGCTGGGACGACGAAGGGTCCGGTGACCCGGAGTCTTCGTATGCCCATGAGGGTGGGTTCCTTCACGGTGCTGGTGATTTTGATGCGGAATTCTTCGGGATCAGTCCGCGTGAGGCTTTGGCGATGGATCCGCAGCAGCGGTTGCTGCTGGAGACGTCCTGGGAGGCGTTGGAGGACGCGGGAATCGACCCTGCTTCACTGCGCGGCTCTGATGTCGGGGTTTATGCGGGAGTGATGTATCACGATTACGGGACCATTCTTGGCGATGAGGTTGAGGGTGCCGGAGGCACTGGCAGCGCCGGGAGTGTGGTCTCGGGTCGGGTTGCGTATTGCTTGGGTTTGCAGGGGCCTGCGGTGTCGTTGGACACCGCGTGTTCGTCGTCGTTGACGGCGATGCATTTGGCGGCGCAGGCGTTGCGGTCGGGTGAGTGTGGGATGGCGTTGGCGGGTGGTGTGACGGTGATGGCGACGCCGGGCACGTTCACCGAGTTTGCGCGGCAGCGGGGGTTGGCTGGGGACGGCCGGTGCAAGCCTTTCGCGGATGCCGCGGATGGTACGGGGTGGGGTGAGGGTGTGGGGATGGTGGTGTTGGAGCGGTTGTCTGATGCGCGTGCGCGTGGGCATCGGGTGTTGGCGGTGGTGCGGGGTAGTGCGGTGAATCAGGATGGTGCGTCGAATGGTTTGACGGCGCCGAATGGTCCGTCGCAGCAGCGGGTGATCCGGCAGGCTTTGGCGAGTGCGGGGTTGTCGGCGCGGGATGTGGATGTGGTCGAGGCGCATGGTACGGGGACGGCGCTGGGTGACCCGATCGAAGCCCAGGCGCTGATCGCGACGTATGGGCAGGATCGGCCGGAGGGCCGGCCGTTGTGGCTGGGTTCGGTGAAGTCGAACATCGGTCATACCCAGGCTGCGGCGGGTGTGGCTGGTGTGATCAAGATGGTGTTGGCGATGCAGCATGGTGTGCTGCCCAGGACGTTGCATGTGGATGCGCCGTCTTCGCATGTGGATTGGTCGGCGGGGTCGGTGGAGCTGCTGACGGAGGCGCGGGAGTGGCCTGCGGGCGCCGGGCCGCGACGGGCGGGTGTGTCCGGGTTCGGGATCAGTGGCACCAACGTCCACCTGATCCTGGAAGAAGACTGGCAGGACCAGGCCCTTGAACAGGGCCCGCAGGACGACGAGGCGGACGCGGGCCAGCGCGACAGCCAGCAGGATAGTCAGCAGGACAAGACCGATGAGGTGGATGAAGATCCGGAGGGATCGTCCGGACCGGTGGCGTGGGTGGTTTCTGCGCGGTCGGAGGCGGCGTTGGTGGAGCAGGCGGGTCGGTTGCGGGAGTTTGTGGTGGCGCGGCCGGAGGTGTCGGCGGCCGATGTGGCGTTTTCGTTGGCTTCGACGCGGTCGGTTGGGTTTCCGCATCGGTTGGTGGTGGTGGGTGGGGAGCGTGGTGAGTTGGTGGATGGTCTGGGGGCCGTGTCTGGGGGTGGTGAGGCGTCTGGGGTGGTGTCTGGTGTGGTGGGTTCGGTGGTGCGGCCGGTGTTTGTGTTTGCGGGGCAGGGGGCGCAGTGGGTGGGGATGGGTTTGGAGTTGTGGGAGCAGGAGCCGGTGTTTGGTGCGTGGATGGAGCGGTGTGGGGAGGCGTTGGCGCCGTTTGTGGAGTGGGGGTTGCGTGATGCTTTGGGGGATGGGGAGTTGTTGGGGCGGGTGGATGTGGTGCAGCCTGTGTCGTGGGCGGTGATGGTGAGTTTGGCGGGGTTGTGGCGGGCTCATGGTGTGGAGCCGTCGGGGGTGGTGGGGCATAGTCAGGGTGAGATTGCGGCGGCGTGTGTGGTGGGTGGGTTGAGTCTGGGGGATGGTGCGCGGGTGGTGGCGTTGCGGAGTCGGGCGTTGGCGGAGTTGGCGGGTTTGGGTGGGATGGTGTCGGTGCCGGCTGGGTTGGATGAGGTGCGGGAGTGGGTTTCTGGGTGGGGTGGGGGGTTGTCGGTGGCTGCGGTGAATGGTCCGCGGCAGGTGGTGGTGGCTGGTGAGGCTGCGGCGTGTGAGGGGTTCGCGGCTGCGTTTGCGGGGCGGGGTGCGCGGCGGATCGCGGTGGATTATGCCTCGCACACGGGGCAGGTGGAGGCGGTCGAGGAGCGGGTGGTGGAGGATCTGGCGGGGTTGGAGCCGGTGAGCAGTGCCGTTCCGTTCTATTCGACGGTTGAGGCCGGGGTGGTGGATACGGCGTCCCTGGATGGGGGGTACTGGTTCCGGAATCTGCGTGAGACGGTGCGTTTCGGTGAGGTGATTGCCGGGCTGGTGGAGGAGGGACACCGCACCTTCGTCGAGATCAGTGCGCATCCGGTGTTGGGGATGGCGGTTGCGCAGGCGGGTGAGGATTTGGTGGTGACTGCCAGCCTGCAACGGGGGCAGGGTGGCCGGGAGCGGTGGTTGCGGGCGTTGGCCTCGGCGTATGTCGCCGGCGCGGCGGTGAATTGGGCATTGGTGACTGGTGAGGGTGGCCCGGCTCGCAGGGTGAGCCTGAGCCTGCCGACGTATCCGTTCCAGCGGCGGCGGTTCTGGCCGCGCGCGGTGGCCCGTAGCGGAGATGCCTCTTCGGCCGGACAGCAGGCATCGGGCCATCCGTTGCTGGCGGCGGTGGTGTGGTTGTCCGAGGGTGACGGGTTGGCCCTCACGGGACGCCTGTCGCTGTCGGCGGCACCGTGGCTGGCTGACCATGCCGTGCACGGGACCGTGCTGCTGGCAGGGACCGCGTTCGTTGATCTCGCCATCCACGCCGGCGACTTGGTGGGCTGCGGGGTACTTGAGGAACTTGCGCTGCAGGAGCCGCTGGTGCTGCCCGGCCGGGGCGCCGGCGTGCAGATCCAGGTACACGTCAGCAGCAGTGGTGAGGCTGGTGAAGAAGGTCGTCGGTCGGTGACGGTTTCCTCGCGGGACGCGGACGGCCAATGGATCCGGCACGCGGTCGGAGTCTTGTCGACCGGCAGTGTGTCGGCGCCCGCGCCCCTGATGCAGTGGCCACCGGCCGGTGCTGAGCCCATTCCGCTCGACGACGTCTACGGCCAGTTGGCCGAGCGTGGATACGGGTACGGGCCTGCGTTCCAGGGACTTCAGAAGGCATGGCGCGTCGGGCAAACGATCTACACCGAAGCGGAGCTTCCCGAAGCAGCCGCAGTCGGAACCGGGGCCGGCGTTGGCGGCTTCGGTTTGCACCCGGCGCTTCTGGACGGGGCCCTGCAGGGTCTCCTGGCGGGCAACCCCGGTGGCCCTGGCGGGTCTCGCGGTGGGGTGGGTCTACCGTTTGCGTGGTCGGGTGTTCGGCTACTGGCTGGCGGCGCCCGTCATCTCCGCACTGTTCTCACTCCGGGGCCGGACGGCTCGATCGCGGTGAGCGCGTTCGACAGTGCGGGGCAGCCGGTGTTGGAGGCCCGTTCGCTGGCGTTGCGGGACATCCCGGCGGACCACTTCACGCGACCCGGCGAGCGGGAGTTGCGCTCCTCGCTGTTCACAGTGGAATGGGCGCCGCTCCCGATCACGGAGAGTTCGGCCGTGCCGCAGTGGGCGAGGCATGGGCAAGCGGCCGGGTCGGAATACCCACCGATCGTTGTGGCGGCAGTGCCCTCTGCCGCGGACGGGCAGGAGGCACCGGCCGCGGCACGGGCGGCGAGCGCGCTGGTGCTCGGCTGGCTGCAGGAGTGGCTGGCCGATCCTGCTGCTGCCGGTGCGCAGTTGGTGATGTGGACTCGAGGTGGGGCCAGCGGGCAGGACCTGTCTGCTTCCGCGGTCTGCGGGCTGGTTCGCTCCGCGCAGTCTGAACACCCCGGTCGCCTGCTGCTGGTTGATGTCGACCCCACCACCGGTCTGGATGCCGATCGGGACGCCGATGTGGAGACCGTGCTGGCTGCCGTGACGGGCGCCGGGGAACCGGAGACCTGGATCCGTCCGGGCACGGACACCGGGGCCCCGGAGGCGTTCGGGCGGCGGCTGGTGCGGGCGGGCGAGCGAGAGGTGCTGCTGCCTGCCGGGCCAGGGTGGCGTCTGGAGGTGGGTGAGTCGGGCGATCTCGACAGTGTGGGTGTTGTTGATGCCCCGGAGTCCGGTGCGGGATTGCTTGCGGGGCAGGTGCGGGTTGGCCTGCGTGCCTCCGGGGTTAACTTCCGTGACGTGCTGGTCGGTTTGGGGATGGTGGCCGATGGGAGAGTGTTGGGTGGTGAGGGTGCCGGGGTCGTGCTGGAAGTGGGCCCGGGGGTAGAGGGCCTTGCGGTGGGGCAGGCGGTGATGGGGCTGGTGCCCGGGTGGGGGCCGGTTTCGGTTGTCGATCAACGGTTGGTGACAGCGGTCCCGCGGGGGTGGTCGTTCGAGGAGGCCGCGGCGATCCCGGTGGTGTTTCTCACGGCCCTTTACGGGTTGCGGGATTTGGCGGGGGTGCGTGCGGGTCAGCGGGTGTTGATTCATGCGGGTACTGGTGGTGTGGGGATGGCTGCGGTGCAGTTGGCCCGGGCGTGGGGGCTGGAAGTGTTTGCCACGGCGAGTCCGGTCAAGCAGGACACGCTGCGGGCTATGGGTATTGACGACGACCACATTGCTTCGTCGCGTGATCTGGAGTTCGGCGAGCGGTTCCTTGCTGCCACGGGGGGTGAGGGCGTGGACGTGGTCCTCAACTCATTGGCCGGGGAGTTCAACGACGTCTCGCTGTCCCTGCTGCCTCGGGGTGGGCGGTTCGTGGAGATGGGCAAGACGGACATCCGTCAGGCCGATGAAGTGGCCCGCTCCTGGCCTGGGGTGGTGTATCAGGCATTTGACGTGATGGACGCGGGGATGCCGCGGATCGCGGAGATGCTCGCAGAGATCAAGGGGATGTTTGAGGCAGGCACGTTGAAGTTGCTGCCGGTCACGGGGTTCGGATTGTCGCAGACGGTGTCGGCGCTGCGCTACCTGCAAGCGGCCCGTCATGTGGGCAAAGTGGTACTGCGTATGCCCGCCGAGTGGGACCCGCAGGGGACAGTGCTGATCACCGGCGGTACCGGGACGTTGGGGCGGGAGTTGGCCCGGCATCTGGTGACGAGCCGGGGTATGCGGCATCTGCTGCTGGTCTCGCGGCAGGGACCGGGGGTGCCGGGTGCGGCCGAGTTGGTTGCGGAGCTGGCCGAACTGGGTGCCGTGGTGGATGTCGTGGCCGGGGATGCAGCCGATCGTGCCTCGCTGGCCGGGGTGTTGGGGGGAATTGAGGCCGAGCATCCGCTGACTGCGGTGGTGCACGCTGCCGGGGTGCTTGACGACGCCACGGTCGAGTCGCTTACTCCGCAGCGTATTGGGCGGGTGCTGGCGGCGAAGGCGGACGCGGCCTGGAATCTGCACGAGTTGACCGAGGGGATGGACCTGGCCGGGTTCGTTCTCTATTCCTCGGCCGCGGCCGTGCTGGGCAGCCCTGGGCAGAGCGGCTATTCCGCGGCTAATGCCTTCTTGGATGCGTTGGCGGCATATCGTCGCGACCGTGGGTTGGTGGCGCAGTCGCTCGCGTGGGGGCTGTGGGCCGAACGCTCGACCATGACCGCACACATTGACGATGCCGGCCTGTCGCGGCTGACCCGCGGCGGCATTCGGCCGATGACCACCGGGCAGGGGTTGGCTCTGTTCGACGCGGCCGCTCGGCTGTCTGCGCCGCTGGTGGTTCCGGCGCGTCTTGAGTTGGCCGGGCTGTCGCGTACCGGTCCGATGCCTGCGCTGTTGCGGGGGTTGGCTACGGGGACCGGAATGCGGCCGACTGCTACCGCCGCAGCGGCTGCCGACGGGCTGGGCGCCCAGTTGGCCGTGCTGGGTCCGGCCGAGCGGGAGCAGGCTGTTCTGCAGATCGTGCGGACCCATGCCGCGGCCGTACTTGGTCATGCCCGGCCAGAGCATGTCGAGCCGCAGCAGGCGTTCCGTGACATGGGCTTCGATTCCCTGACCGCGCTCGAACTGCGCAACCGACTCGCCAGCGTAACAGGACTCCGACTGCCGGCCACCTTGGTCTTCGACTATCCGACACTGGCAGCGCTTTCGGGATACCTGCACGATCAGTTGGTGCCTCAGCTGGCCGATGCCGACGTCCAGGCCGCGGCGCCGGTGATTCGCCCTGGTGCGGATGAGCCGGTGGCGATTGTGGGCATGGGGTGCCGGTTCCCGGGCGGGGTCGAGAACCCGGAGGGCTTCTGGCGGTTGGTTGCGGGTGAGACGGACGCGATCTCAGGGTTCCCCGTCGACCGGGGCTGGGACAGGGACGTGTTCGGTGGTGAGGACGCTTCGTTCGCCCAGGTGGGTGGGTTCGTGTACGGGGCTGGTGATTTTGATGCGGAGTTCTTCGGGATCAGTCCGCGTGAGGCTGTGGCGATGGATCCGCAGCAGCGGTTGCTGCTGGAGACGTGCTGGGAGGCGTTGGAGGACGCGGGAATCGACCCGGCGTCGTTGCGGGGTTCTGACGCGGGGGTTTATGCGGGGATCATCACCTCTGGCTATCAAGCCGGTGAGAGGGATGGTGCCGGTGGCTATGGGATGACCGGGACGACGGTGAGTGTGGCGTCGGGTCGGGTTGCGTATTGCTTGGGGTTGCAGGGTCCTGCGGTGTCGGTGGATACGGCGTGTTCGTCGTCGTTGACGGCGATGCATTTGGCGGCGCAGGCGTTGCGGTCGGGTGAGTGTGGGATGGCGTTGGCGGGTGGTGTGACGGTGATGGCGACGCCGGGCACGTTCACCGAGTTTGCGCGGCAGCGGGGGTTGGCTGGGGACGGCCGGTGCAAGCCGTTTGCGGATGCCGCGGATGGTACGGGGTGGGGTGAGGGTGTGGGGGTGCTGGTGTTGGAGCGGTTGTCTGATGCGCGTGCGCGTGGGCATCGGGTGTTGGCGGTGATACGTGGTAGCGCGGTGAACCAGGACGGTGCGTCGAACGGGCTCACGGCGCCGAACGGTCCGTCGCAGCAGCGGGTGATCCGGCAGGCACTGGCCAGCGCGGGGTTGTCGGCGCGGGATGTGGATGTGGTCGAGGCGCATGGTACGGGTACGGCGCTGGGCGACCCGATCGAAGCCCAGGCGCTGATCGCGACGTACGGGCAGGATCGGCCGGAGGGCCGGCCGTTGTGGCTGGGCTCGGTGAAGTCGAACATCGGTCACACCCAGGCTGCGGCGGGTGTGGCCGGGGTGATCAAGATGGTGCTGGCGATGCAGCACGGTGTGCTGCCCAGGACGTTGCATGTGGATGCGCCGTCTTCGCATGTGGATTGGTCGGCGGGGTCGGTCCAACTGCTCAGTGAGGCAATGGAGTGGCCTGCAGGTCCGGGGCCGCGGCGGGCGGGTGTGTCGGGGTTCGGGATCAGTGGGACGAATGTGCATCTGATTCTGGAGCAGGACGAACTGCCTGAGGACCACCAAGTCCCCGAACCGGACGAGATTCGAGATTCGGGTGCGGTGGCGTGGGTGTTGTCGGCGCGGTCGTCGGGTGCGTTGGTGGAGCAGGCGGGGCGGTTGCGGGAGTTTGTGGTGGCGCGGCCGGAGTTGGCTGTGGGGGATGTGGCGTTTTCGTTGGCTTCGTCGCGGTCGGTTGGGTTTCCGTATCGGTTGGTGGTGGTGGGTGGGGAGCGTGGTGAGTTGTTGGATGGGTTGGGGGTTGGTGTGTCGGGTGGTGGTGGGTCGGGTGTGGTGGTGGGGCGTGCGGGTGAGGGCCGGGTGGGTCTGGTGTTTTCGGGTCAGGGGAGTCAGCGGGTGGGGATGGGTGGGGGTTTGTATGCGGCGTTTCCGGTGTTTGCTGAGGCGTTTGATGAGGTGTGTGATGCGTTTGAGGGGTTGTTGCCTGGTTCGTTGCGGGAGGTGATCGGGCGGGGTGGGCCGGAGTTGGATGAGACGGTGTTTGCGCAGGCGGGGTTGTTTGCGGTGCAGGTGGGGTTGTTCCGGTTGGTGTCGTCGTGGGGTGTGGAGCCGGTGTGTGTGGCGGGGCATTCGGTTGGTGAGGTGTCGGCGGCGTTTGTGGCGGGGGTGTGGGATCTGCGGGGTGCGTGTGCGGTGGTGGCTGCGCGTGGCCGGTTGATGCAGGAGTTGCCTGTGGGTGGGGCGATGGTGGCGTTGGATGCGTCGCCGGAGCAGGCGGGGGAGTTGGTTGCCGGGCAGGAGGGGGTGGGGGTCGCTGCGGTGAATGGGCCTGGGCAGACGGTGGTGTCGGGGGTGGAGTCGGTGGTGGAGCGGTTGGCTGGGGTGTGGCGGGAGCGGGGTGGGCGTGCGCGTCGGTTGCGGGTGAGTCATGCGTTTCATTCGCCGTTGATGGATCCGATGTTGGAGGAGTTCGGGCGGGTTTTGGCGGGGGTGGAGTTTCACGAGCCGCGGATTGCTCTGGTGACGGGCAAGCCGGGGGCGCAGGTGACGGATCCGGGGTATTGGGTGGCGCATGTGCGGGAGACGGTGCGGTATCACGACACGGTCGTGGCGATGCGTGATGCGGGTGTGAACATTTTTGCGGAGCTGGGTCCGGACGGGGCGTTGTCGGCGATGGCGGATCCGGACTCTGGGGTGTGGGTGCCGGTGCTGCGGGCCGGGCAGGACGAGCCCGCGAGTGCGTTGAAGGCTCTTGCGGGTGTGTATGTGGCAGGGGGTGAAGTGGACTGGGCGCAGGTCACTGGTCCGGATGGCCGGGCGGGTGGTCGGGCTCGCAGGGTGGGTCTGCCGACGTATGCGTTCCAGCGGCGGCGGTACTGGCCGCGTGCGCTGGGCCAGCGGGGCGATGTGTCTTCGGTGGGTCTGCAGTCGTCGGGGCATCCGTTGCTGGCGGCGGCGGTGTGGCTGTCGGAGGGTGACGGGCTGGTGCTGACCGGCCGCCTGTCGGTGGCGGCGGCGCCGTGGCTGGCCGATCACGCCGTGCGCGGGACGGTGTTGCTGGCCGGTACCGCGTTTGTGGACCTGGCCGTCCATGCCGGCGACCTGGTCGGCTGCGGGGTGCTCGAGGAACTCGCCTTGCAGGAGCCGTTGCTGCTGCCCGGCCAGGGTGGCGTGCAGATACAGGTGCACGTGGGCGACAGCGAGGGCGGTGCCGATGGTGATGGCGTTGGCGGGGGCCGTCGGTCGGTGACGGTTTCTTCGCGGGACGCGGAAGGCGCCTGGGTCCGGCACGCGGTCGGGATCCTCTCGGCGACCAGCGGGCCGGCTCCGGCGCCGTTGCTGCAGTGGCCGCCCTCGGGAGCCGAACCGGTTCCACTCGACGACGTCTACGAGCAACTGGCGGAGCGTGGTTACGGGTACGGCCCGGCGTTCCAGGGACTCCACCGTGCCTGGCGCATCGAGGACAGGATCTACGTCGAGGCCGAACTCCCCGAAACAGCAGTGACCGAAGCCGCAGCTGAGTTCACCGAGGACGGAATCGAAAGCGGAGTTGGCACCGACGGATTCGGATTGCACCCGGCTCTGCTTGACGCCGTCTTGCACGGCCTCATGGCAGGCGGTCTCGGCAGGGCTGGGGGTGATGGGGTCGGACTGCCGTTTGCGTGGTCGGGGGTTCGGCTGCTCGCCGGCGGTGCCCGTCATCTCCGGGCCGTTCTGGCTCCGGGGGCGGACGGCTCGATCGCGGTGAGTGCCTTCGACGGTGCCGGGCAGCCGGTATTGGACGTCCGTTCGCTGATGCTGAGGGAGATCTCGGCGGACAACATTGCGGGTTCCGGCGAGCGTGAAGCGCGTCGCTCGTTGTTCACCGTGGACTGGGTGCCCCTGTCGGCTCCGGAAAGTCCGGATCTGCCACGGTGGGCCAGGCATGGGCAGGTAGCCGGGTCGGACTACCCGCCGGTGGTTGTGGCGTTCGTACCGTCTGCTCCGCCTGGGCAGGAGGCGCCGGCCGCCGCCGCGCAGGCTACGGGGCTGGTGCTCGGGTGGGTGCAGGAGTGGCTGGCTGATCCCGCCGCGGACGACGCACAGTTGGTGATATGCACTCAGGGTGCGGTCGGGGGGCGAGATCTGTCGGCCGCGGCGGTCTGCGGTCTGTTGCGCTCCGCGCAGTCCGAACACCCTGGCCGGCTTCTGCTGGTCGACATCGACCCCGCTTCTGGCGTGGATGTCGGCAGCGATGACGACGTGGAAGGTGTGCTGGCCGCGGCGTTGAGCGGTGGCGAGGCCGAGACCTGGATCCGTCCGGCAGCCGATACTGGGGTCCCGGTGCCGTTCGGACGGCGGCTGGCTCGCGTTGAGGCGGGTGACCCGCAGCAGGTGCCTGCCGAGTGGGATCCCCAGGGGACGGTGCTGATCACCGGAGGTACCGGAACTCTGGGGCGGCAGTTGGCCCGCCATCTGGTCGTAAACCGCGGAATGGGCCATCTGTTGCTGGTCTCGCGGCAGGGAGCGAGTGCTCCGGGCACGGCCGAGTTGGTCGCGGAGTTGACCGAACTGGGCGCAGTGGTCCAGACAGCGGCTGCGGATGCCGCGAACCGTGATGCGCTGACCGCGGTGTTGGAGGCCGTGCCCGGCGAACATCCGTTGACGGCGGTGGTGCACGCCGCCGGGGTGCTGGACGACGCCACGGTCGAGTCGCTCAACCCGCAGCGGATCGCGACCGTGCTTGCGGCGAAGGCGGACGCGGCCTGGAACCTGCATGAGCTGACCGACGGGATGAACCTGGCCGGGTTCGTTCTCTATTCGTCGGCCGCCGCAGTGCTCGGCAGCCCCGGGCAGGGGAGTTACTCGGCGGCAAATGCGTTCCTCGACGCGCTGGCGGCCTATCGCCGTGAACGCGGGTTGGTGGGGCAGTCGCTGGCATGGGGCGTGTGGGCTGAACGCTCGGCCATGACCGCACGCCTCGACGATGCCGGTATGTCACGGCTGACCCGCGGAGGGATCCAGCCGATGTCCACCGCACAAGGTCTGGCGCTGCTGGACGTCGCGGTCCGACTGACCACGCCCCTACTCGTCCCGGCCCGCCTGGAGTTGGCAGGGTTCTCCCGCAGCGGCCCACTGCCCGCACTGCTGAGCGGGTTGGCCGTGGACACCGGAACACGACCGGCTGCCGCCGCAACGGTCGAGGACCTGGCCGCCCGCCTGGCAGCGATGAGTGCTGCCGACGGAGAGCAGGCCGTCCTGCAGATCGTGCGAACCCACGCGGCGGCAGCGCTCGGTCATGCCAGGCCGGCAAACATTCAGCCCGAACAGGCATTCCGTGACATGGGTTTCGACTCCCTGACCGCACTCGAATTGCGCAACCGGCTCGCCACCGCAACCGGACTCCGACTGCCCGCCACACTCATCTTCGACCATCCGGTACCCCTCGACCTCACCCGTTTTCTGCACGACCAGCTGGTGCCGCAGCAAGCCGGGGCCCTTGAGATCGCCCTGGCAGATCTCGACGGTCTGCGCGCTGTGCTGTCAGCCGTGCCCATCGACGATGCCGGTCGTGGCCGAATCACAGAACAGTTGAACGCGCTGATGGCGGACTGGCGGTCACAGGGCGCAGAAACAGAAGAAGAGAGTGACGCGGACGACCTCGATGCGGCAAGCAATGAAGATCTGTTCAATCTCGTCGAACAGGGATTTGAAACGCGCCTGATTGACCTGCCGAAGAGCAAGGAGTAGCTGACACATGTCTGAGGAAGAAAAGCTTCGCGACCATCTGAAGCGGGCCATCAACGAGGGTCAGCGACTCCAGAGCCGACTGCGCAGGATCGAGGCGAGCAGTCGCGAACCAATTGCCATCGTGGGAATGGGGTGCCGGTTCCCGGGCGGGGTCGAGGACCCGGAAGGCTTCTGGCAGCTGGTGGCGGGCGGAACGGATGCGATCTCGCGGTTCCCCGCCGACCGGGGATGGGATCTGGAAAGTCTTGACGACTTCGATCACGGCGGCGGTCGTGAAGGTGTGGCGTACCAGCCCATGGGCGGGTTCCTGTACGGGGCTGGGGAATTCGACGCGGAGTTCTTTGGCATCAGTCCGCGTGAGGCTTTGGCGATGGATCCGCAGCAGCGACTGCTGTTGGAGACGTCCTGGGAGGCGTTGGAGGACGCGGGAATCGACCCGCTCTCGCTGCGGGGAAGCAACACCGGGGTTTATGCCGGGGTGATGTACCACGATTACGGCACCCTTCTGGGTGGGGAGGGCGAAGGATCCCGGGGGACCGGCAGCACCGGGAGTGTGGTTTCGGGTCGGGTTGCGTATTGCTTGGGTTTGCAGGGGCCTGCGGTGTCGGTGGATACGGCGTGTTCGTCGTCGTTGACGGCGATGCATTTGGCGGCGCAGGCGTTGCGGTCGGGTGAGTGTGGGATGGCGTTGGCGGGTGGTGTGACGGTGATGGCGACGCCGGGCACGTTCACCGAGTTTGCGCGGCAGCGGGGGTTGGCTGGGGATGGCCGGTGCAAGCCGTTTGCGGATGCTGCGGATGGTACGGGGTGGGGTGAGGGTGTGGGGGTGCTGGTGTTGGAGCGGTTGTCTGATGCGCGTGCGCGTGGGCATCGGGTGTTGGCGGTGATACGTGGTAGTGCGGTGAATCAGGACGGTGCGTCGAATGGTTTGACGGCGCCGAATGGTCCGTCGCAGCAGCGGGTGATCCGGCAGGCGCTGGCGAGTGCGGGGTTGTCGGCGCGGGATGTGGATGTGGTCGAGGCGCATGGTACGGGGACGGCGCTGGGCGACCCGATCGAGGCTCAGGCGCTGATCGCGACGTATGGGCAGGATCGGCCGGAGGGCCGGCCGTTGTGGCTGGGTTCGGTGAAGTCGAACATCGGTCACACCCAGGCTGCGGCGGGTGTGGCCGGGGTGATCAAGATGGTGCTGGCGATGCAGCACGGTGTGCTGCCCAGGACGTTGCATGTGGATGCGCCGTCTTCGCATGTGGATTGGTCGGCGGGGTCGGTCCAACTGCTCAGTGAGGCAATGGAGTGGCCTGCAGGTCCGGGGCCGCGGCGGGCGGGTGTGTCGGGGTTCGGGATCAGTGGTACGAACGTGCATCTGATTCTGGAGCAGGACGAACTGCCTGAGGACCACCAAGTCCCCGAACCGGACGAGATTCGAGATTCGGGTGCGGTGGCGTGGGTGTTGTCGGCGCGGTCGTCGGGTGCGTTGGTGGAGCAGGCGGGGCGGTTGCGGGAGTTTGTTGTGGCGCGGCCGGAGTTGGCTGTGGGGGATGTGGCGTTTTCGTTGGCTTCGACGCGGTCGGTTGGGTTTCCGCATCGGTTGGTGGTGGTGGGTGGGGAGCGTGGTGAGTTGTTGGATGGTCTGGCGGTTGTGTCTGGGGGTGGTGAGGCGTCTGGGGTGGTGTCTGGTGTGGTGGGTTCGGTGGTGCGTCCGGTGTTTGTGTTTGCGGGGCAGGGGGCGCAGTGGGTGGGGATGGGTTTGGAGTTGTGGGAGCAGGAGCCGGTGTTTGGTGCGTGGATGGAGCGGTGTGGGGAGGCGTTGGCGCCGTTTGTGGAGTGGGGGTTGCGTGATGCTTTGGGGGATGGGGAGTTGTTGGGGCGGGTGGATGTGGTGCAGCCTGTGTCGTGGGCGGTGATGGTGAGTTTGGCGGGGTTGTGGCGGGCTCATGGTGTGGAGCCGTCGGGGGTGGTGGGGCATAGTCAGGGTGAGATTGCGGCGGCGTGTGTGGTGGGTGGGTTGAGTCTGGGGGATGGTGCGCGGGTGGTGGCGTTGCGGAGTCGGGCGTTGGCGGAGTTGGCGGGTTTGGGTGGGATGGTGTCGGTGCCGGCTGGGTTGGATGAGGTGCGGGAGTGGGTTTCTGGGTGGGGTGGGGGGTTGTCGGTGGCTGCGGTGAATGGTCCGCGGCAGGTGGTGGTGGCTGGTGAGGCTGCGGCGTGTGAGGGGTTCGCGGCTGCGTTTGCGGGGCGGGGTGCGCGGCGGATCGCGGTGGATTATGCCTCGCACACGGGGCAGGTGGAGGCGGTCGAGGAGCGGGTGGTGGAGGATCTGGCGGGGTTGGAGCCGGTGAGCAGTGCCGTTCCGTTCTATTCGACGGTTGAGGCCGGGGTGGTGGATACGGCTTGCCTGGATGGGGGGTACTGGTTCCGGAATCTGCGTGAGACGGTGCGTTTCGGTGAGGTGATTGCCGGGCTGGTGGAGGAGGGACACCGTACTTTTGTGGAGATCAGTGCGCATCCGGTGTTGGGGATGGCGGTTGCGCAGGCGGGTGAGGATTTGGTGGTGACTGCCAGCCTGCAACGGGGGCAGGGTGGCCGGGAGCGGTGGTTGCGGGCGTTGGCCTCGGCGTATGTCGCCGGCGCGGCGGTGAATTGGGCATTGGTGACTGGTGAGGGTGGCCCGGCTCGCAGGGTGAGCCTGAGCCTGCCGACGTATCCGTTCCAGCGGCGGCGGTTCTGGCCGCGCGCGGTGGCCCGTAGCGGAGATGCCTCTTCGGCCGGTCAGCAGGCATCGGGCCATCCGTTGCTGGCGGCGGTGGTGTGGTTGTCCGAGGGTGACGGGTTGGCCCTCACGGGACGCCTGTCGCTGTCGGCGGCACCGTGGCTGGCTGACCATGCCGTGCACGGGACGGTGCTGCTGGCTGGTACCGCGTTCGTGGATCTGGCCATCCACGCCGGCGACCTGGTGGGCTGCGGGGTGCTGGAGGAGCTTGCCCTGCAGGAACCCTTGGTGCTGCCCGGCGAGGGCAGCGGCGTTCAGATCCAGGTGCACGTCGGTGACAGCGACGGCGGTGACAGGGGCGACGGACGTCGGTCCGTAACTGTTTCTTCGCGAGACGCGGAGGGGCAGTGGATCCGGCACGCGGTCGGAGTGCTGTCGGCCACCAGTGCGCCTGCACCGGCTCCCTTGCTGCAGTGGCCTCCGGCTGGCGCTGAGCCGATCCCGCTGGATGACGTCTACGGTCAGTTGGCCGAGCGTGGGTACGGCTACGGACCCGCGTTCCAGGGGCTTCACCGCGCATGGCGCGTCGGAGACACGGTCTACACCGAGGCCGAACTCCCCGAAACCGCTGGAACTGAAGCTGGCGCCGGGGCGGGGCTCGGTGGATTCGGGTTGCACCCGGCGCTGCTGGATGCTGCCCTGCACGGCCTCCTAGCCGGCAGGCTCGGTGGCTCCGGTGGTCGGTCCGGCAGGCCCGGCGGTTTGCCGTTTGCGTGGTCGGGTGTTCGGTTGCTGGCTGGTGGCGCCCGTCATTTGCGGGCTGTTCTCGTGCCGGGGGCGGACGGGTCGGTTGCGGTGAGTGCGTATGACGGTGCGGGGCAGCCGGTGTTCCAGGCCCAGTCTCTAGCGTTGCGGGAGATGCCGGCGGAGCACTTCACGCGTCCGGGTGAGCGTGAGGTGCGTCGTTCGTTGTTCACGGTGGACTGGGCTCCGCTTCCGGTCTCGGACGGGCTGGTGGTTCCGCGGTGGGGGAGGTATGGGCAGGTAGGTGGGTCGGGGTACCCGCAGGTGGTTGTGGCCGTGGTGCCTTGTGCTGCGGGTGGGCAGGAGGTGTCGGCGGTTGCTGGGCAGGTTACGGGGTTGGTGCTGGGGTGGGTGCAGGAGTGGTTGGCTGATCCCGGGACAGCTGACGCGCAACTGGTGATTTGGACCCAGGGCGCGGCCGGTGCGCGGGACTTGTCTGCCGCGACGGTCTGCGGGCTGGTGCGTTCTGCGCAGTCTGAGCATCCGGGGCGGTTTGTGTTGGTGGATGTCGACCCCGCCACCGGTCTGGATGCCGATCGGGACGCCGACGTGGAGACAGTGCTGGCTGCGGTGTCGAGTGCCGGCGAGCCGGAGACCTGGATCCGTCCGGGCGCGGACGCCGGGGCGCCGGAGGTGTTCGGGCGGCGGTTGGTGCGGGTGGGGGAGCGGGAGGTGTTGCTGCCTGCCGGGGCGGGGTGGCGTCTGGAGGTGGGTGAGCCGGGTGATCTGGGCAGTGTCGGTGTTGTTGATGCTCCTGAGTCGGGTGCGGGGTTGTTGCCTGGGCAGGTGCGGGTGGGGGTGCGTGCTGCCGGGTTGAACTTTCATGATGTGGTGTCGGGGTTGGGGTTGGTGGCTGATGGGAGGGTTCTGGGTGGTGAGGGGGCCGGGGTTGTGCTGGAGGTGGGCCCGGGGGTTGAGGGTCTTGTTGTGGGGCAGGCGGTGATGGGTCTGGTGCCTGGGTGGGGGCCGGTTTCGGTTGTTGATCACCGGTTGGTGACGGGTGTGCCGCGGGGGTGGTCGTTCGAGGAGGCTGCGGCGGTGCCGGTGGTGTTCCTGACGGCGTTTTATGGTTTGCGGGATTTGGCGGGGGTGCGTGCGGGTCAGCGGGTGTTGATTCATGCGGGTACTGGTGGTGTGGGGATGGCTGCGGTGCAGTTGGCCCGGGCGTGGGGGTTGGAGGTGTTTGCGACGGCGAGTGCGGCCAAGCAGGACACGCTGCGGGCTATGGGCATCGCGGACGACCACATTGCTTCGTCGCGTGATCTGGAGTTCGGTGAGCGGTTCCTCGCGGTCACGGGCGGTGAGGGTGTGGATGTCGTTCTGAACTCGTTGACGGGGGAGTTCGTCGAGGCGTCGCTGTCCCTGCTGCCTCGGGGTGGGCGGTTCGTGGAGATGGGTAAGACGGACGTCCGTCGGGCCGATGAGGTGGCCCGGTCGTATCCCGGGGTGGTGTATCAGGCGTTTGATCTGATGGATGCGGGTGTGCCGCGTATCGCGGTGATGCTTGCGGAGATTATGGGGATGTTCGAGGCGGGGTCGTTGCGGTTGCTGCCGGTGACCGGGTTCGGTCTGTCGCAGGCGGTCTCGGCGTTGCGTTACCTGCAGGCGGCCCGGCATGTGGGCAAGGTGGTCCTGCGTGTGCCGGCTGAATGGGACCCGGATGGCACGGTGCTGATCACGGGCGGTACTGGGACGTTGGGGCGGGAGTTGGCCCGGCATCTGGTGACGGCCCGGGGTATGCGGCATCTGCTGCTGGTCTCGCGGCAGGGGCCGGAGGCGCCGGGGGCGGCGGAGTTGGTTGCGGAGTTGACCGGACTCGGTGCTGCGGTAGAGGTAGTGGCCGCTGATACCTCGGATCGTGACGCTCTGGCCGGGGTGTTGCATGAGGTAGCGGCTGAGCATCCGCTGACTGCGGTGGTGCATGCTGCCGGGGTGCTCGATGACGCCACGGTCGAGTCGCTTACTCCGCAGCGTATTGGGCGGGTGTTGGCGGCGAAGGCGGACGCGGCCTGGAATCTGCACGAGTTGACCGAGGGGATGGACCTGGCCGGGTTCGTCCTGTACTCCTCGGCTGCTGCGGTGCTGGGCAGTCCTGGGCAGAGCGGGTATGCCGCCGCCAACGCCTTCCTTGACGCTCTTGCTGCCTACCGTCGTGAGCGTGGGTTGGTTGGGCAGTCGCTGGCGTGGGGGCTGTGGGCCGAACGCTCCGCGATGACGTCTCACTTGAGTGATGCCGGCGTGTCCCGGCTGGCTCGGAGCGGCATCCGGCCGATGACCACGGAACAGGGGCTGGCGCTGTTCGATGCCGTCGGCCGGCTGACCGCACCGCTGTTGGTTCCGGCTCGACTGGAGTTGGCCGGACTCTCTCGTGGTGATGGCCCGCTGCCCGCACTTCTGGGAGAATTGGATGCAAGCGGCAGCGGAGCACGACGGTCCGCTGCGACGGCGAAGGAGGCAGGGCAAGAGCAAGGTTTGGCCGCCCAGTTGGCCGCTCTGAGTGCGGCTGACCGGAAGCAGGCCGTCCTGCAGATCGTACGAACCCATGCGGCAGCCGTACTTGGACATGCTCGGCCAGAGAACATTGAGCCGCAACAGGCGTTCCGTGACATGGGCTTCGACTCCCTGACGGCGCTCGAACTGCGCAACCGACTCGCCACCGCCACCGGACTGCGGCTGCCCGCGACCCTGGTCTTCGACCACCCGGCGCCGCTCGAACTGACCCGATTCCTGCTCGACGAGCTGCTGCCCCAGCTGGCCGATGCCGTCGCCGAGACCCCGGCGACTGTGGTCCCTGTCGGTGCGGACGAGCCGATCGCGATCGTGGGCATGGGGTGCCGGTTCCCGGGCGGCGTCGAGGACCCGGAGGGCTTCTGGCGCCTGCTGGTGGACGGCACGGACGCGATGTCGCCCTTCCCCGTCGACCGGGGTTGGGACATGGAGGGAGCGGGCGGCCCTGATCGTGAATCCGGCCGAGAGGGTGCGGGCTATGCGGCTCTCGGCGGATTCGTGTACGGGGCCGGGGACTTCGACGCGGAGTTTTTCGGGATCAGTCCGCGTGAGGCACTGTCGATGGATCCGCAGCAGCGGCTGCTGTTGGAAACCTGCTGGGAGGCCCTTGAAGGCGCAGGAATCGACCCGGCTTCCCTGCGCGGTTCCGACGCGGGGGTGTACGCAGGGGTCATCACGTCGAGTTACCGGGCCGGGGAACGCGACGGTGCGGGCGGCTACGGGATGACCGGGACCACGGCGAGCGTGGCATCCGGCCGGGTGGCCTATTGCCTCGGGTTGCAGGGGCCAGCCGTGTCGGTGGATACGGCGTGCTCTTCGTCGCTGACCGCGATGCATCTGGCGGCCCAGGCCCTGCGCTCCGGTGAGTGCGGAATGGCGCTGGCTGGTGGCGTCACGGTGATGGCGACATCGGGCACGTTCACCGAGTTCTCCCGCCAACGGGGCCTGGCCGCGGATGGTCGATGCAAACCCTTCGCCGAGGCCGCGGACGGCACCGGATTTGGCGAAGGCGTCGGGATGCTGGTCCTGGAGCGGTTGTCTGATGCGCGTGCGCGTGGGCACCGGGTGCTGGCGGTGATACGTGGCAGCGCGGTGAACCAGGACGGTGCGTCGAACGGGCTCACGGCGCCGAATGGTCCGTCGCAGCAGCGGGTGATCCGGCAGGCACTGGCCAGCGCGGGGCTGTCCGCGCGGGATGTGGACGTGGTGGAGGCGCATGGCACGGGTACGGAGTTGGGTGATCCGATCGAGGCGCAGGCACTGATAGCGACCTACGGGCAGGATCGGCCGGAGGGCCGGCCGTTGTGGCTGGGCTCGGTGAAGTCCAATATCGGTCACACCCAGGCCGCGGCGGGTGTCGCCGGGGTGATGAAGATGGTGCTGGGGATGCAGCACGGAGTGCTGCCGAGGACCCTGCACGTGGATGCGCCGTCGACACATGTGGACTGGTCCTCGGGGTCGGTGGAACTGCTGACGGAGGCGCGGGAGTGGCCTGCAGGCCCCGGGCCGCGACGCGCCGGGGTGTCCGGGTTCGGGATCAGCGGCACCAACGTCCACGTCATTCTCGAACAGCCCGTGCAGGACCAGATTCCCGAACAGGGGCGGCGGGACGAGTTCCCCCATGAGAGTTCGGACGGTTTGTCCGGCTCGGTGGCGTGGGTGGTCTCGGCGCGGTCGAAGGCCGCGCTGGCGGAACAGGCCGGGCGGTTGCGGGAGTTTGCCGTGGCCCGGCCTGAGCTGTCCGCGGATGATGTGGCCTTCTCTTTGGCCACCACCCGGTCGGTGGACTTCCCGCACCGGCTGGTGGTTGTGGGCGAGGAACGCAAGCAGTTGCTCGATGGCCTGGCAGCCGCGGCCACGGACATCGGTGGTCGGGTGCCCGGGCTTGTCACCGGGGTGGCCGGGGCAGTGGTGCGGCCGGTGTTCGCTTTTGCGGGTCAGGGTGCGCAGTGGGCCGGGATGGGCCTGGAGTTGTGGGAAGAGGAGCCCGCTTTCGCCGCGTCGATGGAGCGTTGCGCGCAGGCGTTGGCGCCGTTCGTGGACTGGCAGTTGCGCGATGCGCTGAGCGACACGGAAATGATGCTGCGGATAGAGGTCGTGCAGCCCGTGTCGTGGGCGGTGATGGTGAGCCTGGCCGAGTTGTGGCGGGCTTACGGTGTGGAGCCTGCGGCGGTGGTGGGGCACAGCCAGGGCGAGATCGCCGCGGCCTGTGCGGTGGGCGGCTTGAGTCTGCTCGATGGCGCGCGGGTTGTGGCGTTGCGCAGCCAGGCGCTGGCGCAGTTGGCGGGCACGGGCGGGATGGTGTCTGTACCGGCCGGGCTCGACGAGGCGCAGCAGTGGATTGCGGGTTGGGGACCGGCGTTGTCGATCGCTGCCGTCAACGGTCCGCGGCAGGTGGTGGTGGCCGGACAGGCCGCGGCGTGCGCCGAGTTCGCGGCTGCCTATGCCGGGCAGGGCGCTCGGCAGATCGCGGCAGACGTCGCGGGCCACACCGCGCAGGTCGAGGTCGTGAAGGACCTTATGGCCGAAGACCTGGCAGGGATGGCGCCCGTCAGCAGCATGGTGCCGTTCTACTCGACGGTCGAGGGCAGGGTGGTGGACACGGCCGAGCTGGACGGCGGCTACTGGTACCGCAACCTGCGTGAGACCGTGAGGTTCGGCGACGTGATCGCGGGACTGGCAGCGGAGGGGCATCGCAATTTCGTCGAGATCAGCGCGCATCCGCTGCTGGGAATGGCGATCGCGCAGGCGGGCGAGGACTTGGTGGTCGCGCCGAGCCTGCGGCGTGGCGAGGGCGGCCGGGAACGGTGGTTGCGGGCCCTGGCCGCAGCATACGTCGCCGGCGGGGCAGTGGACTGGGCTGCGGTGACTGGTCGGGGTGGCACGGCACGCAGGGTGAGCCTGCCGACGTATCCGTTCCAGCGGCAGCGGTTCTGGCCGCGGACTGTGGGCAGGCGTGGTGATGCGACTTCGGCGGGCCAGCAGCCGGCCGGGCATCCGTTGCTCGCGGCGGCTGTGTGGCTGTCCGAGGGCGACGGCCTGGTGCTGACCGGGCGGTTGTCGGTGGCGGCGGCGCCGTGGCTGGCGGACCATGCCGTGCACGGGACGGTGCTGCTGGCCGGTACCGCCTTCGTGGACCTGGCGATCCATGCCGGTGACCTGGTGGGCTGCGGGACGCTTGAGGAACTCGCCCTGCAGGAGCCGCTGGTGCTGCCCGCCCAGGGCGGTGGCGTGCAGATACAGGTACAGGTCAGCGGCAGTGACGAGGACGGCGAGGGCCGCCGATCGGTGACGGTGTCCTCGCGGGACGCGGAAGGCGGCTGGGTGCGGCACGCGGTCGGGGAGCTGTCGACCGGGAGTGAGCCGGCTCCTGCACCGTTGATGCAGTGGCCGCCTGCCGGGGCGGAGCCGGTGCCGCTCGATGACGTTTACGGCCAACTGGCTGAGCGGGGCTACGAGTACGGGCCTGCGTTCCAGGGACTCCACCGGGCATGGCGCGTCGGACAGACGATCTACGCAGAGACGGAACTCCCCGAATCGGCCGAAGTCGGAACTGGAGCTGGGGTCGGGGCCGACGGGTTCGGGCTGCACCCGGCGCTTCTGGACGCTTCGTTGCACGGCCTGCTGGCCGGCAGGCTCAGCTCTGGAGGTGGATCCGGCAGGTCCGGTGGCGGCGTCGGGCTCCCGTTTGCGTGGTCCGGGGTTCGGTTGCTCGCCGGAGGTGCCCGTCATCTGCGGACCGTTCTGGTTCCCGGGCCGGACGGGTCGATCGCGGTGAGCGCGTTCGACGGGGCCGGGCAGCCCGTACTGGAGGCCAAGTCCCTGGTGCTGCGGGCGATTCCGGCAGGGCACATCGCGGGTGCCGGCGATCGCGAGGCACGCCGCTCGCTGTTCACCGTGGACTGGGTGCCGCTGGCTGCACCGGAGAGCCGGACCGTGCCGCAATGGGCGAGGCATGAGGAGATCGCCGGTTCGGAATACCCATCCGTGGTTGTCGCGGCGGTGCCTGCCGCTGCGGCGGGGCAGGAGGCGCCGGCTGCGGCCAAGCAGGCGGCGGCCCTGGTGCTGGGGTGGGTGCAGGAGTGGTTGGCCGATCCCGCCGCGGATGACGCCCAGTTGGTGATATGTACCCGGGGTGCGGCCGACGGGCAGGACCTCTCGGCAGCGGCAGTGTGCGGCCTGATGCGCTCTGCGCAGTCCGAACACCCCGGCCGGTTCCTGCTGGTCGACGTCGATCCGGCGACGGGGTTGGACACCGGCCGGGATGAAGACATGGAGGCCGTGCTGGGTTCCGTGTTGAGCGCCGGTGAGCCAGAGACCTGGATCCGCGCTGCAGCCGACGGCGGGGTTCCGGTGGCATTCGGACGTCGGTTGGTGCGAGCCACGGCGGGCGACGCGAAGCCTGGGCCTGCCGAGTGGGATCCGCGGGGGACGGTCTTGATAACCGGTGGCACCGGCGCGCTGGGGCGGCAGTTGGCCCGGCATCTGGTGGCGAGCCGCGGGATGCGGCATCTGCTGCTGATCTCGCGGCAGGGGCCGGGGGCGCCAGGGGCCGCCGAGTTGGTCGCGGAACTGGCCGAACTGGGCGCTGCGGCACGGATCGTAGCCGGGGACGCGGCAGACCACGGGGTGCTGGCCCGGGCGTTGGAGGGGGTGGCGGTCGAGCATCCTCTGACTGCGGTGGTGCATGCCGCCGGGGTGCTCGACGATGCCACGGTCGAGTCGCTCACCGCGCAGCGGATTGCGACGGTGCTTGCGGCGAAGGCGGACGCGGCGTGGAACCTCCACGAGCTGACCGTCGGAATGAACCTGGCGGGGTTCGTGGTCTACTCATCGGCCGCTGCCATTCTCGGCAGCCCGGGGCAGGGCAACTATGCGGCGGCCAACGCGTTCCTGGATGCGCTGGCGGCTCACCGTCGTGAATGCGGTTTGGTGGCGCAGTCGCTGGCGTGGGGGCTGTGGGCCGAACGCTCGGCCATGACCGCGCATCTCGACGACGCCGGCATGTCCCGGCTGACCCGCGGCGGGATTCGGGCGATGACGACAGAACAGGGCTTGGCCCTGTTCGACGCGGCTGCCCGGCTGACCGCACCGTTGGTGGTTCCGGCGCGGCTGGAGGTGGCCGGCTTCTCCCGCAGTGGCGGTCCGCTGCCCGCACTGCTGCAGGACCTGGCGACAAGCTCCGGAACGCGGCCGACGGCCGCGACGGACGCCGGGGGCCTGGCCGCCCAACTGGGCGCGCTCAGCGCGGTCGAACGGGAGCAGGCCGTCCTGCAGATCGTACGAACTCATGCCGCAGCGGTACTCGGGCATGCCAGGCCCGAAAGCGTCGAGCCGCAGCAGGCGTTCCGCGAGATGGGCTTCGACTCCCTGACCGCGCTGGAGCTGCGCAACCGGCTCGGCGCCGCGACCGGGCTACGACTGCCTGCCACGTTGGTCTTCGACCAGCCCAGCGCCGCCAAGCTTGCCGCATACCTGCGGGAACAGATTTGCCCCGACACCGAGGGGCAGACGGAGCCGGCCGAGGCCATGCTCAGGAAAATCCTGGCGTCGGTTCCGCTGTCCAGGTTCCGCGAGGCGGGCCTCATGGAAGGGCTGCTTCAGCTCGCTGACTTCCGCGATGACGCACTTGCGTCGCAGCAGAGCACTCAGGCCGAACAGATCGATGCGATGGACGCCGAAAGTCTTGTCCGCCTGGCCTTGGGCGACGGAAGCGCTGACTTGTGACCATACTCAATGAGCGGAGGCCGCGATGAACATGCCCGCCGACAAGATACTTGACGCGCTGCGTGCATCTCTCAAAGAGACCGAACGGCTGCGGCAGCACAATCGTGAACTCGTTTCCGCGTCGCGGGAACCGATCGCGATTGTGGGGATGGGCTGCCGGTTCCCCGGTGGGGCGGCGGATCCGGAGGGCTTTTGGCGACTGGTTGCGGGCGAGACCGACGCGATCTCGAACTTTCCCATGGACCGGGGCTGGGACACGGGAGCGTCGGGCGACCCGGAGACCGCGTATGCCCGTGTGGGTGGCTTCCTGTCCGGTGCCGGTGACTTTGACGCGGAGTTCTTCGGGATCAGTCCGCGTGAGGCTGTGGCGATGGATCCGCAGCAGCGGTTGCTGCTGGAGACGTGCTGGGAGGCGTTGGAGGACGCGGGAATCGACCCGGCTTCGCTGGAGGGTACCGATGTCGGTGTGTATGCCGGGATCATCGCGTCGAGTTACCGCGCCGGTGAGAGGGACGGTGCGGGCTATGGGGTGACCGGGACTCCGGTGAGTGTGGCGTCGGGTCGGGTTGCGTATTGCTTGGGGTTGCAGGGTCCTGCGGTGTCGGTGGATACGGCGTGTTCGTCGTCGTTGACGGCGATGCATCTGGCGGCGCAGGCGTTGCGGTCGGGTGAGTGTGGGATGGCGTTGGCGGGTGGTGTGACGGTGATGGCGACGCCGGGCACGTTCACCGAGTTTGCGCGGCAGCGGGGGTTGGCTGGGGACGGCCGGTGCAAGCCGTTTGCGGATGCCGCGGATGGTACGGGGTGGGGTGAGGGTGTCGGGGTGCTGGTGTTGGAGCGGTTGTCTGATGCGCGTGCGCGTGGGCATCGGGTGTTGGCGGTGATACGTGGTAGTGCGGTGAATCAGGATGGTGCGTCGAACGGGCTGACGGCGCCGAATGGTCCGTCGCAGCAGCGGGTGATCCGGCAGGCGCTGGCGAGTGCGGGGTTGTCGGCGCGGGATGTGGATGTGGTCGAGGCGCATGGCACGGGTACGGCGCTGGGCGACCCGATCGAAGCCCAGGCGCTGATCGCGACGTATGGGCAGGATCGGCCGGAGGGCCGGCCGTTGTGGCTGGGCTCGGTGAAGTCGAACATCGGTCACACCCAGGCGGCGGCGGGTGTGGCTGGTGTGATCAAGATGGTGTTGGCGATGCAGCATGGTGTGCTGCCCAGGACGTTGCATGTGGATGCGCCGTCTTCGCATGTGGATTGGTCGGCGGGGTCGGTGGAGCTGCTGACGGAGGCGCGGGAGTGGCCTGCGGGCGCCGGGCCGCGGCGGGCGGGTGTGTCCGGGTTCGGGATCAGTGGTACGAATGTGCATCTGATTCTGGAGCAGGGTGAGCTGTGTGAGGAGGATCCGGCTCCTGAACCGGATGGGGGTGCGGTTGCGTGGGTGGTTTCTGCGCGGTCGTCGGGTGCGTTGGTGGAGCAGGCGGGTCGGTTGCGGGAGTTTGTTGTGGCGCGGCCGGAGTTGGCTGTGGGGGATGTGGCGTTTTCGTTGGCTTCGTCGCGGTCGGTTGGGTTTCCGTATCGGTTGGTGGTGGTGGGTGGGGAGCGTGGTGAGTTGTTGGATGGGTTGGGGGTTGGTGTGTCGGGTGGTGGTGGGTCGGGTGTGGTGGTGGGGCGTGGGGGTGAGGGCCGGGTGGGTCTGGTGTTTTCGGGTCAGGGGAGTCAGCGGGTGGGGATGGGTGGGGGTTTGTATGCGGCGTTTCCGGTGTTTGCTGAGGCGTTTGATGAGGTGTGTGATGCGTTTGAGGGGTTGTTGCCTGGTTCGTTGCGGGAGGTGATCGGGCGGGGTGGGCCGGAGTTGGATGAGACGGTGTTTGCGCAGGCGGGGTTGTTTGCGGTGCAGGTGGGGTTGTTCCGGTTGGTGTCGTCGTGGGGTGTGGAGCCGGTGTGTGTGGCGGGGCATTCGGTTGGTGAGGTGTCGGCGGCGTTTGTGGCGGGGGTGTGGGATCTGCGGGGTGCGTGTGCGGTGGTGGCTGCGCGTGGCCGGTTGATGCAGGAGTTGCCTGTGGGTGGGGCGATGGTGGCGTTGGATGCGTCGCCGGAGCAGGCGGGGGAGTTGGTTGCCGGGCAGGAGGGGGTGGGGGTCGCTGCGGTGAATGGGCCTGGGCAGACGGTGGTGTCGGGGGTGGAGTCGGTGGTGGAGCGGTTGGCTGGGGTGTGGCGGGAGCGGGGTGGGCGTGCGCGTCGGTTGCGGGTGAGTCATGCGTTTCATTCGCCGTTGATGGATCCGATGTTGGAGGAGTTCGGGCGGGTTTTGGCGGGGGTGGAGTTTCACGAGTCGCGGATTGCTCTGGTGACGGGCAAGCCGGGGGCGCAGGTGACGGATCCGGGGTATTGGGTGGCGCATGTGCGGGAGACGGTGCGGTATCACGACACGGTTGTGGCGATGCGTGATGCGGGTGTGAACATTTTTGCGGAGCTGGGTCCGGACGGGGCGTTGTCGGCGATGGCGGATCCGGACTCTGGGGTGTGGGTGCCGGTGCTGCGGGCCGGGCAGGACGAGCCCGCGAGTGCGTTGAAGGCTCTTGCGGGTGTGTATGTGGCGGGGGGTGAAGTGGACTGGGCGCAGGTCACTGGTCCGGATGGCCGGGCGGGTGGTCGGGCTCGCAGGGTGGGTCTGCCGACGTATGCGTTCCAGCGGCGGCGGTACTGGCCGCGTGCGCTGGGCCAGCGGGGCGATGTGTCTTCGGTGGGTCTGCAGTCGTCGGGGCATCCGTTGCTGGCGGCGGCGGTGTGGCTGTCGGAGGGTGACGGGCTGGTGCTGACCGGCCGCCTGTCGGTGGCGGCGGCGCCGTGGCTGGCCGATCACGCCGTGCACGGGAGGGCGCTGCTGGCCGGGACCGCGTTCGTCGACCTGGCCGTCCACGCCGGCGACCTGGTCGGCTGCGGGGTGCTCGAGGAACTCGCCTTGCAGGAGCCGTTGCTGCTGCCCGGCCAGGGCGGCGTGCAGATACAGGTGCACGTGGGCGACAGCGAGGACGGTGCCGATGGTGATGGCGTTGGCGGGGGCCGTCGGTCGGTGACGGTTTCTTCGCGGGACGCGGAAGGCGCCTGGGTCCGGCACGCGGTCGGCGTGCTGTCGGCCACGACCCAGTCGGCTCCGGCGCCGCTCGTGCAATGGCCGCCGTCCGGGGCCGAACCGGTCTCGCTCGATGGTGTCTACGAGCAACTGGCGGAGCGTGGTTACGGGTACGGCCCGGCGTTCCAGGGACTCCACCGTGCCTGGCGCATCGGCGACAGGATCTATACCGAGGCCGAACTCCCCAGGACAGCGGAAACCGAACTCCCTGAAACCGCCGGAGGACCCGCATCGCCCGGGTCGGGGGCTGCGGTTGGCGGATTCGGGCTGCACCCGGCGCTGTTGGACGCTGCCCTGCACGGTCTGCTCGTCGGCAGGTCCGAGAGGTCTGAAGGGGAAGGCAGGTCCGGCAGGTCTGGCGGTGGCGTGGGCTTGCCGTTCATGTGGTCCGGGGTGCGGCTGCTTGCCGCCGGTGCCCGTCATCTGCGGACCGTCCTTGCCCCGGGGGCGGACGGCTCGATCGCCGTCAGTGCGTTCGACGGGACCGGGCAGCCGGTCCTGCAGGCGAAGTCACTGGTTTTGCGGGAGATCCCGGCAGACCAACTCTCCCGTCCTGGGGAGCGCGATGCGCGCCGTTCGCTGTTCACTGTGGATTGGGTGCCGCTCCCGGCACAGCAACGTCGGGCCGTGCGGCAGTGGGCGAGGTATGGGCAGGTAGCCGGGTCGGAGTACCCGTCGATGGTCGTGGCAGCGGTGCCTTCTGCCGGGCCAGGGCAGGAGGCACCGGCCGTGGCTCGGGACGCTACGGCGCTGGTGCTGGGGTGGGTGCAGGAGTGGTTGGCTGATCCCGGCACCGAGGACGCGCAGTTGGTCCTGTGGACCCGGGGCGCGGCCAGCGGGCAGGACCTGTCTGCTGCGGCGGTGTGCGGCCTCGTCCGCTCTGCGCAGAGCGAGCACCCCGGTCGGCTCTTGCTGGTCGACGTCGACCCTGCAACGGGGTTGGATGCCGGCCGCGATGCCGACGTGGAGACAGTGCTGGCTGCGGTGTCGAGTGCCGGCGAGCCGGAGACCTGGATCCGTCCGGGCACGGATACTGCGGCGCCGGAGGCTTTCGGGCGGCGGTTGGTGCGGGTGGGCGAGCGAGAGGTGGTCCTGTCTCCGGGGTCGGGTTGGCGACTGGCGGTGGGCGCGCCGGGCGATCTGGACAGCGTCGGCGTTGTCGACGCCCCTGAGAACGGTGCGAGGTTGCTGGCGGGCCATGTTCGGGTGGCGGTACGTGCCGCAGGGGTCAACTTCCGCGACGTGGTGACGGGCTTGGGGATGGTCGCTGACGGGAGGGCTCTGGGTGGTGAGGGCGCCGGGGTCGTGCTGGAGGTGGGCCCGGGGGTGGAGGGTCTTGTCGTGGGGCAGGCGGTGACTGGCTTGATGCCTGGGTGGGGGCCGGTTTCGGTTGTTGATCATCGGTTGGTGACGGGTGTGCCGCGGGGGTGGTCGTTCGAGGAGGCTGCGGCGGTGCCGGTGGTGTTCCTGACGGCGTTTTATGGTTTGCGGGATTTGGCGGGGGTGCGTGCGGGTCAGCGGGTGTTGATTCATGCGGGTACTGGTGGTGTGGGGATGGCTGCGGTGCAGTTGGCCCGGGCGTGGGGGTTGGAGGTGTTTGCGACGGCGAGTGCGGCCAAGCAGGACACGCTGCGGGCTATGGGTATCGCGGACGACCACATTGCTTCGTCGCGTGATCTGGAGTTCGGTGAGCGGTTCCTCGCGGTCACGGGCGGTGAGGGTGTGGATGTCGTTCTGAACTCGTTGACGGGGGAGTTCGTCGAGGCGTCGCTGGCGTTGCTGCCTCGGGGTGGGCGGTTCGTGGAGATGGGTAAGACGGACGTCCGTCGGGCCGATGAGGTGGCCCGGTCGTATCCCGGGGTGGTGTATCAGGCGTTTGATCTGATGGATGCGGGTGTGCCGCGTATCGCGGTGATGCTTGCGGAGATCATGGGGATGTTCGAGGCGGGGTCGTTGCGGTTGCTGCCGGTGACCGGGTTCGGTCTGTCGCAGGCGGTCTCGGCGTTGCGTTACCTGCAGGCGGCCCGGCATGTGGGCAAGGTGGTCCTGCGTGTGCCGGCTGAATGGGACCCGGATGGCACGGTGCTGATCACGGGCGGTACCGGGACGTTGGGGCGGGAGTTGGCCCGGCATCTGGTGACGGCCCGGGGTATGCGGCATCTGCTGCTGGTCTCGCGGCAGGGGCCGGGGGCGCCGGGTGCCGCTGAGTTGGTTGCGGAGCTGGCGGAACTGGGCGCTGCGGTGCGGATAGTGGCTGGCGATGCAGCCGACCGTGCCGTGCTGGCCGACGTGTTGGAGGGAATTGAGGCCGAGCATCCGCTGACTGCGGTGGTGCACGCAGCCGGGGTGCTCGACGATGCGACGGTTGAGTCGCTGAACGCACAGAGGATCGCGACTGTGCTTGCGGCGAAGGCGGACGCCGCTTGGAATCTGCACGAGTTGACCGAGGAGATGGACCTGGCCGGGTTCGTCCTGTACTCCTCGGCTGCCGCGGCGCTCGGCAGCCCGGGACAGGGCAGTTACGCGGCGGCCAACGCGTTCCTGGATGCGCTGGCGGCTCACCGTCGTGAACGGGGGTTGGTGGGACAGTCGTTGGCGTGGGGGCTGTGGGCCGAACGCTCGGCCATGACGGCGCAGCTGGGTGAATCCGGAAGGTCCCGGCTGACCCGCGGCGGCATTCGGGCGATGACCACGGAACAGGGCCTGGCTCTGTTCGACATGGCAGCGCGAGTGACCGCACCGCTGGTGGTCCCGGCACGGCTGGAGCTGGCCGGGCTCTCGCGCACCGGACCGCTGCCCGCCGTGTTGCGGGAGTTGGCCACGGGGACAGGAACACGACCCACCGCCGCCGCGGCGACCGTGCCGGGGGAGGGCTTGGCTGCCCAGTTGGCTGCGCTCAGTGCGGCCGAGCGGGAGCAGGCCGTCCTGCAGATCGTACGAACCCATGCCGCGGCCGTACTTGGACATGCTCGGCCAGAGAACGTCGACCCACAACAAGCGTTCCGTGACATGGGCTTCGATTCCCTGACCGCGCTCGAACTGCGCAACCGACTCGCGACTGCAACTGCACTTCGACTGCCCGCCACTCTGGTCTTCGACCACCCGGCGCCGCTCGAACTGACCCGATACCTGCACGACCAGCTGCTACCTCAACTGGCCGACGCCGGCCAGGAGACAGACGCTGCGGCTGCGGCTGTGGGGCCGACGGTCCGCGCTGGTCTGGATGAGCCGATTGCGATTGTGGGGATGGGCTGCCGGTTCCCTGGCGGGGCCCAGAACCCGGAGGGATTCTGGGGGCTGCTGGCGGACGGAACGGATGCGATCTCGGGGTTCCCTGCCGACCGCGGCTGGGACACCAACGGGTCCAGCGAGCGGGAAGGGGGCTACACCCGAGCGGGTGGGTTCATACCCGGAGCGGGCCTGTTCGACGCGGAGTTCTTCGGGATCAGTCCGCGTGAGGCTGTGGCGATGGATCCGCAGCAGCGGTTGCTGCTGGAGACGTGCTGGGAGGCGTTGGAGGACGCGGGAATCGACCCGGCGTCGTTGCGGGGTTCCGATGTCGGTGTGTATGCCGGGATCATCGCATCGAGCTACCGGGCCGGGGATCGCGACGGTGCGAGTGGGTTCGGAATGACCGGGACCACAGCCAGCGTGGCGTCGGGTCGGGTTGCGTATTGCTTGGGGTTGCAGGGTCCTGCGGTGTCGGTGGATACGGCGTGTTCGTCGTCGTTGACGGCGATGCATCTGGCGGCGCAGGCGTTGCGGTCGGGTGAGTGTGGGATGGCGTTGGCGGGTGGTGTGACGGTGATGGCGACGCCGGGCACGTTCACTGAGTTTGCGCGGCAGCGGGGGTTGGCTGGGGATGGCCGGTGCAAGCCGTTTGCGGATGCCGCGGATGGTACGGGGTGGGGTGAGGGTGTCGGGGTGCTGGTGTTGGAGCGGTTGTCTGATGCGCGTGCGCGTGGGCATCGGGTGTTGGCGGTGATACGTGGTAGTGCGGTGAATCAGGATGGTGCGTCGAATGGTTTGACGGCGCCGAATGGTCCGTCGCAGCAGCGGGTGATCCGGCAGGCGCTGGCGAGTGCGGGGTTGTCGGCGCGGGATGTGGATGTGGTCGAGGCGCATGGCACGGGTACGGCGCTGGGCGACCCGATCGAAGCCCAGGCGCTGATCGCGACGTATGGGCAGGATCGGCCGGAGGGCCGGCCGTTGTGGCTGGGCTCGGTGAAGTCGAACATCGGTCACACCCAGGCGGCGGCGGGTGTGGCCGGGGTGATCAAGATGGTGTTGGCGATGCAGCATGGTGTGCTGCCCAGGACGTTGCATGTGGATGCGCCGTCTTCGCATGTGGATTGGTCGGCGGGGTCGGTGGAGTTGTTGACCGAGGCGCGGGAGTGGGCCGCTGATGTCAGGCCGCGGCGGGCGGGTGTGTCGGGGTTCGGGATCAGTGGTACGAATGTGCATCTGATTCTGGAGCAGGGTGAGCTGTGTGAGGAGGATCCGGCTCCTGAACCGGATGGGGGTGCGGTTGCGTGGGTGGTTTCTGCGCGGTCGGAGGCGGCGTTGGTGGAGCAGGCGGGTCGGTTGCGGGAGTTTGTGGTGGCGCGGCCGGAGTTGGCTGTGGGGGATGTGGCGTTTTCGTTGGCTTCGACGCGGTCGGTTGGGTTTCCGTATCGGTTGGTGGTGGTGGGTGGGGAGCGTGGTGAGTTGTTGGATGGGTTGGGGGTTGGTGTGTCGGGTGGTGGTGGGTCGGGTGTGGTGGTGGGGCGTGCGGGTGAGGGCCGGGTGGGTCTGGTGTTTTCGGGTCAGGGGAGTCAGCGGGTGGGGATGGGTGGGGGTTTGTATGCGGCGTTTCCGGTGTTTGCTGAGGCGTTTGATGAGGTGTGTGATGCGTTTGAGGGGTTGTTGCCTGGTTCGTTGCGGGAGGTGATCGGGCGGGGTGGGCCGGAGTTGGATGAGACGGTGTTTGCGCAGGCGGGGTTGTTTGCGGTGCAGGTGGGGTTGTTCCGGTTGGTGTCGTCGTGGGGTGTGGAGCCGGTGTGTGTGGCGGGGCATTCGGTTGGTGAGGTGTCGGCGGCGTTTGTGGCGGGGGTGTGGGATCTGCGGGGTGCGTGTGCGGTGGTGGCTGCGCGTGGCCGGTTGATGCAGGAGTTGCCTGTGGGTGGGGCGATGGTGGCGTTGGATGCGTCGCCGGAGCAGGCGGGGGAGTTGGTTGCCGGGCAGGAGGGGGTGGGGGTCGCTGCGGTGAATGGGCCTGGGCAGACGGTGGTGTCGGGGGTGGAGTCGGTGGTGGAGCGGTTGGCTGGGGTGTGGCGGGAGCGGGGTGGGCGTGCGCGTCGGTTGCGGGTGAGCCATGCGTTTCATTCGCCGTTGATGGATCCGATGTTGGAGGAGTTCGGGCGGGTTTTGGCGGGGGTGGAGTTTCACGAGCCGCGGATTGCTCTGGTGACGGGCAAGCCGGGGGCGCAGGTGACGGATCCGGGGTATTGGGTGGCGCATGTGCGGGAGACGGTGCGGTATCACGACACGGTCGTGGCGATGCGTGATGCGGGTGTGAACATTTTTGCGGAGCTGGGTCCGGACGGGGCGTTGTCGGCGATGGCGGATCCGGACTCTGGGGTGTGGGTGCCGGTGCTGCGGGCCGGGCAGGACGAGCCCGCGAGTGCGTTGAAGGCGCTGGCGGGTGTGTATGTGGCAGGGGGTGAAGTGGACTGGGCGCAGGTCACTGGTCCGGATGGCCGGGCGGGTGGTCGGGCTCGCAGGGTGGGTCTGCCGACGTATGCGTTCCAGCGGCGGCGGTACTGGCCGCGTGCGCTGGGCCAGCGGGGCGATGTGTCTTCGGTGGGTCTGCAGTCGTCGGGGCATCCGTTGCTGGCGGCGGCGGTGTGGCTGTCGGAGGGTGACGGACTGGTGCTGACCGGCCGCCTGTCGGTGGCGGCGGCGCCGTGGCTGGCCGATCACGCCGTGCACGGGACGGTGTTGCTGGCCGGTACCGCGTTCGTCGACCTGGCCGTCCACGCCGGCGACCTGGTCGGCTGCGGGGTGCTCGAGGAACTCGCCTTGCAGGAGCCGTTGCTGCTGCCCGGCCAGGGCGGCGTGCAGATACAGGTACACGTCACCGGCAGCGATGACGGCGGTGACGGCGGTAGTGGTGACGGCATCGGTGAGGGTCGTCGGTCGGTGACGGTTTCTTCGCGGGACGCGGAGGGCCAGTGGGTGCGGCATGCGGTCGGGGTGCTGTCTGCCGCCAGTGGGCCGGTTCCGGCGCCGTTGGTGCAGTGGCCGCCGTCCGGGGCCGAACCGGTTCCGCTCGATGGCGTCTACGGTCAGTTGGCTGAGCGTGGGTACGGGTACGGGCCGGCGTTCCAGGGACTCCACCGTGCCTGGCGCATCGGGGACACGATCTACACCGAAGCCGAACTCCCCGAAACAGCCGAAACCGAACTCCCCGAAACAGCCGGAGCTGAATCGCCCGGGGCTGAGGCTGAGGCTGAGGCTGGCGGGTTCGGGCTGCACCCTGCGCTGCTGGACGCCGCTCTGCACGGCCTACTTGCAGCCAAGCTCGTTGGCTCTGGTGGCGGATCAGGTAGGCCTGGTGGTTTGCCGTTTGCATGGTCCGGGGTTCGGTTGCTCGCTGACGGTGCCCGTCATCTGCGGAGCGTTCTGGCCCAGGGGTCGGACGGGTCGATCTCGGTGAGTGCGTTCGACGGGGCGGGGCAGCCGGTGCTGGAGGCCCAGTCTCTGGTGTTGCGGGAGATTCCGGCAGGCCACATGACGCGTCCCGGCGAGCGGGAAGTGCGTCGATCACTGTTCAGGGTGGACTGGGTTCCCCTGCCGACCTCGCACGAGCTGGTCGTGCCGCAGTGGGCCCGCCACGGACAGGCAGCCGGGTCGGAGTACCCGCCGGTGGTCGTCGCGGTGGTGCCTTCTGCTGCGGTCGGGCAGGAGGCGCCCGCCGCGGCCCGGGCGGTGAGCGAGCTGGTGCTCGGGTGGGTGCAGGAGTGGCTGGCCGATCCCGCCACCGCTGACGCCCAGTTGCTGATATGCACCCAGGGTGCGGCCAATGGGCAGGATCTGTCGGCAGCGGCGGTGTCCGGTCTGATTCGCTCCGCGCAGTCCGAACACCCCGGTCGTCTCCTACTGGTTGATGTCGACCCCGCCACGGGGTTGGACGCCGGCCGGGATGCCGATGTGGAGACTGTGCTGGCTGCAGTGTTGGGCGCCGGTGAGCCTGAGACCTGGATTCGTCCGGCAGCCGATACCGGGGCCCCGGTGGCGTTCGGGCGGCGGCTGGCGCGGGCCGGGACGGGCGACGCACAGCAGGTGCCCGTCGACTGGGATCCGGACGGCACGGTGCTGATCACCGGTGGCACCGGGACACTCGGCAGGCAGCTGGCCCGGCACCTGGTCACGACCCGCGGGATGCGCCACCTGACACTCCTCTCGCGCCAGGGGCCCGCTGCACCGGGTGCGGCCGAGTTGGTCGCGGATCTGGCGGAACTGGGTGCTGCGGTACACATCGTGGCAGGGGACGCAGCGGACCGCAGTGTGCTGGCCGAGGTGTTGGGCGGGATAGAGGTCAAGCACCCGTTGACGGCGGTGGTGCATGCTGCCGGCGTGCTGGACGACGCCACGGTCGAGTCGCTCACCGCGCAGCGGATGGCGACGGTGCTGGCGGCGAAGGCGGACGCGGCGTGGAATCTCCACGAGTTGACCGAAGGGATGGACCTGGCCGGGTTCGTCCTGTACTCCTCGGCTGCCGCGATCCTCGGCAGCCCCGGGCAGGGCAATTACGCGGCGGCCAACGCGTTCCTGGACGCACTCGCCGCCCACCGTCGTGATCGTGGGTTGGTGGGTCAGTCGCTGGCGTGGGGGTTGTGGGCCGAACGCTCAACAATTACTGCGCATCTCGATGACGCCGGGATGTCCCGGCTGACCCGCGGCGGCATCCGACCGATGACCACCGCACAAGGGCTGGCCCTGTTCGATGCAGCAGCCCGACTGACCACACCACTGCTCGTCCCGGCCCGACTGGAACCGGCCAGGCTCTCCCGCACCAGGGGCGCGCTGCCCCCGCTGCTGCGCAACCTGGCCACAGGCACCGGAAAACGGCCGACCGCCGCCGCAACGGCCCAGGGCCTGGCCGCCCGGCTGGCGGCACTTGACACGGTTGACCGGGAGCAGGCTGTCCTGCAGATCGTACGAGCCCATGCTGCGGCAGTCCTTGGACATGCCCGGCCCGAGGTGGTTGAGCCGCAGCAGGCGTTCCGGGACATGGGCTTCGACTCCCTGACCGCACTCGAACTGCGCAACCGACTCGCCACCGCAACCGGACTCCGACTGCCCGCCACCCTGATCTTCGACCACCGCAGTGCCGCCGCGCTCGCTGCGCACGTGACAGCTCAGTTCTGCAGCGACTGAGCCGTCCAATACCGACGTCATCGTGGGCCTCGCCGCGGCCGTCACGACCGTACTGCCGTGGCCGTCACGGCTGTGCTGCCGTGGCCGTCACGGCTGTGCCGCGGCGGGCGTCACGGCTGTGCCGCCGCGGGCGTCTTCGGGGGAGTTGCCCCCGGCCTCAGCGCGGGCGGTTTCGTACTCATCCGTGCCGTTCCCGGCCTCGCGTGCGGTTGCGGGGCCCTCATTGCCGACGAGGTTCCACGGGCCGCTCCGCGCTGCCCGCCGGCGCGGTCGGCACAGCCGAACGTGGCTCGATCCGGCGCCGCGCAGGTCACGGGCTCACGGGCGCCCTGTCCCCGGCTGGGCCGGACCCGGAATGGGGGCAGAGTTACCCCGCAGTTGCTGGACGATGGCTGTCGGCTCTTACGTGACCCTGCGATGCCAGGAAACATGAACCCGGCCAGCCGCATGCTGAGGAGGCCGCCCGTGGTCATTCCGCCCGTTCGCCCGCCGAACTCGCTGGGTTCGGCGAGTTCCTGTTGCCCTTGCACCCGCCGGACGAGCACCCCATGCCGGAGGGATGGTTCACGGTGAAAGTGCAGATCGATTCCGGGCGCTGCCAAGGGCACGGCCGTTGCTATGACATCGATCCCGAGGCTTTCGGCGACGACGCCGAGGGGTACGGAAAGGTCCTGGGAGACGGCCAAGTGCCGGCGGGCCATGAGCGTGCGACCCGCCTCGCGGCCGCCAGTTGCCCGGAGCGGGCGATAACCCTGGCTGAGGAAGCGTGAGATGACCGACGACGATCGCTTCAGCAAGGACTTCCGGGACCCGGACAGGGATCGGCACCACATTCAGCGCAGTGAGATCATCACGGGCCCGGTTACGGACTGGGGGACTGACTTCTCCCATCTCGACCCAGAGTGGCTCGCCGATCCCTACCCCATCATGGACGACCTGCGGGAGAGGTGCCCGATCGCGCACACCGACCGGTTCGGGGGTGCGTGGCTGCCGACCCTGTACGAGGACATCGCGGCGATCGCCTACGACACCGAGCGCTTCTCCTCGCGGTCGGTCACCCCGGATGATTTCCGCCCGGCGCGTGATGTGGCGCCCGTCGGTGAGACGCCGCCTCTTTCCTCCGACCCGCCGTTCCACCACACCGCGCGCAAGCTGCTGCTCCCCGCGTTCACCAAGACCGCGGTCGGCAGGCTGGAGTCGGGTACAAGGGCGTTCTGCCACTCCCTCATCGACGAATTCGAGGGACGGGACGTAGTCGACGCCGCCCGTGACTACGCAAGCCAGATTCCGAGTCGGGTCATTGGCGACATGCTCGGCTTCCCGCCGGAGGACCGAGAGCAGTTCCGTGATCTCTTCGGGGACCCGCAGAACGACCTGTCGGCGCGTGACAAGCGCATCGAGTACAGGGGCAAGATATTCGTCTACCTGCTCGCGCAGGTCAACGACCACATTGAACACCCGCGTGACGACCTCACCACGTACCTTCTCAACGCGGAACTGAACGGCCGCAAACTCGATCCGAATCACGTCATCGGGATGATGGCCCTGCTGTTCGCGGCCGGTGTCGCCACGACCTATGCCGCGATCGGCGCGTCCTTGTGGCATCTCGCCGGAAACCCGCAGGACCGTGAACGGCTCCTCGCCGAGCCCGGGTTGCTGCCGACCGCGATGGAGGAGTTCCTCCGCGCCTACGCGCCCGTCACCATGGCCCGGCTGGTGAAGGAGGACATGCACTGGCGCGGCGTCGACATGAAGGCGGACGACTGGGTCCTGCTGTCGTTCCCGTCCGCCAACCGCGACCCGGCGCAGTTCGACCGGGCCGGTGAGGTCATCATCGACCGCGAAGCCAACCGGCACGCCACGTTCGGCCTGGGCATCCATCGCTGTTTGGGTTCGCACCTGGCCCGCATGGAACTCAGGGTCGCGCTGGAGGTCTGGCTGGAGCGGATCCCGAAGTTCAGCCTCCAGGACGAGTCGGCGGTGGTCTGGGGCGGGAAACAGACTCGAGGACCACACACTCTTCCCCTTCGCATCCGTTGACGGATCTGGTGGACGCTGGTTGCGCACAACGTGTCCGGGCGGGTTGACGTGTCATCGCGCGTTGTTGCGTCGCCGCCTCCGACGTCGCTCCGGCTCCCTTGCGGCCGGTGCGGTTCCCGGGCAGTGCGCCTCAGAGCTGCCGGGGGTCACTGCGGCGCTGTTGGTGGTCACTGCGGCCGTCCTCGGCCGAAGCCGCGGCAGCCGCCGCCATGACCGTCTCGACGATCTCCGAGCGCGTATCGGGAAGTTCCGTCAGGCCGACGCCCGGCGCCTGCCTCCGGATCGCCAGGTCCGGGGCCATCTCGCCGTCCGAGTACGCGAGTTGCCCCGGCCCCTCGGTTCACCGGCGCCCAGCTGTCCACCCGGGACAGGTTCTGGATGACGAGCCCAAGAGCCCTCGCCCGCGCCGACCGCGTGCGTACAACGACCTGTCTTCCGCGCCCGCCGAGCCCGGACCGACGCCTGCTGCGCCAGGCTGACGCCTGCTGCGCCGGGTACCGGCGTCCGCTGCGTCGTACCGCCCGCTGCGCCGAACCGACGCCTGCCGTGCCGGACCGCTCTGCTGCGTCGTACCGACGTCCGTTGCGTCGTACCGCCCGCCGCGGCGTACCGACGCCCACCGGCCGACCCCAACAGCGGGCAGCGAGCAGTGGGCAGCAGGCAGCAGGCAGCGGGCTCCAATGTCCGGCGACAGCAGTGCCGAGCGACGCAGGCGCAGGCCCCGCAGGATCGCGGCCGGATGGCGTCGGGCTCCTGGAGGGAACCGCGCCACAGCCGCGTCGACCCGGCGCAGCCCGCCCGGTCACCGCACGCGTGAATCGCAGAGGAGCATGGCGCATGACAGTGACCGTCGACCTCAACCGGTGCCAGAGCTACGGCCAGTGCACGATGATGGCCCCGGACGTCTTCCGTTTCAGCGGCGAGGAGTCACTGGAATACGATCACGTACCGCCCGCCGCCGAGGACGAGAACGTCGCGCGCGCGGTGGCTGCCTGCCCCGTCCAGGCCATCACCGTCGGGCAGCCGAGCGCCCTCGCCGGGGTGCGCAGACGGGGAGGCCCGGTGGCCGCGGGCCAGGGCGGGGGGCCGCGCCGCATTGTCGTGGTCGGGGCCTCCCTCGCAGGGCTGCGAGCCGTCGAGGCGCTCCGCGACGAGGGCTTCACCGGGGACATCACCGTCATCGGTGACGAGCCGCACGAGCCGTACGACCGGCCGCCGTTGTCCAAGGCGGTACTGACCGGGCGGCTGGACATCGAACACGTGCTGATGGCCCGCCCCCGCGACGCCGGCGTCCGCTGGCTGCTCGGCACCGCCGCGGGGCTGGACGCGCCCGGCCGCCGGGTGATGCTGGCCGACGGCCGGGTGGTGCCGTACGACCGGCTGCTGATCGCCACCGGCGTCCGTGCCCGGGAACTGCCCGGGCAGGACCCGGCAGTTCGCGGGGTTCACCGGCTGCGCGGCAGGGACGATGCCGAACGACTGCGGGCCGACCTGGCCGCCGGGCCGCGGCGGGTCCTGATCGTCGGGGGCGGTCTCATCGGTTCGGAGGTCGCGGGGGCGTGCCGGAGCCTGGGGCTCCCGGTGACCCTGGTGCACCGCGGCCCGTCGCCGCTGTCGGGCGCGCTGGGCACCATCGTCGGCGGCCACGCCGCCGGCCTCCAGCGGGACGCCGGCGTCGACCTCAGGCTGGAGAGCACGGTCACGGCGCTGGAGACGGACGGGCGAGGGAGGCTGCGGCGTGCCCGGCTGTCGGCCGGCAGCGGCGTCGACACCGATGTCGCCGTGATCTCCCTGGGCGCGGTCGCCAACGTGGAATGGCTGCGTGGGGCGGGGCTGGAGGCGGGGCCGCGCGGCGTGGTCTGTGACGCCAAGTGCCGGGTGCTCAGGAGCGACGGGTCGGCCGACGAGGAGATCTTCGCGGCGGGCGACGTGACCCGCTGGCCGCACCCGCTGTACGACGGGCGGCTGATCTCGCTGGGTCACTGGGGCAATGCGGTGGCGCAGGCGCAGGCGGCCGCACACAACATGACGTGCGCACCGTCGAACCGCCGCGACTACGCGCCGCTCCCGGCGTTCTGGTCCGACCAGTTCGGCGCGAACATCAAGGTGGTCGGCGTACCCTCGCTCGCCGACAGCACGGTCCTGACCCAGGGCAGCCTTGCGGACGGCCGATTCGTCGTCGCATACGGGCTCCACGGGCGGCTGGTCGCGGCGGCCGCGGTCAACTCGCCGCGCGTCCTGGACGGTTACGCGGCGCTCATCCGGGCCCGCGCCCCGTTCCCGCCCCGGATCAATGCGGGCGACAGCCCGCCCGAGCTGATTCCGCAGGATGCGGGATTCTCCGGTGCCGCGGGCGGCGCACCACGGCCCCTGGTGCCCTCGTCCCCGCTGCAGTGAGGAGACCGACATGACGACGGCCGCGGTTCCCGACGCCACCGAGCTGTTCTCGTGGCTGTTGCAGCCGCGCAACCGCCCGGATCCGTATCCGTTGTGGGAGCGTCTGGCCCGGCATCCGGTCGCGCACACCGCGGACGGCACCTACCTCGTCAGCGGCTATCACGACATCACGCAGTTGCTGCGCGATCCCCGTGTCAGCTCCAACCGGCACGTCGAGCAGACGCCCAAGGGGCGCACCGTGGCGAGGGGCGAGGACGGCAAGCCCGTCGGCAGGCGGTTGCTGACCCAGGATCCGCCCCTTCACGACAAGCTGCGGCGGCAGATCATGCGTCACCTGATGCCCAGGATCACGGGGCTGCGTGACCACATCGAGTCCCTCGTCGCCGGCCTGCTCGACGCGCACGCCACCGACGGCCCCGGGCAGCTGGACGTGGTCGCGGACCTCGCCTATCCGCTGCCCGTCACGGTCATCTGCGAACTGCTGGGCGTCCCCCACGAGGACGAGCCCGTCTTCAGCGAGTTCGCCCGCCGGCTCACCCGGGGACTCGACCCCGCGGAGAGCCTGACCGAGCAGCAACTCGACGAACTGCTCGGCACCCGCCTGCGGATGCGCGACTACATGGTGGACCTGGTCCGGAAACGCCGGGACAGTGCCCGCGACGACCTTGTGTCCGCCCTGCTGGAAGGGGGCGGGGACGACGGCCCGATGGCTGTCCCCGACCTGATCTCCAACCTCGGACAGCTGCTCGTCGCCGGACACGAGACCACTGTGAATCTCATCGCCAACGGTACGCTCGCCCTGCTCAGGCACCCGGACGTGCTCGGCCGGCTGCGGGACGAGCCCCGTACCGCCACCCTCCTGGTGGAGGAGGTCCTCCGCTACGACCCGCCGGTCCAGATGGTGGGTCGCAGCGCGCTGACCGACATCGAGGTCGGCGGCGCCGTCATCCCCCGCGGCTCCCGGATGCGGCTCCTGCTCGCCGCGGGCAACCGCGATCCCCGCCGCTTCGCCGATCCCGGGGAGTTCCGACCCGAGCGGGCCGGGAACGCCCACATCACCTTCGGGGGCGGCCTGCACTACTGCGTCGGGGCCGCACTGGCCCGGACCGAGGCGCAGGTGGCGCTCACCGCGCTCGCCCGGCGCCTGGACGGTCCCCGTCTGGTGGCGGACCCGCCTCCCTACCGGGACAACGCGATCCTCCGCGGTCCCAACCGGCTGTCCGTGGCCTTCGACCGCCTCGCGCGGTGACAGGCCCTGCTTCCACGCCGGTCGGCGGACCTCTGACGGCTCACTGCGGGGGACTTGGCGGGGCTGCGATTCGTCACTGGGGGAGACCGCGCCGTGCCGGGACGGAAGAACCCCGGCGGAAACGGCGCCGGACAGAGCGCGCGGTGCTCGCCGCCAGGGCCCCCGGGCCGCCGGGCCGCCCCCCGGTCTTCGGGTCGCCGGGCCCCCGGGGCTCCGGCCCCCGACCGCCGGGCCTCGGGCCCCCGGCCTCCGGGGCTCCGGCCCCCGGCCCCAGACCCCTCGACCTCCGGCCCCCGGTCTTCAGGCCAGCAGTGACGACCGCGGACGGCCAATGGCGTCGGAATGGAAGACCCAGTTACCCCGCAGTGGCCGGCCGAAGGCCGGCCGCCCTTTACGCGGCCGCCCGGCGCCGGGAAGCATGAACACCGTCGGCATGCGGCAGACCCCCACGCCGAGAAGACTGCCTGCGAACATCCCGCCCGCCGGGCGCCGCACCCGCCTGGTGCGAACCCCGTGATCGCGACGTGCCGCGACATGGAGCCGGGCGAAGGGCGCGACGGGCCCGGCAACGACGAAGAGGCGGCGATCGGGAGGGTGACCGGATGAGCCTGGCGGACGAAGCGAAGGCGCCGATCAGTCGGGCGGACCGCTTCTTCATCGGCGGGCAGTGGGTGGTGCCGTCGTCCGATGCCACGATCGACGTGATCGACTCCGCGACCGAGGAACTCTACTTCAGGGTCGCGGAGGCGCAGGCCGCCGACATCTCACGGGCCGTCGCGGCGGCGCGGGAAGCCTTCGACGACGGCCCGTGGCCGCGGCTGACGCCGGCGGAGCGGGCCGGGTACCTGCGAGCGATCGGCGCGGAACTCAGGCTGCGCGGCGAGGACATCGGTCAGGTCTGGCCGCGTGAGTCCGGTGTCCTGCACGCCTTCGCCGCGTACGCCGGCGCTGGAGCGGATGCCACCTTCAAGCGATACGCCGCGATGGCCGGTACGTTCCCGTTCGAGGAGCCGGTCAAGCCGACGGCCGGCGGGCAGTTCGGCATGATCGTCCGCGAGCCGGCCGGCGTGGTCGGCGCAATCATCCCCTGGAACGCCCCGATGGGGCTGATCAGCAACAAGGTCGCCCCCGCGCTGCTGGCCGGGTGCACCGTGGTCCTGAAGTCGTCGCCCGAGGCGCCGGGGGAGGGCTACCTGATCGCCGAGGCCGCCGCGGCGGCCGGGCTGCCGGCCGGCGTGCTCAATGTCGTCACCGCGGACCGCGAGGTGTCCGAACTGCTGGTGCGCGACCCGCGGGTGGACAAGATCACGTTCACGGGGTCGACGGCCGCGGGACGGCGTATCGCCTCGATCTGCGGCGAGCGCGTGGCCCGCTGCACGCTGGAACTCGGCGGCAAGTCCGCCGCTGTGATCCTCGACGACATGGATCTCGAGACGGCCGCACGCAGCCTCTCCCGGGCCGAGTGCATCCTTTCCGGGCAGGTCTGTTCGTCGCTGACCCGGATCGTGGTCACCCGCTCGCGGCACGACGAGCTGGTCGAGGCTCTCGCCGGCATGTTCTCCCAGGTGCGCGTGGGGGATCCGTTCGACCCGCAGTCGCAGATGGGGCCGCTGGCGGCCAGCCGGCAGAGGGACCGGGTCGAGGGGTACATCGCCAGGGGCGTCGCGGACGGGGCCACGCTGGCCACGGGCGGCGGCCGCCCGAAGGGCATGGACCGCGGCTGGTACGTCGAGCCCACCGTGTTCGGCAACGTCGACAACCGCTCGGTCATCGCCCAGGAAGAGATCTTCGGCCCCGTACTGTCCGTCATCCCGGCAGCCGACGAGCAGGACGCGATCCGCATCGCCAACGACACCATCTACGGTCTGAACGCGTCCGTGTTCACCAACGACGTCAACCGGGCCCGTGAGGTCGCGCGACAGCTGCGGTCCGGCACCGTCGGCCACAACGCGGTCCGTAACGACTTCGGCATCGCGTTCGGCGGGTTCAAGCAGTCCGGCATCGGCCGCGAAGGTGGTCGCGAGGGACTGCTGCCCTTCCTCGAGACCAAGACGGTGATCCTGGAGGGGCGGCCGGCCGGGTACGAGAGCACGGTCCTCTGACGACGAATCCGCCTGCCGGCGGCCCGTACGGGTCTGCGCCGGAGTTACCCCGCAATGGCCGGGCGATGGCTGCCGGCCCTTTACGCGACCCGCGGTGCCGGGAAACATGGAGAGGTAACGACGACATGGGTTACAGGTTTACGCTGGTTCTCAACCGGGAGATAACGGACGACGAGTCCGAGAGCCTGCTAAAGGCTGGTTGCGCTGAAGCGGCGATCACGACCACCACGCACCCGACCAATGCCGACTCCCTGGTGACGCAGTTGGACATCGATACAGAGGCGGCGACATCACTCGCGGAGGCGATCCAGGCTGCCCTCGACGCGGTGACCACCGTGCCCGACCTGAGTGCGCCGAGCCTCACCGTTCCACCGCAGTCACATGGCAGTTCGGGCCAGGACGAAGCAGCATCGGCCGGACCTGCCGATGCGGCCGGACCTGCCGCCCTTGAAGCCGGCAGCAATGCGGCTCCGGCACAGGACGTCGCGACGAAGGCTGAGGATACCGCGGGGTCGGATGCGCCCGCGGAGCCAGAAAAGTAGACCGGAGGAGCGGCCCGTCCGACGGTCCGTCAATCCCAGTGGTCCGTCCGGCCGTTGAGCCGCTGGGAAGCTGGGACGAAGGCGGCCCGGCGGCCGCTTCCACCGCAGGGCGGAGTGCCGGTGGGCCCGCACAGTCGTGAACCGACCGGCACGGGCCCACCCGGCAACGCGAACGACTCAACGGCGCAGGCCAGTTCCTGTGGCCGGGCCGATGCGGTCGGACACCACCGCCAGGACCTCGGCGATCTCCTTGACGAGAAAGAAATGCCCGCCGGGGAAGAGCTTGAACTCGAAGCCGCCTTCCGGCGCCTGCTTCTCCCAGTCCATGACCTCCTCCACACTGGCCTGCTGATCCCGGTCCCCGACGATCGCAGTCACGGGGCAACGCAGTGGGTCGCCTGCGACGTAGCGGTACCGCCCGACGGCCCTGTAGTCGCCGCGGATCGTCGGCAACACCATTTCCAGCAGTTCCTTGTCCTCCAGCACCCGGGCCTCCGTGCCGCCCCGCGACCGGATCTCCGCGACGATCCCGTCGTCGTCAAGCAGGTGGTACGTTTCCTCGTGGTAGCGGGTGGGGGCGCGTCGGCCGGACACGAACAGGTGCGCAGGCTGGCCCGGACGGTCCCGCTGAAGCCGCCGGGCCACCTCGAAGGCGATGAGGGCGCCCATGCTGTGACCGAACAGGGCCAGCGGACGGTCCAGCGACCCGGCCAGTGCGCGGGCGACATGGTCCGCCAGGGAGGGTATGTCGTCGATGCAGGGCTCGGCCCGCCGGTCCTGGCGTCCGGGATACTGCACCGCGAGAACGTCCACGGCCGGAGCCAGCGCCCGCGCCATCGGAAGGTAGAAGGCGGCGGAGCCGCCCGCGTGCGGGAAACAGACCAGGCGGCTCCCCGCGTTGTCGGCAGGCTCAAATCGCCTGAGCCACAGGCTTACATCGCTCGATACGTCGTCGATACCCATGCGGTCCCTCCTGGCGTTTTCGGTCAATGTCCGGTCCTGAGAACAGGCGGACGTGCGCTGCGCCGCTCATCGGCGGGCTGTTCGGCGAGCCCCGGAGCGACATGCCACCCCATGACGGATCCACCGGTCGTTCCGGTTCACGTGCCCTCCGGGAGCGCCGCCCAGCCGTGCACGTCGTCCGCGGGCAGCAGCACGCTGACCGTGACCTCGACCACCGCGTTCTCCGGAATGCCGCCCCCGCGGCGGCTGATCCTCTCGATCAGCGGCGACGTGTGCTGCCCGCCCATGCCGGCGAGCAGCCCGCGCAGCTTCTGGATCTTGCCCGGACCTCCGATGACCATTTTCACCCGGTCCGGCCGGTGTGGCTCCGGAAGGAGTTCGACCGCGTCCCACGCGCCGTCGCCGACCCGCTCGTACCGGACGCAGCACTCGGTGGCGCGTTTGGTCTCCTCGCCGACCCAGACCCGTCCCGCGGGGGCGGCGCTGGCCAGTTGGAGGCACCGGCCGACGACGGCGCTGTCGAGGCCGCGCAGTGTGCCGTCGCCGGGGTGGTAGCTGAGGATCGCATCGGTGGACACGACGGCGACCTTGACCACCACCTGCGGTGCCCCACTGTCGGCGGCGTCGTGGACGGACCGGGCCTGCTCGAGCGCGTCACGGATCGCCAGGCCGGCATCGACGGCCCGGTCGGGGGCGTGGTCGGCGTCGTCGAACACGATCCAACTCACGGACGCAACCCTGCTGATGACCACTCCGCCGTACCGGCTGACCTCACGGTCCACCGTCGCGGCCACCATGCCTAACGCGTTCGCCGTCTCGGCGAGGTCCGCCCCGGGCCTGCGCTCCACCTCACCGACGACGGCCATCAAGGTGGCCAACTGCCCCTGGGCCAGGGGCACAACGTTGTCATCCTTGGGCGCGGGCTCCGGGCGGCGGGGCCCGGCCGTCACGTCCTCGGATAACGCGGCGGCCTGCACGGCCTTGTCGGCCAGGGTGGCGGTCGGCCATGGCACCCCCGCGATGCCACTGTCGCCAAGCGCGGGCATGGCACCGCCGTGCCAGTCCAGTCGCACGTCCTGGTTGAGGATCAGGTGTTCGAGTTCCTGGAGTTCACGGCTCGGCTCCAGACCATGGGTCTCGATCAGCGACACGCGGGCGCGGCGGTAGATGTCGAGCGCGTCCAACTGCCGTCCGCACCGGTACATCGCGAGCATCAGCTGCGCCACGAGGCGTTCGTGGGACAGCTCTCGTCCGGCGACGAGTTCGAGTTCCGCGACCACCTCGCGGTGCCGCCCGCAGGCGAGTTCGGCGTCGAACAGCTCCTCGACGGCGACGAGGTGCGTGTTCTGGACCGCGGCGGCCTCGGGCCACGTGCCACAGGTCTCGGTCAGATCGGAGAGGACCGGGCCCCGCCAGACGTCGAGCGCGTCGCGGAGCGCTCGGCGCGCGGATTCCCAGTCGGCTTGGGCGGCGTACGAACGGCCCCGTTCGGTGTGGAGCGTGAACAGGTTCAGGTCGATGGTGCTGGGTTCGACGTGCAACAAGTACCCGGGCGTGTGGGTGAGAAGCACGGGCGGGTCGGCGCTGCCGCCGTCGCAGGCCAGCATGCCACGCAGAGCAGACGCCGCATTCTGCAGCATCTTCCGGGCCGTCGGCGGAACACCGTCGGCCCAGAGGGAATCCAGCAGTTTGCTCGACGGCACTATCCGGTTGGCTTTCAGCAGCAGCATGCCCAGCATCGCGCGCTGCTTGATCCCGCCGAGCGGTACGACTCTGTCCTGGGCAACGACTTCCAGCGGGCCCAAGATATTGAACTGCATGTCGGCCTCCCGTCATCCGCGACGCAGTTCGTCCACTGTGGGAAGGTCTGTATAGGGGCAGGAATTGAAGGACTGCCGGAATTGATGGACTGCCGGTTTGGTTCAGGGGCGCGCGGCGGTCATCCCGCGGCCCTTGCGGACGCCGTTGGCGCCGCGCATGAGCGTGTACGACCCTGTGTCAGAGGGCGACACCGGTGTGGGAACGGACTGTGGCGAAGTCGCGCACTGTGCCGGCCATCCGTCCCACCGGGGATCTTGATGTGGTTCTTCGGCTTCCTGATCCCGCACTCACCGGCGCTGACGCCGAAGGCAATTCGGGATCGGGACAGCACGCACGGGCACTGTACCCTGCCGCACGCCTCGATGGTCCGGACATAGACCGGAAGCCGCCGGAATCGCCGGGGACGGCGAGGCCGCGGCGGGCGACAGTGCGGGCCGTGGCCTGTGCGGAGAACATCATCTGTGGCCGGTCCGGCATCGATCCCATGCTCATCTCTGTCGTCCCCTCACCAGCCGCTGGGGTCCCACGAATGTGACGCGAAGGCGGGGGGTATCTGTTCCTTGCCGATCTCCTTGCAACCCTCTACTGCACCCCTACCTACATCCCCATCTGCATCCCTCAAAAACCTTGATCCCCGCGAAGCGATTGAGGCGTGAATCACATCACGGGGTGTCCGCAATGTGCCCCTGAAGTGTCGGGTCGGATCACGATTGGCCCACACCTGGTCTACGTTCAGCAAAGCCTTGGCACATTTCGTGTACCGCCGTCACCGCTGTCCCGTGGGCCGCGAGCACCTCAACTCCGCCCAGTGGAAAGCCTTTTGCCGCCCGTATAAGACGTTCGCCGGGTCGTGCCGGGCGGCGGGAACCTCAACCCGTGCAGGCCGTGCCCGCCCCGACGTCCGGGCCTCGTCGTGGTGTACGCGCCCTCACCCGTCTCAGGCCGACCGCCGCCCCGGGCCGGCTGCGGCGGGGGCGTCGGCCAGTTGGTTGAGCAGCTGAGCGGCCAGGACGAGCAGTTGCTGCTCGACCGGACTGAGCACGCCGAGGGCGCTGCCGAGCCATTCGGCCCGCTGCGCGAGATCGTCGGACAGCGCCTGGGCGCCGGCGTCGGCGATCGAGAGGATCGAGGCGCGCCTGTCGGCTTCCGAGCGCTCCCTTGTGATCAGGCCGTCAGCCTCCAGCTCGCCGAATGTCCGGGTCAGGGCCTGGAGTTGCTGATGCTCGGCGAGGGCCACCGCGCTCGGGGTGCAGGGCCCGTTCCGGCGCAGGTGGCCCAACACGATGATCTTGTTCGCGCTCAGGGCGCCGGGCGGGCGCTCGTGGCGCAGCCGGGAGCCCAGCCGGAGCAGACCTTGGAGCAGGGCATGGGCGCAGTCATCGGTGTCCATGAGTTCAATACTAAACAGACATGTAGTATTAGAGGAGTGTGTGTGGCTCCAATAGGGCGATGAGTCGTCCAAGCGAGGTAAGAATGTTAAGCAGAATCTACCATTCGGTAGTGGCGATGATCGCTGTGCTGGGCTCCTTCTTCACGGCGGTGGAGATCGCGCGCCTCGCCGCGGGATACCCGGCGGCGGTGCTCGGGGTGCCGGGCGTGATCTTCGCGTTCATGCTGTCGCGCCGCCCTGGCGGTGAGCCGGTACTGGAGAAGCTCGGGTCGGCCGCCGCGCTCTCGGTCTTTGCGGGGGCGAGCGTGTGGATCGGTTCGCAGATGGCCGGGCACCCCGTGATCGGCGGGGCGGTGTTCGTCGTGCTGATGGCGGGTTCGATCTGGGCCAGGCGGTTCGGAGCGGTGGTCACGCGGCTCGGGGCGATGGTTCCGCTGGCGCTGATCGCCTGCCTGCTGACCGCCGGGTCCGGTACGGGGCACGTGTCGTGGTGGCCGATCTGCGGATGGATGGCGCTGGTGGGGCTGAGCGCCTTCGTGTGGGTCCGCGTGGTGCGCTGGGTCGCCGAGAAGCTGACCGGCGTCGCGGGTCCGCAGTCGCCGCAGGCCCCTGCCAAGCGGTCGCCCCAGCGCCCGGGGATGTCGACGAGCACGCGGATGGCACTGCAGATGGCGGTGGCGCTGACCGCCGCGTTCTCGTTCGGGCACCTGCTGTTCGGTGAGCACTGGCAGTGGTGTGTGATCAGCGCGATGGTCGTCAGCCTCGGCACGGTCGGCCGCGGGGATCTGGCCCTCAAGGGCGTCGAGCGCGGACTGGGCGCGATGGCGGGCACACTGGTCGCGACCCTCATCACCGTGGTGGCCGCACCACACGGCACGACCAGCATCGTCTTGATCTTCGTGGTGCTGGCACTGGCCTCGGTCCTGCGCTCCTACAGCTACGCCTACTACGCCGCGGGCATCACGACGACGCTGTCCCTGCTCTACGGGTACTTCGGCGAGTCCGCCCAGCACCTGCTGCTCATCCGCCTGCAGGCGTTGGTCCTGGGGGCTGTGGTGGCGGTGGCCGTGGGGTGGTTCCTCGTGCCGGTGCGGGCGAGCGACGCGCTGCGCGCCCGGCTGGTCATGACACTCGGCGCCCTCGGCTCGCTGCTCGAAGCCCGCCACAACGGGGCTTCCACTGCCAAGGCGCTCGCCGCGTTCGACGACGCGGCCAACCGCCTGGACTCCAGCGCGCGTTCGCACCGGCTGCACCGGGCGGCCGCACAGAAGCTGGGCACAGGGTACGGCACCACCCCGGCCGACGCCGGCGAGGCGCTGCTCGCAACCCGCCGCCCGGTGCACGCCCTGGCCGCAAGCGAGCCCGGCCCGCGCGAACGCGCCACCGCCAAGACCGTCGGGCTGCTGCGCCGCGCGCTGTCGGCCCCGGCCGACCCGCTGCCCGACCTGCCGGAACCCGCTCCGACGGCACCGCTGGCCGATCTCGACGCCGCACTGCGGCAGTTCGCCGCCGCGATCCCGGCCCTCGCCAAGCACCAGCCACCCAAGGCGGTCGAGTCCAGCGAGGCCCTCCAGCCGCCCGTTTCCACCACCTGACCCACCGGGCTTGCCTCCGCGCAAAGGGCGCGCAGCACCCCGTCGCGTCGGCCGCGCCGACTTCGACGCGATGCGCCAGGGCCGGAGCAACCAGCACCTGTGGCCGCGAAAGGTGCTGGATCCGGCGCCGACCCGGCACCGTGCCGATGTGGTGCTGACTCAAGACGGCATGCTCCGGTGTTCTCGCAGCCGTAGTGGCGGCTTCGTATATCAATAAGGCATGGGATCTTCAAAGTTCCCTCTTGGACATGAGTGGTCCTCTGCTGTTTCGCTGTCCGCGTCGAAGATCCAGGAAGCCGGCGACGGCTCGACCGGAAGGACCGTGCTCATGACCAGCCCCGACCCCCTGGCCCGACGCGGCCTGCTCAAGGCGGGCCTCGCCGTCACCACCGCGGCCATGGCCGCCGGTGCCCTCTCCGCGCCCGCCGCGTCCGCGGCAGCCGGTGATCAAAAGTCCGCAGCGGCGGGGGAGTTGAGTGCACTGGAGCGGCGGCACGGCGCCCGGCTCGGCGTGTTCGCGCGCAACCTGCGCACCGGACGGACCGTGGCGCACCGGGCGGGGGAGCGGTTCGCGATGTGCTCGACGTTCAAGGCCTTCGCCGCCGCGGCGGTGCTGCGCGATCACGGCGGCTGTGCCCCGCTGGACAAGGTGATCCACTTTCCGCCGCACGACATCCTGTCCAACTCGCCGCGCACCGCGGAGCACGTGGACACCGGCATGACGGTCGCGGACCTGTGCGCGGCGGCCATCCAGTACAGCGACAACGCGGCGGGCAACCTGCTGCTGCGCCAGATCGGCGGGCCGGCCGGACTCACCCGGTTCTTCCGCTCACTCGGCGACGAGGTGAGCCGGCTCGACCGCTGGGAGACGGACCTCGGCAGCGCGATCCCGGGCGATCTGCGCGACACCACGACCCCCGAGGCCCTCGGGCGCAGCTTCGAGCGGCTGACCCTGGGCCGGGCGCTGTCCGGTGCCGACCGCGCACGGCTCGTCGGCTGGCTGAAGGGCAACACCACCAGCGCCGCCCGGTTCGGTGCGGGACTGCCGCGCGACTGGGTGCTCGCGGACAAGACCGGCACCGGCGACTACGGCACCGCCAACGACACGGCAGTGGCCTGGACGACCCGCGGGACCCCGCTGCTGCTGACCGTGCTGTCGGCCAAGAGCGCCCAGGACGCGGCGGCGGACGACGCGCTCGTGGCGGAGGCGGCGCGCATCCTGGCCCAGGCGCTCGCCCCCGGCGAGTAGCCGTCCGGCCGGTCCCGGCGATTCTGTCATGTGAATGTAAATCATGTACATGACCGTTGACGCATACGTGGCGGCTCTCTAACGTCGCCGGCACGCTCGCCGCGTTCTCCGGCACCACGGCGCAGGCGGCGACCACGGCGTCCGAGGCCGCGGCGGCCTCCGTGCTGTACGTGTCGCCGAGCGGCACCGACGGCGCGGCCGGCACCCAGTCGGCGCCGACCACGCTCACCTCGGCCATCAGCCGTATCGCCGCGGGCGGCACGATCTATCTGCGCGGCGGGACGTACAACTACTCCTCCACGGTCACGATCCCGGCCGGCAGCAACGGCACTGCCGGCGCCCGCACCACGCTGTCCGCCTACCCGGGCGAGACTCCGGTGCTCAACTTCTCGGCCCAGAGCGAGAGTTCCTCCAACCGGGGCATCCAGCTCAACGCCGACTACTGGCACCTCAACCGGGACACGGGCCTGCAACTCGGCCGGATCGCCTCCAGCACCCCGAGCAGCCAGTGGCCGTCGAACAACCTCATCGTCAGCTCGGAGTCGCACGACAACATGGGCTCCACCGGCGAGAACGCCGACGGCTTCGCCTCCAAGTTCACCACGGGCACCGGGAACGCCTTCCGCTACGACGTCTCCCACAACAGCATCGACGACGGCTGGGACCTCTACACCAAGACCGACACCGGCGCCATCGGCCCGGTGACCATCGAGTACTCCCTGTCGTACGGCAACGGAACGCTCACCGACGGCACCACGAACGTCAACGGAGACCGCAACGGCTACAAGCTCGGCGGCGACGACATCGCGGTCGACCACATCGTGCGGCACGAGATCGCCTACAAGAACGGCCACCACGGGTTCACCTGCAACAGCAACCCGGGCACGATGACCGTCTCCAGCAATGTGAGCATCGACAACACCGAGCGCAACTTCTCCTTCGACAAGGGCACTTCGGTGTTCCGGAGCGACACCTCCTGTCGCTTCTCCGCCAGTGGCTCGAACGACAAGATCTCCGGCGACTCCGACAGGTCCGACCAGTTCTACTCCGGCACGAACGGCTCCCGCTGCTCCGCGTACTCCGGGGCCCTCGGCTGGTCCTTCGCCTCGGACGGACACCTCGTGGTGACCTTCGGCGGCAAGGTCGTGACGCCGTAGCCGCGCCACCGTCCGGAGCACGGCCTCGCGGGCCGTCGCCGCACGGCGGCGTCCCGCTCGTGCGTGCCATCAGGCCTGCGGACGTGTCCCGTCCGGCTCCACGGACGAGAGCTTGTCAGGGTTCGTGACGAGGTAGACCTCGCGGACCTGCTCGCCGCCCGGGTCGAGGTCCATGACCATCACCGCGTGCGGGGCGCCGTCCTCGAACACGACCACGGCCGCGTCGCCGTTGACGTCCCGGTGCTCGAACCGCAAGCCCGCCGCCGAGCGCGCCGCGTAGCCGGTCAGCGCCCGGGCCACCTTGTCCCGGCCGCGGATCGGCCGCAGCGCCGCCTGAGCCTTGCCGCCGCCGTCCGTCCACAGTGTCGCCCGCGGCGCCAGGATCTCCAGCAGCGCCCCGAGGTCCCCGCCGAGCGCCGCGGCCACGAACCGCTGCGTCGCCTGCCGCCGGACCCGGGGATGGGCCTGGTAGCGGGGGCGCCGGGCGCGCACATGGGCACGGGCGCGGTGCGCGAGCTGCCGTACGGCCGCCGGGGTGCGGCCGAGGATGTCCGCGATCTCGGTGTGCGCGTAGCCGAACACCTCGTGCAGCACGAACACCGCACGCTCCAGCGGGGTCAGGGTCTCCAGGACGACCAGCATCGCCAGCGACACGGACTCGGTGCGTGCCGCCTGCTCGGCGGCATCCTCGCCTCCCGCCGGGCCGTCGGGGCCGTCCGTGACAAGGGGTTCGGGCAGCCACGGGCCGATGTACGTCTCGCGCTGCCGGGCGATCCGCGCCCGCCGCGCGAGCGCCTGCCGCACGGTGATCCGCACCAGGTAGGCCCGCGGATGGCCGATCTGCGGCGGTTGCCCCACGCCCTCGGCGTTCGTCCGGCCCGCCCAGGACAGCCAGGTCTCCTGCAGTACGTCCTCGGCGTCGGCGACGCTGCCCAGCATGTTGTACGCCACCGCGAACAGCAGCTCGCGGTGGTGGAGGAACGCCTGTGTGGCGGCGTCCGCCCCCGCGGGCGTCCGGTGGTCGGTCATGGCATCTCCTCAACGACGTCTGCCCACCCAGAGGGGCCGAGGCCCCCGGAGTGTGACATCGGGGGGCGGGCGTGTGCCGTACGTCTCATCCCGCGCCGACGTTGTCACACCCGCCGCGGTCCGGGCCCTCTCGGTCCACGGCAGCAGCACCTCGCAGCGAAGGAGAAACCCATGCGACTCGTCGTCTTCGGCGCGAACGGGCCGACCGGGCGGCAGGTCACCGAGCAGGCGACCGCCGCCGGTCACACCGTCACGGCCGTGACCCGGCACCCCGACGCCTTCCCGCCCGGCGGGCCCCAGCTGCGGGTCGAACGGGCCGACGTCCTGGACGGGCCGGCGGTGGAACGCGCCGTCGCCGGGCACGACGCGGTGATCTCCGCCCTCGGCGTCCCGTACGGCCGTAATCCGGTCACGGTGTACTCGACGGGCCTCACCCACATCACCCGGGCCATGACCCACCACGGCATCCGGCGCCTGGTGTGCGTGTCCTCGACCATCCTGTTCGACGTGCCGGCACCCGGCGAGGGCGTCTTCTTCCGGAAGATCCTCGAGCCCTTCTTCGCGCGGATCGTCGGACGAACGGTCTACGACGACATGCGCCGCATGGAGGACATCGTCCGCGCGAGCGGCCACGACTGGACGGTGCTGCGGCCCGCCGGCCTCTTCGACACCGGCGAGGTGAGCGACTACCGGACGGCACCGGCCCGGCTGCCCGGACGCTTCACCGCCCGGGCCGACCTCGCGCACGCGCTGGTGCGCGAGGCCGTCGGCCATGGGCATCCGCGCACGTTTCTCGACGTGCGCACCACCGAGGGCACCCCGAGCCTGACCGACCTGATCAGGAAGGAGGCGTTCGGCAAGTGATCCGGACTGTCACGCCGGCCAGCCGCCGTAGGGGACGGTGATCAGCTCCATGGCGTGACCCGCCGGGTCCAGGAAGTACACCCCGCGGCCGCCGTCGTTGCGGTTGATCGTGCCGGGCTGCTTCCGGTGGGGGTCGGCCCAGTGCTCGATACCGCGCTCCTGGATCTTCGTGTACGCGGCCCCGAACTCCTCCTCGGAGACCAGGAACGCGTAGTGCTGGGGCGTGATCCGCTCCGCGGGGGCGGTGGCGAAGTCCAGCGTGACTCCGTTGCTCAGGGCGACCGCGACGAACGGACCCCACTCGCCGGCGATCTCCAGACCGAGCAGCTCCGCGAAGAACTCGGCGGACTCCCGGTTGTCCCGGGCGTGGACGATGGTGTGGTTCAACTCGACTGACAAGGAATGCCTCCAGGGCATGTCCTGACACCTCCATGCCTCACCCGGGCGGTGACCGGCACGCGATGCCGATCCCGATCTTAGTCCGGCGGACCGCGAACGGCTCCGCCGACCGTGCCGGATTCGGCCACGAGGTGCGCCTCCAGCTGGCGACCCCACTTAGAGGTCATCTCATTTGGCGCATTCGATAGGCTCCGGGTGTGGGGATCGTTGAGCGGCTGGTGCCGGATGAGCTGTGGGAGTTGTTCCAGCGAGTGGTGCCGGAGGCGCCGAGTCGGCCTCAGGGAGGCGGCCGGCGCCGGCACGGTGACAGGGAGGTGCTGGCTGCGATCGTGTTCGTGGCCACGTCGGGCTGTACGTGGCAGCAGCTGCCGGCCGCCTCGTTCGGACCGTCGGGACCCACGGCTCACCGGCGTTTCACCGAGTGGTCGAAAGCCCGGGTGTGGGCGAAGCTCCATCGCCTGGTCCTCGACGAACTCGGCTCCCGGGGTGAACTGGACTGGTCTCGCTGTGCGATCGACTCGGTGAACGTGCGGGCCCTGAAAAGGGGGGCCTGACAGGTCCGAATCCAGTAGATCGAGGCAAGTACGGTTCGAAGATCCACTTGATCACCGAACGGACCGGATTGCCCATCTCCATCGGCATCTCCGGCGCCAACCTGCACGACAGCCAGGCCCTCGAACCGCTCGTTCGCGGCATCCCGCCCATCCGCTCCCGTCGCGGTCCGCGCCGACGACGGCCGGCCAAGCTCCACGGCGACAAGGGCTACGACTACGACCACCTGCGCCGATGGTTACGCCAGCGCGGCATCCGGCACCGCATCGCCCGTAAAGGCATCGAGTCCTCCCAGCGCCTGGGACGCCACCGCTGGACCATCGAACGCACCATGGCCTGGCTCGCCGGATGCCGCCGCCTGCACCGCCGCTATGAACGCAAGGCCGTCCACTTCTTGGCCTTCACCAGCATCGCCTGCACCCTGATCTGCTACCGCAGACTCACCAAATGAGATGACCTCTTAGGGCGCTCCGGGGGGACGGTTACCGGTGAGTTTCCCAGTACCGCCAGTAACATGATGACCTTGGCTCCGGGTGTACCAGTCAGTCAACTCGGCGCCGTCCCGGTGACGCGCGCCCTGCCCGGAGATGTCCATGTCCTCTGCGTCCTCTGCGTCCTCTGCCAACGAAGCGCTGGAAAACGCGCGCCTCACCTACGAGCAGCACGTGCGGACGTGCCGTCAGTGTCATGCCGACGGCGCGGCCTGCGCCGTGGCCAAGATTCACCTGCGGGCCTACAACAACGCCCGCAGGGAGTACATGCGGTCGCAGGGACAGGGCACGACGATGGGCTGACGTGATGTGATGTGCCGTCAGGCGTCGTACACCGCACGGACGTTGGGGCGCGGTGCCGGTGCGTGCCGGGCCGCCGGGCCCCGCGCGAAGGTCCGCAGGAGGTTCTCGGTGGTGCGGGTGACGAAGGCCCGGGTGCGGCCGTCCATCCCGTGATCCCGGCCGAGCACGCCCGTCCCGGCCACCAGGCCCTCCACCCAGCGCATGGTCCCGGTCGCGAACACGCCCGACCCGGCCGAGGCCGTGTAGTACGCCGAGTCGCTGTGACTGGGCCGCCCGCCGCACACCAGCGGGGAGTGCGCGGTGATCTCCAGCTCGCCGGGGGTGGGGGAACCGGGCGTCACCCGGTCGTACTCGACGCCGACGAGATGCGCGAAGCTCTCGCCGGAGCGTACGCCCGTGCCCTCGTACAGCCAGTGATCGGCGGCCCGGACCGCATAGGGCGCATCGACCGGATAGCCCTCGTAGAGCACACCGGTCAGCGCGGACTCGGGATCGGGCGCGGGCGGCAGCCGGTAGTCGGTGGTGACCAGGGCCGGGTGTGAGCCGTAGTAGGGGTCGGCATGACAGTCGGACTTGTAGCAGATCACGGTACGGTCGTCGGCTCCCTCGCCGGCCTCCAGCCGGACCCGCCGGAAGCAGGTGTTCGCGCCGAGGAAGGCGATGTTCGTCCCGGCGTCCCGGGCCGCGGTCACATGGGCGCGCTGCTGCGGCGTCCAGTACTCGTCGTGCCCCAGGCAGACGACCGCGTGGGCGCCCCGCAGCACCGCCGGATCCCGGTGGACGTCGAGGCCCGTGCTGTAGGCGAGGGGGATGCCCAGGCGCTCGGCCAGCACCACCAGCGCCCACTCGTACACCAGGAACTTCTCGGCGCCCACGCCGTCGTAGGGCCGGTCGAAGCTCACCGCGAGGGAACGCGTGGCGTACGCCCCGGACGCGCCGGCGTACAGACTGCTGCCGCCCCAGCGGTTGTACGCCTGCCAGGTCGCCGGGGCGTGCAGCAGCACCGTACGGCCCGCGCCCTCGGCGGAGCGGACGATCAGCGGCAGGTACCGCTGGTGGCCGGTGTCCGCCTCCAGCCGCAGCAGATAGGCGCCCTCCGGCCACCCGCGGCTGTCCACGGCCAGTGTCACCGGCCAGTCGGCGCGCACGGTGCGGGTGGCGGGCAGGACGCGCGGGGCCGGCCGGGCGCGGCCGGGTATGCGCCGCGAGGTCCAGATCCGGCGGGCCTGCCGGCCGCCGTACCAGCCGACCCGGAACGCGGACACCCGGAACGACGCGGCCGTGGTCGACACATGCAGCCCGAACTCCTCGCCGGGGGCTACGCTCACCCGGCCCGCGTACCCGGCCACCGCGTCCGCCGGGCCGGTCGGGCCCAGCCGCCAGTCGGCACTGCCCGGTGCGTCCCGTTCCGACTCCGGGCGCAGCCGCCCGTCGTGTGCGGCCGCGGAGTGCGGATGCTGCGGCGCGGCCGTGCACGCGGCGGCCGTACCGAGGCTCAGGCCGGCGCACACGGTGAGGAAGTGCCGGCGCTCGAGACCGGGGCCGTCGTGAGCGGGCGTGGGTTCGGGCAGCGGAGCCACGTCACCTCCCGGGTGCAGGTGGACTCCAGCGTCCCGACGGCCACTCGTCCGGCGCAACCGCGGGGCGGCGGTGGCACGGGGGTACGGCCGTCGTCGTCCGGCGTGACCGGAGGGCGGCGACGGCGCGGGAGCGCGGCCGCCGGGGCTACCGCCGAACGGGTGACGGCGTCAGGTGCGGTCAGGTGCGAAAGCCGGCGTGCACGTGGTCGTGATGGGTCGCGTCGCTGAAGAACTGGCCGGCGCCGCCGCCCGGCAGCAGCACCGGGCCGCCCACGTTGTACGACCCGGCCGCCGCCGCGTCCCGCATGAACCGTTCGATCAGGCTGCGCGGGGTCGCCGGATCGACGACCGCGTGGCCGTCGATCCGCCATACGTCGAAGGCCCGGCCGCGCGGATGGTCGCTGGGCCGGCTGGTGCCGAACACGTCGTGCGGATGCCCGGAGCGGACGACGCTCACCTCCAGCCGGTACGTCCGCGCCAGCGCGAGCATCGCCCGCGCCACGCTGGTGTGCACCTGGCCGCTGCGCAGGTCCGCCGTGGCGGCGGGCGGCAGCACGATCCGGTCGTCGGCCAGCGCCGCGCGCACGTCCGCGGCCAGTGATTTCACGGCAGGCCCGGGCCGCGCCGGGTGCAGGGCGTCGACCGTCCAGCCGCTTCCCGAGCGGGAGAGCCGCACGTCGACCGTCGTCCCGCCGGCATCGACCGTGCCGCCGCGCCGGGTCCACTGCCGGCAGACCACCAGCACACTGGCCGACCCTGCGAGGATCCCGCCGTACTGCGCGTCCACGACCTGCAGGACCGCCTGGTCGGCCGTCGGCAGCAAGGGCCCGGCCTGCCCGACGAGCCCGGTCGGCAACCGGAGCGCCGCGACCCGCGCCCGCGCCGCCGCCGCTCCGCCCTGCCCTGCGGGCCAGTCACCGATCGCCTCAACCACCTGCACGGCACGCAGCTTCGCGGCGGGCTGCACCTCGGCGGAGGTCGGACGGCAGGGCGTGGTGCGCGGCAGACCGGAGGAGGGCGCGGCCGAGGCGGCGGAGCGGGACGGGGGAGACGGGGACGGGGAGGACTTGGACGGGGAGGGTTTGGACGAGGAGGGTTTGGCCGGGCCCGATGCGCCGCTGGAACAGCCCGCGGCACCGATCGCGAGGCCGGCCAGGGACGCGAGCACGGCCCGGCGGCCGGGCGGGGGAGCCGCGGGCGCGGGAGTGCGGGTCATAGGGCCCAGTGTCCGCCGTGGGGCACGGGGCGGGCGAGTGGCGGGGTTCCGGTTCCTTGTCGACGGCGTCCGTGCGTGTGAGCGGTGGTCGCCGCCCGACGCATCAGGGATGCAGGCGGCTTCCGGCTGGTGGGACCGTGCCGGAGCGGCCGTGGGTCACCCGGCCTGTCCGTGGCCGGTGAAGAAGCCGGCGAGGCTGTCGCTTCGGGCTGTAGCCGCCCTTCGCTCAGAACGGCGGCTCGTCGAGGAGTCCGAGGAGGGACTCGGTGCCCTGGGTGGAGAGCGGGGGTGTGCCGGACGGGCCGGGGAACGTGCGGCCCCAGGAAGCGGCGCGGCTCAGGGCGCTCAGGCGCCAGCCGAGGCGGGCGGCGCGTCGTAGGTCCGCCGGGGTGCGGCCCGGCTCCGTCCACGGCTCCAGATAGGCGTCCAGCAGCCGGGGCAGGGCCTGCGGCCCGTACCGGGCGAGAGCCTTGTCGGCGGGGATCCGCAGGCTGCAGAAGGGGTGCGAGACGGCGGCGTCGCCCCAGTCGAAGAAGGTGAACCGGTCCGGCGCGGGACGGAACAGCTGGCCGTCGTGCAGGTCCGCGTGGTCGAGGGTGTCCTGGACGCCGAGGGAGGCGAGTTCGGCGCACCAGTCCGTGAGCCGGGGCCGCAGCCGCTCCAGCCGGACGCGTGTCTCCGGGGGCGGTGCGGTGCTGCCGTCGAGCAGGGTGTCGAACACCTCGGGCAGGTCGAGGGTCCGGGCGGCGGGCACGCCCAGCCGCTCGATCTCGTGCGTGTGCGGGACCAGCGCCCGCTGCATGCGCGCGTACTGTCCCAACAAGGCTTCCCAGGTGTGCAGTTCGACCGGTTCCTGGGCGAGCACGGTCCGGAACAGATCGCCTCCGTCGGGCAGCAGCACCCACGCCCGTCCGGCGTCGACGGCCAGTGGCCGCAGCACATGCTCCGGCACCCAGCGGGCGAGCGCGGCGGTCAGCGGGCCCTCGAACGCGCTGGCCGGCGGGTTCGCCTTGAACCAGACGGCACCTCGCCCCTCGACGGGCACCCGTACCAGCACCGACCACGGCCGCAGCCGCACCCCGAGGTCACCGCTCGCCCGCAGCCCGCGCAGGGCGAGCTGCTCCTCGACCCAGCCGAGCGCCGAGGCCCGCCAGGACTCCTGCTCCCACGGGGTCACCGCGTCCGCGTAGGCGCCCCGGTCGACGGTGATCGAACACTGATGCCGCATGCTGCCATCCCACCAGCACGAACGCCCCGTGGCCAGTCCTTTTCGATCTCCGGGCCGCGTGCACAGGCCTGGCCGCGTACACACGAGCGCGCCCCCGGTCACCGACCGGGGGCGCGTCGCCGTGCGCGGGGAATCAGACGCGCTGCTTGCGGCGCATCGTCAGGTACGTGCCGGTCGCGCCCGCGGCCAGCAGGGCGCCCACGCCGAGGCCGACCGGCAGGGCCGGGAAGCCGGAGGCGTCGGTCGTCGCGGCCGTGTTCTGCATGTCCGGGCCCGGGGTGATGTCCGTGCTCACCGGGGCGACGTACTTGATCGGGCCGACGGACTTGACCGAGCCGTCCGTGTTCAGCAGCACCTGCTTGCCGTTCGGGTGCCGGAAGTCGAACATGCCGGACAGGGAGCCCGCCGTGGCGTCGAAGGAGTGGTCACCGATACGCGCGGTGTGCCAGTTGTCCTCGATGAACCGGGTGATGGACGCCTGGTTGGTCAGCGTGTGGTCGACCTTGTTCACCTTGCTGAACGGCGAGATGACGAGCAGCGGCTGGCGGGTGCCCGGGCCGCAGCGGTCGGCGTAGCCGCCGGCCGCCTTCGGGCCCTTCTGGCAGGCGGGGCTGTCGGTCGCCTTGCCGTTGGAGCCGACCGCGGAGTCCGTCGAGCCGTTCTTCGGGGCGACGAAGGCGTGGTCGTACCAGCCGTCGGAGTCGTCGTAGGCGACCACGATCGCGGTGGACTTCCACTGCGGCGAACTCTGGATCGCGTTGATCTCGTTCACCAGGAAGTGCTGCTCGTCGGTCGGGTCCGAGTAGCCGGCGTGGCCGTCCTGGTACGCGCCGGCCTTGAGGAAGCTGACGGCCGGGAGCTTGCCCGCCTTGAGCGCGGCGGAGAAGTCGGTCAGGTCGTAGTTGTGGTTGGCCTGACCGCTGTGGCCGATCTCCGAGACGGACTTGGGCGCCAGGTGGTGCGGGTTGGCCGTCGACCTGTAGTACGAGAACGGGTTGTGGTGCGGGCTGTAGTCCGCCACGGCCGCGCCGCCCACGTTGGTGTGCGTGGTGTCGCACTTGGCGTACGCGCCCGACTGGCCGTTCCAGGCGGTCGACGGGCGGAAGCCGCCCTGGAACCAACCCCAGCTCACCTTCTTGGCGTTGAGCAGGTCACCGATGTTCTTGCCCTGCAGCGCGGCCAGCGCGTTGGTGCTGGTGTGGTCCTTGCCGGAGCAGTCGTCGAAGGCCGGGTCGGGGTCGTTGATCACCGTGCCGACACCCTTGGCGTCGGGCGACTGGATCGCGTACGAGTCCGGCTTCGAGGTCTGCTTGCCGGTGGCCGGGTCCACGGAGATCGCACCGTGCGTGTTGCCGGAGACCAGGTTCAGCGCACCGGGCGTGGACGGGCCGTAGTTCGAGCTGTAGGCGCGGTCGCCCAGGGTGTAGTGCTGGGCGTAGTTCCACAGCGCGGTGACGGTGTTGCCGTCGTAGTAGTCCATCGCCAGGCCCGGCTCGCCGAACAGGCCGCCGCTGCACTTGTCGACCTCGGTGTTCTGCACGAACTGGTCGGCCTTGCCGCCGTCGTACGCGTACTGCTCCGCCCCGTAGGAGTGGTTCTGGTCGCAGGTCATCGCCTGGGACGAGGAGAGCCGCTTGGGCGCGTACTGGTTCGGGTTGTGCTGCAGCAGACCCGCGTGGGCGAGGGTGTCGATGTCCTTGGGGGTGTTCTTCGACGCCGTGAACTTCGTGCCGTCGGTGTTGGCGGCCTTCGGGTAGGTCGCGAAGTAGTGGTCGAACGAGATGTTCTCGTCGAACAGCACGACGACGTGCTTGATCGGTGTGGCGGTCGAGGAATGCCCGCCGTGCGCCTCGGGCGCCGCGGCCCAACCGGGCGCGTTGCTGCCGAGCACGGTGAGCGCGGCGGCGCCCGCGAGCGCTCCCAGGCTCCGCATAGCGGCTCGTCTTCCTCTGCTGGCCATGATGGTCAACCCCTCCGGACAGAACGTCTGTGCGTACGTACGAGCACGGATGCTGTGCCCGCCGCGCGGCGCGACGGCGGAGCCATGATGGCCTCTGAGTGAACACCGAGTCATGGATGCTGGGGTAAAACTTGACTGTGTGTTGACCCGGCGGGCGGCCAAGTTGTCCGGACAGGTTCAGGCGAGAAGTGCGCGCCCGTACCAGTCCGCGGCATCCCGTACACCGGGCAGCGCGAAGAAGTAGCCGCCGCCGAACGGAGTGATGTAGTCCGTCAGCGGTTCACCCGCCAGCCGGTGCTGCACGGTCTCGAACTGCCGCTTCAGATCCTGCTGGTAGCAGCAGAACAGCAGGCCCATGTCGAGGTTGCCGTTGGCGTCCATGCCCCGGTCGTAGTTGTAGGCGCGGCGCAGGAGGCGCTGGTCGGCGGTGGCGGGTGTGCGCGGGTTGGCCCGGCGTATGTGCGAGTCGAGCGGGATGACGTCACCCTTGGGGTCGTCGGCGTACTTCGGTGTGTCGTGCTCGTGGTCGCCGTCCAGCGGTGCGCCGGAGACCCGGGCGCGGCCGAACATCCGTTCCTGCTCGCTGAGCGAGACCCGGTCCCAGAACTCCACCAGCATGCGGATGAGCCGCACCACCTGGTAGCTGCCGCCGGCCGTCCAGTCCGGCTCGCCCGCGTCCTTGCCCACCCAGATCAGGCGGTCCATCTCGCGGGCGCTGGCGGTGTCCGGGTTGGCGGTGCCGTCCTTGAAGCCGAGCAGGTTGCGCGGGGTGCCCGACGGGCGGGGCGGGCTGCTGAAGCCGTCCAGCCGCCAGCGGACCTGAAGCGCGCCCCTGGTGTGCCGGGCGATGTCACGCAGCGCGTGCAGCGTGGTGTCCGGCTCGTCGGCGTGCAGGTGGAGGCTGAGGTCGCCGTGGCACCAGTCGGCCTGCAGATCGTCGTCGGGGAAGGCGGGCATCGCGGTCAGCCGCCTGGGCTTGTGCGCCGTGAGCCCGTACCGGTCGTCGAAGAGCGAGGCGCCCACGCCCACGGTGACGGCCAGTTGGCCGGCGGGCAGTTGGCCGCCGAGCACGCCCGAGTCGGCGGGCGGGCCGGTGATGCCGACCGGGGACGGCGTCCCGCCGGAGGTGAGGAAGCGGGCTCGCTCGGTCAACGTGCGCAGCACGTCGGTGAGTTCCGCACGGGTCTCGGCGGTCACGTCGAGGGAGGCGAAGACGCTGGTCCGACGGGGCGCCGCGATCGCGGAGGCCTGATGGACCCCGTGGAAGGGGGCCACGGCGTTCGTCGCGGTGGCTGTCGCGGCGGCGGTGGTCTCCGGTGCCGCGGCGGCGCTCGTGGTGAGTCCGGCGCCCGCCAGCGCGGCACCCCGCAGAAAGCCGCGCCGGCCCAGGCCGTCGGGTCGTCCGTAGCTGCTCACACGGTCCTCCGCGGGTCGCACAGGGTGGCCACCGACGCCAGCCGCTCCACCAGGTCGCCGAGCACGGAGTCGGTCTGCTCCCGCTGTGCGCGGCTCAGCCGGCCGAGCGGCAGCCAGCCGTCGCCGTGCCGGAAGCCGTCGAGGGTGCGCTGGGCGCGGTCCAACTGCTGGGCCAGGCCCGGCAGATCGGCGTACCGGGTGATGAGCAGGGGACGCAGCCGGGAGAGCACCTCGCGGGTGCCGTCGAGGTTGGCGCGGGCGGTGGCGAGGTTGCTGCCGCTGCCGTAGTCGGTGCGGCCGGTCAGCTCGAACTGCACGGTGTTCTCCAGGATCTCGTGCGCGCGCAGCCCCAGCTGGGCCGGGTCCATCCGGGTCTGGGACCAATTGTCACGCAGCCCGGTCACGGCCTTGACCAGCGCCGCCGCCGGGGCGCGCAGCCCGTCGGCCGACTCGCCGTGCCACAGCCCGTACTCGATGCGGTGGAACCCGGCGAAGCCCTGGTCGTGCACCCCGTCGGGCAGCCCCGCGTCCGTGCCGTTGATCTGCGCGTCCGCGTCGCCGAAGGCGTCGTACGCGGCCCCGAGCCGCTCGTACTCCAGATGCGCGGGCAGCCAGTCGGAGCGGGCGGCGGCCAGGTCACCGCGGTCGACCGCGTCCCTGAGCGTCGTCGTCAGCCGTACGACGCCGTCGAGCCCGCCGCCGATCCACTTCTGGTAGGCGAGCGCCGGCGGGATCAGGTCGTGCTCGGTGACCGGGGACGCGCCGGGACCGGGCTGCCCCGAAGTGATGCGCACCGCCGGCCCGGTCACCGCGTCGGCGTCGTCGGGCACGCACTTGAAGGCGTACGTCCCCTTCCCGAGCCGGACCGTCAACTGGCGTGTCGTACCGGGCCCGATGCCCTCCACCTCGCCGTACACCGCCTGGCTGCCGGGGTCCTCGAGATAGACCTCGGCGGCGCCGTCGGAGGAGTTGTGCAGGTCGAAGGTGCGCAGCCCGGACTCGGGCCGGGTCCAGCCCTGGCCACAGTGGCCCTGCGACACGTCGATGACGATGTGCCCGGGCTTGTCGTCGGCGGGGTGGCCCGCGCGCCCGTCGCCCGGGGACAGCGCCAGGACCGTGCCCGCGAGAGCCACGGCGAGGACGACGAACACGGCGGGTGCCGTCCGGAGACGAACGGACCGCGTGCCGAGGCGAGGCAACGGCATGGCGAGCCTTTCCGGGACGACGTACGCAGCGGCCTCATGGTAGGCGCCCGTCAGGTCCGAACACCTGTCCAAAGGCTTCGATGGCCAAGAATTCCCCCGGGGTTAACCAGCTCTTGGCCGCCGCACGCCCCTGGACCTCCCACCACGTCGCCGACCTGCTCCGGCCGGCCCCGCCGGGGAGGCCGGCGTCAGCGCACCGGGAAGCCGAAGGAGTAGCCCTGCTGCTTCAGCCACGGCAGCAGGGTGCGCAGCGCGGCCACGGTCTGCGAGCGGTCACCGCCCGCGTCGTGGAACAGGATCGTCGGCCCGTTGGACAGCTCGCGCTGGACGGTGGCCACGATGGCGCTCGCGCCCGGCCGCTCGAAGTCCTTGGAGTCCACGTTCCAGCCCAGCGGCCGCATCCCGTGCGAGGCCGCGAGCGTGCGGCTGTACGGAGTGAACGCACCACCCGGGGCGCGGTAGTACATCGGCGGTGTGCCACCGGACGCCTTGGTGATCTGCTGCTCGGCCTCCAGGATCTGCTGCGACTGGTAGGCCTCGGACTTCTTGTCCATCGTGGTGTCGTGCGACACGGTGTGGTCGCACAGCCGGTGCCCGGCCGCCACCACCTGCCGGACCAGGTCCGGGTGCGCCTCGGCCTGCGGGCCGATCATGCAGAACGTCGCCTTCACACCGTTGTCGCGCAGCACTTGGAGCACCTGCGGGGTCCACACCGGGTTCGGCCCGTCGTCGATGGTGATGTTGACCGCGTGCGCGCCGCCGTCCGAGGCATGGGCGATGACCGGGGACACGGTCACCGTTTTCGGCGCGGTGTGCCGCGCCGTGGCGCCGGACGAGGCGCCGCCGCCGGACTGGCCGGCCTGCGCGGTCCATACCGAGGTGGCGGCGGCGACCGCCGTGACGCCTACCGCCGCCGCGACCATCCGGCCGTACCAGCCCCGCCCGTTGTGCCGCGCCATGTCCCCGCCCCTGTTCCGTGATGTACCGCCGTGTTCCTGTGCACCTGTCAGGACGGGCAGGGTTGATCACGGGATCCGTCTGTTACCGATCACGGACAATTCCGGGGCGCTTCCGCGACAGACGCCCCTGACGCCTTTCTCCGACGCGCCGGCCACCCGGCCTGCGGTACGGTGCCCGGATGCCTCTGTACCCGGAGATCGAGCCGTACGACAACGGCATGCTCGACGTGGGGGACGGCAACCACATCCACTGGGAGACCTGCGGGAACCCCGACGGCAAGCCCGCCGTCGTGCTGCACGGCGGACCGGGCTCCGGCTGCACCCCTTACACCCGGCGGCTGTTCGACCCGGCCGCCTACCGGATCGTCCAGCTCGACCAGCGCGGCAGCGGCCGTTCCACCCCGCACGCGAGCCGCCACGACACCGACATGAGCGCGAACACGACGGCTCATCTGATGGCCGACCTGGAACTGCTGCGCCGGCAACTGGGCATCGAACGGTGGCTGGTGTGGGGCGTGTCCTGGGGATCGGTGCTCGCGCTGCGCTATGCCGAGACCCACCCGGGCGTCGTCTCCGAGCTGGTGCTGACCGGCGTCGCCACGGGGTCGGACGCCGAGGTCGAGCTGCTGACCCGCGGGCTCGGCCGCGTCTTCCCGGACGCCTTCGAACGGTTCCGCTCCCAGGTCCCCGCCGGCGAGCGCGACGGCAACCTCGCCGCCGCCTACAGCAGGCTGCTCGAATCCCCCGACCCCGAGGTGCGCCAGCCGGCCGCGCGGGCCTGGACCGACTGGGAGACGGCTACGATCCCCGCGCCGCCACGCTCGGTCGCCCGCTACGAGGACCCCGTCTTCCGCATGGGCTTCGCCCGCACGGTCACGCACTACTGGGGCAACGGCCACTTCCTCGGCGAGGGCGGCGACGACGGAGTGGTGCTGCGCGACGCGCACCTGCTCAAGGGCATTCCCGGCACGCTCGTCCAGGGAAGCCTCGACTTCGGCAACCTGCTCGGCATCGTCTGGCGGCTCCACCATGCGTGGCCGGACTGCGAGTTGGTGACGGTGGGCGGCGCCGGGCACAACGGCGGCGCACCGGGCATGGCGCGGGCGCTGGTGGCGGCCACCGACCGGTACGCACGTGACGACCACAAGCTTCGATGACAAGGAGTCCTTGGTGACCGCACCGCCCCGGCTGCTGCCGCTGCTGGACCAGTTCGACTTCGCCCGGGAGCGGCTGCTCGGCCGGCTGGCCGGGCCCGTCATGAACAGCGGCGACGGCACGGACACCAAGGTCGAGCCGCTGACCGACGACGAGTACTTCTGGGAACCCGTCCCGGGCTGCTGGTCCGTCAGGCGGCGCGAGGACGGGCCCGGTCCGCGTGCGACCCACCTGGCGGGCGGCGGTGCGTGGGGCCGGGACGCGGCGCCGTACCCGCATCCCTGGCCGCCGCCCGTCACCACCCTCGCCTGGCGGCTGAGCCATCTCTCCGAGATGCTCGCCCTGCGCGCGGACCACACCTGCGGGAGCCGCTCGGCGACCCGGGAGGAGTACCCCGTCAGCGGGGACGCCGCCGGGGCGATCGCCGCCTTCGAGGCCGGTGCCGCCGCCTGGCGGGAGGCACTGCTGGGCGCGGACGACACGGCGCTGGACACGGTGGGCCACTGCGCCTACCCGTACGGCAGCGACGCGGAGGAGCCGTTCCTCGACATCGTGTGGTGGGTCAACCAGGAAGTCCTGCACCACGGCGCCGAGATCGCCTTGCTCCGGGACCTCTACCGGGCCGGCGGCCGGCCGAGCTGACCGGGCGGGCCGGAACCCGCCCCGCCCGTGGACGCGGCGCACCCCCTAGCCCGAGTACTCCGGCCACACGGACCGCGTGCCACGGCCGAACGTCGTCGCGGTCAGGCACGGGGTGACCGCGGCGGTGACCCCCGGCCCGGTACGCGGGGACGGTACCCACGCCCGCGCTCCGGCGAGTCGGCGCTGGGTCCGCGGGCCGCGGCTCAGCGGCTCGAGCGCTGCGCGGCCACGATCGTGTCCGTGGCCGGCCCCGCCCCCGCCCGCCGCTGCACGCGCTCGGCGAATCCCGGGAACTGCGACGCGATCCTGGTCAGGAACCGCAGCTCGGGCGGGGCCACGTTGATCTCGGCGACATCCCGGGTGATCGCCCGCAGCACGCCCTTGACGACCTGCTCCGGCGACACGGTGCGGACACCGCCGGGCGTGGCGGAGCCGGTGCTCGCGAACATTCCCACGTCGCGGACGAAGCCCGGCTGGACGATCGAGACGCCGACGCCCGTGCCGTGCAGATCCTGGCGGAAGGCCAGTGAGAAGCCGCGCAGCCCGAACTTCGTCGCGTTGTACAGCGACGACGACTTGGTGGCCGCCACGCCGGACAGTGATCCGAGGAAGCAGATGTGCCCGCGTCCGGCGGCCACCATGCCGGGGGCGAGCAGCCGGGCGAGCATTGCGGGGGCCCGCAGGTTCACCGCGAGGGCCCGGTCGATCTGCTCCGGGGTGTAGTCGAGGACGTCGCCGCTGGAGGGCAGGGCCGCGTTGGCGACGAGGATGTCCGTGCCGGCCGCTTCCTCGGCGAGCCGTGCCACGTCGTCGGGGTCGGCCAGGTCCGCGAGGATCGTCCGGGCGCCGTACCGCTCCGCGAGGGGTTCCAGCGCCTCGCGCCGCCGCCCGGTGAGGACGAGGCGGGCGCCGCGAGCGGACATCCCGGCGGCGAGCGCGCCTCCGATGCCCCCGGTGACGCCGGTGAGCAGAACGGTTGATCCGGTGATGTCCATGACTGCCTCCCCTACTGTTCGTTCGAACGAACAGTAGGGGAGGCGGAACAGGCCTGTCCACCGGGTGGTGGAAGAATGCGGGACATGTCGCATGCCGCCCCCTCCGCCCCGACACGCCAGCGCATCATCACCGCCGTGCTGCGGATCATCGGAGAGGACGGGGTCGCCGCGGTCACCAACCGCCGGATCGCCAAGGAAGCCGGTGTCTCGCTCGGCTCGATCACGTACCACTTCGAGACCCAGCACGAGCTGTTGCGGGAGAGCCTGCTGCACTTCGTGCGCGAGGAGGCACGGCACTTCACCGAGCTGGCCGACCAGTGCCGTACCGAGGGCATCGACGTCGAGGACGCGGCGTCCCTGGCCGGGCAGGTCGCCCGCGGCTCGGCGCTGGACAGCGCCCACCTCGCGCCCTTCGAGCTGTATCTGCACGCCGGGCGTGACGAGCGGCTGCGCGAGGCGGCCGCGGAGGCGTTCCGGGCCTACGACCGGCTCGCCATCCAGATCCTCACCGCGCTGGGCGTTGCGGACGCCGAGCGCCTGGCCGCCACGGCGGTCGCCCTGGTGATGGGCCTGCAACTGCGCCGCCTGGCCACGGGCAGCCCCGCGGACGACCTGGCCGACGCCCTCCTGCTCCTCGTCCAGGGGCCCGCCGGTCAGCCGGTCCCGGCCCCTTCCGGAGGGCCGGCGGCTCGGTAGTGCGCCCGGTCCTGGCGGGCCGCGGCCGCCTCCTCGCGCCCTCCGTCCGGCGGATGTCCGCACGGCGGCGGACAATCGGGACGATGGTGGCGTAAGGGTGGAATCAATGGATTCAGCGTCAGAAGGCAGCGACGCCTCCCCGTCCGCGGGACCGGGGGATCTCCTCGACGCGTCCAGCGACGCGGCCGCGGTGATCTCCGCGCGAGGCGTCGTCATCGGCTGGACCCGCAGCGCCGCGGCACTGCTCGGCCATCCGGCGGCGGAGGTCGTCGGCCGCTCCGGCGCGCGCCTGCTGGCCATGCCCGAGGACCCCGCACGGCTCGCCGGCATCGTGGAGCGGTGCCGCGCCGGCAACGGCTGGAGCGGGCGGATCGCCGTACGCCACGCGGACGGCCACGCCCTCGACGTGGAACTGCGCGTCTCCGCCTCCTTCCGCATCGCGGCGCACGAGTGCTTCCTGGTGTCGGCGCGCGCACAGTGCCCGCGGTGGACCATGGGCGAGTCCGTCCTCGACGGATTCCTCACCCGCGCACCGGTCGGCATGGCCGTCATGGATCCGCAGCTGCGCTACGTCTGGATGAACGACACCCTGGAACGCTTCGGCGGAGTGCCCCGCGAGCAACGGCTCGGCCGGCGCCTGAGCGAGCTGCTGCCGGGCCTGCAGGCGGAGGCCCTGGAGACGCTGATGCGCAAGGTGGTCGCGACGGGGCTGCCGGTGACCGACTACGAGTACGAGGGCTGGAGCTGGGCCGACCCGCACCGCCGGCACGCCTACTCGACCTCGTTCTTCCCCCTGGTGGACGCCGACGGCACCATCACCGGCGTGTGTTACATGGTCCAGGACGTCACCGAGCGCTGGCACGCCCGTCAGCTCCTGACCCTGGTCAACGAGGCCGGCACCAGCATCGGCCGGACGCTGGACGTGATGCGGACCGCTCAGGAACTCGCCGACTTCGCCGTCCCCCGCTTCGCGGACTTCGTCGTCGTCGACCTGCTGGAACCCGTGCTCAGCACCGAGGGCCACGGAGCCTGGCTGCCCGACGCCGGACCCGCGCCCGCCCGGCCGGTGATGTACCGCGCCGCGGTGCGCACGGTGCGCGAAGGGGCGCCCGAGTCCGTCGTCCAGGTCGGCGAGGCCGTCCACTTCGTCCCGCCGCCCCACGACGCCGGCCTGCTCGTCGACGGCGAGCCGCTGCTCATCCCGGTCCTCGACCCCTCCGGCGAACCGGACGACCTGTGGGCCGCCCGGTCACCGCTGCGTGCACGGCGGATCCGGGAGTACGGCCTGCACTCGCTGATCGCCGCGCCCATGCGGGCCCGCAACACCGTCCTGGGCCTGACCACCTTCGCCCGCTCGCTCAACCCGGTCTCCTTCGGCCCCGACGAGGTCCTGGTCGCCCGCGAACTGGTGGCACGAGCGGCCGTGTGCGTCGACAACGCCCGCCGCTACACCAGGGAACACACGGCGGCGGTCACCCTGCAGCGCAGCCTGCTGCCCCCCGCCGTAACCGGCGGCACCGCCCTGGAGGTCGCCTCCTCCTATCTCCCGGCGGACCCGACCGGTGGCGTCGGCGGCGACTGGTTCGACGTGATCCCGCTGTCCGGCGCACGCGTCGGCCTCGTCATCGGCGACGTCGTGGGCCACGGCATCACCGCGGCGGCCAGCATGGGCCGGCTGCGCACGGCGGTGCAGACCCTCGCCGAGATGGAGATGCCTCCTGACGAACTCCTCGCCCACCTCGACGACCTCGTGCTCCGGCTGAGCGACGAGGAGACCGCCGCCGGGCGTTCCACGGCCACCTTCATCGGCGCGACCTGCCTCTACGCCGTCTACGACCCGGTCGATCGGCGGTGCACGATGGCCCGCGCCGGACACCCGCCGCCCGTCGTCGTCGCGCCGGGCGGACATGCCGGGTTCCCCGAGATCCCCGCCGGACCCCCGCTCGGGCTGGGCGGCATGTCCTTCGAGGCGACCGAGATCGAACTGGCCGAGAACAGCCTCTTCGGCCTCTACACCGACGGCCTCATCGAGGGCCGCGACCACGACGTGGAGCGGGGCATGGCCCGGCTCGGCGAGGTCCTCGCGCACACCGGGGAGAACCTGGACGCGCTGTGCACCTCCGCGGTGCGGCAGCTCGTGCCCGTGCCCCAGCCCGACGACATCGCCCTTCTGCTGACCCGCACCCACGCCCTCGGCGCCGACCAGGTCGTCTCCTGGGACGTGCCCCCCGACCCGGCCGCCGTCGGCGACCTGCGCGCCCGGGCCACTCGCCAGGTATGCGACTGGGGCCTGGCGGAGCTGGCCCTGACGACGGAACTCATCGTGAGTGAACTCGTCACGAACGCCATTCGCTACGCCGCACCGCCCATCGGGCTCCGCCTCCTTCGCGACGCCCGCCTCACCTGCGAGGTCGCCGACGCCAGCAGCACCGCCCCCCGGCTGCGGCACGCCCGGAGCACCGACGAGGGCGGACGCGGACTCTTCCTGGTCGCCCAGCTCGCCCATCGCTGGGGCGCCCGGTACACGGACCAGGGCAAGATCATCTGGGCCGAGCAGGAGATCCCCTGAGCCCGGATTTGCCTTCGAGCGGACTCCAGCAGCCAGACTGGCGCCGACGGGTCATCGGTACCGAGAACACCGAGAACACCGAGAACACAGCCCCCCGGGCGGTACGCCCGGGACAGCACAGAAAAGGCGGCGGCCGATGGCAGCGACGAACAAGGCGGGGCACCCCCTGCCGTACGACACCTACCGCGAGGCCATCGCCCGCGAGACCCTGCGCTTCGCCGAGGCGGTGGAGGGCGCCGACCCCACGAGCGCCGTCCCCTCCTGCCCCGGCTGGACCCTGGCCGACCTCACCCGGCATGTGGGCGCGCTGCAGCGCTGGTTCGCCACACTGCTGACCCAGCGGGTGCAGGAGCCGCCGCGCAGCCGCGACGTGGAGCTGGGGCTGCCGCAGGACCCGCGGGACTATCCCGGCTGGGTGGCGGCCGGGGAACCCGCCGTCGCGGCCGTGCTGCGGGACACGGACCCCGAGGCGTCGATGTGGGCCTGGGGCGAGGACCGGCACGCGCGGTTCTGGGCCCGCCGGATGCTCTTCGAGACGCTGGTGCACCGCGTCGACGCGGAGCACGCCGTCGGCCGGGCGGCGGACATCGACCCCGCTCTCGCGGCGGACGGCGTGGACGAGTTCCTCGTCAACCTGCCCCACGCGGGCCTCTTCGCCCCCGGGGTGACCAAGCTGCGCGGTGACGGCGAGACCCTCGCGTTCCACTGCACGGACACCGCCGAGGAGTGGCGGGTGCGCCTGGACCCGGACGGCTTCCGCCTGGCGGAAATCACGGGCGGCGAACCCGCGGCGGCCGTGCACGCACGGGCGGCGGACCTCCTGCTGCTCCTGTACGGGCGGCGGTCGTACCAGGACCCCGGCCACGAGGTCTCGGGACGCACCGCGCTGCTCGACAACTGGTTCGCCCACACGGCCTTCTGACCCGCCCGGCCCTTACTCGGCCGAGCCCGGAGCCGGCGCCGGGCCGGGCGGCCCGCCGGGAAGCAGGCACACCGCGAGCGCCGCGGTGTCGTCCTGCAGGCCCTGGTGGCTGTAGGCCAGCAGGTCGTCGTGGAGCCGGGCGAGCAGTTCCTTCGGCGACAGCGGCCCCCAGGAGCGCAGGCGCTGGACCAGGGGGTAGAAGGTGCCGGCCGCGTCCCGCGTCTCCGTGACCCCGTCCGTGTACAGCAGCAGCTGATCGCCGGGCAGGAACGGGTAGCTGTCGAGGTGGTACGGGTCCTCGACCAGCATGCTCAGGTTCAGCGGCGGAGCCGACCGTCCGTTGTCCAGCTCGAGCACCTGTCCCGCACGCAGGCAGATCGGCGGCGGATGGCCGCAGTTGACGACCCGGACGACCTCGGCGTCGTCCGGGATCTCGGCGAACACGGCCGTGACGAACCGCTCGACCGTCTCGCGTCCGCCCAGCTGCGCCGCCCGGCGGCTCATGCTCGTCTCCATCCGGGCGGCGAGCACGGTCAGATCCGGTTCCTCGTACGCCGTCTCACGGAACGCGCCGAGCAGGGTGGCGGCGGTCTCCACCGCGAGCAGCCCCTTGCCGCGCACATCGCCGATGAGCAGCCGGACCCCGAACCCGGTGGGGACGACCTCGAAGAGGTCGCCGCCGATCCGGGCCTCCGCGGCGGCGGAGAGGTACAGGCTCTCCAGGAGCAGACGGCCGATCCGGTGCGGTACCGGCCGCAGCAGGACGCGCTGCGCCATCTCGGCGACGAACCGGACGTCGGCGAGGGTGCGCTCACGCCGGACGCGGTGGGCGGCCAGGATCGTGCCGAGGGCGCCCACCAGGGCCGTACAGATGTAGGACGCGATGTAATGGCGTTCCCACAGGTAGCCGGCGGAGCGGCCCGCGCAGCACGGGGTGCCGGCCAGCACCGCTTCGAGGCCGACGGCGAAGGCCGTGGCACAGGCGGTGGCGACGGGCCCGTGGGCGAAGGCGGTCACCAGCGGAACGCCGATCAGTACGAAGCTCACCGGCCACTGCACCGGCGTCAGCGGCTCCAGGGCCAGTACGCCCGCGACGTACAGGGCCGGCAGCCAGCGCAGCCACGCCGGCGGCGCCGGCAGCCTGATCTGCGGGCCCGTGCCGCCGCGTTCCGGCTCCCGGCTGGTACGGATCCGGCTCACCCGTCGCTCCCGGGGGCCGGCACACCGGCCCTGGCCGCGCGGTGTGCCGTCCCTGCGGCGGGACGGCACACCTGACGGTTCGGCCTACGTGGTCTTCGCACCCGGGACTCCTGTCACACGACCTCGACAGCCGTCCAGCCTGGCGGGCCGCGCCCCGGAATCCCGGTCATTGCTCCACCGGGCGGCATGTTCCGAACGGCTCAACCGGTGCCGAAGCCGATCGCGAACACATGCAGGCCGCCGGAGGCGACGTCGGACGGCAGGCGCACGCTGCTGACCGTCTTGCCGGGGGCCAGCGCCACCGGTTTGGTGGCGAACACGTAGGTCGTGGTGTTGTCGTGCGCCGTACCGGCCTCGTTGCGGTACGACGTGGTCACCGCGATCGTGTTGTCGGCCAGCGGCGAGGCGGCGCCCCCGCCGAGCGTCCAGTCGGACAGGGCGAGGGCGACCGACTGGGTCGTGCCGTCGGTGTAGGTGACGGTCGCGGTGCCGGAGGAGGGGCCGTTGTTGGCGGCGCCCAGGAAGGAGATGCTGCCGGACCCGGACGCCGGTACCGTCTGTCCGTTCGCCACGTAGTTGTCCGCGGCGCCGGCCGCCACCTTGGGCCAGGTGAACGAGACCCCGCCGGCCGTGACCTTCGCGCCCGCGGTGACGCCCTCGGTGGCGAGGGCGTGTGCGGAGTAGCTGTATCCCGCGCCGTCGAAGTTCGCCGAGGCGGCGGCGGTGTCACCGGACGTGCCGACGTCGGTGTACCCGGGCGAGCCCGGGTAGGAGCGCGGCGCGGCGGAGGAGTCCGACGCCCAGGAGGTGCTGGCGGAGCTGCCGAGGACGTAAGCGAGGGTGCCGCCGCCGGTGAGGGCGCCGTCGGGCACGTGCGCCTTGTTCCATGCGGTGCCGTTCCAGGTCGCCGACTGTACGTACGGCGCGTCATCGGCGGCGCCGTTGCCGTCGACCGTGAGGGTGCGGCCGGAGGGCAGGGTGATCGACGCCTGGGTGAACAGCGGGCTGCCCAGCGCCAGATCTGCGGTGCCCGGGGTCTCCGGATACATGCCGAGGGCGGACCACACGTACCACGAACTCATCTCGCCCAGGTCGTCGTTGCCGGCGAGACCCGACGGGCTGTCGGTCCAGATCTGGTCCTGGACCTGCCGGACGACCTGCTGTGTCTTGTACGGCAGGCCGATGTAGTCGTACTCCCATGGGATGTTGAGACTGGGTTCGTTGCCCAGGTTGGTGTAGCCGCCGGCGCCGGTCAGCGAGGACAGGTCGGTGTCCAGGAACTTGGCGAGGGCGGCGTCGCCGCCCATGGCGGTGGCCAGTCCGTGCACGTTGAACGGCACCATCGGGGTGTACTGCCAGGAGTCGCCCTCGACGAAGTTCCTGCCCGAGGTCGGGGAGAAGCCCGAGGTCCAGGTGCCCGAGGCGTCGCGGGGCTGGATGAAGCCGCTGCCGTAGTCGAACAGGTTCCGCCAGTCCTGCGCCCGGTCCGCGAACCGGTGCTGGTCGGCGGTGTGACCGAGGGCTCCGGCGAATGCCGACAGGGCGAAGTCCGCCGAGTCGTACTCGAGTGTGGTGGAGGCGGGGCCGTAGTAGTTGCAGCAGCCGTACTTGCCGTTGCTGGGCAGCCGGCCGATCTGCTCGAGGTAGTTGAGGCCGGGCCGGTTGTTGTTGGTGGCGGTGGCCTCCGCGATCAGGCCCTTGAGGGCGGTGGCGGTGTCGAAGTTCCTGGCGCCGAAGGCGTAGTAGTCGGCGATGATCTCGTCCGCGGGGTCGCCGACCATGACGTAGGTCTCGCCGTTGTTCTCCGACCACTTGGGGAACAGCCCGGTCTGACGGTAGTCGTCGACCATCGACTGGGCGGTGTCGGAGGCCACCTTCGGGGCGAGGAGCGCTTCGAGCTGTGCCTGTGAGCGGTAGACGTCCCAGCCCGAGTAGTTGGCGTAGGCGGCGCCGTGTCCCTTGTCCACGGTGTGCGCCTTGCCGTCGAAGCCGGGGTAGTGGCCGTCCGTGTCACTGATGACGTTCGGGTGCAGCAGCGCGTGGTAGAGCGCCGTGTAGAAGACGGTCTGCTGGGCGGCGGTCCCGCCCGCGATCCGGACCCGGCCGAGGAGGGACTTCCAGGCGTTCCGCGCCGCCCCGCGCACCTTGGTGAAGTCCCAGCCGGCGTTCTCCGCCGTGCGGTTGCCCACCGCGCCGGCGGCCGACACGTACGAGATGCCGACCTTGGCCTGAACGGTGCGATGGGTGGTGGTGTCGAAGGTGACATAGCCGTCGGAGCCGTTCGCCCTGGTGGCGAAGGGACGCGCCGCACCGGGTACTGTGCCGTGCAGCACGGGCTTGTTCGGCGCCTCGGGGGTGCTGGGCGAGACGTCGGTCCTCGGCGTGGTGGGCGTGGCGGTGGCCAGCGCGGTACCGCTGTGCTGGAACGGCTGGTCGAACACCATGTCGAAGTAGACGGTGTAGGAGTTACCCTCGCCGCAGAAGTTCCCGCTGGTGACGCTTCCGCGCACCTCTTTGCTGTTGACCACGTGGAACTGGGTGGCCGTGTCGCCATTCTGACTGTTCGTCAGCTTGAACAGCAGGTTCGCCTGCCGGGTGGCCGGGAAGGTGAAGCGCGCCATGCCGCTGCGGGTGGTCGCGGTCAGCTCCGTCTTGACGCCGTTGTCCAGCGACACCGTGTACGCGCCGGGGGAGGCGGACTCCTGGGCGTGCGAGAAGCCGTCCGTGGCGCTCGTGTTCACCGTGCCGACGGTCGGCAGCACCGGGATGTCACCGCCGGCCCGGCAGCCCGGTCCGGCGATATGGGTCAGGCCGAAGCCGGTGATGGACGAGTCGTCGTACTCGTAGCCGCCGCCGTCCGGCTTGTGCGGGGTGTCGGGGCTCCACTGGACCATCCCGAACGGCATGTCGGTGCCGGGGAAGTCGTCCGCCGCGTGCGTGGTCCCGATGAACGGGTTCACGAGGGAGGTGGGGTCGGTGACCAGGGCGGGCCGGGCGCCGGCCGCGAACGCGGGGGCGGCCGCCGCACCCACCATCAGGGCGCCGGCGGCCAGTACGGACGGGAGTCGGAAGGGGGGCAGAAACCGGGCCGGGAACAAGCGAGTTCTGCCGTGTCTTCTGAGTCGTGTGGATCGTGTCATCGTGACCGTCCCTTCGACAACGTTGTCCCGAAGCTGGACCCTTGCGCCCCCGCTGTCAAGGACGCGCGAAGAAGAACCAGCCGCCCGGCCGCCGACACAAGCCGAAAATCACCTGACGTGACGTCATATCACCCAGGAATCACTCACATTGCCTCACGCCCAGTACTTTCCATAAGTCAAAAGGCAACAAATCTTGACGTCGTTCGTCGGCGTGCGTACCTTCCGCATCGGCTGCCCAGCGCTCCAACTCGACCGTCCCGAACCGGAATCACTCCCCCATCGCATCGAGGAGCCCAGCATGCGCGCAGGCCACAGACCGCTCGCTTCGTTCCTGACCGTCGTCGGCCTCCTCCTGGGTGCCGTGCTCGGTCTGCCCGGACCGTCCCGGGCCGCCGCGGCACAGCTGCCCTGCGACATCTACGGCGGCGCCGGCACACCCTGCGTCGCCGCGCACAGCACCGTACGCGCGCTCTTCGCCTCCTACGACGGCCCGCTGTACCGCGTCACCCGCGCCTCCGACGGGGCCGGCACTGACATCGGCCTGCTCGCCCCGGGCGGCTACGCCGACGCCGGCCGGCAGGACAGGTTCTGCGCCGACACCACGTGCGCGATCACGAAGATCTACGACCAGACCACCCGGCACAACGACCTGACCCCGGGCCCGGCGGGCACCTCGGGGATGGGTGCGGACCGGGGCGCGGACGCCGCCGAGATCGCCGTCAACGCCGGCGGACACAAGGCGTACGGCGTGTGGATCTCACCCGGCGTCGGCTACCGGTACACCGGCGCCGCCTCCGGTGCCGCCGCCGGCGGCCAGGCGGAGGGCGCCTACATGGTGGCCAGCGGTACCCACGTGGGCTCGGCGTGCTGCTTCGACTACGGCAATGCCGAGAGCACCCCGGCCGACACCGGCAACGGTCACATGGACGCGGTGAGTCTCGCGACGACCTGCTACTTCGCGCCCTGCACCGGGTCGGGGCCCTGGGTCGAGGCCGACCTGGAGAACGGCATGTTCCAGGGCGACAACGGGTCCAACACCGCCAACCGGGGCAACAACAGCACCTACGTCACCGCCGTGCTGAAGAACGACGGGCAGACGCGGTACGCGCTCAAGGGCGGCGACGCCCAGTCCGGCGGGCTCACCACCTGGTGGGACGGCGCCCTGCCCACCCGCGGCGGCTACCGGCCCATGCAGCAGGAGGGCGGCATCATCCTCGGGACCGGCGGCGACAACAGCAACTGGAACATGGGCACGTTCTTCGAGGGAGTGATGGTCTCCGGCTACCCGACCGACGCCGCCGAGAACGCGGTCCAGGCGAACATCATTTCGGTCGGCTACTCCGGCGAGACGAACGTCCCGAACGGCCCCCAGGGCACCATCACCGGCCCCGGCGGCACGTGCGTCGACGTGGCGGGCGACGACACCGGCACCGACGGCACCGCCGTACAGCTGTGGGGCTGCCAGTCCTGGGCGGTCGACCAGCACTGGACCCACCGCGCCGACGGCAGCCTGAGCACGCTGGGCCGGTGTCTCGACATCAATGGCGACGGGACGGCGAACGGGACCGAGGTGGAGTTGTGGGACTGCAATGGTGTGGGTGGGCAGAAGTGGGTGCAGCAGGCTGATGGTTCGCTGCTGAATCCTCAGTCGGGGCGGTGTCTGGACTCGCCCAGTGGTGCGACGGCCGATGGCACCCGGTTGCGGATCTGGGACTGCAACGGCTCGGCCGCGCAGAAGTTCTCGGTCGACGGGGGCGCTCCCGTCGCCGGCCCCGGCGGCACGTGCGTCGACGTGGCGGGCGACGACACCGGCACCGACGGCACCGCCGTACAGCTGTGGGGCTGCCAGTCCTGGGCGGTCGACCAGCACTGGACCCACCGCGCCGACGGCAGCCTGAGCACCATCGGCCGGTGCCTGGACATCAATGGCGACGGGACGGCGAACGGGACCGAGGTGGAGTTGTGGGACTGCAATGGTGTGGGTGGGCAGAAGTGGGTGCAGCAGGCTGATGGTTCGCTGCTGAATCCTCAGTCGGGGCGGTGTCTGGACTCGCCCAGTGGTGCGACGGCCGATGGCACCCGGTTGCGGATCTGGGACTGCAACGGCTCGGCCGCGCAGAAGTTCCGGCTGGGCTGAGCCCGGGCGGTCAGAGGATCTCCTCTTCCTCCGGGACCACGACCTTGTCGATCATGCGCTGGATCTGCTCGGTCGGCAGTGCCACCGCCATCGCCCAGTAGTAGATGACGAGGCTGAAGACGGCGGTGACCCCGATGTCCCACCACAGCGGGAACCAGGGGTGCTTGAGCGGACCGAAGTCGCTGAGGTAGACGATCAGGCCCATGCCGACCAGGTAGACCGGCAGCCACTGGGCGGCACGCAGGTCGAGTTGGGGCGTGATGGGGTTCATCTTGAAGACGCGGTTGGCGACCAGGATGACGTAGCCGATGAGGATGGCGACGCCCAGCTTCCAGTCGGTGGTCCAACCCGACCACAGGATGAGCAGGTTGGCGACGATGAAGGCGAGCGGCGACATCCAGCCGCCACCGGGCAGCCGGTAGGGACGGTGCGCCTCGGGCAGCCGGTTGCGGAACACCCCGAAGGACAGCGGCGCACCGGCGTACATGAGCACGCTCGCGCTGGTGATCAGCCCGACCAGGGAACGCCAGCTCGGGAAGGGCAGGAAGCAGATGCAGCCGATCACGAAGGCGGTGATCAGACCGACCCAGGGGACACCACGCCGATCGGTGGCCTCGAAGGCGGAGGGCACATAGCCGTTGCGGCTCAGGCCGTAGGAGACCCGCGAGGAACCGGTGATGTAGATCAGGCCGGTGCCCGCGGGGGAGATCACGGCGTCCAGGTACAGGACGGTGGCCAGCCAGCCCAGGCTGATGAGCGTGGCGACCTGGGCGAAGGGTCCGCTGAGCGCGGTGAACGCGGAGGTGGCCCAGTGGCTGCCGATCTGGGAGGCGGGCAGCGCGGCGAGGAAGACGACCTGCAGCAGGATGTAGATGAGGATGCCGAGGACGATCGATCCGATGACCGCCCGCGGAATGTCCCGCTTGGGGTTGGCGCTCTCGCCGGCGAGCTGGTCGGCCTGCTCGAAGCCCAGCAGGGCGAAGATGATGCCGCTGGTGGACACGGCGGACAGGATGCCCTTGGCCCCGTACGGGTCGAAGCCGTCGGCCGCCGTGAAGTTGGCCGTGTGGAACTGGGCGATGGCGAACACGAAGATCGTCAGCAGCGGGATGCCGACCTTCCACCAGGTCGCGACGCTGTTGGTGTGGGCCAGCAGACGGATGCTCAGGAAGTTGATGGCCGTGATGACGGCCATCAGCCCCACCGCCACGGCGATGCCGGGCGGGGTCAGGACGTGCTCCCCGCTCCTCACCTTCTCCCAGCCGTCCGCCCAGGAGTAGTGCTGGGCGTACGTGATCATGGCGAGCACCTCGATGGGCGCCACCGTGGCCGCCTGCAGCCAGGAGAACCAGCCGAAGGACGCGCCGGCGGCGCCGCCGAAGGCGTAGTGCGGGAAGCGGGCGGTGCCGCCCGACACCGGATACATCCCGCCCAGCTCCGCGTGCACCAGCGCCAGGATCAGGATCGCGACGCCGCCGATGGCCCAGGAGATGATCGCCGCCGGACCGGCCGCCGCCAACGCCCCCTGGGCGCCGAACAACCAGCCGGACCCGATGATCGAGCCCTCCGAGGCCCAGATCAGCCCTACGAACCCGATCTCACGCCGCAGCCCCGGTTTCCGGGTGTTCGGACCGGGCGTCGCCTCTGATACGGCCATGGCGCGCACCCCCTCAAATAGGGCGATGTTCACCATCATCGTGCCACGGTGACGGGCTTTTGGCAGTGGACGTGCAAGCACCGATTTCCGGTCAGGCCCGGGCCCGCCGGTCAGCCGGCCGTGAGGTGCGGACCGGCCGGCGCGGCGCCGCTGACCGCCGCGTCGTACAGGGCCCGGGTGGCCGCGCCGAAGTAGGCGCTGTAGGAGATCTGGGGAGTGTTGCCGCCCGTGTGGTAGCCGCCGATCACCCCGATGACGGCCCAGCCGCCGGGCCAGGGCAGGAGCATGGGGCCGCCGCTGGTACCGCCCACGAAGGCGTCGCAGGCGATCCGCGGGAACGTACCCGGGTCGGCCGGGTCGTCGCTGTCCCAGCGGGTGGTCCAGCTCCAGCACTCCAGCGGCTTGTCGGCCCCCGACGGGTAGCCGATCATCCGCACGGGGGCGTGGTAGTAGCCGGTCCCGGTGAGCAACCGCGCCCCGCCGACCGCGTCCTGGAGCAGGGTGCCGTCCTCATTGGGCTCGGTGACCGCGAAGGCGAAGTCGTACTCGGCCCCGGCGTGCTCGCCCAGGTCGTAGTACTCCTGCGGGACGTAGACGCCGTCGGTCCGCACCGGGAAGATACCGAAGGGCTTGAGCGCGTCGTGGTACTGCGGGACGAAGGCCAGATGCCGTTTCGGGGAGGTGCCCGCGTACCCCTTGAGGCAGTGCCCGGCGCTCAGCACCAGGTTGTGGCCCGGGCTGCGGACGACGGATCCGCTGCAGGTGCGGCCGGTACCGGTGGCGTCGGTCCAGAAGAAGGTGCCGGCCTGCGGGATGCCGTCGAAGCTCCGGCTCGGCGGGATGTACTCGCCCGGCCGCGGACCGTCGACCGCGGGGGACGCCGTGGGGGAAGGGGCTGCCGTACCCGTCTCGGCGCCCTTGAGGACGTCGGCGGGCAGGGCGGCGGCCATCCGGGCCGGGGTCCAGAAGGCGTCGAGCTGTTCGGCGACCGGGTTCGGGTCGGCCGTGGTGCTGTCGGCGGATGCCGTCGTGGTGAGTCCGGCACTGAACAGAAGGGCTGCCGCGCAGCCGGTGGCGTAACGGGCGATTCTGGTCCCGAGCAACATCAGTTCCCCTCAGGGCGGCCGCAGGTGACGGCTCACCATAAGCCCGCGGCCCCGGCAGTCACAGCGTCCACGGCCGATTCCGGCTAAGCGGGGTGTCGGCCGGCCGACGAGCGGTCAACTTCCGTCGTGCCGTGGGGTGTACGAGCCGTGAACCCGTTCAGGTGGTGCCGCGCGGCGGGGGAACGGCCGGCACCTCGCCGGCGCCGGCGAGGTCCTCCAGGGCCGTCTCCTCCTCTCAGGACAGCGCCCGGTGTGCGCTCTTGAGGGCGTCGCGGAAGCGGGTCACCTCCTGGGGGGTCAGGTCCTGGACCATGCGGTGTTCGAGGTGGCGGGCCGCTTCGGCGTAGTCGGCCAGGAGGCGGCGGCCCGTGCCGGTGAGGAGGATGATCTTCTCGCGGCGGTTGCCGGGGTTCGGTTCGCGGCGGATGAGGTCGCGGGCCTCGAGGGCGCGGACCATGTCGGCCATGGACTGGGCCGTGACGAAGGAGTCCCTGGCCAGCTGGGCGGCGGAGATTCCGTCGTGCCGTTCCAGCACCGTGAGGGCGGTGTACTGCAGGGCCGTGATGCCGGCCGGCCTGACCAGCTCCTCCAGGCGCGCGCGCACGACGAGTTCGGTGCGTTTGAGCAGGTAGAGCAGGGAAGGGCCCGTCTCCGTACCTCGTGCCGCCGCGGACTTCGCCGGTTGTGTCATGCCGTGCCTTCCCCGATGCCGATCTCGGTCACGTCGGCCAGCCTAAGCCATTGACAGGAATCCTGTCGGAAGAGAACACTGGCGCAACCAACAGGATTCCTGTCGATCTGTCGACCTGGACCCCAGGAAGAGGCGCACTCATGGATCTGCACGGCAAGGTCGCCGTCGTCACCGGCAGCGGCCGCGGGCTCGGTCTGGCGTACGCCCAGGCCCTCGCCGCGGCCGGCGCCGCCGTCGTCGTCAACGACGTCGATCCCGGCGCCGTCGACACCGCCGTCGGCACCATCACCGCCGCGGGCGGCAGGGCCGTCGGTGCCGTGGCCGCGGTGGGCGACAGCGCGGCGGCCGGGCAACTCGTCGAGACCGCGGTACGGGAGTTCGGACGGCTCGACGTCCTCGTCACCAACGCGGGCATCCTGCGCGACCGGGTGCTGTGGAAGATGACGGACGACGACTTCGACGCCGTCGTCAAGGTGCACCTGCGCGGCACCTTCACCTGTGCCCGTGCCGCGGCCGTGCGGATGCGCGAGCAGGGGACCGGCGGCCGTATCGTGCTGATCTCCTCCCCGGCCGGCCAGCGCGGCAACTTCGGCCAGACCAACTACGCGGCCGCCAAGGCCGGGATCGTGGCCATGGCCCGGACCTGGGCGATGGAGCTGGCCAGGGCCGGCATCACCGTCAACGCCGTCGTCCCGGTCGCGGCCACCGAGATGACCAGGACCATCCCCGCCTTCGCGCCCCTCATCGCCGAGTCCGAACGCACCGGCGCCCCCCTGCCGGACTGGCTGCGCCGGGACGAGGGGCTCGGCACCGTGGAGGATGTCGCGGGCCTGATCACCTTCCTCGCCTCGGACGCCGCCAAGGACATCACCGGCCAGGCCATCGGCATCGGCGGCGACCGGCTGGCCCTGTGGGCACACCCGCGGGAGAAGGCCGTCGCCTTCGCCGCCGGAGGCTGGAGCGCCGACGCCATCGCCGGGCACTGGCACACCGGTGTGGGCGCCGAGCCCGAGACCTACGGCATCCCCGCTCCCCAGGCACCGGAGGCATGACATGGCCGCCCCGGCGATCGATGTCAGCGCGCTGACCGCCATCGACGTCCACACCCACGCCGAGATCTCCAGGGACGGCCACGCCTCGCTGAGCCCCGAACTCCTCGGCGCCTCCGCCGAGTACTTCAAGGCGCACGGCCACCGGCAGCCCACCATCGAGGAGATGGCCGCCCACTACCGTGAACGCCGCATGGCCGCTGTGGTGTTCACCGTGGACGCCGAGCACGCCACCGGTCATCCCCGCATCCCCAACGAGGAGATCGCCGAGAGCTGCGCGGCCCACGCCGACGCCCTCATCCCGTTCGCGAGCGTCGACCCGCACAAGGGCCGCGCGGGTGTACGAGAGGCCCGGCGCCTGGTGACGGAGTACGGGGTGCGCGGTTTCAAGTTCCACCCCAGCCTGCAGGGGTTCTCGCCGGACGACCGGATGGCCTATCCGCTGTACGAGGCCATCGAGGAACTCGGCGTCCCCGCGCTGTTCCACACCGGCCAGACCGGCATCGGCGCCGGCGTCCCCGGTGGCGGCGGCATCCGGCTCAGGTACTCCGACCCCATGCTCGTCGACGACGTGGCCGTGGACTTCCCCGAACTGCGCATCATCCTCGCGCACCCGTCGTTCCCCTGGCAGGACGAGGCCCTGGCCGTCGCCACGCACAAACCGTACGTCCACATCGACCTGTCGGGCTGGTCGCCGAAGTACTTCCCGCCCCAGCTGGTCCGGTACGCCAATACGCTGCTGAAGGACAAGGTGCTCTTCGGCTCCGACTACCCGGTCATCACGCCCGACCGCTGGCTCGCCGACTTCGCAGGCCTCGACATCAAACCCGAGGTCAGGCCGAGGATCCTCAAGGACAACGCCGCCCGCCTGCTCGGCCTGCGCAAGGACTGACGGAGGGAGACGCCGTGCTGAACCAAGGCCTCGGCTCCTGGCCCGCCCGCCGGGCCCGCAAGACCCCGCACCGGATCGCGCTCGTGCACCAGGACCAGGAGATCACCTACGGGGCACTGCACCAGCGGGTACTGCGCCTCGCCCACGCCCTGCGCGCCCTGGGAGTCGCCCGCGGCGACCGCGTCGCCTACCTCGGCCCCAACCATCCTGCCTTCCTGGAGACCCTGTTCGCCACCGGCACGCTCGGCGCCGTCTTCGTACCGCTCAACACCCGCCTCACGGAAGGGGAGTTGACGTACAATCTCATCGACTCGGGCAGCACCGTCCTGGTGCACGGCCCCGAGCACGCCCGGCCGGCCACGACCGCGGCGGCGGACGCCGGCGTACGTCACCGCATCGCCCTCGCCCCGGCTCCGGGTGACACCCCCGGCTACGACGACCTGCTCGCCGGCGCCGAGGCCGAGCCGCTGGACGAGCCGGTCGCCCCGGACGACCCCTGCATGATCATGTACACCTCGGGGACCACGGGCCGCCCCAAGGGTGCCGTCCTGTCCCACGCCAACATCGTCTGGAACAGCGTCAACGTCCTGGTCGACACCGACCTGGCGGGCGACGAGGTCACGCTGGTCGTCGCCCCGCTGTTCCACACCGCCGCGCTCAACATGACGTGTCTGCCCACCTTCCTCAAGGGCGGCCGCGCGATCCTGCTCGGCGCCTTCGACGCCGAACGGGTACTGGAGATCATCGAGCGCCGGCGGGTGACGTACATGTTCGGGGTGCCCACCATGTACGACGCCCTCGCCGCCCGCCCCCGGTGGGCGACGACGGACCTGTCCAGCCTGCGCACTCTCACCTGCGGCGGGGCACCCGTGCCCGCTCGCACGATCGAAACCTACCTCGCGCGCGGACTGGCCTTCAGCCAGGGCTACGGGATGACCGAGGCCGCGCCCGGAGTCCTCTTCCTGGACCGGGAGCAGACCTCGGCGAAGGCGGGCTCCGCGGGCGTGCCGCACTTCTTCACCGACACCCGCGTGGTGCACCCCGACGGCCGTGAAGCAGCCCCGGGAGAGCGGGGCGAGATCCTCGTCAGCGGCCCGAACGTCATGGCCGGCTACTGGAACCGGCCCGCGGACACCCGGGCCGCCATGACCGACGACGGCTGGCTGCGCACCGGTGACGTGGCGCGGACCGACCAGGACGGCTACGCCTACATAGTCGACCGGGTCAAGGACATGTTCGTCTCGGGCGGCGAGAACGTGTACCCGGCCGAGGTCGAGGCCGCCCTGCTGACCCATCCCGCGGTCCGTGAATGTGCCGTCGTCGGTGTGCCGCACGAGGTCTGGGGCGAGGTCGGCCACGCGGTCCTCGTCCTGGAGCCCGGAGTGCGGGCCGGTGGCGAGGAGATCCTCGCGCACGTACGGACCCGGCTGGCCAAGTACAAGATCCCGAGGACCCTGGCGTTCGCCGACAGCCTGCCCCGCACGGCCTCGGGAAAGATCGTCAAGGCCGCCGTGCGCGCGTCCTACGCCCACCCCTGACCCGGCACCCGGCCGGACGACTCCCCGGCCCCCTCACGAAAGCACGAAAGGCGGAACCCCCATGCCCCTGCACGCCGACGGCCTCGACGGCCTCCTCGCCCTCTCCGGCCGCGACCTCGGCCGTACCGACTGGCTGGAGATCACCCAGGAGCGCGTCAACACCTTCGCCGACGCCACCGACGACCACCAGTGGATCCACACCGATCCGCAGCGGGCCAGGTCGGGCCCCTTCGGCGGTCCCATCGCCCACGGATATCTCACCCTCTCCCTGATCATCCCGCTCTTCGGCGACCTGCTGCACATCACCGGCACGTCCATGAGCGTCAACTACGGCCTGGAGAAGGTCCGTTTCCCCAGTCCCGTACCGGTCGGCGCGAAGATCCGGCTGCACGGCGCCGTCGACTCCGTGGCGGAGGTCAGCGGCAACGGCGTCCAGATGCTGCTGACCTTCACCGTCGAGGTCGAGGGCAGCGACAAGCCGGCCTGCGTGGCCCAGGCGGTGTACCGGCACTACGCCTGACGCCCCGGAACCCGGGCCCCGGAACCCATCTAGCGGGTGTCGGGGCAGTGGCCGTCGATACGGTCGAGCAGCGACCGGGCCTCGGCGGTGCGGCGATGGTCCGGGCCCAGGACGGCCCGGCAGGCGTCGTGGGCGGCGGCGGCCCGGGCGCGGGCCTCGGCAGCGCGGCCCAGGCCCAACTCAGCGGTGGCGACGACGAGTTCCACGGCGCCCGTCTCCGGGCGGGTGGCTTCCTCGGGCAAGTCCCGGGCGAGCGCGGCGATCCGCTCGGCCTCGGCGAGCGCCTCCTCGTGGCGACCCTGGCCACTGAGGCTGCGGGCCAGACCGAGACGCAGGACCAGCGTCAGCCGCCCCTCGACGGGGTGGCCGGCGAGCGTGTCACAGTTGAGCGTGTCACGGGCGAGCACGTCGCGGGCCAGTGTCTCGGCTTCCGCGTGACGGCCCTGTGCGTTGAGGGCGAAGACCAGTCCGTTGCGGGCGGCGACGGCGATGAGCGGCAGCTGTGGACCGGTGCCGCGGTCGGCGATGCGGGCGACGGCCCGGCACTCCGCCTCGCCCTCGGCGTGCCGGTCGAGGGCGATCAGGGTCTGGGCGCGGTCCGAGCGGAGTTTCAGGGTCTGCCAATGTTCGGCGCCGAATCCGCTGCCGAACACCGGCAGCAACTCGTCGTACACGGCGAGGGACTCGGCATGGCGGCCCTGGAAGCCCATCGTGACCGCGGCGATGCTCCATGCCTGTGCCGCGTACGGATCGTCGCGGCGCAGCGCGGAGCGGGCCGACGCCACCTCACGGGCCTCGGCCTCCGCCTCGGCGTACCGGCCGGCCTTGAGCAGGCCTATGGCCCGGGCCAGCGGAGACGCGGGCGCTCCCGCGTTGTTTCGGCCACGCGGCCGGAAGAGTCTCATGCCCGGAGCATACGGACGCCGGGCACGGGGGGCCGAGGGGGTGCTGGGTGTGGGTGCCGAGACGTGGTCGTACGGTCCTCGTGGTCGTACGGTGCTCGTGTGTGAGGTCGCGGGCCTCGGGATCAGTGTGCCCAGGCCGGGGTCCAGGTCTCGCCGCCGGAGCGGGTGAACCGCCCGGAGCGCAGGTGGTCGCGGAGCGCGGTGAGTGCCGGGTGCGGGTTGTCGCGGTGCCACAGCAGCGAGTGCGGGTAGACCGGTTCCGGATCGTGCAGGGCGATGCGGCGCAGCCCGTGGTCGGCGGGCCAGACGAGACGGGTGCGGTCGCCGACGAAGGTGACCAGGGACCGGGAGCGGGCGACGGCGTCCAGCAGGGGCTCGGCGCCGAAGTCGGGACCGGTGATCTCGATGGTGAGCCCGAACGCGGCGGCCAGGGCGTCGTAGTAGGCGGTCGACTCGCTCCCGGGCACGAGGCCCGGCATCCAGATCCGGTGCCCGGCCAGCTCGGCGGGCCTGACCGCGCGGGCCGCGGCGAAGGGGTGGGCCGGTCCCGTGAGCAGCTGGACGGGCTCGTCGAAGACCCGGACGGCGCCGATGTCGTCCGGGAGCCGCCGGCCGGGCATCGTGACGGCGCGGAAGGACACGTCGACGGCGCCGGACCGGATGGCCTCGAGGGCCGTGTCGACGTCCGGGAGGGTCACCACGTCCAGCTCGGCCGCGGGGCGCGCGCGGTGGAAGTCGCGCAGCACGTCGGCCGGGCCGAGCCGGCGTCCGATCACGTCGACGCGCAGCACGCGCCGGCCTGGACGGACCGAGGCGACCGCCCGTTCCTCGGCCCGCAGCACATCACGGGCGTGGGGCAGGAACGCCTGGCCGTCGACGGTGAGCTGCGCGCCTCGCCCGGTACGGGTGAACAGCCGTACGCCGAGGGTCTTCTCCAGCGCGGCGACACGTTTGGACGCGGCCTGCTGGCTGATCGACAACTCGGCCGCGGCGTCCTGGAACCGTCCGGCGTCGGCGGCGGCGACGAAGGTGCGCACAGCGTCGAGATCCACGCCGAGCATGCTAACCACACAACGGATGGTTGTGCGGCCATGGCCGATCGGTTGTTTGATCCAGCCGCCCCCGACTCGCTTGGATGAGCGGGGTCGGCAGGTGGTCGTTCGGTCGGATGCGGGGTGCGTGGGAGATGGCGGGCAGGCGGGCGTTGGGGCGGCGCTTCGGGTGGTTGTGGGCGGCGTACGCGGTCAGCGCCTACGGCAGCGGGCTCGGACTCGGCGCGTTTCCGCTGCTCGCGGTACTCGTGCTGCACTGTGGACCGGCCCAGGTCGCGGCGCTGGCCGCCGTCGGCCGGGCCGTGGGGGCCGCGGTCGCGGTGCCGCTCGGCCCGTGGGTGGAGTTCCGTCGCAAGCGCCCGGTCATGATGGCGGCGGACCTGACGCGGTGCGCGGCGATGCTCAGCGTCCCCGCCGCGTATGCGCTCGGTCTGCTCGGCTTCGCACAACTCCTCGTCGTCTGCGTCGTCGTCGCCGCGGCCGACATCGCCTTCAAAGCGGCCAGTGGCGCATACCTCAAGGCGCTCGTACCGCCGCAGGACCTGCTCGTCGCGAACAGCCGCTTCGAGTCCACGACATGGACCGCGACGGTGATCGGACCGCCCCTCGGCGGAGCCGCGATCGGGATCTTCGGGCCGGTGACGACCGTGCTGGCCGACGCGGTCAGCTATCTGCTCTCGGCGCTGGGCATCCGCGCCATCGGCGGGGGCGAGCCGCGCCCCGCGCGTACCGGTACGGCGCGGCTGCGGTCAGCCGACCTGCTCGCGGGGTGGCGTCACATCCTCACCCATCCGGGGCTGCGCCCGCTGTTCTTCAACGTGCTCGTCGTCAGCGGCCTGATCATGGCCTCCGAGCCGCTGCTCGCCGTCCTCCTGCTGGGCCACCTCGGGTTCGCACCGTGGCAGTACGGTCTCGCGTTCGCGCTCCCCTGTGTCGGCGGCCTTGTCGGCTCACGCCTCGCGCGGCCGCTCGCCGCGCGGTTCGGGGCGCGGCGGGTGCTGCTCGTCACCGGGGTGCTGCGCGTGTGCTGGCCGCTCGGGCTGGCCTTCGTCCGGCCGGGTGTCCCCGGGATCGTTCTCGTCATCGCGGTCCAGCTCGGCCTGGTGACCTGCCTCGGCCTGTTCAACCCGCTGCTGGCCACCTACCGGCTCGAGCACACCGCTCCCGACCGGGTCGCCCGCACCCTGTCCGCGTGGTCCGTCAGCACCAGCGCGGCCATCGCGGCCCTGACCGCCGTGTGGGGCCTGCTGGCCGCCGTCACCAGTCCGCGCACCGCGATCGCCGCAGACGGCGTCCTCCTCCTGGCCACCCCGCTGCTGCTACCGCGCAGCGAGAAGACACTCCGGACGAATCCGGCCGGCGCCGGACTCCAGGAGGGCGTCGAGAACGCCTGAGGCCGAGGCCTCGTCCGGGCCCCGTCCGACGCCGCCGCCACCTGCCTTGTTGGGACGTCCTGACAAAGCTATTGACACCACCACGGGGGCGCTTCACAGTACGGGCACTAGAGCGCGCTAGTGGCGCGCTCCAGTATTCCCGAGAAGCAGCGCACACCCCAGGCTGCCGCCGACCAGACCCCTCCGCCGCACCCGGCGTTCCCCATCACTCGCTCGTCACGCCGGGCCGAACCGGCCTCCTTGTCACGACAGTGAGGTGCAAGGGACATGCACAGACACCACCGAGCCGCCGCTTTGACCGCCACGTTCTCGCCGGCGCCCTGTTCGCCGCGGGCTGTTCCAGCAGCCATGGCGGCAAGAAGTCCGAGGAAGGCGGCGCGGCGGTCTCCGCGGGCAGGGCCACGACCCCGCGCATGACCGTGGCCATGGTCACCCATGCCTCTCCCGGTGACACCTTCTGGGACCTGATCCGCAAGGGCGCCCAGGCCGCGGCCGCGAAGGACAACATCAAGCTCGTCTATTCGTCCGACCCGAACGCGGGCAACCAGGCCAGCCTGGTGCAGAACGCGATCGACCAGAAGGTGGACGGCATCGCGGTCACCGCGGCCAAGCCCGAGGCGATGAAGGACGTCGTCGCCAAGGCAGAGGCGGCCGGTATCCCGGTCGTCGGCTTCAACTCCGGTGTCGGCGACTGGAAGAAGCTCGGCATGCTGGAGTACTTCGGCCAGGACGAGAACATCGCCGGCCAGGCCTTCGGGCAGCGCCTCGGCCAACTCGGCGCCAGGCACGCCCTCTGCGTCATCCAGGAGCAGGGCCAGGTTGCCCTGGAGGCCCGCTGCGCCGGTCTGAAGAAGGGCTTCAGCGGGAAGACGGACACCATCTACGTCAACGGCACCGACATGCCGTCGGTGAAGTCGACCATCACTGCCAAGCTCAAGCAGGACTCCTCCCGGTCGGCGACCACTTCAGCGTGCTGCGCCTGGGCACCCTGGAGTTGTCCGCCTCCCGCAGCGAGGTCAGCCTCGAGGAACTGACCAACCACATGGCCGGCGGCGCCGAACTCGCCGCACTCAAACACGAACTCGCCCAGGTACGAGGCGTCGACACCGAGGAACTCCCCGAGGAGAGCGACCTCACCGCACCGACGACGACCACCGCCGGCTCGGCATCCTGACGACCGCGGTCGCACAGGCCGCGACACAGCCGGGCGAGGCGCACCGCACCTCGCCCGGCCGATGCCTGCTGGAGCCGGAGAACCTGTCAGTCCGGGCGCGCTTCGGCCGCGGCGCGAGCGGCGTGTGGAAGCGCGTCGATGATCTTGGCCAGCGCGCGGTCGTCGTGGGCGGCCGTGACGAACCAGGCTTCGTAGACGCTCGGCGGAAGAGCGACTCCCTGTTCCAGCATGGCGTGGAAGAACGGTGGGAACCGGAAGGTCTCCTGCGCCTGTACGGCTTCGTAGTCCCGGGCCGGCTCTGGAGCGAACAGGATGGAGAACAAGTTGCCGGCGGACTGGAGCGTGTGGGCCACACCGGCTGCCGTGAGGGCGTCGGACACCGCTGCCTGGACCGTGCTGCTCGCTTGGTCGAGCTGGGCGTAGGTCTTCTGGTCTGCGAGCCGGAGCGTGGCGAGGCCGGCTGCGACGGCCAGCGGATTCCCGGACAGGGTGCCGGCTTGGTACACGGGGCCGTTCGGGGCGAGGTGTCCCATGATGTCGCTCCTGCCGCCGACCGCGGCCACGGGCATGCCACCGCCGATCACCTTGCCGAAGGTGACCAGGTCGACGTCGTAGCGCTCGGCGGAGCGCGACGTTTCCAGCCCCCAGTAGCCGTCCGGTGCGACTCTGAACCCGGTGAGGACTTCAT